>CAYMEV010000006.1:0-109091 GCA_964389675.1 uncultured Candidatus Sumerlaeota bacterium
TCGGTGTCATGTGTCCTAATATTGAAAAATATCTTTGCTATAAGAGATTTTTAGGAACTAAGGTATTTAGCATTGGAATAGGTTCTTATACTATAATTATTTTTGGAAAATAATGTAATAATACAGTGAAAAGAGACTATCATCTTAATTATTTTAAAATAATTGGCTCTTAGTGTCAAGCGATTTTGTATATTACTTGTAAAATATTTTTAAATAATATTAAATTATGATTATGGAACCAAACAAATTTTATTTCAAAAAGGCTCTTGGGCAGAATTTTTTAACAGACAAAAACATTATAAGAAAGATTGCAGGAATCATTAATGATTTAAATCCCGGCAGAATATTTGAAATAGGCCCTGGCAGGGGAGATATTGCAATGCTTTTTGAGGACAGGATAGATCTGGTGCTGATAGAAAAGGATGAAAGGCTTATAGATGATCTCAGAAAAAAACTGAAATCAGCTGAGATTATTAACTCTGATATCAGGGATATCCATCTGGAGGATTATTCAGTCTCTGATAATGACCTTCTTTTTTCCAACCTTCCCTATTCCTCCTCAACTTCAATCCTTCAGCATCTTCTTTCAGCTCAGCCACCATTTGGAAATTATCTGCTGATGTTCCAGAAGGAGGTTGCAGAAAGGATCAGGGCTGATGCAAACGACAGGGATTACGGATATATTTCCATTTTCACCAGTCTTTTCTGCAGTATCAGAAAGCTTTTCACACTTCCTCCCTCAGTATTTTTCCCAAGGCCAAAAGTATTTTCTGAGCTTCTGCTTCTAACCCCCCATAAAAAAAGGTACTTCAGCACCAGAAGAGATATTGAAAGGTTCTGCACCTTCATTAAAACAGCATTTTCTAAAAAGAGAAAAAAGCTAAAATCCAATCTGTGTCCATTTTACCATTTTTGCGGGGATATCAGCGGATTAGTTGATCTTCGCCCTCACCAGCTTTCAATGGAGGAGTATATTGAGCTGTTCAATCGATTGCAAGATCAATGAGCCGGTCAAGCAGCCTGTGATAATCTATACCTGTAATCTCCATGAGTTTTGGATACATGCTTATTTTTGTAAAACCAGGGATTGTATTCAATTCATTTACAAATAAGGTACCGTCTTCCCTTAAAAAGAAATCGACCCTTGCCATACCCTTGCAGCAGAGTGCCTGAAAAGCTTCCATGGCAAGCTCCCTTATCCTCTCTGCAACCGATACATCAAGTAAGGCTGGATAGGAAAGGACAGCACCATCAGGATCGATATACTTGGCATTATAGCTGTAGAATTCGTCATTTGCAATTATTTCCCCGGGGACTGATGCAATAAGGGTGGTGTTCCCAAGGACAGAACATTCTATTTCCCTGCCGGATATCCCCTCCTCGATGATTATCTTCTCATCATAATTGAATGCTGTTATCAATGCATTGCTGAAATTCGCCTCTGAACTCACCTTGCTTATGCCGACAGAGCTCCCGAGGCTGGCAGGCTTTATGAAAAAAGGCACGCCCAGTTTCGCGCTTATGCCATCGTATTTTATCAATCTTTCCTGTTCTTTTGTATAGTATAGGAAAGAGGGTGTAGGGATTCCTGCATGCTGAAGGAGTTTTTTTGTAATGACCTTATCCATGCATATTGCTGAACCCAGGACATCACATCCAACAAATGGCACTCCCATCATCTTAAACAATCCCTGAACAGTGCCATCCTCGCCATACGGCCCGTGAAGAACCGGGAAAACCACATCAACAGGCTCCAGAAGCTTCTTATCATGCAGGTCATAGATCAGCAGCTTATTGATATCAGGAACCAGAGCTGCTTTGTGAACGTTCTCTTTCAGGCTTATTGAATCAGGATCATCAGGGTTTTCAAGATAATCCTCTCCATGGATGAACCATTGCCCCTTTATATCTATGCCTATCCTTGTTATATCGTATCTGCCCCTGTCCAGATTCTCTAATACGCTCCTGGATGATAAAAGGGATATTCTGTGTTCGGCGGATTTTCCCCCGAATATCACTGCCACCCTTATCTTTCTTTTCACAAAAGGCTCCTTTATGTAAATATTTCCGTAACCTTTTTCAATTCTTCCATCTGTTCTTTATTTATTATAAGCGTTCTATTGCCTGCCCTTACGACAACCAGGTCATTCACGCCAAGCATCACGATCTCCTGGCCTTTGTCAGAGCTGTATACAATATTGCCTGATGAATTATGAAGATGAGGTTTATGGTTAAAATAGTTGCCTGATTTATCACAATTGAGAAAATCCTTAAGTGATATCCAGCCTCCCATGTCATTCCATGAAAAGGATGCCGGAAGAGTATATATGTTACTCAGCTTCTCCATGACTGCATAATCTATGCTTATCTTTGGCAGGTCATAGAGGATCCTGCCCAGTTCTGACAAAGAATCGCCGCTTTCAAATACTGACCTCAATTCATCATGTGAAGGCAAAAACCGGCTGATGTATTCAGCCATGGTTTTTGCCCTGAATATAAAAATTCCGCTGTTCCATAAATAATTGCCGCTTTCAATATAGAGCCTGGCCTTTGCAATATCGGGCTTCTCCCTGAAAGAGCTGACCCGGTACAGCAGATCCCGGGATACTTTGCCTGCAAGCTCAAGGTAACCATAGCCTGTCGCAGGGTATGAAGGCTTTATGCCTATTGTAAATACTGCTTCTTTGGTATCCAGGTGATTAAATATTGTCCGCAGGTCATTGTAAAAATCCCCTGGACTCTCAATAATATGATCAGAAGGCATTATAACGCATACAGGATCCTCTTCTGCCTTAAGGCTGTAATAGACTGCAATAGCAACAGAGGCGGCAGTGTCTCTGGGATATTTCTCGCCTATGATATTTCCGGGTCTGATTCGGTAATTATTCTTTATATATTCAATATATGATTCTCTTGTAAGGACATATATATCATTCCTGTTAAAATGCGCTTCTATTCTGTCCAATGTCATTTCCATGAGGCTTTTACCATTGAATATTGGAAGGAATTGCTTCGGCATATCTTTGGTGCTGAGCGGCCAGAACCTTGTTCCGGCTCCCCCGGCCATTACAAAAAACAGAGGCTTCACATCAGCACCTGCCTATGCGGTTAAAATCATCATGAAGACGCACTATATCATCTTCTTCAAGGTATAGGCCTGTCTGTACTTCTATGAATGTAAGAATAGATTCCCTGTCTGTATTATGAATACGGTGATTCTGTTCTTTAGGTATATCAAGCGAATCCCCCCTCTTTACCAGAATCTCATCCTCTCCTATGGTTGCGATACCTGACCCTTCCACTACAAACCAGTGTTCATTTCGATGTTCATGGTACTGAAGGCTTATCCTTTTTTCAGGTTTTATCCTGATCCTTTTAACCTTATAGTTTGAATTCTCATATAACACTTCATAGCTTCCCCATGGTGTTTCTACTTCTTTCATATCATTACCCTCTCTATCAAATGAAAATTAATCCTAGGTATTGATCATGCCCATTATATAACAAAAGGAAATAGAGTGAAGAAATAATACCAGCTAAAATGCAATAAACAGAAAAGAATATCAATTTATCTTTCTCGAGCATTTTCCGAAAAAGTTTAAGCGCAAAAATACCTGACAGGGCTGCAGAAAGGGCTCCGGCAATATATGGAATAATCAGTTCCGGATTTATCCCTGCAGAGATTACATTCCTCATTTCCAGTATAACAGCACCCAGTATTGCAGGTATTGATAGCAGAAAAGAAAACCTGAATGCTGTATCTTTCCCCATTCCCCTCAGAAGAGAGCCTGCAACAGTAGCACCGCTTCTGGATATACCTGGAATTACTGCAATTCCCTGGCATGCTCCCACCAGGATGCTGTCAAATACCCTTATCCTGTCAATGTTTTTTGATCCAATTTTTAATTTTGAAGCAACCATCAGGATAATTCCTGTGACTATCAGCATAAGACCAATAAGAACAGGCCTGCTGTAGAATGATTTGAAAAACCCCTTAAAGGGAATTACTATTACAGCTGTTGTTATGGTGGAGCAGATAAGCATCAGCAAAAGATGCTGAAAGATATTTGATTTTTCTCCTCCTTTACTACCCATTAATCTCGAAGGCAGGGAAAAAAGACCGGCAGTCAGGCCAAGTATATCTTTGTGAAAAACATAAAATACAGCAAACAGGGACCCGAAATGAACAAATACTTCAAATGCAACACCTGATTCTTTTACATTAAAAAGATACTGGGCAATGACGATATGGCCTGAACTGCTTACCGGCAAAAATTCAGTCAGGCCCTGAATTATGCCAATTATTATCGCCTGAATGACTGACATCAAACTGCACCAAACCTTTCTTCATTTCTATACAGGATCTTCATCCTGTCATCGCGTTCTTTCTGAACAATCATCAATACATCCCTTTCTTTATCTCCAATGATAAAAAACTCGCTATCTCTCCCATAGCAAGGCAAACCGCTGCCTGCAGAAGACAGATTATCAGGCAATACTATCCTTTCTGCACTGCCGGGCCTTCCTTCTTTAAGGTCTGCATGGCTTGTACAGCACGGGTAAAGGACTTCGCTTACATGCCTTATATGATCCATAAAAGCCCCCTCTTTGATATTAGCCTGATTGCACGCGCCTGTTACATTAAAATCGCCTATGGATATCCGCCTGAGCTCTTTCATTATGCAGCCGTACCCGCTAATATCACCAATATCCCTCGCAATGCTTCTGATATAAGTCCCCTTTGAAACTTCAAATTCAAGTTCAGCAATAAAACCGCTGACTTTCAGGACCTGGGATCTGTATATCATGTTTCTTGTCTCCTCAAGCGCTACTTTTATATTTTTCCTTGCATAGTAATATGCAGGCTTCCCTTTTATTTTTTTTGCTGAGTACTCCGGAGGTCTGGTCTGGTATACTCCCTCGAAGCCTTTCAGCATCTCCTTCAGGTCATCTGCTGACAGGCAGATTCTCCCTGAATACCTTTTTTTTATCTCACCCTGTACATCATGAGTATCAGTTTCAAGGCCAAACTGGAAGACTGCCCTGTAGGTTTTTGGAAAACAGTGGAATAGATCAGAGATCTTTGTGGCTTTGCCAAGCAGTATAATAACAAGCCCTGTTGCTATAGGATCAAGCGTTCCTGTGTGCCCTGCCTTGATTTTTCCCTTGATCTGCTTTTTTACCTGCCGAATAATATCAAAGGTAGTGCATCCGGACTCTTTGTCGACAAAGAGAATACCATTCAGACTATCTGGCATCCTTGTCAGCGATTTCCTTCAAAATCTTTTCAATCTTCTCGATCTTGTCCAGAGAATCATCAAAGATAAATATGAGTTCGGGAGAGACCCTCCATCTCAATGCTTTTCCCAATGTGCTTCTGATGAAGCCCTTGGCTTTTTCAAGTCCCCTGCCTGCCTGGATCATGGTATCCTGGTATGTATCATCATATTTAGATGTAATCGAGTAATAAACCTTTACAACAGATTTATCAGGCGAAACATCAACTTTTGTAAAGAAGAGGCCTTCCAGCCTGGGATCTTTAATAACCTTTGTGAACAGCAGTTCAGATAATAAAGAGCGAACCCTTTCGGAAGCCCTTTTATTCCCATACATCATATTCTCCCGTAATTCTAAAGTTCCTGCTTCTTTTCGATAGTATCATAGCTTTCGATAATATCACCCTCCTTGATATCCTGAAAGCTCTCAATAGCAAGACCGCATTCATACCCCTGAACTACCTCTTTTGCATCATCCTTGAACCTTTTCAGTGAGGAAAGCCTGCCTTCATAAATCTGTATATTTTCTCTGAGTATCTTTACAAGGCTATTACGGGTAATCTTGCCGTCAAGCACATAACATCCTGCAATCTTTCCAATCTTGGGAAGTTTATAAATCTTCCTTATCTCAGTTGTCCCCTGATAAACCTTTTCAATTATTGGTTCAAGCAGACCTGACATAGCCGCCCTGACTTCATTTATGAGCTCATATATAATATTGTATATCTGAACGGAAACGCCTTCCCTTTCTGCAGCTTTTCTTGCATTTATATCCATTCGGTTATTGAACCCGACAACAACAGCATCTGATGCCTGGGCCAGAATTATATCATTTTCAGTTATGGGCCCTACTCCTGTTGATATAATATTTATCTCAACCTTCTCGGTGGAAAGCTTCTTCAAAGAATCCTGTATAGCCTGAACAGAACCCTGAACATCACATTTAAGAACAATATTCAAATACTTCAGTTTGCCTTTATTGATCTCATCAAAAAGGCTTTCAAGTGATATTCTCACCGGCTTTTTGAAACTGGCTTCCCTGAGCTTTGAACATCTCTGGTCAGCAATGTTTTTTGAGAGCTTTTCGCTCTCAACTACAGTAAATGTATCACCAGGCTGGCATACTCCGCTAAAACCCAGTATCTCAACAGGTATTGAAGGTCCTACGCAGTCATATCTTTCCCCCCTGCTTCCTGTCATGGCTTTAACCCTGCCGCAGTTGACACCAGCCACAAAAGGATCTCCTATATGAAGGGTCCCTTCCTGTACCAGGACTGTGGCGACAGGCCCTCTTTTCGGATCCATCTTGCTCTCAACTACGATACCCTTTGCTGGGGCATCAGCAATTGCTTTAAGCTCCATCATTTCTGACTGAAGCAGTATCATTTCAAGCAGTTCGTCAATTCCCTCGCCTGTAATTGCGACTACAGGTACAAAAATATTATCTCCTCCCCATTCTTCGGGTAATACACCATAATTGGAAAGCTCTTTTTTTACGCTGTCAATATTGGCCCCTGCTTTGTCCATTTTATTCACAGCTACAATTATTGGCACATTAGCTGCTTTGGAATGATTTATGGCTTCAATGGTCTGAGGCTTTACGCCCTCATCGCCAGCAACAACCAGAACAACTATATCAGTTGCCTGAGCTCCTCTTGCCCTCATGCTTGTAAACGCCTCATGGCCGGGTGTATCGAGAAAAGCAATCTTTTTATCACCTACAGGAACATAATAAGCACCTATATGCTGAGTAATCCCGCCTTTTTCTCCCTGAACAATACTTGATTTCCTGATAAAATCCAAAAGCGATGTTTTGCCATGATCGACATGGCCCATTATAGTAACAACCGGGGGCCTTGGCAGCAGTGCGCCTTTTGGTGCTTCTCCGCTGCATGCAGCTGACTCAGCCTGCTCGCTCTTTCTGAACGCTTCATATCCATATTCGCTTGCAATGTTCTTGGCAATATCGAAATCCAGGACATAGTTTATATTTGCAGGGATACCCTTTTTTATAAGCTCTTTCAGTATTCCTGCAGGAGATTCCTTAATAATTTCTGCAAACTCCTTAACAGTAAGTGCTTCATCAAGATAGATCTCTCCTTCTTCACCCGCTTTTTCCTCTTCTTCTTCAATCATGACATCATCAGCAGGCTCGACATCTCCTCTGCCTTTCCGCTTCTTTCTTTTGGATTTCTTCCCGGCTTGAGCATATTCTGCAGAAGCTTTTGCTTTTCTTTCTGCAGTACTCTTTTCTTTTGAAGCCGGCCCGGGTTCCTTTTCCTTCTTCTGTTCGGCTTTTTCAAGTTCGAAGGCTTCTTTCAGCATGCTGACGGTCTGAGGATCTAAGGACACCATGTGATTATTTGCTATAAAACCTAATTCTTTAAGCTTATCGATAATGACTGTGCTTTTGATGTTCATTACTTTTGCAAGTTCATAAATTCTTGTTTTCCCCATATCAATTCTCCTCTTCTGTGCTGAAATGGCCAAGAATTTTCTCTGCGATCCTGTCAGTGATTCCCCTGATCTTTATCAAATCTTCCTTAGTTGCATTTCTAAGGGAATTATAGGTATACCCTGCCTTGACCATGGAAGCTGCCAGTTTTTCATTGATTCCCTTGATGTTCTGAATCTCTTTTATTTCATTCTTTTCAGAGAAAAACCGTTTCATTTCCTTCTTTTTCTTATCACTCTCAGAAATGATATCAATCCTCTTTTTTACAAGCTTAGCAGCAAGCTTTACATTTTTGCCGCCCTTTCCAATAGCCAGGGAGAGCTGTTTATCCGCGACAACAACCTCATATACTGAATCAGGCTCTATTTCATTTATAGAGATTATTGTAGCAGGGGATATGGCATTCTTAATAAATTCCTTTATATCTTCAGAATACTGAACAATATCTATTTTTTCTCCCCCTACTTCTTTTTTCACACTCTGGATCCTTACGCCTCTCATCCCAACGCAGGCACCTACACTGTCAATCCTTGGATCATTGCTCTTAACAGCTATTTTGGCCCTATTACCAGCATCTCTAACTGTATTAATTATTTCTATTATTCCATCCTGAATCTCCGGAACCTCCAGCTCTATCAGCCTGGCTAAAAATTCTGGGTTTGTTCTTGATAAAAATATTTCAACCTCTTTTTTATCATGACGTACTGCAACAATATTTGCCTTGACTATATCGCCTATTCTGAAATTTTCACCATAAACAGTATCTCTTTTGAGCATGATTGCCTCAATCTGGTCAAATTTAACTATATAGGCGTCATTTTCAATTCTATGAAGAGTTCCGGTTACATTTCTTTTCAGTTTTTCCTTATATATATCATAAAGACTATCCTTTTCAGCTTCGGAAATCTTCTGGTAAATAACCTGTTTGGCGATCTGGGCAGCAATTCTCCCGAATCTTTCCTTGTCAATCGGTATATTAAGATATTCGCCAGCCTTTACAGTATCATCATAGGCCTTAGCTTCCTCCAGGGATATTTCAATCTGTTCATCAGGGTTTTCCTCAACAACCTTTTTCCTTGTGTAAAGATGAATATCCCCTTCCTCCCTGTCAATTTCAACAATCAGATCCTTATCCTTTCCATATGTTCTATAGGCAGCTTTTAATAAGGCATCCTCAAGTGCTTCGAAAAGGATCTCTCTTTTGATATTTTTATCATTTTCAATATAGTTTATTACCCTTATAAGCTCGCTTTTAATCATCTCTTTGTCCTTTCCTCCATAACAAGCTGAATTTTCTTTATATTATCGTAATCTACGGAGAATATCCTGCCATCCTTATCTTCAATACTTACCAGGCAGTCTTTGATAGCTTTTATATAACCATCAAATGCTATATTTCCATCAATTTCCTTCCTTAAAGTAAACCTCGCAAGCTTGCCAGCATTCTTCTCTATTTCCCAGTCATGCTTCAAAACCCGTGTTAATCCGCATGAAGTAACCTCGAGGGCAAAATAGTTCAACGGTTCCTCTTCCTTAAACAGGTTTATAATCAGTCTGTGCACATTCATGCACTCCTCAACTGATACACCTGACTTCTTATCCAGAGTGACTATTATCTTTGGCATAGCAGCGCTTCCAGCTTCTTCCACAGAATACAGGACTACATCGCTACCAAGCACACCCTTTAGATATTCTTCAATCCTGACAACATATTCTTTCAAGCCTGTCTTCATTCCTTTTACTAAATAAAAAAGTCACTTCTAGCCCTCCTTTTAGGGATATAAGAAGTGACCCCTCCTTTTTTAAGTAAACTTTGTCTTATTTAGAAATAAAGATAATATACTTTGAATAATTTGACAAGAAAAAAAATTAATTTTAATCCTGCTTGATCCTGCCGGCTCTTTTCAGAAGTGCATTGACCCTTAGAACAAATTCTTCAGTATTAAAAGGCTTTGGGACATAATCATCAGCCCCGGCTTTGAAGCTCTCAATCCTTTCGTGCGGGGAATTATGGGCTGAAAGGATAATAAAGGGAATGTCCTTTGTGGAAGCCATCTGCCTGACAGTTTTACATAGCTGTCTTCCATTTATCTTGGGCATATCCAGATCCGAAATTATAAGGTCTGGGGTATTGCTTCTCAGGTATCTGATAGCATCGATTCCGTTTTTTTGTGTGCTGACCTCGTATCCTTCCGCTGAAAAAAGGTTCTGAACAAGGTTCAATAAAGCTTCATCATCATCTACTATCAGAATTTGCAGCACTTTTACACCCTTTTATTTATTATCCATATAATATTATTTAATTTTCAGGTATCTATCAACATATTTTTTTACTATGTCAGTAACTTCAGCCTCTGGTACAATGCACTTTTTTTCCCCTTTATACCAGACCGCAGCTTTATCCTTCCCTATACCGCATACACCTATATCCGCATATTTTGATTCGTCTATGCCATTTACAGGGCATCCCATCACTGCAATCCTGACAGTTTCTGCAATATCTCTCATTTCATCCTCAAGAAGCTTTGCAATATTAAATACATCAATGTTCTTCCTGCCGCAGGTAGGACAACTTACCAGACATATGCCCCTTTTCCTGAGCCCGAGGATCTTCAGGATATCCCACCCTACCATGACTTCTGTAACCGGATCGCATGACAGGGAAACCCTGATCGTCTCTCCGATGCCATCCCTCAGGAGCTCATGATATGCAATACTATGTTTGATCGTTCCTGCTCTTTCTGTCCCGGCTTCAGTCACGCCGATATGAAGAGGGTAATCAAAATCTTTCCTGAATATCCTGTTGCTTTCCACTGTCCTTTTTACATCATTTGCCTTGATTGATACTACAATATCATAAAACCCCATCTCTTCCAGGATCTTAACATTCTTGCAGGCAGATTCAACCATAGCTTCAGGCGTCACGCCCCCATGTATATTAAATTCCTTCTCAAGCGATCCTGCATTGATTCCGACTCTGATAGGCTTATTGAAACTCTGTGCATATTCACATACCCTCTGCAGCTTTTCCTTTCCTCCCAGGTTTCCAGGATTTATCCGCAGTTTATCAGCACCATTTTTCAGAGCAGCAATGGCAAGCCTGTAATTATAGTGTATATCTGCAACAACAGGGATGCTGATACCCTTTTTTATCTCCCTGATAGCCTCCGCATCCTTTTCATCAAGAATACTCACCCTTATAATTTCAGCACCAGCTTTCGCACACTCCTGTATCTGTTCCTGAACTTCCTTTATATTCTTTGTCGGTATGGTGGTCATGGTCTGTACCCTGACCGGTTCATCTCCACCTATAAGAATATCACCAACCCTTACAGTCCTAATATTTTTCTTATCAGTCATATCTCTTTATAATGTATGAAATACCTTCACCACCGTTAGAAAAGCTGTTAACAAGAATATAATCCAGTCTTTTTTTAAGTGGCCTGGGCCTGAAAACATCGATCCCGATCTTAGGATCACTCTTAATCCAGCTATGAGGGTAAATAGTATTATTCTCCAATGAAAGAAGAGCAATTGCAAGCCTCATAATGCCGGAGCCATAAAATTCTCCGATATATCCCTTAGGCGCAAAAACAGGTATATCTGTATGATTCTTCCTGTTAAGATATCTAAGGGCATTTATCTCATAATTATCAAGCCGGCTGGAATTTGCACATGAAATAATAAGGCTTATATCTTTATAGTCAATACCTGCTTTTTTAACTGCATCTTCCATGACCCTAATATAAAAGTCATTATCATCGGGATATGCATAGCTTCTGCAAGGGGCAGATGAAATATTTACAGATAAAATTTCAGCAATGGGCGATCCACCCCTGCCTGAGGCTCTTTCTGATGATTCCAGTACAGCGGTTGCGCTTCCTTCACCCATTAAAAAGCCGCTGTCGCAGATAAAAGGGCAGTACATACAGTCAGGTTTCAGCAGTACTCCCATTTTTTCAAAAGCAAGCATTATGAATAGGCCCAGTTCCTCAAACCCGGCCACAAAACATGATTCAGACCCTTTATATCCTAAATCTCTTATGGCTGTGTATAAGGCTAACTCTCCAGATACTTCCTTGTGGCAGAAAGTATGGTTTTTCTGAGTATTTCCAAGGATAATGCTCAGCTGGCCTGCTGCTGCGTTTGGAACGGATGGAGGAAAATACTGAGGGTTAGCAAACTTGGGGCCTTTTGATAAAATATCCACAAAAAAGCGTTCTGTCCAGTCTGTACCCCCGAATGATGTACCTACAAATATCGATGGCTCTTTTGCTTCGATTTCACTTAAACCTGCATCTTCAATAGCCTTCTTTGTGGAATATATAAGATATTTCTGAGGGTTATCCATTTTTCGGAACAGGGAAGGAGGTATATACTTGATATAATCAACATTTTCTACAATCTCAAAAGCTGAATCCTGTTCCAGCTTCTCCGGTGCAAACCTTTTAATCCTTCTTTCTGCTGATATGCCCCTGCTCAGGTTTTTATGCATTTCCTCCTTATTTTCGCCAAGACAGCTTAAGAACCCATACCCTGTTATAAATATCCTTTTCACCAATTACCCTCCCACCTTTTGATTACAATAGAGGTATTATTGCCGCCAAAACCAAATGAATTGGATAAAACATGAGTCATATCTCTCTCTTTTATCGTGCCTCCAATTATATTGCCCTTTATTGCCTCATCTATTTCATCTAATCTGAGAGTAGGGGGAATAATGCTGTTATTAATCGAAAGGATGGTAAAAACAGCTTCAATAGCCCCTGCTGCACCCAGGCAGTGCCCTATATAGCTCTTATTGGAACTGATAGGAACATCGGGATTTTTCTCATTAAATATCTCATAAACAGCTTTGCACTCCGAAATATCATTAAGTTTGGTCCCGGTTCCATGAGCATTTATGTAATCTATATCTTCAATGTCCAGGCCGGATCCTTTTATGGCTTTCATCATTGATTGTTTTGCCCCTTCACCGCCTGGATGAGGAGTAGTCATATGGTGTGCATCTGAAGAACATCCATAATCAAGCATCTCCGCAAAAACAGGGGCATTTCGTTTCTTTGCGTGTTCCAGCTCTTCCAGAATAAGGACTGCCCCGCATTCACCCAGGCTTAATCCTTTCCTGCTCTTATCGAATGGCCTGCAGGGGGCTTTATCCATGTTTTTCAGGTTGTGGAAACCTGCAAATGTCAGTTCGCTTAAAGCTTCTGCACCACCGGTCAGGCATATATCATAGCCTTCATATCTTATGTGGTCTGCAGCTATGCCTATGGCTGAATTGCTGCTGGAGCAGGCAGTTGCTATGGTAGTTCTTGGTCCGTACAAACCGAAATAATTGCCGATGGTATCAGTAGTGACACTGGTAGGTGTTGCAGCCAGATATTTAAGTGAAGCCCTTCTGCCGTTAAAATAGGCTCTTCTGTAAATCTCTGCAGAAAGCATGCCGCTGGCACCTGCCCCCAGGACAATACATGAATCCTTCAGGCATTCACAATCAAGCAATCCTGCCATCCTCAGTGCTTCATCAGCAGCTGTAAGGCCCAGGACATCATTCCTTGACAGGTTTCTATTCATATGCTCTGGAATTGAAGAATATCGGTAGAGATCATATACTTCTGAAGCAATATGAACATTATATGCTGTTGTATCCATTACACTGACATCCTTTATACCGGATTTCAGCGAAAGGATATTCTCCAGTACCTCCCTGCTGTTATAGCCTATTCCACAGATAATCCCATAACCTGTTATTACAACTCTTTTTTTTGCCATAATCTTCCTCTTTATGAGATGCTTAAGCCACCATCCACCTTAATGACAGAACCGGATATATAGGCTGATTCTTCCCTCAGGAGGTATTCTACGACCCCGGCAACTTCTTCAGGTTCTCCAGGCCTTTTAAGGGGTATGGTATCTATAAACTGGTCTTTTATTTCCTTTTTAAGGTCCTCATACATCCTTGTCTTGATAACACCAGGACAGACCGCATTGGATGTTATGCCGAGCTGTCCAACTTCCCTTGCAACAGATTTTGTCAATGCAATGAGCCCCCCTTTTGATGCTGAATAATTTGCCTGCCCTTCACGGCCAAGAATTCCGGATGGGCTTACTATGTTTATTATTCTCCCTCTTTTTTTAGGGATCATAAGGGACAATGCATTTTTTATGCAGAAGAAAGATCCCTTCAGATTGACATCCATAACCTCATCCCAGTCATTCTCATTCATCCACAGGATCATTTTATCCCTGACAATCCCGGCATTATTTACCAGGCCGTAAAGCTCGATGCCTTTCTTCCTTATAAAGCCGAACATTTCCTTTATGGCTTTTATATCCCTTAAATCTGCCTTAAATTTAAGATGATTATTATCTGAGTCCGCATATAATCTTTCAATATTCTGACATTCCGAGCGATAATGGGCAATTACACCATAACCCGCTTTTATCAAAAAACCTATAATTCCTAAGCCTATCCCTCTGTTTGATCCTGTAACCAGCACATATTTCATATCCTGAATCTCCCTGTAAAAATCTAAACCGTTGCTTTAAGGCATTCCTTAAAAAATATCCCTGTTATGTTAATCAATGCTTGAAAATAAATCAAAATAAAAAATATAATTGACATTGCTAAGGATTTTAATCAATGATTTTATCAATCTGCTATGGAGGATTATTATGAAAATTACTGATATTACATGTGAAGAGATATATATACCGCTGAAAAAGCCATTCAGGATATCCTACGGTACCCAGAGAGCCTATAAGGGTGTAATAATAAAAATAGATACTGATGAAAACATTTCTGGCCTTGGTGAAGCCCCAATATCACCGCATATTACCGGGGATACCATCAGTTCAATAACTGGTGCCATTGAAATATTTAAAGAGCTTCTGCTGGGTGAAAACCCTCTTCTTATACCAAAGTTGATCGGGCTTATCAATAATTCTATTCTTTATAACTACAGTGCAAAAAAGGCTGTGGACAATGCATTATATGATATATTGACAAAGGTCACAGGAATAACAGTGAGGGAGATGCTTGGTGCAAGCCTTCAACAACTTGAGACATCTCTTACAGTGAGCATTGGAACCAGAAAAGACTGCCTGAGGGATGCCGAAGCGCTTATTGAGATGGGAGCAAAGGTTATAAAGGCAAAAATTGGACTGTCCCCAAAAGAAGATATAGACAGGGTAAAGGCACTGTGCAGTAATTTTGATGTACCGGTAAGGCTGGATGCAAATGGAGGATATACCTTAAAAGAGGCAATCCATGTCCTCCGGGAACTGGAAGGACTGAATATCCAGTTTATTGAACAGCCTGTCAGGCATGATCTGTATGAAGAGCTTGGCGAACTCAGAAAGCAGACTATAATACCGGTTATGGCCGATGAATCAGTCAGAACATGTATTGATCTGCTAAGGGTCATAGACCATGTTGATATGGTTAACATAAAGCTTGCAAAAACCGGCGGGATACACGAAGCAGTCATTATGGCAAATATCCTGAAAAAGAAAAATAAGAAATTCATGGTCGGATGCATGATAGAGACCAAACTTTCTATAGCAGCCGGCCTCAATTTCAGCCTGGGCGTCGGAGCAGATTATATTGACCTCGATGGGTTTATTGATCTTGAGACCCAGGTTCACGATGATCTTGTAACTTTCCGGGATGGTTTCCTGAGCCTTTAGATTGAGGAAAAGATATGAGAGTTGTGGTACTTGCCCATAATTTCTTTACCAGACAGGGTGGAAAAACAGCCAGGGGCATATACCTTTATTCAGACTTTGATATTGTCGGGATCCTTGATAAAACTCTTAAAGTAGATAATGCAAAGCACATTTTCCATTCTGGCAGGAATGTACCTGTTTACTCACATTTGAGCCAGATAAGCTCTGATTATGATGCACTGATAATAGGGGTTTCGCCAATTGGGGGAAAACTGCCCTATGAATGGAAGGAAGAGATAAAACTGGCTCTTAATAATGGCAAGGACATAATAAATGGGCTGCATCAGTTTTTATCTGATGATGATGAGCTGATGTCGGTCTGCAGATCAAAGATAATAGATATCAGGAAGCCGGATCCTTCAAAATTCCGTATCCTTGATGGTTCCGGAAGAGATGCAAATACATTGATGATAAGCGGGACTGACTGCTCCTGCGGGAAAATGGTGACAGCTTTAGAACTGAGAAATTCCATGAGAAGTTCAGGCATAAATGTCGGCTTTATTGCTACAGGACAGACAGGAATGCTTTGTTCGCCGGATGAATGGGCAGTAATAGACAGGATGCCCGGAGATTTCATGGCAGGGGTCCTTGAAGGCATGATAAACAATATTAAAAAAAAGAGAGATATCATCATAGTTGAGGGTCAGGGTTCCCTTCATCATCCTGCCTACAGCGGGGTAACCCTTGCAATACTGCATGGAAGCAATGCAAAAAAAATAATTATGTGCCATAATCCCAAAAGACAGGAACATCACGATTTCCCCGGTTCAAAAATACCTCCGTTAAGGGATATTGTAAAGCTTACTGAAGAGATTGCATGCCCTGTTTCAGGCGGCAAAGTTGTCGGATTTTCCATTATTGGTGAGAGTATGTCCGATAAAGAGCTCTGCAGCTATATAAAAAAGACAGAGGACAGCTTTGGGCTTCCAGCAACTGACGTATGGAGATTCGGCTGTAAAAAGCTTATTGATCATATATTGCAGATTTAATTTCCAATCATCACTTTTACTGTAAAGTGTAAACTGTTTACACTGTTTACCATTTCAGGCCCCTGCATAGAATGCGGAAAATCCAGATTCCTTTGTTTGGCACAATATTTGCAGTACTAATCTGCAACCAAATAAAAAGGAGGAACAAAAAATGGTACAGAAAAGACTAAACACACTAACAGCAATGCTGGCAATAGCAGCAATTCTCATGCTTACACCGGTATTAGCAGCTTCAGGCAAAATCAATATCAATTCAGCCACTTCAGAGCAGCTGTCTGAGATCAAGGGGATAGGCCCTTCACTTGCTGAGAGGATAATCGAATTCAGGAATCAGAATGGGCCTTTTAATGCTATCGATGAGCTTCTTATGGTAAAAGGCATAGGACCCAAGCTTCTTGATAAGATCAAGCCCATGCTGACTGTCTGAGAGTCCCGGCACAATATTAGCCCCGGTATTGCAGCCGGGGCTAATATTTTTCTGTCTTTATCCTTTTATATTTCAGCCTTATTTTTGGCTTCTTTTTATATATTTCAGCATCAAATCTGCCTCTCTGGATGATTATAACCGTTATATTGTCCTCTCCGCCATTTTTATTTGCAAGTTTTACAAGAGAACTGCAAATATTCTCTATATCATCATCCCTGGAGATCATGCTGCTTATAACCTTATCACTGACCATATCAGTCAGCCCGTCCGTGGACAGAATAATCCTGTCGCTGTCCCTGAAAGGTAATCTGTATACATCCGGTATCTGATCCTCTTCCATACCAATATGCCTTGTGATAATATGCTTCATAGGATGTTTCCTGGCTTGTGCAGGTGTTATCTGGCCTGCCAGGACAAGATTCCCTACCAGTGAATGGTCAATAGTAACCTGCTTAAAAAGGTTTTTCCTCAGAAGATATGCTCTGCTGTCGCCTATATTGGCTATGTAAATGCTGTTTTTATTGGCAAGGGCAGAGACCAGGGTGCATCCCATTCCGTTATATTCGGATTTTCTAAGGCTCTGCTTAAATACTTCACGGTTTAGGCTGGATATAATATTCTTTATATTGCTGATAATTTCATTTTCAGAAAGGCTGTCTATTCTTTTTCCAAGCTCTTTGAAATGCTGTGAAAGGATTGAAATTGCCAGGCCTGAAGCCATTTCTCCTGCCTGATGCCCTCCAATGCCATCAGCGACAATAAATATCCCTGAATCTTTATCAAGGAAATAATTGTCCTCATTATGGTCCCTTTTTATACCTTCATCTGTCATTCCGCAGGAGCGTATCTCCCCGCTGGATTTCCTGTCATCTGTATCTTTATTCATTGACTGGCTAAAACCCCTTTATTTAAGTTAATTATTATCTTTACAGGAATATGCATTTTTTTCAATAAATATATTCCAGTATCAGAAATAATAATCTAAATTAAGATAAAATGAAAATTAGTATTTCCTGCATCTTTTAAATCATAAATGCATACCTGATATTAAGTATTTTTTGATTTCCTTATTCCATATTGCTTTACCAGGCTGAAAAGCAATATAAACCTGTTTTGAAAATTATGGTTTTTATGGAATGATTTTTGCTTCATATTTAGATATGATATCCTATACACATAGTATCTGCACTCATTCACTGGATGGAATAATTGTAAGCATCGAAACCGATATATCAAAAAGCGGCCTTCCGGGATTCTGTATTGTTGGCCTTGCGGATACATCAGTCAAGGAAAGCAAGGAAAGAATATTCACCGCATTAAAAAATAATAATTTTGGACCGGTAAGAAGAAAGATTGTTATCAATATGGCCCCTGCTGATATCAGAAAGGAGGGGTCACAGTATGACCTGCCAATAGCCCTGGGTATAATTGATTCTGGTATAAAAAGATTTGAGAGGAACCTGCAGGAATATGTAATAATAGGCGAATTGTCATTAAACGGCAGACTAAAGGGTGTCCCGGGAGTCCTGCCGGCACTCCTGGCAGCTAAAAAGCACGGATTCTCAAAGGCAATCATCCCTGAAGAAAACAAGTTTGAGGCATCCCTGATAAGGGGGATTGAAATAATAGCATCCGACAGCCTGATATCCACTGCCAGGCATCTCTGGAAACTCAAAGATATTAAAGTATTAGACCCGTTAGATTTTTCAGATTTTAATCATAATGGGCAAAATGATGAGTTTCCGCTCGATATAATTGACATAAAAGGCCAGGTCAATGCAAAAAGAGCAATTATGATAGCCTGCAGCGGAAGGCATAATATTCTGTTCTATGGGCCTCCCGGAACTGGAAAATCTATGATATCCAAAAGAATTCCGTATTTGCTGCCTCCAATGACATATAGTGAATATATTTCAACTCTTTCAGTCTATTCACTCTATGATCAGATCAACAATACAACTCTAAAAACCCTGCTGAAACGTCCGTTTCGGTCTCCTCACCATACTATTTCGACAGTAGGACTCATTGGAGGAGGCTCATCGCCGAAGCCGGGGGAAATAAGCCTTGCTCATAATGGCGTTCTATTCCTGGATGAGCTTCCGGAATTTTCAAAAAAGATGCTGGATTCTCTGCGACAGCCCATGGAGGACAGGTATGTAAACATAAGCAGGGCGAGATACAGTATTCACATGCCCTCTGATTTCATGCTTATAGCATCAATGAATCCCTGCCCCTGCGGTTATTTTGGAAGTAATGTCAAAGACTGCATATGTTCAATAGCAAATATCAGGAGATACCGTTCGAAGCTTTCAGGGCCTCTTCTTGACAGAATAGACCTGTTTGTCGAAATGTCAGATGTTTCAGAGGAAGAATTGATGAAGAGCAACAAAATAGATTCACGATCAGTAAGGGACAGGATAGAGTCTGCATATCTGATTCAGAAGGATAGATATAAAAATGATTGCTTCGTATTCAATTCGCAGATATCTGATGATAAGATCAGCCATTACTGCCAATTAAAGAGGGATTCAGGGATATTTTTCAGGCAGGTCATAAAGCATCTGAACCTGTCCGCCCGCTCAGTTATAAAACTGCTTAAGGTTTGCAGGACAATTGCAGATATTGAAAACTCGGAAGATATAAATTCAAGTCATATTGCTGAAGGAAGCAGTTATTTCAGGTTTTTTGAATCAGTGTAATATAATTTGACAGTTTCTCTAAAAATGAATTTCAAAAAATTTTTATGCAAGCCGGAAGAAAATTGCCTGTAAATACAGGATCATAGCTGAAGATTGCTTAATCGTTCTGCAATAAACAAAGGGGCTGTACTGGATATTTATATCATCGCTGAAAACCATATATTAAATATTCTGCTTTTTAAGCATCCCTTTTCCCTAAATGCAGATCTGTCCAAATATTAATTGTTCCTGAGGTTATATGCATCTCTGTCATCTCTAAAATATGGTTCGGTATGAACTGTGATAAAAGTATCAGGCCCAAAATCTGATCTTATTTTTCTTTCCACATCGGATGCAATATTATGGGCATGAACGATATTAAGGTCCTTATCTACCAGAATATGCAATTCTACAGCTATATTATTGCCAATCTTCCTTGTTTTGAGCTTATGCATTCCTATTACTCCATCCGCTGACAGGACTGCCATACGTATTTTCTCGATATCATCCGCAGGAATTGACTTTTCAAGAAGCTCATTTATAGCATTAAGCACAATATTAACAGAAACCTTTATTACGAAAAGGCTTACTATAATTGCCGATAATGGGTCAAGTATGTAAAAGCTATCCCCAAGGAGGAATATTGATCCGATTCCTATAAAGACTGCTAATGATGATAATACATCTGTACGGTGATGCCATGCATTTGCTATAAGCACCTGGCTTTTAAGCTTTTTGCCGTAGAATGATGTAAGCCTGTACATCCATTCCTTTATAATAATGGAAAGCAATACTGCAGACAGCACAATTAATCTTGGAGATTCAACATCCTTACCGCTTAATATTGCTGAAAACTTCATTACAGATGTATAACCAATCCCCATTCCTGCTGCAAATATCAGCAGTCCGATTATAGCTGCTGCAAGTGTTTCAAATTTTCCATGTCCGTAGTGATGAGAATCATCCTGCGGCTTTTGGGATATTTTAAGGCCCATTATCGCAACAATATCGCTTATTGTATCTGATAATGTGTGGATGCCGTCAGCTACAACAGCTATGCTCATACCAGCAGAACCGGCAACTATTTTTATCACAGCCAAAGCAATATTAAACCACAACCCAAGAAGTGTAATCCTTATTGCCCTGGTATTTTTGTGAGTATCCAGCATTAAAAGATCATTTATATCTCATCCATTTTATAATATCCTTGAAATTTGCCTTCTTTCCATACATCAGAATACCTACTCTGTAGATCTTTGAAGCGATGAAAGTTGATATAATGATTGCCAGGACCAATAGCGCTATTGAAAGGAGTATCTGCCATAGGGGAGGCTGCATAACAGTAATCCTCAGGAACATCAGGATAGGTGCAAAGAATGGAAATAAAGACAATATCACGGATATAGTGCTGTCAGGACTCTGGATTACCATCGGCATCAGCAGCATAGGTACCACAAGGAACATGACCAGAGGTGTCTGTATGGAATTAGCCTCCTGCTCATTATCCACCATTGAACCAATAGCCGCATAAAGAGTCGAATAAAGAAAATATCCGAGGATGAAGAAAATGACGAAATATAAAAAGACTGAGAAGGGAATGTTAATCATATCTGCTGATAATGGTGATTCTTCTCCAGCAAAACCCATTTTACCCGAAAAGCTTGTTATGTTATTGAAAAAGAAATAACCCAGCAGCAGCCATACAACATATTGTGTAAGCCCTACCAGTCCAATTCCCAGAACTTTGCCCATAAGCAGCTGGAAAGGCTTGACATTTGATATCACAACCTCAATTACTCTTGAGGTCTTTTCCTGTATAACCCCTCTTAACACTGAAACCCCGTACATCAGGATAGTCATATAGATAAGAAGCATGAATACATAACTGATTATAAATCCCTGTCCTTTATCTAAAGTTTCACCTTCTTTTGTCACCTTTATAACCTGAAAATCAATATTTTTCAGGTTCTTTTCAAGTATTCCCTCGTCAATATCCAGGGCCTTGAATCTATTAACAAGTACAATCCTGTTGACAGTATCCCGCAAAATCTTCTGTGTACTGAAATTAGCAACATTTTTCGAATAGTATGAGATATTTCCGTTTTCAAGTATGTCCTTCTCAACAAGGATAAAACCATCCAGCTCCCTTGAGAGAACCCTTTCTTTCAGTTTTTCAAGCCCTTCCACCTGCTCATAGAGGTTATATTTTTCCTTATACAGCTCATATCCAGGTTTGAGGCTGTCATCTTCCAATTGTTTCTTAAGTTCTTCATAGATTGAAAGGTCAGTATTATCAACAACTGCTATCTTTTCCGGCTTGCCTGTCTTAAATTGCGTTAAAAGCATAGGGACAAGAAGTATGCCGGCCATAAGCAACGGGGTCAGGAGCGTAGAAATAATAAATAATTTGGTTTTAACAATCTGCAGGTATTCCCTTTGCAGTACAAGCAGTATCTTATTCATTTTCCCCCTCCACTACGTTGATAAAGATATCATTAAGTGATGGTTCGTAAATCTCAAACCTGCTTATATTATTTTCCCTGACAATCTCAGACAGTATCTTATTCATATCCGCATCATTCTTGAGATATACCTCCACACAGCCGTCTTTCTTCCTTACCTCTTCCACAGATTCATGCTTGTCCAGGTTGATGGCCTTATCCTCCTCCAAAAATATCCTGAATGCATTCTTCCTGAATTTTTTCTTTATTTCCCGGAGCCTGCCGTCAAGTATATTTTTCCCTTTATTGATAAGAAGAATATTATCGCATAATTTCTCAACCTGTTCCATTATATGAGTGGAGAAGATTATAGATTTGCCATTATTTTTCATCTCAAGTATAATATCCTTGATCATTTTTGTATTAATAGGGTCAAGCCCAGTGAAAGGTTCATCAAGAATAATAAGATCAGGATCATTTATCACAGTTGTAATAAATTGTATCTTCTGCTGCATTCCCCTTGAAAGGTCCTGTATCTTGTTCATTTTCCATTTTTCAAGGTCTAGCCTCTTAAGCCAGTATTCAGCCTTCTGGACAGCAGAAACCCTTTCCAGGCCCTTAAGCCTGCCGAAGAATGTAAGCACATCAAGAATCTTCATCTTCGGATATAGGCCGCGTTCTTCAGGCAGATAGCCTATATTATGCAGGGCTTTAATGGTAATTTTATCACCATTAAAAAGGATTTCCCCGTTGTCGGGAAGTATAATGGTCATAATCATCCTTATGGTCGTAGTTTTGCCAGCACCATTAGGGCCGAGCAGGCCGAATATGCTTCCCTTTTCTGTTGCAAAAGTCAGGGAATCAACAGCTTTGAAACTGCCATAAGACTTTGTAACATCAGATAACTCTAGAACATTCATTCATTTTTATACCTCTTTGAAAAATTAAGTTGATTATAACCTAGTTATACGACAATATAAAATAAATGTTTATAAAATATAGAAATGTTTAATTATTACATATAAAAATATAATTTTCTTGAAAATTTGAAAATTTTATGGATAATTATTAACAAACTGGAAATAATATATATAATTAGGGCTTTATGTCTATGGAAAAAAATATGGATTTCAGTATTCTTTCAATGGAAAGCTTTAAGGACCTTAACAAGGTACTTCTGCTGGATGATGACAGGGATTTCCTGCATTCACTGGGTTCCCTGCTGAAACTCAAGGGATATTCTATTTCCGAATTTACACAGGTTGAAGAGGCAATTGACGAATTTGCAAGATCCCCTTATCCTATAAATATTATTGATTACAGACTGAGAGATGGTAATGGAAATATAGATACCCTGGGAATTGATGTATTGAAAAATCTTAAAATAATTGAGCCACTCAGTGAAATAATACTTATTACAGCATATGGAGAGCTTAACGTAGCAATTAAAGCTCTTGAGGAAGGGGCATCAGATTTTCTTCTGAAGCCTTTTAATACCGATGCTCTGATAGTAGCAATTGAAAGAGCAAAAGACAGGCTTAATAAAAATATGTCACTGATGTATTATACCAAGAAGCTTAAGGATGAAGTTACAAAAAGAACAATTGAGCTTGAGATAACAAATAAGAAGCTTCTTCAGCTGAGCCTGACAGACGAGCTTACAGGAGTGCTGAACTACAGGGCATTTGACGAACGGATCAAGAAGGAATTTATAAGATCAAAGAGGTTCAGAAGACACCTTGCACTTGTCATGTTCGACATTGACAACTTCAAGGGATTTAATGACAGCTTAGGACATTTGGAGGGGAATAAGCTGCTGCAGAAAATGGCAATCATATTTAAGAACAAGATAAGAAAGGATATAGACATAGTATTTCGCTATGGGGGCGATGAATTTGTAATTTTGCTCCCTGAATCAGATGTAACAGGAGCCTATAAGGCTGCTGAAAGGATAAAATATTTCGTGGAATTTTCCCTTGAAGGAATTACCCTGAGCGGTGGGATATCAAGCCTTATCGAGAATAACCCCGGAGATGTTAATTCCTTTATCAATATGGCTGACACTGCCCTTTACAGGTCAAAGACCTTAAAAAACACAATAACAGTATACTCAAAGAGCCTGGAGAGTCCTAAAAAGGAATAATAGAACCCCCCTTTTTTGCTAATCCAGCTCAATTATTTCTGCAGCAATACCCTTTTCAGTAAACTGAGGTAGTATAATATCCTTGTTTCCAACAATAACTGTTATAAATCTATCCGGATAGGTATATTCATTAAAGACTTTCTGGGCTATATCCTCATTAAGGCTGTTATATTCTGAAATATATTCATTGATATAATTATCTGAACGCCCCATAAATTCCTTATTAAAAAGGATATAAAACAGAAGATTGCTCATATTTACATAATATTTCGGAAATGTGCCATTCAGCCTGTTTACTTCATCAAAAAGCTCCCCTTCTGTAATAGGCCTGTCCCCGCTTTTAATCCTTTCCATTTCTTCCTTTATTATCTCAACAGAATGAAGTACATTTTCGCTCTTGACCTGTGTGCTTACAACATACTCCCCTGCAAACAGATTATGGCCGGCAAATGAATACACAGAATATACATAGCCTTTCTCAGTCCTGAGGTTATCTACCAGCCTTGAGCTGAAACCTCCCCCACCATACACCCTGTTTGCAAAGCTGAATTTTGTATCATCACTGAAACTGCTGTCAAAAAAATCATATCCCATCTTGATCCTCGCACCTGTTGCATCTGGCTTATTGACTATGACTACCTTGCCATAATTGCTGTTTTCGCCAGGGACAGGCTTTTTAAGCTCCTTCTCTATGGCTTCCCACGCATTAAAGTGTTTTTCCAGCAACATAATCATTTCTTCTGGTACAAAGTCCCCGCATACAGCTATAGCTGTCAGATTAGGTAGAATAGAATCCTGATAGCAGCTCTTAAGATTCTCTCTTGTAAGATTATCCCTCGTTTTCAAAAGAAGATCAATGTCCTTTTCAAAGGAATATGGGTGATCGGGGAATACAAGCGGGTAGAAATAGCTGTCCAGAAGGCTTTGGTCCTGTGTCTTTGCCTGCATAAGCGAATTCTGGTATGTCTGCATAAGCCTGTCATAATACGGGCCATCAAAATCAGGTTTCAGGAGGGTCTGCGACATCAGATTAATGAGGTGGTCATAATCATCAGCCAGCGAATTGCCTGAAATGTATATATAATCCCTTTCAGTTCTCATGTCGAAACTCAGCCCATGCAATCCCTTATACCTTGCATATTGCTCCTCATCCATTTCCTGAGTACCTGTAAGCATCATACCAAGCATCATATCTGTAATCCCTGCATTCTGGGCCTGCTCCTGAGAGAGGCCACCCCTGATAAAACCCGAAATTTCCACAACAGGGTATTGATTATCAACTGAAAGCAGCACTACCATGCCATTATCAAGCTCCACCCTGGTAAAGTCAGGGACCTGTATGGAAGGTACCTTGTTTGTCCCGCCGGAAAGCTTCTCAAAAAGCTCTTTATTAAATTCAACCTCTGAATAGGCATAAATCCCTGCAAAAATAGTTAAAATTAAGAATAAGCATATTTTCTTTTTCATAGGTTTTCCCCCTCTGAATTAACCTTTTTAGGGACAATATAAGCAAGGGTTCTTCCAGATTCAGTAAAATATTGCTCTGCAACCCTTATTATATCATCCTTGGCAAGGTTTTTATATCTTTTGATCTCAGTCTTGGCAAAATCAGGGTCCTGGTATTTTACTGTATTCATACCTATAGTCCTTGCAAGCATTCCCATCCTCTTCTGGGAGAATATCTCCCTCTTAATGATACTTTTCTTTACTATCTCCAGCTCATCATCCTCAATACCGTTTTCAATAATATTCCTTATTTCAGCATCAAATGCGTCCCTGACCATATCCATCATTTTTTCATCCATTGTAACGATATTGCCAAATACATAGCCCGGGCACCTTAAAGTCATGGCATATGCCATTCCACCCAAAATGATCCTTGCCTGGTTCTTCAGTTTCTTGTTCACCCTTGAATTTGCATCATTAACAAGAATATCCAGAAATGCCTTTATTGCTGGTATATCAGGATGATTACCTTCAGGAATCTTATATACCATTGCTATCATCGGCAGCTTTGTTGTTTTCTCAATCCTCATAAATCTCTCTTCCGTTTGCGGAGGTTCATTTGATACATATCTGTCAATATCCTGCGGCTCATAGTCGCCAAAATATTTTTTAACAAGGCTTAGTACCTCTTCTGGGTCTGCATCACCGGATACTACTATTACAGCATTATTTGGCGAATAGAACTGCTTATAATGCTTTTTCATATCCTCGACGGTAATGGATTCAATATCTTCCATCCAGCCAATGATGCCGTGATTCAGAGATCCTTCCCTGAAGGCTTCTCCCATAAGCTCTTCAAATACTGAGGACCACAGATTGTTCTCGACAGTCTGTCTCCTTTCCTGTATTACTACCTGTCTTTCCCTTTCAAACTCATCGGGATCAATACGTAGATTACCCATTCTGTCAGCCTCAATAGCCACAAGGAGCTCTAACTTGGATGAAGGGACTTCTGCAAAATATGTCGTAAAATCATATGAGGTTGCTGCATTATTTGAACCTCCGACATCCCTTACAAGATCAAAGACCTCTTCCTTTCCAAGAGAATCTGTCCCCAGAAACATCACGTGTTCCAGAAAATGTGAAATCCCGGAAATGCCACTCTTTTCATCAATAGAACCTACATTGTATGTTACTGAAAATGTCACCAGAGGAACCCTGTGATCTTCAACAATAAAGATTCTTATACCGTTTGGAAGCTTAAAATAACTGTAATCCTCAGCATTTTCATTATCAATGGCCTGCATATCCGTGGTCTCTGTGACATTTACAGCTTTTGGAGCTGTACATGAGACTGCAAATACCAGAATGCCGCATAAAATAAATAAAACAGCCTTTACTGAATATCTTGTTTTCATCCGCTACCTCCTTGCTTTTTCTGGAATAGATAAATTAAAATATATATCTGGTGTCAATATATCTACGATATGAAATCTAAATTGTTTATAGAAATAAAATAAGATTTAAAAATTGTTGATTTTAAAAATTAATTCTATAAAAACACTCAAAATTATAATTTAAGGAAGATAAAAACCATGAAATTATTTATACAATTCGGAATACTAAGAAGAATGATCGGAATATTAATTGGAAGTCTGCTTTTCGGCATAGGATACAGCTGGTTCCTCATACCTTTCAAGATAGCTCCGGGAGGAGTAGGAGGCATAAGCGGAATACTCTTTCATATTTTCAACCTTCCACTTGGGCTTACAATGCTTGCTATAAATCTTCCTCTATGGCTGATAGGAATACTATTCGTAAACAGGCAATTCGGATTGGGAACCTTCATCGGGTTTTTTACAAGCTCTATCATGACAGAAGCTCTCACTCCCGAGAGATTGTTCAACTGGAACATTATGAGGGATATTATATTAAAATACAATATGGTAAATGGAGAGCTTAAAGCACCAAACGAATGGGCAATGACAGATAATGTATTTCTTGCTGCCATTGCAGGCTCAATATTGCTCGGTGCAGGTCTTGGCATAATATTCAGATCCAATGCCTCAACAGGGGGAACTGATATTCCTGTGGCCATACTGAAAAAATACCTGAACATATCAATTGGAAACGGTTATATAATAGTAGAGACGCTGATAATCTTTCTTATAGGCATAGTATTTGATGACCTGAACCTTATAATATGGGGTTATTTCTGCTTATTCCTTACTACCAGGTTCAGCAATATAATCACGGAAGGGCTCCCAAATCTTAAGGCGGCCATTATAATCTGCAATAATGAAGCAAATGTTGAGAGACTCAGGCGCAGAATCTATGAGGAAATGGGAAGGGGGGTCACATACCTCAAAGGATACGGTACATATGAAAAAAAGGACATGAATATCATTTTTGTAGTATTCAATATAAGGCAAAATGTAAAGCTGCTGCAGATTGTAAAGACAACAGACCCTGGCGTATTTATGGTAATTACCGATGTACATGATATAATGGGATATGGTTTTAAGAGCACAAAACTCCAGATCGAATAGTCTTACATATCTTTCATCTTTGTTATTGATCCGTTTATAATATCCCGAAGTGTTATGATACCTGTATACATGCCGTTTTCTGTAACAACAGCCATGACAGAACTGCTGGACTGCATTATCTGCAGGGCATGCAGCTGGCTTTCATCCTCTCCAATAAAAATAGGGTCTGATAGATCCGCCACCAGCTCATCAAGAGAATGCCAGGATTTCTCATTCCACAGGATAGATAGAGTATTGAGTATCTTTATAACATGGTAGTCTTCTTCGGCATCAATTATCGGGTACCTTTTATATGGCTGGCTTTTAATCACATCAAGTATCTTTTCTTTCTTATCCCCTGAAAAGAAAGAAATCACATCCTTTTTATCTATCATAAGCTCTTTTACCTTGCATTCCTTGAGCTGAAGAATCGAATAAAGCATATCCTTCTTGCTTTTGTCGATGAATTTCATTTCATAGACATGATCGATAAAGCTTACCAGACTTTTCCTTCCATATATATTTACCATTGAGCTTTTCCTGATTCGGAATATCCTTCTGAATAATTCTGTAATAAGCTTCAGTATAAGGCCAATTGGTGTGAATATAATATGGAATACATAGATGATCCCAGCAAATAAATATGTAAGAATATCAGGATAGGTCTGAAAGAGAAACTTGGGGTAGACTTCAGCAAATAAAAATACACATGCTGTCCCTATGATTGTTGAAAGAAAAACCCTGTAAGTCTCATTTACATTTCCGAGCGAATGCATAAGCAAGCCTGAAAAAAGGTAATTGAAAAGGTTTGTCCCGATGAGGATTGAGATAATTAGATGCTCCTTATGTTTCTTAAACCATTTCAGCAGTATCGCAGATCTTTGCTCCCGCTCAGCCTGAATATCGAGTTTTACTGGGTTTATAACATAAAATCCAACCTCAAAGCCTGCAAACATTGCAATTGAGAACAAAAACAAAATTAGCAATAATATGTTCACTGCAGCTCCACCATAATCCTTTGGATACGAATTTTGCTGACCTCCAGTATGGTAAACCTTATTTTGCTGATTACAATATCATCACCTTTCCTGGGAATGCATCCCGATACCATCTCCAGGTATCCGGCGAGAGTATCAACATCATCACTGTCCGGAAGCCTGGGGAAATGCATATTCCAGAACCTGATGCTGATATCCCCGCTGACAGAAAATTTAGTATCTGAAATTTCCAGTATTGGACTGGCTTTGGTAATGAATTCATCATCAATATCACCTATTATTGCCTCAATTATATCCTCATTAGTAATAATACCCTGAAAGCCGCCATATTCATCAACTACGGCTGCAATCTTCAGGCCATATCTGGAAAAAATTGAATAGGCCTTTCTCAGCTGAGTCAGTTCAGGAATATATAAAAACCTTCTTATCTTCGAGGGAAGGTCAAAATCCTCTGAAAAATAAAGCTCTTTTGCACTCACATAGCCCAGAGTATTCTCTATGTCATTGTCATATACAACAATATTGGAGTGCCTTCCCTCTCTAAAAAGCTTTATAAAGCCTTCCTTCTTAACATTTACATCGCATGCAGCAACTTTCATCCTTGGTGTCATAAAGCTTTTTACCTTCAGCTGGTCAAAATCTACCCCTCCAAACAGCATGAATTTTTCTTTAAGATTTATATGCCCATCCTTGTGAGTAAAATTCAGAATATAATTCAGCTCATCACCGATTACCTGATCCCTTCCCTTTAGCAGCCAGTCGGTCAGGTACCTTGTCTTTAACAGCAGGTACCTTATAATTATATTGACAGGGTAAAGTATATGAAAAAACCAGACCAGTATCCATGAGCTGAACTTTGCCATTTTATATGGTATATTAATTGCGATTGTTTTTGGAAGTATCTCCCCGAAAATGAGAAGCACGATGAAGTATGTCATGACTGCCAGTGTTCCCTTCAGAGTACTCTCTTCACTTAGCCTGAACACAATTTCAGAAGTAAAGCTGAAATAAAAAATATTAACTATAAGGTTTCCAATTAGAATAGTAGATAAAAGCCTCTCCTTTTCAGAAAGAAGGAGCAGGATATATTTTTTGCTTTTTCCTTTTGTTTTTATGTTCCTCAGCCTGTTTATATTAATTGTGAAATAGGCAGATTCTGATGCACTGAACAGCCCGGAGAAAAAAAGCAGCAATAGGATTATAAGAACCATTTTAATCATGCATTTGGGCTTCTTTTTATGACTTTATGGACCCATTGCCTCGATATACCGAGTTCTCTGGCTGTTTTTGAGATATTTTTATTATATATCTTCCATGCTTCGATAATTTCATTTTCTTCCGGCTTTTTAAAATTGGCGGACGATGATGAAGGAAAGGGACTTCTATCTCTTTTCACACCACATGTAAGCTTTTTGGAAATATATTCTTTTTTCACATATGATTCTGTTCCAAGCTGTGCAAAGATCCTGATAATTTCATTTTCAAGCTCTCTGATATTGCCAGGCCAATCGTAATTTTGAAATACAGCAAGTATTTCATCTGCATTTTTCAGACTTCTGCTGCCGAACTCATTCCTGTATTTATCAATAAAATGGTAAAAAAGAGGTTTTATATCGCCTTTTCTCTCCCTGAGAGGCTTAATATACAGGGAAAGAACATTTAATCTCTGGAACAGGTCATTTCTAAAATTTCTCTTCTCTATTTCTTCTTCAATATTTACATTTGTTGCTGCTATAATCCTTACATCAAGCTTTTTATTCTCTTTATCCCCAAGTGCGAGGACTTCTCCTTCCTGAAGAAACCTCAGCATTTTTGCCTGAAGCCCATATGGCAGGTCCCCGATTTCATCCAGGAACAAAGTACCATGGTCAGCACTCTCAATAAGGCCCTTTTTATCAAAAGAAGCCCCCGAAAAAGCCCCTTTTTTATAGCCGAAAAGTTCGCTTTCAAACAAATTCTCAGGTATGGCGCTGCAGTTAATGGATATATACCTGCCTTTCCTATGGGACAGGGAATGAATCGCTCTGGCAACAAGTTCCTTACCAGTCCCGCTCTCGCCAGTTATTAATACTGGAAAAGAGAATTTTGAAAATTTAACCATTTTCCTCTTGATTTCCTGGATTTCATCTGAATTCCCTATTAACGCCCTTAGTTCTTCATATTCAAGAATATCATCATGATCATCAGGCAGAGCTTCATATTTTATGGATTCTTCCTTTTCATCATTATTGCCACCTGAGATAGCCATTATCTGTTCAGGTGCAAAGGTCTCTCCCAGATAGCTGACTAGTGCTGATTTCTCAAATTTGCTCCTGCTGTCAGTAAAATCCCTGAATTTTTTATTTAATGAAATACTGCTGTTAAGCAAATAATACTGGATATCTATAACCAGTCCCTTGAGGATATTTGAGTGGTCTGATCTATTCAAAAGGTTTTTTAAGGAAGCCAGAAGGCGTCCATGGCTGAACTTTATATTAGCGTCCATTATCTCGCAGACATCCCTGTATGCCTGATATATACCGTAATGAGGAACCGAATCTGCACCTGAATCCATATAACATTCAAGTGCAACAGGCATATCATAAGCCCTGAAAAAACCACTTGCCATCTTATGAAAACATAAAACAGGCTTAAAATCATCAGGAACATAAAAAGGGATTTTTAGAGAATCACCTGACAGATATCCTTCAGCAAAGCATATGTCATGGAATATGCCTGTGTAAGGATAATTATCATGCAATTCAGAAGGGTCTCTGCCATTTGCCACCAACAGCATGGACAGCTTATGAATATAAGTATAAAGGCTGTTTTTAGAAAGGCTATCAAGCAATTTTAACGCCTTTTTAATATCAAAGCGGAATCCGTTTATATAGTCGAACATAAACCTGTAATATTCACATGCTGAACCAATTGCTTCAGAGTGTTCTATCCTGTCATGAAGATCATCCAATGGACCGAATATCCTTGTTAAATCACCTCTCATACATTCATAGAAAAAATACTGGTCATATATCTGGAAATAATTAATCAGATCATTCTCACTCAGGCACTCATTTAATGCTCTTGAAAGACAGAGAAATGATCTGTCATACCTTTGAATGCTCTTATTTATATGAGCCAGGATAGACAATTTTATTATTCTGTTGCTGTAGTGCACATCAGCTTTTTCTTCCTTTTCGGAGAGATCACCAATCTTGATTGGAAGATTGGGATAGAAAAACAGGATGAAGGAATAAATATATAATCTCATTCTTTCACTGTACTGCTTTCCATATTTAAACACATATTCCTCAATTGACCTTTCAACTAGATCAACTTCGCCTTTATACGCAAGAAGGAGCATTTTTGAACCAAAGATAAATACCTCGTACATCTGGTTCCAGCTTGATTTATTCTCAATAAGGCCCAGCAGATCAGAAATCCTGTCATAATCCCTCGTATATATGGATTCTTTCAGATCAATCAGCAACAGGTTCTTATTGCTGATGGAGGGAATTTTTAAGAAGAGATCCCTTTTTACAAGGAGCTGATTCTGTATATACAATAAAGTGAATTCATCCCCATGAACATCATCAGCTCTTTTATTCATAATCTTGATTAACTGCTTGTAAAATGAGACTATATGATAGTCAATAAGAGCAATGCCCTGCATGTTACCCTGATTTAATAGAATTTTTTTAATTATTATATTCTAAAAGTATTAAAAAACAAGGCTTTTTGGACTATGTAATATGAAATGCTCATATAAAGAGAGGCATCGGATCAATTGGCTAAAATTTCTGGATCAATTATAATGGGTAAATTACAGGCAAAACTGTCTAACTGCTTTTCTTAAGCTCATTAATAACCAGTTTGGCAACTCTCTTAAGGCTGTCAAAGACACCCTTACCTACAGTGGCGACAGCTTCAACATAATCCCAGTTATGTCTGTTTATGGCTTTGTTAAGAACAGTTATTGGAACAATGTTCTCAAGATCTCTTTTATTATATTGCAGTATCAGGGGAACCTTTGTTATGGTATAACCATGCTCTTTCAGATTCAATGTCAAATTGTTCATGCTTTCAATATTTGCATCGAATCTCTCTTCCTGTGAATCTGCAACAAAAATAATGCCATCGACTCCCTTTAGTATTAATTTCCTCGATGCATCATAAAAAACCTGCCCTGGAACTGTATAAAGGTGGAACCTTGTCCTGAAGCCCTTTATATAGCCAAGCTCAAGGGGCAAAAAATCAAAGAAGAGGGTCCTGTCAGTCTCTGTTGCAAGGGATATCATCTTGCCCTTCCTGGGAGATTCGGTCTTTTCATAAATAAAGTTTAGATTGGTTGTCTTTCCGCAAAGCCCTGGGCCGTAGTATACAATCTTGCAGTTAATTTCACGTGAAGAGTAGTTAATAAATGACATCAGATTCCCCTATTCTGAAAACAGATTGTCAATATCATCATCTGTAATTTCAGCAAATGGCGAACTGATAGTGTCCATCATTCCTGCATTGTTATGGACTTTCTGTTCTATCCTGTTAAATATCCTGATCAGTTCATCACTTGCCTGCTTCACCCTAAGCCTTACAAGCCCTAAAGCACTCTTATCATTGAATATAACGACAAGAATCACTCTTTGTCCTACAATGGATATATGGATGTGGTCATTCTCACCCTCATGGAACAATATCGAAAACTCCTTTTCTCCAATAAGCTTGGCAAGACCTCCGGTAGCTGCTATATTTCCCGCTGTGAGAGAGGCAAGGGACGTAGTATCAAGTTCTTCTGTGTTACCATGGGCTGCAATTAATTGACCATTTTTATCAACTAAAAAAACTACTTTTGCATTACACAAATTATAGAGTTTCTCGATAGCCTTATTAATTTCTGCAAATTCCTCTTCATATAAAATTAGATCTGCAAAAGCCATACAGGTTCTCCTTCGGTTATTGGATCATTACTTTGATGCATTTTAAATCCAATCAAAATATTTAATTCATAAGTCATAAACAATAATATTATATCATAATTTATTAATAATATTAAGTAAAGATAAAATTATTAAAACATAGTTCTTCTGTCTTTTAAAGCATTTTTTAATGTATTTGAATCTATATACTCTATTATTGAGCCTATTGGAAGCCCGGTAGCCAATCTTGTGACATTTATATCATATTTTGAAATAATCCTTCCGATATAAAAAGCTGTACTTTCACCTTCATAATCAGAATTCAATGCAAGAATAACTTCTTTAATACCCTTATCAAGCCTTGATAAAAGCTGTTTCAGCTTAATGTCATCAGGGCCTATCCCCTGTATAGGAGAAATAACACCGTTAAGACAATGGTAAAGCCCTCTGTATTCACCTGAATCCTCAATCTTGATTATATCCTGAGGCTTGGATACAACACATATAACAGAACCGTCCCTTGTTTCATCCAAGCAGATATCACAGAGCTCCCCGACTGAATAATTAAAGCATTTTTTACAGAAGCCTATCCTGTCCCTTAATTTCTGTAGTGCTTCAGAAAACTCTGTTATGTATTCCTTATCCTTTTCAAGAAAAAAGTAAATCATCCTCTGTGCGGTCCTGTCTCCAACACCGGGAATCATTTTTAAATAATGTTTTAGATTGTCAAGTGTCTCTTTCAGCAATTTTTATAATCCAAATTCAGACAGGTTTATTCCCAGGGATTCTGTCATTTTGGACAATCCCTGAGTCATTTCATCAGAAACCTTTTTGAGTGCTTCATTAACTGCAGCAATAATGAGATCCTGCAGCATCTCTACATCATCCTCATCTACTATCTCCTTCTCAATCTCAAGAGATATTATCTCATATTTTCCATTTACAACAGCCTTTACCATACCGCCTCCTGACTGGGCTGAATAGGTTTTCTCACTGGCTTCTTCCTGCATTTTGGACATCTCTTTCTGCATCTTTTGGGCATTTTTAAGCATTTTACCAAAATTTTTCATATTTGCTTCCTCCCTATTCTATTTTTTCTATATCCGCTTTAAATGTTTCGAGCAGGGACCTAATTTTAGGGTCTTTCTTAATCAGATCCGGATGTTTCTTTGCCGAATCATTCTCTTTCTGCCTTGGTGCAGATTTTCCAAAGCTTATCTTAAAAGATTTTTTAAACTCATCTGATAGAATATCTTCAAAAAGCCTTACACTTTCCTGCTTCTTTAAAATCTCCAGAGAATTACCATTTTCACTGGGCATAAACATTATCTCGCTATCCCTGATATCATATTCAATATTGGATATAAGTGAATGAAACAGCGGATCCCTTTCCTCAAGTATTTTTAGGGCATTATTCAGCAGTTTCGCATCATCCTTGCTCTTAACAGGATTTTTAGTTATCCCTTCTGTTGAAGAAGTATGGCTTTCACCCCTGTTATGGCTTTTTGCCTTTTGACTTTCACCTGCTTCTGGATCTGGAATGCCTTTCACCGCCTCCAGATTACCGATATCATTGAGCATGGCCCTTATGTGCTGGATATCCTTAAGCCTGCCTTTGCAGATCAGGTGAAGGATTGTTGTCTCAAGGAGAACGCCTTTGTAGGACGTTTTTAACAGGTTTTCCTCAATATTCAGAAGTATTTTTATATCAAACAGAAGGTCATTAAGCGATAAACCTGGTTCAGTGTCCGGGGTTAATGCCTTCTGCCGGATTAAATTACTGTAATGATCAATCAGCATTTCATATAAAAGTATATAGTTTGTTGATTCCTGTTTCAATGATACGAATATATCAATGATCCCTGCGCAGTCATTATTGTAGATTGCTTTGAAAATATCAGATATAACCCCTGCATCAAAAATTCCAAGGATATCTTTAATCTCCTCACTGGGCACAAAACCACTGGTAGAAGACAAAACCTTCTCGAGGATGCTCTCTGCATCCCTCATGGACCCTTTTGCAAAATTTATAATATAGCTTAAGCCCTCTTCATCAATCTTCCTTGACTCTGTGGAGATAATCTGCCCCAGCCTTTTCTCCATATCTCCATGCGTAATCTCCTTAAAATAATGTACCTGGCACCTTGATTTTATTGTCACAGGGATCCGGTCAGGTTCTGTTGTAGCCATCAGGAAAACAACATGTGAGGGAGGCTCTTCAAGTATTTTCAAAAGAGCATTAAAGGCTTCTCTGGTAAGCATGTGGACTTCATCAATGATATATACCTTATATCTTGCCTGAACAGGTGAGTAAAGCGCATTTTCTCTTAATATCCGCACTTCATTAATGCCGCGGTTGGAAGCGCCATCAATCTCGATAACATCAACCAGGGACTGCATATTAATCAGGGTGCAGATATCGCATTTATTGCAGGGCTCAGAATCTTCCTGAAGATTCAGGCAATTAATCGCTTTGGAAAATATCCTGGCAGTTGTAGTTTTGCCAAGCCCTCTCTGTCCTGCAAATATTACAGACTGGGGTATCTTATTTTCCTTTATCTGGTTTTTAAGTATATTTGTTATATGGTCCTGGCCTACAACCTCTGAGAATCTTTTAGGCCGAAATCTTCTTGCTATTACTATATGTTTTTCCATAATGCTAAATCCAAAATTTAGGCTGTGCATCCTGAAATCGAGAAGCAAACCCTAAGATGCACACAGGCCGGACTCAGCTCAGGAACCCCTACGGCACATTGAAGATCCCTCTTACCGTTGCTACCTCCCGGTCCTGGCGGGATTCGAAGGTTCCAATTGCGTAGGACCAAAGCCTCAACATACAACCTGCATGCAGAGCTTAAAACCTGCAGCCCTTTCTCAGGCATTCGGTCTCGCATATAGCGGATTTCGAGTACAGGGCACCGCTAGCTCCCCACCTAGCACAGCCAGACGGAGAGAGGGGGATTCGAACCCCCGAGGCGCTTATCACACCTACACGATTTCCAATCGTGCTCCTTAGGCCAGCTCGGACATCTCTCCACGTACAGAAAAGACATACTATAACTATAAACACCTATTGTAAAGAATTATTTTTGATCAGCACTGCTGCTTCAAGCAGATCTGCCGCAGTAAAGTCAGGCTTTGCAATCAGGCTATCATTTTTATGTATAGCCCTTTTTGTTATTAGTATGGTTTTTGTTCCTGATCTATTACCTGCAATAATATCGCGCATGGAATCGCCTATGGTGAATGAGGCTTTCGGATCTATTTCAAGATCTTCAATAGCCTGCCTGAATAGGCCCGTATGAGGCTTTCTGCATTTGCATTCCATGCTGTACTGCCTTATATTTCCCTCTGGGTGATGAGGACAGTAATATACCCCTGAAAAATAAATGCCATGGCTGCTGAAAAAATCAGAAAAAAAACTGAAGAACTGATGCAGATGAGCCTCTGAAAAATATCCCCGGGCAATCCCTGACTGATTACTGATTACTACCAGAAGATAGCCCAGGTTCATTAGCATCTTCAGGCCCTCAACAGAATTCTTCAATGGAATGAAGTCCTCTATCCGGTATACATAATTTCTATCTTCGATTATTGTCCCATCCCTGTCCAGAAATACTGCTTTATTTTTCACATGCTTTTCCCGTTAAAAAACCATTCTCAATGCATTTTATTGTGCTGCAGTGAAATATTCATTTCATCAGCGATACTTAAAAGTTCCTTATAATAGATAATATTGTTTAATGAGATACTGGATGCACTATAAATGCTAAAGAAATCATCAACTGCATCTTTTGCATCATCATATGATTTTTCCTTTAGCAATTTCTTCATTTTTCTGATGATAAAAAGAAGCTTTGCATCAGGATTTTCCGGATCGATAATACTGTAATCCTTATTTTCACCATCATCTCCACCGGATTCGAAAAATACCATTTCATTTTCTAAGACAGCCTTCATATTGGATGATTCCCTAATTCTTTTAAACCTTCCAATATTTATTATCCAGGCATGCATTTCCTTATTGCTCCTGACCTCAGAAATAAGGTATGAATATAGAGCAAAAGCATTTATAGAGCTGTTCAGGACAACATCTTCCAGTGCTTTAAGCTCAAGCAAAGCTTTATCCTTAAGGTTCATCCTTATCCACAGATAGACCCTGACCATCCTTGCAATCACTTTTTCAGTAAATTCTGTTGAATTATTGATTATCAGCCCTTCCACCAGTTCGAGGGCCTGCTCATGGTTGTCCGATAATATGAAACACATGACTGTCATTTCTTTTATCAGGCTATGGTAGTAAGGAAGGTCACTTTTGCTTATCTGCGATTGCCCAAGCAAATCAAGCGCACCTTCAGTATCTAGACAGTAGATTAATATGTCAGCAAGCATAATCCTTGATTCAAGGCAATCTTCATCTATATCTGCTGCAATCCTGCATTGTTCAGCTGCAAAATCATATCTTTCATCAATCAGGAATATTTTCGCCAGTATAAGATATAATCGTACAGCAAAGGGCCTTTTCTTAATAATTCCTGAAATAACCTCAAGAGCTTCTTCAGACTTCCCCTCCTTAACCATTATTTCAGTTTTCAGCTCAAGGGCAAGGATATACTCAGGGTCAGTATCTAGTATTTTATTCAATAATTCAATAGATTCAGAATAATTGCCGTTTTCATTGTAATATTCTGCCAGGTGGTAAGATACCTGCTTGTCAATATTATATACATTCTGCAGTGAAACCATTGAGGCAATTGATTCCTGGATTCTTCCCTGCTGAAAATTATATTCAGCCTCAATAAATTTTTGATAATAATTTGACAGATCTATGCTCTTTTCATAGGCAATACTTATAAAATCGGATTTTATCCCGCGTTTCCGGTAAATCATACCCAGATAATAATAACACATCGTAAAGCTGGCATCCAGGTCCAGAGCCCTCTTGAAATTTACCTCAGATCTGCTGTACCTGCCCTGATAAAAATCCCATAAACCTCTTTGATACAGTTTAAAGGCTTCGCTGCTTTGCGTGAAAATACCTTCAATCTCAGATTTTTCCTGAAAGTCAATATTCAGAACCTCCAGGGAATAATCTGAAATTTTATGTATTGCCTTAAATACTGCCTGTTTATCTTCTGCTTTCTCTCTTATGTATTTCAGGAGTTCTCTGTTGTTTATATTAAAGATTTTAACATCAAACTGTATGCCATCTCCTTCCAGATAAAAATCACCCTGTATGATAAAATCAGCATCCATGGATTCTCCAATATTTACAGCTGTTTCAAAATCTATTTCATCACCTATATTGTAATCAATATATTCTGACAGATCATCGATTGAATACATTGGAATTGGCTCCAATGCATATGATTCAGAAAAAAAAGTATTTATTATTGATGGAAATCCGTCGCTTATCCAGCTGAAGGCTTCATCACCTGTCTTATCGTTCAGATAGAAAATCAGGATTTTTTTAAGTTCCTGAGATTTCAATTTCATCCCTATGACATTCAGATTCTCCCTCATAACATCATAATTTTGCCTGGAGATAACCTCTTTTTTGTCCATGACAATATCAATCTTCCTCTTTTTTGAGGAGGGGTAAAATACAATGATCAATATACTTATAATAATTATGGATATCCCGATAAAATTTACCGACTTAAGCCTTATATTCATTAAGCACACCTTCATGCAGAAAAAGGACTCGTTCATTCAGCAGATTTATTAGAAATCTGTTATGTGTTGCAAACAGTACAGTGGTATTTTGATTTTTATTTATATCCTTGAATATTTCAAGGACCTTATGGGCTAAATTATCATCAAGGTTCCCAGTAGGTTCATCCGCCAGTATTATTGAAGGCCTGTTTATTATTGCCCTTGCTATTGATGCCCTCTGCTGTTCCCCTCCGGACAGCTGGTAGGGATAGTCATTCTGTTTCCTCAGCAGTTCAACAATTTCAAGAACCTCTTCTACTCTGTCATCGATCTCTCTTCTTGGAAAATTTATTGCCTCCAGGGCAAAGATCAGATTTTGCTTTACTGTCCGGTTGTTTATAAGTTTGAAATCCTGGAAAACAACCCCTATTGATCTTCTCAGCCTTTGCACATGCTTTTTGCGCATGGCGCTTATACTGTCGTCCCTTATATAAATATCCCCGTCAGTAGGAAGTATTTCCCTGTAAATAAGCCTTATAACAGTACTTTTACCGCTTCCTGAGCTTCCGGTAAGAAAGACAAAATCCCCCTCGTTTATGCTGAAAGATACGTCAATTATACCGGTATTGCCATTGAAATAATTCTTTGTAACATTTTCAAATACTATCATATCACTTTTCTATATATTGAATGGCCGATATATTCCAATCCCAGATCAGCAGGATTATAAATAAATTCAGTTGAGCCAAGAAAAAGAAGTCCGTGTTTCTTTATCAGTTTTGATATCTTTTCAAGAAATTTCTCTCTGAAATCCTCACTAAGGTATATTATAAAATTCCTGCACATAATGAGCCCATATTTGGGAAGCAGAACATCTATGTCATTTTTCATAATATCAAATCTAACAAAGTTGATATTGCAGCTGGGCTTATTTTTAACCATATATACATTATTATTCTTGCAATCCTCATACAGAAAACCCTTTAAAAAATCATCAAAATTCTGCACGGAATTCCTGTTCCATAATCCCCTGCGCGCACAATCCAGCAGGTCAGCATCTGAATCGATTCCCGTTATCCTGCCGGGTATCTGCATCCTTTTATGAAGAAGAAGAAAAACAAGTGAATATACTTCCTCTCCCCTGGCACATCCTATGCTTAAAACTCCTGCTTTAAGAAAAGACATGAATGAATCTTTGGACTCGCACAGATGATTAATGAGGTTTTCAAAAAGCTGCCTGTCCCTTAAAAAATAGGAGATTTTTATCCTCTGGAACTGAAGAAATTCTTCAAAATTCTCTCTCTTGCTCAGATATGACATAAGCCTGCCATAATCAGCTATACTTTTCCTCAACATGAAAAGGTTGGTCCTTTTGAGTATTCTGCTCTCCTTATAATTAAGCAGGTCAATATCATACCTGGTTTTGATAAATTTTATAAATTCATTAAAGTCCATTATATAAACAGCATAATCATAAAAGTAATAAAACCTGACAGCAGTACAATTCCGCTTGTCCTGTGCAAAAAATTATTCCTTATTGATGCAAAGTACAGAAAGACGGTAAATGACAGCATTACAGGAATCTCAAATATTACGCTCCTTGGTGATATCTCCAATGGTTTGAATAATACTGCAAATCCGAGAATGAAAAATATGTTGAAGATATTACTGCCGACAATATTTCCAAGGGCCATATCAGGCTTTTTCTTTATTATGGCAGCAACTGATGTTGCTAGTTCAGGCAATGAAGTACCTATTGCTACGACCGAAAGCCCTATGATAAGCTGTGAGACCCCTAAGGCTTCGGCAATTTTTATTGCATTGTCAAGGGCAATCTTAGATCCATAGATCACACCCAGAAATCCGGCAATTATCAGGATTAATATTTTAAAAAACGATGTATCCTTTGCCTCCCTTATCTCATTCATCTCTTCGGTGCTGATTTCTCTGCTTGACGCTCCGCTTCTCATTGTCAGATAAATAAATGTGAAAAATACGCACAGCATGCAGATGCCATCAGATATTCCAAGGCTGTGGTTAAGGCAGAGAATATAAAAAAGAAGGCTTGCGGCAATAAGGTATGGGATCTCTCTCTTTAAGGTTTCCCTGTCTACTGTAAGAGGCATAAGTATTGCTGAAATTCCCAGTATTAGCCCTATATTTGATACATTAGAGCCTATTACATTTCCAAATGCAATATCCCTTGTATTGTATAGAACAGCACGGAAGGAAACCACAAATTCAGGAAGTGAGGTGCCAAAAGCAATGACAGTCATTCCAATAACTGAGGGCCTTATGTTCAGCCTTAATCCGAGCATCGCACTATTATCAATCAGCATATCACTTGAATATGATAATAAGGCGACACCTGCTGCAAATAGAAATATCAATAATAACACGGCGTTCCTGTTCCTTTACCCTATTATCCAAAATGATTCATAGCAAAGCTATACGCCAGAGAGGAATTGAACCTCCGACCGATAGATCCGGAATCTATTGCTCTATCCGCTGAGCTACTGGCGCTTTATGCTGGATTTTGAACCAGTCTCTTTCTTTCAGACAGCATCTTTGTCGTTTTTTGCCTGATCAATGCTTTCAAGCAATTGCTGCGCTTCAGATGAATATCTTATTAATCCCTTATTCTTTGAATTTTCAATGATAAGCACAAGATCTTCCGGGTTTATTTCCCTTTTCAAAAGCTTATTGATATATTTGTAGTGGAAAAGGTCACCCTCAGAAACCATCCTTTTAAGGATCTTCTCAAGCTCAGTAACATTTCCCAATGCCGAGTAAGCATCAATAGCATCAGTTATATTCCCCGATTCCAGGCTGAACTTCGCAAAATACTCCCTGGATGAATCATCATATGAATCAGAGTATTTAAGATTCCTTTTTTCGATATAATCCAGTTTTGTAATATCTGTTTTCATAGTGGCTATATGCCTAATAAAGTTAATAACCTATCATTCTATTGTCAATATAAAACTTTTTCAATATACATAGTTAAAAATTGCAAAAATATTATTAAAAGCATTATTTTTTTTCTTGAAAACATAATACTTATAGGATTAAAATCCAATATGATAACATTATATTGAAATAATGCTCCAGCTAAATGATATTATTTACTATATAAAAATAAAATATGATTAAATTAAAAGATATTGCAAAAGAAACCAGAATAACGCTTGAAAAGCTGTTCAGTCATCTTTACAGGAACATTCTCCTTGTTACCGTCTGTTCAGGAGTATTCTCCTTTTTCTTCTGTTTATTGTTTATCTCCCTGGACTTTGACCCTTTCATAACAGTATTTATTATCCATTTTATAGCCTTTTCATTCACTGTAATCATAACCGGCCTGATATTTTATAATGAAATAGGCATCTATATAAATCTGCTTGATCTGTCGGCAAGTTCAAATATAAGAAAGATCCTTACGCAGAAACAGCCCTATTACTCATCTCTCAAAAAAAATGCAATATTTATTGCATCCTTTTTCCACAAAATACTCTCAAAGCTCATCCAGACAGAAGATTCTCTCTATACGGAATCAGACACCCTTCAAAAAATATCTGCATCCCTGTACAACAGCAGCAGATACCAGCAAAATTCCATAGCATATGTCCTCTCTTCATCAAAAAAGATTGACAATCTTCTGACCAGTACAAAAAATAATATTCGAAGCATTGAACAGAATGCCTCAGAAACACTGGAATCCTCGTCGGCAATTGAAAATAACTCTTTTGCCACCCATGTTCTTTTGGATGACCTTATCAACTACATTCAGGGTGCAAAGGATATACTTAAGAGATCTGAATATTCCTTCCAGGATTCTAACAAGATAGTCGAAAACATCAACAGATTTACAATGAATACGACTGATACAATGGAGGAGCTAAAGGCCACTGCATACAGCATCCACAATAATATCCTTAAGACTATTGATTTCCAGAAAGAGGTTTTTAAAAAGGTTGAAAACAGCCAGTCCATAATAAATGAATACGCAGAAAGCATAGGGAACATAAGGGAGCATCTTTCAATAACATTACAGATTATAGATATTCTCAAATGGCACTCAGAGCAGATAAACCGGATATTGGCAACAATTAACAGAATTTCCAAGCAGACAAACCTTCTTTCCCTGAACGCGAATATAATTGCAGCAAGCTCTCCTGAAGAAACAAAATCCTTTGCGGTAGTTGCTGATGAAATTCAATCCTTATCGAAAAAGACAATCTCATCTACTTCAAAAATATATCAGATAATCTCAAACATAGATAAAAGCATATCCAAAAGCAGGGATGCTTCCCAGGTCAGCCTGAACATTGTTGATCAGACACAGGTTTTCGGGAAGCAGGTAAATAAAAATCTTCTCAGCATCCTGGATATTGCAAGAAACAGCATAAGCAATGTTGAAACAATAAAAAATTCAAATGTCCTTCAGGTCAACAGGATTGAACAGCTCCTTGAGAGAACCAGGCTCTCCAGCCAGAAAATAGCCCAGCTTTCTAATCACAACTCAAGATTGCAAAGCGAATTCCAGCATTTAAAGGATCTTTCAGTTCAGCTAATTGATATTACTAATGCACTTAAAGGCAGGATGTCAATCCAGCTTGCCAACACGAAATCTCTGATAAATAATACAAACAGCATAGGATCTCTGGTAAACAGGATAGTGGATGGTTCATCCAGCATAAAAACCCAGAGCAACAGCATCCTTGATTCTTTCAGCGATGTAAGGCATATTTCAGAACAGGTTCTCTACACAGTCAAGGACCTGACAAATATATCCTATCAGATACATAATGAATACAACAGGATGCAGTCATTAACAGAATACTTCGTGAGCTTTTCACCCAAAAGGGGCGGTACCATAAATGCATATTTCCCCCCCTTCAGGGCTGATTTCTCTTATGATCCCGCAAGCTGTTCGCTGATTGAATCTGTACCTTTATATAAGGCTATTTATGAAACCCTTGTTGAAACAGAGTCCGGATTTGATGTGACACCTTTGCTGTGTGAAAAATATGAAATCTCTGATGACTTTTCAGAGTATACCTTTTTCCTTAAAGAGAATGTATATTTTCATAATATGAAAAAGCTAAAAGCCGAGGATGTCAAATTTTCTTTCGAGAGACTGAGGGATGTGCTCGGTAGTGACGCAGGCCATTATATCGGATCTATAGAAGGCTGGGATGAATTTTTTAATCATAAGGCTGATGAACTTAAAGGGATACGGGTCATAGATGATTATACAGTAAGAATAAAACTCCAGAAGCCTCTTTCATTTTTCCTGCAGGTGCTGTCAACAGTAGTCATGTCAATAATTCCCAGGGCAGCCGGAGCCAATATTGATATGCCTGCAGGTACAGGTGCATTCAAGTTTGCCAGGCAGTCTGTAAATCAATATATACTCCTGGAAAGGTTTGATAAATATCATATTGAAGGGTTTCCCTTTGTAGACAAGGTAAAATTCATTTCAAAAGAAAGAAATGATATTTTTAGTACAGATTATCATATTCTTCCTGGACACAGACTCCCTAACAAAAATATATTTGCTGATATAAACAAGCTGGTAAACACTGATACAGAGCTGCACTGCGAGATACTGGACCCGAACAGCGTTTCTTATCTGATATTGAATAATCAGGTATATCCTTTCAATATTAAAGAGGTAAGACAGGCTGTTATGCTTTGCATAGACAGGGATAAGATGACAGACACTGTGTTCAACCAGATTAACAAAAAGGCGGAAAGCATTATTCCTCAGAACCTTTTTGCTCATTTGCCCAGGAAGGACCTGGTAAGATATGATATAGCCGCTGCAGAAAAATTAATAAGGAAATCAGGTATTAAGACACCCATAAAGCTGAATTATTACAGTAATATTGGCCTGTATCAGGACCCTGCTGCTAAATTCATACTGGACAATATCTCCAGGCTTGGAATTGAAATTGAATATACTTTTACAGATTCTAAAGAATTTGAGGATAAAAAATATGAATCAGCCATCAATTTAATGATATGGTTTGCTGATTATCCTGACCCTGATAATTTTTTCCAGACATTTACATCTGATAATATCGATAACCGTTCTGTAGGCTGGATAAATAAGAAGTATATCGACCTTGTCAGCAGGGCAAGGATAGAAACAGACATGCAAAAAAGGGAGAAATTATACAATATGGCTCAGGAAATAATGCTCGATGATGCGGTGATCATACCCTTATACTATAACAAATATTTTCTTTTTCATCACTATGATATCATCTGCCCGACAAAGACAGTTTTTCCGTTCTATGATATAAAATCATGCTGGTTTTACAGCAATAAAAATAAAATCAAGTAAAAATGGAGTAAAAACATGGGAAGAAACAAACAATACCGCGACAATTACATTGAATTCACAAAGAACCTTATACTTGAAAAAGCAGTCAGTGTCTTTCTGGAAAAATCTTTTTTCCTCTCTACAATTCATGACATCAGCTCTGCGGCTGAGGTCAGCATAAGCACGATTTACACCTATTTCAAGAATAAGGACAATATCCTGTCCGAGCTGTTTAAGAGAAAATGGGTCCCGCTAATGGCAAGCCTCAGGGAAAAGATCCAGCAGGTTCCTGATGACAAAGACCGGCTCTACAATGTCTTTAAGGCATGTATAGAAAATATTGATATCGAGCAGGATGCTGTCATGGTTCTTTTCCTTCATTCAAGGGTCATGGGGCATTTGAATGAATACAACTACATAAATCCCCTGAATGACCTTTTCTCTCTTGTGGAGAAAGTAATTGAAGAAGAAAAGCAAAAGGGCAGGGTTTCAAAGAAATTTGATACATCTGCAATAAGATCGGTTTTTACATCTGTCATTGATGGAGCAGTCTATTACACTTATCTTTCAAAGCAGAAAATAATCAAGGATAACCTGCATGAGAATTATAAGAAAAAGTTCCTTTCAATTGCAAAAAATATGATTCCCAGTCTTCAATAATAAGGCAGCTCAGTTAGAAAAATCTATTGCTTTTTTATAATTCTTAAATATTATACTTCCTAAACTTTCTTAGGAGGTATGCATAAGTGGAAATTTTTCTGGACACTGCAAATATTGAGGAGATTAAAAAGGCAATTGACTGGGGCCTTTGCGATGGAGTCACTACGAATCCATCCCTGGTCTCAAAGGAAAAAACTTCTTATAAGGATCATATTGCAAAGATAGCTGATCTTGTAGATGGGCCAGTAAGTGCAGAGGTTATATCGACAGATTATGATAATATTATCAAGGAAGCACATTCTCTTGCAAGCATAGCAAAGAATATAGTTATTAAGATCCCTATTAATACAAACGGCCTTAAAGCAATGAAAACTCTCAGCAGTGAAGGGATTAGCGTAAACACAACTCTTGTTTTCAATACTTTCCAGGCACTTTTCGCTGCAAAAGCGGGCAGTGATTATGTAAGCCCATTTATTGGGAGGCTTGACGATATTGGAGAGAACGGCCTTGATATAGTAAGCCAGATTCTTACTGTTTTTCAGAACTATAGCATTGATACAAGGGTCATAGTGGCAAGTGTCAGACATCCAGTACATGTTCTCGAATCTGCTCTTCTCGGGGCGGATATTGTAACACTGCCTTTTGGAGTACTTGAAAAGCTGATTAAACACCCTCTTACAGATATCGGCCTTGAGAGATTCATTTCTGATTCGAAAAAGATCGATATTAAATTCTAAAAAGCTATGAAAAAAATAAAAATATTAACATTAATATTGGTTCCATTAATTGTCCTGATAGGATGCTCTTCCAGAAAAGACCTGGTTGAAAGGTTTCCGGCAAAATTCAAAGGCTTCTATAAACTCACCAAGTATGTGCTTACACCTGAAGAATTTGATGAATTCTTAGCTCTTCCGGAACCTGAACAGGAGCAATATATACTTGATTTCTGGGAAAAGACTAACCCATTCCCCGATACACTGAACAATGAATTCAGGGATCTTCTTATCGAACGTACAAAAGAAGCTGATGAAAAATTCAAGTTTGCCAAAACGATGGGATCAGATACGGACAGAGGCAGGATATACGTAATGTATGGACCGCCTGATGACATTGAAACAAGGGATTATGACAAGGAATATGATGATGATATAAGCGAGATGAGTACGAGGAGAGAAACTGACGCTGATATAGCAGGCGATTACAGGAAACAGAAGAATTACGAATACTGGACCTATGAGAATACATTTGGACTGAAGCCAAACACAGTAATTACATTTGTAGATGATTATTCCTCAAACCAGTACAAGCTACTGTCAAATCTTCTGACCTACCAGGATAAGAACATCCCGAATCCTCTACGCCTGTACCTCTCTGAAGAGGGAAAGGCATTGTACCAGCAAAACTATGCTGCAAAAGATACCTCCCTGATTCAGAAAATAGACGAAAAGAGGCCTATAGCCATAAATCTTGATTACATTGCCTATCCCCTGAGCAAAGGCCAGATTGACCTTATGGTGCTGATTTATCTTCCATTGAAAAATCTTGTTTTCATAGAGAACGATTTAGGCCAATCAAGCTCAATAGTGGAAGTGGAGGCAAATTTCAAGGAAAAAGGCAATATGTACAGCAGGACATATACAGAGGAGATCACCGTCAAGCAAAAATCCCTTATGAAATATGCTTCAAGCGGGTCATATCTTATGGTTATCGGCTTTATGATACCTATGGATACATATTCAGTCAGCATAAAGATCAAGGACCTGAGAAGCGGAAGCGAGGGATCATCAACCGTTAACATAATCCCAATAACCGCTATAAGAGCTGATAAAATCAATATGTTCTGCAGCAAGATCCTGCTATCATCTGAAAATGAAGAAAGAATATTTGCAAAAAAGGACAATAAGCTTCTCCTTGACGGGAAAGCCTTTAGACCTGTTTTTGGAAGCGTATACTCAAAAACTGACCAGCTGTACCTGTATATGACTGCATTTATGGACTGCAGCAACCCACCTGACAGCCTTGATATTACAATTCAGCTTCTGTCAAGTGAAACAGGAAATGAATTATCTGCTGTCAGCTATAAAGCAGGCATAACAAATAATAAGCTTGTGGTGAGCAGATCATTGGATGTTTCAGGGATTACCACAGGTCAATATGAGATTAGAATACTGCATGGTAATGAAATTCTTCAGAGCAGGAATTTTTACTTTCTAAGATAATTAATTACTGAAAAGGAGTTTTCCTATGTCGAATTATGATATTGAAAAGATAAATTCCCAGAAAAGCAAATGGGAAGAGAAGGAAATAAAGAAGGTGCTCGAAAGATTTGGTGAGAGGAAAAAAGAGTTTATCCTTGATTCAGAAATCCCTGTTGACAGGCTTTATACACCAGCTGATACAGAAAATCTTGATTATACCAATGAGCTCGGGTTCCCGGGCCAGTTTCCATTTACCAGGGGAGTACAGGCAACAATGTACAGAAGCAGGTACTGGACCATGAGACAATACGCCGGATTCGGAACAGCGCAGGAGACCAACGAACGGTTCCGCTATCTTCTTGAACAGGGACAGACAGGCTTATCAACTGCTTTTGACCTCCCTACTCAGATTGGCCTGGATTCAGACGATAACTTATCATCAGGGGAAGTCGGCAAGGTAGGAGTTGCAATTGATACTATAAAGGATATGGAAATCCTTTTCGATAAAATACCCCTTGACAAGGTATCAACCTCAATGACCATAAATGCTTCCGCTATAGTGCTTCTTGCAATGTATGTAGCTGTAGCTGAAAACAGGAATATTGACATTTCACTTCTTTCAGGAACAATTCAGAATGATATACTGAAGGAATATTTTGCGAGGGGAACTTACATATTTCCCCCAAAACCATCCATGAGGCTTATAACAAATATATTCTCCTATGCAAGCAAGCACCTTCCCAAATTTAATACAATAAGCATTAGCGGATATCATATAAGGGAAGCAGGATCAACAGCATCAGAAGAAGTAGCTTTCACTCTCTGCGATGCCATAGAATATGTCAACTCTGCATTGGCTGCTGGCTTAGATGTTGATGTATTTGCACCCCGGCTTTCATTCTTCTTTAATGTCCATAATAATTTCTTCGAAGAAATTGCAAAATTCAGGTCCGCCAGAAGGATATGGGCAAGGATAATGAAGGAAAAATTCAATGCTAAAAATCCAAAGTCCATGATGCTCAGGTTTCATAGCCAGACAGCCGGAAGCACTCTTACAGCTCAGCAGCCCATGAACAATATAGTAAGGGTTGCCCTCCAGGCCCTTTCATCAGTTCTGGGAGGAACCCAATCCCTGCATACCAATTCTTTCGACGAAGCCCTTGCACTTCCTACGGAAGAATCAGTCATGATAGCCTTGAGAACTCAGCAGATAATTGCTAATGAGTCAGGTATTGCAGATACAGTTGACCCTCTTGCGGGCAGCTATTTTATTGAAAGCCTGACAGCCAGCCTTGAAGAAAAGATAATTGAAATAATGAATGAAATAGATAAAATGGGTGGAATGCTGAAAGCCATTGAAGAGGGATATGTGCAGAAAAGAATAGAGGCATCTGCCTATAGATACCAGCAGGATATAGAAAAAGACAAAAAGATAATTGTCGGGCTGAATAAATTCACAAAAGATGAGGAGCTAAAGCTCAACCTTCAGAAAATTTCTGAAGAAGTAGAGGCAAATCAGGTTGCAAAACTTAAAGAAATAAAAACAAACCGAAATAATGAGGCAGTCAGGAAGCATTTAGAGATAATCAAAAAAAGTGCCGAAGGTGATGAAAACCTTTTTGAGCCTATTATGAACGCAGTAAAGGATTATACCAGCCTTGGAGAAATAATAAACACATTAAAAAGCGTCTTTGGTGAATTTAGAGAATCATACTCATAGGAGAGGACTGATTATTATGGAAAACAATATTGAATATGCTGATTTTGCAAAAATCGATCTAAAGGTAGGCCAGGTAATTGAAGCCGAAGATGTCCCTGAAACAGATAAGCTGATAAGGATGAAAGTTGATCTTGGCAATGAGACAAGGCAGATAGTTGCAGGAATTAAAGGAAGTTATATGCCTGAAGACCTGCTGAATAAAAAGATTGCTGTTGTATATAACCTCAAACCCAGAACAATAAGGGGGCTATTAAGTGAAGGCATGCTTCTTGCGGCATCCACAGCTGACCATGGTGTTATTTCTGTCCTTACAGTTGACAAGGATATTCCAAACGGATCTCATATAAAATGATGTAGAACAGGTTGCAGCTTAAGGGCTGCAGCCTGTTATTCCCGGATATATCAGGAAACAGGAAATGATAGAAGATTCTCCCCTTATAATACAAAGTGATGGAACATTTCTTTTGTTCGTCGAACACCCTCTTTATGAGGAAATAAGAGATGAACTTGCTTCTTTTGCTGAATTAATAAAAAGCCCTGAACATATACACACTTATAGAATTACAAACATCAGCCTATGGAATGCTGCATCCATTAATAAAGACCACAGGGATATAATAGCTTTCCTCAATAAGTACTCCAAATATTCACTGCCTCAGAATATAATTAAGATGATAAGGGAGACCATCACTAAATATGGTATTTTTTACCTCTCTGGCTCGCCCCTGGAGACAACCTTATGTGCCAGGCCTGGTAAAAAAGAACTGCTTGGGAGGGTCATCTCCAATAAGGATATATCTGCACTTGTATCACTGAAGAGAGGGAAGATCATTGTTAATCCCTATAAAAGAGGAATCCTGAAGCAGAAACTGATTGAGCTCGGCTATCCCGTTGATGACAGGGCAGGCTATATTGACGGAGACCCTTTGCCCATAAAGCTAAAATATGGGTCAAGCTTCAGCTTAAGACCTTATCAGAAAGAAGCCGCAGATATTTTCTTTGGAAAAAATAACCGGGGAGGGAGCGGCGTGATATGCCTGCCCTGCGGAAGCGGAAAAACAATAGTAGGTTTGAGGATAATGGAGCTGCTGAGCACAAAAACACTTATCCTTGTAGCAAATATAATTGCTGCAAGGCAATGGGTTACAGAGCTTGGAGAAAAAAGCTTTGTAAATCCTGATGATATAGGTGAATTTTCAGGAGAAAAAAAAGAGATAAGGCCGATCACCATTGCAACCTATCAAATATTAACCTACAGAAAGGACAAAAACTCCCCATTTATCCATTTCGACCTGTTCTCAAAACAGAACTGGGGCCTGATTATATATGATGAAGTGCATCTTCTCCCGGCGCCGGTATTTCAGATTACAGCTCTTGTCCAAGCCAAAAGGCGCCTCGGGCTTACTGCCACTTTAGTAAGGGAAGACGGCAAGGAAAAGGATGTATTTTCACTGATAGGCCCCAAAAAATACGATGTTCCCTGGAAAACTCTTGAAAAGATAAAATTTATAGCAAAGGCGGTCTGCTATGAGATCAGGATCGAACTTCCGGAAGAACTGAATCTGGATTATCTTACCTCGACAAAAAGGCAGGCTTTCAGGATAGCTTCTGAAAACCCTGAAAAGATAAAATATATCAGGAAACTGCTTGATAAATATAAAAGCTCGAAAATCATTATTATTGGCCAGTATATAAACCAGCTCAATAAAATACAGCAGATATTCAATATACCATTAATCAAGGGGAGTACTCCAAATCGAGAGAGAGAGGAAATATACAACAGTTTCAGAAAGGGGGAGTTTAACAGGCTGATACTGTCGAAGGTAGGAAATGTAGCTGTTGATATTCCCGATGCAAATGTACTGATACAGGTTTCCGGCAGTTTTGGCTCCAGACAGGAGGAAGCACAGAGGCTTGGAAGAATACTAAGACCAAAAGACAATGAAGCAATATTTTTCTCTCTTGTCTCCAAAGGGACCCATGAGCAGGATTTTGCACTCAACAGGCAGATATTCCTCGCTGAACAGGGCTACTCCTATCAGATATTAGACGGAATCCACTTTCTTTAAACAGTTAATCTGATAAAGGCTCTTTTTCCCCTTCTGCCCTGTATCCCTCAAAAACCATTCCCATTTGATGCAATGTCATCTTCATACTGTTTTTTTCCTGGTCCTTAGTAAATACTACCTTTATTACAACTGCATCTGAAAAGAACTCAGTATCTGATCTGGGAAATATCTCCAACCTGGGCTGGCCTGAAATCTGGATAAAAAGGCTTTGGTCTTCCTCAAATACTGTAATGGTAAAAACAGAGAAATCATATTCCCCGATATAATCTTTATAAACGGATTTATCTATATCCGCTATAATATTGTCAGTAATCTTTACTGCTTTTATTTCCCTTCCGCCCTGCTTGTGAACAGCATGGGTCACATTGCCTTCTTCATCACATATAAATCTTATCTGAGCATCCACAACCTTCCAGAAAAATTCATTATCCGCCTTCGGAAAGATCTCAAATTCGTTCTGGAAAGCAAGCTTGGCAAACATCTGATCTCCTTCCCTTCTTACCTTCATTACAATCCCGCTGTAATTATAACTACCGGTATAAATATCCCAGTTTTCAGTAGAGATATTCTGAGCTGTCCTGTATGATTCCTGCTCAGACATATCTTCCCAGAGATACATTTCCACTGCAGTCTCTGCCAGTTCTCCTGCCGACATACCCTCTCCCGAAGGAATACAGTTCTGCAGTACAGCTACTGTTGCATTCAGATCAGTGTATCTTCTTAAATCTGTGTTAAATCCATGCAGCCCCCCGCCGTGAGAGATCTCTTTCAAGCCTCTCTTTTCTGAGATAATCCACCCGTACCCGTATTTAAAAGGATTCTCCACCATACTTCCATCATTCAGTGTAACAGGGGTAAAAGCCATATCAAGGCTTTGTCCGGAAAGCAGTTTTTTGTTAAAGACAGCCTCATTCCATAAATAGAGGTCATATGCTGTTGAATACAGGGCTCCTGCCCCGCCTGCCCATGACATATCCCAATTGACAGCCTTCCTGAAAATGCCGTTTTCATATGAAAAACCGTAGGCCTCATTTTTTATGATATCCCTGCTGTTATGGATTCCTGTATCATTCATGCCCAGGGGAATAAAAAATATTTCTTTGAGATACTCTCCAAGCGGCTTTTCTGTGACCTGCTCGAGTATATATCCCAGTATTACATAGCCAGAGTTATTGTAAAGCCAGCCATCACCGGGATCAAAATTATATTCATCATCCCATATAAAATTAATAATATCTATTGTATCTACTTCAGAAGTCAGCTTTTCCATAAACTCCTGCTTGTTGGTATAACTCTGAATACCTGATGTATGCGTCAGAAGATGGTGGATCGTAACCTCATCACCTCTTGGAAAACCAGGAATAAAATCTGCGAGCTTATCATCAAGGCTTATCTTTCCCTCTTCGATCATTCTCAATATTGCTGATGATACGAACTGCTTTGTCACTGAGCCGATCCTTGATTTGGTATTGTTTGTGAAAGGGACATTGTTTCCAATATCAGCATTTCCATAGCTTTTATGATAGATAATTTTGCCATCCCTTGAAAATAATATGGATGCACCGGGTGTATCTTCATTAAAAATAAGATTATAACAGGTATCAAGTACCTCTTCTGCCTCAGGCATTGGCAGCGATTCATCAGCGCCCTTCTCAATCAGATAGTCGCAGGTCTCTGTCCTTCCCCCTATTTTTGCCCTGTGAAGCGCTGTAAGCCCAAGAGCATCAGTAGAATTGATATCAGCGCCCGCAGATAAAAGAAGGTCTATGTCATCAAGATTCCCCTGGTAGGCGGCTCTTACAAACCTTTCATTTATTGACTGATCATCCAGGATCCTGGCATAAAACCCCCAGTCCTCCCTGGAATTCTGTATCTTTATTAGAATATGATTTTCACCCTCATTGAGCTTTACAGGAATAAGATCATTATCCCTTTGAGCTTTCTGCTCGGTAAATGACTCAAACACCGGTTCCTGGTTTATATAAACCTCTGCGCCGTCATCGGTGCCAATCCCCATTATTACATCAGCATCTTCAGATGAGTATACCATGACATATGCATATGCGACAGCGTAACTGCTTTCACCCAGGGCTTCATTTAAATCCACAAAATCTGTTGATGATTCATATTTCTTCCACATATATCCCTTATCGGCGATCTTTATTTCAGTGCCCTTCCTGATTGCGGATATAATCGAATTGCTGTCCTCTTTTATATAGCCTTTAATAAGCGCTTCCTTTGCATGGCTATCGGATTTCACATCCTCATCGCCTTCATGGTATATTATCGGACCCAGCACATACCATGACCTTAGAAATGCTCTTGGCTTGACATCGACTGCCTGTAAGCCGGTTTCCTGTCCAAAGATCAGCATTCCTGATCCGGACAGCCATATTAACACAACTATAATTGCTGTTAATACTGCTATTTTTGCACTCATAAAATATCCCCCTTATAAAAATCCTGTATTAAAGGTCTATTTGACACAGTTAGATCTGTTCTGTATTGACCCCCTTATTCTTAAGTAGCTCAATAACCCCTTTTTCACCGATCAGGTGAAGTGAACCAACCACTATAAAATACGTTTTTTCATCATTGAAATATTCAATTATTTTCTCGGCCATTTCAATATTTCTCTCATCATTCAGTTTTTCATAAAATTTTTCCAGCTTCGGCTGTTTTTCAATCGCGTCGAACAGGTACTTAAATAGGCTCTCTGAATCTCCGCTCTTCCAGCTCTTAATTATCTCCTCCATCTGTGTTTTCATGGTATCAAGCTCAAGGAATGAATCCACAAGGAACATCTCCTGAAGTTCTTCTGGAAAAGAATCAAAAAGCCTGAGCTGATACTCGATCCCCTCAAGCTCCATAATCTCCATTTTTTTCTCCTGAGATTTTTTTACAAAGTGCATCTCAATTCCCAGATAGGGCGAAAAACCCATCTTTACCATTTCAAGAGGCAATATTGAAATAGCAAGAAACCATGGTTTAAAATTCTGAAAAAGGCTTATATCGTATCCCTTTTCCTTCATCTTATCCCTGATCATTTCATAATTCTCAGCTGAAATACTATCCTTGATTGTTCTTCCATCCTTATAATAGGCTATCTCCTTTATCAGGTCCATAACAGCCTTATCACTGCCTTTTGTGATATCTGCCTCCAGCACCAGTATATCAGATTTTTCAAAAGAATCCTCAATAGCATCATCAAGAGGATATAATTCCTGCGTTCCAAGGTGTATTGAACCAAGTATATAATTGGTTTTTCCATTGTACTCCAGTTCCCACATGAATGTAGAAGGTTTCTTCTCCTCAATGATATCAGGATTGGTCTCCTTTTCAGCTTCCTGAACTATAATATTATTATTGCTGTTGCAACCGAACAGAACTGTAAAAATAATAAGACAAAGCAAAAATCTGTAAATTCTCATAATTAAATATTCTCCCTCCTATATTAGAATATTCCGTTTATGTTTCCATGAATATCGATGTCTATATTTTCCGCTGCAGGATGACGAGGAAGCCCCGGCATCCTCACAATATCACCTGTGATTGGTATAAGGAATCCTGCACCTGAAGCAATTTGAATCTCTCTCACTGTTACTATGAAATCCCTGGGGCGCCCTAAAAGCTTTGGATTATCCGACAGGGAGTTCTGTGTTTTTGCAATACATACCGGAAGACCCTCAAGCCCAAGTTTTTTAATCTTTTTAATGTCCAGCTTTGCATGATGCATATAATCCACAGCCTGTGCACCGTACATCTTTTTTGCAACTGCTTCGATCTTTTCTTCAACAGTTGAACTCCATGCATAAAGTGGCTTAAATTCACTTATACATTTTTCAGCAGCGTTTATAACAAGCTCTCCAAGTTCCAAAGCGCCATTTCCGCCATGCTGCCAGACATCAGATGCTGAACATCCTACACCAAGTTCTTTTGCTCTTCTTTTAACAATATCAATTTCTTCATCTGTATCAGTATGGAATTTATTAATAGCCACAACGGGGCAGAGGTTAAACTGCATCATATTTTCAACATGTTTTTCAAGATTTTCCAATCCTTTTTCAACAGCGTCTGGGTTTGGATCCTTTGTTTCCTTAAGCGGGACACCTCCATGAAGTTTAAGTGCCCTCACTGTAGCAACAAGGACAGCAGCCTTGGGGCTTAGTTGAGCCGATTGGCATTTGATGTCAAAAAATTTCTCTGCACCAAGGTCAAATCCGAAACCTGCCTCTGTTACAGCATATTCAGAATGGGACATAGCCATCCTGGTAGCTAAAACAGAATTTGTACCCTGGGCTATATTGGCAAAAGGACCCCCGTGTATTATTGCTGGATTTCCTTCTATTGTCTGCACAAGATTGGGCTTTATGGCATCCTTAAGAAGTGCTGCCATAGCCCCTGAAGCGCTTATATCCTTTGCATAGATGGGCTTATTATCATATGTGAAGCCTATGAAAATTCTTCCCAGCCTGGATTTCAGGTCCTCGAAATTTTCTGAAAGACAGAGTATTGCCATGACCTCTGAAGCAGCAGTTATATCAAAACCTGTTTCTCTCGGGACCCCATGTATTTTGCCTCCCAGGCCGATGACAATATTTCGAAGCGACCTGTCATTCATATCCATAACCCTTCTTATGTGTATTGTCCTTGGATCCAGATCAATATCGCCTTTCTTCTGCTGAATATGATTGTCTATAAGAGCTGCCAGAAGGTTATGGGCTTTCTCAACAGCGGCAAAATCACCTGTGAAATGAAGATTTATGTCCTCCATAGGGAGTACCTGGGAATACCCGCCGCCAGTTGCTCCGCCCTTCATGCCGAACACAGGGCCGAGAGAAGGCTCTCTAAGAACCACAGTAGCTTTTTTACCCAGTTTATTTAATGCCTGGACAAGGCCGATGGACATGGTTGTTTTGCCCTCTCCAGCAGGTGTTGGAGTAATTGCTGAAACAAGTACAAGATTGCATCTGCTGTTTTCTGGCAGTTTCAGGTGGCTCAGAGGAAGCTTTGCTTTGTATTTGCCATATAATTCAATATCCTTTGCATCTATCCCAAGAATCTCTGCTATCTCTTCAATGGGCTTCATCCTGGCTGAACTGGCTATCTCTATATCACTCTTCATGATATGCCTCCTGTTTTTTATATTTCTATATCATATTTAGCAATTAATACAATCTATAAATACCCTGATAAAATAATTTTTGTAAAATATAACAAAATAATGTAAACTATAAATGTTAAAGTTAAAAACATAAACCCTAACTTAAAAAGGAGTATAACATGAATGCTTGGTGGGAAGGAATTTCCTTTCTGGAAAAGATATACTGGTTTTTTGCAATACCCTTTTCAATCATTTTCATAATTCAGCTTATTATGGCAATACTTGGTTTTGACAGTGAAGGAGATCTCTCTGAAGACATTGATGCAGATATTGATGATGCAGATGCTGAATCTGTTGACTCAGGCCTTCGGCTGTTTTCAATAAGGAATATAATTATTTTCTTCACTGTATTTGGCTGGGCTGGTATTGCCAGTATAAGATCAGGAATGAATGATGCAAGCAGTGTTTTTCTTTCTTTCGGGGCAGGATTCCTGATGATGTATATATATGCTAAGCTTTTTAATGTTATTATGAAGCTTACTGAGAGCGGAACAATGGATATCAGGAATGCCCTGGACCAGAAAGGCCAGGTATACCTGAAGATACCCGGAAAAAGGGAGGGGGCTGGAAAGGTCAATATAGATGTTCAGGGAGCCATGCGTGAGCTTGATGCAATGACAGATGATGAAGAAATAGCAACAGGAGAAACCGTTATAGTAGTTGAAATATTCGAAAATAACACTCTATTAGTTAAAAAATACATAAAGGAGTAATCACAGATGTCAGGTCCTTATATTGTTTTATTGTTTTCAGTTGTAATTCTGGCTTTATTTCTGGCCTTTATTACTGTATTATCCCGTTACAAAAAATGCCCATCCGATAAGATCCTTGTAATATACGGTAAAATAGGGAAAGGCAAAGATGGGTACCCTTCTTCTTCAAAATGCATTCACGGCGGGGCTGCTTTTATCTGGCCTGTTTTTCAGCATTATCAATTCCTTGATCTGACCCCAATATCAATTGAGGTGAACCTTACAAAGGCCCTTAGTAATCAAAACATAAGAGTAGACGTGCCCTCAAGGTTCACGGTAGGTATATCCACAGAGCAGACAATAATGGTAAATGCAGCAGAAAGGCTGCTTGGGCTCGGTTTGAACCAGATACAGGAACTTGCAAAGGATATTATTTTCGGCCAGCTAAGGCTGGTAATTGCAACCATGAAGATCGAGGAAATTAATTCCGACAGGGATAAATTCCTTGCCAATGTATCGAATAATGTTGAAAACGAACTGAAAAAGATCGGCTTAAAGCTTATCAATGTCAATGTAACTGACATAAAAGATGAGTCGGGGTATATTGAAGCTCTTGGCAAGGAAGCTGCCGCAAAAGCTATTAATGATGCAAAGATCTCAGTGGCTGAGAAGAACAGAGATGGTTCAATTGGGGAAGCAAATGCCAAGCAGGAGGAAAGGATACAGGTCTCAAAAGCTAATGCTGCAGCAGTAGAAGGTGAAAACCTTGCCAAGATAATGATATCTGTATCTGATTCAGAAAGGAGGGAAAAAGAGGCTGAAGTTAACAGAAAAGCCATTGCGGCAGAAAAGGTTCAGTCCGCCATGGCCCTCGAAGAGGCATATGAAGCTGAAAAATCTGCAGAGACCAAAAGGGCTGAAAAGGTAAGGGCTACCAAAACAGCAGATGAAATAATACCGGCAGAGATTGCAAAACAGAAAATGGAGATTGATGCTGAAGCTGATGCTGAAATGACAAGAAGGCAGTCAAAGGGTGAAGCTGATGGAAAGCTTTTTATCATGCAGGCACAGGCACAGGGTATGCTCGAGACATTATCGAAACAGGCTGAAGGATTTCAGAAGATAATTGAAGCGGCAGGCCAGGATCCTAAAAATGCAGCAATGCTTATGATAACCGATAAGCTTCCGGAAATAATCCAGACACAGGTTGAAGCTATCAAGAATCTGAAAATAGATAAGATCACCGTCTGGGATTCAAACTCAGATGGAAAAGGAGGAAATACAACCTCCAATTTCTTATCCGGGATGGTCAGATCAATACCACCTCTTGATGAATTGTTCAGGATGGCTGGAATGGAGCTCCCGGATTACCTGGGGAAAAAGAGCCAGGAAAAACCTCAAGGCAAAGAAAAACCTCAGAAATAGAACAGGAGGGGTATTCATATACCCCTCTCTGATTAATTTATTCTTTTATTATTATCCGGTCTTAATTCATTTTGCAGCAAAGTAGACTGCAGCATCAGCATCAGTATTTCCTTTACTGTCTTGCACCGTAAGATAGAATTCTATCCTGTCTTTTCTCATATTATGGTAAACAGGGTTTTTCTCTTTTGAATACCATCCCCTTCCATCTGACCAGAAATATTTATATGGTGGGGCCCCTCCAGACGCAACAGTTTCGCCGCCCAGCTTTATCTGCCCATTAATTGATGTAATCCCGCCCTTTCCTGCATCCGCAATAAGCATATCATGCTCCATTATATAGTGGATATTCCTTACTGATTTTTTTGATAATGGAACATCAATGGTTCCGCCGAACATATGAATATTACCTTCGGCAATTACACATCCTGAATAAAAATTAAATGAGGGCTTTGATCTCAGCTTAAGCCATTTTTTCCATGAAGAATCATAAAGCTTAAAGGCATATATCTCATTTGCCAGTCTTCCCCTGTCAAAAAAAACATAACTGCCAATACGAAGCAGTACTCCAGGGTATCCTGAATTTCCGGGTATTGAAGGCCAAGGTGCATTCTTCCAGGATTCTGAGCAGATATCATATACATCCCCTCCCGGAATATCCAGGTAATCCCTGTCTCTTCCCCCCATAAAATAAATCCTGCCATTCTTTACGGTCATACCCGAAAGCATACGTGGCCTGTCAGGCAGCGGCAGCTCTGACCAGCTTTCCGACTTTATTTCATATTTCCAGAATTCTATATCATAGGGCCCAGGACTGTTTACATGGCCCATAACATATATTACACCACCAAACTCAGCCATGCTTGGCCTTCTGAAATGCTTTCCGTTCCCGAAATCCGGCGGGCCTGGAATTAAGCTGTATCTGCCTCCTTCGGTATCATATTGATAGCGATACATTATATTACAGGAGGAACTCATAAAATAGCAGAAATCACCATAAATCACAGCTGAGTATGGCTCAGGACAGTCCTCAGGGGGAGGGGCCAGCATTTGCCATTTCCTGTTCTGAAGGTCAAATCTTGCTGCCCTGCTTCCAGCAAAACCTGAAAAAGCATAAATATATGAACCATCAGAAGAAGCCCCGATCACAAAATCAGAGAATGGTAATGGGATATTTTTTGTTTTATCAAGCCATCTATTTCCATAATAAAATACTCTGATATCCTCATTAACCTGATTATCGTGTGATTTTACCTTAAGAGTGCATGCATTTGCCCAGGACTGGCCCATCCTGTCCGCATCATAATGAATTATAATCTCCTTTTCCTCATAGGGATTAAGGATGATACAGTCCTTCTGAAGATGTATAATTTTGCTTTCTGATTCATCTGTAAATTTTAGCTTTTTATTATCCCCGGTATTATTTATGAGCTTGATGGAAAAGCTCTCTGATGAGCTGTCAATAAAGACAGTATCAGGTATAACCCTGAACTGTTCAACTTCGCTTTTAATTATGCTGATATCATCAAGAAATATCCTTCTGCCCTCTGAATCGCTGAAATAGTGAATACCAAGCCTGTAAGTATTATCTTCCTCCACAGTAAACTTCTTTTCTATTCTCCTGCATAAAGAATTGTCAATATCATCTTCTCTAAAGAGCTGCTTTTTATATCCATCAGGCCCAATAAGTAAAATCCCAAGGCTCTCAGGGCTGACTGATATCTTCACCTTAAGGCTGAAACCCAGGGTGTATTCATTGTTTTTCTCAAGCTTGAACCCTGATGTATAGCACCATGAATCTGACTCATTCTTCCTGTTGCCACTGCAAATAAGCGTATGCTCACCTTCACAGGAATTATACCTGCTGAAAGCGACCTGCCATGGATTGCCCTGCAGGGTCTTTAAGCTCCATCCAGCCGGTAATGATCTACTGCCCTCAAAACCCTCATTCATTATTACCGTGTGCCCTGATGAAAATTTGGCACTGGCGGATATCAGTATGGAAAATAAAAGCAGAAGGCTTTTTAGTATATATGCTATTTTTATATTAGTATTGCCCATATCTTCATATAAGGGGAAAATCACAATAAAGCAAGAAAAACAGCTATGCTGTCTATTTAAGCTTAATGCATAATCTTTTTGGTAATGGCGGGCTTTTTAATAAGTATTCTGATTTTACCTGCCGTAAAACAGGTATGAAAGGTATTCATCAGTCCTTTGAACAGACCATGAATGCCTGTTGTCATCACAATCCTTCCACAGCTTCACTTCAATCCCTGTATCTGTATAATATTGATAATCCTCATCAATGAGTTTGATAATATCAGGATAATCATACCTGTTATGCGCCAGGCCAAGCCTCCATTTTATCGCCGACGGGTCCTTTATCATTTCCTTTAGATATTCAGAACCCTTGCCATGACTGAAGACTCCCTTTACCGAATCATTATTCAGATATGCATGGTAATATGCCATAAATCCCCCCGCACTCAGTCCAAGATTGTAGATCTCAATATTTTCCTTTTTTATCATCTTTTCCTTGATAACGGCAATCATCCTGTCTATGAAGTCTATCTCCTTTTCTATAACCCATCCCCTGCAGATGCATTCCCTATGCTCATATTCATAGATAGGGTAGGGCACTGCAAAGAAAAAGTTATACCTGTCAGCATATTCTTCCATAAAGGTCATATTCTCCGGCTGATTGCCAAAGTAATCACGAGTATTGCTGCAGGTTGATCCCACATAATACACGACCAGTTTAGTGCTTTGGGCATGCTTTTTCGGGACATACAGCAGATATGCCCTGTAATTGCCGAACTTATCCCTTACAGGAACGGGAGATGCATACCATCCGGTTTTTTGATAGAATTTCTGACACCCCCCAGCAGATAAGAGAAAAATAGCAGCTATCAATAATGCTATACGGGTTCTTTTCATATATTTCCCTTGGAATAAGCCAGATCAAGAACCATTATGCTGATACCGGAATAGTTATCAAGGTCTCCGACATCATCTTCAATTGCCTTAATTATTGCAGGAAGCCTGCTCTCGCTGATTTTAGAAACAATCAGCTTGCTGAAAATCCTTTTTTCCCCTGAAAAATCAAAAAACTCAAGAAATAGAGGGACATTTGACAAAATATTCTCCATGCTCTGGGATTCCAGTATTGTTGCACCTATTACTCCGTATTCGACAAATATCTCAGTAATTTTTTCAAGCTTATCATCATCCCTGACAACAATCAGAGCCAGCTTATCTTTGGATGATTTGGTAATTTCAGGCATTTCAGCATGAGCATTCTGAAGGAAATTTTCATATATATTTACCTTGCTGCCTGACCTTAAAAGCAGGTCCCTAAGCTCCTGTTTATTAAGTATCCTTGATACCTGTGCGAGTATTTTTATATGGTCATCGGGCTGTGCTTCAGGCCCTACGATAGTAACAAATATCCTGGACTTTTTTCTGTCAATGCTGTCAAAGGGGATCCCTTTTCTGCTGACAGCAATTCCCACGGCAAAATCATCCAGTCCCTTGATCTGACAATGAGGAATGGCAATGCCGCTTGTAAATCCTGTACTGCCTTTATCTTCTCTTTCTTTCAATGCAATATATATATCATTTTCAGAGTAATTTTTTAAAACTTCTGATCTTTTCATAAGGGAGGCAAGCTTATGCAGTGCATCATCCTTTGAATCAGCAAAGAAATCCTCAGTACAGCATTCCAATTTCAGAACATCAAATATATCCATATATCATCATCTCCTTTTCAGGCTTTTGAGTATTGCATATTTGCTTATCGGGGGACCTATCATTTCATGCACGAAAACTGCAATAAGCACAATATTTACAAGTTTGAGTATTTCCATCTGCACATTCGCATCTGAATGAGCAATAAGTGGTGATGCCTGTATGAATAATATCAATCCCAGGGCAACTCCTGCTTGCGGCAGCAGGCACAATCCGAGGTTTTTTCTTATCTCCCCGGGCAGTTTCATAACTGCAGAGGGGATAAATATACCTGAATACTTGCCAAATGCCCTGAAAAAGACATATGCAATAGAAATAAGTATTATATCCATATCTGCAAATACTTTTATATCAAGTTCTGTACCTGCAATCGCAAAGAATATTGCATATAGAGGCGGCGTGATGGGTTCAAAGGTCTTAAGGATTTTGAGGTTTTTTCTGGAGATATTAACAAGCATAAATCCAAGTGCCATATTTGTTATCAGGGGTGACAACTGCAATGAAATCGAGATGGATGTTATAACAAATACTATCCCGAGGGATATTATCAATACCTCATTCCTGTTGCTCTTTTTTGCAATGAAAAAATGGGTAATAAATGCACCTGCGATACCCATAATTAATGAGATTATTATTTCAAAGCTTACATGGTAAAGTGTTGTCTGCAAGTCAAGCGCTTTCTGCCCTAAAGTGGATGAAATAATCGCAAAGACAACTGAGAACAAAACAATTGTCCCTGCATCGTCAAGAGCAACAATGCCGTAAAGATAATCTACAAAAGGCCCTCTTGCTTTCAGCTTCTCAACAATTATCACTGTCGCTGCAGGCGCAGTTGCAGCAGCAATAGCACCAAGAAGGAATGCTATATATAAGGGAAGATCAAAGAGAAGAAGCCCGAAGGAGACAGCAAAAAAAGCAGAGAACATCTGAGAAAACGTCAGAAGCACCATTTTTGGTCCATAGGCCTTCAGCTTTGCAAATGAGAATTCACTGCCGATTGATACTGCAATTATGGAAAGTGTAATCTCGCACATGTTTTTCAGCAGTTCAGAATTTTCATAGGTGATCATATCCATAAAGGACCTTCCTGTTATAATACCTGCAATTATATAACCTGTTATTGACGGAAGCTTAAATCTTTCCGCAACCTGGCCGAAAATAAACCCCATAATAAGCAGAAGGCCGGTACTGAATATTATATGGTGTGAAAAGGAATCCCTTATTATCTCCAGAATGCTAAAAATGCTGTCCATAAAAAGCTTCTCGCAATCTCATTAATAATTATAGGCATAATCTATTTTTTTATTGTATTTTTGCAATATAAAAATGCTTTGCATATTTCAATTTTTTCTACTGATAATAAGTAAAAAGCCAGGTGCATTCTTTTTTGAACCAAAATGACACAAAAGCACGTTTAAAAGTAGACAAGGCAATATGAATATTATAGTATTTCTTTTTATATAAACAGACCCGGAGGCTGACTGATGAATTACCAATTTTACAGGTTTATAAGCTTTATTATTGATATATATACATTTATACTTTTTGCCAGGGCAATATCTTCATGGATACCCGTAGACAGATACCATCCGGTAATCATGTTTCTATACAGGGCAACTGAGCCGGTTTTAAGGCATATAAGACGCATAATACCCCCTCTTGGCATGATAGACCTTTCGATCATAATCCTTTTTTTCGGGCTTCAAATTCTTAAAGGACTGCTCAGGTCCATGCTGGGCATTTATTTTTACTGATGAAAAAGACATGTTCATTTTTCTTCATTTTTATAATTTTCTTTATTTTTCCGATAATAGCCCTTGGCAAGGGATATATTATCAACCTTGATTCAATAAGCACAGATGAGAGGAAGCAACTGGCTGATCTCTTCGGTAAGGCTCTGGAGCCTTTCTATCCATCTCACATTGAGGAATTCAGCAATATTTTTATGTTAAGGGAAGAAAAGATTTCAGGCACCCTCAACATTCTCCTTTCCAGTTTTAGAGGTCTGAAAATTGATGAAATAAAGACATACAGATTTCAGTCAAGGCTTATTCCAAATGATACCTATGTAAACCAGCAGTACAGCCTGGGCTTAAGCAGGTTCTTTGAAGCCTGGGATATAAATACAGGAAGCAACGATATAATAGTGGGTCTTGTCGATTCAGGAATTGATTACAATCACGAAGACCTTCATGAAAGGATCTGGGTAAACACTGATGAAATACCTGATAATGGAATGGATGATGATAATAACGGCTTTATTGATGATGTCATAGGCTGGAATTTTGTTTCTGCAGGACAGGACGAAGTATATCCCGGAGAGATACCTGGACCCAATAATAATCCTGCGGATTTTTCAGGCCATGGGACATCCCTTTGCGGTATTATCGGAGCAATGACAGACAATAACAGGGGTATAGCCGGCGCTTCCCATAAATCGAGCATAATGGCAGTCAAATCGGGCTATGTCAACAGCGAGGGAGCAGGCATACTGAATGACCTTGATGCAGCCCGGGGTATAGTATATGCTGTCAGAAACGGAGCATGCATTATTAACCTTTCATGGGGAGATATTATTGAATCAGACATTATAAGAAAAGCTGTAAATTATGCAGTGAAGAATAATGTGATAGTTATCTCTGCTGCCGGCAACAGCGGAGAAGAATTCCTATATTTCCCATCTTCCATGGAATCTGTAATTTCTGTGGGTTCCACTGCTCAAAACGGTAATAAAAGCTCCTTTTCAAACTATTCGAAGGACCTCGATATTTTTGCATATGGTGAGAATATTAAATCTACAGGAATAGGTAATAATTATATTTCCATGACAGGCACAAGCATGTCATGCGCATATGCAACAGGTGCAATGGTCCTGCTGAAATCCCGATACCCGGGATTTTCAGATAATATGCTCAGGGGACAGCTGATTTCAACGGCTTCTGACACCGGATTCTTTGAACCCTCACCGTATACAGGAATACTGGATGCATATTCAGCAATGACCACTTTTCCTCAGCCGAATATCATACTTTCATGTTATGAGTTTTATAAAACATCTGACCCTGAGGGTACTATCCTTCCGGGAGATGATGTTTCACTGATTATTACCATTAAAAATCTCTGGAAGCCATCTGGACCACTTTTGGCTGAATTATCGGCAAAGGATACGCAAATATATCTCTATAATGACCAGCTGGAAATTGACCCTGTTGGTAATTTTGAGAGCTTTTCTAATACGGATTACCCATTTCTGATAAATTTCAACAGCAGTTTCTTTTATGGCAAAAGAGCTAAATTCAGGCTTAAGCTTTCCCATAATTCCAGTGAGCATCTGTCTGATTTCCAGATTGATTTCGTAATGCCTTACCCGGAAAATCCCGGTTTCCCATTCCCCTCAGATGAGGCAATAGTATCATCCCCTCTGGTCATAGACATTAATGGCAACGGCTATAAAGAAGTATTCTGGGGTAATTACAACGGCTTTTTCTATGGGGCAGACCATGAAGGAAATGTATTGGATGGCTTTCCCCTGAAGTCAAAAGCTCCTTTTGTATCATCGCCCGTATATTCAGACCTTGAAGAAAACGGCAATTATTATATAATCTTCGGCGGCCTTGACAGTAAGCTATACGCAATTGACCGGTTCGGGAACCACAAAACAGGATTCCCCGTCACCTTAAACGGCCCTGTTTACGGTTGCACTCCTGTTGGAAATCTTAACGGGGATGATACAAACTATATAATTGCTGCTACACTAAATGGCCTGATGTATGCTATTAACCCGGACGGAATGCTGAAAAAGGGATTCCCTGTCGAAATACCCCTGGTGAATTATTCATCTCCTGCACTTGCAGGACTGGACGCTGATTCCTCTTTATCCATAGTTATTGGCGGTTCCGACAATGGTCTGTATGTATTTGACAATAACGGTATTTTAAGGGATGGTTTCCCGTTTTTTACAGGAAGCTATATCTTTTCATCGCCATCAGCAGGCGATATTGACAATGACGGGGTCAATGAAATTGTATTCGCATCCTATGATTCAAAATTATATGCAGTTGACGGTTGCGGGAACCTGAAACAGGGTTTTCCCGTGAACCTGGGTGGGCCGGCATTCTCTTCCCCAACCCTTTGTGATATAGATAATGACAATTACCTTGATATTATTATTGGAAGCGGAAATCCTTCAAACAAATTATGGGCTGTTGACCATCTTGGCCAGATTATGAATGGTTTCCCTGTCCAGTCGGATCATGCATTATCATCTTCGCCTTCTGTCTATGATATCGATGGTAATGGTTACCCGGATATAGCCATAGGTTCCTATTCAAAAGAGATATTCATAATAAACCATCAGGGAATAGCATTTTCAGGCTTCCCTTATCCTCTCGGAGCAGAGATCCTGTGCTCTCCCACATTTGAAGATATGGACAATGATGGGGATATAGACCTTATCATTGGGGATCACAATGGCATGGTCCATGTATTGGACCTGCAGTTTCCAGCAACAAGCCCTGCACATAATTTCTGGTTTACCTTCAGGGGAAATTATCACAGGACAGGAAGCAGATAGGGCAGGATTAATTAATGCTTAATAACAGCTTCATTCACATGCCTGCCATAGGCATCAAGACTGAAAGGAAAATCTGGCTGTCCGGCATTTCAACAATTGACGATTTTATCCTTTCTCCACCATCTTTCATATCAGATAACAGAAGAAACAAAATAATTGACCAGATCTTTATATCAAAAGAAAACCTTGAACTTAAAAATTCGGATTACTTTTATTCATCTCTTCCATCAAATGAGCACTGGAGGATATTCAAGGAATTTCAGCACAATACTGCCTTTATCGATATTGAAACAACCGGCCTGAGCTTTTATAATAATATAATAACTACAATAGCACTCTATGACGGGCAGAGTATAAGATACTATATAAACGGGCATAATCTTGATTCCTTTATTGAGGATATAATGTCCTACAGCCTTATTATAACCTATAACGGCAAAGCTTTTGATATACCATTTATTGAGAATTATTTCGGCCTAAGGATCTCCAAGCCTCAGATAGATCTTAGATATATCCTCTGCAGCCTGGGGTACTCAGGCGGATTAAAAGCATGTGAAAGAAAGCTTGGAATAGGCCGGAATGGTATTCTTAAAGATATTGACGGATTCATGGCTGTCCTTTTATGGAAGGATTATAAAAAATACAATAATACAAGATCCTTAGAAACACTTCTTTCCTACAATATGGAAGATTCAGTAAATCTTGAATATCTCATGGTACAGGCATACAACATGAAACTGGCCGGTATTCCGCTAAAAACAGACTGTATAAAGATACCTGAAAGCCCGGATATACCATTCCAGGTGGATACACCTACTGTTAACAGGCTTAATCTCAAGATGCCTGGATACTGAAATATTCTGATAATTGCTGAGTATTTTCTTCTAACTGCTGCAGCCTCAATAAATTTTTCTGGATCCTGATGCAGTCCTGAATGGCTTAAATCAAACCCATTACTTTTCGCCTGTATGCAGTAATCATTTTTTTTCTTTAATCGCAAATGCTAAATGGATATCAGAACACTCCGTCCTCCTGCTTTTTGAGGAAATCCGCATATAATGTACCCCAGCTCCCTTAAATCAGATAACATCTCCTGAAAGGTATCATTGGCAACATGTATTTTGGGTTCAACTATCAGGATCTTTCCCTTTTCATTAATAATATTTTTTAGCTCAGCCAGCAGGTTGCGGGGAGATGGTGATTCATGAACCATGTAAAAAGCGAGCACAAAGTCAACCTTCTGTCTGAATCCGATACTGTCATGTTCACATCTGTAATATTCTATGCGATCTTCAAGATGATGTTTCTTTGCCTTTTTGCGGACATAAGCAAGCATCTTTTCCTGAAGGTCAACAGCTATCACCTTCCCTTCAGGGCCAACTAATCTTGCCATATCCACTGTAAAAAATCCAGGGCCACAGCCCAGGTCCATTACTGTATCTCCTTCAGAAATATAAGGCCGAAGCATTTTTTTTGGATTTTGAAATATCCTGCGTAATGGATTATTAAGCAAAAAAGCTATTTGATGTGGACATACACGTCCTGACGAGTTTTCTTTAACAGCTATGTTTTCCATTGTTTTCCTCCTTAGACCTGGGTGTATAGATACTAAACACTAAATATAAAAAAATTTACTCCATTGCTTTTTTAAAAAAATTTTCTACCTTATCAAGTACTTCATATAGGAAACCCTTCTTTTCATCGGGCAAATTGATGAAAAATCCAGTGAAACCTCCATCCATTGTCTCATGCCAGTCTTTATGTGAATAATATGCTGTCTTCCCGCGGGATGTAAGTGCTGCAACAATCCTTGACAGGTTTGAAGGATCAGCCTTTTTTGTTATAAATCCCTTTTTTTCAAGCTTTTTAAGTTTCTGGGATATTGCACCTTTAGTCACTCCCATAAATTTTGCAAGGTCAGTCACACTGAATTTTCCTTCATTATCACCGATCAGTTCTATAAGGTGGATTTCACTGTTTGTCATAAGAAATTCAGTACCATAGTATCTGGTAGCTTTTTCCAGTTCAGCCACCAGCTTCACGATCCTTAAGAATTTTTCATGCAGCTTATGCAGATTTTCATTTTCCATAAAAAGTAGCGTATAGCACCTAAACGCTACTGTCAAGCATTTTTTTCTTCTGATATAAAAATGCCCTATTTTGAATTATTTTTCTGTAAAAATCAAAGCTCTGTTTTTTTGGTCAGGCTGGGTATTATAAATTCTGAAATACCTTTATCACCCTCTGTTATATTTGAAAAGATATTATAAATAGTTTTGCTTTCTGGAATACAGAGGGAAAAAAAATCCACGCCTGCATCACATCCTGTTATATAATAAACTGAATTATCGAGGGTTTTATAGATCCCACATCCATAGCCCCTTGTCTTATCTATAAGGCTTTGTGTTTTTATATATTCATCTGTCAGGTCCGGAGATAAAACCTTTCTATCAAAAAAATCCACCCAGAGATTGTATATATCATATGTATTCGAAAACATTCCCCCATCACCGCCTCCAATAACCGGCAGATTATATATATTCGTTGTTAAACGGTTATTTTTATAGCCATTTGCGGTATTCTCAGGAAGTTCATTTAATGGATAAAAGCCCGAATTCCCCATGCTTAAAGGCATAAGGATATATTCTTTTATAAAATCCCTATAAAGCATACTGCTTATTTTTTCAATTATTGCACCCAGGAATACATACCCTCCATTTGAATAGGAAAATCTTTCTCCAGGCTTAAATTTTGGTTTTTTATCCATAAATAATGGAAGATAATCTGATGGGGTTGTTAATTTATACCACGGAATATCAACATAAAAATCATCAAAATCATCAATAATATCTTCATCATAATAATCATAGATCCCGGAAGTATGGTTCAGCAAATTCAGGATGGAAGCCTCCTTATTAATGAAGGAGAATTTTTCCTTAAATATCTCTGTTATTTTCGTTCTTAATCCAATCTCTCCTGTATCAATCAATTTTCCTATACCCAGGGCGGTTATAAATTTAGTCCCTGAAGCTATCCCAAATTTTGTCCCAGTATTATTCTCTATTTTATTTGGAATATCCCGAAAGCCAAAGGCTTTATTAAAAACCTCATTATTATTGCTATATATTGAAATGACTCCTGAAAAGTTCTCTTCCTTTGCCTTTGTAATAACCTGATCATTAAGTATCTTCATTTTTGCTCTTTTCTCTTTATTTCCTCCTTAATATATTCCCGATCTTATCCAGGTATTCAATCCTTTTTTGATTTTTTTTCAATACATTCTTTGTCTGCAGGAGAATGAAAGCCTTATTTATCAGCTTAAAGGGTCCCTTGCTTTTGCTCTCAGTGCTATCATCTAATAAGCCATTTAATCACAATACATCAATAATTATTAAAGATGCTGGCATATTGACATTGGACAACATATTTTTTATAATTGCCACAAAATAAAACCTCTTTTTCCTGAATCTATTAATCCGGGAAATAATGGGGTTTTCAAGGGGGGCAATACCATGAAACCAAGAGGCCTTTTGATGACTGAACACCGCCTTATCGAAAATATGATAGGGGTAATGAATATGGAGCTTTCTGAGAAAAAAAGAAACCGTGCTGTTGATACGTTCTTTATTGACTGCATTATTGATCCTTAATTAAAATACATTGGCCCTGGATGAATACTCTTCTCACTTCACTGATCTTCCCGGGAGCCGTAATAATAAAATCAGCCTTATATCCCGGTATCAGCCAACCAAGCTCAGATCCCATTCTTGAAAACCATGAAGCAGGTGATGATGTAGCAAGAGCTACTGCACGCGCAAGTGTCAGCAGTTTCTTGTCTGCCAGGTATTCTATGAGGGATAAAATGGGATCCCACTTGCCACCGCCGTAATCAGTACTTATCATATCAACAAGACCTTCGGAAATAAGCGATTCAGAATTTCTGAGAATATCCTCCTGTCCCGAAAAGCATTGTACTGTTGCAATATCTAATCCCACACCACAGCTTTTAAGTTTCTTTGCCCACTTAACACATTCTCCTGCTGACATGCTCGTATGATTCATATGAGCAGCAACAATACGTGCCCTGGTACCTGCATATTTTACTGCAATCTTATAGAGAGTCTCTGCTGATTCCAGGCTTGTATGGAAAACAGCTGGAATTCCTGTCCTGCTGCTCAGGCGCGCAGCAGGGTCAAAACCAGACAGCGCTGTTTTTAAAGGTGTCCTGGCAATCCTGTTAATGATCTCTATTATGCCTTGGGTGCTTATATGGCCCGAAAGTCCCATATCTGCAATTATTTTGCCTATATTATCCCGGGCATTTTCATTAAAACCTATTGAAAATACAGCTTTTTTAAGCCTATCTGCTTCTTTCCATCCAATTTTTATCCCGGTTACCCTTCTGATCTCTTCAGGTATATACCGATAGCTTGCCACACCGCCTCCCAGGGTAGCTCCGCTGCCTATCTCTCCAATTGCTGCAATATTCTGGCTTTTGATCATTTGCTCTGCTGTTAGTTTTCTGTATCTCTCTGTAATTCCTGATGCGTCAACCATATCAGCAGCTGAAAAAGTTTCGTTGAAATGACAGGTTCCAATCCCTATTCTGACTGGAAGTTGTGGAGACTTCGGAAGAATATCCTCATCATCAGCTAAGCCTGACATGTCCAGAAGAGTTGTTTCCCCCTGCTGAAGGTGCCTGATTATATTGGCAGAAGCATCATTTTTGGAAGGCCCCATGGCTCCGCTGGAAAAAAGCGGACCTGTGGTGCAGCCGTGCGTATGGGAATTGAAGATTCCGGGAAGGACATAACCGCCCTCAGCATCTATAATTCTGCCCTTTCCGGTTTTTTGCGGTTTTTTCATAAATTCCACGCTGCTGATAATACCATCCTTGATTCCGATAATTCCTTCCTCCGGTGCTTTTTGTCCGTCACCTCCAATTATTATCCCGTTTAATACCCAGGTATCCATAAATTATTCTGTATCCCTATAAAAAGCTTTTACCCTGAGGGGGCCGCTGAATATTGCAATACCGGCAACAAAAATGCATATCAAAGCTCCTATGGAATAGGCGATCCTGAAGGAGCATGCATCTGCAAGGTCTGCACTGTATTTTCTGTCCTGGAGAAGATTTCTTGCCTGATTATGCAGTAACTCAAAGATCACAATACCAGAGGCTATGGATAGCCTCGTTATCATCTGGAAACTGCCTGCAACACGCGCCTGGTCACATGATTCCGCTGATCCCATGACAGCATTGTTGTTTGGAGCAGAAAACAGACCGAAACCTGCTCCGCATCCGCCCATACCAAGAAGGACCATGGCTTTTGAAGATGATAAAGCAAGAATCATGGAACCCGAAGCAACAAGTATCATAGCCAGTGTTTGTGTTATTTGCAGGCCGGCACTTCTGCTGACTTTAGAAGAAATACTTCCTGCCCCCATCAGGGGAAGTGAATATGCAAGCATTGCAGCACCCAGGCCGGCAGGCAAAAAACCCCGGTGCCCGACCATATCAAATGGAAGCATGAACTGTAAACCGCTAAAATAAAGATAAGCGACTGCTGCAAGGCAGAATCCCCTCCTGATATCGCTTGATGATGAAATGGCATCCCATGCAATCAAAGGGTTTTTTGAAGCACGCTCCCGGTAAATAAAGACAGTGCCCATAAAGACCATGAGTATATATGCGGTAATCATAGCTGGGCTTGTCCATCCCCATCTGTTGCCTCTGTTTAATGCAATCAATACTGTGCCTGTCAGTAATACCCCGGACAAAAAAGCAAGCGGATCAATCAAGAACTCCCTGACTTTGCAGCTTTCAGGCAAGCCTGCAAGACGGCTCGAAAACCACAAAGCAAGAATACCTGCTGGTGCGCCGATCAAAAATACAATCCGCCATGAGGCATGCTGACAGAGAAAGCCCCCTATTGGCCCCCCCAAGCTGATGCCTGCAGATGCAAGGACTGTCAGAAAGCCGAACATACCAGGCCTTTCAGATTCTGGCACAGCTTTGGGTATAACTGAAAAGGCTGATACAATGAGCATTCCTGCTGCTGCCCCCTGGATAAATCTAATTGCGATCAGCAGGCCTGTGAAGAATGAAATTGAACACATTATAGAGCAAACGACAAAACCAAGAAACCCAAACAAAAAGAATTTCCCTTCGCCAAACCTGTCAAGTAAACGGCCTGCAGGAAGAAGGGTACAGCTTAAGGCTATCATGTAGGCAGCTGAGACCCATGTAGCCATTCCCATATCAATAGCAAAATGTTTCGCTATCACAGGGAGGGATACATTTACTACAGAACCGTCCAGTGAAGTCAGAAATGCTGCAAGGCTTGCACATATTACAGCAGTCCTCCTGAAATCTTTCATAGCCGTCCCTTCCTTACATAGGCTATCATCTCTTTTGAATTCATCCCCTCAAGTCCCATACTCTTTGTATTACGGCCTGTTGACCAGTAATCCGTATCATTAGCCATGCACGCAATATTAACTACAGCATCAATGTTATCTGTGGGCATACCAGTCTGCCGGCCTATGGAAGAAACAGGCACAAGCCCGTAAGGCACGTCTTCCGTGATATAGCGGTGCTTTAGTGATTCAGGAGCCATCTGTACATTATGGGCAGATATCTGATAAATTACCTCATAGGCTGTTTCTCCCTTTATTTTATACATGATATCCACATATTCCAGAAAAGAATAGGTTTCTCTGCATAGTTTCCTGGCTATCTCAACCCTTTGAGAATCCACTCCCTCAATTATCCTGGCTATAGAGGGTGTTATGTCATAATGCGAATTGCGGTAGGGACCAATCTGCTCAATTCTGCTCATGTTCATCAGGGTTGAAACAGGATGCACTATTGATCCAGGATCATCAATGCTTGTCTGCAGGACACCCATTGCAGGCATAAACTGGGGATAAAGGTCAGTCAATACATATAGAGCCTCCCCTGTATTTTCCGAGGGTAAAGATGAGTACGGGAGTTCGCTCTTTACCGCCTTGATATTAATATGCCCCAGTCCCTTGGTCTTTGCAGCAAATATAAAGCACGAGGTTTCACCAACCGTAAAATCACTTATTCTGCCGGCTTTCCTGAGTTTCTCTGCAAAGACGAGGCTCCCGAACTTCCCGGGATTAAACACTATAATCTGACCTTCTTCACCATGATCTATCAAAGCCTGCATATAGACATCCTGAGCAAAGGCAGGTACAACAACCATGACGACCTGTGCCCCCTTGACAGCTGATTTTATATCTGTTGTTATCATATCAGGCTTTGCAAAACCATTTTTAATGCCCTCAACCATTATGCCTCCGAAAGCCTGCAGCAGCTGAAGATTTCCAGAATGTTCAGACACAGCTGCAAGCCTGACATTATGTCCGGCAAGTGTAAGGTCACCTGCCATCGCAATCCCTCCATGGCCTGCCCCCAATATAGTCACAATCATATGATATCCTCCCTCATTTATCTTCCTTCTTTGATTAAGGTGTTAGAAAATGCCTGATTAACATTTATCAGGCTCAGTATATTATATAAAAAAAAGAAACTTTGACAAAAGTATAATAATCGTAAATTATGCATTAATCAGACTTCAAAATATCCATGGTATTTCAGCTCAGGGCTAAAGCCGATTTTTTACGATATCTGTGTACAGGAAGCGGGGTATATCAAGAATTTAGATCTGCAATAAAAAATTGATCAGACAGTATTCATTCTATTGAACATAGATTTAGCAGCAGCAATAATTAATGATATTTTGAGGCCATGAATTATGAGATTGGATAATCAGTTTTTAATTCCCTAAGAATATCTCAAAAAATATGATTTGATTTTTGAAAAAATGCCTCTATGATATTCATAGAGTTTTGTTTTATGCTTTTACACGGGAGATATTAATATTGATATGACCGCCTTCTTTCTTATTTACTTAAAAGCTTTGGCCTGGTTTCTGATTGCTTTTGGATTGATAAATATATCATCAGGAGATGACGGAACAAAAAGGGAAAAGGGCAGAAAAAGCAAGGCAAATAAGAATCCTGGTTTATCTGCAGAAAATGAAACAGTTGATTATAATCCCGAAAAAGGAAATGAACGGGGGAATGGCTTCAGTGTAAAAATAAATGGCCAGGCAACTCAAAAAGCCGGCAGCTGCATTGGAAGATATAGAGTAATATCAAAGCTGGGCCAGGGAGGGATGGGGGCAATTTACAAGGCCAGATCTCCTAATGGCAGGATTGTTGCAATCAAGATAATCAAGTCTGAAAAAAATTTTGATATAGACAGGTTTAACAGGGAGCTGGATATAATCTCCATTCTGGACCACAATTATATTATCAGGATAAGGGATAGGGGCTTTTTTGAAAAAAAACCATATATGGTAATGGATTATGCAGATTCCATCAATCTAAGGCAGTATATCTATTCAGCTGAAAAAAAGGCCATAGGGGATATACTGAGTATTATTATAATGGTATGCGAAGCATTAAAATATGCCCATTCAAAGGGGGTTATCCACCTGGATATAAAGCCGGAGAACATACTGATCACAAAAAACGGCCTGATAAAGATAATTGACTTTGGAATATCAAAGATCACAAGCGGGTTACAGAGCAGAACAGCTACAGACAATATTATGGGGACTCCTTCATATATGAGCCCTGAGCAGAAAATGGGTCTTAAGAACATTGACAGCCGTTCAGATATATATAGCGTTGGAGTCCTTCTATATGAGATGATATCAGGGCAGTTTCCTTCAGGGCTATTGAGACTGGATCTTATTCCAAAGGATATTCAGCTTATAATAAAAAGAAGTATTGCATATGACCGTGAAGAAAGGTATTCTGACATAGACCTTATGCTTGTAGATCTCCTGGAATATAAGAATAAAGGCAATATTCAGCTGGATCAGGACAGCCTGAAGGCTATTGACACGATTGAAAGGACACGGGAAGTACTGCTAAAACACCTTTATCCATCCTCCATGAAGAAATTCAGGGGTTTTGATTATCATGTTCTCTATATGCCGGCTTTTGGAATAGGAGGCAATTATTATGACATTATAGAGATGGACAAGAGGTATCTGGGAATACTGGTAGGCAATGTATTTGACAAACCTGACATCTCTTCTGCAATTTATCTGACTATGATACGGGGCTTTTTCAAAGTATTCTCTGAAATTGACCCGGACCCTGCAATGGTCTTGACCAGTGTCAACAGGTATATATCAAGGGAGAGCTTTGATATGTTTGCAATGTTTTCCTATATTGTCCTTGACAGGAAGGAAAAAAGGCTCTATTTCTCAAATGCTGGCTACAGGCCTCTGTATTATTACAGCTCAGAGAAGGAAGAATTCAGTGAAATCAGGACAGACGGGATTGGGCTTGGTATCCTTCCGGAAAGCAAATACTCAGTTATTGCAATCGCCTATAAGCCCGGAGATATCTTTGCATTGTGCAGTTCAGGCGTAATTGAAGCCTGCAATATCGAGAAAATACCCTTCGGCAAGGAAAAATTCCTTGATATTATAAAAAATAACAGGTCGAAAAAATCCATTGATATAGTTCATGATATTAAAAGCAGGCTGCTCAGATACCTGCATGGGGTTGCGCAGAACGACGACATGACTATAGCTCTGATAAAGGTCAGCGGGAATGGCAATGCCATTTAAGAACAAAATCGGATACAAGATCGGATTCTGGATGCTTATAATATTCCTTTCTGTATACATAGTTTCAGAATATACCGAATTTTCTATATCAAAAAAAAAGATTAAAAAGCTGATCCAGGATAAATTCACTTATATAGAAAATCTGATTGTTTACAGGTCGGATACGCTTCTGAACCTTATTTATCATGAAACAGATATGATACTGTCAATTATTGAAGCCAGCTTCAATGAACCAGCTGCATTAAAGAAGAATTTTAATCTGTATTGCAGCAAAGAACCTGATATCCTTAATTCGACAATTGTAATAGATAAAGATGCAATGGATTCACACTATAATTTTATGCCCCTGTTTTATACAAAAAGTGATAAACTGGATTACCAGCATTTTAACAGTAATTACTCTCAAGAAAAATGGTATTTACAGCCTAAAGAAAGTGGAAAAGCATATATATCTGAACCATTTTTCATAAATGATACTTTATGCTTGGTCTATTCAAGGCCGATAATTATTGAGATTCAAGGAAAGCAAAAATTAACAGGCGTCTTTGCAATTACATACTCTCTCAATGCTCTTAAATCAGATATAAGCAGGGTCTTTGTTTCAGGCAATGGATTCGTTTTTGTCCTCGATGAAAAGGGTAATTTAATATTCCATAAGGATAAGGAATATATAGGCAAAAATATAGATAATTTCCTTCCGGAAGAGCTTTCCATGCAGCTGGTCGGTAAACCCGAAGGAAATTTACGAACCCGAAGTTTTCTGGGGTTAAAGGATGCATATATATTCTATAAAAGCATTGAATTCAACAGCTGGAAGATTGCAATTGCATTCCCATCAGGGTATGCTCTGGATGAGTATATAAATTATGCTTATTATTCATATATTATTATTATAATTGGATTTATAGCTGTTATAGTCTTTATCATTATATTTTCCAGGATACTTTCCAGGCCATTCTATAATCTCTCAGAGGCATCAGCAATGGTTTCTTCAGGGCAATTTAACATAGCAATACCTCACATGGACAGGAATGATGAAATAGGTATAATTGCCAATTCATTTGCAAGAATGAAGAAGGATCTTCTCTTATATATAGAAAAACTTAAAGAGGAGACAAAAAGGAATGAAAGGATTGCCAAAGAACTGGAGATAGCTTCTGAGATACAAAAGCAGACATTGCCCAAAGAAAGGTCCATAGTTTCCAAAAAGAATGAATTTGAAATATATGCAAATCTGACGCCTGCCAAGGAAATATCAGGAGATTTCTATGATTTTTTCTTGATGGATGATAAGCATTTGTTCTTCGCAGTTGCTGATATTTCAGGAAAGGGAATTCCTGCATCACTTTATGCAATGGTGGCAAAATATATAATTAAGATGCTTGCAAAAAATAAATACAGTATTGAAAAAATAGCCTTTACAGCAAATAATGAATTCTGCCAGGATAATGAATATAATATATTTATTACAATGCTGTTCGGATCCCTTGATTTAGGGACTGGAACCCTTACATACTGCAATGCAGGGCATAATCCCCCATTTGTATTAAAACAGGACAGTCGTCTGATAGAGCTTGACTCCCAGATAAATCCAGCTCTTGGAATTCTGGAAAATATTGAATATAAAACAAGTATTTATGAACTGGATAATGGAGACCTGTTTTTCTCATATACTGACGGGCTTACTGACTCAAATGATACTGACAGCAATTTGTACGGTGAAAAAAGGCTAAAAAATGCACTCAAAAAAAATTATGGCATGAATCCCGAAAATTTTATATCCTCAATACTAAATGAATTAACAATATATTCAGCAGGGACAGAACCCTTTGATGATATTACACTTCTGGCAATCAGGTATAATGGAGTGAAAAATGGAAATAAGCATAAAAAAGGATAAAGACCTTAATATAATGAAAGTCTCAGGCAGAATGCACAGCGTTAATGTGCAGGATTTCAGCAGAATAATAATCAGCATGATAGAAAAAGAACCCATGAATATTCTGCTGGATTTCTCAGATCTTGATTATATAACCAGTGCAGGGCTTGCTGCTTTGCTTACTGCCCAGAAAGCACTCAGAAAGAAAAATTATCATATTTCACTCTGCTCACTGAATATGATAGTAACAAATGTATTTAATATGTCAGGATTTACACCGCTTTTTACTATTTTTCCAAGCAGGGAAGAAGCGGTTAATGTGCTTTTAGCCTCCCGGTAGGCAGTATTGAAACTTTTTATTCAGTTTATGATGCAATGACCAGCATAAGCGACCTGATGCTACCATCCCATTCCTATTGCAACAGGAAGTGAAGCTGCATATTCAGAATAACCGATATCATTATAGGCCCTTACCCTGAAATAGTATATATTATTTGAAGTAATTCCCGAATAGCTGAAGGATGTTATATTTGACCCGGTTGAGCCTATATTATGATAATCATCATCACCTTTTATTCTCATTTCTATTTCAAAACCGGACTCATTTGTTGAATTATCGTTCCAGGCTATTCTTACACTATTCGGGCCGGTAACTGTCACACCAACATCAGAGGGGGCATCAGGCGGCCTTCCTGATGTATTTCTGTATTCTGCAACTACATGTTTTACCTCCCGCAATGTCCGTGCATTATCTCCATCCTGGGGGTGTCCTGTTGCAGCCCCGTAGTGAAGGATCTCTGGATTGCTGAAATAGGCGACATTAACATGGTCCACACCATCTGCAAAATACTCTCCGCTTGAATAAGTCATTACTGAGCAATATTTTCCATTATTATCTCCTGTCCACCTCCACCCAGCAGAATAGCTGAACAGGCCGGGCCCCGGGCTTTCAAGCTGATCCTTAGGATGGTGAGCCCCCATGTTATGGCCTGTTTCATGGATGTGTGTATAAGAGAAACCTGCCTGCTGTACCCTGGTTAATGAAAATCCGTATTGTGGCCTGCCTGATGCTGTATTTAGAAGGAATCCAAGTCCTCCTGTATCATCAACATATGCAAATAATGAGCAGAGGTCTGCTCCGGAGGTGTCCCTCCATTCATGAATTTCATCCATATAACCGGGTATGAGATACCCGTCATAATATTCACCAAATGGATTAAACACTGCAGATGCAGTGAAACGGTAAAGATCGGCCGCGGAGCTACCGCTTTCTGTATAATCAACCCGGCTGGACCAGACCAGGTTTGCCCTGGCTTTTATCATACTGTTCTCAAGGGTTAACTGTGCCTTTTCAATTGCCTGTGAGATTATATTGTCAATACCACCGTTATTGGATGCCCAGCTTGCCGCAGCAGGGGTATAGACAACCATCATGTCAATGCTTGCATAATCCTCTGGCCCAAGCCCTGCACTCTCAACAAGCCTTTTTATGCTTTCCTGCTGACTGGTCTCAAAATCTGTTTCAGAAGGGGGCAGCAGGGGGTTGCTTTCTTGAAGATATGCACTGCATTCAGCATCAACCTCCATTAGAATATGAATATTTTCGCCGGGAATATTTGTTATTATATAGTATTCATTTCTCTCAGGCATATTTATGGAAGAAAGGCTCATCCCATCGGTTGTTGATATAATACAGTACCCGTATCTGAGATTTTCTATCCTTGCTCTTATTGCAAGTGTTCCGTTAATATTGGTGTTTATCCTGTCAATACGGGCATAGTATCTGCTGTCATCAAAAAGATTAAGCAGTATCCTGTCACCATGGCTTATACCTTTGCCTGTCGTGACTTCATTTGCAATATCCACATATTTGTATCTCTGAATATTATTGCCAGAGCTATATGGAAGTGTTTTTTCTGTCAGGGATGAAAAATCACTGTCATAGGTTTTGCCTGAATTTACAATCAGCTGAAAGCAATTATCATTACCCCGTTTTCCAAAATTGCTCGCAAGTATTGAGAGGTCTTCTCCATCGACAGTACTGCTGGCTGTAAGGTCAGCATATATATTAAAATGCCTGTCTCCGGACCTTGAGCCAAAAGCCCTTGCAAGCAGAATAAGGTCATAGCCATCAACTATCCCGTCATGGTTAATATCACCATTTAAGGCATATAGGCTGAGTTGCATAAAAAAGGCAATAATCAGGCAGAAATACCTTCTCATATAAAAGTACCTGTTCTTATCAGGGAATAAAACACTGGACTATTCTTAAAACCTGTACTGAACCACAATATTGGCAGAAAAACCACCAATATCTGTTTCACCATAGTAATATGATGTAGAACCGGCCTCATCGCCAATCATATCCGGGACAGATGAGTAATTAAGGTCCAGGCCGAGAGAAAAAGGATTATTCTGGAAAAGCTGAACCCCTGCCATGATCATAATACCAACACCTGTTTTGTCATATGTATTATGATATTCCCCTACGTTACTCTCGGTTGAAAGCGACCAGCTTCCTATTGCAGCCCCGACATAAGGTGCATACTCATCATCCAGGACAAATATCCATCTTGCCCCGGCAGTAAATGAAAGTATCTCAAGGTCTTCAGGGTTGGATGTTTCGGTGATCTGGCCATTATCATCTATCAAAACCCTGTGCCCTGACTTTGTAAACCTGGTAATCCTCAGGTCAAGGTCGAGCCATTCAAGGATACGATAGTCGAATATAATACCGTACTGGACTCCTGCTGAGCTATAGACAGCTTTATATGAATCGCCTGCATTTATAGGTTCATGCAAGCCGAATAACAGGCCAGCGCCGAATAAATTCTCTTCTGCTGCAGCATAAGCTGAAAAAAATAGTACAAAAACTGCAAATACAAATAAAATAAATATCTTTTTCATATATAATCCTTTCATATTAATTTGCCCATCCCATCCCGCCTGTCGCGCGGTTCATGGCAGCAAAGGCATCTATCAGCCCATATCCGTATTCTGTATCATAGCCTGTATTACCAAGATCCAAAGCAGTTTGGGTAAGCAGGTCATATATGCTTACCGGTTCTCTGACACCTACTGACATTATCATCGCCACAAGCCCGCTTACATGAGGAGCAGCCATGGATGTCCCCTGGTAGAAATAAAAGCCAAAATCAGAATATGAGCCGGCCAGTGTCTCCTGAAGTATGCCATCGCCATAGCCGTCACCATTCTGGTCTATAGTCAGATCGCCTCCAGGTGCCATAAGGTCTATTCCTTCCCCATAGTTGGAATAATATGATCTGCTATTGTCAAAACGGACAGCACCCACAGCAATTACATTATCATATCCGGCAGGATAAAGAATCCCAGGTGTATAATCGGGTTCATCCGCCTCATTACCTGTTGCAGCAACAAGCACAACACCGGAAGAATAAGCGCTCTGGACTGCATTATTTAATGTGGAGCTGAAGCCTCCTCCACCAAGGCTCATATTAATCACCTTTGCACCATGCTGTTTTGCATAATCTATAGCCCTGGCAATATTTACTGTAGTGCCGCTGCCTGTCTCATCAAGCACCTTCAGAGGCATAATTCTGCAGTTAAATGCTATACCCGCTGTACCATATGTATTATTGGTTGTCTGAGCAATAGTCCCGGTAACGTGAGTGCCATGCCCTGTCTGATCATTTGCATGGGTTGTTTCTTCCACAAAATTGTATGGTGAGACAAATACAGTCCCTTCCAGGTCCGGGGCTGCACGGTATGGCCCATAATCCTCATATGCTGCACCAGAATCGACAACTCCTATTATTATGCTTGATGAGCCCCCTTTTGATATATCCCAGGCCTCTTCTAAATTAATGGAGTCAAAATGCCACTGATATAAATAAAGCACATCATTTGGCCTCCATAAAGCCTTGTAAATATAATTCAGCTCAGCATATTCCACTTCACTGAATGCTGAAAGAAAACCTATCATATCATCTTCGCTCATTTCAGCAGGGACGCTGACAATGGAAACTCCAATATCTCTGTATTCCTTTAATATTTGTGATGAAAAACCATTAAGAAGCTCTAATTTCCTTGTACTTTCAATATTAGCGCAGAAGCGTACAACAACCTGGCCGGGAACAAACGGGAAATCTGTCCTGGATGCAGCACCTGCTGAATGCCTGCCAAAATTTGAAGCAAGAATGGACAGGTCTTCACCATCCACCTTGCCACTGCTTGCAAGGTCAGCAATCATATTATAGCCTTTCTGGCCAGACATTAAGCCAAATGAGCGGGCAAGAATAATCAGGTCATAGCCGTCAACAATACCGTCCTGATTAATATCACCCCTGAGTGCCAGTACACATTGAGCAAACAAAAGTATCAGCAAAAGCGATAGAATTTTTTTCATTTCCGACCTCCATAATATGAAGAATAATTAATAATTATATATTCTTTTTAAAAAAACAATAAACTTTTTAATAGCTTCCTGATAAAATTATATTTTCATCTTTTCTTTATTTTGTGATATAATCAGCAATACTGATTCAGGTTAAATACTATGAGTAATTTTTCTCGCAAAAAAAGATTTCTTTTTTATCTAATAGCTCTATTTTTTATCATTCTAATACTGGAGGCTTTCTCATTCTTTCTTTACTATGCCGTCACCAGAAGAGCCTTTTCCTTTTCAAAAGTGAACGCTGAAAAATTAAGCCTTATAAATGAGGAGGAAAATCCTTTAATAATGCAAAGAACAAAAAGCATTGAAATAATCCATCCATACACCGGCTATATCTATAATCCTGACTCAAATTCAGATGATATGACTAAATATCACGGGTTTCCAATTTCAGATTATGGATTCCTGGATGATAAATCCCCAATATTAAAAAAAAACAGGGACAGGATAATTATAGGAATCACAGGTGGATCAGTTGCCTACTGGTTTTCTGTTTTAGGCCAGGATTCTTTGAGAAACAGCCTGATGGAGCACCCATTATTTTCTAATAAGGATATAGTTTTTATCAGGCTTGCTCTCGGAGGGTATAAACAACCCCAGCAGGTGCTTCTGCTAAGCTACCTCCTTACTCTTGGAGCTGAATTTGATATTATAATAAATATTGACGGTTTTAACGAAGTAGCCCTTCCGCCTTCAGAAAATCTGCCCAAGAATGTAAATCCTTTTTACCCGAGGAACTGGTATATGCGTGTCAGCGATGTGCTGGAAGGTGAAATGAGATACACTGTTGAAAGAATACATTCCCTCAGAAAAAGAAGAAGGCTGATAGCCGGAATTTTCAACTCATTCCCGCTAAGATACAGCATATCATTGAACCTGGTATGGAGCTATATTAACAGGATGAGCACCAGGGAGATCTATGAAAATCAACTGATTTTATCAGAATATACAGCGGAAGAAAGCACATATATGATAACAGGACCGTCTTTCCAATACACTGATAATAATGACCTATATTCCAGGCTTGCTGAAATATGGTATAATGCCTCAATACAGCTTTACAGAATCTGCAGTAGCAATAACATAGCATATTTCCACTTTCTCCAGCCAAATCAGTATACAGAAGACAAAACACTCTCCCCTGAAGAGCAAAAGAGCGCTTATGACGAAAACCATCCATACAGAACAGGTGTAATTCAGGGATACCCGTTTTTAAGGGATAATGGTAAAAAGCTTCGGGATAATAATATATGCTTTCATGACCTCACTGAGATCTTCAGTGATATAGAAGATACTATCTATATTGATGCCTGCTGTCACTATAATGAGATTGGAAACCGGATCATTGCGGAAGAAATAGCATCAGCAGTAAAAAATTACGGCAATTGACCGTTATTCATGCCTTGGCTTTTTTTCAGAAAAAGCAAGGGACATTATTCATCAGTTGCATTTATATCAGCAGGAGCAGCATTAGGCAGTCCAAAATCTTTCATAAAATCTTCGATAATTACAGGATTTGTAATTTCTGGGTTGAAAGCAAAACTCAGCCTCTTTTTAATGAATAAAGCTCTTCTTATATTAAAGCTCAGAATGCTATACTCCCTGTCAGATTCTATAAAATATGACAATATATCCTTTCTTCTTGAAAGGAGGCGGCTCTGGAGTTTATATGATTTAAATAGGCCCCTTTTCCTCATCTTGATTTTATAAGGCAAAGGCCTAATAAGCTGAGGGAACCACTTAAATACTATCAGCGGCATTAATGAGGCAATAAAAAATATAAATGCAGAATACAAGATCACATTGATTAAATCCAAAGCTACATTGAAGCACTGATTTGTAATCAAATAAGCAGACAGAATGATGATGGGCAATATTAAAAGCAACCTGAAGAATATACGGGTAAAAAAGAGCTTTTGCTCCTTGAGAGCCTGGAAATGCCTTTTCTGTATCCATTCAAAAGGAACATCAAACTCTATAAGGACCGGTCCGTAAAACATCTCATGAAACGATTGCGATAATATCATTTTTTTTTGTTAAAGCCGCTTGCCTTTCTTAATCCTGTTCAGTTCCATTTGATTCTAAATGCCTATCCCTGCATCTGGCTATTACTACACAGCCTGCTATGATATCGTGCAGGGCCTGCTTCTTTTTTGTAAATAATGCCATGATGTACCCTAACATTAAAATAAAGCCTGATATATATTTTGAAAAGAACCTGAGTGTGCTTTTAAGGAAATCAATTCTATTACCTTCCAGATCAGTAACCTTTATGCCTAGTATCATTTTCCCGACCGTTGCCTGATATTTAGAGGACTCCATCAGTGCGAAATATAACCAGGCTATAACTGTAGCAAAAACACCAAGTTCTCTTGTAAGGTAACCTGCAAAAAAATTCCCGTGCATTGCTTCTATAAATTTTGTAAAAAACCCTGTGACTGCAAATACAAACAGAAATACTAAAGCATCAATGATGCAAGCTATAAATCTGGTAAAAAACCCCGCATAATGCATAATGATTCTCCTTTTAGAATTAAAGTCTAACCAAGCTTCTTCATCAGCCAGGCCATATTCCTGCCCAGGTTCTTCATGGTCATCATTCCTTCCTCATCATTCAGGACATCCCCCGGTGCCTGTCCCCACGATATATTCCAATAGCTTGAACCTACAATTATCATCTGGTTTATAAGAAAAAAATGGTTCAATGCATTAAATGCATCAATGCCTCCCCCCCTGCGGACAGCTACAACGGCTGCAGCAGGTTTTCTCTTATACAGATAGCCATTGCCCATGCCGACAAGCCCTGCCCTGTCTATAAAGGCTTTCATCTGAGAGCTGATATTTGCAAAATAGGTTGGACTGCCTAGAATAATCCCGTCTGCCCTGACCATTTTATCAATTATCTCATTTATTACATCCTCTTTAATAATGCAGGCTTTGTCCATATTATCCCTGCATCCCCTGCAAGCCCTGCAGCTGTATATATTTTCCCCGGCAAGCTGTACCAGCTCTGTTTCTATTTTTTCCTTATTAAGCTCTGAGAATACAGCATTTATCAGGCATGCTGTATTACCATCCCTTCTTGAACTTCCATTAATTCCTAATACCTTCATTGTGCAATCACCCCTTTTTTTAATAATGCCCTTTGAGGATTAACTGCCTTGTAGATTCATCAAGTTTTTCAGCTGGATATCCAAGCACTGTCCTCAGCATTTTTTAATAATATTTTTTTATAAATGAAAATTCCGATTTTTTGTCAGCTTTCTCTAACTCTCTCAGAACCTATTCTGCCGCATCCTTTTTCTTGCACCTATTTCCATTTATTGAAACCTGTATCTTATCATCATCCTGATAATGAAAGATTTCAGAAATTATCCTGAACAGTCTGATTTAATATTATTCTGCAATCTTTGTATCAAAATATGCTAAACAAATCCATGTATTATGATATTATAAAAGAATAAAAATAAAAAGAACAATATGCTGACTGTCTGCAAAGGATTATAAAATGTCAATAGAACTTAAAGATGTAAAGAGGTATTATAATACTCTTAAGGTAACAGTAAAGGCCCTGAGGGGAATTAACCTTCAAATAGGCGATGGAGAATTCATCTCCGTAGCAGGCCCTTCAGGCTCAGGCAAATCAACCCTCCTTAACCTGATAGGCTGTATTGATGAACCGACTGAGGGAAGCATCTTTTATAATAATACGGATATTACCAGCCTAAAGGGGAAAAAACTGGCAAATTTCAGGAACCGCAATATAGGTTTTGTATTTCAGAGTTTTAATCTTATTCCTGTCCTGAGCGCATTCGAGAATATTGAATTTCCCCTGATTCTGCAGGGCATAAAATCCAGTAAGGCTGAAAAAAGAGTAAATCAACTCATAGACAGGGTTGAGCTGTCTGATGCAGCTCACAGAAGGCCAGCTGAGCTGAGCGGTGGACAGCAGCAGAGAGTCGCCATAGCCAGGGCACTTGTCAAGAATCCTGCCATTGTTCTTGCTGATGAGCCAACGGCAAATATTGATTCTGAAACAGCATTAAAGCTGCTGAGCTTAATGAAAGAACTGAACCAGGAGATACAGACCACTTTTATATTTTCTACACATGATCCTATTGTCATGCAATTTGCCCAAAGGCTTATAAAACTTAAGGATGGGCTTGTTATAGATGATATTAAGAGAGAGGCCTGACCATGTTTTTCCTGGTTAAGGTTGCCTTCAGGAATATTTTCAGGCACAAGAAGAGAACCCTTATTACTATTATCACAATATCAATAGGCATATTTTACTTTATATTCCTTGAAGGCCTGCTTCAGGCTTTTAACTCTCAATCCGTTGACAATCTTATAAGATATGATACAGGCCACTTAAAAATATTCAGGCAAGGGTACTGGCCTGAAAGAAACAGGACTCCGCTTGACTATTCTTTTGATTATGTTCCGGTTCTGGAAAATATCAAAAATGTAAGGACAGTAAAAGGCGCTGTCCCAAGGCTTTATTTTCCGGGAAGAATTTATGACGGCAGGGCTGAGCTTCCAGTATTTGTTACAGCTATTGATACATCCCTTGATGAAGATGTGTTCAGCCTCAGGGATGCGATTGCCGTAGGCAGATATATTCATCTGGAAAATGACGTTTTGATTGGAAGCAAGCTTGCTAAGCTGTTCAATGCAGGCATAGGGTCCCCTCTTATAATTGAATTTCGCGACATAAAAGGTATTTATGATGCCCTGTCATGCCAGGTCGCAGGCATAATAGACACCAACCATCCTGATATTGATAATTCTGCAGTCTATATATCCCTTGATTATATAGAGAAGCTGACTTCTCTTGAAAACAAGTGCACAGAGATTGCAATAAGGCTTTCATCATCAAAAGACATTGGGCAGAGATCTGAGGAAATATTAGCCAGGCTAAACAGCAGCGGATTCACAAGCATGCAGACTGCTACATATATAAAACAGTCGGAAGATTTCATGAGCCTAAAGAATACAAAGAATACCGGAACTGTAATTATAATGTCAGTACTTCTTCTGATCATCATCGTCGGCATTGCTAATACAATGATAATGGCAGTATATGAAAGATTCAGGGAAATAGGGACATTAATGGCACTGGGCATGACTGATATCCAGATCAGGATGCTGTTTCTACTGGAGGCAATAATAATCAGCCTTTTTGGCTCAATTGCCGGTAATATGTTAGGTCTGGGTTTTATGATACCTTTTTCCATATATGGGTTTAATATCGGGAAGGTTTACGGCGATATGGATATAGGCTATATAGTAAAGGATTATGTATACGGCAGCATCAGGCCGGAGATTTTCCTGTTTTCTTTTTTAATTTCAGTCACAATAGCTGTCTTTGCTGCATATATCCCTGCAAAAAAAGCTTCAAAGCTGAAGCCTGTTGAAGCACTAAGGCATTACTGACATTAGGAGCCGCGATATGCTTTATATTATTAAGATTGCTTACAGAAATATTTATAGAAATATAAGGAGGACTTTGCTTACCATTGCTGCAATAACAATATCTATTGCAGCTTTTGTTATTATCCAGGGATGGATGGAGGGGCTTATTGGAAGCCTGATTGATAATACAATAAGGGTAACTTCAGGACATATAAGGATAGTAAACAAATTTTATCTGGAAAAGGAGAGGCTTCTCCCGATACATTTCAATATACCCGATATCTCAGATATGATAAGCAGGCTAAAGAACAATCCTGAAATAACAGAGATAAATCCAAGGATCCGTTTTGGGACACAGGTTGAGCATGGCAATAATTACATTGATGCGCTGGGTATAGCTTTCGACCCTGACAGTGAAAGCCATACGTCCAGGATAAAGGATTATATCGTAAGGGGAAGCTATTTTAAGGACAGCAATGATGGTGTGATTATTGGAATTAAGACAGCAGAGGAACTTGGAGCTGATGTAGGTGATAATATCAGTTTTCTTGTAAAAACAGTAAATTTCACCCCAAATCTGATGGAGTACCCCATCACTGGAATATTTGAATCAGGCATTAATGCAATGGACAGGGGGTTGTTCTATATCTCCCTTAAAAATGGCTCTGATCTGCTCTACATGGATGATTCTGCAACAGAGATCCTTCTTTTCATTAATGACCCGGATTCTGCAGTTTCTTTAGCAGACAGCCTTAAGGAACTGGATGCCCAGAAAGATTTATGCTATATCCCTTGGCAGAAAGAGAACAGCATTAAGGGTTTCCTTGGATCCTATGATGTTACGAAAATCCTGATAATGCTTACCTTTGGTATTGTCTCCGGGCTTACCATCCTTAATACGATGATGATGGCTGTATTTGAGAGAACCAGGGAAATAGGTATTTTAGGAGCTCTTGGCATGACACAGGCCGATATAATGAAGATGATTATGCTTGAATCCATTATAATTGGATTAATCGGTTCTGTACTTGGAAGCATGCTTGGATTCGGGATTGCATACGGATACCTTGAGAATATCGGCATAGAAGCGGAATCCATAATGAAAAGCCTGGGAGGCTGGCTGCTTCCCTCGAGGCTGTATGCAGATTTTCAGCTTATTCATATTATATACGGATTTATATTGGGTGCCTTAATCTCAATTCTGTCAGTCATCTATCCTTCCGTAAAAGCTTCAAGGGTAAGCCCAAGCGAAGCTCTCAGATCTTTATAGCAAGGAGAAATGGAATGAAAAGACTGCTGATGTTTTTTTTATTATTTATGCTGTTATGCATGCATATATATCCGGAAACGGATGTCGGGGAAATACTTGAAAAGGTTGATGAGAACATGATGACGGAATCATCCAGGTCAGAGATTGAAATGACAATAACAATCAAAGACACATCACCAAGGACTTTCAGTTTCATATCATTTACAAAAGGAAATGACTATGCCTTCTTTGAATACACTGCCCCTGCAAGGGAAAAAGGCACAAAATTCCTTAAACAGGGCAAGTCAATGTGGCTTTATTTTCCTGCATCAGGAAGGACCAGGCAGATAAGGGGACACATGCTCAGACAGGGCATGATGGGTTCAGATTTTTCCTATGAGGACATATCAGAGGATGTTTCAATAATTGATAATTACACATATTCGCTTATCGAGGAAACAAAATATGAAGAAAGAATGGTATATAAGATTGCCCTTGATGCAAAAGAGAATGTGGATGTTGCCTACCAGAAAATGATAATCTGGGTTGATACCGAATGGTATGTCCCCTTAAAGGAAGAACTGTATGCAAGAAGTGGAATACTGCTTAAAGAATTCTTCCTGTCGGATATTAAGCTCATCGATGAAAAGCCATATCCAATGTATATGAAAATGATAAACAAACTCAGTAATGACTCTTATACAGAGATAAAAATCAAGGACATACAAATAGGCATAAAGCTTGATGAGAGCATTTTCTCTCTTTCAAACCTTACAAAGCCATGAAAATAATTGCAGCGGTTTCATTAATTATTATTTTTGCCATTCCAGCAAAAGCTGTCAGTTTGCCAGATAATCTCATCTTCAGCGGCTATTTTGAAAATCAGCTTACATCCTGTTATGCTGGAGATACATTTAAGTCAATGGATTATAATAAACTCAGGCTCACACTGACCTATAAACCTTCAAGATCACTGTATTTCAGGGTAGACTATGCATTATGCACATACCACGGGCATAGAAAAATTAATATATCAGACTATTTCCCTGAATATATAGATAGCTCTGTTATAGAATCCTATCCTGTCCAGGATATTGAACTGGATGAAACTTACGACCTTCAGAATGCCTATTTTACATACTCTTTCGGGAGGTCATCCCTTACAATCGGCAAACAACAGCTCCAGTGGGGTACCGGGTACACATGGAACCCTACAGACATACTGCATGAAAAGATGGAGACCGAACCTACCTATACTGTTTCAGGAGTCGATGCAGTAAAATATGAAATACCCATTGGGATAAATGGTATTTTCAATCTGATCACTGCCTATGCAAATGGTACAGAGGATCCCTCATTTGTAATAAGGGCCAGAAAAACATTCTTTAATTTTGATTTCTCTCTGGGGTTTCAGCATATAAACAGCCTTGATTATGATATTGAGACCAATAGCTGTTTCAATATCCGGAATAATTATATATCCTTTGATTTTACCGGTGAGATAGGTAATATAGGAATCTGGAACGAGACACTTATTGATCTGGAGGATTCTGAAAATAACAAATATCTTTTGGGCTCAGACCATACCTTCTTAAACGGCTTTTATATTATTGCAGAATACATATTTATAAAGAATGGCAGTGATGATATTACCCCTGATGATTATTTCCTCAGGTTTATTGGCAAAAAACAGCATATTAACAGAAATTACCTGATGATAGGCTGCAAATACTCCTTTACGGAACTTATCCAGATAATATACAGCGGTATAATCAACCTTGATGACAGCAGTTTCATATCCATTCCCTGGGTAAGCATCGACCTTCATCCAAATCTAAGCATTGATATTGCCCTAAACATATTCTCCGGCAGGGATAAAAGCGAGTACGGCCCTCTTCCGGACAGCGCATTTATCCGTGCATCCCTTTATTTTTAGTTATCTGGAAAAAGCAGGTATTGTTCAGCTTTATGCCACAAACAGATCATAAAAAGGCATTTATCATATTCATCCCCGATCAGGGTTGAAAATCGCATATATGGACAGGCCTTTTACCCTCATAAGCTTTTGACAGTGGCCTTTGTTTTTATGTTTACAGCTGCTGTATGACGGGCAGATAATAATTTATATTAAGGATCCCGGCAGAAGAACCGGATTATATCTGTCAATCCGTTGAGATAGGTGAAGCAAAAGGGTCTCCCCTTCTGCTTCACTCATAATTTATCTGGTATAAGGAAAAACATAGAATGGGATACCTTCATAAGTCCACTGGGGAAGCTGCATCACTGCATCCCTTTCCGTCTCGCTGACAGTATATAAATGGCCTCCGCGGACATGGTTGAAAAAACGGTAAACAGGTATTGTATTTTCAGCATGGTTTTCATGGACATAAAATTTAATACCCTCATAGTTCCACTGGGGAAGCTCCATTATAGCATCCCTCTCCGTCTCGCTTATGGTATAGATATGAATGCCTGTTCTTGTATTAAAGAAACGGTATGCTGCTGTACTGCCAGAGGCCTGGTTTTCATATACAGCAAATTTTATGCCCTCATATGTCCACTGCGGAAGGTTCTCAATTATATAATCCCTCTCAGTTTCACTGATCGTGTAGAGGTGCCCGCCTCGTGCAGTGTTGAAAAACCGGAATACAGGAACTGCTGGTTCGGGAATATCTTCAGTAAAGACAGCTGTTAAGGATACATTCCTCGCCGGCATGGTAAAATTTGCAGAAGCTGAAGAAGGATCATCCAGAAGATCCACATCCGCTGTTGAACCTGTCCACTCCACAAAAGAGTAGCTCGAATGGCTGGCACCTATGGAAACATTTGCACCGGCTGAGTAGTTTCCTGCACCTGTCAGCACAACCCCTATATCATCAGGGTCTGCATAAAGTGAGACAGTATATGATACCTCTTCAAAAACAGCTGTCAGGGATACATTCCTTTCCGGCATGGTAAAGCTTGCAGCAGATGAATAGGGATCATTCAGAAGAGCCACATCCGCTGATGAGCCTGTCCACTCCACAAAAGAGTAGCTTGAATGGCTTGCACCTATGGAAACATTTGAACCGGCTGCATAGTTCCCTGCACCTGTCAGCACAACCCCTATATCATCAGGGTCTGCATAAAGAGAAACTGAATATAGATCACCGTTCAAGTCTCCATCTATTAAGACATCATCAACACACCAGTAATATGCCCAGTTCCCTGTATAATGCCATTTGAACCTGACCAGTGGCTGGCCGGCGACCTCCGCTATTACCTGGCTGAAAGAGACAGGATTGGATGTAGTGGCTGTCCAGGACTGCACATCAGTCCAGTTTGCCCCGTTATCCGTGCTGTAGGCAAAGGTAGCGGTTGATGCTGATGAGTATTGCCTGAAATAGTGTGTAAAGGATATCTCAACATTTATATAATTGGTAAGGTCCAGGACAGGCGTAATAAGGTCCGTATCCTGGGAACCGTTATAGCCGTAGCCGTCACTGTCCAGATATGCATAATTTCCGGTGGTACCGCTAAGCCCATCGTTTATGACACCGAACTGCCATACCTGCCCGTTGCCCTCATAGTCAATAATCTCCCAGCAGAGAGGAAGCTCTGTTGAATCATTGAAATCCTGAGAGTATGGAAGCGTATTTATGACATCGCAGAATGTGGCAGCATTAGTATTGCGCCCTGCAGAGTATTCAGAGAGCATATTGTAGGAAAATGCCCTGTAATAATATATCGTGCTTGACATCAGGCCGGTATGGCTGCAGGTTGTTGAACTTCCTTTATACAGCACTGTTCCGCCTCCGGGCACAGTATTACCCTCATTATAAGATGTACCGTTTACAGGGGTTCCGAAAACTCCATCCAGGGACCATAGCAGCATTACATCATTATTTTCATCATTCTTCTGCCAGCTTAAATCTATCTGGGAGGTTGAAACGCCTTCAGCTGAAAAATTGGATGGAGGGCTTACATTTCCTTCAACCTCTTTATATGCAATCAATGATGGGTCGCCCATAAAGTTTAGGGCAAAATGAACCCACCGGAAGACCCCTTCTGAGTTAGCTGTACCGACCATATCTATCTTTGCTTGTGTAAATGCGCTTCCTATATAATGATCGAATGTATCCTGAAGTATATGCTTGAATATATGGTCATTATACTGGAAGGAAGAACCATGGTCATTCATAGTACCGATACCGAACCCGTATCGTGAAGCCCCTATATATACGACAGAACCACCGTCAGGATTCCTGGCAAAGGCCTCCCCGAGGCATGGATCGGATGCCCCGCTGACCTCAGGGTCAAAAGCATTTGTAATACAGGCAATAGTAACTACTGTCCCGGGAATATTGGTAAGTGCAAGTGCATCACCTGAATCAAAGTCAGCTCCTGATTCCATCCCCCATATAGTAACATTGCCGTGGGTTGCCATATGAAAGAAATTCATGCTGTTATTAAGCATATCAGACAGTGTTGCAACTGTAACAGAGCCAACAGAGTCATAAAGGGTATATTTCTGATGATAATCCCAGTAGGGTGCAATATACTCATCATACATCTTCTCGCTTTTTGCTTCAGCATCCCCGTAGTTCCACAGCGTCACCCCGGATAGGAGCAGGCTTTCAAGAAAAGACGGATTATCAGAAGCTGCTATATAGGTCCCAACCTTGTTCATATAATCAGTGATCTGCTGGGCTGTCCTTACTGCCAGCCTCCCTATGAGTACATCAGGCGATATATCAGCATTATCTACGCTCATTTCTCCGATCTTTGTATCTCCGTCTGCATTCCAGTCGAACTGATTGTCAAAACAGCTGTAGAATATATCACCCGGTATTGTATTATCTATATAATAACCATCTACATTACCATAAACATTCTGATCAGGAACGCTGTAGGATGAATCAGAACCTCCGTCGCCTATAAGGAAGGCATAGGTGATATTGCTGTTCTGAACATAATCGTAAATGCAGTTCTTTATCTTAAGCTGTGTAGTAGCACCTGTATATTCCGATTCAATCTCCGATACTGTCTTTATTACGGATATTATGCCTGCTTCAGTCTGCCTGTAGCTTGCATAGCTCTGAGCAGCTGTTTTTAGTGTATCTGTGGTGATTATGAGCATATCATAATCAGTGGCCCTGCGCACAGTATCATATTTTGAGGAATAGAAACACATGAAATCATCAGGATTAACTACAGAGCTTTTAATTATTTCATTAAATATTTTATTTGGTCTGTATTCAATGCTGCTGTCATCCTTTTTCAGTGCATATTCTATCTCGAATCCCGCATAATCATAGAAAGTAAGCTCGCCTGAAGCTGTATCATATTCAAAGGGAACCCATGAGAAACTAAGGATATGAAATCCCCTGGTCTTACTTATTGAATGCATGATAATATTTTCTGACGGGAATACCAGACCGCTTGTGTATACCTCTTTATCAGGAGGATAGAACTCCGGAGCAGGCAGTGAAACAGGATGCTGGCCCTGATACGGGTAAGGAGCAACCCTGCCAAGGTTGGTTTTCTTTTGTTTGGTGATCCTGACATCTGTAATTATGCAATCAGCAGGGACAAGAACCCTTACAATATATGCTGGGATATCCGGCTCTCCAGGCTTTGCAAAGGAGTAAGCATCAGCATCCCTGTATCTGATTATATCATAATTATCACTGGATTCAATCGATACGCTGTCTGCATCAAGATCTACACTAAAACTTATTTCATCACCCAGAATAATTCCTGAGAATGCCAATAAAACAATCAAAAAAAACAATTTTACTCTTAGCATAAAATAACCCCCTAAAAAATAGCTTTCTTTATATAATATTACACCATCAGCTGAATAAAACAACAAATATTAAAACCATCACTGCCTTTATCAGCCCTGCAGGGAAATGGCATCTTTCAGAAAACAGGGTACCAGGAATAACAGCGTTAACTCCATCAAATATTTCCCTTTACCCAAAAATTGTATTTAATGCTTCCATGTATCCTGGCCAGTGCTGAAGATATATCAATTTTATCATATTATGCGCCAAACAGATTATCTTCTGACCTCATCCAGTAATTGTTTTACAGCCATTTCAACATTGTCAGCAAGGCTGATTGCTGAGATCACAGCTACTCCGGAAGCTCCGGCTTTTATGCAGTCATATGCATTTGACCTGTTTATTCCTCCTATTGCAATTACAGGCATAGCACTCTTTTTGCAGAATTTCTCCAGGCCTTCAATACCGACATTTTTCTCCCTTGTGTCTGTCTTTGACGCAGTTGAAAATATTGCACCATAACCCGAATAATCAGCACCATCAGAATATGCCCTTTCAAGTTCTCCAGTATTATCCGTTGTTATGCCTATAATCCTGTCTGGGCCAAGGATCCTCCTCGCTTCCCTGCACGGGATATCACTCTGTCCAAGATGGACTCCATCTGCATATACAGCAAGGGCTATGTCAATCCTGTCATTTACTACAAATGGAATCCCAAATATATCGGATAGCCTTTTAAGCTTCAGGGCAAGGGTATAAAGATCATGCCCGCCAAGTTTCTTTGCTCTGAGCTGCAGCATATTTACCCCTGTTTTGAGTGCTGTTTCAGTAATTTCGATAATATCCCGGTTATTTGTAATCTCAGGATCCGCAATAAAATATAGCCTGTAATCCGGATTTTTCATATCTCAAGCTTTTCAATCCTGATATTCCTGACAATATCATCGGGGCTGAGATTATAAGCTGTATCCATGAATCTCATCCTGAATTCTGCCGGCCCTTTTACCCCTGACCTTTCAGCCATCTCTCCTGCCATACTGTATATACCCAGGCCGCAGGCTGTTGCAAGTGCATAATCCTTTTCAACAGCCAGGAATGCTGCAATTATAGATCCAGCCATACATCCGCTGCCTGTGATCCTGGGAAGGTATTCTGAATCATTTTTAATTATATATATTTCCTTTCCATTACTGACATAATCATTTTTCCCTGTAACAGCTGTTATGGTTTTATACCTGCTGAATGACTCTTTTACCACATCCGCCGGTTCTCCTCCCCCTAATGAATCAACACCCGATACAATACCTCCAAGGCCTGTAAGGCTGGATATTTCACCCAGATTTCCTTTTAATACAGATATCTTATGCCTGCTAAGCATATTTTTCGAAACCTCTGTCCTGTAAAGAGTAGCTCCGGCACCTACTGGATCAAGAAGAACAGGTACTCCTTTTTTGTTTGCATGCTCAGCTGCAATATTCATCGAGTCAACCCATTCAGTTCCAAGCGTGCCTATGTTTATGACCAATGCACCTGAAATACTGGTCAGGTCATCCAGTTCATTGCATGAATGTGCCATTATTGGCGAGGCACCTATTGCAAGGGTAAAATTTGCTGTATCATTCATTACTACAAAATTTGTTATATGATGGACAAGAGGCCTTTTTCCCCTCATCCTTTCAAAGATTTCAGCAGAGATATTTTCTAATTTCATTGGACCCTCCTTCTCATAATACTAAATTTTTTTTTAATTCCATGCCAGATTAAATAGTTTTGCCTGGTTTTGGTATGCAATAAATAATTAATTCATTTCCCTGATATAATAAAAAAATTTATCACAATTAAAATAAAAAAATTGAATATCCCAGGATTATGATCTTCAGGCAATATGCTTAGAACTATATCTAAAACACCCTGCCTGAAGCCTATTCCTCGTCCGACTTCTCAACTGGTATATAGATATAAACCTTCTGGCCATCGCAGAAATGCTCTGGATAATATTCAAATGATGGCCCGGAAACAATCTTAAACTCATTTTGTTTCCTGAATTCCTCGTAGATATTATTGTAGCACGAAAGCATTTCTGGCAGAGTCGTCTTGAAAACTGCATAACTCTGTTCAGGAATATTTTTTAAGGACATTTTCTCAGGGATTTCCGAAACACAGCTTACTTCTCTTCCTGCAATATATTCGAACTCCCCTGTTTCACAATTATAATTATCGCACACACCATAATAGATTCCATGATCTGCAGTATTCTTAAGGCTGTTAATATCCTTAAAGAACTGTTCGTTCCACAGCTTTGTTATTTCCTGGTTCTCATTTTTCCCCCTGTAAAGCACACCTGCAACAGTAAAGGCTCTCCTTCTTTTAATTTCAAAATTCATTCCTTCCCTCCTTTTAAGCATCTTTTACTATGAATTATAGTAAAATAAATAATCCTAAAAAATAAAATTTATATATTTATATTCCGGTATGTATTAATGTTCCTGGTCATCTGTTATTTTTCATAAAGACCTGAAAAACTGGAGGATTTAATTTAACTGCTCATTTGTATTTTGCTGTAAAACGGCATTAACCTGACAATAGCCTTTTTATTGTTATCCAGTTATTCATCTATTCAGGAACCAGGGAAAAAAATATCTTTTTGCAGCTTTTCAAGAGCAGGCCTGGCAAAAAGAAAACCCTGAAAATATTCTATGCCCTGGTTTTTTAACCAGGCATATTCTTCAGGTGTTTCAACCCCCTCAGCTATAATATCGATCCCGAGTCCTGTGCATGTTCTGATAATACCATGTATGATTGCCTGCCTTGGCCCGCTTTTTTCAATATTCCTTATCAGCATTATATCAAGCTTTACAAAATCAGGCTGATATTCTGCAAGAAGGTTCAGCCCTGCATACCCGGCACCAAAATCATCGAGTGCAAAAGCCATCCCGGATCGGCGATAGTCAATAATATTTTCCCTGAACTGCTCATAATCCTTGATTATTTCGCTTTCCAGTATCTCGAGGATAATATCTGAAGGCTTGATAATGTTTTGTTCTGCAGCTTTCAGTATGGATGTAATGGCAGTGGGTGAACTATTAATGTTTGAAGGGGGAAAATTTATGTTGAGCCTGGTCCTGATACCCAGCCTCCTTGCCATGGAAACAGCATCAATGCGGCATTGCTCATGGAATTCAACCCTTTTTTCAGCAGGTACCTTTTCCAGTACAGATCCTGCAGGCTGATTCTCCCTGCCTCTGAGTAATGCCTCATAGCTGTAGATAGTATTTGAAGGAGTATGCACTATCGGCTGAAAGGCAAAAGAATAGAAATTATCACTAAGAACAGCCCGGGATTTTGAGATCTCCTGGGCAGGGACAGCAGGAGAAGGGCCTGTTATAGATGAACGCCAGTAGCCGTCCATGAAGGCTGAGAGTATTTTGCGGGCTCGTCCTGGGCTGATATTTATAAATGTTTCCCTGCGGGCAAAATAATCATTTATACCGACTATTTGATCCAGCTGTTCAGGTGAGACATCGGCATATCCCATGGTCCAGTCACCGAAGGAGCGTTCTGCGATGGGTTCCCGTATTATCAGGGTTATGCTGTCATGGCGTTTATCATTTGAAATTTCCCTAAAAAGCCTGTCAACTTTTGATGCATCACCCTCAAGGACCTGCAGGAAGCTACCTTCTACATAAAGAAGAATACCTGTTATATTATTTTCTGAATTATGCTTTCTTGCATTTTTAAGAAGGATGCCAAGATCTTCACTGTCCATGGGCCTTATTGCTGCAGAGCAGTATATTAAATGAATAAGACTGTGTTCTTTCGGAATATCCGGCTTTTCCAATGTTTCTAACCATCCCTGCCAATATTTATATAAAGAATAATAGCATTATAATCATATAAATCAATATTGCAGTTATATTTTTTATTGTCTGTACATGCAAGCAGGAAGCAGGAACAATAAAATTCAATTTCATGCTCAATAATACTAAAGGAACATGAACACAACCCCCATTACAGCAATAAAGGTTCCTGTTATTTCAGGCATATTGACCTTTTCATTAAAAAGGATCACAGCAGGCGGTATGATGAGGATTGGAACCACCGAATTCAATGTAGCAGTTACTCCGGCTGTAGTATAATGAAGTGCCAGGAGCCCTAATGATACTCCCAGAAAAGGCCCGAAAAAGGCGCCGGTGGAGATCCGAAGCATTGCTGTGGCCTGTTTAACAGCATACTTTACCCGATGCCAGCGTTTGCCTGTACTCAAAATAATTATAAAGCTGAAAATCCCTGCAATTATTCTGACCTGGGTACTTGCAAAGGCATCAAATGTGCGCATGCCAAGCTTGCTGAAGATGAGCCCCGTTGACTGTCCGAGAACACCTCCAAATGCAAACAGGCATCCTTTAAGAAGGCTTGATTTTTTTATATCCCCGTCACTGCTTTTTTTGCGGAATAATATCACCATGACCACACCTGATATGGTAAAAAACATTCCGATCCACTGAGAGAGCGCAAGCATCTCTCCTAAGGCAAAAATCCCAATTACTGTGGTCACAAGAGGGACAAGGCTCATTATCAGCATTGACAGCCTTGCGCCTATCTCAATAAAAGCCTGAAACAAAAACAGGTCACCAAGAGCAAACCCTATAACACCGCTTATACCAAGATATACCCATGCTTTGCTGTCAAGGCCTGAAGGAATAAAAGCCATTCCTCTTAATAAATTAAGAAAACCTATAAAGAAGAAGGCCATAACAAGCCTTATAAAGTTTACGCTCAGGGAACCTACCCTTTTCCCTGCTGACTCAAAGGAGAGAGCTGTTATAGACCAGCAGAAGGCGGTGGATAATGCAAGTATTTCTCCTGTGTACTGGCTCAAGTATAATTTCCCTTATTGAATTTCATATTTGTACGTTAATTTATACTGCAGGGTTTCCTGTTTTGCAATATTGAATTTCAATATGGTATAATACGGAAGCCAGTCTTGTTTCCCCAGGTTTTTCAAGCAGTCTATTTGTAACCTTCGGCAGAAATTTTTTTACAGGGGATACCAGTAGAAGTACATGCTGACAATAAATGAATATATAAAAGCGCTTTAGATCAGATATAAACAGATCCGTTATTTTTGTACAAATTATGAATTAATGATTTATATTATTTTATATCAAGACCATGATGATGGAGATTTAAATGGCAAATATTGATATAGACTGTAATCCCGATATAAAGCCGGATGATATAATTAAAATATTAAATAAAAAGTACGGGGAAAAATATAAGATATACCCTTCAAAATTAATTGGCCTGGATATTGTTGTAAGAAAATCAGCCTATATAGGAACCGGGATAAGATTAATAAAAAGGGGAAAAAGCATTCAGCTGAAGATTCTGCAGATTTCCCCCGATGCTTTTGCCAGGGTTCTGTCTGCCAGCCTTATAGGCTTTTTCATGTTTAGAAAACCAATGCGGGATCTGGAAAATGAGATTACAGCTTATATGCTTGAATGCCCGGAGCTAAAAAAGCATAATACTTCTATAATTTAAATTTGCGAATGAAGGTCCATTTATTAGAATATAATCATAAACAGGAAAGGAAAATCAGGTTCTGATGATTTTTGGAAGATATGAAGATATTTACTGTTTCTTAGATATATGGTGCTTTTGATATGCCTTATAAAGAAACAAACAGGCGTCTGCACGGGTTGCCTCCATACAGGGTTGCAGTTGTCCATGGAGGCCCGGGAGCAACAGGAAGCGTTGCTGACCTTGCTTCAGAGCTCGGCAGGTACTTTGGCACAATTGAGCCTTTTCAGACCAGGGAAAGCATAGACGAGCTTGTATCAGAACTGCGTGATCTGCTCCCTGACAGCCCGGTGGTACTTATAGGGCATTCCTGGGGTGCATGGCTGTCTATAATATTTGCTTCGGCTTACCCTGATATTGTTAAAAAGCTGATACTGGTATCAAGCGGGCCATTTAATGAAGGATATGTTCCCTGTATCGAGAGAAAGAGGCTCGATAAACTGGATAAATATGGTAAAAAGGCCTATTTTGACCTGATGGTTAAAATAGCTGAAACACCTGATGATAATTCATATCTGTTGAAATTTGCCAGGCTTATTTCTGAAGCAGATAATTACAGCATACTGCCGGAAAGCAGCGAAAATCCCCTGAAGATTGATATAAGACTATACAGGTCGATATGGTCGGAAGCCTTACTGCTTAGAAGATCAGGCAGTCTGCTAAATCTTGCAGGCAAGGTTGATGCAAAAATAGTAGTAATACATGGCAAAGACGACCCGCATCCTTATAAAGGCGTTGAAAAGCCTCTCAGAGAAGCAAATATTGATATCGGTTTTCATCTGCTTTTCAGGTGCGGCCATTATCCATGGCGTGAAATTCATGCCAGGGAAGAATTTTTAAATATTTTGATATCTGAGATAGAAAATGCATTTTGACAGATTTAGTAAAAATATATAGAAATATATATATGATTATAGATTATGAAAAAGCAATATTGAGGTGATAGAATGGATTATGCAAAAAAACCCCCCAATGCCAGGAAAGAGACAAAAATACTTGAATTGCACGGTGACAAAAGAGCAGATCCCTATTTCTGGATGAATGACAGAGACAATCAGGAGGTAATAAACCATCTTAAGGAAGAAAATGCCTACAGAAAAGCTGTTATGAAGGATATAATGCCCCTGGCTGATAAACTCTACAGGGAAATAAAATCGAGGATACAGGAAGATGACAAATCTGTTCCATTCAAGAAAGGGGATTACTTCTATTATGAAAAGCATGAAAAGGGGAAGGAGTATCCCATATTCTGCCGAAGGGAAAAATCCCTGGACAGCCCGGAGGAAATATTCTGCGACATGAATGAATATGCAGAGCCTCATAGTTATTTTACAGGCGAAGCAGTAACATCTCATGATAATAAATGGTTTGCACTGATAACAGACAGGATTGGCAGATTTTTATATACTGCAGTAATAAAAAAGTTTAAAACAGAGGAGCAGATAAAGGTAAACCTTGAAAATCTTTCCGGCTCAATAGCCTGGTCATCGGATAACCTCAGAATAATAGCTGTGCAGAAGGACCCTGTCACGCTTAGGGCATGCAGGGTTCTTTCCTATAACATACATACAGCTGATAGCTCCATTATTTATGAAGAGAATGACCCGGCTTTCTCTGTCTATCTAAAAGAATCTGCAGATAAAAAGTATATTTTTATTATCAGCACATCAACACTCTCTACTGAAATCCATTATTTATATTCTGATAATCCGGAGCAGGCATATCTTTTTTCAAAGAGAGAACTGAACCTTCTATATGAAGTTAACAGCATAAATGATAGATTCTTCATTTTAGCAAGCTTTAACAAAAGGAATTTTGAATTGCTGACAGCAGACTCTGATGATACAGAAAAAGCATTCTGGAGATCAGTGATCCCTTCAAGGAAAGATGTTGAAATTGATGATATTGCATTTTTCTCTGATTATATGGTCCTTTCAGAAAGAGAGAATGCTCTCACAAACATAAGGATACTAAGCTATGATCTAAAAACAGATTTTAGGATTGATTTCGGCCTTGAAGCATATTATGCCTATGTAATTGATATTAATGAAGCAGAATCCAATCTTTTAAGGTACTCTGTTCAAAGCATCAATACTCCTCCTGAAATCTATGAATATGACCTTGTAAAAAACAGCAGGACCCTTATGAAAAGAAAGAAGGTAAAAGGAGGTTTCCAGCCATCGGATTACCAGGTTAAAAGGCTGTTTCTTAAAGCAAGGGATAATACCATGATCCCCGTTTCTTTGGCATACAGAAAAAACCTTTTCCGCAAGGGCAATAACCCTCTTTTAATAAAAGGCTACGGATCATATGGCTATCCTAATGATCCAGTTTTTGATAACAGCACAATAAGCCTTCTTGACAGGGGATTTCTGCTTGCAATAGCACATGTCAGGGGCGGTGGAGAGCTGGGAAGGGCATGGTATGAGAACGGAAAACTCCATAAAAAGAAAAACACATTCTATGATTTTATAGACTCTACCATAAACCTTCTGCAGATTGGCTACGGAGATAAGGAAAGGGTATTCGGGATGGGTGGAAGCGCAGGAGGCTTGCTTATAGGTGCAGTAGCAAATATGAGGGGAGACCTGTACAAGGCTCTGGTTCCAACCGTACCATTTGTAGATGTGGTAACTACAATGCTGGACGAATCAATCCCTCTGACAACATTTGAGTACAATGAATGGGGAAATCCGAAGGATAAAAAAGACTATGATTATATGCTCAGCTATTCGCCATATGACAATGTAAAGAGAAAGCCATATCCCCATATGTATATTCTTTCAGGGTTTCATGATTCCCAGGTCCAATACTGGGAGCCGGCAAAATGGGCAGCCAAACTGAGAGAGAATAAGACCAATGACAGCCTGATACTGTTTGAATGCGATATGTCCAGCGGGCATGGAGGCCCAAGCGGCAGGTTCAAAGGTATAAGGAGAACTGCTGGCATATGGGCTTTCTTGCTGGATCTTGCAGAATTAAGGGAATAATGCATTTATCAGCAGATTAAAATAGGATACATTTAATCATCGGAAATTAACCTTGGGTCAATTCCTGTGCTTTTTCTTTACAGCATAAATCAGCCTCAAAAGATGAACCCGAAAGGGAATCTTTCACAGGAAAGAAGGTTTATATCAAAACCTGGGCTAAGGCTGATGCCCATTACTGTATTATCCTCTTTCAGCAGTTCTTCATTGCAGATGTGAAGTGAACAGTCAGATATCCTGACATACCCCAGGCCTTTATAGAATCCAGCAATATCCGGGCTGCAGCCTAAAACTGCAAAAGGCAGCTCCTGCAGAAAAAGGTCTTCATGAACATTCTGCATCAGCAGGGTGCCGATCCCCTTTCGCTGAAAGGAAGGCTCTACACAGACACCTCCTATATACCATCCCTCGAAATAGCGATGCTTGATAATAAACCACCGCCTCTGCACCGAAACATGAGCCAAAAGCCGATCACCGGACATCAGAAGCCAGCGCTGATTGGCAGGCCATAAAGGTGAATCATCTCCTCCAAGTGCGCCTTTGAGGAGATGAAGGATAGAGGCAGTGTCCATGCCAATATCATCATGGATATGCTCAATTTTCATCACTTACGGTACTCCATATGAAAATGTCTTAGTACCTGGCATGTAAATTGTCCCTTATCGGGAAGCATTCCCAAAGACAGACATCAGCCAGTCATAGGCTACGGCAGCTGAAAAGCTTAAATTTCCGACCTGACAATGTGAATCAGCTCCCTCTGACTGGGAAAAACTATATTCAGTGACACTGCCGGATACTTTTTCGCAAAACTCCCTGAACTGCACCGCAGGCTCCCCGCCTTCTCCTTCCCCTACGAGTGCCAGGCATGGACAATGAATATTATGCAGGTATTCGCTGTTGGCAAAACGCTTCAGATAGATAAAAACATCACGGAAAGAATCCTGCTTAAACCGTCTTATAAGGTTTGCGCTCATTTCTTTAGCCTGCACAGGTAAAATGCTGTCCGGAATATCAGGAATATCACTTAGCCTGAAATTTTCTTCATCTTTCATATCTGCAGAGTCCTCCCCTACAAAGGCAACCATATAAGCATGAAGATCCGTAATGGGAGAATTGGCAATTAGAGCTTTTATCCTGCCATCAAATGCAGCAGCTCTCACTGCAAAATATCCCCCAAAGCTGATTCCCATCATACAAATTTTATCCTTTCTGACATCCTGCCTTCCCCAGCACCAATCCAGGACAGCCTTGGCAGGGTTTTCATAATCCGGCTCAAATCCTGAATCCGGAGAAAATCGAAGTGTATCCATCTGCCCGGGGCCTGAGAAAAGAACTATATTAAACCCTCTCTCCAGTCCTGCCCTTCCCCTTGCAATATACTCCTCTTCCCTGGTACCGTCAAAACCGCTTAATATTATCAGTGTAGGCCTTTCTATATCATTCTCATCAGGCTTCATAAAATAGACAGGCAGGACAATGTCCTTATAGGGAAGCATAATCTCCTCAAATGTATGTGCTGAACATTTCATTGCTTCAAGAAAACATTCTCTGGATCTTAAGCCCAGTGCCCTGTGCTTTTCAGCATGGCACGGGGAATAATACTCCGCAGCCCTGTAGCTGTTGCAGGCTTTCAGATACTGATCCCTTGCACTTATGACAAAGCCTTTTTTCAGCCTTTCTGCTGCATCTGTTTCCTCTTTTTCTGCTAATTTTTCATACTGCATAACCCAGCTTTCAGGGATCCCATCTTCTATTCGCGATGCTGCGTAAAAGCACTCCCCAGATGATGCTCCGCCATACACTACTGAACCAAGCTGTCTTAAAAGCTGGAAATCCATCTCTGAATCATTGAATCCCTTGACCCTGGTCTTGCTTCTTTTCAATCCGGCCAAAACTGTACCCCCTTTTTGTATATTTTGAAACTGTCTACAGATCAGTATTAATTAATCAAAAGTGATCAGAGATAGTAAGATCCGTATATAAGATATATGCATATGCTCTGTCAGGTACTGATGATCCAAGCCTTCGCAGAGGATTGTAGGGCGTGTCTTTTATTTTAATGTATATGACAGCCATAGTGAATATCATTGCAAGGACAATTATAAGGAAAAGTATCAGGCAACCGCGGTTTTTCTTTCCTTTTTCCTGTTTCGGCTTCTTCCTGGGAACTGTTTCTCTGACAGGCTTTTTTTCCTGTGCTGAGTCTATCGGCCTTGTAGATACAATCTCTTCGCTGTCTGGTTTATCATCCTGCTTCTCAGCAGGAATGATATCCTCTTTAATTTCCCTGAGCTCCTCAGGCTGATAGATCTGGTCTTCAGTAGGTTCATCACTGACAAGGGTTTTAGTGTATTTAATGACTGAAGAACCCAGAATAATCCTGTCATCAGGATGCAGATATGCTTCTGTCACAGGCCTGTCATTTATAAAAACCCCATTGGCACTTTCTGTATCCCTTATCAGTGCTTTCCCTTCAATAAGCTCGAGTACTGCATGGCTTCCTGATACCATCGGGTCATTAATGATTATATCAGTGTTCTTCCTGCCGACAGATGTTGGAGATTTAGTAATTGTAAAGCTTTTACCCCTGTCTTCTCCTGATAAGACCAGGAGAATATGATCAGGAAATTCCTGCTTCAATCTGGTTTCTTCATCATCTTTAGAAATATTCTCCTTTTCATCCTTAAAGTCATCTAAAAGATAATGCCCGCACTTTGCACAGAATTTATCATCAGGATCTGCATTATTGCCGCATTTGGAACAGGTTCTTGTATTCAAAGCGCTTTCTGATACTGTACTGTCAATATCAGGCCCCTCTGAATCCAGCCCCGAAGAGGCAATTTTATAGAGCAGTTCTGTTGAGCCAATAGTGATCATGTCCCCTGGAGATATCCTGCATTCACCTATTTTAACCCCATCCAGAAATACCCCGTTAACACTTTCAAGATCCCTTAAAACTACATTTTCCTCATTTATCTCAATGCTTGCATGCTTTGCTGATACTTTAGGATCATTAATATTAATATCCGCCTTCTTTCTGCCTAAAATGTTAATCTTCTTATTCAGCGCTATGACAGTTCCCCTGTTCTTCCCGGAGACTATTTCCAGCAGGTTGACTGTTTTAGCTTCATTCCCCCCTGAATCAATTAGGCTGTTCTCCATCACAGTATTTTCAGGCTCCTCCCCGGTGATCACATCCTCTTCTTTCTTATACTCCAGGATCGTCTCACCGAGCCTGATCTTGTCCTGATCTGATAATACAGCCTCCATAACCCTCTTCCCATTATGGAAGGTACCGTTTGAGCTTCCAAGATCCTTAATTATTGCTTTATCGCCGGAGATCTCAAGACTTGCATGCTTTCCGGATATTTTTGAATCATTTATAATTATGTCAGCATCCTTTCTTCCTATAATAATCCTGGGTTTCTCCAATTTAAAAATTTTTCCATGCTCTTCTCTGTTCATAATTTTTAGAGAATGAAGAAATACAGTCTGTCTGGCCTTACCTTCAGGTTCAGCATTTGCTGCATCCCAGCCGCATTTTGAACAGAATCTGTTCCCCTTTTCAATGATATTGCCGCAATTTCCGCAAATATTATTTTCCATAACCATTCTCCTTTCAGCCTCTAATTATCGGACTGCCTTTCATAAAGATACTGTCACGTTCTCTTATACAATCTCTAATTTATTATACAGCATTTGCTGAAAAAAATTAAATCTTTTATACTGTATGCTGATGGATACTTTTGCAGCCTTTTAACTAAATCTATAATATAATATGCTCAGAAGAAATTATTTTTAAACTTTTTTTGTTTAACAGACATAATGTTAAACTTTTTTTGTTTAACAGACATAATGTT
>CAYMEV010000006.1:109191-146886 GCA_964389675.1 uncultured Candidatus Sumerlaeota bacterium
AACAGACATAATGTTAAACTTTTTTTGTTTAACAGACATAATGTTAAACTTTTTTTGTTTAACAGTACTAAATGTTAAACTTTTTTGTTTAACAGTACTAAATGTTAAACTTTTTTGTTTAACAGTACTAAATGTTAAATATAATATATTTTACTATTTATATCAAATTTTAATCCCGAGGAGAATAAAAATGCCTCCAATACTTACAATGGCAATTATAATAATGTCAGGATTCATATTTGGTGAGATAACTAAAAAGATTGGCCTTCCCAAGATAACCGGATATATATTGGCCGGAATCGCATTAAATCCTGAAATTACATCCTTCCTTCCAACCGATTTTATAAACCATACCAGGATACTGACAAATATTGCACTTGCATTCATTACCTTTTCAGTTGGCGGAACACTGTACATTAAAAAGATAAAATCTCTTGGTAAGGGCATAATAAATATTACCTTTTTTGAAGCAGAAATGGCCCTTCTGCTCGTATTTACAGGGTTTTTATTAATCTCCCCGCTCTTTCTGAAACAGGAAAATGCGACCTTTTTCACTCTTTACCTCCCTTTAAGCCTTCTGGTCGCTGCTCTGGCCTCTCCAACCGATCCATCAGCGGTTCTTGCGGTCGTTCATGAATATAAATGCGAAGGAGAGGTTACTTCGACAATAATGGGAGTATCTGCACTGGATGATGTGCTCGGGATCATCAATTACAGCTTCTGTATAGTCCTTGCATCGGCTTTTGTCCTTCATCAGAGGTTCAGTCTTGAAAAATCAATAATTGACCCCGTAATCCAGATATTGATGACTGTAGCACTTGGTATTCTTTTTGGTTTTTTATTAAACCTTATTACCATAATTATCCGGAGTGAAACAGAAGGAACTCTGATTGTGGTTATTTTCGGAATGCTGATGCTCTGCTACGGGATAGCAACAGTCCTTGACATTGACCAGCTTCTTGCAACAATGACAATGGGTGCGGTTGTAGTGAATTTTAACATATATAAGGAAAAGATCTTTAAAATGACAGAAAGATATACTGAAACCATGATATTTGTTATATTTTTCACAATAAGCGGCATGCAGCTTGATTTTACCTATATGAGGGAATCCCTTGGCTTAATATTTCTATTTTTTGTATTCAGGACTCTTGGCAAATTCATAGGCACTTTTATAGGGGCAAAGCTTTCAAGATCATCCAGCAATATTTCAAGATATACCATAGGAGGCCTCATACCTACAGGGGGTATTGTAATAGGACTGGCTCTCCTTATAAGGGATGATCCGGATTTTTCAGGTTTCTCCCAGATAATTTTGAGTTTTATGCTTGGAGCAGTTGTAATACATGAGCTTTTCGGGCCAATTGTCTCAAAATATGCATTAAGAAAATCTGGTGAGATAAAAACCTGATATTATTATCCTGTTAATTTTTTATACCGGGAATGTTAAATGTTGAATTACAGATGCATTATACAGAAAAGTGCCTTATTCAGGCTGCAGTGGCCTTATCAGGGAAAGCCCGTTATTCTGCGTTTCTTGCAACTCGAAAGCCGATACTGTTCTTGTAATTATCAGGGTCATAAACATGCAGGAAGGAAACTGCACATTGAGATGCATAATAATCCCAGCTGCCCCCCCTTATGATGCGGCCACCCTGTCTTTCAGTATCAGTCCATTCAAATACATTTCCGCTCATATCATAGATCCCAAGTTCATTGGGTTCCTTTTTGCCTACCTCATTTGTTTTTTCCTTTGAATTCCCATAGAACCATGCTGAATCCGAAACACTGTCACTGCCGGCATATTCCGTGGCATTACCGCTTCTTCCCCCTCTTGCTGCATATTCCCATTCCTCACTTGTTGGAAGCCTGTAACCGTCCCCACCTTTCACATTGACATCTGCATTTACAATGTTTTTGCCCCTGCGTCTCACTCTTGTAATACCGTAATATGCCTTCAGCTTTTCCCTTTTGCTTCTTTCGTTACAGTATGCTACAGCATCATACCATGTCACAGATTCAACAGGAAGGCTGTCTCCAATAAAAAAAGACGGATTATTCTTCATTACCTCTTCATATTCTGCCTGTGTAATCTCAAATCTGCCTATATAAAAATCATGATCAATGCTGATGCTGTTATTTTTTTCTGATGTAGTACCCTTTACTGCAAGTATAAGGTCCTGTTCCGTAGCTGATGAATTACCTGCAAAAATAACAGCCAAAAAGATCAATGCAGCCCAAAAAAAAGATTTCCGCATAAAAGATCCCCTTTCATTCTCAGTTTGATATAAGATAGATTTGCAGTAATATCAATATTATAAAACAATATTTGATAAATATCAATATTGTCTTATAAGAAAATAAATTATTTTTGTTTTTTGCCTGAAAATTAAGCCCCTGCTGGTAGAAGCAAGTTCAGTTAATCCAGAATTTCCATTTTATCTGGCGTGATATACCTTCTGTTTCTAGTCTTAAAAGTATATTATCCTCCCCGGGAGTATATTCCCAGGAAACTGTTTCCCCTGATTTTGCGGATGGAAATACACTGAATTCCACATAATCTTCAGAATGTTTCTCGCTCTTGAAATAAAGTTTGAAGGTCGGCATAGAAGGCTGTGATTCCTTATCTGTCCTTTTAGCATTAACTTCATAAGATTTACCGGCTTTCAGTTTTGTCTTTTTCTTAAAACAGTACTCATCCTTAGACCATGAAAAGTTTATCTTCTTTGTCCCGGCCTCAATCAGAAAGGGTGACAGGAGACAAAACACGAGCAATAAGGATATGGCATTTTTCATTGAATAACCTCCCTCGGTATTATTATAATAAAAATCCTTTTTTCCCGATTCTCTTTATTCTATCTCCAGCAATGGGGCTTCAGATGCCCATAGATCGTGAATAAAACCATAGAGATTCTCAGTGACTGATATTTTGTAGGGTGTAGGGTTCAGAGCCCTTATGTGATCCTTTCTTATTTCATTAAGCTGAGATGATACAAAATCCCTTATCTCAGAGGGAGACCTTCTTTTTCTAATTCTGTTCCCGTCCCAGTACTGCTTTGTGAGAGGAAGGATTTTGTAAGGGATGACAACCGCCTTTTTTATCTCATTGAATGGATGCCTGCAGAGGACTTTCTCTCCGGCATCTGGAGGTTTATCACCAACAGGGACCATCAGGTCAAGGATAGGATAGCCTTCCCTGCCAAAAAGCCTGTAGACATTCTTTCTGCCTGGAATAGTGATTTTTCCCAGGTCCTGAGATATCTTTATCCTTGGAAGGCCATCAGCTTCAACAAGCTTGTAAACACCTCCCAGGGCTGGCTGTGCCTGGCAGGTAACAAGATGAGTGCCTATTCCAAATATATCTATCTCATGCCCCTGTGCATTAAGTGAATAAAGGACCTCTTCATTTATATTATTGCTTGCAACAATCCTGAAGAAAGAAAGGTCCATATCATAAAAAAGGCTGGTATCCACAAATATCTTCCTGGCTGTTTTTGAAAGGTGTGCAAGATCTCCCGAATCAATCCTTATTCCTATCGGTTTATAACCAAGCTTTATAAGTGCCAGAGCAACGCATAAAAAGTTCGGTATCCCTGATTTCAGGGTATCATATGTATCAACAAGAGCAAGAAAGCTTTCAGGATACGCCAGCGCATAGGATATAAAAGAGGCAAGCTCGCCATTATTAGTATGAGTATAATGAAGCTCCCTTCTTATATCAAGTGTCAGATCCAGAAGGTCATATTCCTCATTGCCGGCAATATCTCTTATAACTGTTCTGCCAAGGTCTGAAAGATCCCTGAAAGATTGAACATATGAGTGAGCATGGGTACCTGCAACTGGTATATCATAAAGCATTCCGGCCAGGACATTGCTGGTCGATTCAAATCCTCCGATATAGGAATATCTTGATGCTGATACCGCACCGTCTATTCCCTGGGCTCTCCTCAGGCCAAATTCAATTAGAGTCTTTTCCTGTCCGGCAGCAATTCGGAATCTTGACGCATTAGTTGCAATAAGGGATGGAAAATTTACAAGGTTAAGGAGAGGTGTTTCAAGCAGCTGAGCGATGGCCAGAGGCCCCTCTACCCGGATCAGGGGTATATTGGGAAATGCCACCGTGCCTTCATCAAGGGCATAAAGCCTTATTTTTGACATGTCAATACTGCTGAGCCATTCAAAAAATGCTTCGTCTTTTATATTCATTGTTTTTTTCAGGTATTCTATATGCTCTTCTTCAAAACTATATCTCTCGAGATATGAAAGAACCTCTTCCAGCCCTGCAAAAACTGCAAATTCACCCAGGAATGGGTTCTCTCTGAAGTAAAGATCGAATGCAGCGTCTTTATTATGGATACCATTTTTCCAGTAGGCGTATGCCATTGTAAGTTGATAAAAATCCGTCAGCATTGCTGAGGCAAAACTATTATATCTGAGCATCTGCTTCCTCCACTTTTTCAGCTCCATTCACTGATCAGAGCATCTGATTCAACTATATTAAAGCCAAAATCTCTGAATTCGTCAAAAAGCCTTTCCGATATCTCCGTAAAGTCAATAATGCCGGGAATTACCACCGGAGATGTACAATCCGCAAGGATATAGATCTTATTGGCTAGGCTTATATCTCTTTTGATTATATATTCCTTGAGGTCTCCAAGAGTCCAGGCAAGGCAATGGCTTTTCGCCTGCCCGGCAAAAATTATCCTGTCATAGCCTAGTAGTTTTTCTATTAGAGAATTATCGGGTTTTAAGGGCTTTCTGTCAATATCAGCAAGCACCTCCGGGCTGAATATTGAATAGTTTTCACTCAGCGGGTTGGAGCCTTTTACCTCAAAATGAGACTGGCTGTACCTTGAAATATTATGGAAGAATATAGCCTCTTCCACTATCGATACAAGGCTGTGGCCGATTCCGCCGAGTATTGCATGAAAAGGCCATATGATCAGGTCATATTTGCCGCTTGCCCTGAGGCTTTCAACATAGTAAAGCATATACTCCTGCAGCTTTTCATAATCCTTATAACCCAGGCTTTTTACGACCTCCGGATTGACCATATATCTCTTTTCCCTTATATCACTGTCTGTAATTATGGTCATGGGTGATGGGTGCTTTCCTTTTTCATCGATAAAGAATATCTGGTGGAAAACCTGCATTGCATGATGTGTATCCATGGTCGGGACTATGCAGGTAATCCGGTCAAGGTTTGTGTAAATAAACCTGCAGAGCCTCTGATTATCCTCTACAGCGGCCATCCCGCTTCTTCCCGCCACAAAAAGCTCAAATCCAGGAATGCAGAATGTATTCTGGACATCGACGAGTACGAGGCAGACTTTCTCAGCATCAAGGGAAGATGGACTGATATCATATCTGTTCTTGTATTCAATTGCGCTCTGGAAAAGATTCTGGTAGTCAACTCTGTATATCCTGTCAGCCTTTGATTCGTCAAAATGTACCGGTATATCGATTCTGCGCATAGTATCTCCTTTTTAAATATCCAGATTAAATCCTATGCCTGGTTTATTTGTAGGGTATAGAATTCCCTTTTTAATTAATACTGCTCCTGAGGAGGGATCCCCAATAAGTGAAAGATGGCTGTCAAGATCTGCATAAACGACATTTGGCCTTGCCAGGGCAAAATGCAGGCCAGCTGCTATGGAATATGCAGATTCATCCATGCATCCGACCATAGTTTCGAGTTTTGCTGATGCTGCAACAGCGTTAATCATAACAGCTTCGCTTATCCCTCCAACCTTTACCAGTTTTATATTTATCATGTCCACCAGTGATCTTCTTGCAAGCCTGAATGCATCCCTGAGGGTAACCAGGCTTTCATCAGCCATTACAGGAATGGATACGCTTTTAGTCACTTTTCTTAAAAGATCATATTCTGTCTTCGGGGTGGGCTGTTCAATCAGTTCTATCTTTTCCTTCTTGGTCTCTTTAACAAATTTTATAGCATCCTCAACTGAGTATCCCTGGTTTGCGTCAAATCTAAGTTCTATACCCCTGCTCAAAGCCTCTCTTATTTTTCTAATCTTTTCAATATCTTCATTAACATCCAGCCCACCCTTTATCTTTATAGACTTAAAACCCTGTCCGGCATACTCCTCAGCCTTTTTTACTGTTGTATCGATATCCATTATCCCTATTGTTATGCTGGTCTTCATCCTGTCCCTGAAGCCTCCAAGAAGCTTCCAGAGAGGCATGCCAGCAGCTTTTCCCAGTATATCATGAAGCACCATATCAACTCCTGCCAGCACTGAAGGCTCTTTTGGTATCCTTTCTTTCAGGTTGAAGAGGACTTTTGCCATCCTCAAAGGATCTGACGCCAGCAGTACTGGTGAAACAATACTGTTAAATGTATCAGTAACACTATCCGGTGTTTCCCCGGTTATGGCAAAATCAGGAGCACAGCAGCCGAACCCTGTTATATTGCTGTCTGTATCCGCCTTTATAAATATGTTCACTGCCGTATCTATGGTCTCATATGCTATCCTGTAAGGCTCAGACAGCTTCATCTCTACTCTTGTCAGCTTAATATCTGTAATCTTCATATTATTTAATACTTTCTCTGGTAAATTTCATCCAGCGTAAGGTCTTTGAGATCTTCAATGAACCTTACCAGGTTTTGTATTATAAGCTCCCAGATCTTCCTTCCTTTTTCAAGGCTGGCTTTGGTAGGGTCTCCCAGAACACCGCTTTTGGATATCTTTGCTGTCCTTGTATACCAGTCTATGCTCCTCTTCTGTGTAAAATTCAGGTATTTATTGGAAAAACTGGGGACAAAGGAACTAGCTTTGCCTATATCGACAAGCTCACCCCTGTTTGCCATTGATGTGCTTGTTTCAATCTCTCCTGCATGAACATCATTGGGTGTATCAATAAGCTTCGAGACATCTATATCGCTTGATTCACCACTGTCAACACAGGTAAATATATGTGCATCCCTGTTTATCTTCTGTGCAGCAATATTTAGTGCAGGGCTGTTCCCTCCGTGCCCGTTAATTATAATAAGCTTTGTTACTCCGTTTTTGGCACAATTCATTCCAATATCATATACCAGATTTGAAAGTGTATCAGGCCCGATGCTCAATGTTCCCGAAAAATCCTCATGGTGATAAGAGACTCCGTATGGGATAAGGGGCAGCACCAGTGGCCTGGGGTTTCGGCAGCGCTCTGCCACCTTTCTGCAGAGGTATTCTGCATCAAAAGCATCTGTATCAAGCGGGAGATGGGGGCCATGCTGCTCGATTGAGCCGACCGGCAGAAGGGCAATATCAACTATCTTCAGGTATTCCTCTGCTTCGGTCCATTTGAGCTTGCCCCACTCAAAAGGAAGCCTGCTCAATTTTTCAACATTCCTCCTCCTCTTATCCTGAATATCAAAGGGGTAGGGTTTCTTCATCATGGGTTCACTCAAAAGGTCAAACTCAATCCAGACCCTGCCCACCTTTTTTACTGACCTTGGGCAGTATTTGCGAAATATCTCAAATAAAGGCATCCTTAAATCCATCGGCATTGTATCAAAGGGGGATTTTTCACCGTCAAACCTTAGATCTGTGACCTCATGCCTTGGCTTTACAGGCGCTTTGTTTCCGGCCCTGCTCCTGTGTCCCATGCTGTTCAAAAGGTATATTGCATGCTGGGTACATGCCAGCTCCTGGTGGAGGCTCTTTGTCATGAATTCCTCAAGGCATCGTTTTATCTGCTCATCGTTGTATCCGCATCTATGGGGGTCACCGCCCAGAGAACTCAGCATACCTACTATTCTCCTGCATTTCTCGCACTGTCCGCATGGTTTTGCTTTATCTTCCTTTAATTTGGCTGAATGGCAGGATACCTGATGCTTTTGAATATCAGGGTACCTCCTGTAAAGTATATGCTGAATCATCAACTCCGAAAGGTTTCGCAGAAGTGAAAACTGGATTATATTATAGTTCTTGTTCTTATAATACCTGGTCAATGCATTGTCAAAGTACCTGCTCTGGTCATAAAGCCCGTTATAGTGAGTGATACCCTTATATGTCAGCCTGTATGTAGTATCATATTCATCACCTATAATGATCCTGCCTATGCCCCTTTTTCTTACTACCGGCAGCACCCCGAAAAGAAATACGGCTACAGTCCAGAGCCTTATCGGGTAATCATCAGAAGGCAGTTTCTGGTAATTTTTTTTAATAAAGGAGAAATTCCTCAGGAAAAAATTGAATACCCTGTCTGAATTTGTCCATACCCTGGATGTATTTTCAATATTACCCTTAAAGTACCTGTATGCATTCAGGCTCGTAAACCAGTGCCTTCCGGATTCATTTACGAATACGGGATGAACCTCCTTTTTAAGCTCCTTAAGCAATGCAAAGCTTAGAAGGCTGTCCTTGCCACCGCTTGAAAGGACAGCATAAGATTCCTGGTCAGCCGGCCATTGCCTGAAAATCTCTTCAGGCATCTTCTTACCATTGGAATTGAATTCAATAATTGCCCTTTTATGCACATTTCCATATCCCTTAAGCCTTTCAGCAAAAGAGCTGTGTATATATATATTAGGCCTGAGCATCTTTTTTGCAAGTATCTCCCTGGATGTAAGATCAACCATTTCCCTTATAAATTTTCGGTCATTTTCTGTAAATATGCCATTAAACCGGATCTTTTTGCAGAACAGGCCATAATTGAATGCCAGCTGTGAACCGATAACAGATGCCAGGTTCATGTCTTCCAATGATTGAACAAAAACATCCTCAGGGTATTTATATATAAGGTCTGCTGATTCTGAATTTCCATTTTTTTCTATCCTGTAGGGCATGCTGATTCTATTTTTGTCAACCCTTGCAGGGCCAACTTCAAGGATTTCTATCTCATTCAACAGATCAGGTTCAACTTCCATCCTGCAAATACTCTCCTTTTTTTAAATGGCTGATGGCAAGCTCAATAAGCCTTTCGATATCCTCACTGAAAGGGTCGATGCAGGGGATACCGATCTCCCTCTCAAGCTCCCTGCATACTGAAGGTATGTCTTCTTTCCTTATATTTTCATGATTAACAGTCACCGCAATAACAGGTTTTGCTGAAAGCACTCTTATAAGCTCCAGCTGTCTTTCCAGTGGATGCAGAGGGTAATTTGGAAATCCATCATAAAACCTTCTCATAGGTGCATGCTGAAGAATTATCAGGTCCGGCCTCCCGGCTGCAAGTATCTCAAACCCTCCTGGATAAGCCGGGTTCATCAGGCTTCCCTGGCCCTCTATCACTATAATATCAGGATTTTTTTCCAAATATGCCCTGTATACGGCATTCTCAATTTCACCTGATACAAAATCATTAATTATAGAATCCATGACTATGCTGTATTCAGCACCCTGAAGCCAGGCAGTCTGCCCGGTCCCTATCATCTCAGCCCTGATCCCTTTTCTATTAAGCCCTTCAACAATCAGCCAGGCAGTAGTTCTCTTGCCAATGGCTGAATCTGTGCCAAGTATTGCAATTTTCAGGCTCTTGACCTTTTCAATATTCCCTGAAAAGAAGTGCAGGTCATTTACCGGCGGGGGTTTGCGTATATCCCTTAATACCACTTTATACTGCTTCGCAAGGGAAACCAGCTCAATGTCATCAATAAGATAGTCATGAAGGCCTGAATCAACATTAAGCCCCAATCTTACTGCATTGATTACGGATTCTCTGTCGCTTTTCGACAGCCTCCCTCCATCAGGTGCAATACCAATTACAAGCTGATCTGGCTTCATTCCCTTCTCAATGGAATGCCTGTAAGCGCTTTCAATATCCCTGTATATCTTTATTCCATTTTCTTTGCCGTCAAGCACTGCCCCTGCATCCATTCCCACATACCTTGAGTCAATTACTGATAATACCCTGTATCTTCGCGTAAACCTTACAAGACCGTGAGCAGTCTTTCCGTTTGGTGTGTTGAAAGCCCCTTCGCAGTAGACTATTGCATTCAACAGTGTATCCATCAGCTTTTTCTCCCGGTAAGCAGAACAACATACTTATCGCCGGCAAGGGATTCCTTTTTATGCATCTCCAGGAGCACTACCAGCCCTGCTGTGCTTGCAGGAAGCACATGAAGCCCCTCCAGGTCCCTTATCATCTTTGAGTAATTCAGCATATTCTTGTCACTGGCATAGGATGCATATCCATTGGTTGCCCTGATATACTCAAGAGCCAGATCGCCATCTATTGAATGCCAGTTGATGAGGGGTTCATTTACAGGTGTTTCTTTTATCTTTTCCGGCTTAAGGTCCACACAATGCTCAAGATTCTTTTTATAAGCCTGAATTATGGGATTCTTGCCATGAGAAGACCCTGCAATAAACCTTGGTATCCTTGAAGTCTTGCCTCTCCTGTAAAGGCTTACAAATCCCTTATAGACTCCTGCAAGCGTTGTGCCGTTTGATACAGGAACTGCTAAAAAAGACGGGGCATCTCTCAGTTCATCATAAATCTCATAGGCAATGGCTCCGTATGCTTTCAGCTGAATGGCAGTATTTGACCCTCCCGGATTTGCGTCGTATATCTCGTCTTTTTCAGCAAGCATCCTTGACAGGTTGACAGCCTCTTCATAGTCGCCCTTTATTTTGATAATATTTGCATTATATTTCTCAATTTCCTGAATCCTTCTTGTATGATAGTTCTCAGGAATATATATATAGCATGTAAGTCCTGCCAGTTGCGCTGCAAGAGCAATTGCAACACCATAATTCCCGCATGTTGCAACAGTTATTGCATCATATCCCCTTCTTAAGGCATCCATGGACTGTTCGAATGCAATCCTGTCCTTTTGTGTGCCTGTTGGATTTCCTCCCTCAAACTTAAGGTAGATCTGTCTTAGATTGAACTCCCTCTCAAGGTTTTTCGCCCTGTTCATATTGGTATCGCCTATCTCGGAATCAACTATATCCTCATAGGCTTCCAGCCTCTCTTCCATAGGGAGGTTCCTGTCGCTTGCAGCAATAACCTGGGGTTTCATCTCAGGGGCTATTGCAGGGGCTTGCGATGTCGCCCCGTCTAATAAAAGAAAATCACTGGTTTTTTCATAATTCCCGGCTTTGCCGGATTCTGAATGATCATCAGTTTTTGACCTTTTATCATTTATCCCGGGCATCATCCCAGCCTCCTGTATGAAACTGAAAAGATAAAGACATATAAGGGATAAGAATCTTTTTCATGCAAAATCCTCCGCCAACTTATCATTTCCTGTTTTTTATGCTAACACGGAAATAAAAAAAATCAAGAATTTAGATATCAGCTGATAGCATAAAAATCTGCAAAATACATATAATAAAATGATTTAGCTTTTTGAATACTCTGAAAAATATTTTTTTTATTTATTTTTGAAAAGTCCTGTATAAAACTATTTCATACACTGAAAGGTTATAAAAGGTATGAATATGAATTGGATACCCCTGGCTATAATTCTGGCATATTTTTTCCTGCTAATAACAATTGGCTATCTTGCAAAAAGGCTTTCAAAAACAAGCACAGATTTTTTCATAGCGGGAAGGAATATGGGAATAACTCTTGTCACTGTTTCTATAGTGGGAGAATGGCTCGGCGGAATGAGTACTATCGGGACATCTGAAATGGCTTATCAGCATGGGTTTTTCCCTTTATGGTATAATGTTTCAACTGCAATCGGGATGTTCTTGTTCGGCCTTACAATGGCCCAGTACTACAGGAGAAACAATGCACATACAGTAGGCGAGATGCTTGAAAACCTGTACAGCAAGCATACACGTGTTTTTTCCTCAATAGCGTTTGTAATTGCTTTTATAATACTCTCATTTCTGCAGTTAAAGGCCATAGGAAGTGTAATGTCCCTTTTGTTCAATATTTCCTTCTCAGCCGCTGTCATAGTATCAGGGATTATCATATTTCTTTATGTCTTTAAGGGAGGGATGTTTTCAATAGCATTTACCAACCTGATCCATATAATCCTTTTATACTCTTCAATACTGATAGTCTTTTTCATTGTCTATACCAGGATAGGCGGCTATGAAGGACTATTCTCAAGCCTTTTCAATCAGTTCATCAAAGAGGGAATCCAGCCGGAACATGCATCTTTGATGGTATCCAGCTATAAAAACCCTTTTTCTCTTGGGATAAGCAGGGTCATAGCCTGGCTTCTCGGCGGGATATTATCCGGATTTGCATCACAGGCCTGCATTCAGCCGGTATTTTCAGCAAAAAATATAAAAACTGCAAAATACAGCTCAATATTGAGCGCTTTCCTCATTGCTCCGCTTGGAATTATTATATCAACGCTTGGAATTGCAGTCAGGACAGGATATTTTGGAAATATAAACGACCTTGAACCAAAGAATGCTCTGCCCTTTCTACTCCTTGACAATGATCTGCTTTCCCCTGTGCTTTCAGGCCTGGCATCAGCAGGTATAATAGCAGCAATCCTTTCAACTGTCGCACCCGTAATGTTTGCCATAAGCACTATTCTGGTCAAGGATTTCTATCACAGGATAATAAACGAGAATGCAGAGGAAAAGACTCTTCTGATGGTCTCCAGGTATTCAGTTCTTTTTGTCTGCCTTCTCACCATCCCCCTTGCAATATTTCTCAAGGGAGGCATCCTCGAGGCTGCCTATATAACATATGGCATAAGGGCTTCTGCAGCGCTGGTGGTAATAATGGGAATACTATTCCTCAATAAGCGTACTAGAAAATCCCGTATCCCTGAAAAGGCTGCTTCCTATTCAATACTGGCATCAACAGCAGGAATAATCATATTTGTAATGCTGAAAGGCAGAATTGACAGTATCATCGGGATAGATATCGACAAAGTCTATATATCTCTGATACTAAGCATCCTGTCATTAATCCTGCTCTCAAAATTCCTTTCCGCGAAAAGGTAATTATCATATAATCTATGAATAAAATGATTTTGACATGGAGATATATTCGATGCTATCATAATAAATCAAAATATAACTGGAGCATGCCATGGAAAATATATACACTGTATTAAGGTTGCTGGAGGATCTGGAAGACAGCATATCCATGCTTTATCAGCGTTTCAGCGATGATTATGCAATCGATGAGGCAACCTCTTTCTTTTTTTACAAACTAAGCCTTGATGAGATCGCACACCGGGACCTCGTCAGGTACCAGCTGAAGCTTTTAAGAAATGCCCGGCCCGATGCTTATAATGATGTGGACATAGACATTAATATTATCAGGGAACTCATAGATAATATAGAAAAGAAGCTCAATTCTGATGAAAAATACCCGATAAATCGAGCTGTTGACATTGCCCTTGAGATTGAATCAAATGCTGCGGAACATCATTACAAGGGAGCCATGAAGCAGGCCATGCCTGAAATGGCAAGGCTTCTTGACAGCCTTGGCAAGGCAGATAAAGAGCATATGCAGCTTATAAGGAATTTTATTAAAAACCATGAGCTGGGAATATAGCAGGATACCCTTATCCTGCCTGATCTTCCCTGTTTATCCTGAACCTTGATATAGCTTCATTAAGGAGGCCAGATTCCCGCCTGAGCCCGGAAAGTGAATCTGTCATGTTTTTGATGCTCTGAAGGTTTTCTTCAGTGCTTTTTTTCAGTAATTCCGTAATTCTTTTTATCTCGGTGCTTTTTTCGTTTTGCTCCTGTGAAGCCTTCTTGATGTTGAAGACCATGTCTGATACATTCTTCATTGCTTCTGAAAGCTGTAAGGCTTCATTTGACTGGGAGGCCATTGCATGCTTTGATTCTTTTGAGCTGTTTTTTATCTCCTCCACAGCCTTTGAAATCTCCTCTGAAATAACAGCCAGATCCTCCAGAGTCTGAGTCATCTCCTTTATCATAAAAGTCTCGTCATTTACGTCTTTGGTGATAAGTTTTGAACTTTCAGCCTGCTCTTTGGTATTTCTTACTATCTCCCTTGAAATGGAGCTGGATTTTTGAGCAGATCCAAGTATTCTCTGGAGGGCGTTTCCTGTCTCCTGGCTTTGCGTAGATCCCTGTTCTACAAGCTCTGATGTTTTTTTCATCGAACTTACAGATTTTTTTATCCCGTTTTGCAGGCCCTTGATAAGCTCATCAATCTCTCTGGTTGAGACCTTTGTCCTCTCAGACAGGTTCCTGATCTCATCAGCCACAACTGAAAAACCCTTTCCGTGCTCTCCTGAATGAGCTGCTATAATTGCAGCATTCAGTGAAAGAAGGTTGGTCTGCTCAGTAATATCATTTATTACTATCAGGATGCTGCCGATTTCCTTTGATCCGATCCTTAAGCCCTCTATATCATCAACTGTATTGTAGACTGTATCGCGTATATGATTCATCAGGTTAATATTCCTCTGTACAATATCAATACTTTCCTTTGAGTAGTTTGATACCTCTTCTGACAGTTTCATCGATTCATTGGAAATAGACTCAATCTGTTTTGTTGATTGCTCCATTTCAATCATGGATGCTGAGATATTCTCGGCAAACCTGTTGAGCTGGTTTGCATTTATTGATGTCTTTTTGATATTTGCTGCAAGTTTTTCAGATGATTCAGCTGTCTTGACCGTTATATGGTCAAGATTTTCTATGCTTGCAAGGTTGCCTGATATGGAATCTGACATCCTCTGCACGGAAAGGGAAGTATTTTCTGAATTCTTATACAGTACATTAATATTATTTGATATATGCTGTACGGAAACAAGGACATCCTTCAGGTAATCAGAAATATTATTCAGATTCAGGCTCTGTTTCTCGACCACACCGACAAAATTCTTAATGCTGTTTTCAAGCTCCGTATTTCTCTGTTTCATTTTTGTATAACTGTCCTGTATTGCCGATACAGTAGCTATGAGCTGCTGGGTCATCCTGTTGAAACGATTGCTGAGGTCACCCAGTTCATCATTAGAATGAACGGGAATTTCTATGCTCAGATTGCCCATTGCGATCTGGTCGCTGGAATGGAGAATACTGCTTACTGGCTTTAAGAGTATTATTTTTATAGCAAATATCCCCATAAACAGAGAGATTATTAAAACAGCATAAAAGATCACTCTGTTGACGGACTGCATATCCTTTATATCCTGTGATATGACTGCCATCTGCTGGGCAAGATAGCTTGAATGGATCCTTGAAAGCTGTCCAAGCCTTTCTTTTATATCCTCTGTTCTTTCATTCAGGCCCTTTGCAGATTCTAATATTTCATCGCTCATAACGCCATTTGCCAGCTGTGTATAGGTTAAGACAGCCTCATCGTTAAATATACCTATGAGGCTGGATATTTGCGATACATCTTCCTTTATCCTGTCAGGAACACCATTATAGGCCTGTATTGCAGAAAGACTGCCCACAATCTCATTGTACTGGGCTTCCGCATCTTCAATAAGCTTCAGCTCGCCTGTAAGAACACTGTCATTATAGTATTTTATAAGGTTATCAAAGCTGACAGCAGCACCTGTTGTAAGTTTTTCGACAGGAAGATGGACATCGGAGATGATATTCAGCTTGTTTTCAATTCCCTGCCTTGTATTATCAAGCAGGATCATCGAGATTATATAGCCTATTATAAGAAAGGAAAATGCCAGTAAAATTCGGTAAAGAATTGAAAATCTTATCTTTTTCATATTATTATCTTGCCTTAAGTATTATTTAAATAAATGACTAGCCGCACAGTACATTACCGCCATTTACGCTAAGGACCTCACCTGAAACAGCGCTTGCATAATCAGAAAGCAGAAATATGATAGGGTGGGCTATCTCTATAGGCTCAGGAATCCTTTTTATCGGTATTGTATCAGCAATCTTCTGCTTTCCGCCGCCACTGAATATCTCTTTGTTCATTTCTGTGTCAACCCATCCAGGAGCAACACAGTTAACTATAATGCCCTTTGAAGATATTTCAGTACAAAGGGATTTTGTATAGGCAATTATCGCAGCCTTCGTAGCTGCATAATGTGCATGGCAACCCTCACCTCTAATACCGGCTGTTGAGGCAACATTTACTATTCTCCCCTTATGCATGGACTTAAGCCATTTTTTTATCAGATAATCAGTCAGCAGATAAACTGATCTCAGATTATTCTTTATGACATAATCCCATTGTGGAACATCAAAACTTCCTGCAATAAGGGGGGTCCATACACCCGCGCAGTTTACAAGGTAATCGACTCTGCCAAATTTATCATATGCAAAATCAATAAGGCGGACAGCTGTAGGTTCATCGCTTATATCTCCCTCGAACAGGGTTATCTCCCTGTTTTCCATCTTAAATTTCTCCGCATTTTCCCGATTGCTTTTATATGAGGAGATGACCTTCGAGCCGTATTTATCCAACAGAATTGCAGTTTCCCTGCCTATCCCGCGCGTTCCTCCTGTAACAATGCTTATCCTGCCTGTAAAATCATACATAATCTGCAAACCCCCAATGCTTTATAATTATACTATAAGAAATATCATATTATTCAAAAGAATTTTTTTCATGCCCTGTGCCATATTAGGTAAGACTTCAGCTAAACCATGAGAAAAAGAAAACTCTGAACAGATATACCTGCATGCTTTTCCCAGGCCTCGTTTCTAATGGACACTGGACACAATTCTTAATAACTGCAAAGCAATCAGTATTATTATATTGCATCAAACGGGCCTTCTTATGAGCTATTTGCTGTCAGAAGCTCTAAATAACAATATTTCCAGATTTGCATTGGCATCAATTTTGTTTGCAGACGTCCTGACATGCTATTATAATATTATTTTATGGAAAGGATTGGGATAGATACAGGCGGTACATTTACAGATATAGTCATATATGATGAGAACAGGCTTGTTATAAAAAAGGTGCTTTCTGACAGGACAAGCCCCAAAAAAAGCCTTTCAGAAGGATTAAAAAGGCTTATGGATACTGATTTCAGGCTCACATACGGCACTACCATAGCAGTTAATGCATTTCTTGAAAAAAAGGGGGGTAAAACAGCTTTGCTTGCTACTTCGGGTTTTGAGCATGTTCTCCACATACAAAGGCAGAAAAGGATAAATCTCTTTTCACTGTTTCCAGAAAAAGCCGATTCCCTTATTCCTCTTGAGCTGTGTTTCGGCATTGACGAAAGAATCCTGTATGATGGCAAAGTGGAGAAAGAGATTGATTTGAACCAGCTTAAGAAAATTTCCCAGATACTTAAAAAAAGAAATGTTATATCAGTAACCATAGCATTTCTACATTCATATAAAAATGATATAAATGAAAGGAAAGCTGAAAAATTCTTTAAAGAAGAAGGCTTTTTTGTATCAGCTTCCTTTAGAATCCTGCCTGAGCAGAGAGAGTACGAAAGGGCTGTCATCTCTGCCCTCAATGCTTATATAATGCCTCCTTTTCATGATCATATTGAAGACATAAAGGGGCTGATAAGAAAGCCCTTTTATATAATGCAGTCAGTAGGCGGGTTTCTTTCACCTGAATCAGCGCAGGAAATCCCCGTAAAAACAATGCTTTCAGGGCCTGTGGGCGGTGTAATAGCTGCACATTACTATCAGGAGGGTAACAGGCTGATAACGCTGGACATGGGAGGCACGTCGACGGATATTTCACTTATAGACAGGGAGATAGCAGTTACACAGGACAGTGAGCTCGAGAACCTTCCGATAAGGATACCCACCGTATTCATCCAGACCATAGGAGCCGGCGGAGGGTCCATCGCCTGGTTTGATAAAGTCGGCGTTTTAAAGCTGGGGCCTATGAGCGCAGGCTCTGACCCCGGCCCTGCATGCTATGGGAAATCTGATATATGCACTCTTACAGATGCTTATGTTTTTTTGGGATATATCATGCCAGATGCTTTTCTTGGGGGCGAAATGAGAATATACCCTGAACGGAGCATCAAGGCCATAGGACAGATCGCTAAAAGGCTTGGAAAAACTCCTGAAGAAACGGCGGAAGGCATAATAGACCTCTCTATTGTGCTTATGGAGAAGGCCTTAAGGAACATATCCCTCCAGAAGGGATATGACCCTTCAGAATTTGAGCTGATGCCCTTCGGCGGTGCAGGAGGGCTCGCTGCTGTTGAACTTGCTGAAAAAATCGGCATAAAAAGGGTTATAATACCTCCATACCAGGGAGTTCTTTCAGCAGTGGGAATGCTGATTGCAAAATCAGCGAGGGAATCATCCATATCCGTTCTGAAAACCCTTTCCAAAATAGATCCCCTTGAACTTGAGGCTCATTATGATGACCTGGAAGAAGGGATATCGGCTGAAATAAAAAAGGATTTTTATAAAAAGACCAGGATACGCTTTCATAGAAGCCTTGACATGAGATATAAAGGCCAGACCTATTATATCAATATCCCCTATATCAAAAACTTCAGCAGATTATATCGCGCATTTAGCAGAATACACAAGAGGATATACTCACATTGCTTTGAAAATAAGGAGATTGAGGTTGTGAATATTAGAGTAAAGGGTTTCTCAGCTGAGAAAACCCTGGAGCTTCCCCATGAGGGGACAATCCTAAACGAGGAAGCCTGCCCCGCTGTCAGGCAAATATTCTATAAAAAAAGGATTATTGAAGCTGCATTCCATATTAAAGAAAGTATCAGGGAAGATGATGTGATTACAGGGCCTGCAATCCTGTCATCAAAGCATTCGACAGTTTTCATTCCTCCATACTACAGGGGGAAGAAATCTGTGAAAGGAAATATAATAATTGAAAAAATTCCAGTATGACAGCATAAAACTGGAGGTCTTCAGGAATATCTTCCAGTCTGTCTGTGATGAAATGGGAAATGTTATCAGGCTCTCTGCATTCAGCCCAAATATCAAGGAGAGGAATGATTTCTCGTGTGCACTGTTTTTAAAAAACGGCGAGAGCTTTGCCTTCGGGTCCCATATTCCTGTTCACCTTGGCTCCATGCCGCTTTCTGTTAAAAATGCAATCGAAAACTATGAATTTTCTGAGGGTGATGTTATAATACTTAATGATCCATTTTCAGGGGGCACCCACCTGCCTGATATTACAATGGTTTCCCCATTCTTTTATAAAAACAGTATGCAGTTCTTCGTCTCCTGCAGGGCGCATCACAGTGATATAGGCGGGTCTCAGCCAGGATCCATGCCCCTCGCATCCGATATCTATCAGGAAGGTCTGATAATACCGCCAGTAAAACTGTACAGAAAGGGCAGATTAAACAGGGATATCCTGAATATTATACTTGCCAATACCAGAACCCCTCTGGAAAGGGAAGGGGATATCAATGCACAGATCGCCGCAATAAACAGGGGCAAACAAAGGCTGAAAAGCATCATGGATTATTACGGTGCTGATGCGATAAACTGGTATGCAAATGGAGTCATTGAATATTCCGAAGAGATATTCAACGCAATAATAAAGGATATACCAGACGGAATTTACAGCTTTACGGATTATATGGATGATGACGGCTTCTCATCAAGAAATATAAAAATATCATTAGACATAAAAATAGTGGGTTTTAATATCCTTTTTGATTTTTCCAAAAGCAGCCCTTCAGTACAGGGCGGCATAAATGCAAATGAGGCGATAGTCTATTCAAGCGTGATGTTCTGCCTTATATCTGCTTTTAAGGAACAGATACCAATAAACAGCGGTATAATGCGATCTGTCAGAATAAGTCTAAGCCCTGACAGCATTGTTAATGCAAAAAAGCCCGCTGCAGTCGCTGGAGGAAATGTAGAAACATCGCAGAGGATTGTTGATGTCATTCTGGGAGCCTTGAGCAGCTGCAGAAGCCTTGAGATTCCATCTGCTTCCCAGGGGACCATGAACAATATAACCTTTGGAGGATCGGACAGCAGCGGAAGTTTCTTTACATATTACGAAACCATCGGGGGAGGCTGCGGAGCATTTACACTTTATAACGGAGCATCAGGCGTCCATTCTCATATGACTAACTCTCTAAATACCCCTGTTGAAGTACTTGAATCAAATATCCCGGTCAGGATTACCAGATATCTGCTGAGGAAGAATTCCGGCGGAAAAGGGAAGTACATTGGAGGCGACGGCATCATCAGGGAATATCAATGCCTTAAGGACATAAGCGTCAGCATTCTATCCGATAGAAGAGAGCTGCCTCCATATGGCCTTAAGGGTGGAGGCCCGGGCCAAAAAGGGGCAAATTATCTAAAGCGTGATAAAAAAATTATCCCTCTCAGGTCAAAGATCAACTTCAGGGCATTAAAGTCAGATAATATTATTATAGAGACACCAGGAGGGGGAGGGTACGGAATCAAGAAAAAAGGAGGCAGAAAAAAGAAATGAAGATAATATTATGTTTTTGCCTTATAATTACCTTTTTTTCCGGTTTTGGCTTTGCTGAAACCAGGTATGTATCTCCATCAGGCGACGACAGCAACCCTGGGACATATTCAGAACCATGGGCCACTCCGGGTTATGGATCAAAAGCCATGCAGTCAGGTGATACCCTTATAATAATGGGAGGAACCTACACCCTGTCAGTATACTGGGATGATATAATAACCCCCCCCAGCGGAAGTTCCGGCCAGTATACCATTATAAAGGGGCAAAACGGAAAGAGGCCTGTCTTACAGGGAACAGATGATCTTTACTCTGCAATCGAGCTTTCAGGAAAAAGCTATATACGGATAAGCAATCTGGATATTACAAGTATTGTATCTCCAGGTTCTCCAGGGCTAAGAGTGGGAATATCAGGCACTGATTCGCCGGTATCAGATATAATTATTCAGGGAGTAAAGATCTATAATGTTGATGAATTCGGGATTGACCTTAAGGACATCAATAATATGAAGATACTGAACTCCGGCATTGATTATTGTGGTTTCGGCTCCATGGGAGGCCCTTCAGCAGGTTCAGGGGGCGGATGGAAGAACATTCTTATTGATGGCTGTTCTCTCTCCTTTGGCGGGCATTATTACCAGGGGGCCTTCTATCAGGGAAGCGATGTTTCTCCGTACAACAGGCCTGACGGCTTTGGCATAGAAGCATCTGAAGGGCCAATAGAGATAAGGAACTGTACTGCTGAAAGAAATCTGGGAGACGGGCTTGATTCTAAAGCTAAAAACACGCATATATCAAACTGCATCGTCAAAAAGAATAACTGCGACGGGATAAAGCTATGGTCAGGCGACAGCAGCATAAAAAACTGTCTTATCTACGGAATCGGTTATGATGATCCTGACAGGTGGCCATGGGCCTGCAGCATTGTCATAGGAGAGTATCTTGACGATAACAGCAGTTTCCTGATAGAGAATGTAACACTGGAGGACAACCCATTCCGAGCAAGGCACTACATAATGTATGTCGATACAGACAGCACCGAGATATCATCATTTAATGTAACGATGAGAAATTCAATAATAGCTAACGGGTATGCCGTTGCATTTTTCGGTGACAGGGTAAATGCTGTAATTGAACACAATCTGTTTTTTATACATGACCAGCCTGAGCAGGTATATGCCAACGGCCAGTCTTATACAGCTTCGGAGATAAATAACGGCAATCTTCAGACAGGCAATATATCCTATGACCCTCAGTTTATTGATCCTTACTGGCATGGAGGATGGGGCAGCTACCGCCTCTCAGATTCAAGCCCGGCAATAAATGCAGGTACTGACAATGGGCCGGGGCATGATCTCAATTATAATCCCAGGCCATATGGCCCAAATTATGATATTGGGTGCTATGAAGAATCGGATCATGCATCAATAAGCATTAATGGTCCGGCTTTCAGGGGATTATTTCTACTGAACTGTCAGGACCCTTCAGATAGTGTATGGAATCAGCTCCTTAAGGGAGTATCAGCAAAGTTCATGCTGGCAGGTGACATAACAGGCAATATGATATCTGAGATCGTTGTCAGCATAGATGGATACGGTATATATTATTATGATCGTGTATACAAGACCTGGAACAGGCTTCTTTCCTTACCTGCAGATGCATTGACACTCTCCAGGGCAGATCCGGGCAAACCGGTGCAAATCATAGCTTCTTTCAGTTCTTACGGCATTTACAGGTATAATATGGCCTTATCATCCTGGGTAAAGATCCTTGATTATCCTGCTGTTTCTCTCTGCTCCGGCAATATTGACAGTGATAGCGAAAATATTGATGAACTGATAATCTCTTTTACAGATTATGAAGGATTATTTTTCTATGATTTCAGGTCATGTTCTCTTATGCAGATCATCAATGAAACACCCGCTCAGTTCACTGCAGTGGATATCCATAAGGACGGATCTGACTCTGTAATATTTGCCACAGAGGCCTCCGGGCTGTATTACTGCTCATACTCATCCATTTATAAGGGTTTTAAGTTCAAGAAAATATCAAATTCCGTTCCTGATACCGGTCATTTTCTGGGTTTTGGGGATATTGAAGGAGATGAAGACCTTGAGCTGATCATGGCAAATAGCGGCAAAACATACTATTACAATTTCGAACTTCAGTCTTGGCACCTTTTGATTCAGGCACCCTTTTCGAGGATAATATCCGGAAGCTGTACAGGTGCTCAGAAGGATGACCTGCTAATGCTGGAATCTTCAAGCCAGAATCTTTATATCCGAAACGGGTCTGACCAGGCATATAATATTATTCTGTCAGGTGCATTTTCAGATATTATGACAGCTCTGTAAAATAAAAATTATTGACATTCAGATTCTATCTATTAAAAATTTGTTTATGAAAAATTTTAATATCTTTATCTTACTGGCAATACTGTTTTTAATTCTGATATCCTGCAGCAGAACTGAATCGGTTGAGGATACAGGAATTAACCTGGAAATAGTCTTTGATGAACCACTCTATGAGAAATCCTTCCTGAACATAGGCTATAATTGGTCATTTCCCAGCCCTTCAATAGAATTTAACGAGAATATGCGTGTTTTTGTACATTTCTGGAATCTTGACCAGGACAGGATGATCCTTCAGGACGATCATGACCTCCCTTTTTCAGGCAAGAGCTGGAATGAAGGAGAGGATATCAGCTACAGCCACAAAATATTCATCCCGGATTTTATAAAATACCTGGATAAAGAAGGTTTCGGCAAGGAAAATATAAGAATAAACGCGGGGCTTTATAACCCTTCTGACAGCAGTTTTAATGTCCTTTTATATACCGGTAAATACACCGCCTCAACACTTCCTTATAAATATCCGCGAGTAATATTCCATGATGGCTGGCATATGGAAGAAAAAACTGCGGAAAACAGGGATGAGACATTCAGGTGGACAAAGGATAAAGCAGACATGCTGGTTGACAGCCTTGGCATGGATATGGAATTTCACATCAAGGGCACAGTTTTTAAGCATATTCTTCCTGATCAGAGAATACAGATATTTGTAAATGATACACTTCTTGAAGAATTTATCCCCGAAGAAAACACCTTTTATAAGGTTTATACAATACCAGAGGAAATGATTCAGGACAGCAGGACTTTCTTTATACACATAAAAACTGACAGGACGTTCATCCCAAAGGAAACAGGACTCAATGACAATGATTACAGGGAACTCGGCTTAATGATCAACTGGATCTTTTTCCAGGGCCTGGGGAATAAATAAAGCACCGGATTAGCATTCATCATAAAGAATTATAAGATTAATATATACTCTCAGGATGCATATCAGGATTTTTTTTATTCCAGCATAAAGAAAGGCCTATTTTTAAAACCCTGATTTTAATAAAGGCTTAATACATGGTTGAAAATAATAAAGAAGCTGTTCAGGGGCAATAATATTTGATATATTGCCTGCATCATTCATTATCATTTAGGAATTTCCTTTCTGAAGCATTTGCTGACAATTAAGAATTAAAAGGTTTCTTTCTTAAGCCTTGTGAAGCTGGCTTTAAGCAGAAATGGCGTAATCAATGCACTTGCAAGGATCAATAAAATTGTTGCAGACATGGTATCCTTGTCCACAATATTCCTTGACAGACCCATCAATGCCATGATCAGTGCTACCTCTCCCCTTGGTATCATTCCAACTCCCACTCTCAGTGATCGGATACCGTCAAATTTTGTAAGGCGGGCACCAATATAACTGCCAAGAAATTTGCATACGATTGCAAGTACAACAAAAACAGTTACAAACCACAGGTTAATATCCAGGTCCAGAATATTATGGCCGAGCCCGATGCTTACAAAAAAGACATCTGTAAAAAAGGATTTTGAGACTGTTGATGTCCCCTCATTGATAGCCTCCCTGTATTCAGTCTGCCCGAGGAAAAGGCCAGCCATGTATGCCCCTGTAATGGCTGCTATCCCTGAAATTTCAGCTATATAGGCATAAAAGAAGATGAACATCATTGCAATTGGGATAATTGGGTTCTTAGGAAGGATCCTCCTAATATTAGCAAAGAGGGGCTTTATTATAAACAAGCCTATAAGGACAGAAAAGATAAAGAACAAAAATATTTTGCCAAGCGAGAATACAATACTTGCATCAAGGCCGCTTGCCTCATCCTTAACAGCAAGTCCGAAAATAAATGTTATAATAAGGATGCCAATTACATCATCGATTATGGCTGCGTTTATGATGCACCTTCCCTCCAGCCCCTTTAGCCTGTTCAGCTCCAGGAGGGTCATAACGGTTACGCTTACACTTGTGGCGGTAAATATGGCACCTATGAATATACTGTGATTGAAATCATAACCATAGAGATAGGCAAATAATGTTCCCATTAAAAGGGGAAGGAGCACGCCCCCTAATGCAGGCATAAATGCCTGTTTTGAATCGTGCTTGATCTGCTTTATATTAGTCCCGAGGCCAGCTTCAAACAATAAAAGCAGTACGCCAACCTTGGCAATCCATTCAATTACATGATTTGCCTCAATAAGGTCAAATATGCTTGGGCCCAGGAATATTCCAAGGATGATGAGGCCGATAACGGGGGGGAGCTTGGCCTTCAGGAAAAAGGCTTTAAGGATAGCTGCAAAGAAAAGTATTATCGTAATATCAAATATGATCTTTATACTGTAATCCAGATGCATATAATTTATCCTGCTTTAACCTTGGAAATTATCCAGTTTATTTAGGCAAATCTCAGAAAGCACCGGGCTCAGAGCTTAATGTCCTCATCAATGACGCCTATAACCTCATCAACCTTGATCAGCTGTATATTGCCGGTGCCTGGCTTTGCAAAATCAATACCATAGTGCAGAAGTATCTCAGTCAGTCTTTCGACAAGGCTTCTGTCCGGTATATTACACATTACAACAGATGATTCCTTATCCTTACCGAATCTCATATAGCTCAGTCCAGCAAAAATGGGCATGTCATATGAGATCTTTTTGGCAACCGATGTACCTTCAATTATTGTCCCGTTTGTGATGCCGAGCTCTACAATTGAGGTCAGCAGATTTGAAAGCTCAGCATTATTGTTTAGGGTAATTATTGCAAGGTAATTGCTTTCATCCTCTCCTGTCTCAACTTCCTTGTCGTATTCTTTGAGAATACTAAATATGTCGTCTGCAGTACCTGCTTCTATAATTTTATCGCAGAATTCCTTTATCTGGAGGAGCCTTGATGCCTTTGCAAGCAGTTTGAGATACTCCTTGTTCTGTTTATCTGATGTTCCAAAGAAGAGGATGATATTAGCAGGGCCCATCTCTTTGTTTTCATAATCTATTCCCTCTTTGCTGACAACAATACTGACAAAAACCCTGTCAACACTGTCACTGCAAGCATGGGGAAGAGCAATACCCGGCATCAGCTCTGTATTTGCCATATTCTCCCTTTTTTTAAGAGCCTGATAGAATTCATCCCTGTTAACAACAATATCAAGGTTATAGAGGTGATTAACCATTTTTTCGAAGAGTTCTTCCTTGGATTTGATCTTCGGATTCAGGATAATAAGGTCTTTTGTCAGGTATTTGGAAAAAGATCTGTATGTTTTGCTGTTCCCTTCCATAACGCTATGTTCATTTTTTTTTATTAAAAGTCAATATATTTTGTATTTGTAAATTTTTATTTGACAATTTTACAGAACAACCTATATTAATTGTTAGGAGTCCGAACTATTATGGAAAGAAATATCAATTCTAACATAATCAGCGGTATTGAGAAGATAATGCAGATTATGAAGACACTCTTATGGGATATTGCAAAAAAAAAGGGCATCAGCCCTTTGCAGGTACAGATGATGGAGCACATAAATCAACAGAAGAATGGAATATCTACTATCACAGGCATAAGCAGGGAATTTGGTCTGAAGAAGAGCACTGTAAGTGAATCGGTCAAAAACCTTGAGGCAAAAGGCTTTATCGGCAGAAAGCAATCTGACAGAGATGCCAGGATATTTTATATCATGCTCACTGCAGAAGGGGAAAATATCATAAGAAGTTTCAGCAGCTGCTTTTCTGTATTTGAGGATGAACTAAGCAGGATCGATATTGATAAAAGGAAAATTGTCTCGCTGTTTTTAATGGAGCTTGTAAGGCTTTTTCATAAGCATGGATTCATTCAGACTGCAAAGATGTGCAGCAATTGTTCAAATTTTCAGCCTAACTGCAGGAAATCATCAGAAAAGCCTCATTTCTGCAGTTATGCAAAGATATATATGGGGGATGAGGAATTGCACTTCAACTGCGAACACTTTTCAGAAAATAAAAATTAAAAATAAAAGGAGGACTTATCTATGTTCTGCAATCAATGTGAACAGACACTGCATCAAAAAGGATGCACTTCCATAGGGGTATGCGGCAAGAGCAACAATGCTGCGATACTACAGGACCTGCTTCTCTATGGGCTTAAGGGTCTGGCTGTCTATGGGGAAAAAGCGAGAGAGGCTGGAATTATAGACAAGGAAACAGATGCTTTCATCTTCCAGGGCTTATTCACAACAATAACAAATGTAAATTTTGATGAATCAAGGCTGGTTGAACTGGTCTATAAAACCTACGAGTACAAGCAGAAGATCAGGAGACTTTGCGAAAAGAAATCTTATAGGATCTTTCAGGAAGATACGCCGAAAATACTGGTTGACATTGCGGAATGGAAACCTGAACCTGATTTTGATGAACTTCTTAAAAAGGGAGAAAGTGTCGGTGTAATAGATCCTGACCTGGCTGAAGACATTAACAGCCTCAAGGAAATAATAACCTACGGATTAAAAGGGATGGCCGCTTATGCAGACCATGCATTTATCCTTGGAGGTTATGATGAAGATATTGCTTCATTCTTTTATAAAGCTTTATCTGATCTGGCAGACCCTGATAAGTCGCAGGATGAACTTATAACCCTGACAATGAAGGTAGGAGAGATAAATCTTAAATGTATGGAACTTCTGGACAGGGCCCATACCGGCAGGTTTGGCCACCCTGTACCTACAAAGGTAAATACAGGCTTAAAGAAGGGGCCTGCCATACTTATTTCCGGGCATGACCTGCTTGATCTGGAGGAACTGCTGATACAGACAGAAAAAAAAGGCATCAGCGTTTACACCCATGGTGAAATGCTTCCAGCGCACGGATATCCGGGATTAAATAAATACAGGCATCTTGCGGGTAATTATGGGTCAGCATGGCAGAAGCAGAGATCTGAATTCGATGATTTCCAGGGCCCGATACTAATGACTACAAACTGTATCCAAAAACCTAAGCCATCCTATATTGACAGGATTTTTACAACTGGCCTGGTCGCTTTTGAAGGTGTGAAACATATACCTGACAGGAAACCGGGAAAGCAGAAGGATTTTTCAGAAATCATAGACATTGCCATGAAAATGGGAGGCTATGAGAATGATATTCCGGAAAAGGAGATTTTAGTCGGGTTTGGGCATAATGCAGTCCTTGGGGTTGCAGATAAGGTTACAGATATGATAAGGAATAAAAAGATCAGGCATATTTTCCTTGTGGGCGGATGCGACGGAGCTAAACCAGGCAGAAACTACTATACTGAATTTACCGGGATGGTACCGGAAGACTGCATTATCCTGACCCTGGCCTGCGGAAAATACAGATTTAACAAACTTGATTTCGGTGATATCGAGGGCATACCAAGGCTGCTTGACATGGGCCAGTGCAATGATGCATATTCTGCAATCACCGTGGCATCTGCACTTTCTAAGGCATTTGACCTTAGCCTGAACGACCTTCCCCTTTCCCTGATTCTTTCATGGTATGAACAAAAGGCAGTTGTTATACTTCTTACTCTCCTGCATCTTGGAATAAAGAATATTAAACTCGGGCCGACACTTCCGGCTTTTGTCTCTGAGAATGTCCTCAAGTTCCTTGTCGATAATTTCAGCATAGCCCCTATAACAACGCCTGAAAAGGATCTGAAGGAAATACTTGGATAGATCAAGAGGGGAGGGATCTCCCCTCTTATTAATAAAAGGGGGGTAATAATGAAGAGAAAAATTATATGTATTGATGAAGAAAAGTGTGATGGATGCGGCGCATGCATACCCTCATGTGCTGAAGGTGCTCTCCAGATTATCAATGGCAAAGCCCGCCTTATAAGCGACCTGTTCTGTGACGGACTTGGCGCATGTATAGGCGACTGCCCCCGGGGTGCCATAGAGGTCGAAGAGAGAGAGGCTGAGCCATACAATGAAGAAATCGTGATGGAAACAATAGTAAAGGGAGGAGCCCCGGTAATAGAGGCACATCTTAAACATCTTAGAGAACACAATGAAACGGCTTATCTCAGGACAGCCCTCAATTACCTGAAAAGCAAAAACATTGCAGGTCCGCTTATCAACGAGGGTGCAAAAGGCCATATTTCTCATCATACGGGATGCCCTGGAGCAAAAAGCATGAATTTCCAGAGCAGGAAAACAAACCAGGAACAGACAGAAGAACTGAACTCTGCACTTACTCAGTGGCCTGTTCAGATGCATCTTATCCAGCCTTCCTCCGTCATTTTCAAAAATGCAGACCTTCTTCTGGTAGCAGACTGCTGTGCTTATTCCTATGGCAATTTCCACAATGAATTCATGTCAGGCAGAAGCCTCGTTATTGCATGCCCAAAACTTGATTCAGGGCTTGATATTTACCTGAAAAAGCTGGTATCCCTGATTGAAGAAGCAAATATCAACACACTTACAGTCATCATTATGGAGGTACCGTGTTGCAGAGGGCTCCTTGCCCTTGCACAAAAAGCCCTGGAAACTGCAGCCAGAAAAGTGCCCCTGAAGCTTATTGTCATTGGCATAAAAGGTGAGAAAATAAAGGATGAGTGGATATAGGCAATCAGATACCATCAGCCTCTGGTATAGATCCTGTTTATAAGCATAAGGTCAGCAAGTACTATTGCGGCTGCGGCTTCGATTACTGCTGGAAGGCGCAGGCAGAAACAGGAATCATGCCTGCCTTCAAGCCTTATCTTTACGGATCTTCCTGTTTTTAAATCTATTGTACTCTGCTCTTTATATATGCTTGGTGTGGGGCGTACAGCTACCCTGAACAGCAAATCATTGCCATTAGTGATGCCTCCGTTTATACCGCCGGAATTGTTTGTCTCTGTCCTGCCATCGATATCTCTAATAGCATCATTATACTCGCTCCCTTTCATAGCGGAGCATTCAAACCCTGTGCCGAACTCAATAGCCTTGATCCCCGGCACGGAAAAGGCCATATGGCTTATCAGGGATTCCGCTGAATCAAAAAAGGGTTCACCAAGTCCGCATGGCACATTCTCAGCCCTGCATTCAATTATGCCACCCAGGCTGTCACCATCAGTCCGCGCCCTTTCGATCAAATCTGAATAATCTTTCTCTCCTCCGATTTCCACTATATATGCCTTTATCTTTATGGGTTCAATCAGCTTTTTTGCTATGACACCCGCCGCAACCAGGCCTATGGTCAGCCTGCCCGAAGAATGGCCACCTCCCCTGTAGTCATTATATCCCCTGTATTTTTTGTATGCTGCAAAATCAGAATGGCCGGGCCGTGGAGTATATCTTATCTTTTCATAGGCTTCCGGTATGGTATCTCTGTTTTCAAAATAAATCTCTATAGGGCTTCCTGTTGTTTTTTTATTAAAAATACCGCTTTGTATGATCGGTATGTCCTTTTCTGATCTTTGGGTAGTCCCCTTAAGCCCTGCTTTTCTCCTTCTGATATCATCTGTGAAATCACTTTCTTCAACAGAGATGCCTGGAGGGCAGCCATCTATGATAATCCCCACCGATCTATTATGTGATTCACCAAAGATTTCCACCTGGAATATTCTGCCAAATCTGTTCATATCTTCTCCTTATAAACCTTTTTAAGAAGCCGGAAAAAATCTCTGAAGGATTTTGATACAACATGGTGATTGTCTATCCTTACTCCCTCTTTACTGTTTAAGCCTGCAACTGCAAGGGACATGGCTATCCTGTGATCCCCGTAGCTGTGAGATACTCCCCCTTGTATAATGCCGCCCTTTATCTCAAGGCACTCCCCCTTTTCTTCTATAGATGCCCCTATATTCCTAAATGCATCTACCAATGTCCTTGCCCTGTTCGATTCCTTATGTATAAGCCTTTTTATTCCATGGATTTTTGAAATACCAGTACAGCTTAAGGCAAGGGCTGTTAACGGGGGAAAAAGGTCCGGGCAGTCGGAAGCATTAAATTCAAATGATCTTAAGACAGATTTCTCTACAGTAATAGCCTCTTCAGACACAGAGACCAGAGCCCCGGCATTCCTTAAAACATCAAGTATTGCTTTATCTCCCTGTTTGGACTCCATATTGATATTATCCACCCTTACGATTCCTGATACTGCTCCTGCAACCAGAAAAAAGCTAATTGAAGACCAATCCCCCTCTATTTCCTTTACTCTGAAAACAGGCCTGAATTTCTGATTACCCTTTACCTTAAAATAAGAATAATCCTTCTCATAGTCAAGAACGATCCCAAATTCCTCCAGTATTGAAACAGTAAGGCTTATATAGGGCCTGCTGTTCAGCTTTTTAACATATATCTCAGAATCATAGGGACAGCAGGGCAGTGCAATAAGCAGGCCGGTAAGGAACTGGGAAGTAATACTTCCATCTATCATTACAGAGCCCCCCCTGATAGGCCCGCATATCTTAAGGGGCGGATAGCCGTTATCGGTCAGAACCTTAGCACCAAGCTTCTTTAATGGTGACTCAATAAAATGCACAGGCCTTTTCAGCAAACTGCCCTTTGCATGCAAAAGATAGCAATTTGCAAATAATGACACCACAGGGGCAAACATTCTCAGGCACAGACCTGATTCATTGCACTGCAATGAGGTATTGTGCTCAGCGCTCCTGGGATAGACCGCTATATCATTATTATCTTTTTCCAGCCTGCAGCCCAGGTCAGCAATAACCTGAACGGCTGTATCAATATCATCGCACCCGGAGCTGTACCTGAGCGTAAGGGAATAATCACTTAGACAGGATGCTGCCAGATATCTCTGCATGGCACTCTTGGATGATGGCGCAGTGATACGGCCTTCAATATTCCCCGGCTTAATATATATCATAAATTGTCCCTTCAGGCTTTTTATCAGTTTTTACCATATAAATTTCAAGGATTGCGGGTTTAAGCATTATGACTTATTTGTTGATTTTATATTATTTTATCATATGCTATGCTTAATACAACAGAAATTTCAGAAACAAGGCTTGATTTTCCCCATCTTTTATAATTGATCAGCATATTACAGGAGATAAAAATGGACCAAAAAGATTTTGAGAATAATATGATCCTTAGGGACTACCTGGCCCGTGATCGTACATTCCTGGCAAATGAAAGGACAATGCTTGCCTACTTCAGGACAGCGATAATGGTATTTGCTTCCGGCATTACACTTATTAAGCTGTTCTTCAATGATTTCATCTTAAGGCTGCTGGGCATAATACTTCTTCCGTGTGCTTTCCTGATTATTTTGCTGGGAATTTACAGATATGTAAAAACAAAGAATAAGATAAATAAAGCCTATCGGGATGTTAGAAAGTAGATGTCTTTGATTTATACGGTCAGTCTCGGAATGCTATATTCTCAACTATCCTTTCAGAAATGTGGCCGATATCTGTCTCATTCAGCATGAGGAAATCAGCACTTTTTAAATAAGATGCCAGCCTTGAAGACAAAAGGTCCTTAAGGCCAGCCACAGGATCTTTTATTTCAAAAAGAGGCCTTGAGCTGTTTTTTATCCTGTTTATAACTGTTTTCATTAATGACCAGAGGAGAACGATATTGCAGTTTGATCTTATCAGTTCGCTGTTTGCGCTGTTCTGGACAGACCCGCCCCCAAAGCTGTAAACGGTATCATTGCTGAAGCTGATATCTGAAATCACACTGGATTCCAGATCCCTGAAGGCTTTCTCCCCTTTTTCACTGAATATTTTCTCAATCTTCATGCCAGAAAGCCTTTCAATTTCACGGTCTGTATCAAAAACTTCAAGGCCCCTTTTCTCTGCTATGCACTGAGCTGTAAGAGTCTTGCCGGTTCCCATAAATCCTATTATGCCAAGGGGTTTCTTATCACATAAAGATCCTGCTGGAAAACCTGGATAAGCTTCATCAACCTTTAAGCCAAAAAGAAGCTCAAAGCTCTTTATGAACTGGAAATAAAGCCATTTATAGCCTTCAATTATACTGCATCCCATTTTCCGTGCATTATTGACAAGCTGTGATCTATAGTAGTTTGCATCAAAAACAATAAGATCGCTTCTTAGATACTCCACAGGGACAATGTTTATACCTGAAGGCAGGCAGTTGATCAGGAGGTCTGAACTATCAAGGGCATCTCTCAGGCATTTTAGGCCCAGCACATTGCATCCGTATAACCTTACCAGGTCCTTTATCTTTTCTGCAGACCTGCATAATATTGTTACATCTCCTGCCCCGGCAGAACAGATGGCATGGCAGGCTGCCCTGGATGCCCCTCCAGAGCCTATGATAATAACCCTTCTTCTGCTTAATGAAATTCCCTTTAATGATTCAATCACACCCAGATAATCAGTATTAAACCCTGTAAGTCGGTTATCCTCAACTTTAACAAGATTGACCGCATTTATCCTGGTTGCGGGTTCATCCAGCCTGTCAAGGAATGGAATGACTGATATCTTCAGCGGCGCTGTAATATTAAAGCCCTTCAGCCCAAGTTCCTTTACAAAAACCATAATATCCTCCGGCTTTACAGCATCGATCCTGAGATAATCCGCATCCAGATGATACTTTCTGAAATACCTGCAGAATAATTCAGGGCTCCTTGAGTGCAAAACAGGATGCCCGAATATTCCATATAAATCTCTAATGGGCATTACTCCTGGCATATTTAATATAATAAGAGAATTTATAGGAATTGAAAGCTTTTTATAAAATATTGCTTTAATTATTATCCTTATTGATTATATTAGGAGATAATAATCAAAACTAAGAACGAGGGTGATAATATGTTTCTTTATGACAAGGACTGCAGTCTGGATTACCTTTCTGGAAAAAGGATTGCCATGATCGGATATGGCGCACAGGGGCAGGCACAGGCATGCAACCTCAGGGACTCGGGGCAGGATATTGTGGTTGGCCTTTATGACGGCAGCAGAAGCTGGAAAAAGGCAGAAGACGACGGGTTTTCAGTATATCTTACAGGCAGGGCTGTCCAGCTGTCGGATATAATAATGATCATGACAAATGATGAGAAACAGCCTGAAGTTTTTAAAAACGATATAAAGCCATTCTTAAGCAAAGGAAAATATATCGGCTTCTCCCATGGGTTTAATATCCACTTCTCTCAGATCATACCCTCAGATGATTTAAATGTATTCATGGTTGCACCGAAGGGGCCTGGTGCAGCTCTTAGAAGCAGATACCTTGCCAGTGGCGGCCTTCCATGCCTTATAGCTGTTTTTCAGGACCCGGGCGGAGATACAAGGGAAACAGCACTGGCGTATGCTTCAGCCATTGGAGGAGGAAGGGCAGGAATTATTGAATCCAGTTTCGGGGAGGAAACTGAAACAGACCTTTTCGGAGAGCAGTCTGTTATCTGCGGTGGGATATCTGAGCTTATATCAGCCGGTTTTGATACCCTTATTGAAGCAGGATATAACCCGTATGTAGCCTATATTGAATGCCTTTTTGAAACAAAGGCCATTGTTGACCTCATTATTGAAGGCGGAATCTCATATATGAGGCAAAGGATAAGCAATACTGCAGAATTCGGGGATTATGTATCAGGAAAGGCAGTGATCTCAGATGATGTCAGGAAGGAGATGAAAAGAATACTCGGGGATATACAGGCAGGGGAGTTTGCCAGGAAATGGAAGGAAGAAAACCAGTCAGGCCTGGCTTATATGAAAGAGAGAAGGAAGATTCAGGAGGATAGCTTAATAGAACGGATAGGCCATAATTTCAGGAAAAACATAAAGACCTGACAGAAAATATAATTAATTATCCTCAATAGTATCAGATTTTTCAGGGCCTTCATCCGGTAAATCATTGTTCTCAGATACCAGAACGGCTAAAACTGCATCCAGCTGGTATTTCTGCAAAGCAAGGCCTCCAACCCCAAATGCAGTGATAGCAAAGCCCTGTGCATAATCCTTCACCATAAAGGTAAAGAATAATCCCAGAATTAATGAAAATACAAAACCGCCAATTCCCAGTATAAACCTCAGGTACTGCCATTCCCTGTTTTTTATGATTTTCCTTTTCTCCTTATCGGTCATGGAGTCAATATCGCCCATGCTTGCAAATGCCATGACAAACCCCATAAAGAGCAAAGCCAGGCTCAGGTCTCTTATTCTGTTCTCCGGAGAGGAAAAAAAGAAAAACATTATTAGATATACAAGCCCCGCAATTAAGAAAGGATATCCAAGAAAGGATATCAGATGCATTGCCTTCTTTATTCCCATCAATCTCTCTTCTGTGTTTTTCATTACCTGTCTCTCCTTTTATGTAATATTGCTAATCAGAGGCATAAATAGAGCTCTTCAAGCTCTTTCAGCCTTATCTTTTCAAGGGCAGGACTTGAGATATCCCTGAGGAAAACAAAATGCATAAATTTATCTTCCTTTTTCTTATCCCGTTCAATGGATCTGATTATTTTCATTTTATCGACAGAAATATCCGTCTGTATATTATATTTCCCAAACAGTTTTATGATCCTGTCATAGAGCCCGGCATTCATATATCCTTTTTTAACGGACATTTTCAGTGAGATTACCATTCCCAGCGCTACAGCTTCTCCATGGCTGAGGCCATACTCCATTTCAATTGCATGCCCGAAGGTATGCCCGAAATTGAGAATCCTCCTGATGCCTGTCTCCTTCTCGTCCTTTTCAACCACATCGATCTTGACAGCTGAGGATCTATCTATAAGGCTTCTAATGGTGTCATCATCCATGCCTTTTATCCCTTCATATTCCTTTTCCATCAGAGCTAAAAGCTCTGGACTGCCGATCAGACTGTGCTTGATTGACTCAGCGATTCCGCATAAAATTTGCTTTTTATCAAGTGTTCTAAGGTATTTTGTATCAAAAAGGATAAATTCCGGCTGGTAGAATGTACCGATATAGTTCTTTTGCCTTTCAAAGTTTACACCGTTTTTCCCTCCTATGCTTGCATCTACCTGTGCAAGAAGGGTTGTAGGCACAAAACCGAGCCTAAGGCCTCTCTGGAATGTGGACGCTGCAAAGCCTGCAATATCACATACTATTCCGCCCCCTATCCCTATTATATAGCTGAACCTGTCGGCCTGGTAATCCAGAAGCCTGCTGTAAATGGCCTTCACCGTTGCAAGGTTCTTGACATCCTCTCCTGTGCCAATGACAATGACCTTAGATGGCCAGTACCTGCTTCTGTATGTACTGGATACATTCTCATCGGTTATCACAATGATATTTCCTGCTTTTATGCTGCTGATATAATCCTCAAAAACCCTGCCATATATCAGCTTTGTTTTTTTGGCTGCAAAGCTGATATTCCTGACTTCAGCATCCATTGGCCAGCTCATTCTCCTTCATGGTAATCATTTTCTGTATTTATTTCCCATATATTAGTTTTATCATACCTGTTTTTTATAATATTATCAACAGCTGTCATAGCAGTTAGAGATGAATGGTCTGAGTTGTTATACCTGTGCATTCCGTTCCTCCCGATAAGATACAGATTCCTGATCCTGCCGGTGAATTCAATTATCTCATTAAACCTGCCGTATGTCCCCAGGTATGCCGGATATGCCTTCGGCATCCTTACAACTATGGAATCAGCCAAATCCCCCGGGGAGGCAAATCCCATCACTGCAAGCTCCTCCAAAGCAAACCTGACAAAATCCTTATCACTCATCCGCCAGTATTCATCACCCTCGTTGACAAAATATTCCATCCCAACAAGCATCTTTTGCGGATCCCTGACCATGCAGGGGCTCCAGTTATTATAAATCTGCAGTCTCCCGGCCTTGATGTCCCTTTCCTGTATGTAGATCCAGTTATCTTTCAGGGGCCCTCCTTCCTTATCACTGGCATTTATGCCGGTTAAAAGGAGCCCTGCTGTCATGAAATCCCTGTATATCAAACCCTGTGATACCTGGATAACAGTTTCCGGAATATTTCCCTCCATGGTATCAATAAGCTCTCTTACCGGCATGGATGAAAATACATAATCAGCCATAACTTCTTCGACCAAACCGGTTCTTGTGTTTAGGACACTGACACCAGCTATCATGTCATCTTTAAGTCTTGTCTGGACAACCCTGCAGTTCTTGATTATACTGCCGCCTTTTCTCTTTATTATCTCAGATACTTCCTCCCAGAATTGCCCCGGGCCGTATCTGGGATAGAGAAACCTCTCGATCAGGCTTGTTTCAATCCCCTTCTGCGAAATTGAATTATCCCTGGATTTTGGCCTTATTGCCTGAAGGATTGCCTTTGTCACTGATAATCCCTTCACCCTCTGGGCACCCCAGTCAGAAGGCAGTTCACTGCAGGGAACCCCCCAGACCTTTTGCGTATAATCCCTGAAAAATACCCTGTAAAGCTCTTTTCCAAAGCGGTTGATAAAGAAATCCTCCAGGCTTTCCTCATTCCTTACTGGAAATAACCTTGCCTTAAGATAGCTTAGGCCAATCCTGCCTATCCGCGTTAGCCCAAGCTTTTTGAGGGTATCAAGATCAAGCCTTACAGGGTAATTAAACAATTTTCCTGAGAAAAGGATCCTGGAAAGCCTGTTCCGTATAAGAAAGCCCTTTTCAATTTTTTCCTGTTTAAACTCACCTGGATTCTCAACAGGGAGTACTTCCCTCCAGAATTCCATTACCCTGTCTGATTTGGAAAAAAACCTGTGCCCTCCCAGGTCTATCCTGTTGCCGTTGAACTTGACTGTCTGGGATATGCCCCCTGTTGCATCAGTTGCTTCATAAACAACAGGCTTTATATCTGTCTTTTTCAGCAGTTCATAGGCTGCAGTCAAACCTGCAGGGCCTGCACCGATAATAATGGCTTTTTTCATGATTCTACCCGGTATGTTTTTTCAACAGAACACAGCTAAGATAGTACAGATTTATGATTGGATAGGCAATAAATTTTAGATGAATGGCAAATTATCAAATAATTCAATTATATTAAAAAAGCTAATTCTCTCGTGATTCTGGATTATATGATATTAAAATAAGAATAATGTGTCTGGCGACAAATATTCCTACTCACCGTATTGCCTCATTCAAAAATGTTACCATAAAAATTAAATTTATAATAGCAATTTTAACATTAATTTTCCTTTTTTAAGTATTGCAGCTCAGACAAGAGTAAACTAAGCTTTTTGCCATT
>CAYMEV010000007.1:0-145721 GCA_964389675.1 uncultured Candidatus Sumerlaeota bacterium
GCAGGCTTGGAATACCGACATTTTCATCAGGGGATGCTCAGGAAATAGCTGAAGCTTCAGCTGCAATGTTTGGGGGCAAGCTTTCAGCTCTTGAGATACTGAAGCATTTTGGTCATGATATACCCGCAATTGAAGATTTGAGAAAAAAGCAGCAGGTGCTTTCTTTGAGGCCCCAAAAGCTTTTTGATTATAAGCCGGAATCTTTTGCTGATAAAGCTGTATTCCCGGTACTTCACTGTGTTGAGGAGATACCCTGCAATCCCTGCATATCCGTTTGTCCTGCAAAAAGCATCAGCCTGAATAATATAAGAAATGATATTCTTGATATTCCTGTATTTGAAGGAAATTGTACCGGGTGCGGAAAATGCGCCCTTATATGCCCTGGCCTTGCCATTACAATGATTGACAGGAGGAAAAGCCCTGAGGGCCATGTTCATCTGACAATCCCCTTTGAAATTACTCCAAAATTCAGGGTGGGTGATTTTGTTAAGACTGTTGATATTGACGGGAATTTTGTTGCAGAGGCAGAAGTTACAGCAATCAGGGACAGGAAAATCCAGGACAGAAGGCTTCTTGTGACCCTTATTGTTCCTGAAGGCATAGCTCATACAATAGTCGGGATTATGGTTCAGGATAAAGCAAAACTGGAGATCCCTCACAAGGCTGATATCGAATACATGGATGATGATACCATAATATGCAGATGTGAAAGGGTAACAGCAGGAGAGATAAGGAAGCTTATCAGGGAGGGAATTACGGACCTGAACCAGATGAAATCCATAAGGGTTGGAATGGGAGCCTGCGGAGGACGGACCTGCTATGACCTTGTAATTAAACTGCTAAAAAGCGAAGGTATTGAAGTATCTGAAAAGCCAAGGACAAGGCCAGTCTATTCTGAGACACCTGTTTCCATGTTTGCAGGGATTAAAGGAGAGAAATAAATGAACCGCAGTTATGATATAATAATTATAGGTGCAGGAAGTGTCGGGACCCCCCTGTCCTATCAGCTTGCTAAGGAGGGATTCAGTGTATGTGTTATTGAGAAGGAAGCCTCATTCGGGCAGGGTGAGAATAAGGCTGCTATTGGAGGGATAAGGGCAACACATACCGAAGAGGCGAAGATATATATCTGCCAGGAATCCCTTGATATATTCTCAAACTGGAAGGAGACCTGCGGAGACGACCTTGGATGGAAGATGGGAGGCTATACATATCCGGTTTATACACTGGAGCTGGAAAAAACACTCAAAAACCAGGTGAAGCTTCAGAAAGATTTTGGGCTTAAGATCGATTATATTGGCAAAGAAGATATGATGGAGCTTATACCCCGGATAAATTCAAACGGTTTGCTTGGAGGCACCTATTCTCCTGAAGACGGTAGTGCAAGCCCTATACAGTCAGCAGTTGCATTCTATAAAAGGGCAAAAAGCCTTGGCGTATCATTTTCTTTCCGGGAGAATGTAAGATTATTGAAGATTAAGAATCAGAGGATTGCAGAGGTAATAACAGACAAAAACAGGTACTCATCGAGTTATGTAATAAATGCTTCAGGTTCTTATGCAAGTGACCTGGGAAAAATGGCAGGGGTGGACCTGCCTGTTGTTCCCGATTGCCATGAAGCAGGTATCACGGAACCTGTTCAATGCTTTTTCAGGCCAATGGTTGTAGATATGAGAAAAACAGAAGATTCAAGCAATTTTTATTTCTATCAGTCTGAAACCGGGCAGATAGTTTTCTGCATTACTCCAGACCCGCCTGTTTATGGTGTAAACAGCAGAAGTACCTCAAGTTTTCTGCCCATGGTATCAAAGAGAATGGTAGAGCTTTATCCCAGGCTGATGAACATAAGGGTAAGAAGGGTGTGGAGGGGGCAGTACCCGAATACACCGGATGGATTCCCCATAATAGATTTTAACAGAGATATAGGAAATCTGATAAATGTTGTCGGCATGTGCGGCCAGGGTTTTATGATGGGACCTGGCCTGGCAGCGGTTGTATCAAGAAAGATATCGGGAAAATCAACAGAAAAGGATAATGTTATCCTGAGAAGATTAAGACTGGATAGGGACTATTCAGGCAAGGAAGAATTTAAATAAGGAGCACCATATGTCAGATATATATGAAATAGTGTCCGCAGTTTTGGGAACACCTGTTAATGAACTGTGTGGCAGCGATGATATAAAGAAGGACCTTGGGGCGGATTCTGTAGATATAGTTGATATACTGGACAGGATCGAGCTGGTTTTTGGAATCCATATTCCTGATAGTGAAGCCCCTAACCTGCTTACGATCTCTGATTTTGAAAATTATATTAATAACCGTAAATGAGGCAATTGGTGCCTTCATTCCAGAAAATTTTATCAAGAACAGTAAATGAATTTTCATCAAAGGTATTTCTCCGGGACAATAAAACAGCTATAAGCTATAGCCAGCTTCCCTCAATTCTTCACAATATAAATTCCATTATGATTGAATCCGGCATAAGGAGGGGAGATATAGCAGGCATATGCATCAGCAAGGGGCCTTTGCTGTCGCTTGCCTATATGACATGTTTCTATGCAGGGTACATAGCTCTCCCCATAAGCACGTCAAGGACATCAGCTTTTCTGAAAGACCTTAATATTCCGGTAAAGATAATCATTTCCGATAGGGATATAAAAGAAGGATCAGTTAATATTTCCAGGCTCAATATTCTTAGAAAATCCGCTGATTCATTGCCAGAAGAGGGTGTTAACCCGGAAGAAACAGTATATTTTAACATTACATCAGGGACAACCAGCAGGCCAAAGGTTGCCAGGTGCAGCTTTTCATCCATCTACCATAATACAAAAAGCGTCATTGACCATTTCAGGTTCAACCATAATGATTCTCACATCTGTATGTTCCCATCCCATCTCCATCCTCATGAATTTTTCATAAGAGCGCTGATGACAGGAGGGAGTGCATTTATTAAAGAAAATCTTCTTCCCAGGGACATACCGGAAGTATTGGAGAAGAATCGAATATCTGCATTAATGGCAACCCCCACCATACAGAAGGCAATGATCCGCTTTTCAAGGGCATGCAGGAATGCCTACAGATACACGAGGCTGTTTGAGGCTGGTGGTATGATCACGGATATTTCTATCAGAAAGGAATTCCCGGAAAGGACCGGGAGAGACATTACCCCAGTATGGGGAAGCACTGAGACCCTGGGTGTCGCTCTTGTCCTTGACCCAGCTGAGCCCTTTATACCTAACCTTATCGGGTCACCAATAAGAGGCTATGAAGCAAAGCTGAAACCTGTTGATGATGACCCTGACGAAGGTATCATGGTAATAAAGGGAAGGGGGACCATGACCGGCTACTATATGGGTGAGGATATCCATTCCGGATTTGATACAGGTGATATAGTTAAAAACCAGGATAACCGGATTATTTTTCTGGGCAGGTCAGACAATATGATAAAAAAAGGTGGCATGAGGATATATCCGGAGGAGCTGTCAGCCAGAATTAGAAAGCTGGATTTCATAAAAGACTCAGCAATAATCACAGTTGATCATCCCCTGTATGGCAAGGACATAGTACTTTTTCTGGAGCTTGAAAAAGAATTGAGAATAAAAGATATAAAGAGGAAGCTTATAGAAACCCTTGAAGAACATGAGCTGCCGCATTCTATCAGAATATTGAAGGAAATGCCGTATTATGCCTCGGGTAAAATAGATTATAAAGCCTTAAGGTTACTGATTTAGCCCGGTATTGAAAAATTAAATTAAAATTCCTTGATAAAGGATCAATAAGGTTTATAATATCAAAAATAAATTCTGAATGCTGCAAACACTGAAAAAGCATTATATATATATTTTCCATTGAGAATAAACCATGATGCAGGCTTTATTATGAGCTTAAAAGCATATTAATAACTTTGCAGGACATGGGTTATTTAATGTATAAAGGAGAAAAAAAGATGGGATTATTAGATTCATTAATGGGCTCATTAAAAGGTGGCTCTAAAAGAGAAGGGAAAAGCCAGATTGCAGACATGCTGATGCAGATGGTCGGAAGTCCGGAGATAGGAGGCATGCAGGGGCTCGTGAAAATGTTTCAGGATGGAGGCCTGGGCAGTGAGGTAATGTCATGGATAGGTAAGGGGAAGAACATGCCAGTTTCTGTGGATCAGATTATGCAGATATTTTCCAAGGGAAAGCTTACAGAAATAGCCAGTAAACTGGGTATTTCAGAAAAAAAAGCAGCAGCGGGGATCAAGGACTTATTGCCAAATATCATTGATAAGCTCACGCCTGAAGGGGATGTTCCTGATGATGATATGCTTTCAAAGGGTATAGATATGCTGAAAGGGAGCCTTTTCCGCTAATCAGCCTCTGCCTGGATACTGCCTGTTCAGGATCTGAATCTTGAGGGTGGAGATAAGAAATTTTTTGCTTTATCAACTGGAGAGGTGGCCGAGTGGACTAAGGCGCTTGACTCGAAATCGAGTAGACAGTGATGAGCTGCCTCGTGGGTTCAAATCCCACCCTCTCCGTTAAAGCGAAATTCAATTCCATGCAAATCGCGGAGAGTATATTATTTAAAATCCAATAATATTTCTAATAAGGAAATATATGATAGGCATAAAAACTGAAGGAAGCATATTCCCGACTTTTATTTTATGAGAGAGAAGCATTGAGAATCCCAGCCCCATTATAAGCAATCCGCCGGTTGCTGACATCTGCAGTATTACTGTATCATTGAGAACACCTGTCAGAAAACCCGCTAGAAGTGTTATAAGGCCCTGGTAGACAAAAACAGAGATCGCGGAAAAAATAACACCCACACCCAGAGTTGATGCAAGCACAATAGAAATTATCCCGTCTAAAACTGATTTTGCAAAAAGTATCTCATGATTATTTTCAAGGCCGCTCTCCAGTGCTCCCATTACAGCCATTGCCCCAACGCAGTAGAGCAGGCTTGCTGTAACAAATCCCTTGCTGAATGCAGAACCTTCCTGAGTAAACCTTTTTTCCATCTTTTTCCCAAGATTATCAAGCCTTTTTTCAATATCAATGCTTTCCCCTGCAAAAGTGCCTATTACAATGAAAAAGATTATTTCCAGAATAAAAGACTGGCCTTTCATTGCGCTTTCAAGCCCAATTATTATAACACATAAACCTACACCCTGGATGATTGTCTGAGTCATTTTTTCGCGTATTCCGCCTTTTAAGATCAAACCCAGAAAACTGCCGGCTATTATTGCAGCTGCATTTACTATTGTCCCTAACACTATTAATCATGCCACCTTAATATTTGTGATGAAAATCTCATATTCATATCAAATGTCAATATAAAAGATAATCAAAACCAGGTGCAGATATCTTTCTGCAGCGGATACTATTTTTTTGGCCTGAAGAAGCATTTGCAGCAGGTATTGCTTCTTTTAATAGCCTGGCCTTTTAATAAAATATTATCTGTACCGGAGCCTTCATCAGAAAAACAGGTACCGGTATCAGCCAGGCAATGTCCTTACGCTGGTAAGTTTTGCCGCTTTTAGAGACTCAGTCATAAGAAAGCAGACAGCCCGGGGACTGAAAAAAACAGCCCCGGGCTGCAGGATAAGGCTATTGTATTGCTGTCCCGGCATTTGTATCAGCATTTGCTGCCAGGAGCTCCCATGCACCAGTGGATGATTTTCTCAAATAAATACTCCCTGTCGATGTTTCACATGCAATTAGATCATCACTGGCGCCACCTGTGAATTTTCCTGATATTATTCTTTTAAGTGATGCGATTACAAGGGTATTCCAGCCCTTTGCATCATAGCTGTAATAATATGTCCTGTTCTGATATGTAAATATGACTTCAGCTCCTCCACCTGCTGTTATATCGCCTGATGAAACATAGTGCCCCGTGTCAGGTGTTCCCAGTGTCAGTCTGTTGAACTGATAACCTTTGGCTTCTCCACCTCTGGGTACCCATTTAAAGTTTTCAGGTATATCATTGATCAGATCAAAGCATTTGCTGCTTTCCAAAATGCCTTCATTATTGTTCTTAGACGGCAGATATCGGACAAGGTATATACCGAAACCACCAAATACACATACCATCTCCGTATATCCGTCCCCGGTTATATCGTCTGCTGCAACCTGCGAAGGGCTGATATTAAGTATGCTGGAAAATGTTGATGTGGCAAAATCATAGAGGTAAAGGCCTGAATATCCTGAAAATACGATGATCAGATCATCAAGGGCATCTATATCCCTGTTGATGTCAGCTGAAACCATAATATCTGCAGGCATGCTGGAAATAGATGACCAGCTGCCATTGAATACCCATTTGAAGATACCGTTTTCCTGCATTGAGGCTATTATCTGGAGAGGTCCTCCAGCAGCTGTCTCTGCTAATGTAAATTCAGTAATTCCTGTTGTATTGCCTGCTATGTTTATCCACTGTAATGCAGATAAATCGTAGTACCACAATCCGTATCCGGGAAGCAGTGCTACCAGTTCAAGGTTTCCGTTATCTGAGATATCACCTGCCATTATCTTTGATGCAGGGATATCTGCAAGGATCTGTACCCAGCTTGAACCCTTTTCAGATATATCAGAGGATCTGGAACTGCTGTAAGTCCATTGCCAGATTCCGCTTAAAGAGGCATCCTCAAGGCTTAATGCGGCACTGATATAATTTGATGTATCTTCCTGTATTAATGCTGTAAATTCAACATTCCTTGAGGGCATTATAAAGTATGTCTCAGAGGAATATGGATCATTCAGGAGTGCGGTATCCTCAGCCGGGCCTGACCACTCACTGAAGATATAACCCTCCGGGATACCTGCAGATATGTATACAATATCACCTTCCTCATAGTCGCCCGCCCCGCTCAGTGTCACTGATCCGTCAGCATACAGGCTGACCGAGTAGAATACGGCAGATTCAATATTCATGATGACAGCATTCGATGGATCTGATTCCTCCTGGTCATATACAGCAGTTACGGTATAAGAATACTGTCCGTCAGCAAGATCCTGGTCAAGATAGCCCAGCGTTCCGGGACTGGATATGGTAGCTATCAGCGAACCGTTCCTGTAGACTTTATATCCTGTCGGAGAACTTACCGGGTAATCCACTGCTATATCAGTATAGTAATGGCATACGATCTGCTGCCATGTATATCCCATATCAGCCATATTTTTTGATCCCCACTGGGCCATCCCCACTCCATGCCCATAGTAGTAGTCATATCCACAGGGGCTGGGGACTGACCTCAGGTAAGCAATGGGGTCTCCGCCCCATACATCTTCATTGTTCTTGGTGTAACCGTTGCTATGTGAAAAAAATACTGACTGTATTATGTTTCCCCCGTATTTAAGCGAATGCCCTGAAGTAGCTTCTACAGCTTCGTCAGTACTTGCATAATGGTCCGGGCCCCATGCCTGGCAGCAGGTGGTTGTGCATACGTCAGCTCCAACATCATTATGTTTGCTCGTAATTGCCGCATAGCAGCGTGCTGCCATCGCCTGAGCCCTCAATGCCTGCTGATCCCAGGAGGTATATACCTCTTTAGGTACAACTCCCTTTAGATATTCATCCATTTCCATTACCACAACGGAACCGTCAGTCATTAATACTCTTCTTGTTGCAGGGAGCTGGGTTATCTTTGCAATATGCTCATTATCCAGTATGCTGTTAGAAGACAGTGGGTATTTCTTCATGATTTTCCTCATCTGCTCTTCTGTTGGGTTTGCAGGAGCCATGTTGATTGTCTGAAATTCATGCTTCTGGCTTTGTGTATAGAATTTTCTTGTCATTGCAATATAGCCGTCTTTATACAATTTAAGGCCAGTCGTATTTATTGAATCAATCTCAACACTGAAATATCCCCTGCTGTCAGTATAACCGAGCAGCTTTTCATCCGGCTCGCCATAGATCTCTGCTCCCCAGACGCCAGCGTCCTCAGCCATGCAAAGGGTTCTTCCCTTTATTTCCAGGGGTTTGCCAGGTCTGCTGCATGATGTATTATGAAGAACCTTGCTTCCGGGCGGGCTCCAGTTAAGCTGGACATCATTCTGATTTACAATTTCTCCTGTAAGGTTCAATGGCGGGTTATATGCAGGATTCCCGGTGACAGTGATTGCAAAATATATCTGGCTGTCTTCAGGCCCTCCCTGATCGCTGAACCATGCATATCCATCCTGATAAAGGTTGAAATATTCAGTATACTGAACAGTGTTCTCAGTCACTGGCGCCTGTACAGTAAAACTGTATTGAGTCACCTGGCCAGGGAGGCAGTTCTTGACTGCCTGCATGACCTCAGCCTCAGAGATCCAGCTGCTGTGATAAAAAAGGCTGTTCCTCATTCTCGGATTCGTTGTAGCAAGGATTGTGCTGCTGCTGAAGGAATTGCTTCCTGTATTCAGTATATTGATTGCAACGGTTCCTGTAGCTCCGCTCTCCATCGTAGAAGGATATGTAATATAGCTCATTTCGGCAGCAAAACCATCACGATTGCCTCCTGCTGTGTATTCAAGATAGCTTCCTGATGCCCAGCCATAAGTATAACCATCAAGATTTGCAATATAGAATTTATACCATCCTCCGCTCTCTTCCACGACTGCAAATCTCTGCCCGCTAGTAACTGTCGTTATTATGGCATAGGAAGTACTTGGCCCTGATCGCACATTAAGAGTTCCCTTCCAATCCATTACCCTTATAATTGCTGTGCTCTGAGAACCTTCCAGATAACCGTTATCTGTTGCAGTTCCGCCATAGGAATAACCGTAGGAGACACCTGTACCACTTGGTATATGGATACGGTACCATCCATCTTCATAATAATCGCTAACATATTCCTCACCAGGATATATTTCTGTAATGATCCCATATGACCCGCCTGGCCCGGACCTGACATTCAGAAAGCCGTCTCCTGTCGGTTTGACCTTTACTACGAATGGATCTCCTGAAGTTCCGCCACTTTCCAGAAGCATAGCCATCCATGTATCCCACGGGAGGTTGCCGGGACAGTCTGTTGAGCATCCCGGCATCTCTTTATGCCCTCTTATGCCGGGTAATGCCCTTTCTTTTGGAATTAAGTGAAGATCAGCAAAATACCTGGCCATATCTGTCGATGCTGTAAGCATTGGAACGCTGTACCAGAGGTCGGGGTTTGCTGCTGTTGCTTCATGTTCAACACCAATGGAACGTCTGTTATTGTCAGGGTAACCGCTGGCTCCGCAATGCCATGCTGAATATTCAACTAGAACGCACTGCGAGATCTCCCCATCTGAGGCCCTTATAACAAAATGAGCGCTTGAATTAGTATTATCCGGGTGCTGAAACCATGATATAGCCCCTGCATAGGTTCCGACCCCGACCCAGTGATTGACCCATGTGTCTATATCCACGCCGTATCTGGAAGAATAATTAGGGCTGGCAGTTGATGAGTCATATATAGCTGGAGGATAGTCAGATGATTTTTGAGGGTTCCGGTCATATTCACATTCTAAATCAAGCTTCCGGTAATAAGGCATTATTATGATCTCTTCTTCCCAGTTTGTTCTGCTTGTTACGCCTTTTTCCAGTATTTCGTAATAGCGCAATGCCTGTTCAGTACTCAGTGTATCATTAATCAGGCCGCTGAATTTCTTTAACGGCTCAAGCCAGTTCTCAATGATCAGCCTGTTTATTGACATCTCGTCAGCATATTCTGAAAGCAGTGCTGCAGCACCTCTTATGTTCTGCCTTGCATCATCCTTCAGTACACTGGCGGGCAGTTTTAATAATTCTGATGCCCGGGCAAGCGTATTGCAGTAGTCATTTTCCACAAGGTGCATGATCCCCCAGCCTCTATCAATCGATGGGCCTATTTGTGTCCAGTTGTTTTCCACCTGTCCAATTGCCCTTAAAAGCTCTACAGGCACTCCAAACTCACTTGAAGCTGACTCAAAATATTTTTCTAATGTTGCCACTGATGGATGAGGGCTGTTTAGATATTTGTGCCAGGAATAATAATCCTCATCACGAAAAATTTTATCGTCCGTATTCTCAATGACTGTCTCAAGAATATAAGAAAGGTCTTTTTTTAGAAAAACATCGCCTTCTTCTGAGATAATTCTAAAAACGCCGCCCGCATCTGAGGAAATGCTGAATAGAACTAAAATGCCTAAAAAGAGACAAGGAAAAAATTTTGATCTGAACATATAATCACTCCTAAAGATTTATATAAAAATAGTATTTATGCTTTTCGGGCAATGATAAAATAAATTGGAAAATCTTCTGTAAGCATGAATCAAGCAGTAATTCCCCCAGTATGCCCTGATATTGATTAAGCCTTTTTAAGCTTATTATCATATTATATTATAGCATAAAAATTCATAAATATCAAGGTCTGGCTGAGATTTAGTAAAATATGACATTAAGCCGGCTTATTTTAATCCGGAAAAAAGGGAAGCCCGCTTCAGGATTAGTTCATACCTGCAGGCGATTGCTTCTAATGCCCTTTATTGTTGTTTTTAAGAATAAATAACTGATTGTGCCTACCAATATATTTGCTATAAGCGCTGCATAAAATACGCCATATATATCAAATATTATGGACCCTGCCCAGGCAAGGGGAACATAGATTACCAGCATTCTCAGGATCGAGAATACCGCAGAAGGATAGGGCCTGTTCATTCCATTGAAGCTTGCTGTGCTCAGGACCACAAGCCCCTGGAACCCATAGCTTGCACCTACTATATAGAAATACTTCTTCGCTGTGTCAACAACAAGCCGGTTATTGCTGAAAATGCCGGCAATTACATCTCCTGCCAGCAGAAATGCTATAAACAGGAAAATGCCCCATATCATTGAGAAACGGAAAGCATAGTGCAAGGTCTTTAGAATTCGGTAAAATTTGTTCCTGCTTATATTCTGGCCTATATAGATTATCATAACGGTACCAAGTGATGCAATAACCATCATAGCAAACATCTCAACTTTGGAAGCAACACCGAAAGCTGCAACGACCTCCTCGCCAAAACCTGATACTATTCTGGTGATAATACCCAGCGATATCGGCGTAATCAGCAGGGCTAGCGAAGCAGGCCCTGCAATGTACAGAACATCCTTCCAGGTTGACAGTATATCCCCTAAACTGCCTAATCTCGCAGTGATAAGCCTTTCTCTCCTGATAAGGACAAATAAAATAAAAATAAGGCCGGTGCTCCTTGCTATTACAGTGCCTGCTGCGGCTCCTTTTATCCCCAGTTCCGGAAAAGGGCCCAGGCCGAAAATAAGTACGGGGTCAAGGATAATATTAACAGTTGCGCTTAATGCCATAAGAATTCCAGGGAACAGGGTATCTCCCGTTGCTCTTACTATATTGTTGCCTATGACCGGGATAACTACGAAAGGAACCCCGATATACCATATGCTCATATAGTCCAGGACATATTTCAGTATCAGATTCTCTGCTCCAAGAGCTGTAAATATAAATCGCATGGTCATCAGCCCTATTGATACAAAAACTATCACAATAATAATGCCAAGTAATATGGACCTGCTTGCCATCTTCCTTACATCTTCCCTGTTTTTTATGATTATATTTCTTGAAATAAGAGAGCTTGTCCCTATGCCAATGCTTCGTGAAAGACTGTTGATAAACATAACTACAGGGAATGTAAAACTGATTGCTGCAAGCTGCTGGACACCGAGTTTTCCGACGAAGTATGTATCAACTAGATTAAATATAATCATGCCGAGCATCCCAAACAACATAGGCCATGTAAGGCTTATAAGCTGTTTCTGGATATTTCCCTCGGTGAGGTTTCTGGCTTTAGATCTCATTTTATATTATCAAAAGCAGTAATCGCTGGTTTATGGCCTATCCGTTCTCTGACTGCTTCAGGTACTTATCAAACCATTCTACCATTTCTGCAAGTACATGCTTTACGGATTCTTTTGCATAATATCCGTGTTCTTCATATGGGAGGATTACCATACGTGCAATTCCGCCTGTGCCCTTTACAGCCTGGAACATCCTTTCTGTCTGGACAAGGTGGGTGCCCGGGTTTGAGTCCTTTTCCCCGTGTATGAAAAGAATGGGCTTTTTTATACTGTCAGCATACATAAAGGGTGATATTTTGACATAAAAATCCAGTGCTTCCCACAAAGACCTTCTTTCACCCTGAAAGCCGAAAGGGGTAAGTGTCCTGTTATAGGCACCGCTTCTTGCAACACCAGCTGAACATATATCGCTGTTGCCAAGGACCGTTGCAACCATGAATGCCCCATAGCTGTGCCCCGTAATTCCAACCCTGTCAGGGTCAATTATGCCCTTACTGTCAAGATAATTTACGGCAGCCTCGACACTGGCGACCGTCTGCTCAATGAATGTATCGTTTACCGTATCAGGATCCCCCACTATAGGTATAGCTGCTCCGTCAAGCACTGCATACCCATGCAGCGTCATATAGAGAGTTGATGCGCCCCAGAAGTATATGAACCTGTTGGGGGATGCACTGACCTGTTCAGCAACGGATGAATCAGTATATTCTCTTGGATATGCATTTATGATAAGGGGGACTCTTTCACCATCTTTATAGTCCAGGGGATAGTAAAGGGTACCAGATAAATTTACACCATCTTTCCGTTCATAGCTGACAAGCTCCTTTTTCAGGTTTGTTATCTGCGGGTATGGATTCTCATGGAAGGTTACCTGCCTTGCCCTGTCTTTACCAAGATCAACAATAAAGTAATTTGTAGGTATATCAGGCTTTTCGCTGCTTATAAATATCCGGCTGAAATCCTTGCCATAGAAACCTAATACAAGCTGAAATGAATCCTTTTTGCTCCGGTATAGAATATCCATCTCCCCTTTTGAGATATTGTATCTGGCAATATAGGGAAGATTACCTTCAGGGGTTGCTCCTCGAGAGTTATTAAAATATAAGGCATCGTTTCTGTGTACAAATACATTCTCATTTCTTGGGGTCTTAATGCTTATAAGCTCCCCTGGATGGTTATATCTGTCAAATACACTCATATCGAAAAGTATCCTGGATGAATTCCTGCCTATATCATAAAGTGTAGATACTGTCCATACCCGGTCCCGGTCGAATTCCTTAATGATGCATATGTCTTTTTGTTCAGACCATTCTATTCCTGAAAAGCGATGCACTGTCTTTGCAATCTCCTGCGGGGATTGATCAAAAGGTGCATTAAGCCTTATGATCCTGTCCCTGTAGTCTGCTTTGTTTTCCGGATTGCCCCCGTCCAGTGCTTCCGCCCAGTACAACATTGCATCATGGTGCGGTTGCCAGGATATATGCCTGGGTCCTTCCGGTACACCACCCTGCGGAAGATTGTCCATCAGCGGCTGCTTGTGTACCGTAAATACCAGTTTGCCATCTGCATCCCATACTTCATAGCTCTTTGGAAAGTAGTAATATGGGAAAATATATGAATATGGCTTTTCAATTCTGGTTACAAGCAGGTATTTGCTGTCAGGGGATACAGAAATACTGCTGTAGATCCCTGGTTTGCCGATTTTCCTGATGTTCCTGCTTTCAGTATTGTATAAAACTGCCTGTGCCTGGAAGTAAAAACCGAAGAGACTGATATCATGAGAATTGCTCAGAAGGTTCTGGTATGTGACTATAAGCCCTGTTTCGCCATATGACTCATCAGTTATAGGCGATGAGGGGATTTTGGGGGCTTCAGGGGCCTTCCCGCGATTATCCGGGACTGTTGCTATCATCAGGTTATGGTTATCAATCCAGTTGAACCCATCATTGCCGAATGCATCGTTAATGTAAAGGCCAGGAACCTGAAAATGGGATTCTTTTCTGATGTCAATCACATATAAAACGATTCCTTTTTCTGTCTCGACTGATAATGCACATTTTGTATTATCAGGAGAAAACCTGTATGTCCTGAAACCCTCCTCAAGGTCAATGCCTGGGATATAGCGCTTATTTGATTCATAATCAACCACTGCAAATAAGTTATATGTCCTTCTCCTGAGTGCCCCGTTTAAACGTGAAGAAAACCGTATTCCTGCCAGGCCCAGATAAGGCTCAGCGATCCTGGAAAGGGGGGGAAGAGGGTCATAGCCGAACTCTACTGAAATTGTATCAAAGCTTAAAAAATCCACTGCAGGCGGAAGCCTTTTATCAAGGATATCAAGGATTTCCTTTGGCGGGTCCTTATATTGAGCCTGAAGCAATACTGCTGAAAAAGAAATAAACATTAAAAAAATAAATAATTTATTCATCCTGATTTAACCCTCCTGATCTTAAAGGATTTACGGATATTTTGCCCTGGTGTTTCAAATCAGTTTTATTCTTTTGATTGAAATTCATGGCAATGCGGTATTCTCCTGATATCCTTTTTTAGTAATTTTTTGAGACATGCAGTATTGATTTCCTGATATAATATTGATATAATAATGAAAGTAATTCAATTAAAAAAGGAGGAAGTCTGATATGAAAAGAATATTATGTTTAGTCTCCATTATTTTGCTGGCTGCAGTTTTTATGCAGATACCAGTATATCCGGGGGAGAATGCCTGTGATGCTATCGAATGGATATCTGAGATGAAGGGTATCAAATTAAGCTCCACCGAGCAGAAAGCGGACAAGTGTGAGAGGATCTATCTGATTGAAGATAATATTGATGATGTTTTCAGATCCGTGAAAAAGGGCTTTATCAGCAGGGGATGGGAGATTATTGAAGATGCTGACGTCGATGTCCCGGGTATCCAGTCAAGCATGTTCAAGGCAGTTTATGAAGGCATGGAGGTTGAAGCAGCAACCCAGCAGTCAGGAAAGGACACAAAACTTGCTGTGGAACTGAAGGGGAGCATGACACAAAGCAAGGGAAGCAAGGAGGAGGGGGATGCCGGCTTTTCATCTGTTACAGAAGAGCTTCCTGTCCCAAAAGGTGCTTCGCTAATATCAAGTACTGAAGATGACGAGGATTATGTCCTTACATACAGCTATGCCGGTGATATGAGCAAAGCAATCTCATGGATCAGCTCTGAGCTTAAAAAACAGGGCTGGGAAGTTGATGATGACAGCATTGGGGATACGATATATGCTCTTGGGGCAACAATAGAGGCAAAAAAAGGCAGATATGAGCTTGATATAAGCTTCTCTCAGACAGCATCAAGCGGAACAATCGTATATACCCTGAGCGAATAGATACTGTCTGACAACCACTATTTCAACCAGCCAGAAGCATTAGAAAGATACTATTTCCGGAGAAGTCCTACAGCTTTTCAAAGAGAAAAGCCGTTGCAGAACCAAAGATGTAATCGGCCATGCGGATAATTCTGCAGCCATTATTGCTGGCTGCCTCTATCAACCGGGTTTGCGGGGCATGATCCCTTATGCTTTTGTAAAGATATCGATAAGGGCTCTTATCACCGAATGGTTCTGCAGCAAAAGGAGCTAAAAATCCCAGCCACAGGCGCTGTATTAACCAGATAAACCTGTTTTTGGCGGGCCATGCATCCAGGGTCAGGAATCTGCCTCCTCTTTTGAGAATCCTGATCATCTCAGACAAAGCTAAATCCAGATCGCTATAATTACGCAGTGTATAAAATGTTATCAGTGTATCAAAGCTTTCATCCATAAATGGAAGACAAAGAACATTTCCCCTTAAGGGGTTCATCAGGTTTCTCCGGCCTGCTGATATCATTTTTGAAGATATATCAATCTCTGTGATATCGGGATTTTGATATCTCTTTTTCAAAAGGACAGTTGTCATGCCTGTTCCACAGCCGATATCCAGTGTCCTGCCACGGCAGTCAATCATTTCAATGGATTTTTCCCTCCATCTTGATGTCTGTCCCAGTGAAATGATCAGGTTATTCCTGTCATAACTGCCTGATATGCTGTCAAACAAACCCCTTATAATGCGCATATCACGCTTTATTTGCTTTCTTTCCCCTATAATGTGGCTTTTAATAAGCATAGGCATAGATGATACAGTATGTTAATATAAAATATTTCTAAATTTCTTTCTTTAACAATAAAACCATTTTTAATCAAACTTTTTATTAAAAAATTATAGGCACTTTTCTGCACTGCATATGTCTAAGCTATAAAAAACAGGAGGTAAATTAAATGAAACTAAATCGTATTCTTTCAGCACTCATTGTTCTTTGTATTGCATTCTCCGGAAGTCTTTTATACGCAGAAGCCCATGAGGAGGGGGTCAAGGAAGATGTCAGCGAGGAGGTGGTTATAGTCGACTATGATTCTTTGCTGGAGATGAAGGATAAATTAGGGCTGAATGAAGATCAGGTCAAAAAGATTACCGATCTTAGAATGAAGGATAAGGAAAATTTCCATAAGCTCATGTCGAAGAAGGAGAAAGTTATTCAGCAGTTAGAGGCTGAAAAAAAGAAGGAAAAGATTGACAAAACACAAGTTGAGAGGCTTGACACTGAATTAAGGGATATTGACGGCATGATAAAAAGGCAGAAAGTCGGTAAAATTGCTGATCTGCAGGATATTCTTACCAGGGAGCAGATGGAAAAATTCGAAAAAACCTGTGCAAAGCCTGTTAAAGCAAAAACCATAAATAAAAATGAGGATAAACCCCGCAGGATTGAAACAGAAAAGAAGGATAGATAATCCTCCTTATAAAATTGAGGAGCCAGGGCTCCTCATGACCCCTTTCACCGGCTGAGAGGCAATGCCTTAAGCCTTAAAACCGTGGATATTATCCCGGCAGGTTTTCCCAGATACCGCTGTAGTATTGCCATGAGTCATCTTTGCAGCTGTAGTAGAGTGTAATTATAAGGTTTCCGAGAATATCCGACTTTTCGATAAGCTTTTTATATTCTATGCTGAACAGATATTCAGGTGGAGGATCAGGATATGGAGTACCGCCTATCCAATTAAACACCTCTTTTTTCAGTGAGGATTTTATCCTGATTGAAAGGCGTTGAACCATCTCGCGGTCATAATCCCCGAAAAGGAAGATATGATCCTCTTTATCATTAGAGAGCAATTCTAAAGCAATGTTTTTAAGCATCACAATATCGGGTGTTATTTCTGCCCATTCGAGGGGGTAGTTATTCAGGATTAATTTCTTATGAAGGCTGTATTTCCCCTTAAGATCAAGTTCTGCCAGAAAACACTGAGTCTCTGTATCCGAAACACGGTATCCAGCATGCAGATAGTACAATCCCTGAGGCAGTTCTGCGCAAAGGTCAAAACCTGAGAATCTGGAATCTGTTTCAATAGGGTAAAAACAGCCGTTTTTAAATACAGTAAAAGTATACTGGCTGTCTTTTAAGATTATCGGCTGGCTGAACTCATCGAAAAAGGATACCTTGATCAGTGCCTTTTGAATTCTTCTGGATGTTTCAGATGAAAATTGTCTTTCGGAATAATCAAAATCCTGCCACCTTCCATTATAATATACCAGTATAGTGCCAGGATTTCTCGAGAATACTGCAGGGATAAAATTTTGCCTTAACAGGTAGACCAGGAGTATCTTGAACTGATTTTCAGTGATATGCTTTTTACCAATGATTATATCCGGTGGCAGAAGGCCATCTATTGCTTTATCCGGATTAATATCATAATTATTCAGCATATATTCGGAAATCATTGAAATTGCTTGTCCTTTATCTACATTACGCCACTGCAGCATTTCTGGCTTTAAGCGGTTTAGCGGCAATTCTTCAAAGAATACTCCCGGCTCGAGGATAATAGACATTTCTTCTTCACCATACCCCGGCCCGGCTTTTTCAGATTCTATGTAAAAAATATGGTGGTCTGCCAGCTGCCTGGCAGTGCACTGCCATAAAAACTTTTCATCAATGAGATCCAGGTATTTAAGATAGGACTCATCAGGCTGCGATTGCTCATAAAAATGCCTGAATACTTCCTTGTTATTCCTGAATTTAGCCCAAATAACCCCTAAAATGGCAGGTCCCTCAGCAAAATCAATCTTTGAGCCCTGATATGACCCTACCAGATCATCATATTCACTTCTTATGCTGTCTGTAATACTCTTCCAGTTTTCCGGCTCAGGCTGATCATCAGATGATATACGGTTCTGAGGGTATTTTAGCTCATAGTGTCTGTCGCCTATTTTCCCAGGAAGAATAAGCTCAAAAACTGCATCCTGATAACCGGGAGGGATATCTAAAATACAGCAGTCAGAATTATTACAGGCGGTCACAATAAATGAGCCTGTCCCCAGGTCCAGGGATATCATGTTTGAATCTTTGCTGTCTATCTTCAGGACAGGCCTTAGCATGCCCCAGTTAAATACATTTATATGAAAACTGGTATTAAATAGTGGATTGCCCTGTTTATCCAGAGCTTTCAGCTTAATATTTCTAATACCAGCCTTGCTGTCTGTATAATAATTTGCAGTAGAATTAATGAAATGGATATTTCCAGCTTTGAACAGACTGATATCTGTTATATCAGGTAAAAATCCCCTTGCAATTACTATCAGGGCTTTATCAAGGTTTGATGTGAACCATGCTTTGTTCAGGCAGTATTCTGGCTCTGCAGCTCCAAGATAATGCCATCTGCCATCGATGAATACCTCAACCCATGCATGATTGTTGTCAGTATGTGCCCATAAGGGAGTAGATGCAGGCCTGGACGGAATGCCTATGCTTCTTGCTGCAGATATGAAAAAGATCTGCATTTCCTCACACCTTCCCCTGTTGCACTTATTCAATATGGATATAGGGTCCATATCCCTGCCTGATGTCGGCTGGAAGGTCATATGTCCTCTGCACCAAAGATTAAGCGCTATGGCTCTTTTATAGAGGCTTTCATTATTGTCTGCGAGTTCATTAATGCCCCTTTTATAAAATTCATCCCTGTAGGGGGTTATCTTTTCATCAGTTACTGTGATTTTTGCAATGTATGAGAGAAAAAATTCTGCGGAATAATTATTATCATACATATGCCATTGATATTTCTTTATATGTTCATAATGAGCCTCAATATGCTCCAGATCTGCAATTTCAAGCTTATAGGGCTCCTCGGATGCAATAAGGAAACTCATCAGGATATCATTGTATTTATGCAATAGTAGCTTACAGGCATCTCTTTTGCTTTCATCGAGATTTTCTATATTATCCAGCGCCATTTTATTAAGCTGATTAAATAAGCTGTCCTGTGAAAAGGAAATAGGGATGCAAAATATTAGAATTATAGTGAATAAAGGCAAAACAAGCTTGATTTTCATAACAGCCCCCTTCTGTCTAAAGCTGCAGATTATATTTCATATATTATATCAGGTAAAAATTGGCTCTTTATGCTTTGCCATGCGGCTCTATTATTATTTTCAGGCTGTCCGCCCCTGATGAGGCTGTTTTAAATGCCTTCTGAATATCCTCAAGAGGCATCCGGTGGGTTATCATATCATCAATACTGACATTTTTCTCCCGCAGAAGCTCCATTGCCTGGACATTATCAGCAGGTGCCGCTCCATAACTGGTTTTTATGCTTATGTCATATCTCCAGTATGGATTAAAATCAATGGGAACTGTCTCGCCTGGCTTTGGTACCGCAAATAATACGACCGTACCACCCCGCTCTACGGATGATAATCCCTGTGATACCGCAGAAACCGCGCCAGTGCAGATAATTACCCTGTCAGCAAGCCTGCCGCCATTTACACTTCTTATGCAGGATGGTATGTCTTCTGATGCATGAAATACAGCTTCTGCTCCCGATCTTTTTGCTGCATCAAGCCTGTATTCATTAATGTCAGTGGCTATTACCCTGCCAGCGCCAAGAGCTTTTGCAAGCCGGATATTCAGTATGCCGCCTATCCCGCTCCCAAGTACAAGAACACTGTCGCCCGGTTTTATCGATGCGGCCCTCATGCACCTCACAGCTGTTCCGAATGGCTCTATAAATGTTCCCTGTTCATAACTCAGCTCATCGGGAAGGAGAAAAGTCCCTGTATCAATGCTTCTTCCGGTGATCCTGAGGTACTGCGAAAAACCTCCAGGGTAATGATTGTTTTTTGTCTGAAAGTATTCACAGGCTGTTTCATTACCGTTAATACAATATCTGCAAATATTGCAGGGTACATGGTGTGTTGAGAAGACACGGTCCCCTGGCTTGAACTTTTTTATATTGCTGCCCGCATCTACCACAATACCTGTAAGTTCGTGTCCCAGAACCAGCGGTGCCCTCCTGATCCTGTACCATTCCAGGATATCGCTTCCGCATATGCCGCATGCCATTACCTTTATAACGATATCATCCGGCCCTGCTTCTGGTTCAGGAAGTTCTTCAACCCTGACATCATTGTTATTATAATACATTCCGACCAGCATAAACTGCCCCTTTTCTAATCTTTTTTGATGAAGCTGTTATAAAGATCATAAGCCTCTTCAGCTGAATTTCCTTCATGGACTATTGCCCTGACCGCCTTTATCATTGCAACAGGGTTTTCATTCTGGAAGATATTCCTGCCCATATCGACACCGATTGCCCCTGCCCTGATTGCTTTATGGACGAAATCAAGTGCTTCTCTGGTGGGCTTTTTAGTCCCACCTGCAATAACGATAGGTGCAAGGCAGGATTCTACTATTTCTTCAAAGCCGTCACAGTAATATGTTTTTACTATATCTGCCCCATCTTCTGAAAGTACTCTGGATGCATGCTTGAGATATTTTAATGCATCTTCTCTGTCCTGTTTCGTAAGTTCACCCCCGTCTTCCCTTTCTCCCTTTACAAACCTGGTGAGAACAGGATCATTTCCTACTGCGGTTATCCCTATAGCAATAAGCCCGAACCTGTGTGCTTCGTTGGCCAGGCTTGTGAGGTTCCCTATGGTCTGAGACTGGTGAGGAAGACCTATATAGCAGGAAGCAGTGAACCCCACAGCATTGCATCTTATCATTTCCTGCACTGATACGGTTACTATTTCCTCATCAAGTTCGGCTGACCTTCTCATGCTGTTCCCGCCTGTCGCCCTGAGTATAATGGGGGTCCTCATTCCCGGGTCCATGCTGGTCTTCAATCCCCCTATAGTGGGGCTTATTGCATCGCAGAAAGGCAGCAGGGGGGCTATTGTGCTTCTCAGGTCCTCCAGCCCGGCAGGCGCTCCCTGGAAATACCCGTGATCTACCGCCAGAAGCACAGTCCTTCCAGATTCCGGGTTGACTATCTGGGCGATTCTGTTAGTAAGTCCATTCCATTCAATCTGGTAGTCGAAAATTTTTCTCATATACAACCTCCATGATTTAATAATCAGATAGATTGTTGCATTATATACACTATGACGCTGTTTTAAAGAAAATAAAGAAAACTGTGATGTATACGCATGTGTATAGGGGTTCTCCTAAATATGCCAGGATCAGTACTGTTTTAAAACAGCTCCGGTTTATGTTTATTTTTGTTAATGCCATATTTAATCTTACAGCAGTGAGATCAATGAAAAGCGCATTTATAAAAGATTATTCCTTCATATAAATAAAGGTTAGCTTAAACAACGATTCTAAATATCAAATAAAAAAATTATTTGTAAACCGGCTTAAAAAATATATATTGGAAAGAACAGGATACAAAAACTCCGCCTTATGACGGATTTCATAGGTTAGTAATATGTCCGCATCTGATAATACTAAAAAGGATTATCTGGAATTTGCACAGATCTTTGAGCATTTTATGGAGAACAGCCCCATATATGTATTCATAAAGGATGAAGAGATAAGATCGCTTTACCTCAGCCGGAACTATGAGAAAATGCTTGGAAAACCTCTGGAAGAATTGCTTGGAAAGACAATGGATGAGCTGTTTCCTTCAGCGCTGGCAAAGAGAATGATTGCTGATGACATGCGTATCCTTAATGAAGGGGAAAATAGTTACTGTTGAAGAAGACTTGAATGGGAGGTTTTACAGGACGACAAAATTCCCGATAAAGAGAGATGGAAAGCCTGTCTATCTCGCTGGATATACAATAGATATAACGGAACAGAAAAACGCGGAAAGAAGCCTTATAGAGAGCGAAAAAAGGCACCGGATTATTGCCGAGATGGGATCAGAGTATCTTTTCAGGCTCAGCGTCAAAGAGGACGGAAATGTTATAATGGACTATGTATCAGACAACTACACTGCAGTGACTGGTAGAACAAGGGAAAAAGCCGAAACTGTAGAATCATGGAATGATATTATTCATCCGGATGATATACAAAAGCTTCTGGCCCTGCTTGATGAACTGCTTAAGAAACCCGGATCAGCCAATTTTGAATGCCGCTCATTTTTGCCCAATGGTTCTGAAAGAATGCTTAATGTTGTAGCAAAATCGGAATGGGATCCTGAAAGCAGAAGAGTTACTGAAATAATTGGCGGAGTTCAGGATATCACAGAGCGCAAAAAATATGAAAATGTACTGAGAAACATGCAGAAGCTTGAATCGATCGGGGTTCTCGCAGGGGGTATAGCACATGATTTTAACAATCTGATGGGCGGGATCTACGGGAATATTGATATGGCCTGCAGGCTAAACAAGAATGAAGGCATATCTGTATACCTTGAAAATGCTATGAGGACCCTGGATAGGACAAGGAGCCTGACCCAGCAGCTTCTGACCTTTGCAAAGGGAGGGGTGCCTGTAATGAAACCCGGGCTGCTTTTCCCATACCTTGAGGAGACAGTTCATTTTGCTCTCAGCGGTTCAAATTGCCTGGCCAGATTTGATATTGACCAGGACCTGTGGCCATCAAGGTTTGATAGAAATCAGATAGGACAGGTTTTTGACAATATCATTATCAATGCCCAGCAGGCTATGCCTTTTGGGGGTGATATGCATGTTTCTGCCAGGAATATTGTGCTTGAGCATGATGAACATCCATTTTTGATGAAGGGGGATTATGTAAAAATTTCTGTAAGGGACAGCGGGATCGGTATGACAAAAGATGTTGTTGCGAGGATATTTGATCCGTTTTTTACTACCAAGAAAAAGGGGCATGGTCTTGGACTTGCAATATGCTCCTCAATCATCAAAAAGCATGGCGGATATATAGATGCTGATTCAGCACCCGGCAGAGGCAGTGTATTTACTGTTTACCTTCCAGCATGTACGGATGGTATCCCATCCTCAGAGGATAAACCGGATAAAAGCCACTGCGGAAGCGGAAGAATACTGGTAATGGATGATGAGGAAGTCATGAGGGAAACTATAAGAGTTATGGTTGAATCTTTTGGATACTCCGTGATATCTTCGGATAATGGACAGGAAGCTTTAGGGCTCTTTTTGTCAGAAACTGAAGAAGGGCGCGGCTTTGCCGGAATTATACTGGATCTTACGGTTCCCGGAGGCATGGGCGGTAAGGAAGCGGTAAGGGAGATCAGGAAAGTGGATGGCGAGATCCCTGTCTTTGTCGCAAGTGGATATTCTGATGACCCGGTGGTGAAAGAGCCTTTGGAATTTGGGTTCACTGCAAGTATATGCAAGCCTTTCATCATTAAGGAGCTTGCAGGAATATTTGAAAAATATATAAAAAAGGGTTCTAAACCTGAAAAGCAGGTTTAATAGATACAGACTCAAAAATAGGCCTTGTTTTTCAGAAAGCATATTATGTCAATGAGCTGGTTTTCTTCCTGAAGGGATAACAAATCAATCCATATTTCAGTATGTGCAGGAGGATAGTGAGAGCGGAGCTTCATCCGCATTAATGTAATTGAAACAAATCATTTGAAAAAACAGTATAAGGGGAAGAATTTTATTTATGAAAATAATTATACCTGTAATAAATTAAGGGGAGATTTCTTTTAAAGAATTCCTGAGGAGTCCATAAATGAAGAAAAGAATAATCATAATAGCGGGTTTATTTGTCGTTATTCTGGTTTTATGGCAGGTAATCCGGAAAGCAACAATGGATCAGGGGGGGCCAGGAAACGGGGGGCATGTTGCGATAGCTGTTGAAACGGGCCCTGTGCTGAGGGGAGATATAAGCAATCTAAAGCTTTTTACAGGATCCCTCCAGGCAAGGTCAGAGTTCATCGTCGCTCCCAAGGTCTCAGGAAGGCTGGAAAAGCTTTATGTAAACATGGGAGATGCTGTCAGGAGAGGGCAGATGATAGCAAAGCTTGACAGCCAGGAATATGAACAGAATGTTGAGCAGGCAAGGGCTGAGCTCAAAGTTGCCGAGGCAAACCTGGCTGAAAGCATGAGCGCCCTGGATGTGGCAGAAAGGGAGCTTGAAAGGATAAGGGTCCTTCGCGATAAGAAGATAGCTTCGGAATCAGAGATGGATGAGGCTAATGCCAGCTACCAGGCAAGGTATGCTGAATACAGGGTAGCCATGGCGCAGGTCGAACAGAGAGAGGCAGCCTTAAGAGCAGCAGAGGTAAGGCTTTCCTTTACGCAAATTACTGCATCATGGGAAAATGGAAGCAATACAAGGGTCATCGGAAAGAAGTTCCTGGATGAAGGCACAATGCTCAGGGCCAATGATTCAATAGTTACAATACTTGATATCGATAATCTGATAGCTGTAATAAATATCACAGAAAAGGATTATACAATGATTAAGGTCGGTCAGCAGGTTATTATCACATCAGATGCCTACCCCGGCAAAGATTTCAAAGGGAAGATTGTGCGCATGTCCCCTGCATTAAGCCGGACATCCCGTACTGCAAGTGTGGAGATTGAGGTCCCTAATCATGACCGCATACTGAAACCTGGCATGTTCATTAGAGCTGAGGTTGAGCTTGAAAAGCACCAAAATGCATTACTTGTCCCTTATGCAGCAATTATTAAAAGAGATGCATTGCAGGGAGTATTCCTTATTGATAAAGACGGGGAAAAAGCAGATTTTATTGCTGTTGAGACAGGGATTGTCACCTCAGACCATGCTGAGATAATAAAGCCTGAAATTGAAGGTTATGTTGTTACACTGGGGCACCATCTTCTTGATGATGGTTCAGAGGTGATTATTCAGGATAATGCAGAACAGGAAGAAATCTCCTTAAGGAGAAAGGACGCCATTAAGTGAAGGTCTCAAGGTTTTCAGTAAACCGCCCCAGGCTTACCATGATGGTTTGCCTGATTATTTTTATAATTGGGGGTATGGCTTTCAGAAGGCTTCCAATTGACCTGATGCCTGATATCACCTACCCCACTCTCAGCGTCTATGCCAATTATGAGAATGCAAGCCCCGAGGAGATCGAGGAGCTCGTAACCCGTCCTATTGAAGAAGCAATGAGTGCAGTTCCTGGTGTTGAGGAGGTAACGTCTGATTCAGAGGAGGGCAGCAGCAGTGTAAGAGTCTCTTTCTCATGGGGAACAGACCTCGATGCTGCTGCGAGTGATGTGCGTGACAGGCTTGACAGGGTGATAAGGTCATTGCCTGAGGATATGGATCGGCCTATGCTGAGAAAATTTGACCCATCCAGTATGCCGATAATGATTATGGGGGCTTCTAGCAATCTTGACTCTATTCAGATAAGGCGAATTATAGATGATCAGGTCAAGTACAGGATAGAGCGTGTTCCCGGTGTGGCTGCACTCGATGTCTGGGGTGGCCTTGAAAGGGAGATACATGTCAATCTGGATGTTGACAAGGTAAAAGCAAGAGGGATACCGCTTGATCAGGTTTTAGGCTCAATAAGCGCTGCAAAGGTTACATTACCGGCCGGAAATGTAGAACACGGAAACTATCAGATCATAGTACGCACACCGGGTGAATATACTGATTTAACACAGATCAGAGAAACCGTAGTCGCAGAAAAGGATGGTGTGTTTGTCCAGCTGAAGGATATTGCAGATATTGAGGATACACATCAGAAAATTACACGTATAGTAAGGGTTAATGGCAAGCCCGGAATACAGCTCTCTATTACTAAGCAATCAGGCAAAAATACTGTTGAAGTTGCTGAAAGGGTCCTTCAGGAGGTAAAAAATATCAACAGGGATATTCCCCAGATAAGGCTTATACCTATTATTGACTCGTCAGATTATATTAAGAGGTCCATATCCTCTGTAAGTTCTTCAGCTATTTACGGCGGGATTTTTGCAGTATTTGTCCTTCTCTTTTTTCTGAGGAATATAAGAAGCACAGCAATAGTAGCTGTTGCTATCCCCCTTTCCGTTGTGGCTACTTTCGTCCTGATTTATTTTTACGGATTTACTATCAATATTATGACATTAGGCGGGCTTGCCCTTGGAATTGGCATGCTTGTGGATAATTCCATCGTAGTCCTTGAGAATATATACCGTCTTCAGGAAAGCGGCCTTAAATCAAAACAGGCTGCAATTCAAGGGAGTGAAGAGGTTGCAAGTGCTGTTATTGCAAGTACTCTTACAACTGTAGCAATCTTTCTGCCGCTTATTTTTGTTGAAGGCATGTCAGGTGTCATGTTCAAACAGCTTGCAATAGTGGTGAGTTTCGCTCTGCTGTGTTCCCTGTTAGTATCGCTTGCTGTAATACCAATGCTGGCTTCAAAGTATCTGAGGCATGTCGGTATCGAGCATTTTAAAAAGGATACTATCTTTAAGAAATTATTCAGAACCAGCAGCAGGATGCTGGCAGGTCTTGAAAATTTGTACAGGAACATACTGCAATATGCACTTGTACATCGTGCAAGGGTGCTTATCGGAGCTGCATTTATTCTTATCCTGAGCCTTCTGATGATATCTTTTATAGGGGTAGAGCTTATGCCACAGGGTGATGAGGGTGAGGTCAGGGTATACGGTGATCTGGAGGTTGGTACGAGGCTTTCATTAACTGATGAAAAATTCAAATATATAGATAAGGTTGTTACTGGTGAAGTGCCTGAGATCAAAAGCATGGTAACGAGTATTGGCGGATGGTCTGAGACCCATGAGGGAAGCATACGCATATCGCTTGTCCCTCAATCGGAAAGGAGCCGTTCCAGTGAGGAGATAGCCCAGGAGCTGCGTAAAAGGCTTTCAGGGATTCCCGGAATGAGCATAAGGACACGCGCAGGTACCGGCATGTTTACAAGGATGCTTGCCGGACGTGGGGGAGGAAGTGAAAGGATAGAGATAGAGATAAGGGGATTTGACCTGAATATAGCTGATAATCTTGCAAAACAGATAGAGGATGCTGTGAAGGAAGTCGAGGGGATCACTGATACCCGTATAAGCCGTGAAACCGGCAAACCAGAATACCTTGTTAATGTAAACAGGGAAAGAGCTGCTGATATGAAGCTTACCGTCGCATCAATTGCCCGCATGCTTCAGACTTCCATCGGGGGAAGTACTGCAGGTTATTACAGGGAGGATGGTAATGAATACAGGATCCTTGTCAGGCTTAAGGATGCAGAGAACCTCGAATTGAATGATATACTCAACCTTACCATATTGAACTCAGACGGAGAGCCGGTCATACTTAAAAATGTAGTTGATGTTGCAATGCATAGCGGCCCTGTTGAGATTGAACGAAGGGATCAGGAAAGGGTTGTAACGGTGACTGCAAACTATGCTGAAAGGGATATGGGCTCAATCCTGGGTGATATTAAGGACCGTCTGCAGGAAATTCCTGTACCCAGAGGGTTTGACATAGGATTTACAGGAGAATATGAACAGCAGCAGGAAACCTTCGGTGAGCTTGCTGTAGTCATGGTACTTGCGCTGTTAATAGTCTATATGGTAATGGTCTCACTATATGAGTCATTCCGGGATCCTTTCGTGGTAATGTTCTCCATTCCTCCCGCAGCTATTGGAGTTGTCTGGATGCTTTTTATTACAGGGACGACATTCAATATGCAGTCCATTATCGGCTGTATTATGCTGGCAGGGATTGTCGTCAATAATGCCATTGTACTTGTTGACCATATAAACCTGCTCCGTGTACGAGATAAAATGCCCCTGAAAGATGCAATAGAGGAAGCTGGCAGAAGAAGGCTGCGCCCGATACTTATGACGGCCTTTACAACCATACTTGCTCTCACTCCGATGGCTACAGGCTTTGGAGAAGGAGGCGAGTTTCAGGCCCCGCTGGCAAGGGCTGTAGTAGGGGGGCTTCTCAGTGCGACCTTGATAACCCTCGTTGTGGTCCCTGTAGTATATTACATTTTTGAGCGCAGGTCAAAAGATCATTCAGCAGCTGCTGTAAACGGGAAAATGTAATTTGCCTGCTGATGTTTTTTTGAAAGGAGTTAATTATGTCCTGTCTGGAAGTTGATTTTTATGCAGATAGAATAATTTTCCGCATGATGCAGTTTTTATGCCTTATCATCATCATAGTCTTATCAGGAAATGGCTTCATAAACTCTGCAGATGAGAGTATCTCTCACGAGGATCATATTCTGCAGCCAGGTTCTCAAAGAGAAGCTTCGCTCTCAATGCCAGATAACACAGGTCCTCTTAATCTGTCTATTGAAGATGCCATTCTTATGGCATTAGAGAACAACAGGTCACTACGCATCGAGAAAATGAACCCTGATATAATCCAAACATATGAACAGCAGGAAAAAGCTGTCTTTGACCCGTATCTCACAGCAGGTTATTCATACTTCAGCAATAAAGGTGATGATGATACAGAAAACAGAGCAGGTGGAGACATTGCTATTGAGAGTTTTCTGCCGACGGGAACCTCAATATCTCTAAGCTTTAATACCCAAAGGGACTGGGCTGAGCTTTACAGTGACAATCATGCATCAACACTGGGACTGACCGTTACACAATCCCTGCTAAGAGGCTCAGGATCAGGCTATAACCTTGCAAGCGTTCATCAGGCCGGATTGGACACATTGTCCTCCAGGTATGAGCTTAAGGGTTATACAGAGGAGCTTGTTGCAAATGTTGAAAAAAGTTACTGGAACCTGGCGCTTGCAAAAAGAAACCTTGAGATATACCAGCATTCAATGGATCTTGCAGTACAGCAGTTAAATGAAGTAGAAGAAAGGATAAATGTGGGGAAGCTTGCAGAGATTGAGCTGGCAGCAGCAAAAGCCGAGGTTGCTTTAAGAAGGGAAGCTCTCATCAATGCTCAAAGCAGTCTTGAGAAAAGCAAGCTAAGGCTTCTTCTGCTTCTGAACCCGGATGAAGCCAATATATGGATCACTGATATTCAGCTTAAAGATGTGCCGGAGGTTCCTGAGATCATCCTTGATGATATCGAACAGCATAATGCTGTAGCATTGAAAATGCGCTCAGACCTTAATCAGGCATTGCTGAGCATAAAGAAAGGCGAATTGGAGATTGCAAAGACTAAGAACGGGCTTCTTCCAAAGCTTGATCTGTTCATAAGTTTTGGTAAAACAGGTTATTCAGATTCATTCAGTGGATCAGTTGAAAATATTGACAATGATAATTACAGCTATAATGCCGCCATAAGCTTTGAATTTCCATTCGGCAACAGGAATGCCAGTGCAAGGCATAAAAGGGCTGTCTACAGCAATGAACAGGCAAAAGAGGCCCTTGAGAATCTTTCTCAGCTGATAGAGCTTGATATAAGGCTTGCATACATTGAAGTAAACAGAGCCTATCAGCAGATATCTGCAACTGTGGCGACAAAGCAGTCACAGGAGGAAAAATTCCGTGCTGAGGTTGAAAAATTCAGGGTTGGAAGGTCTACGGCACTGCTCGTAGCTCAGGCTCAGAGGGACCTTGTCAATGCAGAGATATCAGAGGTCGAAGCCATTGTTAACTACCTTAATGCACTGGTTGAATTATTCAGAATTGAGGGGTCGCTTTTGGAAAGAAGGGGGATAAAACTTTGAAAAACTTGCAGAAAGCGGTGAAGGATTATATGGACTGATATATGTGCAGTGATATAATGATTGGGACCTGTTCCTGGAACTACAGCTCCTGGATTGGTACCGTCTATTCTAAAGCCTGCCCGTCCCCTGCCGGTTACCTTGCCGAATATTCCCGAAAATATTCCACAGTTGAAATTGACAGCTGGTTTTACAGGATACCATCCAGAAAAGATGTCACTGAACTTTTGAAAGCGGTTCCCGAGTCTTTCAGATTTACATGCAAGATAAACCGGGACCTGACCATGCCGTTCACTGGAAAGTCTCGAAATGAGAAAAACCCAAAATTCCTGGATCCTGAGCTGTTTTTCAGGTTTTGTGATGCAGTTGAACCAATGCTTTGCCGTGTGGATATTATCATTTTTGAGTTTGAATATCTTAACAGGGAAAAGATGGAGTCTGTCTCAAGGTTTCTGGAATTATTCAGCGAGTTCAAAGAAAAGATTGGAAAGGGATTCCCGATAGGAATAGAAACAAGGAACAGCAATTATCTTACAGATGATTATTTTGATTATTTAAATTCCAGTGATATTTCCCATGTTTTTTCTGAAAAACAGTACATGCCCCATGTATATGATGTTTATGACAAATACAGGTCAAAGATCAATAAACGTACTGTTATCAGGCTTTTGGGTGAAGACAGGGCTGGAATTGAGAAATTGACCGGCAAGAAATGGGACAGGATCGTTATTGACAGGGAAGATAAGGAAAGGATAGTTGAAATGTCAACTGGTATAAACCAGAAAGTCATCATAAATGTAAACAATCATTATGAAGGTTCAGCTCCCCTTACTATAAAAAGCCTAAAGCGCCTGTTCATACAGAGGGGTATTAAAGTAAAATGAACCGGGGTAAAGATGGATGAAATTTATTCGGTTAATTCCTTAAGTTTTTTCCTGTATTCATATTTCACCGTTCTTTTCAGCAGAAATGTATATGCATCTTTTGCCTCTTTCCCATATTCCTCTCTGCCTGTGAGCTTCCACAGTTCATAGTGTATTTCAGCTCTTTGTTCATCGCTTAGATCTTTATCCATGAGCATTCCTGATAATAGCTCTGTGTCTTTTTCAATCTTATGTGAAAGTATGGTGGACTTGAACATTATATCCTTTCTGTCTATCCTGCATGCAATTGAAAAAGCCTCCCGATTGAAAGCCTCTGCATCCCTGGCTTTCCCTGTTTTATAAAGCAATGATGCTTTGCGGTACAAAAACTCTGAGAGTTCAAAAACTGTATGAAGTTCGCTACTGATCTCTATTGCTTTATTATAGTATTTTAGAGCTTCCCTGTAATCGGCCAGATGAAAATGAATGCTTCCGATATTTCCAAAAGCAAGGCTTATCCTCCTTTTATCCCCAAGACCGGAGCATATTGCAAGCTGTTTTTCATAATACTCTATAGCCTTCTCAAAGTCTCCCTGGTCTGCATAGATATTTCCTATATTGCCGCAGGTAATCCCGATGCTGTTATTATCCCCAAGTTCTTCACATAGTACAAGGTTTTTCCGGAAGCACTTCATTGATTTTGAAAACTCACCCCTGGTGTGGTGTACCAGTCCCATATTTCCAAGAACACGGACAATTCCCCTTTTATCCCCAAGCTCTTCACAAATTGCCCTCTGCTTGTTATAATAATATACCGCCTTATCATTATCACCCCGGTTAAAAAATACATTTCCCATATTTCCTAGAGCAATGCTTAAGCCATTCTTATCACCCAGTTCTTCACATATCGAGATTACTTTCTGATATGATTTTACAGCCTTTTCATATTCTCCCCGGTCATAATAGACTATTCCCATATTTCCAAAAGAATAGCATATCCCAACCTTGTCGCCGAGTTTCTGGCATACCTTGAGTTTGGTCTCATAGCATTTCATGGCTTTTCCATAATCTCCCCTGTCCGAATGAATATTCCCTATACTGCCTGTTGCAGAGCTGATTCCCCTTTTGTCATCTATTGCGTTGCTTATTGAAAGCCATTTTTTATAGTAAAGCATGGCTTTGTCATATCTTCCCTGTATATAGAATATATTCCCCATTTTTCCCATAATCCTGCTCATGGCCATTTTATCATCAAGCTCTCTGCTTATAGATAATTGCCTTTCATAATATTGCATTGCATTTTCATATTTGCCCTGATCATACAGAATATCCCCTATATTTCCTACTGCTGCAGATATTCCGTTTTTATAGCCCAGTCTTTCAGCCGCTGAAAGAGATTTGCCCAGATATGATAAAGCTTCTTTTTGCTGTCCCATGCGTTGAAGGAGCCATCCCAGGCTGTTGCGGCAATCAGAGCACAGCGCTGTATCATTTTGTATTTCAGAGATGTCGAGAGCCTTCTTGAAAATAATATAGGCATCCCTCCACCTTCCGGTAAGAGTCAGGATATCTCCAAGCTTCAGGCTTATCATGGCTTCCTCGATCCTATCCTTACCTGTTTTTTGGAGCAGCTCTACTGCTGTTTCATAGCAGTTCAGCGCCTTTTCGTTAAAATAACGTTTTTTAGCAATATCCCCGCATATTTCATAGCAGGTTGCTGCCTTTTCAGAATCTTCTCCCTGCAGGTACTGATAGGCGATCTCATCAGTTAACTCTTCCGGGGATGCTTCAGAAAGGGACTCCAGTGCCTTGCCCAAAAAAAGACTGATCTCTCCCTTATTCTCCACGCTTTCGCGTATTTGATCCTTTATTACTATGTTACTGAAAGAATAGTGTATGCTGTTCTTGACTTTGACAGGCCTTAATATCTCCAGATTTTCAAGTTCAAGCAGTTCAGCTGCAGTATCAGCAACGCCTGTCTTTTCTAAAACAGCCTTGATTGTATAAACGCTCGGATTTATTTTTAGAAGAGACAGTACCTTTATTATTTTTCTTTTGCTGTCATCCATGAAGAGCTTTTGCATCTTCTGCTTTACTATGTGGATTATATTATCTGGAATAATTACATCATCTATATCTCTGATCAGTTTCCAGTATTTCTTATCCCTTATTATTATATCCTTATCAAGCAGTGATTTAATGAGCTCCTGAAGGAACAGCGGCCTGCTCCCGACTTTTTCTATTATCTTGCCTGTTGCTCCTTTCAGGCTTTTATCAAGGTACCTGCTGCCGAAGATATTTTGGATATATTTATTTACAGCCTTTATATCAAGCTGATGCAATTCATATTTCCTTACATCCCGAATATTCAAAATTTCAGTTATGCCGGATTCATGATTAAGCTTATCCTCATTGATGTTGGCATAGATGATGATTCTCAAATCATCGGATTTATCAATGCTGGCCCTGTAAATCAGGTTTTTTAATAATAAAACTGAACCGTAATCTATCCATTGAAGATCATTGAAATATATAATATACTGATTTTCTATTGTTTTTGAAAACTCAATAATAAAATCGCATATATTCTGAAGGATGATCCGCTGCATCAATTCCGGGTCATCAGAAACTGCCGGCGGTTCATAATTTTTCAGATCCCTGTGCTCAGGCAGTATAAGCCTCAGGTATCTGCCATAATGCTCAAGAAGCACAGCGGGTGAGAATGTGATGACCTGCAGCAGGATTTCTGATATACTGTGGTACTGCCTTGCTTCACCTTCCATGCAGTCTGTGCCGAAAAATCTAATTCTGTTTAATCTGCAGTATTTCCTAAATTCATCAAACAGCCTTGTTTTGCCGACTCCTGATGGGCCGCTGAATATATGAAAATTAAGCTTTTCCTTTCCGAATAGTCCCTTTTTAAGGTACCGGAACTCATTTACTCTGTCTGTAAATGCATTGCCGAGTACATAACTGTGCTTTGTCTCACATGTTTCATAATCATAATCAAGTTTTAATGCTTTATTCATATCAGCTATTACAAAAGAGCAATCATCATAACGTTCTTCAGGCAGGTAGGCTGTCATTTTGCGGATTATATTCTGCAGACCAGGGTCAGTGATCACTGACAGTCTTTTTTCCTGATGATTTTTATATCTATCTTCATTCCCGAGCAGGTCTATCATGCTTTGCATTGAGAGTATAATACCCTCATAAAAACGTTTTTTCGTTATAATTTCAAAGAAAAGGATACCGCAGGAGAAGATATCCATGGAGAAATCCCTTATACCGGACAGGGATTCCGGGGATATGTACAGAAGGGAACCTCTGATATTGCTGTAAAACCTTTGTGGCCTTGCGGACAGGCCAAAATCCATAAGCTTTGCAGTGTTGCCTGTGATCATAATATTTAAGGGCTTCAGGTCACCATAGATTATGTTTCTGCTGTGTATATAGTTCAATGCCCTGAGTATCTGAACCATTATATCAAACTTTTTACGCTTATTCCTGATCTTATATTCCTTTAAGAGGATTCCCTTAAGATATTCCATTAATATGAAGCAGCTGTCCCGGTACTCTCCAAATTCATATACACGTGTCAGGTTAGGGTGCTTAAGCCTTGTCATTATTTCATACTCATTTTTGAAAATATCAGCCAGGGAATTCCCATTACCCGGCTGATAATCCTGCCTGAATATCTTCAGGGCAAAACTGAAATTATCTTTCAGTATATCCTGCACCAGGTAGACCATTCCCATTCCGCCATGCCCTATCTCTCTGACTACCCTGTACCTGTTGTTTATTAGAAAAGGCCTGGACAGAGATCCTGCTTTATTTTCTGAGAGGTTTTTTTCCATATAATGATTTTAGTACAATTTTGCTTTATAACAAGCTAAAAGGCATAAGGCAGTCTTGTAAGCAGCTGTAAGGAACTGCTTTTATGCAAAAAACACTATTTTTATGATCTGAACAGTATAATTAATTAAAAAAAATATATTATATCTATTGATTTTTGCATATTTTAATTTATAATCATTTCCTATAGGGTAGTTTTTCTGAAGATTTAAGCAATTTTAGAAAAAAGGAGGTATAGCTATGGAATGGTTTCTTAAGGTAATTAAGCAGTATGCAGATTTTTCAGGCAGGGCAAGGAGAAAGGAATACTGGATGTATTTCCTTTTCTACATGATATTTTATCTTATCCTGTTTGGAATAGATATGGCACTCAGCCTTGGTTTTCTGGCAATAATCTATGCTCTTGCTTTGTTAATTCCAAGCCTTGCTGTTGCTGTCAGAAGGCTTCATGATATCGGGAAAAGCGGCTGGTTTATTCTTATAAGCCTGATCCCTTTTATTGGGGCAATTATTCTGATCGTTTTTCTGGTTACTGACAGCCAGCCTGGAGAAAATCAATACGGGCCAAATCCAAAGGAGACAGCAGCCCAGTAAAAGAATAAATTTCACAAAAGCATGCTTTACGGGATTTTTGCATTCAGGCAAAAATCCCTCTTTTTATATGATCATTGAAAAGCTGTTCAGGATCAATTAAAATTATGATTATCAATCCGTAATAACGAACCTGTAAGGGAAATCCCTGGCATGACCGGCATAATCTATGTTTATTCTCCTTGTGGCCTTTATGTTATAAACTGCCGGTTTTTCTGGGAATGCGATAAAAAGATCTGAATTTGTCAGGTCAGTGCCATAATGCGACATGTTTATACCCATTGCCTGTGTAAGTTTGCCTGGCCCATCAGTGAGTCTGGTTATTAACTCTGTTTTCCTGCGGGCCTTCATCAGATCAATACCTGAAACAGGTTTTAAGGCTCTTATGAGTACGACTTCCGGTGAGCCGAGCTTTGATGTAGTGACATTAAAACAGAAGTACATGCCATATATCATAAAAATATAAGCCAGCCCGCTTTCCCTGTATTGCACTGATACCCTTTTTGAATTTTTTTTATATGAGTGGGATGCCGGGTCATTCAGCCCTGTATAGGCTTCTGTCTCAGTAATAATGCCTGATGTAACCCCTGATGGCGAGATATTGACCAGATACTTGCCGATCAGTGCACGCGCAACAGATACAGTATCATCCTCAAAAAAGGCTCTTGGCAGGGGGCGAGGACTCAGTCTTATTTCAGTATCCATGGCATAATGATATAATATCGATTTTTTCAGGCTTATACACTCTTATGCTTTTGACTGCTTCCATTACAGTTGTGCCTGATGTATATATATCATCAAATATTATGAGCTTTCTGTCTTCAATTAGGCATTGCCTGGCTGAAAATGCATTATTGAGCTGTTTCTGCCTTTGCTGCAGCGAGAGGTTGTATAGCGGGCTTGTATATCGTTTTCTCTTCAGTATTTTTCTCAGTTTGTATATATTCTCCCTGTCAATAAGTGTTTTAAGCAGTATCTCATTTTGATCAAAACCCCTGATAACTAGTTTTTTTATGAAGTGAGAGGGTATGTAGGTAATTGTATCAGGATTCAAAAGCTTTAGCAGTGAAGAGAAAGGAGCTGAAAAAATCTCTCTGAAAATTGATGTAAGGTCCGTGTTTTTCTGGAATTTAAGAAGATGTATAATTTTCTTCACACTGCCTGTATACTTTGAAAAATAATAGAGATATAGATTGGATTCTTTTAAAGCTATCTTTTCAGGTGAGTTAAAAACGGAGTCCTTAAGCTCTTTAAGGCAGCTGTCGCAGATATTTGTATATTTGTCCCGGAGTATACTGGAACTGCAGATATAACAGCGGGGAGGCAGCAGAATATTGATCATTTCTTTAACCACGGTCATTTCGCCTGATGGTACGGATGGTTTGTATATATGCACTGTACCCTGTACAGTTGTTCTAACAGCATTACTCTTATAAGGAAATGATTAAATACCATATTGGAAAAGGAGATGGCAAGAGAAGGGCTTGGCGTATTCTGAGGGTAGCATCCCAAATCATTACCTATATAAAAGAAAAGGTTTTTATAATTTATCTCGAGAGAAGCATATAAATCATAGAATTCCTCTGTTGAAAATTGTTTGCCGCGTGGATTCAGGAGGATGTTGAAAGAGCTTTTTTCTGAGCATGTCTTAAAGAGGTCCTGCGGGATGGATCCGGCAGTATTAATGATGCTGATGTTAAACCTGCTTTTCATCTGGAGCAGATACTTCTTTTCAACAGCCAGATAGGGCGAATTTTCTTTTTTCAGCAGGGATACTATATATACCTTCATAAAATCATTATACAGAAACAAAATATCTTGTCAAACTGAAACTATAGGTATAATAGCTTCGTAATATATTACAATTAAAATATACATATTATGAGGCCTGTATGAGATCTTTTGCTGTATTTTGTATAGTGATTGTCATGCCGTTCATTATTTTGGGCCAGGATCTGGTCGAGCTTTCAATAGATGAAGCAGTTGAAACAGCCCTTAAAAATAATGATCTTTTGATTTCCGAAAATTACAGGGTTAAAGAAGCAGAAACCATAAAATCAGAAGCTTTCTCCAATTTTTTCCCGAGAATAGATGCTGTTGGCTCAAAACTCCTTAAAGAAAAGCCTATGGTCGTTGAATTCCCTTCAATGGAGCCGGGCGAACCTCCCTCAAAGATGGAAATAAGCTTTGCAAGAGATTATTCTATCTCAATGCAGGCAAGTCAGCCAATATTTATGGGAGGGCAGATATTTTACAGCTGGGAGATAGCAAAAAAAAACCTGGAGATCAGCAGAATCAAGTATAAAGAGCAGAGAGACGAACTGATTTTCCAGGTTAAAAGCACTTATTATTTATGTTATATACTGAGTGAGATATTGGATGCTGTTAAGGAGGGTATTGAATTATCAAGGGAGCATTTCAGGCAGGTGGATGCATTTTATCAGGCAGGGAACGCAACCTATCAGGAATGGCTCAGGGCTAAAGTCCAGCTTTCCAATCTGGACCCGGATCTTCAGGAAGCAGAGAGCAATTTAAGCAATGCCTATAATATGCTTAAGCTGCTTCTTGGCGTTGAGAGCGAGATTAAGCTTACCACAAAACTTGACTTTGAAGAGGAAATTGCTTTAGATGAGGGTAAATACAAGGAAAATATCGGATCCAATCCTGGCTTAAAACAGATTTTGAAGGCAATGGATATTGCAGATTATCAGAGAAAAATTTCATGGGGAGATTATCTTCCCAAGCTGTCCCTGTCAATTGATTATACTCTGGGTGCTGATGATTTTAAGCTTGAAAGTGATTCCTGGGATAAAAATTACAGCATTACTTTCAATGTGCAGTTCACTCTTTTTGACGGGTTTGCAAGGGGATCAAGGAGAGCGAGGGCAAAGTTTAATATGAAAGCCCTGGAGCACCAGGCGGCCTTTTATGAAAAAAGGCTTAAAAATGAACTCGAGCAGATACTAAACAATATTGAAACATCTCTGGAAAAGACAAAATCCTACAGGGCAAACCTTGCAGATGCAATGGAGTCAGTCAGGGTTTCAAAGCTGTACTATGAGGAGGGCCTTCTTACAAGCTTCGAGGTCAATGCCTCCAACCTGGATTATACAAAGGCCAAGATAAGCTATCTGAATGCAGTTTATGATTATTATCTATCAGTATTCAAGCTTGAAAAGCTGATACCTGAAATTGTAAAATAAGGATGAAGACTATGAGAAAAGCAATGCTGGGATTATTTTTAGTATTCCTTCTGGTATCCTGCGGCCAGGATAAGGGGAATAATAAAGCTGTTGAGAGAGAACTTCTGTATGTAAGGGTTGAGAAAGCAGTAAAACAGGATATAATAAGGACTATCAGCCTTCCAGGGCTGACAAAGCCCTTTCAGTCATACAATATTGTCCCGAAACAGGGCGGTATCATCACAAAAATACATTTTGAGGTTGGGGACCGGGTAAAGAAAAATCAGCTGCTGGTTGAACTTGATACTGAAAATCTGGCAATTCAGAAGAAGAAAGCTGAAGCACAGATTAATATGGCACAATCCAATTTTGATATTGCAAAAACCAATTATGACAGGATGTCAAGGCTTCATAAGGAAAAAGCGGTCTCAAACGCACAGTTTGAAAATGCCGGGAATGCCTACAGCACTGCAGATGCAAACCTTAGACTTGCAAAAGCCTTTCTTGAGGAAGTAAATCAGGCAATCAATGATTCACTGCTTTATGCCCCTTCAGATGGCTTTATAGCAAACCGCCTTTATGAGCCTGGTGATTATATAAACCCGATGATGGGGAATGTGCCGGTAATGGTAATTCATCAGATAAACAGGCTGAAAATACTGGTAAATGTGTCAAAGGAATATATAGGGTATATTAAAGACGGCCAGAAAGCCCTGATCGAGAAATCCGGCAAGGAAGGCCATGTTTTCAGTGTGGGTGTTTCTGCTGATCCTGCTTCTGGCAGCTTTCCCGTTGAAATAGTTCTTGATAATCAGGATTATCAGTTCAGGCCGGGTTTAACAACATCAGTAGCAATTGTGATTGCTGAAAAAGAGGATGCAGTTGCCATACCCAAAGAGGCTCTATATGAGCAGGAGTGGGTTTTTATCTATAAGGACGGGATTGTCGCAAAGAGAAAGGTAATTATAGATTTTGAGGGTGATGATTATTTTGCTGTAAACAATGGCATAAAGGAATCAGAGGTAATTGTGGTAAATAATCTTTATGCATTAAAGGATAATATGAAGGTGAGGGTGGATTAGCCGGTGAATATCCCGTCTGTTTCAGTTAAGCACAAAATCCAGGTTTTTATGCTTATTATGATATTGATAGTAATAGGCAGCATAAATTTCTTTGATATTGGCCTTGACCTTTTCCCGGAGATCGAATTTCCTGCAGTAACTGTTGTTACTACATATTCAGGCGCATCTTCAGAAGATGTTGAACAGACGATTACAAAATATATTGAGCAGTGGGTGAGTTCTGTCCAGAGCGTAAAGAAGGTCACATCAATCTCCCAGGAAGGCATATCAGTTGTTATGATTGAGTTTGAATGGGATACCAATATGGATTTTGCTGCCCAGGATGTCAGAGAGAGCATAGCGATGTTTGAAAGCTTTCTACCTGAAAATGCATCCAAGCCAATGGTTTATAAGTTTAATCTCTCAGATATGCCGATAATCATGTATGGCATTACAGGAAATATCGATCAGTATTCCCTGCTTGATTATGTCGAAGACAATATTATAATGCGATTTCAGAGGATCGACGGGGTTGCATCAGCACAAGTATTCTCCGAAACAAGCAGGGAGGTGGTGGTCACTCTCTCACTGAATGCACTTCAATCATATAATATATCCATTGATCAGGTAATGGCCGCAATTGCAATGAATAATACAAATGCCCCGGCAGGATATATACAGGAAGCTCATAAGGAGTACATTATAAGAACCATGGGAGAATATAATGATATCTCTGATATTGAGGATACTGTGGCAGGATTCAGCAGTTATGGCGTGCCTGTAAAGATAAAGGACCTGGGTAAAGTAAGCTGGGGTGAAAAGGATGTAAGAAGCAAAATGAGCATAAACGGGGAGCAGGGGATCTTCATGATGGTAAGCAAAAGCTCAAATGCAAATACAGTAAATGTCACCAAGAAGGTAATTGAGCTTGTTGAAGAGATCGAAAAGGACAGTCCTTACAGCATCAAATTCCATACTTTCTTCGACCAGAGCAGGGCCATTACTATGATAATCAGTAAAACAACAGGAAATATACTTATAGGAGGGCTCCTTGCTGTAATACTGCTTCTGGTATTTCTCGGCTCATTAAGGCCTACGCTTATTATCTCGCTCTCAATACCATTATCTATAGTTGCCACATTCCTTGCAATAAGGCTTGCAGGCTATACATTCAACATGATTACAATGATTGGGCTGGGGCTTGGAGTCGGTATGCTTGTGGACAATTCCATTGTTGTGCTGGAGAATATATTCAGAAATGTTGAAGAGGGCAAGCCCATAACTGACAGCAGTATTAACGGAGCAAGTGAGGTTGGTATGGCGATTACAGCTTCTACTTTTACTACTGTTGCTGTATTTTTCCCCATGATACTTGCAAAGGGTATAACGGGCAAACTAATAAGGCCTATGGCACTTACAATAACCTTCAGCCTTTTATGCTCGCTTTTTGTTGCCATAACCATAATACCCATGTTCTCTGATCTTTTCCTGAGAAAGATAAACAGGGAGATGTTGCTGAAGAACAGGAAATTTGAGATGATGGGTTTAAGGAGGTTCTATGTCAGATCTCTTTATATGGTACTCCATAACAGAGGAAAATTTGTTGCCGGGGTTATTCTCCTTTTTGTGATTTCATTAGCTATAATTCCTATGATCGGGACTGAGTTTATGCCTAAGATGGACAGATCGATGATACTGATGAAGGTATCACTTCCTGTAGGTACCAAGCTTGAAGAGACTGTGAAAGTCCTTGGGATGCTCAGTAAAAGGTTCAGTGAGCTGCCTGGCCTGATCGCTGTATCTGAGCAGGCTGGAATAAGTGAAGAATATGCACAGGATGCAGCAAATGAGATGTCACCCAGCGGGCCCTATGAGGGGACCATGTGGATCTATCTTGATGAGATGGGTAACAGGCCATACAGCGACTTGCAGATGGTTGATATGGTAGAGAAAAGCATGCCTGAAATGGAGAATGTCAAGATAGAGATGATAGATATGGGGCAGATGATGATGGGAGGCTCTACATTTCCTATAGAAATAAAGGTCTTCGGGAGTGAGCTTGATAAGCTGAAGGATATTACTGACAGGATTGCTGAAGCTATTAAGGATGTAAAGGGTATAAGGGATGTAAGGACTGGGCTTCAGGAGGGGAAGCCTGAACTTCAGCTGGTTATAGACAGGGATGCAGCAAACAGCTATGGTCTAAGCTCTTATCAGGTATCCAATGTCATTCAGATTGCCACGGTGGGCAAGGTTGCAAACCAGTTCAGGAAGGGTGGGGATGAATGGAATATCAGGGTGATTATGGATAAGGAACAGAGGAAGAGCCTCGATGATATCCTGCAGATCCCTGTCTCTACGCCTGACGGGAGAAAGATATTGCTTTCAACAATAGCTGATGTAAAGGAAGGAACCGGTCCTCTTAAAATTAACAGGGAAAATGATGTCAGGGTTGTCAAGGTCAATGCAAACATATTTGAGCGCGACCTGGGATCAGTGGTAAAGGACGCACAGAAGATAATAAACAATGATATTCTTCCAACTATAAATGATGGCTATGACATTGTTTACGGTGGTCAGTATGAGGATATGATAGATACGTTTATACAGCTGTTTATGGCTCTTGGACTCGCGATCCTGCTTGTTTATATGGTTATGGCATCCCAGTTTGAGCATTTTCTGTATCCATTCATAATAATGTTTACGATCCCTTTCGCATTCATAGGTGTAAGCTTTACCCTGCTTCTTTTTGGGAAGCCTGTCAATCTGCCTGTTTTTGTCGGGATGATTATATTGTGCGGTATTGCTGTCAATAACGGTATTGTGCTTGTTGACTACATAAACCGTTTAAGGAGAGGAAAACACGAAGAGGATTTTAAGGCAATTGTACATGCTGCAACTGTCAGGCTCAGGCCCATATTGATAACAGCGCTGACGACATCTATGGGAATGGTTCCCATGATGCTGTCCAAATCTGAAGGTTCAGAGATGAGATCAGGCATAGCATTGGTCATAATTGCAGGACTTGCAACCACCACATTTCTTACACTGTATTTTGTTCCCTGTCTGTACAGCATATTCAGCAGAATAAAGCCCCATAAGATATCTCCGAAGGACCTGGGCCTGTGACGAAAGGGATATAACAAGCCCGATAAGCCTGCCGTCTCAGGATCATTCTTCTGAAACAAATTTTGTGTTCTGACTGAAGACGCTAAAGCAGAATGGACCCTAAAACCTTAGAGAAAGACAGGTTAATCCCCCGTCAAGCTTCCTGTACTCAGAAATATCTATTGAAACAGTCCTGTACCCGGCTTTTTCTATTTTGGATGCTGTAGATGGAAAGCCTGATGGTACGATAACTTTTCCGTTTACATACAGACTGTTTGCAGAGTATGAATCATTTTCATCCACCAGTATTCTATGATAATCAGAGAATATATCATCTGTCCTGAATTCATCGCTCATTATAAGTGTATTGTTAGTGATGCAGTTAACAGCTGTTTTAAGGTGCAAAGCCCTTTTTACAGGAACCAAGAATGATTGGATGCCATGCTTTTCAAATATAGCCCTTAGCTGGCCTGCACCCTCATTGTTTGTTCTGGCGGAAACCCCTATATAAAAGCGGCCGTCAGCCATCATAATATCGCCGCCATCCACAGTCCCGGGCTCCTCAATGCAATAGATCCTGCTGTAATATTTTTCAATTATTGTTTTTACCAGGGAGATTTCACCCTTTCTCGTCTCTGCTCCAGGATTTGTCATTACTGCAAATGAGGGAGTCAATACTGCAGTATCCTCTATGAACGTCGAATCGGGGTATTCGGGGCTTGCTTGCAGAACCTCGACATCAAGGCCACATTCCTCCAGTATCTTTATATAGTCATCATGCTGTTTTAATGCAAGGTCATAATCCGGAACAAGCGAAAAATCTTTTCGTAGTCCTTTGGTTATCTCTCTGCATGGCCTTTTTACTATGGCCTTTGTGAAGAACACTGAAACTCCTCCAAAGATTCAAGAATTTATGGATTATTAAAAGATAATATGGTGCATAAGTCAAGCAAAGAGTTTTTTTACTGCTACCTATACTGGCTATGGTACAGGTCAGCATAAAAGCCCTTTGAAAGAAGAAGCTCCCTGTGTGAACCCTGTTCTATTATCCGGCCTTCATTCATTACAATGATTATATCTGCATCCTTGATGGTGGATAATCTGTGCGCTATCACGAAAGATGTCCTCCCTTTCATAAGATTCCGCATGGCATGCTGTATCAGGACCTCAGTACGTGTATCAACACTGCTTGTTGCCTCATCGAGTATAAGTATGGCAGGGTCAGTCAGGAATGCCCTGGCTATTGTAATCAGCTGTTTCTGCCCTGATGATATATTGCTTCCTTCTTCATTGATTACTGTATCATAACCATCTGGAAGCGTCCTTATAAAGTAGTCTGACTGGGCGGCTTTTGATGCCTTAATAACAGCTTCCCTTGATGGATTATCACATCCATATGCTATATTTTCATATATAGTACCCTGAAAAAGCCATGTATCCTGCAGGACCATGCCAAATATGGAACGAAGCCTGTCCCGGCTTATTTTCTTCGTATCGGTACCGTCAACTGCAATAGAACCCTTACTGATCTCATAAAATCGCATCAGCAGGTTTACAAGGGTTGTCTTTCCTGCCCCGGTAGGTCCAACTATTGCTACAGACTGACCATCACTCACTTCCAGGTTAAGGTCACTGATAAGGGGCTTGTCGGGATAATAGGAAAAGTCCATACCTGATATCTGGACATGCCCCCTGTATCTGTCCTTGTTTATATATGATCCTGAGTCAAGATTATTGTTATCCTGCAGTTCTTCATTTTCATCCAGTATCTCAAAAACCCTTTCAGCGGATGCTATTGTAGATTGTATAATGTTTATTATCTGGGATACCTGTATAACTGGCTGGCCAAACTGTTTTGAATACTGGATGAATGCCTGTATGTCACCTATAAGCATCCTTCCTGCAGCGACAAGTATGCCTCCAGCTACAGCGATTATGATATAACCCAGGTTGTTTATTACGTGCATGAGAGGCATGACAAGGCCTGATATGAAATTTGCTTTCCACCCAAGTTCATTTAATTCCTCATTATATACAAGGAATTTTTTTACAGAAGGTTCTTCGCCGCCGAAAGCCTTAACAACCTGGTGTCCGGTAATCATTTCCTCAACATGGCCATTCATCCGTCCAAGCACCTTTTGCTGGCGTACAAAAAATCTCTGAGATTTTCTGGCTATTGTCCTTGTCATTAAGATGCTTAAGGGAAGGGTTATTATGCTTACCAAAGTCAATAAGGGGCTGATTATTATCATCATTATTATTACGCCTGTCATTGAAAAAAGTGCTGTGACAAGCTCAGTCAGGCTCTGCTGCATAGTATTGGCAACAGTATCCAGATCATTTGTTACACGGCTTAGAATATCGCCGTGGCTGTGGCTGTCAAACCAGCTGATCGGAAGCCGGTGCAGTTTTTCAAATACATCTTTTCTCAGTGTAAAGGTTGTTTTCAGAGAAACTGAGACCATTAGATAGGACATTATATACCTGAACGCGGAACTTGCAAAATACAGGATAATCAAACTGAGAATCACCTTATATATCAGCCCGAAATCCAGGCTGCTGATATCTGCGTCTGTTACACTTGCCCTGAACAGCTCGGTAATTGCCATGCCCATTATTTTCGGAGCTGCAATAGTGAACGATGTACTCAATAATGCAGTGAACACAACGAATATGAGCCTGGACCTATGGGGTATCAGGTAAATTGCCAGCCTTTTCAGCGTAGCTTTTACATCTTTTGCCTTTTCTACCGGAGCTGCAAGGGCTGCTCCAGGGCCACCGCGGTGGCGTCTGAAAGGAAGCCCGTCATAATTCCCCTGTCTGCCTGTGTCTTTACCCACTGTTCTCTTCTCCATCCAGCTGTGACCCCATTATTTCCTGATAAACCCTGTTTGATTGAGCAAGCGCATCATGGGTTCCAATTCCGGATATCCTGCCCTCATCAATTACTATTATCTTATCAGCCGACATCGCACTGCTTACTCGCTGAGTTATCATAAGGACTATGCTGTTTCTGGTGTATTTGACAATCTCTTTGCGAAGTTTCTTTTCTGTTTTTGCGTCCAGTGCAGAAAAACAGTCATCAAAGAGATAAATATGAGGCCTTCTGATTAAAGCCCGGGCTATTGCAATCCTCTGCCTCTGGCCTCCTGAAACAGTGGTGCCGCCTTCTGATACCTTTGCCTGAAGGCCTTCCGGCGATGAAAGTATGAATTTATCTATCTGAGCTGTTTTAATAGCCTTCAGTATTTCATTTTGTCCGGCTTCCCTTTTTCCATAAATAATATTATCCATATAACTGCCGGAAAATATGAATGATTTTTGAGGCACATAAGCGATGGAATTTCGAAGCTCCCTGATGGAAAGCTTTTTTATATCCCTGCCTCCTATGCGAATAGCTCCAGATTCCGGGTCATAAAAACGCAGGACCATATTCAGGAGAGATGTTTTACCAGAGCCGGTTGCGCCAATTATTGCAATAAAATCACCTGGCCTGCAGGTGAATGATATATTGCACAGCACAGGGTTTTCTGCTCCTTGGTATCTTAGCGAGACATTATCAAAGCATAAATCTCCTTTGTCGGGAAAAGGACATGGGTTCTCAGGCTCTTCAATGCTGGACCTTTTAGCAAGAACTTCTTCTATACGCTTTAAGGAGACTGATGCCTGAGGAATCCTTAGAATGATCATTGATACCATTACCAGCGCAAACATAATCTGGCCGACATATTGTATGAATGCCATCAGTGAACCTACCTGCATATCCTGGAGGGAAACCCGCCGGGCTCCGAACCATAGCACAAGCACAATCCCCAGGTTTAGGATCAGGGATATATAGGGCATAAGCAGAGCCATAATCCTGCCTACGCTTAACTGGGTTTCCACAAGGCTCCTGTTTGCCCTGCTGAATCTATTATTCTCATATTCTTTCCTGTTAAAAGCCCTGATCACCCTGAGGCCGGAAAGGTTTTCCCTTACTATCCGGTTTATAGAATCTATTTTTACCTGGATAGCTTTAAATAAAGGCATTCCCTTTATTACAAAAAAGAATATGGAAACGGCAAGTACAGGCATGATTGCCCAAAGTATGGAAGACAGCCTTGTATCTTGAGTTACAGCCATAAAGATGCCGCCTGCCATAAGAAGTGGCGCTCTCAGCATAATACGGAGAGCCATGAGCATTACATTCTGTATCTGCATTATATCATTGCTTACACGTGTAATTAAGCTTGATGCACCGAAATTATCCATGTCCGCTAATGAGAAACCGGTGATTTTGACAAAGAGGTCCCTGCGCATTCGTGTGCCTATTCTTACGGCTGTTTTTGCACTCAGATAGCTTGATGCAAAGGAGCTCAGCATACCGCATAGATTTATTCCAAGCATTATAATGCCGAGCCTGAGTATAAGGTGCATATCTCCTTCCGCAATTCCATTGTCAACAATAATGCTCATTATTCTGGGAAGAGAAAGCTCAGCCATTGCTCTTACCAGGACAAGGAAAACGATTATTCCGATTGCGGCATGATATGGTCTGATATAGCGGGACAGAAACCTCATTTCAGATCCTTTTTCATATCGTGTAGAAGCTGAGGGAAATTATGTTTAAGTATTATTTTTTGTCAATATATATGAGATTGGTGTAGATATGGCATTTATGCAAGAAAACAGGCCAGCAGATAACTCCGCTGGTAAAATCAATAATTAAATAAAAGGGATTAAAAAGCAGGGCCTCAGAGAAATACCCGGCTTTTTATCTCTGGGCCGTATCTTGAGATTCTGGGCCTTTTCTGTCTGAAGTGAGGGCCTTGCCTCCAGCCCAAAGCTTTTCCAGATTATAATAATCTCTGGATTCCTTGACGAAAATATGGCAGATAACATCAATATAATCAATCAGTATCCATTTCCCGTTTTCTATTCCTTCAGTGCTATAAGGTACAATACCAAAAGAGCTTTTTAATCCTTTTTCTATATTAAGTCCCAGTGATTGAGCCTGTTTTTCAATGTCTGTATGACATATAATAAAGTATTCTGCATAGCTTGATATTTCCCTTAGGTCCAGGCAAACAGCATCCTTCCCCTGTTTTTCTTCAATCAGTGATAAAATTTTATCTCTGACCTGCTCTGCTGTAATGTGCATAAATAGTCTAACACTCCTTTATATTTTGGTATAGGTGGTTATTTAATATATATTCCTCGACATTCTGCGGAACGAGGTATTTTACGGAAAGACCTTCTTTAATCCTTTTTCTTATTACTGAGCTTGATATATCTATCATGATATTATCCATATAGTATATTCCTGTTCTTTTATTTCCATAAATGAAATTTTTAATTGGATTAATCGTAAACTCTTTCTTTAGCTTTTCCAGCAGATTCCTGGAATCTGTATCCATTGGCCTGGATAATATGAGAAAATTGCATTTTTCCAGTATATCCGGATAGTTCTTCCATGTTTTTATCAGGAGAAAAGCATCAAGGCCGAGTATGAAGAAAAGATTTTCCGCCTTTATCCCGTAAACTTTCAGAAAATGATTTATTGTCAGATAGGAATATGAGATACTGTCATTCTCAATTTCAAAGCTGCTGATTTCCATGCCTCTTATGTCGCTGACTGCCAGATTGAGCATGTTAAGCCTGTGTTTTGCATCCAGCAGGGATGATTTGTTCTTATGTGGGGGGATTCTGGTCGGTACAAAGTATACCTTATTAAAGGGCAATAATTTAAGAATATCAGTTATCACCACTATATGCCCTATATGCGGGGGATTAAAGCTTCCTCCGAATAATCCTGTCAGCATCCTGTTCAAATTATGAATCCTCATCTGGCCTGATTTTGATTAAAGATGAATATATAGCCTTAATAATCTCATCAATTCCATATCCTGATAAACAGGATATTTTATAGAACTTTATTCCAGCGCCTTCTAATTCGCGCTTGATCATGTCAGTATCTGCCTGGTTCAGAATATCAATTTTGTTGACAGCATATATATGTTCCAGGTTTTTTAGTATCGGGTTCCATTCATATAGTTCATGGTTAATAAGATCGATGTTTTCCAGTAGACTTTTCCCCTGTTTTACTATAGAGCCGTCAACAATATGAAGCAGCATTCGCGTTCTTTCGATATGCTTCAGGAACCTGTTGCCGAGCCCGAGCCCTTTTGATGAACCTTCAATAAGACCGGGAATATCTGCAAATATGACAGCTTTATCATCTATTTCACGGACTCCCAGGTGAGGGCTGAGTGTAGTAAAAGGGTAGTCTGCTATTTTTGGTTTTGCATTTGAAATTATTGACAGAAATGATGACTTTCCTGCATTTGGCAATCCAATTATACCTATATCGGCAATGATATAAAGGTCCAGCAAAATTTTAAGCTCAGAGCCCTTTTTCCCGGGCGTGAAATTTTTTGGTGTTGTATTAGTCGGGCCGGCAAAATACTTATTGCCTTTCCCGCCTTCCCCTCCTTTAAGGATGGTAATGACCTGGCCGGGGTCTGTCAGGTCTGCAAGAACATCTTTTGTTTCTGAATTTATGATCTTTGTACCGCATGGTACTTTAATTATGAGGTTTTGACCGGATTTTCCCTTCCTGTACCTTGATCTTCCTTTCTGGCCATCCTGGGCAGAAAACCTGTTTTTATAACGGAAATCCAGGAGTGTAAACAATGATGAATCGGCTTTAAATGCGATATCTCCCCCTGAACCGCCATCGCCTCCGTCGGGCCCCCCTTTTGGATTGTTTTTGGTACGGAGAAAACTAACACAACCATCCCCGCCTTTTCCGCTTCTAACGGTTATGTTAACGGTATCTATAAACATCAGATTTATAGTTTTTGGATGCTGTTATTAATTCGGGACTATTACAGATATAAACCTTCTTCCTCCAAAATGCTTTGAGAACTTGACAGTCCCGGATATTTTTGCAAAAAGAGTGTCGTCAGAACCCTTGCCTACATTCTCACCGGGATGAAATCTGGTTCCCCTCTGCCTTACCAGTATTGATCCGCCGGTTACGAGCTCTCCATCAAACCTCTTTACTCCAAGACGCTTGGAATGGCTCTCTCTACCGTTCCTTGAGCTTCCGACTCCTTTTTTATGTGCCATGGTTCAAGCCTCCTTATCAGTTCTTAATATCTGTAACCAATAAATGTGTAGTAAGCTGCCTATGTCCCGTTTTTCTGCGGTATTTCTTTCTTTTTTTATATTTCCCTACTACGACCTTCCTGTTTTTTCCCTGGAAAACTATCTTTGCAGTGATCTTTGCAGAATCTATAAAAGGCTTGCCAACCTGAATGTCCTTATCCTCTTCAATTATTGCCAGTACCTTATTCAGTTCTATTATATCACCCTTGTTGCCTTCAAGCTTTTCAACCTTCAGGATGTCACCCTGTTTGGCAACATATTGTTTTCCTCCTGTTAATACTACTGCGTACATCTTAAGTTCCCCCAAAAATTAATATTTGAGTATATAGAAATACCTATAATGACCAATATTTAATTTTTGTCAAGTAATTTTAATCTATTTTATAAATCCAATATTTTAAACATATCCAAAAGATTGGACTATTCTTTCAGGGCAGTTGCAAAGCCCACTGCAACAGACGATGTATGTGAAATTGAAATATCCAGCGAGATTATTTTTGACTCTTTATAATACTCATAAGCATTTCCCTTCAGGTTTAAATACGGTTTTCCCTCGGGATTGTTTAAAACTTCAATGCAATTAGCTGAAATCCCGCTGAAAAGTCCAGTCCCGAAAAGCTTTAGAACTGCTTCCTTTATTGCAAATTTACCTGCAAATTTCTCAGGGTAATTTTTTTTGAAGGACCTGCAGTACCTTATTTCTTCTTCTGTAAAGATGCTCAGGAGTGAGGACTCCTTTCTTCTGTCCACAAGGTTTTTAATCCTGCTGATATCTACAATATCAACACCGCACAATATTTTCATAAAGCATCCAATATTTTGAATTAATACAGGATTTTATGATAACCGAATACGCTAATTAGTCAAAATATAAAGAATTTATGATTTGGCACAAATATTGCATTTTATAATATTGAATATTATTATATGAAAGGAAGGTTCGTTCGATGAGTGAAAAAGATCTTATTAATCTTATAAAGGATGGAAATGACAATTATTTTACAGAACTGGTAAACAGGTTTTCAAATCTTGTAAAAAAGGTAATAAGCAGGTTTATAAGAGACCCTGAAGTAATGGAAGAACTTACTCAGGAGGTATTCCTGAAGATATATAACAGCATAGAAAGGTTTGATACCGATTACAGGTTCTCCGGATGGATAGGGATTATTGCCAGAAACACAGCTATAGACTATCTGAGAAAGTATAACAGGTACGATAATGTATATTTTGAGGACTATCCTGGATATGACTTCAATATAAGCAATCAGAGGGATGATAATATTTACCAGTTAATTGAGAAAAAACAGCTCTCTTCATTTATTAAGGCGAGGATCAATGAGTTGCCGACAAAATACAGGAAAGTACTGAATCTTAGATATTATCATGATAAAACCTATGAGGAAATTTCTGACATTATTGAAAAACCAATGGGAACTGTGAAAAACAGGATATTCAGGGCAAAGGAACTGCTGAAGGAAAAATTGATGAAGCCGCAGCATCATTCTTTTGTTCAAGAAATGATTGCATAATCTCAAAACCCTCTGTATATTACTCATTAAAATATATGGAGGGTATTTCTTTATGAAAAGGCTTATTATTCCACTTCTAATATTGATATGCTGCTTCTTTTCTGCCACTCATCCAGGATTTTCTGATGAAAATGAGGAAAGAATAGACATAGATGAGATGTCCAGGAGTTTTGATGCAGATGATGAGTTATACATAAAAGAGAATATTGAAAAATTCAGGAAGAAAGAAAAAAGAATTATCACCAGTATTAAATTTTCAGGAGGGAATATTATTATTTCGCCAAGCCCTAAGAAGGGCTTCTTTTATGGAGGTACATTCTGGTACGAGACAGTCTTTCATTCTCCTGCCTATATTGTAAATGAAAGTAAAGAAAGCTATAGTATAGATCTTCAGCAGAGAAAATCAAAAATATATATATTTCCAAGCAATCAGAGAAGGCCTGTCTGGAAATGCTATATCCCCTGTGACATTGCATCGCAGCTGGATATAAGTCTCAGTGGAAGCAATACCTTGATCGAGCTGGGCGGCACAATGCTTGAAAGGGTCAATATTAGCGCAAAGGGACAGGAAACAGCTGTTATGTTTTCTGAACCCTCAAAAGGCATAATAGAGGAAGCTTTTATTTCAGTGGATGTAGGCAAGCTTTCAGCCCTTGACTTATTGAATTCCAACACAGCATATATGAAATTCAATCTATCATCAGGTTCATACTATCTGGATTTCAGCGGTAAGGCAGATAAGTTTACCGAGAGAACAGCAGATATTACACTTAATTTTTCAAAGCTGGACTTGAACCTGTCGGACAAAGTCGGGTATGAGATTTACACATCAACCCTGATCCATGTTTCAGCACCTGGATTGATAAGAGATGAAGATTACTACAGGACTCCTGGGTTTGAAAACTCAGAACGGAAAATATATATAAACATCAGAGGCGTTGCTGGAAAAGTAAATATTATATACTGAAAGCATAAAGTTGCTGATGCAGATTGAGCCTGTTTTATCAATCAGGCCTGTATGAGGCATAGAAGGGCTTGACTCTATTTATACGAAATCGTCTTTTGAGAAGGAAAAGCATATTTCTTATGCCGTCCCTGAAAGCATACAATTTAGTTTCTCCTATCCTTTCGCTGTACTCTATATGATATTCTGCAGAGTTTATCTCCCTGCGGGTGAATGCCTCTATCTTTATTTCCTCTGAAAATGGCATGCCTGGCGATGTCAGGGCAATAAGATTAAGAATGCTTCGCTTGAATACCCACATGCCTGATTGAGAATCATAGAGATTTGTCCCGAAAAGGATATTAGTGACCAGTGTAAGCAGCCTGTTCCCAAATTGATTCCTCTGGCTCATTGCATTTCTGTTCCTTAATGGAAAACGTCTGCAGGAAACGAAATCCAGGTTCTCATCTATTATATAATCCAGTATCTCAGGTATTGCATTGACCGGATAGGTTCCGTCGCCATCAAGCGTACAGATTATTTCTGAGGTCGCATTATAGAATCCAGTCCTTATAGCATTTCCATATCCTTTGGACTTTGCGAGAACTACAGTAGCACCGCCCTGATGCCCTACTTCAGATGTCCTGTCTGATGAATTGTTGTCAACAACAATAAATTCATCAATGAAATCCAGCTTTTGCTCCAGAAGCCTTTTAAGCCCTTTTTCCTCATTATAGCATGGTACAACCAATGAAATAGTTTTATCCTGATACATTTACAGCATCTCTTTCATACTTACAGGGATAAAAAGCTCGAACAATGATCCAGAACCTTCAGGCTTGCGGTAGGAAAGGCTGCCATTCATATATTCTGCAAAAATACTTGATAGATAGAGCCCAAGCCCGGTACCGCTGGCATCCCTGGAGCCTGCAGTGAGTTTTTTTTGTTTTTTGCTGTTAACCATTCCTTTGCCATAATCCCTGAAGGATATTCTTATATTACTGCGGTCCTGCTTGTCAATATTAATCTCGATATTAGAATTGTCCGGGGAGAATTTGAGCGCATTATGCAGCAGGTTAAATACAATATGCCTGAAAAATTCCCTGTACTGAAAAACTTCAGTTTCTGTAAATTCCCCGGTATTTATAGAAATACTGACAGACTTCTGCTTAAATTCTCTGCTAATAAGAAGAATATCTTTAATTTCATCTATCTCCTTATAAGGATTAAATCTTTCCGGTTTATTATGTCTCAGGGAAACTGAATCAAGGAGGCTGTAAATAAGGTTTTGTATCCTGCTGATCTCATATTCCATGCCTTCAAGGTATTGTTTTGTATCATCAAGTGTACTGCCTCCCATTTTAAGAAGGTCGATATATCCCGTTATACCATTTAACGGATTACCAATTTCATGAGCTATTGATGATGATAATTTTCCAATAAGAGAAAATCTCTCTTCAGATAATAACTGCTTCTGGGTTTCAAATAAAAGGTCATTTGCCTTTTTAAGCTCTTTGATCTTCTGCAGTAGCGCTTCCCTTGCATCTCTCAAGCGCTTTTTCATGATGGACATTATGTCATGGAGGCTTCCAAATTCATCCTGTTGAAATTTGAAAACTGTTTCATAGTCAAATCTTGATTCGGCTATAAAGCCTGATATCTCTTCAAGGGCTTTAATTGGTCTTATGACATTGCTGTTGATAACTATAAGTATCATAATAAATAATATTGCCACCTGTGAAATTATTACAAGCCCTAATGGAAGCATCACTGAGCTGAACTCCAGCATATGGCTTTTATACTGCGTATATATGTAAAAGGAATTGTTCATGTAACGGTATGAGTACAGGCTTTTTGTAAACCTTCCTTCTTTGGATGCAATAAGCATATTCAATCCGTCTTCAGGTTTAAGGCTAAAATCAGAACTGTATTTTTCAAATATATCATATCCGACTGACGATATTACAGGATTCATGTTCCCATCAACAATTGCGATGCCGGAGTCAAAGAAAGAGGAAAATGCTGTTACTGCGGCTGACAGTCTGGGGATATAATCCCTTTGGAACATTATATCCTCGACAAGAGTGTGAAGGGTGTTCTCAAGAAAAGTTTCAACAGAAGACTGAATATCTCTATGATGATAATGTGCAAACAGCATATAAAGCAGAATATTAAAACCTATCAGGATTATGATTATTAGAGGTATTATATTAAAGCTTATTTTTTCTCTGATTTTCATCTTACAGATAAAGCATCCTTTTTGACCTGTACAGTATTACCAGGAAAAATGGACCCCCCATAACCGATGTAAGCACGCCAACTGGAATTGATGCAGGAAGGATAAGTGATTTTGCAAGGAAATCAGCAAATAATAAGAATATGCCCCCTGCAATAAACGAGAATGGAATAAGCGTCCTGTGGTCCTGACCTTTGATATAGCGTGTTATATGGGGAACTATGAGCCCCACGAATCCAATTGGGCCTGTTATTGAGATAATTGATGCTGTAAGAAGAGATGCAATAATAAATACGTTCTTCTGGAGTTTTGAAACATTTACACCTCTGCTTTGAGCAATTTCATCGCCCAGGCACATAAGATTTAAATCCCTGGATCTGAAAAAAATATATAGAGTGAATATGATTACAAATGGCAGAATAAGATAAATATTATTAAAAGTTACTGCTTCAAATCCACCCATCATCCAGCGTATCATCATAGCTGATTGTGTGAAGTCGGAAATATAATGGATAAACAGGATCATCCCTGAAAAAAAGAAGCTGAGGGATATGCCTGAAAGAAGCAGGGTTGCTATTGTAAACCTGCCTTTTATCTTTGAGATCCTGTATACCACAAGTATTGTTATTATTCCTGCTATCATCGAAAAAGGGGTGGACAATCCGGCCATTTTAAGCTTGATCGCAATAACCGCACCAAATGCACTGCCGCTGGATACTCCAAGGGTATAGGGCGTTGCAAGCGGATTCCTGAGGAGGCTCTGAAAACATAGTCCGGCTGTTGTAAGCGCACCACCGGTCAGGATGACCATTAAAAGCCTCGGCAATCTTATCAGGTAGATTATGCTGACAGTTTCCGGGTCCCTATAATCAATATGGCCTGAGAACAGGTATATTGATGAAACAGCAAGCAGTATCAAAAGCAGTATGAGGTATGAGAATATATTCTTTCTATCAGTCAATGTAAAAAAGCCCCTTTTCTTCTCTGATGTTCGTATTAAATACTGTCTCCAATGTATCTTTATTAAGTATTTTATCCTTATTGTCAACTATATGGCCGCCGTTTTCAGGAAAGCACAGGATATTGTCTGCAAGGATAGATGCCAGGTTGATATCATGGGTTACGAAAATTATTATATCATATGAATCTTTAAGCCTTTTAATATTTTTAACAAAGAGCCTGATATGCTTCAGATCAAGATTTGAAGTAGGCTCATCAAATAAGAGAATTCGCGATGACTGGGCAATTGAAGAAGCAATTATTGTAAGCTGTCTCTCTCCCCCTGACAGGTCCAGAACTGACCTTCTCCGCAAATCATTAAGCTCCCAGTCGTCTATAGCATTGTTTATTATCCTCTTGTCCTGGTCTGACAGGCTGCTGAATATATTCATCATATGGGGATATCTGCCCGTTTCAACTATGCTGTATACATCATAGTTGAAATTGATATAGAAATTCTGGGGTACATAAGCAATTATCCTGGCTAATTCTCTGGAACTGTATTCTGCTATATCCCTGCCGTAAAGGCTTATTTCCCCCTTGTCAGAACGGAGGATTTTGGACAGCAGCCGGATAAAGGTGGACTTACCGCAACCGTTTGGCCCCAGTACCGCCAGTATGCTGCCTTTCTCGATCTCAAGTGAAATATCCTTAAATACCTGATTTCTGCTGTAGCTGAATGATATGGAGTTCAGGGTGTATATGCTTTTTCCCTTCATTGGCTCAAAGATATCCCTGTAAGTTTTATTTCTGTCACCGGCATATCAGGTGGTTCTATCGTAAGAGTATTGCAGAAAAATGGTTCACTAAATCTGAAAAGAAGCTTATGCCTGAGTTCAACCATATCAGTCCTGATATCAGAAAGAATAGTAATACTGCCATAATCTGAAAATTCTGCCCCCTTACCATTAATAAAAAAAGCCATATCCCTAATAGTTTTGCTCAGCAGATAATGGTTTTTCTCAAGATCCCTTTTAGTGGATTTCAGGGTGAATACAAGCGCTAAAGCATCCGCAGGGACATCATTATGGACAATCTCTTTAGTAAATTTAGCTCTATTAATTATACGCCCGAATCTGTATCTTTCACCCCAGTACTTATCAAATCCCGTCAAGCTGATAATATTTCGTTTTTCCCTGATGAATTCATCAAAGGGTGTCTTTGTCATTTTGCTTTTCTCTTTGCTGTTTGAAGTATTATCTTCTTTAGGCTTATATCTGCTTTCATCAACAGGCGTTATGAGAAAATTTTTCTGTTTGGAATGAGATATGATAATTACTGTATTGATACTTAAAAGATAAAGAATAAATAAAAGCAGCATGCTTTTTGCTGCTATTTTCTTCCTGCAGGAACTGCAGAACAGGTAAGAAATGGCCAAAATTACTGCAATGCCGATAATTGATGCTAAAAAGCCGATAATATTTTCTTTCAGAAGGTAGATTCCAAAAAGCTTTGAGAGGAAGCCTCTATTTAAAAGAATAATAAGACCATCAAGGGAAGGTTTTAGGAATCTCAACAAAGAAAATGGAGTAGAGCTGTTTACTAAGCCGGACTCAATGAGTGTAATGCCGGATAAATAGTAAAGGCATAGAAGGGATGATAATACAATGACAGATACCGATATGCAGCTTTTTTTCCTTTTCTTCACGGCATAATCATATAACCAGGCCAGACCCATTGATAAAAATATCAGGCTGCTGAAAAACCTCCTCATACCATAAATGGTTCCTGACACCATGTCTATCCTTAATGTTATCTGGAGGTATTCAAGAATAACTATAAGGAGGAATAGATAAGCATGCTTTATACTCCTTATACCTGCAAAGAAACCGGCAAAAGCTAAAATTAGAAGAGGTGTAAGTGTGAAGGCTCCGCAGGATGGATGTGTAAAAAAAACAATAAAATTCCTGGAAACCCCCTGTATGAGTTCGCTGATGTTTTCACCGGAGGATGGTGCAAATGAACCATTTAAGATATAGCAGGACAGCAACTGAGGGCTTAGCACCGCAAAGGTTATTATCAGGCAGATAAGCAGTGTTTTCGGGTGTTTATATGCTTTTAGCCTTAGAAAATCATAAAATGGTATTAAAAGATATATCAAGGCGTCGTACCTTATGATAATAAGCAGGGAAGAGATAGCAGAGTAGAGATAAAAGCGGGTGCTGAGCTCCAGGTCTCTTCTTATAAAGACATAAACCAGAAGGAGGGAAAAAAAGAAAGCAGTCATATGTGAAAATGATGTGATAAGGTAGGAGTACCCAAATATTGCAGAACCAAAAAACATAAAAACCGAAGCGAAGAAGGATGAATTTGGCGAGAATGATTGTTTAAGCACTAAAAAAAGAAGGATATTTGAAAACAGGCAGATAAAGAAGGTCAAGACAAGGTAATTGAAATAGGTTGTCTGGCTGTATCCTGTATTTTCCTTTTGAGAATCGGACAGAACAGCAATTTTTTCTGCAATACAGGAATTTGCAAACATTGGCATATATACGAGTGAATGTCCCATGGGAAACACGTTATTGCCATAACCTGAATCATTAAGCTGGTTTACGCCAAGACTTCCGGGCATCATGCTATACTGGGTATTCATCTGTATATCCCCGCTGAAAAATATGGAATGTCCCCAGAAAACATAGGGGTAGCCATCCAGAAAAAATTCAAACCTGAAAAATAAAAGAAAGGCAGCAGAATGGATTATTATTATGAGTATTATATAGTTTATAATTATATTTTTTTTCATAACATAGCAAAAGATGAACAGGTATTATTTAAATCCGATTATATATAATTAAATCTTCAGTGCAATAATTAATTGAAAAGGCGAAAACGGCTAAATCTGAGAGCGCTTTTATTTCTTTACCAATATGTTTTATAAACTATGATTAAAGCAAACCTGCAGGAGATAAAGGCTTATAAAGGGTATTACAACCACAATATTACCTCTGATCTTATTACTGGTTTTAATTCCGGATATTTATTGCCGGTCTGTATCATATGGCTTATATGATATCGGGAAAGGTAAATATTTAATAAGCCAGGACATTGATAAATGCCTTATTCCAGCTTCTCTGCAGAAGATTGTCGTCACAAATGCGGCAAGAAGGATTCTCGGTGATAAGTACTGCTTTTGCACAGTTGTTTCAGCAAGGGGATGCATATCTGAATGTGTCTTTTCAGGAGAGATATGCATAAGGGGAAGCGGAGACCCTGTTCTTGCAAGCTCTGATCTGTACCAGCTTAAAGACTTTATGACCAGGATGGAGATCAGGCAGTTCAGGGGCAGGATCATCATAGACAGGGATATATTTGATGATGAATTTTTCCCCGTAGCATGGGGAGAAAGGGATGGATTCCAGAAGGTTTATTCCAGGATAAGCGGATTCAATATTGACCACAACCTTTACCGGGTTTCTGTAAATAACCGGTCAGTAACCAAAATAAAACCTTTTCCCGGCAAAAAGGACTCTGGATATATCAATAGGATAATAAGAGATAATGCTAATAAATATACTGCTGAACAGCACTACTATATAAGAGCGGCCGATATGGTTCATTATCCTTCTGCAGTTATAGCATATATCTTTAGGGATGCCGGGATATTGTTTAATGAAATGCAGATTGATGAACCAGCTGAAACTGTATTTACATTCAGGGTAAAATCTCCGAAGCTTTTGGATATTTTAAGGGAAATGAACAAAGAAAGCGATAATCTGATTGCTGAGTCTCTGCTGAAATTGCTTGGACATATTAAATCTGGAAAGCAGGGCAGATTTGAAGATGGCCTTGAATCTCTGAGAATGTTCTACAGGGACATCATTCATGAAGGAATCAATTTTGCAGACGGTTCCGGCTTTTCAGACCTTAACAGGCTTTCTGTAAGATTTGCTGTTGAACTGCTTTCGCAGGAAGATATCTATCCACTGCTTGCTGAATCTCTTGAAAATCTTTCAAAGATTATTAATATTGAAATACCCCGAGGTTTTAATATATTCTATAAGACTGGATCGATATACGGGGTAAGGGCATTGGCGGGATGCATCCTTTTCAGGGGAAGGAGATACGCTTTTTGTATAATCATTAATGACAGGCACGGGAACGGGGCTGATTTTAACGAAATAGGAATATACATGAAAGAATTTTTAAGCAGGATAAATAAGGATGTAGATGAGAAAAAATAGATACAGTATCGGGATTGCAAATATCTCATCATATACCAATGATAATGATATTGATATTATTATGAATAATTTATACAGCCTTTATGCAAAAAGTATTTTTCTTGCATCCAATATTGGATTGAGATACCACTTTTATGCTGGAAACGATATTGAAAGGGCTTCAGGCCTGACAGAGCTGCAAAAAAGGGGTGACATAGATATTATAATGTTTCTCAGGGGCGGGTACGGGGCTATCAGGGTTCTGAAATATCTGGATACGGATACCTTATCAGCTTATTCAAAGCCAATGATAGGTATGAGTGACTTAACAGCACTTTTCATCTATTATTATCAGAAAACAGGCAAAATTGCCTTTCACGGCCCTAATCTGGTCTCTGAATTTCTTAGTCCAGGGGAGAACGAAAACAAAGCGGATATATTCCGAAAGGCCATGGCAAAATCAGGTACTCCCCTTATAAGCCGAAAAGATTGGGAAAATCTGCATGTTCTCAGCAGAGGTTCTGCCCGCAGCAGGCTTATAGGCGGTAATCTGTCCACCATTGCCTCCATGGCCGGTACATCATATATTTCTCCTTTCAGCGGGCATATCCTTTTTATTGAAGATACTGGTGAAAGGCCATATAGAGTGGACAGGATGCTTACACAGTGTTTCCTTGCCGGGCTTTTCGACAACCTGAAGGCTGTCCTGATAGGAGATTTCACTCAGGGGGTCCCCGAGAATGAAACTGGCCTGTTTGAGATTGTATTCAGGGAGCATTTTTCCGGAAGGGGATACCCTGTAATAATGAACATGCCCTTTGGGCACGGCAAAAAGAAGCTTACTATGCCAGTCGGGGCAATGGTCGAAGTCGATACATGCCGGAAGAAAATAATTATCTGCGAGGATATCCAGGTTGCATAAAGCCGGAAATTATTTTATAACTGCACCAGACACAGAGAACTTTAGCCTTGAATATATAATAAAAAGCCTTCATATAAACAAATTTATCTTTTTTAGGCGACATACCCGCGATAAGGAAAAAATGCTCAAGACTATCTCAGCCATCAGATACCTGTGCTTTCCGGACATAGCTCTGATATCAGTAGATGAAGAAGGCGGGATGGTAAGCCGACTGTCGCACATAATAGGGGGTATCCCGGGGGCTATGGCCCTGTCAGCTTGTGATGACAGTATAATATATGAGGTATATTCATTTCTGTTCGGGGCATTGAGACAGCTGGGCTACAATCTTGACTATATGCCTGTTCTGGATATTCTGCATAATTTTAAGAACAGCAGTATATCTACCAGAGCATACGGTTATGATCGAAAGTCAGTTGAAAGGTGTGCATCAATTGCGGTTTTTGCAGCAGAAGATCAGGGTATGTTCTGCTGCCTGAAGCATTTCCCGGGCCTTGGCAGGACAGAGATTGACAGTCATTATGGGCTTCCTGTTATATCAGGGGAAAAAAGTGCGATTGAAAAAGATATGGAAATATATAGAAATATACTGAAGGAGCGCAGTAATTGTTTTATTATGACTGCGCACGCCCTGTACAGGGATTTTGGTGATTCAATCAGTACGTTTTCGAGAAAACTGATAAGCGGAAAGCTTAAAGAGGACCTTGCTTTTTCTGGAGCTGTTATTTCAGATGACCTCCTCATGGGAGCACTTGATTCTGAAATTTTAATGGAGAACAGGGCAGTAAAAGCCTTTAAGGCAGGTATGGATCTTCTCCTTGTCTCGCGACTGGATGACAGGTTCATAAGAATGTATTCCGCTCTCGAAAAGAGTATTGAAGAAGGGGCTGTCACAAACGAAAGGCTTAATGATGCTGATAAAAGGATAGCTTTTTCAAGTCTGAAAGCCGCGGGCAGGTCATATTTCAGCCCTCAGGAGTCAATAATTCCTGAAAGCATCCTGCATCAGGTATCGGATATTCTGTATTCCAGGGCGAAAATTATGCCTGGAACCAGAACAGCCATTGAAAGAATAATAATACATATTCCCAGCAAAATACTTTCCTATAGCCCGGTAATTGAAGAGCATGTATTTACAGGAACATCCATTGCAGAATTTAAAAGCATCGGGATTGACCTGTATGACTCTTTTATTGATATCAGTAATATCGACAGGGGTAAAACCCATATTATAATTACCGCTAATCCATATTACAGTGAGATGCATATCGAGAACCTGAAAGAGCTTGATGAGAAGCTGGAGGCATACTATATGATCTCACTGGGAGAGCCTCAGGAGGGTTTCTTAATGCATAATGCAAAAAAAATAATATATCTTTGCACCGCCAATGAGACTGTATTAATAGATGTTCTGATAAGATTAACAGGAGATATCGCAGAAAAATAATAATTTACTTGATATTTTATTATTAGTTCTTATAATATTCACTCTATTTATTGTGATTTAGGAGGGGATTTTATGAATCAGAAGACAGCTAAACTGCTCAGAAAATTTTCAAGATTCAGTGGAAAGCCTATTCAGGAACTTAAGGAAATCTGGCTTAACAGCTCCGCAAAGGAGAAAGCAAATTTAAGGGCTGAATTGGAAAAAAAGCTGGAATCTTCCGGAAATCAGGAGACCAAATAATATTTTAGATAAAAAGGATTGACGCCCGTCAATCCTTTTTAAAACCTTTTCACTGCTTTATCGTAATCCTTTGTATAAATAAGTTATTAATACCGGTGTAATAATGAAGAAGCTGCTGAGATTTTTCAGTAATATCAAGCCTTTTATACCATATATGTTCAGGTTTAAGTGGCACTATCTTTTTACTTTAGTATTTCTGGGAACTGCCAATCTGTGCCAGCTGTACATACCCAAAGTACTTAAGAAAGCCGTTGATTCAATATCAGATACGGCTGTTGCACAGGAAGACATTCAAAGAGTAATACTTACCAGTGCTGTCTATATAGTGGTGCTCGGGCTTGGGATATATTTATCAAGGGTCATATGGAGGATTTTCCTCTGGCTGACAGGTATTCGCATCAATATTGAGATCAGGGATAAATTCTTTGCTCATCTCGTCGAAATGGATCCCTCATTTTATGAAAAGAACAGGACCGGTGAGCTTATGGCTCTGGCGACCAATGATATTCAGGCTGTGACCCAGTCATTCAGAATGGGTGTTGTATCTCTTTTTGATGGTACATTTATGCTTTTCCTGTCCTTATTTTTCATGCTCAATATTAATCCCAGGCTCACATTTTTTGTGTTTATCCCCTTTCCTGTAATTATGTTCATAACACTGCAGTTTAATTATAAGATTCACAATACCTTCAAGCAAGTCCAGGAGGTATTTGCTGAAATGACTGAATTTATCAGGGAATATGTCTGGGGAATAAGAATTATCAGGGCTCATTCAAAAGATGACCTGAATAAGGAAAAATTTGATGCTGTAAATAATAAGGTCATAAAAAAGAATTTAAATCTTGTAAAGGTTCAGGGGCTTTTCTTCCCGTCAATCTTTATCTTTTCCCAGTTTTCTTATCTGATGCTGATATATTTCGGGGGAAAGGATGTCATTCTGAGTAATGTATCCATGGGTGATTTTGTTGCATTTATGTCATATATTCTTATATTGACATGGCCGACCATGGCCCTTGGCTGGTCAGTCAATATCTTTGAAAGGGGTGCGGCATCCATGAACAGGCTGAACAGGATATTTGCATTGAAACCCTTTAATGTTGACGGAGATGTTGAATATAAATCCTCAGACCCCCCGGAGATTTTTATAAAGGATCTAAACTTTACTTATCCGGACTCAGAGAACGGTATAAAGCTGGACTCACTGGTAATCCGGGCAGATTCATTTGTTGGCCTTATTGGAAAAACAGGCAGTGGAAAAAGTACTCTTCTAAAGCTGATAATGAAGACCTTTACAGCAGATGGAATCTTTATTGATGAAATACCTCTCAAGGATATTAAAACACAATCAATAAGGGATATAATCTCTATTGTGCCGCAGGATTCCATACTGTTCTCAGCAACTATAAGAGACAATATTGCATTCGGGGATCCTGACGTCCCGGATGATGAGATAGAAAAGGTCATTGATATCTGCAGCTTCAGAAAGGACATAAGCAGTTTTCCAAAAGGCCTTGACACTATTGTGGGTGAAAGGGGCATAACACTGTCAGGAGGACAGAAACAGAGAATATCCCTTGCAAGGGCAATAATACTCAGGAAACCGGTACTTATGCTGGATGATTGTCTGAGTGCTGTTGATTCAGAGACTGAAAGGCATATACTTCATAATTTAAAGCAGTTCAGAAGCAATATGTCAATTATTGCAGTCTCTAACAGAATATCTACAGTTATGGATGCAAGCAGAATATATGTATTTAATAATGGAGTTATTGAAGCCAGCGGAAAACACGATGAGCTCTTAAAGACATCAAAGACATATTTCGAAATATTTGAAAGGCAGAAACTGCTTTCCGAGATAGAAGAAATTGAGGGTTATAAGGAGAAAGATGAGCGCCAGGGTTAATGAAGAAGAAGCAATAAAAGGGTATTTTGATTTAAAAACGCTGAAAAGAATTATCTCCCTGATGATGCCTCATAAAAAATTCTTTATCATTGCAGTTATCATTACCGTCATAGTGAGCGCAGTTGATATATCACTGCCAATAGTCATTAAGCAGGCTGTCGATGATTTTATCCTTAATACCGGTCTGGATGCTGATTCAAGAATATCAGGGCTTATAAACAAGGTATTTATATTTTTAGGGCTTCTTATCCTTTACTTTATATTTAATTTTACCCAGATCTTTTTACTGAATTATGGCGGTCAGAAGACCATGGGTGACCTCAGGGATATGGTATTCAGGCACTTCCAGAGCCTCAGGATGTCCTTTTTTGACCATAATCCCATCGGCAGGCTGGTAACAAGGAATACGAATGATATACAGGCACTGGACCAGATGTTCAGCGAGGTTCTTGTCTATATAATCAAGGATTCAATTATTTTAATAGGCATCATGGTTGTGATATTTACATATTCAGTGACATTTGGGTTTTTTCTATTTTTCGTATTTATTCTCCTTGTGATTTCAACCATGGTTTATAATGTCCTGTCAACACCTCTTTTCAGGCGTTTCAGAGTGCTTATAGCAAGGATTAATGCTGTGCTATCAGAATATATCATGGGTATGTCAATTATCCAGCTCTTCAATCAACAGAAAAGGATAAAGGGTGAATTTTCCAGGCTTAATCTTACATATTATGATGTATGGAAAAAACTCGCCTATGTTTCTGTTTTTTACAGGCCCTTTGCAAGCCTTATGCGGAGCATATGCATAGCAATGATCATATGGTATGTAGGCGGGAGCATAATTGAAAATAAGCTTACTTTAGGTGAGCTTACGGCTTTTATTGTATATCTTGACAGGTTTTTTCATCCGATATTTCACATGACAGAGAGGGTGGAGATCATTAAATCCGCAATTGTATCGGGAGAGAGGGTCTTTAAATTGCTTGATACAAAGGAATTTATAGGACAGAAGCCTGATGCTCTGCATCCTGAAGACTTCAGGCCGGATATAGAATTCAGTGATGTTTGTTTTGCATATAATGATGACAATTATATACTTAAGCACATTTCTTTCAAGGTTGAAGAAGGAAACCGTGTTGCGGTGGTCGGCAGGACAGGTTCAGGAAAAACATCCCTTATTAATCTGATCCTGAGATTTTATGAATTTGACAATGGCTCCATTAAAATAGCAGGCCATGACATAAGAAGCCTTGATGTCGGATATATAAGGAAAAATATATCCTATGTAATGCAGGATGTCTATCTTTTTGCGGGGACTGTTAAGGAAAACATTATGTTCGGCCTGGATAAATCATATGAGAAGAACCTTGAAGAAATATGCCACAGGATGCAGCTTGATTACCTTATTTCAAAGCTTCCAAAGGGCCTTGACACTCAGATTACTGAGAGAGGAATGTCTTTTTCATCCGGCGAGAGGCAGCTGATATCATTTGCAAGGGCTCTTATCAGCAATCCTTCATTGATAGTCCTGGATGAAGCCACTTCAAATATTGACTCCAGGACTGAACATCTCATACAGCTGGCAATTGAAGAGCTCCTCAGGGACAGGACCTCGATCATTATTGCCCACAGGCTTTCAACGATCAAAAACAGCAGTAAAATACTGGTTATGCACAAAGGAAGAATAGTAGAGGAAGGAAGCCACAATAATCTGATTTCCATGAACGGCATATATTCAAAACTCTATTCACTGCAGAAGATACCTGCATGACATCAGACCCCGGCATATATCATAAATAAAGTATTAGTACGGCCAAGGGCCTGTAATAGCCTTTCAATTGACAGCTTTATTTTTTTGATTTCTTAAGGGCCTGATTATAAAAATTTGTTTTATGTATGGTGTTTATGGTTTATAATCAAAAGCACAGGGTAAAATAAATGAAAAAGATCAGGCATGCTTTCCTGCTTCTGATAGTGATTTTTGCATTCGGAGTGTCCGGTTATATAATGATTGAAGGCTGGTCTATCCTTGAAGCTGTTTACATGGTGATAGTGACTATCAGTACTGTGGGGTTCAAAGAGGTAAGGGATCTCAGCCCGTCTGGGCAAATATTTACAATAGTCCTTATACTGCTGGGTATAGGAGGAATTACAACCGCTGTAAGGATAATTGCAGCAAGCTTTTTTGAGGAGCATTTCCAAGAACAATTCAGGAGAAAGAAGATGGAAAAGGAACTGGAAAATATCAAAAACCACTATATTATAATAGGATTAGGGGATCTGGGCAAAGAGGTGGCTTACGTGCTTCTTAAATCAAATACCAGGTTCATAATTATTGATGAGAATGAGGAGACACTCCAGAAATTTATCGATGATAATGCTAATAAAGGTGAATGCCTTTATATTGTCGGTAATGGTATGGATGAGAACATTCTGAAAAAAGCTAATATAGACAGGGCAATAGGTGTCGTGATAACAGTAAGCTCGGATGCTGATGCACTTCTCACAGTGATAACAATCAAGGAGCTTAACCCGAAGATCAGGATCATTACCAGGGCAAATAATGAAAGGATTAAAAAGAAGTTCCTCAAGGCTGGTGCAGACAGTGTAATAGCTCCAAATTTCCTTATAGGTAACAGGATAGCAAATACACTGCTAAAACCGCATCTTATAAGTTTTCTGGATACAGTGACAAATGTAGGGAAGGCAAATGTAATACTTGAGGAGATAAAGATTCAAAGGGACAGCAGTATCATAGGCAAGGCACTGAAAGACCTGCAGATACCCGCAAAAACAGGTTTCATCGTCTTTGCCATTAAAAGGAAAAATCAGGAAATACAGTTCAATCCAGGACCTGCTGACAGCCTTGATGCCGATGATTCCATCCTGGCTGTCGGCAATTACGACAATATAAACAGGCTTCTGGATTATATCAACAGCTATAATGCATGATTATTATATAAGTATTGCGACAACAGCACCTGTCATAAGTGTAGCTATTGTTCCTGATACAATGGATTTTGGAGCCAGGGATGTTATCTCTTTTGACCTTTCAGGGGCTATTGAATAAAGCCCTCCTATCATGATACCGAGGCTTCCAAAATTGGCAAAACCGCACATGGCATATGTCAGTATAAGCCTGCTCTTGGCTGACAGGCTGTCAGCCGGCAGTGAGGCAAGTTCAATATAGGCAAGGAGCTCATTCAGTATGGTTTTTGTACCCATGAGGACACCTGCCTGATGTGCCTCTTTCCATGGAATACCAATGAGCCACATTACAGGAGTAAATATGTATCCCAGGATAAGCTGAAGCGTGATTGGCTTTTCAAGGGGAATCAACCCAAGAAGCTGGTTTACAATGGATACAAGTGCGACGAGTACTATAAGCATACCGATGATATTAAGGAAAAGCTGCATTCCGTCAAGAGTCCCCTTTGATATTGCATCCATCGGTCCGTTGAATCTGGTGGCATCATCAATCCTTCCCTCTGTCGGAGGCTTCGTTTCCGGGACAATTATCCTGCTTACAAGTATTGCTGCAGGAGCACTGATAATAGAAGCAGTGAGTATATTCCCCAGGGAATTCTGTATAACCTTATCGATTATAGTAGCATAAAGCATCAGAACAGTCCCTGCTATTGTTGCCATGCCTGCTGTCATTAAAATAAAGAGCTCGCTTCTTGTCATCTTCTTCACATAGGGCTTGATGAGCAATGGGGCTTCTATCATACCTACAAATATATTTGCAGCTGTATTTATGCCTACAGCTGCACCGATACCCATTGTCTTTTCGAGGAACTTTGAGAGAGAGGCTATAATAAAGGGGGTAATCTTCCAGTAAAGCAGCAATGCTGAAATAGCACTGACAACAATGACAATTGGCAACGATCTGAAAGCAAAAACAAAGGACGAGCCTGGATAAGTCTCTGAAAAAGGAAGCTCTGCTCCCCCCAGGTATCCGAATACAAGGCTTGTGCCTTCTCCTGCTGCTTTATCAAGGACATTGACTATTTTATTGAGATATAAGAAAATATTCTGGAATACCGGGAGTTTAAAGAAAAGCAGAGCTATTGAAAACTGCAGGAAAAGGCCTATAATAAGATTTCTGACCTTGAATATTTTTCTGTTTTCACTAATAATCCATGAAAAGAATAAAAGGACTGCAATTCCTGATAATGCTCTCATTTTCTGTCACCAAAATTTTATTATCTATTTATTATTCAAATTACCCAAATGTCAAATGAAAATGGCCAATATAATATCCATCTCATATTATAAAAAAATTGAAATTCAGATTAAATTATGCAATAATAACAGGTCGAATATTAGTCAGAAAGGAGGGATTGCAATGAATAAAAAAGCAGATCAATTTAATTTTCAGACCGAGGTTCAGAAGGTTTTAGATATATTAATCTATTCTCTTTATACACATAAGGAGATCTTTTTAAGGGAGCTTATATCCAATGCTTCAGACGCTCTTGAGAAGGTAAACTATAAACTTCTTACAGAGGAAAGGCAAAACATATCTGATAGCGAGCTTCCACTTGAGATCAGAATAGAGATCGATGAATCAGACAGGATATTAAGGATTTCAGATACGGGCATAGGTATGAATTATGATGAACTTGCAGATAATCTTGGTACTATCGCTCATTCAGACACATATGAATTTATATCCAAAATGGGTGATAAGAAGGAGTTGCAGAATGATCTTATAGGCCAGTTTGGAGTAGGTTTCTATTCTGTTTTTATGGTTGCCAGGGAGATTCGTGTGCATTCAAAGTCCTTTGAGAAGGATAGCAGCGCTAATGTTTGGGTATCCAACGGCAGGGATGGCTTTACAATCGAGGACAGTGATTTGAGGGAAAAAAGGGGGACGACCATAGAGGTCTATCTCAAAGATGAGGAAGAAGAATACTTAAAAAAGGAAAGAATAGAGGAGATCATAAAAAAATACAGCAATTTTGTAAATTTCCCGATATATATTAATGAAGAGCAGGTAAACAGGATATCCGCCCTGTGGGCCAAGAACAAGAAAGACATTGACAAAGAACAGTACAATGAGTTTTACAGGTTTATTTCAAAACACCAGGAAGATCCGCTGGCATACCTTCACTTTAAGTTTGATGTACCGTTTCAGTTCAGTTCTCTGCTTTTTGTTCCTAAGAGCAATCTTGAAAAATACGGCCTTTTTAAATATGATCAGGGAATAAGCCTTTACTGTAAAAGAGTGCTGATTACGACAGATAACAAAGATATTCTGCCCTCTTATTTAAGGTTTATATATGGTGTCGTTGATTCTGAGGACCTGAACCTTAATGTATCAAGAGAGACAATTCAGAATAATCCGATATTTCAGAAGATAAAATCAAACCTGACATCCAAGGTACTGGACTATTTCAGCAGTGTCTCAAAGAATGATGAAGAAGAATACATGAAGATATTCAAGGAATTTGGAAGATTTTTTAAGGAGGGTGTTCAAACAGACTATACGCATAAAGATAAGCTTATCCCGCTTATCAGGTTCAGTTCAAGCAAGACAGGAGACAATAAGATGATAAGCCTCAAGGAATATGCCGGGAGGATGAAGGAGGACCAGAAAGAGATATATTACCTTTTATGGCAGGATATGGATACAATTGGAAACAGCCCATATCTTGAGATATTCAATAAGAAAGATATAGAAGTCCTGTACCTTTCAGATCCTCTGGATGAATTTGTGCTTTCATCGCTAAATGAATTTGAGGGGAAAAGGTTTAAAAGCATTGAACAGCAGGACCTTGATCTGCTTAAGGATAAGAAGGAGGAAGAAAGCAAAGAAGAAAAAAAAGATGGCCGCGAGAGCCATGATTTTCTTAAATATGCAAAAGATTTACTGAAAGACAGGGTAATAGATGTAATAGTCTCAAAGAGGCTTGTAGATTCGCCTGCCTGCCTTGTGAATACCCAGAACATGCCCAGTTCCTATATCCAGAATCTCATGAAGATGATGAATCAGGATATTGAAGGAAAGGAAAAGATACTGGAGGTTAATCCAGATAATATAATAATAAAGAATATAATATCACTATATAATGCCATGCCGGATTCAGAAATACTGAAAGAAATTGTAATGCAGATTTATGAAAACGCCTCGATCATTTCTGATAGAATGGTGCAGAAACCAGAGGAGATGGTAAAAAGACTTGAGGTCATAATAAAAAAGACAACTGATCTTTTATTGAGCTTTAACGGCCAGGCGCGATCAGAAGAATTCATGAACTGATTTTAATAAAAATTTTGCTTTTGCATTCAAAGCGTTTTTTTAGGAGGGCAGCCTTATGTGCAGGTTAATTAGAGCAGTTACATTAATTCTGCTTTTTGGCTTTGTTTTTCAGGCAGTTATCTCAGCTGACCCGGTAGTACTGGAAGAGAGTTCGTACCATATAACAATACTTTCAGATCAGAAAGCAGAGATATTATATGAGCTGACATTCCAGGAAAATGAATCGAGGAATATGATTCGGGAAATAGGGCAGTTCAGGGGAATATCCCGGATCATTGAAAGTTACGGATATCATGGGGAAAGAAGGTTTGCAGTTACAATGCAGCCGATAAATAATGATTTCTACAGGGCACTTTTTGATATCAGTACAACAAGGGGCAATACCTATAAGATTGGAATCAGATATCTTACAGATATATCTCTTTTTGACCAGACGGATATAAAGGGTAAGGATTACGGTGTTTTCTGGTGGACTCCACTTCAGTGGGTCTTCCCCATAAAAAAGCAGGTTGTTCAGATAATTCTTCCGATTGAGATAGACAGTTCATATACACAGGCTGAAATGGTAGATGACAGACTTGTTAATTCGACCGGCTTTCTTTCGGATGACAGGATTGTAAGTTTACAGGACAGATGGATATTCTACCCGTCAAATTACCAGAACAAAAATATGCTTTCACTGCACATAGAAAAAATGAAACTGAGGGCGAATGAAAAACAAAACATAAAATTCTATATACCATTTAAATACATAGCAGAAGGCGGACTGACCGCGGGAGTAGACGAACCATCAGAATTCTATGCCGGAGACATGCTGGAGAAGGGTGACTACAGCATAGCGAATCTGGATATAGGCATAAGCCTGAAGCCTTTGCACAGATCCAATGAATACAAATATGATATTACAGATACATCAAACAGGATAGAGATTGATGAGGAAATCAGTTTCAGTTTCTTAATTAGGACAGATGATTCAAGGAATATTATTAGAAGCATTATATCGTTGCAGGAAGGCTATGAGGTTGTTTCAGCACATGCTGACCTGGATGGAAATGAGATAAGGTCTAAAATAAAAACAGAAGCTGGGTCAATATCTGACAGCATCCCTGTGTCTTATGACATAATATTGGAAAAAGCTGCAGAAAGAGGCTCAAATCTGGAGATAAGCATCCTGGCAAAAAAGATCCACAAAGAGAGATTGCTTGCAGAATTGTATGACGAGAATTTCATGACAAAAATAAGGCTGTTTGGTTTCGGATTTCCAAAAGTGCCTCAGAGTATCAGGACAACAATAGATACTGAATTCTTCTGCAAATTTGATAATAATAATCAGCCTTCAGAACCTGAACTTGTAATAGATGAAAAGATAGGGGAATATTTTGAAACGGTTAAAATGATGGCTAAAGAGACTTCCAGGGGGAGGACATTCTACCTGCCTGAACAGCAGAGGAGCTACCTGACGCCAAATATTGCCTATGAATTTGAGAGCTTTTCAAAAAAGGAGGATTATATCCCTTTTATTAATGCATATGTTTACCTCTATGCAGGAGATGTAATAGTAGATCCGTTTTTTGGATTCTGGACATTCCTCAATAACCTTAAAAAACTCGAACTTTCAGAATTTGATTATAAATATCTGTATGAATTTTCAGCTCTGGTTATTGTTCTGCTGGTCCTATTATTCTTTTTGCATTTTGTTGTATTTATACCCCTGCTTCTGACCCTTGGCATATTAATGCTGATAATTGAGGCTGTGACAAAGGTGAGTGTATTCAACAGGGTCTTCTATCCCGGTGGAAGAAAGGCAATCAGCCTGACCTCCGGTTATCTTTTTTCATTTAACGCATATATAATTCCATTCAGGATAATTTATTATCTTTCAATAGGTTTAATATTTGGAGTCCTGTTTCTTTTCTCGTGGCATCCGAAAATTAAGAGGATTTTTGAGAAGAAACCCAAATATATAGCTCCTGAAATAGAGATAGAAACATTTAAAACAAATGAATCTGTAGAGAACCTTGACCCGATTGAAGCAGCAGTATTTCTGAATATGCCGTCTAAAGCCATTAACCTGCTGGTTATGCAGCTTTACGAGAAGGGGTATATAGAGATCATTAACAGAAATCCCCTTCAGATGAAACTGCTGAAAAAGGAAGAAGCAGACCTTAAGCCATATGAAAGCCTGTTCTTAAGATCAATTGCAGAGGATGGAACCATCGGGAGGAACAAAACAGCTATTATTATTAAGAGTATCTCAAACAGTCTCCAGGGCAAGATATGGAGAGCTGATATCAATAAGACCGCTGATTCCTACAGAAAGAGGATTGAAAATCAGTGGCATGATTTTGAAACTATCCCTACCTTTACTGAAAAAAAACCGTATTTTGATATGAATCATCAGTGGCTTATGCTGAACAGAAGGTTTGCTGACGGCAGCGGGCCTTTTCTTGAAAAAGCTTTTGCAGAAGGCATCAGAAGCAAATCAGTGGAGTTTTTTGACTCCATAAGGGACCAGACCAGCGGTATCGGAAACAGCATAAGGGATTTTTCAGAGGGTATTGCCTCTCAGGTAGAAGGGATGTCAAGCAAAATAGTTGAAAAAATCGAGAACCTTTTCTCCCCTGTTGATGTGAAGCAGGCAGAAACAGAGGCCGCCTATAAGGGCAATATAAGTTCATTTCAGTATGATGCCTGCCATTCAGCCTGCCACTCAGCCTGTCACTCTGCCTGTGTCCACTCAGCCTGCCATTCAGCATGCCACAGTGCTTGTGTCTGTCATTCAGCCTGCCACTCAGCCTGCCATAGCGCATGTGTATCGAGATTCTGACATGCGGGACAATCAGAGAAGATATATAGCTGAATTTGTACGGACTACAAGGGATATTGTCTATCTCCGGGAATCAGACAGGATAATGATAATCCTTCCAAATAAGATACAGCATCTTAATACCACGGCCTTTGATATTTTTGACCTCCTTTACAATAAATCACTTTCCCCTGATGATACTGTCAAAACCCTTTCAAGAAAATATGATATTTCAGAAAATAAGATTATCAATGACATGCTCCTGCTTGTTGAAAGTGCCTATGGCATACTTAATGAAAATTATGACAATGCAAGGGCCATAAGGACTGTTCCATATGATCCTGACAGCATCAGGTATCCTATCTTATCAGAAATTGCGGTCACATATAGATGCCAGAACAGATGCAATTTCTGTTATGCCAGCAGTCCATACAGGGGTTGCGGTCCAGAAATGGAAATGAATACCATGGAAGTAAAATCAGTAATATGGAAAATAAAAAACCAGGCCATGGTCCCTTCATTGAGTTTTACAGGAGGAGAGCCTACGCTAAGGAAAGACCTGGTTGAGCTGGTCAGATATGCCACCGAAACAGGGCTAAGGGTGAACCTTATTACAAACGGCATAAAATGTGCAGATATGAAATATGTAAAAAGGCTTGAGGATGCGGGGCTAAAATCAGCACAGGTCAGCCTGGAATCACATGTTGAAGCAGTCCACAATCAAATTGTCGGGAATAAAAGTGCATATCAGAAAACAATTCAGGGCATAAGGAATCTTGCTGATACTGGAATAAATGTGCATACCAACACTACAATATGCCAGCAGAATAAAGATCATCTTATAGAGTATGCAGCATTTATAAAAAGGGAGTTTGATTTTCCCTATTTATCAATGAATATGATAATCAGAACGGGGACAGCAAGAGAAAATGATAATATCAAAATGTCCTACAGCTATGTCAAGGGCCTTATACCGCCAGTAATTGACTTCTGCGAGAAGAACGGGATAAAACTGGTCTGGTATTCACCTACTCCTTACTGCATATTTAACCCGGTTGACCACGGGCTTGGAGCAAAATCATGTGCTGCAATATCAGGGCTTTTATCAGTAAACCCAGGAGGGGATATTCTGCCCTGTTCAAGCTTTGACAAGGGTGTAGGGAGCCTTTTGAGACATTCTTTTGACTATATCTGGAATTCAGATCAGGCCCTTTACTGGAGGGAAAGGAGATATATCCCTCCTGTCTGCAGGAAATGTGAATTCAGAGAGCTTTGCGGGGGGGCATGCCCTCTCTACTGGGAGCATGCAGGTTCATTTGATGAGATCGAGGCTGTCAGGAATGATAAACCGAAAATAAAGAATTTTCTATATAGAATAGAAAAAAGCCTGAGAATTCATTCTCACGGGATATCAGGCAGAAAGAAAAGGAGTTGAGAGATGTCAGATCTGGCCGTTTGTATATCCTATATGGATGATACAAGGAAAGACCTTGATTTACTTATTGGAAAACTGGAAAAACTGCAGAGATATTTTTCTGATAATTTTGAAAATGTTGTCAGGATCAGAAATGACGAGTTCGAGTTCCTTCAGGATGCATTTTTCAGATCAGACCCAGCCTTTCCTCAAGAGATTAAAGAAATTTTCAGGGCAGAGCTTCCTGTTCAACAGGCAGAATATGAAAAGAATTATGATGAATTAAAAGGCAATGTAGATGATCTTGCTAAAAGGCTGAAAAAAGTGGATTCGCAGAGAATATCACTGCTTGATACATTTAAGAGGTTCAATCAGGACCTTGACCGCAGGGAAGAAAACTTGAAAACCAAGATTTATGCCCTTGAAGAGAAGATCTCCAGCTATAATAGAAAGATTGATGAATTGAACAGGGGGATTGGTTTCATAATTAATCTCTTCAATATGAAAAGATTGCAGAAAGAAAAAGAAAGATACCTTAAAGCACGAAAGAAAATGGTGGAGGAGATTGAGGATATTAGAAAAAGGTGGAAGGACAAGGAAGGTGAGATAACAAAAGAGCTGGAGGGCCTTAAAGAATCATGGAACAACCCTCAGACTGAATTCTCATTGATTTCAGAAAAGCTCAAATATCTGGAGGAGAATAAGCACGAATTAATACAGAAAACAGCCTTTTCCGAAACCCTGAAAAAGCTTAAAGGAAGTGAGGTATTCCTCCTGAAGCTTATTCAATCAGACAGGCCTGAGAAAATAATGTCATGCCCCAGATGCAGGTCCGACAATAAAAATAATATATTCTTCTGCTTCTACTGCGGGGAGAGATTCTCCGAAAACCGGCCTGACATTGAAGGAAGCCTTGTTGAGGTAGGAGAGCTTAACGAGGTTTATGAAAGCCTTCTGGAGGGAATAAAAGAGTCTGTGTCCTTTCTTGCCCTCTTAAAGGGCATAAAAACTGGAATTGATGCCATAAGGAAATCCTATGCATCTGTAAAAAAGAGCCAGGATACCTATTCATCGCTTAAAAAACTTAAAATATCAATACCTGAAGTTTCAAAACAGATCCCTTACCTTATAAACAAATTAAACGGGAGTATCACTCTTGAATTTAAAAATCTGCACCCCAAAGCATATTTTGAACCATATAAAGCGTTTATCCAAGACTATTTTGCCGAAGAAAATATAAAAATATTCTTTGAGGCCATGGGAGAGGAGCTTAATAAGACTACAAAAGCCCAGTGGTAGTATCAATATAAAATGGCCAGAATTGCAAAAGGATCCTGAGAATGTTCAATGAAATAAATTCTGCCCCCACTGGTTTGCATACTCTGGAAAATATGCCCATTTATCCTACTGGTCCAGATAGTCATCTACCACTGCTGTTCAATTATATCTATATCATTACTAAGCCTGTCCGGAGCAAATAATCTGATCCTGTCTGTTACCCTGTTCTTTATGCTCCTGAGTCCTGGTTCAAAAAGGCTGTATTTTTTATCCGCTGATATGAAAACAAGATTTGTCTGAAATTTCCTCGGTACTAATGTACCCAGTCTGCCGACAGCTACATATGTCTCTTTCAGGGTCACCCCTTCAATGCTTCCCCATGAAAGAAAAGCTGTTGATGCCGGGTAATAAATCCTTATGCCTTTTGAATCAATCAGTATGCTCTGCCCGCACATATTTGCCGAAAACCAGGAAAAAATTAGCATGACGGGAAGATATCCCACTGAACAGACGGCCCTGAAGGCTGCATCACTTATAATGGAAGTCATTTTGAATGCATGCACAAGAAAATAATCTATGACACAATAGGAGCCGACACACAATGCAACTATTATTATAAAATCAGCAATATATATGCTCCATCCCGGATTTATTGCAATCCCTTCATTCCTTGCATAGACCCTTTTTGCTGAGAGAATTCCAAGTAACAGGAACAGTGACGCAAAAAGGTATCTTGGAATCCTGTGGTGCTTTATATTAATAAGGATATCCTCCGTTGAGACCTCCGAATATACTATGATGAGATAATCATTGCATATGAACCTTATCCCTTTTTCAGACCAGCCCAGCTTTTTGTTCAGTGAAGCCCAGGTACCTGGTTTTATCTCAATCCTCTTTTCTGCGAAGAGTTGCATCCATTTCACATGGTCCTGAGAATTTAAGACAGAATCTATCTCCCTTGTTCTTTTTTCTGAAAAATCGTTCATTGCCTTGAGTGTTTCTTCAATATTCTGCTGAGAGTTGCCTGGATCATATGGACGCGTGGTCCCTGATGCTTCTGGATCTAATTTACTGCTGCTCATTTTGTCTATTGTTTCATCCAGGGACCTTATATAGCTTCTTAATGGAGGGAATTGATCAAGGTCTGTCAATTCCAGCCTGCGGATGCCTTCAGGATATTCTGACAGGCCGATTAAATAAAGCCATCCCAGCTCATAGATCAGGGTTGGTTCTAAAATATAGGTTCTTTTATCAAAGGTAAAGCAGAGATATTTATCGTAATTTTCTCTGAAAGAACCTGTAAATTTACCAAGCCTGTCCGTATAAATGCTTGACTTATTTCTTTCCAGTGTCGAAATAGGCGGTGAAGAGATCAGGTTGTAGATTTCAGGAAACTCATTCAGGCCATCTTCTGCTATTTCAACAGGAAGCCTGCTGCATAATCTAATTATTTTGTCAGTATCAAGGCATACAGCGTTTAGGTAGAAATACCTGGCCTTTATTTGTCCTTTGTATTTGCCGGAATATGGTCCGATAGCAAGAGTTATGCCCAGGCTTAAGAATAAAAAGAATAAGAATCTTCTTTTATACTGGTTCATTAAATTCCAGAACTGACAGCAGCATGAATGTAATCTTTACTTTTCATCCATGGAAAATATTTGATCGCTTCGCTCAATCCTGCCCTTTTTCAAGGTTATACTTCCCCCACATTGAGAGCATTTCTGAATCGGGTCTCTCAGTGGATATTCGGTATTGCAGTAAGAGCAATACTTGACAACTATCTCATGGAGAAAATCAGGGAATATATATGTCGGCCTCTGACCAGATGTATCAAGCACCGCTGTTCTGTCTATCAGCATTTTTTCCATAGCTTTTTCAACCTGTGGATAGGTTCCGAGTTCAGCTATGATGGCTTCCTTTTTCAGGTAGCCATTATTAATTTTTGCAAGTGACAATATAGAATTAATAACCTGTGACGGGGAAAGATCAAAGCCTGTTTTAAGAATGCTTCCTCCAAGGAATCCCAGCAAGGAACCGGATATTATCAGGATAATCCCCGGTACTAACCTGCTTGAAGAGCCTCCTGAGGCAATTATAAAAATAAGCCCCATCAAAAAGAACAATACTGCAATCAGTATTATTATATATCCAATGACTTTCCTCATGCTTATATCCTCCTTGAAAAGAAACAGCATATCATAAAAATATTTCCATATCCTGGTAAGCGGCTTCAATATCAAAGCTTGCCTGCTTTTTGTAGAAAGATACTATCTCTTTAAGTTCCCTATCCGTTCTTTCAGGTGAATGATGGAAAAATATAAGTTTTTTTGTATTTGAGTCTTTTGCTAAATTTACAGCATCTTCAAAAGTAGAATGGCCCCATTTCTTCGTATATCTGTATTCTTTGCGGGTATACATTGCATCATGAATGATAAGGTCTGAATTTTTGCAAAAGTTGACATAATCTTCATAATCCAGACCGTTTTCATGTTTGAGCATAAGTTCATTATCTGTCAGGAAAAGAAAAGACCTTCCATCATATTCAAATTTATAGCCGACCCCACCGTTAGGATGGCTGATAGACACAGGCGTTATTTTAACATTATCTATAATTACAGGTTCCTTGCAAAGGTTAATATAAATGTTCCTGGACCTTATATCCATAAATGGAACAGGAAAAAAAGGCGGCTTCATTGTATTTGAAAGTACAGATTCAATGCTTTTAGAGAAACACTTATTCCCGTATATGGTAATACTGGTATTGGATCTGAACAAAGGCTTAAAGAATGGGAATCCGACAATATGATCATAATGTGAATGTGTGAAGAAAATATATATTTCACTGTCATTTATGAGGCCCTCACCAATCCTTCTTATGGCTGTTCCGGCATCTACTATGATAGACCTGCCTGATGGGGTCTTTATCTGGACAGATGTAGTATCTCCGCCATGAATGATATAATCTCTGCCTGATACCGGTAGAGACCCCCTGCAGCCAAAGATCTTGATAAATAGATTATTCATCGCATATCCTCTTATAGAATTTTTGAAAGATTCCTGTAAAATCATTGGATACGATCCCGAATCCAATGAGTGTCTCATCATCCTTGTTTAGTGATGCCCTGATGTAAATATCAAAGGGAAAACTGAAAAGTGCACGTGTTTCAAAATGTATTTCAGCCCCTGCAGAAAAATAATCATTTTCCTTTGTATACATATAATCAAGGAATAAGTCAAAAAAAACATCTTCAATGAACACATTGGGATTCCAGAGCCCCTCTCTTATTTTGATTACTGGAACCGAAAAATCAAATTTAAAAGCACTAAAATCATTTGATTTAAGCTTGTCGGAATATCCCCTCATTGAATAATCATAATAGCCATTGAATTTTTTGTCATATACGCTTAAAAAATACAGGGAAACCTGGCTTTTCTTTATGTAGTGCCTGAAATATAACTGATTTATCATTCCATTCCTTGAAAAAGCTGAGTCAATTGACCTGGATTCAATAATATAGGAATGGTAGCTGCTGATAGAACCAAATGGATAGTGTATCCCAAGATACAGATAGGGGCAGATCTCTTTTCTTCTATTATTATTGTATGATTCCCAGTATATGCCTGCGGAAAGCCTTGAAAGCCCTCCCCTCAGCCTGTAAAGCAATGGATATTGAATAAGGAGGCTATAAGTGCCGTTGTCCTCCTCTTCATAACCTGCCCTTAAATATAAAGGCGAAAGCAGGCAGGTTCCTAAAAGGAAGTAGCTGTCAAAAGAATGATTATCGAGATCATAACAGATATCTGCAGTATACTCAAAATGGCCTAATGCATCATTACCCTGTATATACAGCCCGGCCTTTTTATCCTGGTCAAACAGGAAATAGGGTATTCTAAGCTTTGGATAGATTGTTTTAAGATTGTCCAGATAGCTGCCGTACTGATATTCTATATCCCTGCAGGATGCATTATTTTCCTTTTTCGGCTCTTTTAAGATGCAGGGCTCAAATTCAGCATCAGCAAGATATATATCATTACCTGCTGAATTAAGGGAAACGAAATACAGCTTTTCATTTAAAAGAATTGGGTAAATAGCATAACTGCTGTTTTTCAGCCGGAAAAACATGTCTTTTTTAAAGTCATAGAGATAGCATGCCTGACTGTATTCATGGTTTGATGAAAATATCAGCTTGTCCGATATAAGGTATGCATCCTTCTGCAATGAAGCAAGATTGATAATTTCAGAAAAGGCTTTTTCACCAGGATCAAAAAGATACAGGCCAAAATTTTCAAAATCTCTTCTGGCTGTTACAACAATTCGTTCAGTGTCTGATATTATCCTTTCTATAAGCATATCAGTCCTGCAAAGCAGGCTTTTCTGAAATGTCGTGCCGGAGACCAGATAAATTTCCGAACCGAATTCAGTATCTTTATCCCGCGAAAAAAGGATATCACCGTTCTTCAATATATCAAATGCCCTTATTTCGTCTTTTATTACCAGCCTTTTCCTGTCTGCGGACCTGTCATATTCAAATAAAAGCCTTGTTATGCCGAAACCGAGATTTGTGATATTTCTGAACCCGCTTTTGAATTCATATTCAAGAAAGTAGATCTTGTCATAGCTGAATTTTAGAGGATGCTGATAGGAGGAGGTTGTCTGCATAATATTTGTTGACTCGTCTGTCAAAGGGTTAAATTCCACCATGCAGTTGAAATGATAGTTGGAGAAAGGGGCTGTTTTGACCTGGAAGGATCTTTCATAATAAAGCTTGCCTTCGTTTTGTGTAAGGTTTCTTATGTTCCAGCCATGGTTAGTAAGCCTTTTTATGTACTGACCCTCTTCTTTTTTAATCCTATTATACGAGTCCCTGAAATCATCCCAGAGGGCAGGCCATGTCCTGCCGAATACCTTCCTGGCTGTTCTATCCATCCCAATAAAAGGGAAGAGGGGTGATGCATAGGACAGAATAGAGCCGCCATATGCATTGAAGAATTCGGAAAAGCTTTCTTCACCGTACGTTTCTGCAAGATAATCAAAGAAAAGTGAGCCGAAAAGATAATATGAGGTTCCTGATGGATATCTTGAAGGGTAATAGGTTGCTTCTGTAATATCAGGAAAGGTTCCTTCAGATGCGCCTGCAAGTCCATAATTACGATAGTATGTATCATTTAGCCTGCCGCTGTACCTGGAATAATTCGATTCATTATATACAGCTATTCCCTCAGTCAGCCAGGAGGGCGAAAAAAGGTTAGGCGAAAAGCTGTAACCGAAAAAACTGGTGAGAAGCCCGGGAAACCTGCTGGAATTCTGCATATGCAGAAGGTGAGTATATTCATGAATTCCGACACCGGTATACCAGTTTTCTGTATATTGCAGCTCACCTAATTGAGGTGGATAGCTGAATATTACTATTCTGTCAAATCCGGGGTTTGCGTAACCATTGGTAAGCATGCCAGCATCCTCAATGACCACAGGGACCGATTTTCTTCTATTTCCTGTCAGCTTTTCAACATATGTCCTGTAATATTCAAGGCTCTTCAGAAGGTCTTCTGCTGAGCCTTTTCGCCATGAAGGATAAAATATCACGAAATAAGGTGTTTTTATAATCCTGTCGACAGCAAAGGAGAAAGTGCTGAAAAAGATCAATGTACTTAAAAGCAGGAGCTTTATTAATTCTTTCCTCATAATGAAATTATAATCAAAAATCCGGATTATTCCAAAATAAATATCTTGCTAAATGATGCCTGCAGGTATTAAAAAAATAAAACAAAATCTTTGATATTCAGTAATAAATTATGATCAAAGTTTGATAAAATATTTTCAATATGATAGACTGGATACATCAGTATAAAAAGGAGAAGTTATGAAACGGATAGTAATATTCCTGCTAACATTAATGATTTTTACCGGCCTTTTCAGGGCTGAGAATGCCCTCTTCAGGATTGAGAATCCGGACAGGCATGAAATTGATTACATCTATAAGAATTTTGACGTAGCCGGCCACAGGCCAGGTGAGTATCTGGATTTTCTTGCATTGAAAGAGCACACTGATTTGTTAAGGGAGCATGGGATCAGATTTACTGTTCTAAAGACACATGAGGAACTCTATGAAGAATATAAGAGGGATATACCGGGATACAGGTCATACAAGTCACTGATTAAGGGCCTGCATAGCCTGGAGAAAGAGTATCCCGGGATAATAAAAGTCTATGAAATGGGGCACTCAAAAGGAAATCTGTATTTTATGCTTGGGAATACAAATTATGGAGAATACCGGCATAAAATACCTGTTGTCAAGGTCACCAATCTTTCAGACAGTACTCCAAAACCAGCTGTTATATTCAATGGTGTCCACCACGCCAGGGAGCCGATAGGATCTGAAATATGCATTTATGCTGCTCAAACACTTGCTGAAGGCTATGGGATCGATTTCGAGATCACAAATATTATTAATAATGCTGAAATATGGTTGATACCGCAGGTTAACCCTGACGGGTATAAAATTGTAACTGAGAATCTTGTTGGCACATACAGCCAGGACTGGAGAAAAAATCTGAGAGATAATGACCAGGATGGAGATGTAACACCTCCTCAATACGGATATTATTTCCTTGACGGGGTTGATCTGAACAGGAATTACAGTGTCGGGTGGAGCTCATCAGAAGGCCCTTCATATTCCCAGACCTATCCAGGCCCCGGGCCCTTTTCTGAACCGGAAACTTATACAATAAGAAGCATCTATGACAGGATCAGGCCTGTTTTCAGCATCTGCTTCCATACTTATTCAGAGCTGATCCTGTATCCGATGGGTTATACCTATAATACTACTGCTCCTGATGAAAATTCACTTTTAAATATAGGTTCCGATATGCACTCCATAATCTATAGTGATATCGGAAGAGATTATATAGTTCAGAATTCAGCTGACCTCTATACAGCATGTGGGACCTCTATTGATTATTTTTATGGAAAGAACCGGACATTTGCCTATACAATTGAAATAGGTACTCAGTTTATTACTCCTCAATCACAGATACTTCCCATATGCCAGACTATGTTCAACTGCATGAAATATCTTGCAAAAAGGACACTTAAGTCTATTCTTGTCGGAACAGTAAGGGATGCACAGACACAGACACCTGTTGCAGCAACCATTATTATACCGGAGATTGATTACAGTGGCACACCCGGCCTTAATGTGGATTTCCAGACTACAAGGTCCCGCAATGGAAGGTTTTACAGGCCTCTTGAACCAGGAAACTATACCCTGACAGTAGAGGCGGATGGCTATCTGGATTATACCACCAGTTTTACCATTACTGAAAATGACCAGACAGTAATCAATGTATCAATGAATCCAACTTATTAAATGAGCAAGCAGCCTTAAATCCAAAAAATGCCCGGTCATCCGGCAATGAATATGTGAAGACCTGATGAGATTCTTAAACTTTGAATTTACAAATTAATTGTTGAAAACATAAAAAAAATATACTACTTTTCTGATAACAGATCTAAATAAAGCTGAAATGGTAAAATAGTATTGAATGATATTATCTTAAAAACTCTGCTGTTTCTTGCATACCCCCTTGTGCATATATACATGAAAACTATAAGTTTTTACCTTTTTGTAGAGGAATCAGCAAGAGAGATTTATTCTAATGACAGGTTCATCTTTACAAACTATCATAATCAGATAATACCATTCATCCATTACTACAAAAAGAGGTCCTATTATATCCTTGTAAGCAAAAGCCGGGACGGGGACATTACAGATTATATACTTAAGAAGTACGGATACCGCACAATAAGAGGATCAAGTACCAGGGGAGGCTCTGAAGCTCTGCATGAAATTCATTCAGAACTGGGAAAGAACATAGTGATGTCGATTACATTTGATGGCCCCAAAGGGCCGATATACCGGATAAAAAAGGGGATAATCTGGCTTCTGGGGAGGACGGGTTATCCCTTGCTTACCGGGTACTGCTATTTCTCAAGAGCGAGAAGGATCAGAAGCTGGGACGGATTATATGTTCCAATCCCGTTCTCAAAGGTTCTTATAGTTATTGACGGGCCTATGATTGCAGAAAAAAGGCTTTCCAAATCTGAAATTGATTTATTTAAGAATGAATTGGAAAAGCGGATGGCGGAGAATTATAAAAAGCATTCTCAGAAATTCAGGAAAATGTTCGGCAAAAATCCTGAAAATGCACATGAGATCGCAAATATTATAATATAGTATGAATGAAAGATTTGCTTTTATAAAAATACAGCGTATTAATATTAGTATTAGTAATGTTATTATTAATTTATTTAGCTCTTCCCAAATAACAGGAGAATAGATTGAAACCGTGTATTTTGCTGAGTCTGCTTTATATCGCATATCCGATTGTGTATCTTTATACTTTGACTTTAAGAATCCATGCTATCATTGATCCAGAGTCATCTGATATCCTTAGAAGGGACAGGGGGATCTTTACGAACTATCATAATCAGCTGATCCCTTTGTGTTTATATTTCAAAAAGAAAGGCAGGTGTGTGCTGGTAAGCAGGAGCAGAGACGGTAATATCTCAGATTTCTTCTTGAAGAAGCTTGGCTATGAGACAATCAGGGGATCCAGCAGTGATGAAGGAACAGATGCATTGTTCAATATCAGGAAGGCACTGAGAAAAAATATAATGCTATCCCTTACATCTGATGGGCCTAAGGGGCCTGTTTACAAGCTTAAAAAGGGCATTGTATGGCTTGCTAACAGGCATAAATACCCGATTTTATTTGCATATGCCTATTTTTCAAAAGCCAGAAGGATCAGAAGCTGGGATGGCCTGTATTTCCCTTATCCGTTTTCAAGGATTCTGATAGTGGTTGAGAAGCCTTATATAAATGAGGAATGGCTCTCGAAGAATGAGATTGAAGAGCAAAAGGATATTATTGAAAAACGGATGTGGGGGGGGTATGTCGCTTATGCCGGCAGGTTCAAGGAAATCTATAAAAAATACCCTGAAAACATGAAAGAAATTCAAGATGAAGAAAAATAACTATATATGTTGTGAATGCGGTTATGTTGCAGGAATGCCAATGGGAAAATGCCCTCAGTGCGGTAATTACAATACCTTCTCTGCAGTAGAGCTTAAAAAGGATGCCAAGAAAAAAGAGGAGATGGATTCTTCCCCTGTCAGGATAGATGTTATCAGCGACCAGAAATGCAGCATTATTTCAAGCGGTATTGATGAATTTGACAGAGTATTCGGCGGAGGTCTTACCCCCTGCTCAATTGTCCTTCTTGTCGGTGATCCGGGAATAGGAAAATCCAGCCTTGTATTAAAAACAGCACAGATTTTTCAGGATAAGGGGAACAGAGTGCTATACATAACCGGCGAAGAGTCTCTCAATCAGATAAAGCTCAGATGGTTAAGGCTGGTTGAGGATTATAAAACTCCAATTGATGTGCTGTCTGAGACAAATGTTGATTCTATACTGGAATACCTCGAAGGTACAGAATATAATATTATAATTGTCGATTCAATTCAGACAATGTACAGTCCGACCATATTTTCAACCATGGGAAGCGTTAACCAGGTAAGATATACCGGAATGCGAATACTGCAGTTTATAAAAACACAAAAGATGATGTCTTCAAATCCCTGCTTTATTCTTATAGGGCATGTAACTAAGGAAGGTATAACAGCAGGCCCTAAGGCACTGGAGCATCTGGTTGATGTTGTATTATACCTTGAGGGTGATAAACAGACTGAATACAGGCTTTTAAAATCTCATAAAAACCGGTTTGGCCCGACCACTGAGATCGGTATATTCGAGATGAAGCAAAATGGCCTTATACCGGTTGTGAACCCCAGCCAGATCTTTATAGACAAGCACAGCGGAGATTATATAGGGACAGCTATAACTCCATCTCTACAGGGTCAGAGGGTAATATTCGCCGAGATTCAGTCTCTTTTTGCTGAGGTGAATTATCCTAATCCCAGGAGGATATCAAAAGGAATCAAACCATTGAGACTGAATATGATTATTGCTATACTGGAAAAAAGGTGCAATCTTAGCTTTTATAATAAGGAAATATATGTAAATATAGCCTCAGGACTTGTAATTGAGGATACAGTCATAGACCTTGCAATTGCTGCTTCCCTTATTTCAAATTTCTATGATAAGCCACTGGAGCAGGATACTGCATTTTTCGGTGAATTGTCCCTGAATGGCGAGATAAAAAAGAGCCAGTATGCTGAGAAGAGGCTTAATGAATGCCTGAGGCTGGGGTATAAAAAGATATACTGCCCATATTATGATAAGGACCTGGAGAGAGAGGACAGCGGCTGTGAAATCATAGGAATAAAGAAGATTGAGGAGCTGTTAAAAAGGATACTTCTATATGAAGATAAATCCGGCCAGACATAGCATAAAAACTGATTTTGTCATTATAGGCAGCGGAGTTGCAGGCCTCATGGCTGCAAACATTCTAAAGGAAACTGGAAAAGTCCTTATTCTTACAAACAGATCGAAGACAGAATGCAGCACACAGTATGCACAGGGTGGTGTTGCTGTCGTCATGAAAGACGGGGATTCATATAAGAAGCATATCGAGGATACCATGAGGGCAGGTGTTGGTTTGTGTGATACAACTGTTGTAGAGTATGTAATAAAGGAAGGCCCTAAGGTGATAAGGGATCTCATGAACATGGGTGCATATTTTGATAAGAAAGGTGGTGAACTGTACTTCTCAAAAGAAGGAGCTCATTCAGAGAAGAGGGTTATTCATTCATTCGGGGATGCAACAGGGCAGGAGATCGAGAGGACACTTTTGAGGGAATCAGAACAGCATGAAAACGTCACCCTTCTGGAATATTCTCCGGCTGTAAGGTTTATTGTAGAGGATGGCTGTGTCAAAGGGGTTGTTTATTTCAGCTGTATTGAAAACAGGCTTTATTATGTTCAGGCCAAGATTACAATAATGGCAACAGGGGGGATAGGAGGTTTATACATAGAATCATCAAACCCTGAATCAACCACTGGAAGCGGGTTCGGGCTTGCTTTTAGTGCAGGCGCCATGCTGAGAGATATGGAGTTTATACAATTTCATCCAACCGTTTTCTTCCAGGAGGGGGAGGGTCAAAAATTTCTTATTACTGAAGCCATGAGGGGGGAGGGTGCCATTCTGGTTGATCAAAACAATAACAGGTTTATGGAATATTATCATAAAGACAAGGAGCTGGCACCAAGAGATGTTGTATCAAGGGCTATTTACAATGAAATGTCAAAAAAGGGTCTGAAGAATGTTTTTCTTGATATCAGGCACCTGGATAAGGAATTTGTAAAAAAGAGATTCCCGACCATATATAAAAAGCTTTTATCGTACAATACTGACATAACGAAGGATTTAATACCGGTAAAGCCTGCTGCTCACTACATTATGGGTGGTGTTGTAACAGATATATTCGGAAGGACTAACCTGCCAGGCCTCCTCTGCTGCGGAGAATGTGCATCCACAGGGGTACATGGAGCAAACAGGCTTGCCAGCAATAGCCTGCTTGAAGGTCTTGTATTTGGGAAAAGGGCAGCCTATACTGCTGTCAATGAAGCTAAAATTCTTGAGAACCTTCGGAGAACAAGGATATCCTTGCAGGTTGAGGATAAGATTGATGAGTCGGAACTGGAGTATATGGATAGATCAGTGAAGACTATCTTATGGGAAAGAGCAGGTATAATAAGGGATGAGAAAGGCTTAAAGGAAGGCCTCTCTAAAATTAGTGAAATTGAGGACAGGATTTCAGGGTCATTGATACTGTCCTGCCGATTCTGTGAATTTAATAATATGATACTTGCCGCCAAGGCAATCTTCCGCTCTGCTTTATACAGAAGAGAGAGTGTAGGCGGACACTTCAGAAGTGATTTTCCATTAAGAAATCCTGTTATGTCACCCCATACATACATTCAGAGCCTGTGATCAAATATTGGGTTTTATTATTTGACTAATAGCGCTGTATATAATATATTTACTAACCTCAGAATCAAAAATTTAGGAGGATGCTAATTATGATCAAGAATTTTGATGATCTACTGCAGAGCGTTAAGGATAAGCCAAAAAAAAGGGTAATTGTTGTAAAAGGAGAAGATCCCAACACAATAGAGGCTTGTATCAGGGCCAGCGAAGAAGATATTGCCGAGATTATACTTGTGGGAGATACTCTTAAGATAGAGAAGCTTCTGGAAGACCTTTCAAAATCCAAGAATATGTTCAAGATTGTGCACGCAGAATCCGAGATAGAAGCAGCAAGAATTGCTGTTGAGCTTATAAAGAAAAAAGAAGGCGATATCCTGATGAAGGGACTGATAGGTACAGAAAAGTATATGAAGGCTATCCTTAATAAAGAGAATGGGCTTCTTTCCAAGGGTAATATACTAAGTCACCTTACTTTAATAGATGTTCCAGCTTACGATAAATTCCTTTTCCTTACAGATGTTGCAGTATTGCCTGCTCCAGACCTTATGCAGAAGACAAAAATGATAGAATATGCAGTAAATGCAGCACACAGATTTGGCATTGATAATCCTAAAGTAGCTATTCTGGCTGCAAATGAGAAAATTTCTGATAGAATGCCTGCTACTCAGGAGGCTGCAATACTGAGCATGATGAATAAAAGAAAACAGATCACAGGCTGCATAGTTGACGGGCCACTTGCACTTGATGTGGCAATATCTCCTGAATCATGCAGTACTAAGGGTCTGGACAGCCCTGTAGGGGGTGATGCTGATATTCTAGTATTCCCGGACATAGAGGCTGCCAATATATTTTATAAGTGCTGTGCATACTTTGCCAGTGCAAGGCTTGCCGCAATCGTTTTTGGCTCAGATGTTCCATGTATTCTGACCAGCAGATCAGACTCTGATGAAAGCAAATTTTTATCAATAGTACTGGCCTGTCAAGTAGCCTGAATGGATCAGAGAAAAAGCTTAATAAACAGACTGGAGCTGGAGGATGATCAAAGGGTAAGGGATATTCTGAACCTTCCGCCTGAAAAAAGGGCCCTAAGACTTCTGGATAGTGAATTTTCAGACAGGATAATACCTCTTATTCCTCCTGAAGAGCTATTTTTAACAATAAAAGATAGTGAAGAAAATGATATAGTCTCCATATTAAGGTATTCAACAGCCAGTCAGATAAATTTCTTTCTTGATATAGATTTTTGGGTAGGTGATGACCTGGACCTCAATAAATTTGAAAAATGGATCAAATACATAACACAGCTTGATTACGACCATTTGGCAGCAGCTGTTAAAAACCTGAATCTTGAGCTTATTGCCCTGTGCTTTTCATTTTATGTAAATATTATGTTCAGGATTGATAAGGATGACAACCGTGAAATTGAAGGTGATACCATTGACGGTGTTTATTATTTTAAGTTCAAAGCAGGCTGGGTGAAGGACCCTTTTATTTATTTCATAGATATTATTAAAGCAGAATATGGAAACCTCTACCTGGAATTCTTAAGAAGCATATTCGGAGCTGTTCAGACAGAGGACCAATATCAGGAGCTCAGGTTGAGAAACTCAAGGTTAAGCAGTTTTGGTTATCCTGACTACGAAACAGCTGTACTAATCTACAGGGGTATTTCTCTTAAAGAGCTTATGCTGCAGCCAAAAAAAGACAGCACAGCTGATATTAGTAATCTCCTTGAAAACAGGACAGACGGAGGATACAGCGATATACTCCCAAACTACCCTGCCCTTTACAGGGGAAAAAAGACATATTTCTTTGATTCTTTATATGATAAACTTGATACGGCAGTTCAGGATGAGGTCAGATTTGAGCTTTCACATCTCTCCAATTGTATCATTATTGCAAGCAAGACAGAAGATATAACAGGAAACGTAATCAGGGATTCTATTTTAAGGGCAAAGGGATATATCAATCTTTCAATTGAGATGCTGGCCAATAATCAGGAGGATAAAGCACTTCTTATTCTAAAGAACCTCTACCTTAAATCCCTGTTTCAGTACGCAAATTTTATGATTAATAATCTCAGGAATAAAAGCCGTAAACTTGTCAAGAAAGGAATCTTCGAGCATTTTTCAGATATTAACCAGGCTATGGAATTTCTTGGAGAGTATTACAGCGGATACTTAAAGGGCCTTTTTATGAGAGTGCCGCTGTATTTCTACAGGGATGAAAATTCACTTGATTCATACAGGGACTTTGAATGTACGGGAGACATCAAAAAGGTCGAGGATGTCCTCAATGGCCTGTCTCTCTCAGGAGAAATACTACTGAAAATATTTAAGATCAGTCCCCTGGATATCTATAAATTTCACTGTGACACCCGGGGAGATCTTTTTGTCTGCCTGTCAACGGTCCTTCTGAGGATGCTCTGGGATAATGAGCCGAAACTTCAACCATTTGAAAAAAATGAGCTTGCTGAACTTATAAATAGCCTGAAAAAGGATGAAAAAGTTTTTTATGAATTTAACAGCAGGATCCAGAAATACCTCGCAGCAAATCTGAAAGGCTTTTCAGATAATTATGCTGTTTCTGAAATAATTACCAGTTCAATAATGAACATATTTGAAGAGATAAGATACATTAACTATTTAATACCTGATGAAATCCACAAAACAATATCTTCAATTGCTTATATGGAATAAAAATAATAATCATTGTTATGGAAACAAAAAAATCTCATATTTCTGAATATCTGATATTTTTCCTGGTATTTGCCTTAATATTATTCGGGTTCTTTGGTGTCCTTTATGTTGTTCAGGTCCCAATATTCGAGGGATATGATGAAATTGCTCATTATTACAGGATTATCGGTGGTGACAGGATATTTCGCATTACTCCAGAGCTGGATATAAACCGCCTTGCTTTGAAAGAAGATGATAAAGAACGTATAAGTGAGCTGCAGAGAAACCTGAATCGATTATACTATCCATTTAATGAAAATACTATTTTAAGTCAGTATCAGCTTCATCAGCCACCGCTTTATTATGATCTGCTTGGTCTTGTAAGCTACGGATTACCATCAGGGAATTACGATATTTTTGTTAATCCCTATTTTATGGATGACTCATCAAACCTGTTTTACAATAATATTCAAGGGGTAAGGAACTCAGGCAGTATTTCAAAGAATGTGATATTCTACAGGTTCATATCAAACATTATGATGATAATATGTGTCATGCTGCTGTTTTTAATATTGAGGCAAGGATTTCCAGATAAGTCCCTTGTTGTATTTACTGGAATATTTATGCTTTTCTCAATACCACAGTTTATTTTTACCGGTTCAATAATCAATAATGATATTCTTCTGCTGGTTTTTTCATTCCTGGCTATATACCTCTTCCATGTCCTTTTGAATTCAGATTTCAAAAATCCTGTGGCCATAATAGTCCTTCTCATTATTCTTCCCCTGGGGCTATTTGCAAAGCTAAGCTTTATTGCAATCTTCATTTCAGTAATCTCTTATCTGCTGATTTTCCAGAGGACGCTCATTCGAAAGTATATCTGGTGGTTTTTGGGACTGGCAGCATTTTTCTTTTTAACTGTATATTCACTGGACAGCGGTTACCTGGTCAACCTGTCTGCTACTATCCGGATGTATTTATACAATACAATGCATACAATGCCAGCAAATATTGACCTTGCTGATTTTATAAAGGAATTGTTCAAGAGCTTCTATGGTGTTTTCGGATGGAAAAATATATATTTGCGAAGGTTTGATTATATAATTTATCTCTTGATTACATCTGTTTTTATATTTTCTTTTATAAAAGGGTTTGTAAACTGCATTAAAAAGAAGGAAGAGAAAAGAGATCTTTTTATATTTAATACTTTTATAATATCTGCAAACCTGCTTCTGTATTTTTTTTATTATCTTTTTTCAAAGCAGCCTCAGGGGCGCTTTCTTTTCATATCCATACCGTCATTAATATTTATTACAATGACGGCTCTTATAAATTATAGAAAGATCCTAACAGCTTTCTGTATTTTCTTTTTTTTATGGGGTATATACATTAACAGCTATGTTACCTGCAGTATGCTTCCCGGAAGGTACTCAAAACCAGCGCCCCTGTACCTGAAAAAAAGTGAAAATGGCAGAATTTTTCAGATCATTCCCGGAATGGGATTCAGGAACATTGAAAATAAAGTGTTCTATTATGACCTTTCTTTTATTAATATATACAGCAATATCCAGGCAGAAAGCACAAGACTGTCTTTTACATACACGAACCTGGCTGACAGACTCAATAGGCAGCTGCTGATCGATGCCCTGTGCGGCAGGATATATTACCCTCGAATTGAAGGTGACAGTATTGTATACAATATTGACAATCTTTCCTGCGGAAGAAATACATTCTATATTTACAACGGGATTAAATCAGATGATACCAGGATATACAGTAATAAAAACCTGATAAGCATAAATATAGACTGACCTGAATCCGGGAATTTTCCTGACAATGAAGCATGCTGCTAAAATTGCCAAAATATATTGACAGCAGGAGCAAAGCTGATTTAATAAAAAAAATGCGCAGGATTTGCTCCATATTTCTTTTTCTGGCCGTCTTCTCAGCATTAGTATGGGATTGCAGCAGGCCACCATCAGGAAATAAGATAACCAGGATAGACCAGGTCCTGATAGAGGGAAGGTTTGAATATTTGCTCCAGCCGATTATTTCGGGGTTTATCCTATCTGATAAAGATGACCGGAACAGGCCTAACTTCACAGATTTCATGCATTATGATGAAGCTTTAGGGAGGAATCTTTACAGAATAAGGCAAAGGTTCCTTCATATGGAGATCCCGATACTTGGGGAAAATAATTTTATTGATTTTTATGTAAAGGCTTATACTGATAAGGATCCTTTTATGAAGCTTAATGTTTTTCTGAATAATACACTGATCTCTACAAGCATGGTTACAGATAAGATAAAGAGACTAAGGATCAGAATTGATGAAAGCCTAATATCATCAGAAGAGAGGAATTTTATAAGATTATCCCTGTTTGATGTTGATAAAGTACTAACAAAAATAGAGAAAGAAAGTGATAAAGGATCAGAGTTTAATTTTATAATTTCTGATTTTTCAATAGCTGGAGATGACCCATTACCCAAAAAATACAGATACAATTATAAAAGATGGGTAGCTGACAGAATTCTTGTTCCAGCTGAGACAAAGCTTGTTTTTAATGTAGACCCTGACAGTAATTCATATCTTTTATTTTCTTATCATGGGCTTAATTTATGCAGGGATAACAGTGCTCAGGAAGAAAAATCCATCAGGGTGAGCGGATTATATAAGAATATGACCAGGAAAAAAGAGCTTAAGAAATTTTCTGTTTATGACCAGACAAAGCTGAAAAATATCCTGGTACCCCTGAAAGATTACTTCGAAGCAGTTGAAATCATGTATGATTCCACAAGTGACAGAGATGCAATAGCTTTTGGAAATATTATGGTGGTGCCCATGGTAGATAAAGAAAAGAAAACAGATGTATTCAGCATTTGTGTGGATACTCTGAGAAGAGACCGTTTAGGTGTTTACGGTTATAATAGGGATACTTCACCAAACATTGACAGTTTTGCAAGGGATTCAACTGTCTACTTAAATGCTAACTCAAACTCGTCCTGGACATATCCGTCAGCCTTCTATCACTATTTCGGGCAGCCTCCATTTGAACATAATTATGAATGGGGATTTAATCTGCTCATACCCTCAGATTTAAATTCAGCGGTAGAGTCTTTTCAGAATAATGACTATATTACGATCGGAATTATGGGAAACCCTCTTCTGGCTGATTATTTCGGTTATTCAAAGGGATTTGATTTCTTTTACGAGAATGAGATTAAGGACTGGGTTCTGGGAGGAAACCTGACTGGTGAGGCGATTGCATTTCTGGATGTTCTATCTGATTTTAACCTGTTTATGAACCTCTGGTACGCTGATCCGCATGACCCATACAATCCGCCGGGACTGTTCGATGGAAGTTATTTATTTAAGGGTTCGAAAAGCGATTATCAGGATGTGAATATCGTGCATAAGATGATCATTGAAGATCCAGATAACACTGCAATTAGCAACGCTGTCTCTCTTCTCTCGGATCAGTATGACAGTGCAATACAGTATGTTGATTCGTGCATTGGTAAGCTTCTCGACTTTATAAAGAAAAAAGGGATCTACGATAATTCTGTAATAGTGATATTTGCAGATCATGGTGAGGAATTTTATGAGCATAGAAACCTGAAGCACGGCTACAGCCTCTTTGAAGAATCAATTAACGTACCGTTGATATTCAAGTATCCTGATGATAAACCTGCCGTGAATTCGATGAGCAATCCTGTTGATATTACTGATATATTTCCGACAATATGGGATATAATCGGAATTAAAAGGCCTGAAGGGTATAAATTGGGTCAGAACCTGAATAAACAGGATTACGGCAGGCTAATGATAGCAGCGACAGCGGCAAGCAGTCCTTTGAAGATAATGATGAAAAAGGATAATAAAAAATATATCAGGTTCTTCAAGGAGTATAATGACAGGTATGATAAATTTTTTCAACTTGAAAATATGGAATTTGAAAAGGTATTAAACCAGTATATCTATGATAAACATCCTGCATCAATGCTTTTTGACCTGGAAAAAAACCCCGGGGAAAGATTATCAAAAACTCATGATGATGCTGTCGATTCTTATCTAAAATATTTTGAGAGCCTTACTGAGAATATTGAGGGAAGAATGCTGTCAAAATACTATAATGTTGAATATGATGAAGGACAGAAGGAAAAGGGCCCCGGCGATATAGAAGACAGGGAGGTAATTGATACATTGAGGTCACTGGGTTATATAAATTAGAAAACTTCCTTTATTTTAATCCTAAAATATATATCGCTTAATTCGAGTGAATCAAGAGGAAATGCAATATCAAAAGATATCAGGACGGGCAGCAGGTTCTGAAATTCTGTCAGTGCATTTATCCGGAATCCTATGTCTGTGGCATAATCATCTCCTATATGGCTGAAATTATCCCCAAGAAGGCTTGTTTCGAGGAATAATGAACCCTCCAGCCTCAGAAGAGTAAGTGTGTCAAAAAAATCCTTGTCAATATTTCTCTTCAGGACGGTACCAGCTTCAATACCAAAGCCCAAATACTGGTTCATCTTAATTTTGCTGTTTTTCTCCGATACTGCTTTATTATAGGATTTATGGTTGTAATAGATAAATGATGGTTTATCACCAGTTAGAATGCCTGTTTTAATATTATACCGGGTAAAAAAGTAGTTTGTCCAGTAATGATTGTAATCATAATCTGCCGTTATATCTGCAAAATCGTACATACCAAAAAGCCTGCTTACCGAAGCCCTGTATGTAACTGATAATTCATAGCCATTGGTAAATTCATCCACTCTATTGGTTGTATTGTACATCAGCCCCAGATAATATATCTTATCAGTCTCATCCTCCATAGTTTTTATATTTTTATGAACCACATAGCTTGTAAAAAGCTGAAGTTCATGCTGGCTTTTCTTGTCTGTCAATTCCTTGCCGAATAATACCTTGCAGAGAAGTTTGCCGTCAAGGAGATCACTGTTTTTCTCCACTTCTATGCCGTAGGTTGTTTTTAAGACATCATCACGGGTTATAAAAAATTTATAAACATACCCTATATTGAGATCAAGTGGTTCAATAAGTATCTGGCTATTAGCATAAAAGTAGTAGGGATTTTGCTCAGGGTTATCAAAGAGAGTTATTATCCTAGGGTTGTTCTCGAATCCAACTGAGTATCTTGACAGGCTTCCGCGGCCCCTCAGGCTTCCCAGGTCACCTCTCTTTTCATCTTTTTCAGGCTGCAGATTGCCAGGTCCTGACCTGATGATTTCTTCAATCTCTTTCAGATAGCCCTGTTCTTCAAGCTGGGAACGGAATATATCTTTAAGGTTCTCCTTGTAGGGGTCCTTTTTTAAAAGCCCTGCAATCAATCGATTGACATTGTCAGGTCCAATTATTTTCTTAAGTATGCTGAAAAAATTTATATTATGGTCAAGGTTCCCAAGGAAGTACCTGTAGGATTGGCTCAGTGTCAGCCTGTTCAATGACAAGCCATATTTGGTATTGAGCTTGTCATAAAGCTCATTCAGGTCAACAGATGTTACAACGCTTAAGGCAAAAAGGCTTTTTGGTATCTGGGGCAGCTCTTTATGGCAGTAAAGATAATATTGTTCACTTAAAAATTCATTAATCATTGAGAGAAAAAGCTGGTCCCATAAATTTTCATATGCTGATTTATCAATAAATTCAAGCATTAATGACCTTATTATATTAAAATCTACAAGCGACCTGAATTTTGGTTTTACGGATATTAATTTCGGGTCATAATATATCAGGTCTATACCCTTTATTAAAAGGTCATTCTCAATTGTTGCCGGCGATAGTATTACCTTCCCGGCTGGTTTAAAATTTGAATTGCTGATAAAGAAGCTATAGCAGTCAGAGATAAAAAAGAACAGATTTGACAGCGAAGTGCAGTCCGGATTCAGGAAATGTATGAAAAATTTTATATTATCAATATTAAGCATCCTTGTATTGAGATGATCAGGCAGAATGGAGAAGGATATGAATGGGCAGTATTTTGGGTTCGACCTGAAAAATTTCCTGGACCCTGATGTTTTTAAAAAGCGGAAATCACCTAATAAAGTCATACTATCAGGAATACTAATCTGAAGATCATGCTTTGAAAGATATATGAAATGGCTGTCTGAAATGCTGGCTTTATCAACAATGAGAGGGTAGGGTGGATAGATTGATGAAAGGACATTGTTAATAAAGCCAAATGGCCCTATTCTTGAGGGATATTTACTTCTCAGGTGAAAAGATATCACTGTTTTTTCATTTTCTGCAGGTACGGGAAGGGATATATAAGGATCAGAAACATCAGTATCAATTCCATACGGAGAGCCATTTATAGTGAAGCCGGTAACTGCAATACTTCCCGGGAAAAAATCAATCGGGTAAAGGTAGTTTGTTTTAACCCTTGAAAGCCTGGATTCCGATCTGAAGGTGTTTTGAAAAAAATATAGCGCAAATCCCTTGTTAAATGAGCAGTCTTCTATTGTTATCCTTACATTGCCCTCAATTAAGCCATCTGGTTCATATGCCATATCTGCCTGATAGAGGATTTCTGCAACGGAGATACTGCATGAAATAGAAATTATGATAAATAAGCAAAAATAGATATATGCATATTTCATCTATAATACATGATATCAGGCTATATGCTGGGGGCTGGTACCTTTAACAGCTGTCCTGCAACTATTCTGCTGGATTTTAGATTGTTTATTCTTTGCAGTTCTCTTACTGACGTGTTGTATTGTCTTGCAAGTTCATATAAAGTCATTCCCCTTGTAATCCTGACAACAAGGAAATCTCCTGGGCTATCGGATGTTTCCACCTCACTGCCAGATGAACCTTCTCCATAGTAGTTTGTTGCCGGTACTTTCAGTGTTCTTCCTGCAACTATCCTCGTGGATCTGAGATCATTAAGATGCATGAGCACTTTTACATTTGTATTATACATCCTGGCAATCTGAGAAAGGGTCATCCCTTTCTGAATTCTTATTACCATGCAATCTCCATCCCAGCTATACTGGTAAGCGTACCTGCTTTTATCCTTTTTATATCTGGTCTCATCTGAAAAATATGCAGCAACCTTTGATGCAGAAGATTCAGGAATTAAAACAGTGAAATCTGAGGGGGGGATAATCCACTTGTCGTTCAGAAGATGAGGGTTGAACGCTTTGAAATCTTCAAGACTTATATTAATGCTGTCAGCAAGGCCCTTTGGTGAGAAAGCTTTTTCGATCTCCACTTCCTGGAGATTATTTTCAGAATACTCAACCCTCTCCAGATCATAAGCTTCAGGGTTTTCCCATATTATTATTGCAGCCAGAATCTTTGAGACATATTCCTTTGTTTCCCTTTTCAAAAAATTTCCTGATTCAAGTATATGCCAGTCTTTTGTGTATCCGGCATTAATCATTGCCCTGAAAATCCTCCCTTCACCGGCATTATATGCTGCTAAAGCAAGTTTCCAGTCGCCAAAAAGGGTGTATAAATTGGACAGATACTTTGCACTGGCTCTTGCTGCCTTGGTCAAATGGTACCTTTCTTCAATATAGCTTGTCCTTCTAAGGCTGTATATTTTTGCAGTACTCCTTATGAACTGAAATAGACCCGCTGCCCGTGATCTTGAAAGAGCCCTTGGCTTCCAGGCGCTTTCAACTGAAACCAGCCCTATGCCGATCATATAGGGAAGACCTTCATCCTCAAATACTTCCCTGACAATATTATAAAGCAGAGCTGACCTGTGTATTGCCTGTTGGGTGGTGCCTTTTCTGTTTACGGACAGGAAATTGATTGCAGCATTCAGCTTGGAATCGTTATCATAAGCAAAAAAATCCTTTACATGGTCAATAAACTTTAAATTCTGTTCCTTGACACATAAAACTGGTTTATAGTCTGAATCAGGGATGGAATCATGAGCCAAAGAACCTGGCTCCTCAGTAAATTCATCATATTGAAATTCTCCAGATGATTCAAGATCAAAGTCATTAAAATAAGTAAAATCATTCTCTTCTTCAGGCTCAGCAGGTTTTTCAATTTCCTCCTCCTGCATTTCATGTGCAATATTTTTATCAGCAATGTCAGTCCCGTCAGTCTGGCTGGGTTTTCTGAAGCTGCAGCCGGTCAATAGCAACAGCAAAATAGAGAAGATTAAAATAGGAGCCTTTTTCATAAAATTCATCCTTCTGATTTGTTTTTATTAAAGAAATAATACATTTGCAATTCTATTTGTCAAACTTAAAAAAGCATGTCAGAACCATGAATTTTAATCCTGTTTAGGATAAAAAGAATAAAAATGCTTCAAAAATGCATTTTTTATTTGACTATTGAATTTGTGATTGCTAATGTAAATTTTATATGATTAGCAAACATTTTCTATATATAGATATAAGGTTTCTCTAAAATGAATTTCAGCAAATATACAGTCTACCTGATACCAGGTGACAATAAGGACCCCAGGATAGTATCTTTTTCTAAACCTGCTGTCATAGCTATATGCGCAGTATCAATTTTTCTAATATTGTCTACCCTCGTATCCGGTATTATGCTTTTGAACATCTACAGCAGGTATCATTCTGTCTGCACTGATCTTGAGAAGGAGATTTCCAGCAATGTTCTGCTTAAAAATGATATTAAGCTGAAAGGTGACCATCTTATGTATGTAGATCAAAAGGTTGAGCACCTGGATGAGCTTTCCAGCAGGCTTTTTGCCATGGTCGGACTGTCATCGAAGATCTATGATTACACAGTATCAGGACGAGGCGGACAATCAAGCAATGAGATAAAAAGCAATGAGAATTCATATCGCCTTTATTACATGAACTATATGAAATCCAAGAAGAATGAATATATTGAATCACTTGTTGATCAGGTCGATGATCTTACGGCAAACTATGCCTATATTGAAAAGATAATAAAAGAAAACAATCATATACTTTCTAATATTCCCACCCTCACGCCTACATCAGGATATATTTCATCCAGTTATGGCTACCGGAAAAGCCCGTTTACAGGCAGAAAGGAATTTCACAGGGGTGTTGATATATCCGCTCCAGCAGGGACTCCGGTTGTTGTACCGGCTGATGGGAAGGTCGTTTTTACAGGCTATAAGACGGGATTTGGCAATACGGTCATTGTCGAACATGATTTTGGTTATGTGACCCATTATGCTCACCTGAAGGATTATTGCGTAAAACGGTGGCAAAATGTCCAGAGGGGTGAGCTGTTAGGGCATGTAGGAAATACAGGAAGAAGTACAGGCCCTCATCTGCATTATGAAGTTCTGTTTCATGGTGTTAATGTTAATCCAGCCAGATATTTCTTCGATCTGGTAGAATAGTACCTATGTCCGGCAGGCTTCAGGGTAGCTTTTATAAAATTGCATCTGACATATCAAAGGGTTTTCTCCTGATCAATATACAGCAGCTTAAAAAACTGCCTCCTTCCTCAATAAAATCACTTCATTTTGAACTTCAAAAGGAGATGAATTCTGTCAGGGGAACTGTTATCAGCCCTGAAAACGAAGAGCTTATGAGGGAAAAGAACCTTAAAATCAGCAGGCTTGTGAGTGCGATGAGGCTAATTGACGTTTACTGCAGGCAGAACAAAATTAAAAGATAGATTTTACTTGACAATTTTCGGATTATCATTTAAATAATAGAAAATCAATTGCGGGGTGGGGCAGTATGGTAGCCCGTTGGGCTCATAACCCAAAGGTCGCTGGTTCAAATCCAGCCCCCGCGATTCCCAAATTCACCCCCTGACAAGTCCGCTGTAAATTGATTCAAGTTCCAAGACCAATTTTTTATAGGAATTATCTTCTGACATTGCTCTTTTTATGATCTGGTTCCAGTGTCCCCTGTCTCTGAAATCCTTTATTGATTTAATGATTGTGGAGAATAATGCATCAGAACTGTATTCAGTCAGGAGGTATCCATTTCCTTCATTCTGCGAGGACTGAATATCAGTTATGTGGTTCAGGAAATAGTAAGCATTGTTTACAACAGGTATGGAACCGTATGCGAGAGATTTAATGTGATTGGTGGTTGCTTTTGATTTATGAGGAGTAAGGATGAAAATATCAGAAGAGGCATATAACTGATGCTGAAGCCTTATATCAAGTCCATAGTGTATATACAGGTTATCATTTTTGGGAGAAGATAATGCAGACAGCTTTCGAAACATATATTGGTCCTCAATGGCGCATATTACGCATTGAACCGGGTGCACCAGCAGTCTGTTCAGCACACTCTGCAAAAGGTCAATATAATCATTATCAAAAAAATCAATGATTATTCCGATCATTGGAATATTATCATTTACTTCAAATTTATGAAGCCTTTGAAACATCCGCTTGTTCAGTCTTTTTTTCCCCAGGGAATTTCTGTCAAATTTTCTGTATATGTAAGAATCTGATGAAGGTTTCCACTTTCTTGCATTAATACCGTCATTGATGGCTTTCATCTTATTATGATTATCATGAAAGAATCTGCCCAGTAATGATGGCTCGTTATTGTTCAGGATATTCTTAAGAGTTGCCTTGCTGTTAAGAAGAATGATATCCGAAAAAATCGTAGCCCCCTTCAGCAGGTTTATATGACCATAGTATTCAAGATAATCAATATTATAAAGCTCTGTCGGCAGTCCAAGGAATGTCAACCATTGACGGTCGAGGATAAGCTGTTTGTCTATATTATCAACAGCGTGAACCAGGGGAGTATCATAGTCATTTGCATTTAACCTGTAAAACATTGGGAAAAGATAGGTTGACCATCCGATAGAATGAACAGCATCATATTTCCTTTTGCTTTTTATTATAAATCTTGCTGATGCAATCGAGAATAAAATACCATCACGGATTTTTTCCTCAATCATAAGTTCAGGGTTTAACATGCGGTCATTAATCTCAAGACAGTATACAGAGGCAATTCTGCCTCTGCTTTTTAACCTGTATACCTTGAAGCTTACTGTCTGACCGCCTATTGAAAATTCATCGGCTGATTCAGCCTGCTGCCCTCTTATATGCTTCTCTGAAATATTCTTTAGAGGCAGAATGACATCAATTATATTCTTTCGGGATAAATGTGAAATAATATTTTTGAGCTTGGAACCTATAGGATTCTTTGAATATGAATAGTGCTCGAGAAATGGAGAAATATAGAGAATATTCATTCCAATTTATCTTTTCTGAAGCTAAACATACCAAAAATCAGCATAATCAATGAAAGTAGGGATCTTAATCTTATAAAATCCATCGATCGGGTAATTTTCTATGCTTGAACCGGAAGAGGATTCCAGTACAGAGAATCTGAAGGTGAAGAATTCCTGGTTCAGCTTTATTGGCAGTGATATTTCAAGAATATCATCGTATGCAAATGATATATCGTTCTTTGATCCTGAGCTGATCACTGCCCGGTTTTTTTCAAATTCAAGCTCAAACTCCTTATTGTCCTCCATAGCCAGTTTTATCCTCAGGTTATTGATTTCCTGACGAAAATCATCGCTGAATATTATCATTAAAAAGGCTTTGCTTTTGTTAAAGCCATAAAAGATCTTATTAATCATTATATTACGCTGATGCAAAGAGCCAAGCCCAAAATCATCACTCACATTAATAAATCCTGCATTTAGCCATTCGTAGAAATTTGTAATTTTTCCATCAATTGTCGGATTGAGCAGAATCTTCGGCTGATGGTAAAGCCTGTATTGGGAGCGGCTTTTTATGCTTTTGTTGAGGATGGGGGGCGGTAGAATATTCATTTCTTCATAGCATTTCTGCAGGTTCCTTCTAAAAAGCCTGTCAAAAATTTCAGAATAGCTGGATACATGTTGATCTCCGTACCACCAGAACCAGTCGCTGCCCTCTGCAATCAGCATATTAGAGTATCCCGCTTTTCCCGGCTTCATTTTTTCTCTTGCCTCCCGTAGAAGAGACCAGGCTTTGTTCTCTTCCGGGTTTCCTATCCATATATCGAAATTGTCATTAATCCAGGAGCCTGGGTTAATGCTGTATATTTTATAATTATCATTCTGAAAGCTGTTCAGGTAGTTGCTGAATGTTGTTGTCTTAATCTTCTTTTCCTTTGAAAGCCTCTGGTATAGTTCATTCAGGAAAAAATACCCGTTATTTTTATAATACTCCCAGCAGTTTTCTCCATCAAGGATGATAGGTATTATGGGGTTTTGCGTTCTTGCAAGAGATGAGACCTTCTTTATATGTGATATAATATCATCCACTGCAGATGTTGAATTCCAGCTGCTGTAGACAAAACCAATCTTATCGGATAGATAATGATTTCTAAAAAAGATATTAGTTTTTTCACCGCCAGGGGATTTATATGAGTAAGGAATAAAATACTTGTTCTCCTCATTATATTTTGATTTATAGAGATTTCCCTCATCAGTTGCCAGCCAGCTAATCTTCTTTTCTGCAAATAAATTGAGTGCTTCATTTGACAGGGACCCCTCAGAAGGCCAGAAACCTTGTATCTCCCTGCCGAAAGTTTCTGACAGGTGTTCTTTGGCCTTTGCTATCTGGTATTCCGCATCTTCAGGGTACCGAAAAGGCATTGGAGGCAATGGTTTGCCAGAGGATGCGCTTCCGGAATTCGTATCTATTATAAGGGGCAGGATAGGATGATAGTAGGGAGATGCTGAGATCTCGATCCTGTCCTTTTCAAAAGACTGCCTGTATATGTCAATGATGGAATCAATAATGTCAAACTGGATGGAAATTATATATGATTTGTCTTCTTCTGTATACAATTTCTCTTTTTTGATGAGGTCAATTAAATCCTGATTGGTCTTTTTAATATGTTCTCCAAACCAGCTTATAAGGTGAAGGGTCTGAATATCCCTTATCTCCTGCTCAGAAAATGCTTTTGTAATATAAGCTGAATCCTTTGTCTTTTTGGTGATTTTAAGTGCTTTGTGATACAGCTTATTATAATAAGGTATCGAAGAAATCATCTGCTCAGGATTTCCAAGAAAAAAATTATTTATAATAAAAAGCCTCTCAGCCTGATTCATTTCAGAAGGATTTTTAATTGTCAGCTGAAGCCATTTTTCATCTGTATTATGCTTATTCTCTGAATAAACCCGTATCTGGTCAATAAGGGAAGGTACAAAATTATAGTTTATATAAAGGTCATCATAGCTGTTAGATAACATTATCATCTCATAATAATCTTTAACAGCATGCAGTCTTACAAAAGGAAGCAGAATTTCCCTGTCAAACGGATCAGAATATATAGGCTGGTGCATATGCCAGAGAAAAGCTACATGGATATTTTCAATGCTCACCTGGATGAAACCTCTCTGATTTAATCTGTTTCATGGTAATTAATATAATATCTTTCAGCTGTTTGTAAAGAAAAGAATATTAATGGTATGATTGCTAAATGAGATATTCAGGTGCAGTATAGAATAAGAAATTATTGCTTGCAAATAACAAAAAAAAGAATATAATTCTTTAGCTGATTATAAAATATAATTTCCAAGGAGGACATATAAATATGTTTAAAAGGCTTATAAATATAATTAGGTCTTTCTTTAACAATCTGCTTACCGGAGCAGAAAAAAAGGTTACGATATCAAGTATGGAACTGGCTTTAAGGGAAATTCATTCCAATTTGGGCAAATATAAAGAGTCTGTTGCAAAGGCAATAGCATATGAGAAAAAAGCAGAAAGAAAATATCAAGAAGAGAAACAGAGATATGAACGGCTCACCCAGCAGGCCCTGACAGCTGCAAAGCAGAGTCTTGAAGCTAAAACCGAGAAAGAGCGTATAGAAAATGAAAACCTGGCAAAAAGGGCTCTTCAGTTAAGAAAAGAGTGCGAGAAAAGGGTTGAACTGTTTAATAATGCGTATTTCCAGGCAAAAAATCAGTCTGAGGAGGCCAAAACTCTTTTTGAGAACAGTGCAAAGCAGGTAGAAGAAAAGGCAAGGCAGCTTAAGCATGCCAAGGTCCTGGATGAACTCAATAAATCAAAGAGGGAAGTCTCTGAAATATCCAGCAAACTTGATATTGACTCTGCCATGAGCGTTTTTGATAAAGGCATGGAAAGGGTACTTGATGAAAGCGAAACATTGAAGGCCTTTGATGACCTTGCATTATCTGAAGGGGACAAATTAGATGAAAAACTGGAGCAGCTTACAAAAAGGGATGAAATATCAAGCGAATTTGATGAACTTATAAAGCAGGTCTCTGGAAAAAGCCCAGCCAAAGAGGATATCACAGAGAAAGAAAAAGTACCTCAGGAACTCGACCCTACAAAAGAATAATATAATTTGATAAACAATCAGCTTATAAAAGATAATGTATCTTTTCCAAATTTTATTAATATTCTTCTTTATGTGCTCGGTGATGAGATAATATTTTTTACTAAATACCGCAGGCTTCTTTCAGCAAAAGACCTCATAAAACGATATAGAAATGATTTCCTTTCATCCTACAGCAAGGATGCTGTCCATAATATCCTTTATGCAGTTACTGCATTTTTTGAATATATGAGAGTATTTAAATCAAATGTGATAATATATAGAAATGCTGAAAAAGTAATAAACTCCACAAGCTGCGAATTTTTTGATATATTGCTGGGAATGTACAAATCTGGATTTATTTATAATACTGTAGAAGTGCCAAAAGGCATATCTGTCAGACGTTACGGTCTGAAAGCAGACAGCAGTTCTTACCGGACACATCTCGTGGAATACCTGCTTGAGAAACAGCATCGAAAATTTTCAAGCCTTTCAAAGGCAATAGAATATATATCATGTAGACCCGACAATATCATCTTCAGCAGAGAATATAAAGATTCATGGAATATTACTGTAAATAAGAAGAGATCTGCCATAACAGATGAACTGATAGATAAAATCGAATCATATAATATCCTGAATGAGCTAAACAGGCTTTTTTTTGCCCTGGGCATTATTGAGATAGAAAAAGGGAATTTTAAGGTCAGTGATGATATTTCAGATATCCTGCAGGAAAAAAGCAGCAGGGGAAAACCGTCAAAGGAAGCTTTGGCGGTAATAAACAATGATCTTGAAATTGTTTTCAGCCAGGGTACTTCTAATCTGTATAAATTCTATATATTTTCAGTATCAGATCTTATAAACCTTGACAGGCTAATAACAGCAAGAATAGATAAGCACAAGTATATTTCTGCCCATAAATATGGCCTTATAGGAAGGGATTCTCCAATAAGCACATGTACATCACTGTCTCTTAAAGACATCCTTAAAAGACTATGCTCCGCATTTCCTGATGTTTTTCACCGCCTGTTCATGGATTGGGATATGGCCATAGAGAATCTTCAGATCTACAATGGCGTGCTTTTATTTTCAAAATCCAGCCTGCTTCTGGATAGAATATTCCTTATAAAGGGCATAGACAGGACAGAAATAAAAAAGCTGAACAGCAATAGTGCATTTGTCCCAGCAACGCATCTTTTCAGGTTTAAGCAGAAGCTGGAGAAGAATGACATCAATTTTATCGAGAAGATCAGCCAGGTGATTGATGAGAAGGATAATAATATAAACCTTAATAAGAATGAAATGCTATCGCTTATTGAGCTATTCTCCAGTATTGATAAAGATGATATTGAAAATGCAAAAATCTACTTCTATAATCTAAAAAGAATCTTTAAACTTATAAGGGAAGCGTATGAAAACCAGTAGGAAAAGCGGGTTTATTGCAGTAATAGGTTTGCCGAATGTCGGGAAATCAACCCTTATTAATGCAATAATTGATAAAAAGGTGTCTATTATAAGCCGGGTTCCCCAGACAACAAGGAATCTGATCAGGGGTATCTATACTACTCGGGATTCTCAGGCAGTATTCGTAGATACACCCGGTTATCATATTCAGAAATACAGGTATAATAAAGCACTCAATAAAATGATAACCAGCCTTATATCTGATGTTGATGCTGTATTATATATGGTTACTTCTGCAGATTGCGAAAACCTGAAAATTATAAAAATCCTGAAAGACCGCGATAATGAAAAAATACCTGTTATTCTTGCTGTGAACAAAACAGATATAATAAGAGCAGGAGCTGATGATATAATTGCTTATTACAGGGAGCTGTACAGCTTCCATGATTTTGTTAAAATCTCAGCATTAAGGAAAAAGGGGCTTGATCAGCTTCATAAAAGCATTATAGGGGTTCTTCCTGCTGGCCCTTTTTATTACCCGTCAGAGCAAAAGACGGACAGGGATGAATATTTCATGTTCTCTGAAATAGTAAGGGAAAAGCTCTTTTATTCCCTCAAGCAGGAGATGCCTCATAAAATTATGGTTTCAACCGATTCAATAAGCTATGATAATGAAAAAAACATGTATTTCATGCATTTTATCATATGGGTTGAAAAGGAGAATGAAAAAGGCATTCTTATAGGCAAGGGAGGCAGTTTCCTGAAAAATATAGGGATTAAGTCCAGGATAGAAATAGAATCAATACTATCAAGCAAAGTCTTCCTTTCTTTGGGAGTAAAGGTAAAGCCCAGATGGAGGAATGATGTTCAGTTTTTTAATAATACATTAAATTATGAAAAGGATATTTTATTGACATGATATTATTAGCAATTAAAATTGCGACAATAAAGTCTGGTTGAGGAAGGATATATTTATGGCATACAGGACTTCCAAAAAGAAAAGACCTCCAAGGAAAAAGGTTGCATTAAAATTAAAAACGGCTGAAGAACTGGGATTTAAAAAGGAAATAAAGGAACAGATAGATTTATTTTTAGAAAGCTGTATTAATAAATCGATTTTCCCATGCGCTGCATACAGTGTAGGGGGAAGAGGCGGGATAGTTGCAGAGGGTTTTATGGGCAACAGGGAAATTTATCCCGATAAAGTGCCCCTGCAGGAAAATGACCTGTTTGACCTTGCATCGGTAACAAAATTCGTTATTACCGCTGTTTCCATAATGATATTAATGGAAAGAGGGAGGCTCAGACTGGATAATCCTGTTAACAAATTTCTGCCTGAATTTTCTGGTAAGTTGAAAAGCAAGGTTACTATTCAGAATCTCCTGACGCATACATCCGGTCTTCCCGGATGGTACCCCTTATATATCTTTGAAAAATCGCATGATAAAATGGTTAAGAAGATCTATTCCCTCGATCTTGACTTTACGCCCAACAGCGATCAGCAGTATTCATGCCTCGGTTTTATTCTTCTGGGCGAGATAGTAAAAATAATTACTGAAAAAAAGCTTGATGATTTTTCCAAGAAGAATATTCTCGAGCCATTAAACATGAATTTCAGCACATTCAATCCCAAATTGGCTGTTCCGTCCATGCCAACAGTACCAACAGAATATGGCAACAATCATGAAAAGGAGATGGCTTCAGCTTTCCCTGAGAGCAGCGAATATAAGGAATTCCGAAAAGAGCTTATAAATGGTGAAGTTCATGATCATAACTGCTTTTGTCTCGACGGCTACAGCGGTAACAGCGGATTATTCAGCACGCCAAGGGATCTGGCATATTTTTCAGAAATGATGCTTAATGAGGGGATATATGCTGGAAAGAGATATATAAGCCCTATTGTTGTAAGGCTGATGAAAGAGAACATGACCCCTAAGTTCCCTCAATCATGGGGTTTAGGCATAATGCTTGGTGAAACTATGAATGCCCTCAGAGGCAAGCTGAACAGAAGCTCCTTCGGGCATACAGGCTTTACTGGTACAAGTATCTGGATTGATGATAAAAATGACATTTATTGTGTTTTCCTTACTAACAGAATCCACCCTAAGGTTGATACATCTGTTGATTTTAATGAGGTTAGAGGCGAATTCCATTCAATAATATATGATAATATAGCAACTAAAAGGATATAGGTAATCAAATTGGATATTAAAACTTATGGGATATCTGATATAGGATTAGTCAGGCAGATTAATGAGGATTACTATATAATTAATGAAAATTACGGTCTTTTTCTTGTTGCTGACGGAATGGGAGGTCATAAAGCGGGCGATATTGCAAGCAAGCTTGCATCCACTACAATTGAAGAGTTTATTTCTGCTGTCCTGGATGGTGAAGATATAACATGGCCATATGATTATGACGATACAAAATCATACCTGAGCAATGTTCTGCAGGTTGCGGTCAAACTTGCAAATAGAAGGATATTATCAATAATCAAATCTGACAGTTCTATAGAGAGAATGGGCACTACCGTTGTCGCACTATTGCTGGACAGGGAAAACAGGAAGGCACATATTGCAAATGTCGGTGACAGCCGGCTATATCTCATCAGGAACAGCTTGATTGAACAGATATCAGATGACCATTCCTTTACAAATGAGCAGGTCAAAAGCGGTAAAATGAATAAGGAAGAAGCCAGGCTGAGCCCATATAAGAACATAATTACAAGAGCAATTGGCATATATGAGGAGCTCCAGGTAGATACATTTGATATTGCATTAAAGCCTGATGATTTATTTATTCTGGCCACCGATGGATTGACTAATATGGTAACCGACAGTGAAATTCTCGATATATCAATTAATAATCCCGATGATCTTTCCAAATTGGGCGAACAGCTGCTTATACTTGCAAAAAGACGCGGAGGCGATGATAATATCACCTCAATAATAATTAAAACAATTTAAGGACCTGATACGAATATATAATCAGGTATGGTTTGACAAATAATCCCACAGCAATATCTTTTAATAATAAAAGAAAATGGATTTAATATCATAAATATCTAAAAAAGGGAGGCAGGTGTTATGAATAAGGTAAGAGAAAAGATACTTGACCTTTTAGAAAAGGGCAAGATTACAAAGGAAGAAGCTGGAGAACTCCTTGAGGCTTTGCATGATGCAGGAAAAAGCAATTCAGCCTATAAAGGCATTGATTTTGAATCAATGATAAACCAGTTCGATAAATTGGGGAAAAAGCTATACCAGACTTCCCAGGACATTCTTGAACAGACCGGGATTGACGATCTGGCATTTAAGATCGGAAAGAACATAAAAAATGCAACAAATGAAGTTCTTGATAAAGTAGATAAACATATAAAGAACATAACACAATCAGTCATAAAAAAAGAGATAAATGGTAAGAAAACCACCATAGTGTTTTCTTATTATAAGGGTGATATCGATCTTTCGGGTGAAGACATAATTATACTTGGAAAGCTGGATGGAGCCCTGAACCTTAAAGATTCAAACCTGAAGATTTTTGGAAAGCAGGAAGGGGATATTTCTATAAACAGCTGTTCAGCAGATATAATGGGTAAACTGTCAGGGGATATTAACGGTACAGGTGAAAATAAGATCTCCGTTATGGGCAAAATAAACGGGGATATTGCTAATGAAACAGGAAAAATAAAGATACTTGGCAACCTTGATGGAGACATAAGGCTTGACAAGGGAAATTTGCGTATCACTGGTCTGGTTAAAGGCGATATTAGCATAAAGGAAGCTGATATGGATGTCCTCGGCAAGGTAAGGGGAGATGTGGGGATTCAGAAAGGGAATCTTACACTCTATAGATCCTCATCTGTCATAGGCGATGTTGAGATTCTTGAGGGCGACCTTATATTAAAAAAAGGTGCCGAGATTAACGGTAATCTGAACATACAAAAGGGTGAGCAAAAGATTGAGGACTCTGATTCTGATGATGCTGTACCGCATGAAGAACCTGAAGATGAAGGCCCCGGTGATAGCACTGAATAGAAAATATTATTGGCTTTTATCTGAAATATTTGTAATTTGCCATTGAGGTCCTTTTTTTTCGAAGATCACAGTATATTCAGAATTATTTATGTGAACAGTTGACCTGCAGGATGTAGAGCTGGAGTAGAACAGAGAATAATCCCTTATATACATATTATGGAAATACGCCAGTATTTTCAGTATTTTTTTTCTGATCATCCTATCCCTGCTGTATACAAATTTAGAATAAAGAGTATCAAGAAAGGATAAATATTGTTCGTCATAGAAGAATCGGCTGTCAAAATCCTTTGTGAATATCAGCATTATGTCTTCAGGGAGTATTGTGTTCATATTCCTTGCAAGGCTGTATGAAGGGATAATTGAAAAGGCAGTGATTTTCCCATCTTTTAAATGCATCAGGTATTCTATATTAAGGATAATCACTTTTTTTATAATTGATGATGCAGTAAATGAGTATATCTTTGTTGAATCAGAGATTCCCGAAAGCTGAACCCGGCCTAATTCCATGGAATAAAAATTGATTTTTTTCAGCTCTTCATATATTTCGCTATTTTGAGCAATATCAGATAAAACAGCTTCATTATCATATTTTACCGCATTAATAAGGCTATTTATCCTATCCTTGTTTATGTCGGGATCCTGGCCGCATGACATAAATAAAAAGAAAAGCAGTATTATTACTGATATCCTGATCCAAAAATTCATAAGCATATAATAAGAAATACTATATGTATTGTGTAAATCAAGAAAGATATATATTCTGAACAAAAGGATTTTAATCTGCGAAGTAGTTATAGATGGGAGGCTATCAAATGAAATATAGAACTATTAAAACAATGGGTTTCGAATCATCATTACTGGGATTTGGCGCGATGAGGCTGCCTGTATCGGGAGATGACAGCGGCAGTATTGATGAGAAAGCAGCAATTGAAATGATCAGGTATGGCATTGATAATGGTATCAATTATATTGATACTGCTTACCCGTATCATAAGGGGAACAGTGAAATCCTGGTTGGAAAAGCCTTAAAGAGCGGTTACAGGGAGAGGGTAAAACTAGTTACAAAGCTTCCTGTATGGCTTATTAAAAAGAAAAGCGATTTTGATAAATACCTTGATGAGCAGCTGAAGAGGCTTGATACCGACATTATTGATATTTACCTGTTCCATTCTCTCAATGAGAAATACTGGAATACTATTCTGGAGCATGATCTATTGTCATCAATGCAAAATGCAGTTAAGGATAAAAGAATTAAGAATATAGGTTTTTCCTTTCATTCCAGTGTTGACGTTTTTAAAAGGATTATAGACAGTTATGACTGGGATATCTGTATGATTCAGTACAATTATCTGGATATTGAAAACCAGGCAGGTACTGAAGGGCTTAAATATGCCCACTCAAAAAATATTCCCATAGCAGTTATGGAACCTTTAAGAGGAGGCAATCTTGTAAATTCAGTACCCAATGACATAAAGCAGGTATTCTCGTCATCAAGGATAAAACGCAGCCTGGCAGCCTGGGCTTTCGGATGGCTTATTGGCCATGAGGAGATATCTGTAATACTGAGCGGTATGGGAAGCCTTGAACAGGTAAAGGAGAACCTAAGTATATTTGAGAACCATGTGGAATTTGATAAAGGAGATGAAAAGATAATAAAAAGGGTATATGATATGTTTCACAAAAGGCAGAGAGCCTTATGCACTTCATGCGGATATTGCGAAATATGCCCGAATAATATAATGATTTCAACGATCCTTTCACTATATGATGATTTCCTGATATTTGAAGATCAGGAAAGGTCAAAAAGGTTTTATAGCAGTATTATAAAGGCTGGAAAGGATATATCCAGATGCAGCTACTGCAGGAAGTGTGAAGAGATATGCCCACAGGGCCTGAAAATTACTGACCTTCTTAAGGAAGCTGATAATATTCTAAAATAGAAGATATTCTCATATCCTTTATTTTATCTGGCCTACTTTATGGCTGCAATGCGAAAAGGAGCTGGCAGATTTAAAAAGATCCATATAATATTGACATTCAGTATATTTGATACTATATAGTACATTAAGATTATGCACGGGTATCTGATAAATAATATGGCCTTTTTTGAAAGCCTGCTCAAGACCTTTTTGGACAGGTATTCACTTAATTTCCAATCCTCCTATGTGCTTCTGGATAAAAGCCTGAATCCTGTATATAATACAGGTATTGAGGGTTCCTATGACAGCAGTTTCATTAAAGGCGTCAGGGATTTTATACCCAATATAACTCAGCCGAAATTATTTTCAAGAAACGGAAACAGCAGGTTTATAATTCCAGTGAACATTTTGGGAGAAAATGAATACTTTATCGTAGCCGAAAGTGCTGGAATAACACCTGATACAGGTGCTGAGGGTTTCAGTGTTGAGGATTCTGCCGTCAATACACTGAAGAGCATAAATTTCTTTCATTATTTTTTGCATATCACAATAAAAAGCATATGCCAGGAACTCCAGACCAAAGAATACTTCAGGAATTTGAGCAGCATTATTGAGTTTGAGGAAATATCACATGATAAGGAATTGCTGGATAATAAAATAAATAATATACTCAATTCAATTGTCATCCTTACTAACTCGTCCTTTGCCATTTTCCATATACTGGATAATGAGAGTGGCAAGCTTCATATTTCAAATACAGCAGGTGATCTTAAAAAGGATATATTAAAATTTGATATTTCTATGAACGAGGGTTTTATCACCAATCATGTATGGAAAGAAAAAAATGCAATAAGGATTAAGGTCGATGAAGATGCACGCCCGAAATTCTCTCATCTGGATAATATTGAAAAGGAGAAGATAAATAATTATCTTGGCATACCTATAAAGGCAAAGGATGAATATTTTGGCATTCTGGAGCTTTACAGCAAAGATACGGATAATATATATACACTCGAAGATGAATATTGCATCCAGGTAGTGGCTAATTTTATTTCTATAATTTATAAGGACCATATACTGCTTTACCAGGAAAAGCACAACCGGGAGCAGATGCAGAAAGTTAACAAAGACCTGAAGAAAACTCAGCAGGACCTGAATGCTTTTGTTTTGAGGATATCGAATCTGTATAAGATCAATAAGGTTATAAGATCCGTTATCAATCTTGATGAAATGATAAAAAAGCTTATAGATGTCATAGGAAAAGCTACTGAATCCGATGAGGTTTTTATTTTCCTGAAAGATGAAAACAGCTATGAGCTTGTTCTTCAAGGATGTCCAAAAGAATACCAGGCTTCTGTCGGATTTGTCAGGATCCCTTTTGGCAAAGGGATTGAAGGAATTGTGGCTCAGACCAAAATGAGTATAATCGTTCCTGAAAATGTAATCAATGATCCAAGATATGATTCAGTTCTTGACCTGGAGCTTAAATTCTTCAATTCACTTCTGGCTGCTCCAATTATGATAAAGGATAAGGTAATAGGGGTTCTGGAACTTAGAAACGGGGTTAAAAAGGAATACTCTGCTTCTGAAAAGAAGCTTATCAGTGCTATAACCGACCAGTTAGGGATTGCTATAGAAAATGCACTGCTTCACAAGAAGACAGAGCTTCTTTCTCTTACAGATGATATGACAAGTCTGTTTAATTTCAGGTTTTTCCAGCAGAAACTTAAGGATGAAATCATCAGGAGCAAAAGATATCAGAGGGATTTGAGTATTCTTATGATTGATATAGATCATTTTAAAAAGGTTAATGATACATATGGACATACCAAAGGGGATTTTGTACTAAGAAAGGTCTCTTCTGTGATAACAAATACTGTCAGGGATGTAGATATATCATCCAGGTACGGCGGAGAAGAATTTGTAGTTATACTCCCTGAGACGGAACAGAGGGATACTATGCTGATAGCAGAAAGGATTAGAAAACGAGTGGAAGAGCTGGACATGTCTGATGAAGAAGGGCTTGAAAACCTTAAAATTACTATAAGCATAGGCGTTGCATCATTCCCGGAGAATGCAACAACTGAAAAATCATTGATTGAGGCTGCGGATAAAGCCATGTACAATGCAAAAAGAAATGGAAGAAACAGGGTAGTAGGATTTTCATCTCTATGAAAAAAACAACAGCTATTCTTATTTTTGTAATTATAGCATCTTTTTTTTCCTTAAATCTTCTGCATTCTCAGGTTTATCGCAATGAGAGCTATATTATCGAACTTAAATCATCAGGAAACGGCGATACTTTTATTACAAATAAGCATTCTGATAAAAATTTTGGCGGATCAAAATATATAATATCAGGGCTGAAAGAAAAAAACCTTTATTGGGGCTTGTTTTTTTTTTCAATCCCGGATTTTAATGAAAAGGTATATGTCAAAAGTGCAAGGCTGGTTCTTTATCCGGTCATAATAGAAGATCCTCAGGTTTATAATATATATTATATAATTGAGAGGTTTTTCCCGGAAAACAGATTTCACGGGAATAACCTGGAAAGAATTGGTGTCACATGGGGTTCCATGCCTCCTTTTGATGATATCCCGGTTAATTCTGTCCTTATAGATAAGACTGATATTCCTCTGAACATAGATATTACAGGTGCGATACAAAAGGCTGTTGATAAAGGATCTGAATATTGCGGTATATTGATAAAGAACTCAAAGGATTTTTCAATCTCCTATGATTCTTTTGTTATGTTTTATTCCTCAAATAATCTTCATTATTCATATAATGAACTTATACCAAGGGTCGAAATGACCATTTTAAGGGAGAAAGATTGAAATCCGTTATTTTTGACGCAATTAAAGAATATTTAAAACAGGAAAATGTCCAAAACAGAATTAAGATTGCTGACCATTTTATAAACCTCATCGATAATGAGCAAAATGAATATTATAGTATTATCAGGAATATGAATCCTAAAAAACTGGAACAGACTGATATCAGCAGAAAGATTAGATTTGATTCCATGATGGCGCATGATATGGCTATTGCCGGAACCGATGAAGTCGGCAGGGGCTGTATATTCGGCCCTGTCTTTACTGCCACAGCAGAAGGCACTAATGCATGCAAACTAGATCATCCAGTATTTGCTGCAATTGATGATTCAAAAAGGTTGACATCCAGGCTTAGAAAATCTATCCTTTTCTTTTGCATAGAGAAAAATATTGAATTCTCCATAGGATTTTCAACTGTAAATTATATTGAGAAGAACAATATATTGAATGCAACAATAAACGCTATAAAAATGAGTATTAATAATATAGCCGGAAATGGAGTGTTTTATCTAATTGATGGCCGTTTTCCCGTTGATTTCGGCCCGAATACCAAAAAAGTTGTCAAGGGAGATTCAAAGTCTTTTGTTATCGGGCTTGCATCAATTATCGCAAAGACAGTAAGGGATTACCTCATGGCTACCCTGTCTTTATTCTATCCGGGATATTTTCTGGAAAGGAATATGGGGTACGGCACCAAAGACCACTTTTTAATGATCAGCAGGAAAGGATATACAGAGCTTCACAGAAAATCCTTTTTAAGGAGATATCTTGCTGGAAAGCATCAGGGAACATTAATCCAGAAACAGGAGAATCAAAATGGTATTTAAGATTATAAATAAGGTTTTCGGGTCCAAAACCATCAGGGACCTTAAAAAGCTTCAGACATATATTGAAGGGATTGATTCAAGGGAAAGGGAATACAGCCATTATACTGACAGCAGGCTCAAAGAGATTAGCCTGTCCCTTAAGGAGAAAGCTGGTAGTGGGAATACGCTTGACGATCTTATTCCAGAGGCATTCGCCCTTGTAAAAGAAGCAGCGAAACGTACCATAGGGATGCGTCCTTTTGACGTTCAGATAGCTGGAGGAATTATACTTCATCAGGGTAAGATCTCTGAAATGAAGACAGGTGAAGGAAAAACACTGGTAGCGACAATGCCCGCTTATCTTAATGCGCTTACTCAAAGAGGGGTACATATTGTCACTGTTAATGATTATCTTGCGCGCAGGGATGCTAACTGGATGGGTGAGATCTTCCGCTTTCTGGGGCTTACAGTAGGATGCATCCAGCATGACATGTCCCCCTCTGACAGGAGAAATGAGTATGGCTGTGACATTACATATGGTACCAACAATGAATTCGGCTTTGATTACCTGAGAGATAATATGGAGGTCTCTATCGAAAGATGTGTGCAGAGATACCACCATTATGCCATAATAGACGAGGTTGACAGCATACTTGTTGATGAAGCAAGGACTCCCCTTATTATTTCAGGTCCTGCGGAAGAATCTACTGAACTTTATTATGAAATGAACTCTATTGCCCGCCAGATGAAGCAGGAAAGGCATTTTGTGCTTGATGAGAAAGCTAAGACCATTGCCCTTACAGAGGAGGGGAACTCAATACTGGAAAAACGTTTCGGCGAGAAGATATATACACCTGATGGCCTGGAATTTCAGCATCACATAATACAGGCCTTAAAAGCTCATAAGCTTTTTAAGAGGGATGTAGATTATGTGATAAAGGAAAATAAGGTAATTATTGTAGATGAGTTCACAGGGAGGCTTATGCCCGGAAGGAGATACAGTGATGGCCTGCACCAGGCTCTTGAGGCAAAGGAGAATGTGAAAATAGAAAATGCAAATCAGACTCTTGCCACAATCACTCTGCAGAATTATTTCAGAATGTACGAAAAACTGGCTGGAATGACCGGTACAGCAAAAACAGAAGAGTCGGAATTTATTCAGATCTATAATCTGGAGGTTGTTGAAATTCCTACCAACAGGCCGCTGATCAGGACAAATTATGATGATGAGATCTACAGAACAGAGGAAGAAAAGGTCTCAGCCGTATTGAAGGAAATTGAGAAGATGAACAGAATAGGCAGGCCTGTCCTTGTCGGAACTGTATCAATTGAGAAATCAGAGCTGATAGCTGAGTACTTAAAGAAGAAGAGGATTCATTTCAATGTTCTTAATGCAAAAAACCATGAAAAGGAGGCTCAGATCATAGCCGGTGCAGGACAGGAAAAAGCCGTGACCATATCCACCAATATGGCCGGAAGAGGAACAGACATAGTGCTGGGAGATGGTATTGCCGAGAAAGGCGGACTCCATATTATCGGGACTGAGAGGCATGAATCCAGAAGGATTGATAATCAGCTGAGGGGGCGTGCGGGGCGGCAGGGCGATCCCGGAAGCTCAAAATTCTATCTTTCCCTTGAGGACAATCTTATGAGAATATTTGCAGCAGAGAAGATCTCTGGATTGATGGACAGGATACATTTTGAAAAGGGTGTCCCAATAAAACATAAGATTATCACCAGCATTATTGAGAAGGCACAGAAGCAGGTTGAAAGCTATCATTTTGAGATCAGGAAAAACACGCTTGAATATGATGATGTAATGAATAAGCAAAGGGAAATTATTTATTCGAAAAGAAGGGAAATTCTGGAAGGCAAGCTTAAGAAGGAAGACATATTCGATATGATTGAGGATATTTCAGAGGAGCTTGTCGATACATATCTTCCTGAAAGAAAAGATGTAATGGACTGGGATTTTGACGCCTTAAAACATTCATTTCAGGAGAGTTTCTTCTTCATTCCGAAAATACTGGAAGATGAACTGGGTTCTGAGAACAGGGAAGATCTGATTGAAAAGATTAAAAAGGAGCTTTTTGATTATTATAATCAGAAAGAAGCACAGATAAAAGCTGAAAGAATGAGGCATGTTGAAAAATATTTCTTTTTATCATATATAGATACTTTCTGGAAGGAGCATCTCTATATAATGGATCAGGTAAGAGAGGGAATAGGGCTTAGGGGATACGGACAAAGAGATCCGCTGCTCGAATACAAGAAGGAAGCGTTTTATTATTTTGATGACCTGATAGACAGGATAAAGAAGAGGACAGTGAAATCAATTTTCTCCATAAAAGTTGAACTGGAAGAAGATGATATAAAAATAAGGAAAAAAAAGATTAATGCAAAGGAGCATCATGGCCAGGGAACCAGGCTGCAACCGCAGACCCGCGATAAAAAGGTAGGCCGTAATGATCCCTGCATATGCGGAAGCGGCAAAAAATATAAACACTGTTGTGGGAGATAAAAAATGTATAAGATTGCAGGAGTTCAGATGAATTCCGGACCATCCAAAGAGGAGAATATAGATAGAGCGGTTCAGCTGGCTGAACTGGCAATCTCCAAGGGTTCAAAGATAATACTGTTTGGTGAGATATTCAGCTGCCCGTGGATTTTGGATGAATTTGCCCAGCAAAACTATTTCTACTCAGAAAAAGTGCCTGGTCCAAGCACCAAACCCTTTATGCACCTTGCAAAGAAATATAAGGTTACATTTGTCTGTCCAGTTATGGAGGAAAGTGATGTTGACGGGGTATATTACAATACCGCTGTTGTAATATCAGAAAATGGTGAGATATCAGGCATGCACAGAAAAATACACCTTCCGGATATAGAAGGCTGGAGGGAAAAGAGCTATTTTGCTAAAGGGGACCTTGGATTTCAGGTATTTAGAAGTGAGTGGGCTAATTTTGGAATACTGCTAAGCTGGGATAACTTCTTTCCAGAAGCTGCAAGGGTGCTGGCTCTGAAAGGCGCAAACCTGATCCTATGTCCTACGACCTCAGCATTTGATTCACAGAATATATGGGAAACAGTAATAAAAGCCAACTCCATAGTAAATAATGTCTTCAGCTTCAGGCTGAACAGGGTTGGAAGCGAGAAAGGGCTTGATTTTTACGGCAAATCATTCTGCTCAAACCCGTTCGGAGAACTGCTGTTCATACCGAGTACCAATTCTGAAGGCATTGTGATTGCTGAGATAGCCTCATGTATTCAAAAGACTATAAGGAGTGACTGGAGCTTTATTAAGGAAAGGTCCCCCGCTGATTATCTTCCTATTATGCCGAAATCCATTAAGGCTTTCTGGGAATAATTTTATTAATAATATTTGACAAAGATATATAATATTAATAAACTAAATAGCATGAAGAATTGGCTTGGATTTAGGCTATGATAACAGGATTTAATACAGACCTTGTCCATAATGGAGAGACCTACCACGTACAGACCCAGGAAAGAGGGGTCAACAGCTTTGTTCTGGATACCTATCTTTATAAAAGCGGCAGGATACTGGAAAGTTTTGAGGTATCCTATGAACATATCAAAAAAGATGACGATTATATAAAAAATGTACGCCTTCTAATGGGAAAGCAGCACAACAAGATGATTAAAATGCTTAAAGAAGGCCGCCTTCCTTATACCAAGAAGCTGGTGCAGAAAGCCCAGGGTTTTGTTGATGCCAAGGATTATGAACAGGCCAACAGGTATATTAAAGAAGCATTTCTGATGGCTCCTGAAGATGAGCAGATAATCAAGCTGAAAGAGACAATAGGAAAACACGTCAAGCCTGCACCGAAAAAGAAATATAAAACCATTGTCGGTTCAAAGAAAAAGGAGGCGCAGGAGGAGAAAGAGGCACCTGCTTTCGAGGAAAATGCTGAAGATGGTGATTCTACAGTCCTTATGGAATCAGAATCAGAACAGGAAAACGATAAAAAAGACCCTTCAAAGATTATAGAACAGGGGGTAAAGATGATAGATGAGGGAGATATTAAATCCGCGATAAAATTCCTTGAAGAGGCTTATGAAAATGATCCTGACAACTATGATGTTTTTGAGCTGCTTCAGTCTGCAAGGCTGCAGCTTCAGGAAAAGGCCAAAAAAGAGGAAATACCATGTCTTTTTGAATTTGAAGGGAAAAAGTATTTTAATGTTGATAGGGCAATTGATGATGGCCTGTTTCTTTTCGGAGATCTTCAGTATAAAGCGGCAAAGAACGTCTGGCAGAAAGCGCTGGAGTTTGACCCTGAAAACCAGAAAATCATAGGGTTTATAAGGGAAGCAGATGAAGCGATAAAAAACGATCAGGAATCATATCTTAAAGAAGAAGATGAAGAGACGGCCCCCGAAGCAGAAAAGAAGGAAACACAGGGTGAGGAGTATAATGAAGTAGACAGCAGTGAAACCATCATGATCGACAAAAAGCATATTGTTGATTTATTCCCGCCTGAACAGAAACCCTCAAAAATAGAAAGCGAGAAAGCTGTTAAAACAAGTGAAAATCCTGAGAAAGAAGAAGTCATTGAGGAAGAAAAGCCCCAGAAAGAAGAACAGCTAGAACCCATCTCGGAAACCGGAGAGCCTGCGGAGGGTCAAATTCCTCAGGAACCTGCTGCTGAAGAAACAAGCGAGGATATACAGAGCATTGAAAAAGAAAAGCCGGTTATGGAAATGGAAGAGAAGACTGAAAATATAAAGCAAAGTGAAATTTCAGAGGAACCTGACAGATCAGAACCGGAAAAAATTAAGGCAGATGAAGCAGGCGGTGAAGAATTTAGTGAGGAAGAGCTGAATGAGACTATAGAGCTGGATCCCGGCCAGCTGGAGATGAAAAGCCAGGGGACAGCAGAAATGACTTATGTCGTCAGCCCTGAATCGTCATTTAGAAGCGAGCCTGAGCCTGATGCCGCAATCACAGCGAAGGATTCGGAAGAAGAAGCATCTGCCGGCGATGCAAACAAGGGAGATGATACTCTTTTTGAGGTTCCTGCAGACCATCTCCGAAATAAGGACCAGCGAATGAGCCAGCATGAGAATGCCATTACGCCTGCAGGCACTGAACTTACAGGAAAAGAAAGCTTTGTAAGTGATTATGATTCAGGCTCACCAGAGTTGGCAGGCAAAGAAAGAACAGATATTAGCACTGATGATACCAGCAGTATTATTTATGATACAGAAAAACTGGGGAAAAGGGTTATTGATCATACTCAGGAAAAATTAGAAACCATGGCTGAAAAATCTGAGATAAAAGATAAAGCAGAAGAAAAAGAAAAACCCTCTAAAAAAGATGCGGAACAGATAAAAAAGGATAAACAGCCTGCAGGTTCCCGACTGAAATCTGCAGAAAAGGTAGAGAAAAGGCCTGAGAAGAAAACAGAGGGGAAAAAGCCGGAACCAGAGCCAGTTTTTGAATCCGCAGTACCTGATATAAAAGAGGAAGAATTGCAGGAGGATAGCATTCCCCGGAAAAAGAAGGATCCTTCCGCTGTGCCTGCCAGACAGAAAGCAAAAAAGGTACGTGCTGAAAGTGTGCCTTCAACACGCAAGCAGTCAAAAGTCCTTCTGGGTGCTATAATTGCAGTCCTTGTCATCTTCCCTGTCAGCCTTTATTTCATTGTCAGAGCAAGCAATATATCAAAAATGAGGATGGAAGCTGAAGAATTCTACAATAACGGCAACTATTCAGGTGCTATTAACACACTTGACAAGCTAATATCGAAATATCCCGAGGATTCTGAATTGCTGGAACTAAGAGCCAAAAGCTACTTTGGGAATAATGATCTTGAAAACGCAAAAGTGGATTATATGAAGCTTACAGAGATGCACAATGACAGTAATCTGGATGCCCTTATCTCTCTTGCCAAGATTGAAGCCTCCCTCAAAAATACGCATAATCTGGTAGCATTAATCCCAAAGATTCTTAAAATTGAAAACACCCCTGAAAACCTTTTAATGTTATCTGACCTTGCTGTTGAAGTTGATCAAAAGCTTCTTGCCCTTGAGCTTTTAGAAAATGCCTTTAAGATTGAGCCGAATAACTGGAATATACTAAATAAGAAGACCAGGCTCTATTATAATATAGGTGATACTGATACTGCAAAAGCAGGTTTTGAAAAACTCCATGAGATTGACAAGGTAAATAAGGATTACCCGTATTACCTGGCCAGGATATCCTATGATAACAATGATTACAGGAGGGCTCTGATCTATCTCAATAATATTGTAGATAAAGAGATAGACAAGGAAAATATAGACTACCGGGTCCTGCACCTTCTTGGCGATGTGTATAAAAAGATGCAGGTTCACTCTCAGGCATTTCAGAAGTATAATGAGGCCAAAGAAATCCTTGAAAAAAAGGCACAAAAGGATAAGGAGCTTCTCCCCGAGCTTGCAAAGATCTATAGCAAGACGGGCCTGATCTGGCTCGAGAGGGCTGTAGAATTTAACGACAGGTCAGGGACTACAATGCAGAATGCAATGAAAGACTTCGAGACATCAATAGAGCTGAATCCAGCAAATCCTGATTGTTATGCTAATATGGGTAAGGCCTATGAGTTTATGAATGACAATGAAAAAGCTGAATTCTATTACTATGAAGCATTAAGGTTTGACAGAAATAATCCGGAGCATTACATAGCCCTGTCAAAACTTTACAATACAAAACTGAAGGATATTGACCGTGCTCATACTATTCTCAAAGATGCCTATTTAGAAGGGATTTTTGACTGTAACCTGCTGGCTGAGCTTATTGATATCACCAGGAAAATCAATGAAAATGAAAAAGATGAAGCTAAGCGCCAGGAGAATGAAAAAGTGATCAGCAATTATCAAATAAGATCTCAGGTCATGGGATGCCCCTAATCCCTTTTTATAACCTCCAATAAAACCTTATAAAGCAAAAATGGATTATTATTGACAAAGTATCCCTTTTTAGATTAATCATAAAAAGCATATAAACAGTTAAAGGAGGATTTATTTTGAGGAGAAAGTACTTATTTACTTCAGAGTCTGTAACAGAAGGCCACCCGGATAAAGTAGCAGACCAGATTTCTGACGGGGTCCTGGATGAACTGATAAGACAGGATAGTCACAGTAGGGTCGCAGTAGAGACGATCGTTACCACCGGTATGGCATTTGTAACCGGTGAAGTAACCACAAGAGGCTATGTGGATATACCTAAAGTTGTCAGGGGTGTTATCAGGGATATAGGTTATGATAATGCTGATTATGGCTTTGATTATAAAACCTGCGCTGTTATGAGTGCTATTGATGAACAGTCTCCGGATATTGCAATGGGTGTGGATCCAGGTGGAGCTGGAGACCAGGGCATGATGTTCGGTTTTGCAAGCAATGAGACAGAAGAATTTATGCCTATGCCTATACTCCTTGCACATAAGCTCACAGACAGGCTGTCATACCTCAGAAGAAAGGGTATTCTCCCCTGGCTCAGGCCTGACGGCAAAAGCCAGGTTTCCGTAGAATATATTGACGGAAAGCCAAATAAGGTTAAGGTAGTTGTCATCTCTGCACAGCATTCACCTGATATCCCGCTTCAGGACCTGAGAGAAGAGATCATCAAGAAGGTTGTAGAACCTGTAATTGACCCCAAGATTCGTGATGAAAACATTGTTTATCATATAAACCCAACCGGCAGGTTTGTTGTCGGAGGCCCACAGGGGGATTCAGGCCTTACCGGAAGAAAGATCATTGTTGATACATACGGCGGATTCGGTGCACACGGTGGTGGCGCCTTCTCTGGAAAGGACCCGACGAAGGTTGACAGGTCCGCTTCATACATGGCAAGATATATAGCAAAGAACATCGTTGCATCAGGGCTTCTTCCAAACTGCAGTGTCCAGATAGCTTATGCGATAGGCGTTGCAGAGCCTGTCAGCCTTATGATTGAATCCCTGGATAATAATACCGAGAAGCTTGAGAAGCTTGAAACAATAGTGAGAAAACTTTTCCCGCTAAAGCCTAAGGATATTATAGACTATCTCGACCTGAGAAGGCCTATATACCGTAAAACAGCAGCATTCGGGCATTTTGGAAGGGAACTGGATGAATTTACATGGGAAAGAACTGACCTGAAAGATAAGATCAGGGAAGAATTTTCAAAGAAATAGTTATATATATGTATGCAGGGCATAATGACTGCCCTGCATATAAAATTTAGGTATCAGAAGAAAAAAGCAGATATATTCCGAGAAGCAGGAAAATTATGTTTGCAGCCCATGCTGCCAGAAATGGCGGAAGTATTTCCGCCTTACCAAGCGATTGGAAAAGGGCTAATAAAATCCAGTATACTATTCCAAGCAATATGCTTATTACAACACCAAAAAACACTGCAGCCTTCCTTGTCTTAATTAATCCGAAAGGAAATGATATAAAAGCAAGCACAAGGCAGACAAATGGATAGGCTACCTTGAAATAGAGAGATACAACAAATTCCATAGACTTGTACCCTCCCTTCTCAAGCCTTTTAACATATTCACCAAGCTCTGCATAGTTCATTTCCATTGGGTTTCTCTGTTCTCTTATGAAATAGTCAGGTTCCTCATTAAACTGATCAAATTCCTCAAGTTTTTCAAATGTCTCATATTTCATGGAATTGTCAGGCATAAAGCTTCTTATCCAGCCATTATAGAATATCCACTCTGAATTATTCCTGTTATATTCAGCAAGGGCAGAATGGATTACCTGCTTCATCTCAAAATCATCAGAATAGCTGTAGATCATAAGATTATAGAGCTTAATCTCTTTAGGGTCCACTATATGTATATTATAAATAGAGTTATGCAAGCCATGAAACCATTCCTGGTTCTGCATAAATGAATGATTCCTGTCCTTTTTTCTTATATCATAGTTTTTTACGTCCCTGGATTTGCGAAGGGCCTGCGGGGCAAGATATTCATTTATCCAAAAAAGGCCGAAAGATATTATAAGGGATATTACCATAAAGGGTATGAAAAGCCTGTATATGCTTATTCCCAATGCCTTGAAGGCAGTGATTTCATTGTTTTTCGAAAATAGGCCTATAGTTATAAGGATTGCAAGCAGGGTTGAGAAGGGTATTGCATAGCTGAGCAGGGTTGGTGCCCGGTATATTGTGTATAGAAGCAGATTAAAAAGGCTGCTTTGATTTTTTAGAACATCGTCAATTATCTGGAAAGCATCTATTACTATAAAGAGGATCGCTGAGATTGATATTACTCCTGCAAAGTTTTTTATGAAGCTCTTTAAGAGATATCGGTCAAGTATCATCAGCAGATTGGTTCTACTCCTGAGCCTTGCTGATTGTATCTCCTTTGAATCCTGAAAACTGTCTTTATGAATCCTGTCGACAGTATTTGTTTTTCTCCTTGTTACTATTGCCTCCAGAGGCTTTAAAAGCTTCTGTATGAAACGATTGTTTGCCTCTATTGATGATCTGTAAACAAGGAAAACTGATACTGCTCCAAGTATGATGTTTGGCATCCAGATTGATAGGACAGGATTTATATACCCTTCCTTTCCCAGTGTTTCACCAAGGATAAACAGTATATAATAGATTAGAATTATGAAAAGGCTTACAGCTATGCCTGAATATTTTCCCCCCCGCGAAAATATTGTTCCAAAGGGGAGAGATATGAGGACAAATATGATACAGCTGAATGGAAGGCTGAATTTCTTTGCATATTCAAGCCTTATGCTGTTTACAAGCTTTTTTGCATATATAAGCTCATTTTCAAGGATATTAAGTTCATGCTTCTGGGATTCTGACAGGTTCTGCACGGCATAGCCCATCTTCTTTTCTGTCATTTTCAAAATGCTTTCCCTTGCAGAATTAAGCTGTTCCATCAGCTCATAAACTGTCATCTCCTTTATTCCTTTAGGGGTTTTATCTGATTTAGCTTCGGTTTCAAAGCCTATCCTGATATCCTGTGTATTGAATTTGCTAATATCATATGTTGATTTCTGAAATGATTCCATAATATGGATGCTTCCGTTGACAAGCCTTAATATAATTTCATCCTGGTCCGGCTTTGAGATAAAATAACCCTCTTGAGCCAGTATTATGCTGGTCTTCCCCGTTTCCCTCTCATCTGAAATAAAGAGGCCCTCCATGATCCCTTCCTTGGTTATATTTTCAGTATATAGCAGGATATTTTCATAATCAGAATTAAATACCTTGGGATCAAGCCCGGCTGTTGCTTTTGAAAGGAGTATCTGGCTCTTTAGTGACCTGAATTTATGATTGCTGTATGGAAGAAGATCGAGCATCAAAAAAGCACATATAAGAAAAATCAGGATCCCAAGGAACAGCAATGGCTTTAACATTTTGAATATGCTTATACCAGATGATTTCATTGCTATTATTTCATAGTCATTGCTTAATCTGGACAGACCCATAAGAATTCCAAGCAACAGGCTCATCGGTATGCTCAAGGACAGGATAAAAGGCAGTGAGAGAAGTATCATCTTAAAAACATAAATAACGCTTAGCCCTTTATTTATGACTAATTCAGTAAACCTGAAAAATTCATTCATGAGGATAATAAATGTGAATATGAAACTGCCCATCAGAATGAAGGGGACAGCTTCCTTGAGAATGTACCTGTCAATCAGCTTCATTTATCCACTCTATTTTATCATTCAATATCCTTAGAAGTTCGATTATGGTAATTGACGGTATACCGTTTGCATAATCAGTATTTCCGTATAGTATATCATTTGATCCGGGTGTAATGCATGAACCTACGTCTAAGTGAAGCCATGGGAGATTGTTTTCTATAAAACATGAAAGGAAAAGTGCTGCACAGATGGCTTTAGGCTCTCCCCCGTCGTTTCTGATATCAGCAAAAGGGCTTTTAAGGTTTGAGAGATATGCATTTTCCAGCGGCATCTGCCAGAAATTTTCAAGTGAGTTGTGGCAGGCGGTGTTGAATATATCAGCAAATCTTTTGCTGTTCGTAAAAAATCCAGCCATGCTCTTGCCCAATGCCCTGGTTATAGCACCGGTAAGAGTAGCTATGTCCATTGCCGCTGATAGCCTATATTTGCTCTGCAGGTACAGGAAGCTGTCTGCAAGCATCAGCCTGCCCTCAGCATCTGTATTGTTTATCTCAACTGACATTCCATTCTTTGCTATAATAATATCAGATGGCCTGTAAGCATTTGAATCGATCAGATTTTCCGCTATCGGGACTGCTGCAATAACATTAAAATTGAGGTCAAGCCTGTGCAGGACAGATAAGGCACCTATCAATGCTGCTGCACCACCTACATCCTCTCTCATTAACGGAAGAGAATCCTTTGATTTAAGCATCAGCCCTCCTGAGTCAAAGGTCACAGCCTTCCCTGCAATACCCAGATTAGGCAGTCCCTTTTCTTTTATGCATTCAATAATGCATAGCCTGGGCATTTCGCTTCCTGCCTTGCCAACGGCATAAAGAAGGTTTAGCTTTTCTTTTTTCAGGGCTTTATGATCCAGTGTATAAATATTAAAGCTTTTATCTTTGATCAGGTCCCGTATCAGCAATTCAAACTTATGCGGTGTTTTATTGTTGGATGCTTCATTTGTAAGGTGCCTTGCAGTATTTGATGCATATATGTTTATTGAAGCATCCATTACAGCCTTCTCTGCTTCGGGCTTTTTGACGCTGTTATTTATTATTACTGAGATTTTTCCAAGGGGGAAAGGTGTCTTTTTGGTAAAGTACTTGGAAAATGTGTATGCACCAATTGCAATTCCCTCCAGAAAGGGCTTGATTGTATAGGCTGGGTCAATCCCCTGGTTTGAAGATAGATCCAGAACCGCTTCCTTGACATGAAAATTGGAAAACTTTTTTGAAAGATTGGCTCCGCAGTTCTGAAAAACCCTTGGAGACAGATCTTTCCTGCTGCCAAGCCCAACGAACATATGTATGCCTTCAGGCTTATCCGGGTATAGGATTAAAACATCACCGGGCTTTCCCTTAAATTCACTGATATCAAAGGCTTTTTGGAGCATTCTTAATATATTGTCCGGATATTTAAGCCGGTTCAGGATAATTTCATTTAGTTTATCTTCTGTAAGAATGCATATTATGAAATCACTGCTTCCGACATGTATTTCTTCTTCATAAACCAGTTTTATTTCCATTGTAATCTCCAATCATTCTTATAACACCTATCCAATGCATTTTTGTAGAAATGCTTAAAACTTGAGTAAAAAATATTAATATACAAATCAAAATTAGTAAACATTATAATAATTGACAAGAATCTTATTGTTATTATAATCTATAATGCAGTTTGTGTATAAATTTTAAAGGAAAAGAGATATGTCTGTAAAGAGTATAAGCAAACCCATGAATTATTTCATAGATACTTCAAACCAGACACAGCTGAAAAACAGGGAGTTTCTTATTCTGGAATCCCTGATTAATTCATATATAGAATCTGGTGAGCCAATAGGGTCCAGAACTCTGTCTAAAATAATATCGCTTTCCATCAGCCCCGCGACCATAAGAAATATTATGGCTGACCTAGAAGAAGATGGCTATCTTTACCAGCCTCATACTTCTGCAGGCAGGCTTCCCACCGATAAGGGATTCAGATACTATGTTGACAGGCTTCTAAGCAGCCGTAAACTTGAAAAGGTAGACTCTGAGCTGATTAAAATAAATTTTTCCAAGATTGACACAGATATGGGAGAATTCTTCTCGCATGTATCTGAATATCTTTCTGAGGCAAGCGGAGAGGCTGCCATAGTCATTACACCGGATTTTGAAACCATAAAGCTGAGAAATCTAAATTTGGTTAAGCTTTCTGAGGGGAAGATTGTGGTAATACTTGAGTCCGAATCAGGTTTTGTCTATGATAAGATAATCAGGCTGGATTATAATATTGACTCTGTTGAGCTGAATAATATCCAGAACTATATAAATTCAAATTTTTCCCATCACTCAATCTCTGATATCAAGCAGAAGCTTATGAGGGTCATTGATGCTGAGAAGAATCATTACGACAATCTTCTTCTCAAGGCAGTTGAGATCGCTAGCCAGGTGTTTGACAAAGAGATTGAAATGAAGCATTTTGAGGACCTGTATATAAAGGGAACATCAAAGATAATCAATAATCTGGAGATAGGGGACCTGGATTCAATGAAGGAGCTTCTTTCAAGCTTTGAAAGAAAGTCTCACATACTGGAGATACTTAACCTGCTGCTTGAGGACTGGCAGAGGGATGATATATATATCTGCATTGGCAATGAGATACCGGAAGAATTACTTTCAAGGTTTTCCATTATTGCAGCGCCGTATCTTCTAAAAGGAGGAAATTTTGGGTTTCTCGGCGTTATAGGGCCTAAAAGGATGAATTATTCATTTACAATATCCCTGGTTAACCAGATAGCTAGGAAGATTACGGAGCTTTTTCAGAATACAATCAGGAAATAAAAAGGAGCATTTGATGGAGGGAAAAAAAGAGGTGATATCAGACAGCAAAAGTGATAATGAACAAGGCTTAAGAACATCAAAAGAAAGAAAAGGAAAAGAAGACAGGGAAAATATGGATAAAGAAAAAGAGAATGAAATAAAAAACGAAGGCAGGGAGATTGGAATTTCCGGAGATAATCCTGAAGATGATGACGAGGAGGATATTATAGTTATACCAGATGTTTCTGAAGATGAGCAGATCGAATTTGAGCAGGAATCTGGACAAAAGCTGGAAGCACTTGAAAAGGAGAAGGTAGATCTGATTGATAAATATTTAAGGCTTCAGGCTGAATTTGATAATTACCGCAAGAGGCTTGCAAAAGAAAAACAGGATATGTTTAAATATAAATATGAGGATTTCCTCAGGGATTTTCTTCCGATCCTTGATCAGTTCAAGATTGCGTTCAGCATGAAAGCCCTCGATTCTCATGATGAGGAATCAAGAACTTTCTATGAAGGCTTCAGGATGATATATGAATCAATGCTGATGCTGCTGGATAAATATGATGTGAAAATGATGGATATAGTCGGCAAGCCTTTTGATCCAAGATACCATGATGCCGTAGCAAGAGAAGAAAGCGATGAATATCCGGATAATACTATAATTGATGAGTTATCTCCGGGTTATATATACAAAGATAAAGTACTTATCCATCCAAGGGTAAAAGTAGCTATTAGTAAAAAGTAAAATAATTAAATGGAGCTTTTTAGATGGGTAAAATTTTAGGCATTGATTTAGGTACCACTAACTGCTGTATGGCTGTAATTGAGGGGGGTATCCCGACAGTAATTCCAAATGCGGACGGCTCAAGGACTACACCGTCTGTTGTTGCATTTACTGAATCGTCTGAGAGGATAGTAGGCCATTTAGCCAAAAGGCAGTCTATAATGAATCCGGAAAACACTGTTTTTGCTGTAAAAAGGCTTATTGGAAGGCGCTACTCATCCCCCGAGATTCAGAAGATACTTCCGAACCTGCCATTTAAGCTTACAGAAATGTCAAATGAAGGTATTACAATACATATCCATAATAGGGATTATACTCCGGAGGAAATATCGTCTATTATACTGCAAAAGCTCAAAGCTGATGCAGAAGAATTCCTGGGAGAAACGATTACAGATGCTATAATAACAGTCCCGGCATATTTCGATGACAGCCAGAGGCAGGCAACAAAGGCTGCCGGGCGGATAGCCGGGTTCAATGTATTAAGGATAATCAATGAGCCTACAGCAGCAGCACTTTCATATGGACTTGAAAAAGAAGGCGAAATGAATAATATAATTATCTACGATTTCGGTGGGGGGACATTTGATGTATCATTGATGAGCATTACAGAAGGTGTCTTTGAAGTGCTTGCGACCAGCGGAGATACATTTCTTGGCGGAGAAGACATTGACTGGATTATAATAGACCTTCTCGCTGATGAGTTCTGGAATAAGACCGGTATCGACATTAGGCATGATAATATGGCCCTTCAGCGCCTGAAAGAGGTTGCAGAGAAATCAAAATGCGAGCTGTCCACGCTTCATGAGACTAAAATTACTCTTCCATTTATTGCTGTTGACAGTACAGGCCCTAAGCACCTTGAGAGGGTTCTAAGCAGAGCTGAGCTTGAAAATATTTCCAGAGACCTGATACTGGAAACGCTCGAGCCATGCAAGGCTGTGCTTAAAGAGGTCGGCTTGAATCCTGGTGATATAGGGGCAGTCATCATGGTGGGAGGGCAGACAAGAATGCCTATTGTTATGGATGTGGTTTCAGACTTTTTCGGGAGAGATAAAATCAAGAAGGGGATTAACCCGGATGAAGTTGTTGCAATAGGTTCTGCCATACAGGGAGGTGTCATGGGAGGAGAAGTCAAGGACCTGATACTTCTTGATGTTACCCCACTGTCTTTGGGTATTGAGACTGAAGGAGGCATATTTACAAAAATCATTGAAAAGAATACAACCATACCTACCAGAAAGAGCAGGATTTTCACTACTGCCGTTGAAAACCAGACAACTGTTCAGGTGAAGGTACTTCAGGGAGAAAGAGAGCTTTCCTCTGACAATATTGTTCTTGCAATCTTTGAACTGGTCAGCATACCCAGAGCCCCGAAAGGGATACCCCAGATCGAGGTTACTTTTGATATAGATGTCAATGGTATTCTTACAGTCAAAGCAAGGGACCTTGGCACAGGGAAGGAACAGGGTGTGAGGATTACAGGTTCATCGGCATTAACTGAAAAGGATATTCAAAGGATGATCCATGAGGCATCTGAATATCAGAAAAAGGACAAGGAGCTGAAAAAGCTGATTCTGCTGAAAAATAAAGCAAATGCACTAATAGGCTCATCTGAAAAATCACTTAAGGAAAATATAACCCTGCTTTCAGAAGAGGATTCAAACGAAATAAAAAATGCCATAGAAAAACTGCGGAAGAGCATTTCAAGCAATAATTCAATGGAAATAGACAAATCTATGGAGGATCTGAGGATTGCATCGTATAAGCTTGCAGATTTGATGTATAATAAATCCAAGGAACAGTCCTCCTGAAAACCTGTTTATCCCTGAATGGACTGATTTAATTAGGAGTTTTTAAGAATGAGCAATAGAGATTATTATGATATACTGGAAATATCCAGGAATGCTTCACAGGATGAGATAAAAAGGGCATTCAGAAAATTAGCCCTGAGATACCATCCGGATAAGAATCCTGATGATCATACAGCTGAAGAAAAATTTAAAGAGATTCAGCGAGCATATGAAATTTTATCCGACCCAGAAAAAAGAGAGTATTATAATCAGACAGGAATGGATCCTTCCAGCATAAATCATGGTGGATTCAACAGAGGTTTTGAGGATATATTTGACTTTTTCGGAGATATGTTCGGAGGCCGTTCTCAGCGAAATTACAGAGTACCAAGGAGAGGTGCTGATTTAAGGTATGATATGGAGATCAGCTTTGAACAGGCCTGCTTCGGAACAAGTGAAGTGGTAGACATTGAAAGAATTGATGATTGCCTTGAGTGCCACGGAAAAGGCTATAAAGATTCGTCTGACAGAAAGGTATGCCCAACATGCGGGGGAAGCGGCAGGGTCGGTTATAATCAGGGGTTTTTCATGGTTATACAGAGTACATGCAACAGGTGCAACGGTACGGGGCATATAATATCAAATCCATGTAAAAACTGCAGTGGAACTGGAAAGACCAGGATAAAAAAGAAATTGAAGATTGATATTCCTGAAGGAATTGCTGCCGGGAACAGGATCAGACTTGCTCATGAAGGTGAAAGGGGCGAGAATGGGGGTGAGCCAGGAGACCTTTATGTTTTTATCTATGTTAAGGAACACCCGTTTTTTAAGAGAGACGGTAATGACATTTATATAAAAGTGCCTATTACAATAACTCAGGCAGCCTTAGGCACAAGCATTGATGTTTCAACTATACGGGGCAGGAAAAGAGTTGCAATTCCCGAGGGTACACAGAATGGAGACAGGATAACACTCAAAGGTGAAGGGATCAAGGACATCCGGAGTAATAAGAAGGGGAACCAGATAGTCGAAATAAATGTTGTAGTGCCAAGAAAGCTCAGCGAAGCACAAAAAGAGCTGCTGCATCAGCTTGAAAAGGCCCTTGGCGATGCAAACTATCCAGGAGAAAAAAAAGCAGGGATATTTGATACAATAAAAGAATGGATATCCTGACACGAAAATGCAGACAAATAATCCCTATATTGAAGTTAAGGTGCCCAGAGAGAAAGAAGAAGAGCTTATAAATTTTTTATATATGCTCGGATTTGACAGATTCGCATATAAAAAAGACAAATTTATATATAATATAATTGACAATAATAATCCCTATCTTTTCATTGAATGTTTCTTTGTCCAGAAGAATATGCTTGATGAGCAGAAAAGCAGGCTGACCGAAAGGTTCTCTGCAATGGGTGTCAAATCCGATCTTCAGATCTATTATAAGAACTTTGAGGATTGGGAGAGCCAGTATAAGTCAAGCTTTAAGGCTGTTGAGCTGGCAGGAGGCTATTATGCAGTTCCGGAATGGCTGGATGAATGGGAGCATGAAAGCAGGATCCTGATTGAGCCTGGAATGGCTTTTGGTACTGGCCATCATTTTACTACAAGAAGCATCTGCTTTTTCATTACTCAGACTGATTTTTTGAATGACAGGTTTGTTGTTGACCTGGGTTCAGGCAGCAGTCTTGTTTCTATTTTTGCCAGCAAACTAAGGGCCCCAAGCGTTATTGCAGTCGAAAAAGACAGACTTTCCATTAAAAATGCCATAAAGAATATAATGCTGAATGATGCTGATACGAATATATTCCTTATTCAATCGGATATTTTGCAGCTTCCCTTCAGACTAAGGAATATCTACAAATATTTTATTAATATTGACTATGATATTGTTACAGAGTTCTTATGCAGGTTTATTAATGAGATACCAGTAACTTCAAAACTGCTTGTGTCAGGCATATTGAACAGGGAAAAGCAGGAGTTTGAGCAGGCTGTAGTGGATTACGGGCTTAAAATCAGGGCTGTTGCTTCAGATGGAGAATGGATATCAGTAAGTACAGAGAAAAGGTAATTCACAGTTTTATAAGCCGGGACAATGACCTGTACATAAATAAAACTATATATTTATCAATAGATGAAACAGCTCACATGTCCAGGTCATTGAGACTTGGGAAAGGCGATATGGTAAGGATTGTCAATGGTGACGGGAATTATTATCTTTCTGAGATAATAGAGTGCGGGGAATCTGCAAGATTGATAGTACTGGCTATAGAAGCTTCAGGCCAGAAAAGGCCGTATGAGATATGTGCCATTGTACCTGTTATAAAAAAGGCCCGGTTTGAGATTTTGATTGAAAAGCTTACTGAGCTTGGTGTTGATAAAATTATGCCCTATCATTCCCTGCAGGGCTCTCAGAGCAAAGTCCGCCTGAGCCAGAATTTGGTAAAAAGGTGGGAAAGTATAATCGCCTCTGCCGTCAAACAGTCAAAAAGGGCAACTATTCCCCTGTTTGAGAAGCCAGTTGATCTTGATGGGGTATTATCGAATGATTTTGAAGAATATGCCACGAAAATACTGCTGGAAATCGGCAGCGAAAACCTGGGCAAAAGCATCCGAGGGAATATATGCTTTATATCAGGGCCTGAGGGTGGATTTTCCACCGGGGAGAGGGGAAAAATAATAAAACGGGGATTTGTTCCCGCCAGCATTTCAGGCCAGCAGCTCAGGGCTGAGACATCCGTTATGCTGATGTGCGGGATTATTGAATACCTAAGGAGGGTTTAACATGAAATCAATGACAGGATATGCAAAAAGCGATTTTAATATTGAAGCAAACTCTTTCAGCCTTGAAATTAAAAGCTATAACTCAAAAAACCTGGACATATTCCTGAAATTTCCAAAATGCTTCGATCATATTGAAATTAAAGTTAAGAACCTTATAGCTGAATATATATCAAGGGGGAAGGTAATGCTGACTATAAACATGGAAGAAAACGATGAAAACCAGCTTGTGCTTGACCAGGCGAAACTTAATGAGGCTATAGGCATTCTAAGCAGCATAAGGGATGCTTTAGGTTCTCAACGGGAACTTACAGTATCAGATGTCCTCAGGATGAGATATATTCTTAAAGAAACACATAAGCAATTTGATGAAACAGGCCTTGAAAATACATTCTGGCCAGAACTGAAGAAAATACTTGAAATGTTTAATGATTCAAGAAAGCGGGAGGCAGATAAGCTAAGGGAGGATATCGGAAGAAGGATAGAAGCTATCAGAGATGCAGTATGCAGGATTGAAGAACTGGACAATAATCCAGGGAGCAGTCCGGGTGATAAACTGCATGAAAAGATTAATACTCTCTTAAATGATAGCAATAAGGAATTAGAGCTTGACAAAAACAGGTTTGAACAGGAAGTCCTTTATTATATCCTTAAGTATGATATAAAAGAAGAGCTTGTAAGGCTAAGGTCTCATTTGGATTTATTATCTGATTATATAAATCTTGACAAACCTGTAGGAAAAGCCATAACATTCATACTGCAGGAAATATTAAGGGAATCAAATACAATTTGCTCTAAAACAGTCGATATAGAGATAAAGAATGAAGGATTGACCATTAAAGTCGAGACAGAAAGGATAAGGGAACAGGCAAACAACATTGAATAAAGAAAAAAAAGGATTATTATTGGTTGGTTTTGGCAATGCTGTTTCAAAAGAAAAGGTCATTGCTGTATTAAATCCAAAGTCAGCACCTATTGTCAGGTTCAGGGATGAAATGAAAAAGGAAAACAGGATTATTGATATCACTCATGGCAGGAAAACACGTTCCATTATCGTGACTGAGAAATATATTCTGCTGTCAGCCATATCTTTTGATACAATAATTGAAAGATTCCAGGAATAGAGGTGATTTTTTGAATAATCAGAATATCAGGATTGAAACCAGAAGAAAAGGAATTCTCATGATAATCTCGGGTCCTTCCGGGGTTGGGAAGAATACTATCAAAGATGGTATCTTCAAGACCATAAAGGATAATCTGAAATTTTCCGTATCTTATACAACAAGGCCTATAAGGGAAAATGAACTGGACGGAAAGGATTATCATTTTACAGACAGGGAAGAATTTTTTGAAATGATGAAGAATGATAAATTTGTGGAGTGGGCTGAAGTCCATCAGAATTTCTACGGTACAACAAAAGATGAGATTGACAGATGTATCAGCGGGGGATACGATCTCCTGCTGGATGTGGATATAAAAGGCTGCAACAGGATAAAGGCCATGTATCCGGAAGCTATTACCCTGTTTATTATGCCTCCATCATTGCATGCACTGAGGGACAGGCTGAAAAAGCGGGGAATTGACGACCTGGATTTGAGAATACGGTTGATTCACGCTGAAAAAGAGATATCAGAAGCAGAAAATTATGATTATATTATTATTAATAATGAGATAAGCGAAGCAATCTCAAATGCTGTTTCAGTTATCAGAGCTGAAAGATGCAGAAACAGCAGAATAGAAATCAAGATTAACAGAGGAGTATAGATTAATGCCAAGCAAAAACATGCTTCATATTGAAAATGCATTAGAAAAGATAAAATCAAAGTTCAAGCTGGTTATCATGCTGAGCAAAAGGGCAAAGATGCTTAGAGAGTTCAAAGGAAGGTACGTTGAAGGTATTGATGAGCATATAATCACAAGGTCAGCCAGGGAAATTGCCAGCGGTGATGTTAAGATCAAGGAACCTGAATCCAAAACCAAAAAATAGCAGCTATTGATTTGGAAAGTATTCTGAAAGATATAAAAAACCATCTTTTATATATTCAGGAACTGGGTATTCATTTTTTTCCCTGTAGATCAAAGGTGGAATTGCTGGATGAACTGCATAATGGTATCAAAAACTGCCAAAAATGCCCTCTCCTTAAAAACAGGCTTAATCTGGTATTTGGACAGGGCAATCCGGATACTGAACTGATGTTTATTGGAGAAGGCCCGGGGGAGGAGGAGGACAGGCAGGGAATCCCTTTTGTAGGACGGTCCGGTCAACTCCTGGATAAAATATTCAAGGCAATGAAGCTTGACAGGACTAAGATATATATTGCTAATATTGTAAAATGCAGGCCCCCTAACAACAGGAATCCTAAGGAGGACGAGATTCAGAATTGCCTGCCATACCTCGAAGCGCAGATTGATATAATTAAGCCTAAAGTAATATGCGTATTAGGCGCTGTTCCATTTAATGTGCTCTTGGGGAAAAAGCTGTCAATTACTAAAAACAGGGGCAAATGGTTTGAATACAGAGGCATAAGGCTTATGCCCACATTTCATCCTTCTTATGTACTTAGAAACTATACAACTGAAACCAGGGGGCAGGTATGGAATGACATGAAAGAAATTATCAACTACCTTAATATTTATCCAAAGAAGACAAAACCATGAAAAAGACTGTAATTTTTCTTGGAGTATTATTATCAGTATGCTTGATATATGCTGAAGAGGGGGCACTCTATGAGGGTGAGATTCTTCCAGGGCAGAAAGGATACTGTGTTACAGAGATGGCCAATGGGAAAAAAGAGAAAATCGAGCTCGAAATAATTGGGACTGTCAAGGGAAGCCTTATAAATCAGAGCTATATCCTTGTGAGGATGATCGGGGAAAACATAAGCAAATATGGTGTTGCTGCAGGTATGAGCGGTTCACCGGTTTATCTCGATAATAAGATTATGGGTGCAGTAGCATTTACTTATGCTTTCCAGAAAGAGAACCTTGCAGGGGTTACACTTATATCCGATACAATAGAACAGTGCAACGAGATTGAAAGGCTGAACATTTTTAAGATCGAGAAAATCTCAATAGAAACAATGGATAAAGAACCGATAATGAAATACCCCTTACATGATAAATTATTGTACCATATGCCTGTAGCAGGAATTAATAACTCTGGCAGTGCTGATATGATTCTGGGGCTGCCTTTTTCTTTTAATCCGGTGGATATACCATCATTTTCTTCATCCGATGATCTAAGCTATGAACCGGGATATCCCCTGGAACCAGGTGATACGTTCGGGCTTCTCCTGATGAAAGGAGATGTGGACATTGCAGCCTATGGAACTGTTACATATATTGACAGCGATAGAAGGAATGTCTATGCTCTGGGTCACCCTGCATTTTCCCTGGGATCGTATAATATCCCGATAACAAGGGCAGAAACAATATATACTGTCCCTTCAAATAATATAAGTTTTAAGGTTGCGGAAAATACTGCCATTATCGGGACAATGGTCTCAGAATCAGACTCAGGAGTAAAATTCAGCCTGGATGATGAACCGCAGTTTATTCCTCTAAGGATTGAATATCTGGCCAACAATATGAAAAAATCATATAATTTTGAAATGGCGAGTTTCAAAATGATTGTCCCCAGCCTTTACCAGATTGCTTCATTCAGTTCCCTGCAGAAATATATCGGAACATATAATACACGGTCAATAGATGCAACCGTTGTTTTTAATTCCGGGGATGGCCATTTTCTTAAATTCAGGAATCTGTATAATGGATTTAATTCTTTCAGTTCTTATATAACTGAAGTTAGCAATATACTGTCTGTACTGCTTTTTAATGAGTTTAATGAATTTCCTCTTGAATCAATTGACATTAGTCTGAAAATCAAAAGCGATATTGAAAAATACTCTCTGATTAACTGCAATATTTCATCTGAAATCCCGAATCAGGGAGAAAAAATAGATATTAACATGCTTCTGACCTCCAATAAGAATCACACTATGGTTTTGAAGTCAGAAATATCTGTTCCTGATTATTTCCCAGATTCCAAGGGGATGATAATAGTATGTGATTACCAGACCTATATCTTTTTTGAGTTGATGCGAAACCCGGCAAGGTTTACGCCTGGAAGCTATGATGAGCTGATATCCCTTATAGAAGAATATCCAGGTTCAAATAAAATATATATTATGCTTTATTCATTCTCGCCGTCATTTTCTTTGAATGGGAGAGAGCTTAACAATCTTCCTGTATTCTATGAAAAAATGATGGAACTGGATCAAAGCCTGGTAAATAAGCATAATTTTTCTCTGCAGAAACTTGTTGTAGTTGAAACGGATTTTGCAGTCACCGGAGGAAAAGCTTTCCCTGTTGAAATATTCTACAAATGACGGAGGTAAAATAGATGGCAAAAAGGATAATTCTTGCAGCTGTTTTAATCCTGACAATTATATCATTGCTGTATTCATCTTCATTTTATATTGATATCGGCAAGGACCAGCTTATTCAGTCCGAAACATTCACAAGCATAACATTCAATGAGTGGAATGAACTGCTGCCGACGCCCAAAACAAGCAAAATAATCGACCAGGTAGATGATATGATATACAGGTTTGATATTCTTAATAAATGCCTGTATTATATTAAATACAATAATCAGCAGGTCATAAAATACAGCTTTGAAGATTCAAAAGAAGAGACCATTTTTGAGGAGACTAATAAGATAATTACTGATATTGCAGTACATGAAGGCAGGATATATATATCGGTCATACCTGACGGGGAAATATATGTTTATGATCAAAAAGGGTTTTCCCTGTTCGGTTCAACTGATGCCAAGTATATATGGGATATTGAGCCGTCTCCCTGTGGGCTTGCCATTATAACCGGATCTCCCTGCAGTATAAGTATTATTAATACAGAGGGGGAAACTCTTCAGGAATATCCTCTGGCAGACATTAACGGCAGCCTTATAAGATTTGACGGCTACAGAAAGAGATTTTTTGCAGGTACCTCAAATAATGGCCTGTTATACTCCTTTGACCCTGAGAAAAAGAAATTAGTATGCCTTTATCAAAAACCGGACAGCAGAATAATATCGATTGCATTCGACAAAGACGGCATTTACTTTGCAGAGGTTGCTAAAAAGGCAGCAAATTTTGGACAAACAGGCTCTTCAAATATTGTAACAATAACAGCTCAGGATCCGAGCCGTTCCCAGACTTATACTGATGCATCAAACGAAAGTGCGACACAATTCCAGCAATTCTCACAGGCAGATACTTTAGTGTCAAATATATACAGATTGGATGAGAGTGATGAAAGCAGTCATCTTATATATTCACAAAGCAGTGCTATTTATGATTTTGATGTAATTAATGATTATATATACATTTTAAGCGACCAGCCAAGCCTTGTCAGAGTTAATAAGGATTACCCTGAACAGAAACAGAATACTTTATATAAGGTAGGTTCAATGCTTTATATATTAAAAAGGGATAAAGGATATTATGTAAGTACAGGTTATCCAGGATATGTATATCAGTTCTACCCTGATAAATATGAAAAAAGTGAGTGGGTTTCTGATGTTTACAGTATGGATACATTCCTTGAATACGGCAGGATAATGCTCAAAGCAGGCAGTAATTCCCGGGTATCGATCCGAACTGGAAATTCCCTCCTGCCGGATGATTCCTGGTCAGAATGGCATAGCTATTCCAGGCCATCAGGACTTGATGATCTTTCAATGTCAATCTATTTTCAGGTAAAAATTGAGACTGGTGACAATAAAGATTCCTTTATAAAGAATCTAAGAATATATATAAAAAGCATATCTTCCGGCTGCAGGTTAAAGGATATAAACATAAGCAAAGAAGCGATGGCAATAGGAAATGCCATGGCAAGGCAGAGGCCTCCCCAGTACCGCCATGAGGAGAAGATCAGCTTTGAGCGGGTTCATCCATTCGATATAAGCAAACCAATTGTTATAACATGGAATTATGAAAATATGGAATTATGCCAGGAGCAGACACAGATAGGCATCAGGATAATTGATTATGATTCAGCTGACGCAGTTTTTGAAGAAACTGTTTACAATACTGTAAGATATGAATTAAATAAAGCATTTTTCCCTGATGGGCTGTATTATGCTGAACTGGGCATTTCATCCCTGTTTTCAGAGGATTATGACAGGAAGATATACCGTTCAGATACATTTATTATGGACAATACTCCTCCTGATATTATAATCAGTGAGGAAAGAGAAGATGGCCTGCTCGTTGAGGTTTCAGATTGCCTCAGCACGATTGCTCTGGCGTATATAGAATATATAGACCATGAAAGGTTGTATATTGCGCCCAAAGATGCTATATTTGATAGCAAAAGCGAGTCATTCTGGCTTAAAAAGGAGATGTTCGGGCAGACGGCGATATTTACTGTTTATGATATGGAGGGGAATAAAAAATCACTGCTTCTGACAGGGCGAGGTTTGAAAAATGAAGATTGACAGGGAAGCCATTCAATTTTTTCTAGCCTTTTTATTTATTGGGATTGTAATATTTTTATTTGCAGGAGAGCTTGCCATTATTTCCTATATTTTCTTTTTCCTATCACTTTTTACCATATATTTCTTCAGGGACCCGAAAAGGAAAATACCAGAATCTGCACTGGCAATTGTATCCCCGGCGGATGGGAAAATCATAAAAATCGAAGAGACAAGCCTGGGAGATAAAAAATACAATATGGTAAGCATTTTTATGTCAGTATTTAATGTACATATCAACAGGTCTCCCTTTAGAGGTACAGTTAAGAGCATCAGGTATAATCCCGGCAAATTCCTTCCAGCCTTTAAGGATAAGGCATCCCTTCAGAATGAACAGACAGAGATAATTATTCATAATAAGGAGCGAGGCTGTGATATTCCTTTCAGAATGATTGCAGGTATTATTGCAAGGCGGATTGTTGTGAGGGTCAAGGAGGGACAGAATCTTACTGCTGGAGAAAAGGTCGGGCTTATCAGATTCGGTTCAAGGGTTGATGTCTTTATCCCTTGCGAAGCGGAGATAAAAGTAAAAGCTGGCGATAATGTAAAGGGCGGAAATTCTGTCATAGGTGAATTTAAATGAGGATAAGCAAGGGTATTTATATACTTCCAAGCATATTTACCCTTGGCAACATGTTCTGTGGATTTTATGTAATACTTGCTGTAACAAATCAGTACAGCAACAGGTTTACTGTAGCTCCTCTCCTAATATTTCTTGCACTTCTGCTGGATGGTATTGATGGTAAGGTTGCAAGGCTTACCAATACGGAAAGTGAGTTTGGAGTACAGCTTGACAGCCTTGCTGATATAATATCCTTTGGGATTGCGCCGGCATTTTTGGTGTTTTCCTGGGGTTTTTCTGTTTTTGGCAGATTTGGAGTTGGCGGAATGTTTCTGTATATTGCTGCAGGTGCTATGAGGCTTGCCCGTTTTAATATTGCCGAAGACCAGGACAAAAGATATTTCATAGGCCTTCCAATTCCGGCCGCGGCTGGCTGTATAGCTATATATGTGATGAAGTTAAGGCCTGCCGGCGATATAAATATAGAATCAATCTTCATGCTCGGTCTTGTATATCTGCTTTCGCTTCTCATGGTCTCCAAATTTAAGTACAGGAGCTTCAAGGATATTAATCTCCGGGAAAAAAAACCCTTCAGGATATTTGTCCTTTTTATATTCATATTTTTTCTAATAGCATTAAATCCTGCATTATTTCTTATAATATTTATATCATTGTTCATACTATCCGGGCCTTTCAGGTATTTTATCCCTGTTGATGAAGGCCTGATGACACCTGCAAAGCTGAAGCCTGTGGAAGAATTCCTTGAGGATGATGATGGTGAGATCATATAATAAAGGGGTATATTGAGATGAATTATTATAACAGTTATAATGATTATCTTCAGAAAAAATTCGGATCCAGGGTAAGGAAATTAATGGTTGATGCAGGGTTCTCTTGCCCCAATATTGATGGAAAAATAGATACCAAGGGCTGCATATTCTGCAATAATGATGCATTTTCTGGCAGCTTTACAAATAGAAAGCTGAGTATTCAACAGCAGATCGAGGATCAATTAAATAATAATAGGAATGTAAAGTATCTTGCCTATTTTCAGCCATACACCAACACTTACAGTGACCCTGAGAAACTTTATGAAATCTATGAAAGCATCCGGCCTTATGATAAGATTGAGGGTATCATAATCGGGACAAGGCCTGATGAAATTGACAGAGAAAGGCTTTCAATTATTAATTCTTTCGTTGAGGAAGGGTATTATGTCTCTATTGAGCTCGGCGTCCAGACTGCAAAGGATGAGACACTCCTTTTCATCAACAGAGGGCATATGTTTGATTCTGTAATAAGCGCATCTGAAATGATCAGAGAATACAATATAGACCTGGGAGCACATATAATTCTTGGCCTGCCAGGCGAAAATTCAGATGATTATAAGAATACTGCTGAAATGCTTTCAAAAACAGGCTTCAAGATCGTCAAGATCCATCATCTCCAGGTTTTCAAAAATACAAGGCTGGATAAGCTTTATCAGCAGGGGATTGTTGATGTTTTCTCAATGGAAGATTATCTCGATAAACTGATAATATTTTTAGAAAATTTATCGCCTGATACCATTATATCCCGATTATACTCTGAAGCCCGAGAAGACCTGCTGGTAGCGCCCAAGTGGAATATAAGCAAGGGAGATTTCCTAAGGCTTCTCATGATAGAATTTGCAAAGAGAAACTCATACCAGGGGAAATACTGTTCATCCAGAGAAAAGGAGTATTGTTCAGCGAGGATTGCTACCTAGATGGGTATTTTTGCCTGATTATATCCACTTCAGCCTTGATGCTGTCATAGTAGTCCGTTTCAATCCAGTTTAATGAGAGCAGGTACTCATAGAAATATAGAATAAAGCAGGTCATCTCACTGATGAAGAATGTCGGTGCTGAGGGATAATTTCCAGGATACCAGTTTAGAAGGAAATCCTCGATGATACCGTTTTTATAAAATGTCAGGTCCTTCCTGTGAAAGGATGTCAGATAATTGCAGATAAATATATTGATATAATAAACAACTTTCTTTCTAAGTTTACAATCATATATATTTTTTGATTTCAGGAAATGGTAAAAATCCTGTGATATTATGCTTATGATGCTGTGGTAATCTTTGCTGTCCGTCGGGACATCATGGATACGGCTGAAGTTTACAAGATATTCCTTCTTGGAACCATCAACGGAAAGCTTGCATTTAATGCATTCCCTTTTTTCTATTTTTGGCTGAAAATAATTCATCTAATACCCTCTTATACAATATTGAGTATTTGAGTAATTATCACAAAAAGATAACCAATGTAAAGAATTTAATTAAAAAAATGCCGGAAAAATTCAAATAAATCCTTATATTGAGCCTAAATTGCCGGCAAAATCATATATAATAAGGCCCTATAATGATTTTGCGTTTGCAGTCAGGTCTTTCAGCGCCTGTTCATATATATGCAGATCGCTTTCGCTGTAAAGAACAAACCTGACAAGCCTAATATTCTTAAAGCCCTTTATATTCCCAGAAAGGGAATTGAATGCCACCCTGCATGCATCTCTGATCGGATATCCAAATATGCCCGCTGAAATAGCAGGAAAGGCAACTGATTCAACATGGTTTTCCTCCGCTAGATTAAATGCATTGGTATAGCAGCTGTACAGCAGCTTTTCTTCAGGGATATCCCTGCCATAAACCGGTCCAAGGCAATGAATAACATATTTATTTGGGAGGTTATAGGCCCCTGTAATGACTGCCTGCCCGGTGCTGATAGGGGCATGCTGCCTGCATTCGAGATCAAGGTCAGGGCCTGCTGCCCAGTGTATAGCCCCGGCCACACCACCTCCCGGACGAAGCTCCCGGTTGGCGGCATTCACAATGGCAATTATATCCGGCTGGCAGGCGATATTGCCTTTGATACATTCAATCGTTATATTACTAATTTTTTCCTTCATTGATTAATGCCTCTTTATGTTATTTTTGAAAAAGCTGGGCTTTATATGAAAATGATAATTCATTATCTGCAAATTTCAAGGTTTTCCTGCTAAATTTTCTTTTCAGGTTCAATCAAAAAGCAGCTTTTTATCGTGCTTAAATAAATATTCTAATATTTTTTGACAAATCTATTATTTTTTAATTGACTGATTTTTGATATTTGTTAATATGCTATCTTACCTAAAGAGGTAAGCAAAGGTCTTGGAAATATATTATGGTATTTTAGGTTTTGTCAGCCTTAGGATAGTAATAGAATCTACAGGTTTTAATATTGACAAAACCTAAAAATATCATATATTTAATAAAGCCCTTAAAGGGCGGAACATGTGATCAGGAATAGAGTATAATACGAATAGATAGCGTAAAGCATAAGGTCTTAACAGATAAGATTGAGTTTATACCCCAGGATGTTTTTTTTATTTTCCAAATAATTTTAATTTTTTGGAGAGTTTGATCCTGGCTCAGAACGAACGCTAGCGGTGTGCCTCATACATGCAAGTCGGACGGGAAAATTGGTTTCGGCCGATAGAGTACCGTGGCAAACGGGTGAGTAACACGTAGGAATCTACCCTTTAGTTGGGGATAACAGCCTGAAAAGGCTGCTAAGACCCAATAATAGTGTCATATTATTTGTCGCTTAAAATAATTATTTAGCTGGAGGATGAGCCTGCGTCCCATTAGCTAGTTGGTAGGGTAATGGCCTACCAAGGCAGTGATGGGTAGCCGACCTGAGAGGGTGATCGGCCACACTGGGACTGAGACACGGCCCAGACTCCTACGGGAGGCAGCAGTAGGGAATATTGCCCAATGGGCGAAAGCCTGAGGCAGCGACACCGCGTGGGTGATGAAGGTATTATGTATCGTAAAGCCTTGTCGTGAGGGAAGAAGGAGTAATCTTGACGGTACCTCACTAATAGCCCCGGCTAACTCCGTGCCAGCAGCCGCGGTAATACGGAGGGGGCAAGCGTTGTTCGGAATTACTGGGCGTAAAGCGCACGTAGGCGGTTCGGTAAGTTGAGTGTTAAATATTCTGGCTCAACCAGAGACCTGCGCTCGAAACTGCCGTGCTAGAGATCAGGAGAGGAGAGCGGAATTCTCAGTGTAGCGGTGAAATGCATAGATATTGAGAAGAACTCCAGAGGCGAAGGCGGCTCTCTGGCCTGAAACTGACGCTGAGGAGCGAAAGCGTGGGGAGCGAACGGGATTAGAGACCCCGGTAGTCCACGCTGTAAACGATGGACACTAGACGTTGGAGGTGTCAACCCCTTCAATGTCGGAGCTAACGCATTAAGTGTCCCGCCTGGGGACTACGGCCGCAAGGCTAAAACTCAAAGGAATTGACGGGGGCCCGCAC
>CAYMEV010000008.1:0-142415 GCA_964389675.1 uncultured Candidatus Sumerlaeota bacterium
GATCTTGGGAGACACACTATTTTTTTAATTTACAGAAAATATTTTACACTCTCGACCATGTCATTAATAGTATTAAATATAATAATTTTATAGAAACTTTAAAAGGAGGTTATTTTAAGTTTTATGAAGAGAAATTTTATTTTATGTTTATTCCTTATTTTTGCCTTCGCACAAATGTTAGAGGTTTTAGCACAAGAACAATCAGATCCTAATGCTTATTTTACTTGTCAAGATGGTACTAACGATTTTGAATTTGATGTATTTATGAATACGAGAACATTCTATGTTTCTGATGATCTAAGTGTCAATAATGCATATGATGCTATAAAAGACAATGGTGGAACAATTATTATCCCGCCCGGAACCTGGCCGGTTAATGGAACTCTTGCATTTGAGAATGTTTCAGTAAGTATCATTGGAAGTGGCATGGGTAATTCAATTCTGGTCTGGCATAGCAGTGTAGATCCTAGTGGCATTAGTATAAAAGGAGATCTAAGAGATAATTGTTCACTTGTTCTTGAAAATTTGACTATAAAGACGACTGTGAATAATAATGGTAATGCAATTAACTTGATTCCAAAAACCACATACCTGCCACCGCTTCAACGGTTTGGTAATTTCCCATGGTTTCGCGCTACCAATTGCAGTTTTACAGGTGATGAGATATATGGAAAAGACCAATCAGCTCCGACCAGCGATAAAGGCTGGGCTAACATCATTTATGCAAAGAATGCCCTCAGGATGGTAATTACAGGATGTTATTTTGCAGGTCGAAATGTGCTTGATTATACTTTAGAAGAAAACAGGGCCATATGGATTGTTCCCAATGACGATGGAGACTATGGCGCAGAGAATTTAATTGATAAATGCGTATTTAACTGGTTTTCTACTGCAATCTATAATGCAGGTGCTGAAGGGCTAAAGATAAATAATTGCAATATAGTTGCATGCGGCGTAGGGCTACATAATCTATTTGAGCCCGATAATAAGCCCTGTATAATGCTAACAAACAGTCATATACATGCCTCTTATCGTGCAGTATGGACTGAGAAAACCAATGGAGTTCACATATTGGGCAATCACATATATGTCAATGATGACTGGGAGGGTGCGCCTATAGGAAGAGTTATGATTCTTGCAGATGAGTGCAATAAGGTAAATATTTCAAATAATGATATAGTCAGTCATTACCTGAATCAACCTACTTTAGGAATAAAATTAAGACAGTGTAACGCAGGAATTGTTAGCGGCAATATGTTCCATAATACGGATATTGAAACGTTCAGCAAATATATAAGTTTTCATGATTCCGATTATTGTATAGCCAGGATGAATACACATAACTATCCTAATGCATCAATATATGAAAAGCTGGAGCTTCTTGATGGTTCACATAATATGATGGAAGATGAAATATCTCAGCAGACTAGACGGAACTAACCATATTTCTCATCATTTATAGAAGCCTCTTTAAGAAGGGCATATTAAATATGTTTTTGCTTGGTAATTCGCATATCCTCTGAGACTCATAGATATATCACCTGCAGGAATATAGTTGCCTGATCTGCTAAACTGGCACAACAATGAAAATCTAAATGACTAGTATCTGTTGCATCCTAATAGGTAAAGATTCCTACGAAAAGAAATGCAATGACAATGGCTGAGTACCTGGACAGAGTCCAGATGGATGCTGACTAGCCTATTTTATATTAGAAGTGTTTTTATTGAAAAATTCCCCATCCAAAAATTTTACAAAAGATAGCAGATAAATTTATGGTATATGAGTACTCCATGGAAATATTAATGACATAAAACAGCAGAACCTATTACTATCAGTATGACGAGGAAGAATGGTCTACATTAATTCACGCTGCTTTGAGCAGAATCACACCAAGAAAATTAACTGAAGCATTAATTAATGATTTTATTTTGTATTTGCCAAAAATAGAGAGTCTCTTTATTTATGGAGAGCCTGATTGATATGTATTTTCCTGATTTATCTTAATTCGATTTTCTTATTATTAAACATAGGGATATTATTATGAGATATTACCTGATAGTCATGATTTTATCTTTTTTAGCTTTAATTTCAGCCTGTACTGCACTTCATTATTCTTCGAAGTCTTCTGCAATACCGCAGAAATTTAACCCTCCCAAGAAGAATAATAATCCACAATAGGACCAGTTTCTAAATTTTCAAGCCCTGGCGGCTGCCATAGAGTGTTAATTTTTATATCCTTTTTAACTATCATATATATAATTGAGATTGCATTCCAATGTGCTCTATATTTTATTGCATTACCATATAAGAAAATCTCAAAAAGAATTCTTCTCGCTTTATCCCCTACTTTCAGGTCGGTTTCAGCCCCTCCTGTACTACAAGGGCAAGCACGGCTTAGCTATCCTTCTGCTTAGCCTTGTCAGTTACATCTACGAACTGCTTTCCTGTATCCATCTGTATATGTTTCACAGTATTGCCGGAAAAATCCAGTTTCTTAAGATCAACCCTGCCTATTGAAAGATTGTCATAGGTTCTGAAATACAGCTTTTTACTGGTAAGGTCGCGTACTATTATCCACTGGGTTTCTTCATACATCATTTCTCCGTTTTCCAGCTTCTGTGCAACCGCTCCCAAAGGAATATCAACGGTGTTTAAGATGTGGAATGCAAGATTAACAGCACTTTCTGCGTCCTGCGCCGGCAAAGAAGAGGCTGCCAGAAATGCAGTGCGAACAAACCGGCCCGGCGGAGTATAGTCGCCAGGCATACCGAGAAGACCGGAGCCCTGTCCCATTGGAGGCACATCAACACCGTTAAGCTTTATGGGGAAGGCATTAATATTTGTAAGATTTACATAATTCCTCAGGTTTGTGATCTGCCAGTCAAAAGGCGGAGAATTTGTCATAACACCCAAAGGATTATCATAAATATAAAGCTCACCCCCTACATATTCTATAACAATGGAACCGCCATAAGCATCATGTACTGCAAAATGCAGGGGCAGGGGAAACGGGATTTCTTCCGATTCATAATTAAATACAACGATCTTTTTTATTTCTGTCTTTACTTCATCAACGGATGCAAAATTGCCCAGCATCCAGTTTACAAGAAGGCAATGAGCCAGTTCCTTTTCTGTGTCTTCCGGGCCTGCACTCTGATACCGTGCATATCCGGGCAGGTACAGGCCACCTGCAGAAAGGCCCGCTTCATTAATCCCGTCCATAATGCCATCTTCAGAACCCAGCACGGTTGCACCAATATAACCGTATTTGCATTTCCATTTCAGACCCTTTTTATTGCCTGGTGCCGGGCTCTCCATTATAAACCCCCTGGGAACCACAGCAAGGTCGCTTTCAAGGTCATAACCGAACTCATTGGAACGCCCCACGATTATTGCCCCGTCACTGGACTTCACACTGAAAATAGTGCAGCTGATACCGGTTTGAACCGCGAGGAAAATTGCCATAATTGCCATTGCAACAGCTTTAGTCATGTTTTTCTCCTTTTATTCATCTATTCAACTTCAGGCATATCAAAGAATAGAAATAATCACTCTATCCTGGCTATGGACCCTGCATGCCCTTCAAAGGCAAGCGCCTCAAAGCGATTTTCTCCGGTTATAAAGAGGTACAGGTTCCCGGAAGGGTAATGGTTCAATAAAAGGTCATCCTTCTCTCCCCCGGTGAACCTTCCCCCGGCTGTCCTGCTGAACGGGGCAAAGGCAAACAGAGACCATGACAGCGCCTCATAATTATAGTAATAGGTTCTCTGGCTGTAGGGCAGAAAGACCTCTTTTCCTGGCCCTGAGGCTATATCCGCGATACCGATACTGTGTCCGCTGTCAGGCCAGCCCAATGTAATCCTGCTTATGGCAAGGCCTTTTTGCATGTCCTGTTTATAGACCCATACAGAATTATCTCTTATATCCTCTATAATATCAAAGCATTCGTATTTAGCACCATTGTCCCTGCCTGGCGTATAGGTCGCAAGATAAACCCCGTATCCTGCAAAGGACAGTACCAGCTCACTGAATCCATCCCCTGTAATATCCCCGGACAGTACCTGATCAGGGCTGATACTCAGAATCTTTGTAAAGCTTCCTTCTGAAAAGTCATATAGATAGAGCCCCTGCAGGCCGTTAAAACTAATAGCAAGCTCATCAATCGACATAATATCCCTGTCAATGTTTACAGCATGGACTATATCGGCATCGCTGGGAATTAGAATGCTCCATGAGCCCTCCAGGTCTTCATTTATATAAAGGCCATGGCCTGTAAATGATGCAATTACACTCTCTGCCTGGGAGGAGGAGGTTTTTGCCAGGGCAAAATCCCCGATATCCGTTATATTAACGGGTGTAATCCTTGTCCATACCCTGGAAGCAAGATCATAGAAATAAAGCCCGTAACCCTGCAGTAATGCTACGATATCTGCAGCCCCGTCTCCTGTTATATCTCCTGCCAGCAGCTTTGAAGCTGTTTCATTATTGATTTTATCCCAAAGGGAGCCCTTAACATTAAGTCTGTTCCCCCCTCCCCGGCTGTAATTCCACACGTATATTCCGGGAAAGGCAGGGTTCTCAAGGCTAATGACAGCACTGTCAGCCGGAGGCTGTGAGGTATCTGACAGCTTCCACACATGGACAACCAGCTGTCCCCATCCGTAGGCATCATACTCTGTTAGATACAGCAGGCTGTTTGAGCTGTCGAATGCAGCACTCACTATACTGCAGTTCTCATTATAGAACAGCCCCCTGTCAAGCCTCAGGGCTGCATATGGCTGAGGCTCATAAGGCTCTATCTCACCCTGGGCAACCCGCGCCAGCTCAAGGGGATCATAGAATATGATCATTGGTATGAAACTGTTTGACCTCCATCCCTTTCCATCGGGGTCCGTACCAGGAAATTCAGGAAAGGGGATATTCCACTCAATCCATGTAAGGGGCATGTTCTCTCCGGTATACCCGTACCAGCAGTCACCCACTGCATTCTTCCCTATCAGTGCGACTGCGCTTTTATCCCCTGCATTAAGCCATACTCCCCCGGGCCAGTCATCTGCATGGTTATAATAGACGACCGAGTCAGGGAATTCATACTGCCCTGCATTATACACAGATCCGTATTCAAGAAGGGTTATATAGTCAAAACAGGTATTATCAGGCGGGTTTTCCCCATATTCCCAGGGTGCGAAGGCATAGAGGGCAGGCCCCATGCCGCTCAAACCCCCGTCTCTGTATCTTCCGACAAGAAGCGACTTTGAGTCAAAGTTCAGGGATGCATAATCATGGTCAGCTGAAAACAGGTAATTATTCAGCTGAGGGTCATAGGGCCCCTGATTGCACGGGCCTGCACAGTGTGCATAGGGATGTATCCCGGATGTAAGGTCACCCGGGCTGCACCAGCTTATAGAAGGCGTTTTGCCGCTCATATCCAGCTGGTAGTGGAATCCCCAGCTGTTATACAGCCTGAATTCCAAAAGCGATGCCCGGGGGCTGACGATCTCAAGCCCTATCCTCCACACATCAACGTATTCCCATCCGTCAATCTCCGGAGGCCTTATATTGACAGGAGTCTGAATAATAGCTGCAGTGTTCAGGTCGCTTGCATCCATCAGGGGTGAGATCACAGGGACAGGTATGGAAAACTCCCCCACATACCCGTGCTCATGCTGGCTCAGGTCCGAGATGAAGAGAGATCCGGGATAGCCGTCAATAGAACCGGAACCGCTCTGGCCCCCGTCACCCTCAGGATAACAGGCAAACCCTTCACCCCCATAAGCAAAAACATCCTCTGGCAATTTAAATGCACCAAGGTATTCAAAATCCGTTCCTGATGGAAGGCTGTCGCTTCCCTCAAAAGCCAGTGTTTGAACATCTGCAGTGCTGGATAAAGCGCTCCAGTTGCCTGCCTCATCCACAGCCCGGACGGAGAATCCATAATCTGTAAGGGGTTCCAGCAGGGATACAGTAAAGCTATTATCAATGGAATGGCCCTCTATCTCATCGCCGTTATAGATAAAATATTCATAAATGCCTGTATTATCCCAGGGTATATCCCATGAGAGAGATACCTGGGAGCTGGAGAGCACATATGCTGAGAGGTTTGCAGGAGATTCAGGGGGGGTAATGTCCGCATCATACAGAAGCTCTATCATGTCGCAGATAAGATACTGCTTCTGTTCATTCTCTCCCCATTCAATATGAAGGTTTACATTAACCATGTTATGGCTGCCTGAAGAACTGTTTACACCGCTATCGATAATATTGAACACAGATTTTGCCTCTGAATAGGCAGGCACGCTTATCATAGCCTCCCTGTAATTGTAGAAATTCCTCATGGTAAACCATGTTCCGTATTCACCTGAAGCTGGATAGTCAGGGTCATTAAAGCTGATCCTCGGAATAAAGCGTATCTCATGAGATGAATTATTATACCAGGTTACGACTATCCTTTCTCCTGGGACAAAATCTCTGTATATGCCCTGTATCCCATAATAATCATTATATTCCCCCAGGCTGGAAACTGCAGCCAGGCCCCCAGGCCCATCAGCAGTATAATCAGCATTAGGGCTTTTCAGTACTGTATTCCAGTTTTTAAGTCCATACAGGTTTTCAGCCTCAGAACTGCCAAAATCTGCAAGTATAACTCCATAGGCATTTTTAGCCATAATGGAGAGAAAAAATGACAGCACAAGGACAATTATAATTTTCCTCATGGCCTGGTTCTCCTTTAGAGATTTATATAAACCCATTAATATATTATCGTCCTAAACCCTTATATGTTGCCCGGGAAAAAACTCTAAATGATGTCTCTGCTCTATATGGGAAATTTTTGGCTCTGCCCCCCTGAAAACTTCACGAATCCGCACATAGACTTCCTCATAAAAGACGGGATCTTTGATGAGGATAATAATTTTCACTCCATACCCAAAATAGACACAAAAAGGCAGTAATGATATTCAGGGAAAGAGTATCTGAAATGCTTGAGGAAAATGCATATAAAATGCTTTTATCAAAAAGCAGAGCACTATGATAAGAAACTGGCAATATACACTATTTCGGCTTCTCAGTCCATAATATTGAAAAGCTCTCAGAGGATAATCTAAAAAGCCTTAACCAGGTTTGCAGAGTATCTGGTTGCTTCCTTTTCCCTAAGAGATAATAACATTCTCAGAGAAATCTGTGAATGGCAGGTAAAAATGCATTTTCCATGGTAAATAGATTTACACCTTTCAACAAAAAAAAGGCTTGTTCCTCTTTCTCTTTTTGTGTTCTAAATGATTTTCCGCTTATATTAAAAACTCTATACAATAAGCAATTACCAGCCAATATCTACCGTAATTTTACCATATATCTTATATCCCTCATCTGCATAAGATGCAAACTTTGATTCTCCTACCGGTTCGAGATTGATAAATCCAAAAGCCTTTTCACCCTTATTTCCTAAATGAACCTGGCTCATCATATTACCCATGCGCAATTTGTCGGTAACATGGTCAAGTTTTAAATAAAAGGCTTCGATTGTATTCATTTCATCCTTACTTACAAACTCAATGATGTAGTTAACCTTATCCTTTACATCAATCTGCTCTACTTTAACTATGGTTGAGGGCTCATAAACCGGACAGAACCCCTTCGGATAGTCTTCTGGGATGCTCGTGCTGTCACTAACAGTTTTTGCCTGAGTATTTTCAGAATCTTGTGCAGGAGCTTGCTGCACAGAAGCTTCCTCTTCAGTTTTTTTCTCTTTACTATCGCTGCAACCCACAAAGGTCAGTGTAAAGCAGGCTATAATTAAAAACGCAATTGCTGCTTTCACAATTTTACTCATATTAGTTTTCCTCCCAAAACTTAAGTTTAATGTAAATCTTTAGTTGCCTAAAATTCTTTATTCTCTAATTTTTATCAATCCTTTCCATTCATCAATTAAAAAACTCTGATTGATATGCCGTTATGCTAAAATAATTAAGTGCTTTGGTCTATAAAAAAATAAATAAGCAATTTGAGAAAAATTATGTAGACTCATCAGAAATTATTTCTTAAGATTAATAAGATTTCAAAGATCTGTGCAGAATAATATAAGGATTTGAATACTCCAGATCAATTTTCTGAGATTTGAGCTAAAGGGTAAAAATTGAATTTGCTATCAGCAGACAGTTATAAATGCAGCTTCGCTGCACCACTTATCACGTACCTGAAGAGGCATCTCAATGTCTGACTTGCACTCATTCTTTCGTAGCCTGCCAGCAGGTGCATCAATTGCCGTAATCTTCATTTCCTTGATGGTACTGCCTGGCATGAAAGCTGTTGCGATCGAACCATCTACTTCCATAAGCATCGAAAAAATAGAGCAGACGGAGCGCGGTTTTGTCGTGACTGGAGAGGTGACATATGACGGGCCTGTATCGGGCGGCGGCGAAAGCCACTCATACAGCCTCAGCGTGATTGCCGATATAAAAGATTCCATGACCGCCAGGTTTCCCGAGCTTCCAGAATACCTGATCATCCGCCCTCCTGCCGAAGCTCAGACAAGCATTGGTCCAGGCAGCGGCCCTGGCAACCTGATGACCATTGAGGAGCGGGATGGTATTGACTGCAGCTCGATCCGCACCGGCCCCAAGCCCGGAACGGCCTCTTTCGAACTGGTCATTCCGCCAGAACATGCAGGGAAAATGGTGCGTATCCGTGCCTACCTGAACTACCAGTACAACAATGTCGGCACACCCTGGCCGGCTATAAGGTACTACCACGAGATCGGCTATGAGGGCGTTTTACAGCCTGTTCGCACAACCACCTCCAACGGCGACAGCCCCGGAACTGATGCCACTGATACTGATGATGCAAACGGTGACAGGAGTGATAAAAAGGGTAATAAACCGCCGGAAACACCCAGGCCGGACCCATATGAACTGCCACCTTCTGTTGACATCAATGTTCCCAAAGGCAATATCGCCGGAACCATCAGCACTGGAGGAGACACTGAATTAGGGCCTGTCACCGGTGAGGAAACGGAGGTCACAGCCCCCGGTGTACTGCCAGACGAGATAGAAATTCCTATGATCATAAATGATATAAAGGCACAGCTGAAAAACCCAAAATATACATCCGAGCAGCGCAACGAACTGGCCCAGACCCTTAATGACCTTGTTCAAACATACGGTGAGATGGAGCAAAACCAGATCTGGCTCAACTATTACTCCGACACCGCCTTTCTTGCTTCTGATCTTATCCTTACCTATAATCCGATAGTAGGGCCGGCCTGGTCGACAGCAAAGGCCGGTGTAGATATTGCCAACGGCGACTATGCCAGCGCTGCACTCAACCTGGCAACCACAATGGGTACATTGAAGTTCACCACCGCGGGTAAGGTATACAACACCGCCCAGGGGACAATCACAATACCCGCCAAGACATATATACTCAACAATGCCGGCCAGAAGATCCAGCTGGCTTCTGACTATATCAAGATCCTGCTATCCACGGTTGGGCCATTGCCAAACAGTACAGCAACGCCGCCCGCAAACGGCGGAACCTACACAAACGATCAGTGGATTCCCTATGATCAGCACCCTGTCAAGGATTTGCAATAATGAAAGCCAGACACCTGATCCTTTTAGTTCTGTTTTTGTGCTTAATAGCGGTACCAGCTACAGCTGATGAATTGCCTCAGCCGCCTGTACCCGACACGCAGGTAAGGCTTGAGCGCCCTGACATTGACGCGGCAATCCTTGCTGCAGCACTTACCATGCGCGGCATCAATCCCGGCGAACCTTCTGTGACCATTACACCCGCCGCCCGTGATGCACTTCAGAGTGAAACATTCAATTACGACAGCTTCTCCCGGCCGAGATATACATTGATGCGGCTTGTTGAGAGCAAAAAAGTACCCGGCAAGGTCGAAGTAGGAGCAGCCCTTTCGTTTTTAGATGCCATGATGAGGCGCACAACCATATCGCTCCTGATGAGTTGCGAATGGGCCGATGAAGGTAAACGCATTATTATAAGCCAGGCTTCCATACAGCAGATTGTCCCGGCACAGCCCAAGACGCTTCTCCTTATCATCCCTGCCAGACGCGTACCGAAAGACGTGCTTACTATAAACAGCCATGCCTCGCTGCTGTCATGGTTAATAGATAACCGCGCAACCAGTGAGGAACTTATGAATGGCAGTGCCGATGAGTGCTACCTGTTTGCACTGGTTTACGACCGGCTGGCACCCGGCGATAAGCTGTCAATGTGCGTCAGCAACAGCTCAACCGGCACCGGCTGTGACAGCGGTAATGCCGTGGATATAGACTGCTACCAGGGATGGCATGTCGCCGTGATGCAGGGGCGGTTTGACTGGAAAGGAGACCAGCCCTTCTATATTAAAGTGATCTATACTCCCTCAGGAAGCAATGAAAAGCGTGTAATCCTGAGCCTTTCGTCCGGCCTGAAAGTTGTTGATGCCTATGGCAAACCCGCCAGCGTGCCTGTGCCTGTGATGCCCGGATCCGGCAAGATACGCATTATTCTTGCTATAATCGGCATATTGGGCCTGCTGATCTGCCTGCTGGGCTACCGTATGAAACGGTTATTCTGGTTCATTGCAGGGATTGCATTCGGCAGTGCTGTCGCCTACCTTGTGCCTGCAAGGTTTGAACAGCCATGGCTTCTCCTTACTATTATTGGTACCGCAGCACTTATCGGGGCAGTAGTGATGGCCGCATTGCCCTGTATTGGGCGCTTGATATGGGGAGCAACGATAGGTGTGGCTGTCGGCACAATTCTGACAAAAATTCCCATTGACATTGTTGATCCGATAATGATCTCAGCCTTTGGCATTTGTGCTCTTATCGCCCTTGGCCTTCCGCGGGCAAGCACGATTGTCATTAGTTCATTGATAGGCTCATTACTGTTTGCCATCTCTGCCGGTCATTTACTCGGATACTACAATATAGCTGCCTGGACTGCCGTATCGATCCGATCTCTGTACGAAACCGGCTCAAACAGCTCTCTGGCTGAATGGGTGAGTAATCTAAACGACAATATGCAGATATTAATTGTTTTTATGCTCTGGCTGTTTGCCATGGGTATTGTCATCCAGTCTTTCACCGGCGGCAGGCAAAAGAGAAAACCAGCCAGCAAAGTGCAGCAGGTGACAGATGACAACAATTCCGATGGCTTATAAGCATTTTGAGCAGGAAAAGATCCTGGAAATAAATATCTCAGGCTTTATTTCTGTGTTCTCAAAAAATACCAATGATAATCTTATTCTTTATGAGGGTCATTATCATGGAATCTAATGATAAAATGAACTGGATCAATCCCAAAATAAAGATAGCCGACAGTCCTATTCATGGAAAGGGATTTTTTGCTGTGGCCGATATTGAAAAAGGAGAAAAAATTGTGATCTGGAAAAGTGGTTATACCGACAGATCAGGTGCAGAGGAAGCCGTAAAAAACGGCAGGGCATTTATGCAATGGGATGAAGATGTATATAGCGTTGATGATGGAAATGATGATGAATCTTATTCTATTAATCATTCCTGTGACCCGAATGCCTGGATGTCGGATGCGTTCACTTTGATCGCAGCAAGAAGTATCAAAGCAGGGAATGAAATAACTGCTGATTATGCTTTATGGGAGGCAGATGAGGAATATGTCTGCCCTTATAATTGCAACTGCAGGTCAGCCCTTTGCCGGGGCAGGATAACCGGAAAGGATTGGCGTAAACCTGAACTTCAGGAGCGCTACAAGGGACATTTTTCACCCTTGATCAATAAAAGGATCGCAAAGAAGGATCATCTTCTCTAAAAGCAAACCGAATCGACGCAAAAGGGACCGACGCAAAAGGGACGGTTCTTTAAGTGGTCATTCGGAAGTTTTGGGCACAAAAGCACTTACTAACAGGATAAAATATTATCAAAGGGTTAATTACAAACTCTGGGCAAATAAATAAATAGCGTGGCCAAAATTTTTGAATGCCAAGAAGAAGGAATGAGCGATGGGTATATGGGGATTCAATCTTTGTCCCGGGTATTTGTAGATATAAATTTCAGGTATTACAGCTTGATTACAAGCAAGACTGTTACTATGGATGTAAAAAATAATGCTAATCTTGATATAACCTCCCCCTCCCCAAATGAATGGGAAATTTGGACATAAAAATTAATATTTTATAATATCAGGTAGATCCTGCGCAGTTTGATACTTTTACCATATTACCGGTTCTGCATACAGAACAGAGCCTTATATTGCGCCCCAGTATACAGCATAAAACATCAATCCTGCTCAGATCAGCAAATCTTGAATGGTATATCCTGCTTGAAGTAAGCCTTCTGCATAAAGCAAGTTTAGTCTTTATATTTCTGTTTGATAATAAGCCATAACTTCTAATTTTTATAAAACCCCTGGGCAGTACATGCATTAAAAAGCGCCGGATAAACTCAACGCCTTTCATCGTTACAGAGGAAAGTCCTTTTTCATTCTTTCTGACAGATATGGTAACAGTGTCACTATTTATGGATATTATCCTGTAATTGGATATGGCAATACGGTGTGTATATCTGCTTAAATAACCTACTAAAGCACTTTGATTAGAGAAGGTCTTTCCAGAATATACATACCATTTAAGGCTATAGCAAATATCAAGAATATTGCCTAATCCTCCAGGATCTAACCTTAACTGATTGTTATTGTAATACATTTTAAGCTTTGATAGAAAAAACCCTTGAAAAAGCTTAGATAATACTCTTACCGGAATAAAGAACTTCTTTGAAGATTGCAGCCAATTATTAGTCTTTGTTAATCCTCCGGCCATTACCACACAATGTATATGGGGATGGAATCTTAGATCATTGCTCCAGGTATGTAATATAGAAAAGAATCCTATCTGTGCACCAAGATATCTCTCATTTGATGATGCCTTCAAAAGTGTATGCCTTACTGATTCATACATTAGGCTGTACAATAATCTCCGGTTATTATATACAATCATTCTTAACTGTTCAGGTATAGTAAATACAAGATGGAAGTATGGAGTATCTATTGTGTTTTCACGCCTTTTATCAGCCCATATCTCTTTCTCTATTGCCTGACAGCATGGACAATGCCTGTTACGGCATGAATTATAATGAATATCTGTATGCCCGCATTCATCGCACCTGTAAGAGTTAAAACCCAGGGATGATGTCCTGCACTTTAAGATACTGCCTGCAACCTTTTTTTGTTCTCCGGATACATTGTATTCCTGTTTATACCGGTCATAAAACTGATGGAAAATCTTCTGAATAGCTTTCATTTTTAAGCCTTGTCCAGGGGACTGACAACATTCATCATGCTCTTTGATGTCATATGAAGGTATTCAGCAGTTGTATTCAAACTCTTATGACCCAACAACTGCTGAATATATGCTATACCTGTGCCATCTTCCAGTGAATGGGTAGCAAATGCATGCCGAAGGGTATGGGCAGATATTCCCGGATCAAGATGCAGTTTATCCCTTAATTTGATTATAAGATTCTTTATGGACTTCGTGTTTATGTGGCTTTCCATTTTATGACCGGGAAATAACCAGTCATCCATGGAATAACTTCCGTATTTGCGAAGAAAATAGCTCCGGAAATACTCTCTTAAGATATTTAAGGTATTCTCTGATAATATGGAATATCTGGATGTACCGTGTTTTGCTGACTCAACTCTTATACTCATTCTCCTGCTGTTAATATCTTTAATCTTTAGTTTTGCTGCCTCACCTACTCGAAGCCCGCTGCCGTAGAGAATGCTCAGAATTGACTTGTGTTTTAGATTTGATGCTGAAGATATCAGCCTGAGGATATCCTCTCTCAATGGTATAACAGGAAGTTTCTTAACCCTTTTCATCCTTGGGATCTTTCTGTTATTCCATTCTTTATCAAGAGTATGTGTATAAAAGAATTTTACGGCAGTTATATAATTATTTACAGTCCCGGAACCAACATGCTTTTCTCTTATCAGATAGAGAATAAACTGCTGAATATCTGATTCCGATAAATCATCTATTGTCTTGTTGCTTTCTTCAATGAATTTAATAAACCGGGCTATTCTCCTTTTATACGATTCTCTTGAAGATTCTGGCTTTCCGCTGAGTTCAAAGTAAATATCAATATCATCTATGTAATTTTTCAAAAATGAATCCTCCTTTGTTAATTGTATAATGTTAAATTAGGGTAAAGTAACAGAATAACAGGAGGTTCCCTGGGGGGTTTAATTTTTTTGTGGCAATTTATGCAGATCTGTAATATATTAAACATAGTAAAGGGTGTGTTCCTTGTAGTGTTTTCTTAGAAAACGGGTCAAACTACATATAGCACACTCTTTACTGTTTTTAAAAGCTTTTTTATATCCCTTAGCAGGAAGTTTTATCTCAAACTATCGCAAAGCGATTTCGTTCTTCTTTTTGCTTCATTTGCATCATATTGAAAATTTTCAATTTGATTTTTATCTCTTCTTTTGTATTATTGAATCATGTTCATAAAAAACAGATACAGAATAATGGAAGAGATAGGCAGGGGCGGTATGGGGATAGTCTATCGGGTTGAGGACACTCTGAAGGATAATATGGTATTTGCATTAAAGACCATAGCACAGAATGTCATTCAAAAATACCGCACATTAAGCCTTGATCATTTCAAGAATGAATACGAGATAATGACAAGGCTCAAGCACCCCAATTTGACAAGGGTATATGAATTCGGAGAAGATGGCGATAACTATTATATAATAATGGAATATCTTGAGGGCTATTTGCTTGCCCATAAGCATTTTGAACAGGAAAAGGCCCTGGATATAATAGTTCAGATCCTTAGAGTACTTGAATATATACACAGCAAGCATATAGTATACGGCGATATTAAACCCTTAAACATTATGCTTACAGGCAATAAGGTAAAACTGATGGACTTTGGCCTTTCAACCCTTGCTTATAAGAAGGAAGAGAGGATAAAGGGCTCTCCCCTGTATATGCCCCCGGAAGCATTATCAGGTGGTACAGGCTTTGCTTCAGATATTTTCTCACTTGGCATACTGTTTTATGAGCTTTGCACACAGGATTCTTTCTACGGGGATTTCAGGGGTTCTGTAAGAGATCTGGTACAGCTTCTCAGCTCCCCTGAGGATTTCTCCGGCTACCATAAAAATATACTGAAAAGAATAAAGAATATACACCTAAGAAATATCATAAAAAAAATGACCCAATACGATCAGGCAGTAAGATATAATAACTGTTCAGAAATAATCCATGATATCAATTCAAAATTAAGCCTCAGCTATGAATATGAAACAAAAAGCACCAGACAGAGCTATGTGCTCGGCAATGCTTTTACCGACAGAAGCAAGGAGCTGAAAAAGCTGAAAAGCAGCATCAATGAAAAAGAGGCCTTTTTTATAATTTACAGCGGATCCTCTGGTGTGGGCAAATCTCGCCTCTTTAACGAGTTTAAGAAATTCTGCCGGTTGAACAGCATTTCCTTTTTTGATGCAGCATGCATGGAGGGGGATATAAGAAAATACCATTCCTTCAGCGACCTGCTTTATCAGATGATCCCATTATCTCCCAAATCCCTGCTGGCAGAATATGGAAAATACCTGAAGCTTCTTCAGTATGACAATCCGGCACTGAGTAAGTATACTCCGCCTGATATAAGGGATAATCCCGGCCTTCTGCAGGATATAATTGTCCAGAATATCTCAAGTTTCATCTTTGAGTTTTCAAAGAATATCAATGATAAGCTTCTCCTTTATTTTAATGATATACAGTGGATAGATTACGGTTCCCTGCTTATTATAAAGAACATGATGTCCGGGCTGCTGTCTGAATCATCTGATCTTATGCTCTATGCCAGTCATAACAAGGATAAAGATACCGGCACAAGCCAGCTGCATGACATTTTCGGCAAACCGGGAATTTTGGTGGAAGAGCTGTATCCCTTTGACCTGGATGGGGTAAAGGAGTACATGGATAATGTATTCGGAGCTGATAATATAGACTCAAGCATAAAGGAAGCAGCAGGCCAGATAAAGACAAAGGTAGGAAGCAGTCCACTTTTTCTCCAGGAATTGATAAAATCTCTTTTAGAGAAGGACATCATAATAAAAGACAGGAGATACTGGAAGCTTACAAAACCAATAGAAAATGAGCATATACCAAAAAATATCGTGGACATTATTCAGTATAAGCTTGATATTCTCTTCGGGGATGAGAATAAGAGAAAAATCCTGAAAATACTTGCTCTATTTAAGATAGACCTCAATATCAGCACAATTAAGTCAATCATAAACAAGATCACGCCCCTTGATGCAGCAAAGGTGCTTTTGGAGCTTGAGAACCTTGAGATAATAGAGACTGCAAAAATTGACAATACTGTATTTTACAGATATACCAACAGCCTTATCAAGGACCGGATAAGGGAAAGAATAGAAAATAAGCCCGAGATCAGCCTCTTTCTTGCAGAGACTCTTGAAGCAATCTATGAGGGAGAAAGCATGGACCTTACTGAAGAGATAGCATACCAGTACCAGCAGGGACAGGACATCAAAAAAGCGGTCCAGTATTATGAAAAGTGCGGCGATAATGCAAAAGAAAACTATTTTAACGAAAAAGCAATAATGTACTATCGAACAGCAGTAGGCCTCATTGCTGACGGGCCTGGGCAAAAGCTCATAAACATAAAGCTGAAGATTGCCAGCATGCTGAACCTAATTGGCAAGTCTAATGATTCTTTAAACCTGTATAAAGAAACATTGCAATTATCAGAAAGCATTTCTGACATTGAGCTTATAACCTACAGCCTTCTGGGAATTGCAAAACTGCATATCAATCTGGGAAATACTATCAAAGCAGAATCATTTTCTCAAAAAGCGCTAAGTTTTGCCAGGAGATCCGGAAATAATAATCAGGCTGCCAGGGCACTGGGTTATTTTGCAGTGATTTTTACTGATACTGGAAATTATAAAGAAGCTATAAAATACTGCAATAAAAGCCTGAGAATATATAAAAAAATTGATGACAAGACAGGTATCGGATATTGCTACAATACTCTGGGCAACCTTTACTGGAGTACCTGCAATTATCAGAAATCAATGGAATATTACCAGAAAGACCTTCAGATATCCAAAGAGACCGGCAACAAATACAGCATGGGATCTGTCTATTGCAATATTGGAAATAATTACTGGGATCTGGGAGAATATGAAAAGACACTGGGTTATTACGAAAAAGCTCTGGAAATCTGTGAGGAACTTGGAGATAAACGCGGTATTGCCATAAATAAGGGCAATATTGGCGTTTTTTATTATTACACCGGGGACTATGACAAATCCATGGATTATTATGAAAATAGCCTTAAGCTCTATAATGAGGTCAGCAGTTCAAAGGGAACCATATTTTCCTATGGAAATATAGGCCTTATTTATCAGCAGCGGAAGGATTATGATACTGCGCTGAAATACCTGGACAGATCCATAGAAATATCCCGCCAGCTTGATTATCCCTACGGACTTTGCGAGCAGATGCATAATAAGGCAAATCTCCTGTATGAAATAAATAAGGCAAAACAGGCAAAAAAGATAAATGAAGAAGCCCTCAAAATAGCAGTAGATATCCAGAGGACGGTCATAATCATCAAATGCAAAATACTAAAATACAGGATAAACAAAAATGAGAATGCTTTTATCAAAATGCTAGATGAGAAGGTCAATGAGGAGCAGGCTGCAAGGATCTATTATAACCTTTGGAAGGTCACGTCAAAGGATATATACAGAAAAAAAGCAAAAGAGATCTATGACAGAATGCTCAAGAGATTCCAAAAGATCGAATACAAGCAGAGATCTGAAGAACTAGTAAAGGGATGATTTATTCTTTAATGAAAAGCAGATTAATGGACATTATAAGAGATGCAAATCATTGCAATAAACACCAGTCCCCTTCATCCGGCTGAGGATGATTAATGCCGAAAGAATACACACACTGGGCAATAGCAGGCAAGGCACTAAAGCGCCTTGGGAAAAATGATCCTTCAGGCACTGTATATAATATTATAAAAGACTCCCTTTCACTATATATGCTTGGAGCTGTTGTTTTTGACACACCTTTCTATTATCTGGGGAGACATTCCGGGGATTTTGAGGGTATAAACAGGAGGCTTCATGCTCCTGACTGTCAGAACCCTGCAGCCCCTATTAAAGACCTTTTTCTCTATATGCTCAGCCATAATGACAAAGCAAAGCTTCTCCCCTTTCTTTTGGGGGCAGTTACACATATTTATACCGATGCAGTATTTCATCCGTTTATCTTCTATCATACAGGAAACTGCCTTTCCGACGATCAGGCATTAAAAAGGCCGGCTACAATATACCACCGCTCCTTTGAAGGTTACCTTGATCTTTATTATCTTTCCATGCCTGATTCACTAAAGGGCCTGACTATAAAAAAACTCAGAAAAACTATCAGAATAAGGAAAAGCGAACTGTCATCCCTTCTCGGGATACTGTATTTCAATGACTGCAGTATCCTTAAAAAGCAGATAAATAATGCCCTTAACATACATACCTGGTCACAGATTCTTTTTCAGAAAAGGCAGGCATATTTTTTAATGAAGCTTTCATCAGGCTTGCTGGGAAGATTGACCAGGATGGATATCGAGTCATATCTTTCATTATTCTATCAGCCACTGAACGATTATCATATATCATTCTTCTCTGAAAGGATCAGCTATGTCCACCCGGTAAAAGGGACAGAGCATTGCGACCTTCTGGCTGAACTTGAAAATACGGCACTAATGAATATTATCAGGATATTTACGCTGATAGAAGAGATATACAGCGGCAAAAAGAGCACAGTTGATCTGGATATGGAGAAAATACCCTCGCCTGAGACAGGGCTGTTCAATATTTCCTATAGGGATATGGCGCATTTCAGCAAAAAATACTGCTTTTAATTTTTTGATTGCAAAAGGACTGGAAAAAAGGATAATCAAAAAAAATTATGGAGCCGAAAATGAAAAGGCAATACTTTTTTATAATATTTGTTCTAATTTCAGTGCTTTGCTTTATTGACTGCAAAAGGACAGAGCCAGAGGATAAAATAAAAGGAGATGATAAGATTATGGCAGAACAGAAAAATACAGTAGTACTTGAAACCACCCTTGGCAAAATTAAGATTGAGCTCTACCCTGCTGTTGCCCCAAAAACAGTAAAAAACTTCCTGGGGCTTGTAAATAAGGGTTATTACGACAACGTGATCTTCCACAGGGTAATCCCGGATTTTATGATACAGGGAGGAGATCCCACAGGGACAGGTTCCGGTGGTGAATCAATCTATGGAACCAAGTTTGAGGATGAAATAAATCCAGTGGCTCTCCAACTGGATGCAAATACCGTAAGACAGCTTCAGTCTGCGGGATATAAATTCACACACAACCTTGAATCAATGCGTTGTGTCTACGGTACCATCTGCATGGCAAATGCCGGGCCGGACACAAATGGAAGCCAGTTTTTCATAGTAACCAGAGAGGACTGCAGATGGCTTGACGGAAGGCACACTGTCTTCGGGAAGATCATCGAAGGAATGGATGTAGCAGTTGCTATCAGCAATGTTGAAAGAGACTCCAAAGACAGGCCACTTGAAAATGTAGTAATAAATAAAGCCTATGAGGTAGAGAACTAGTCCTTTCCTGCCTTAAGTATTCAGAACCTCTTCTGGTAGAAATGGCATGAGGGGGCTCTATTCTTATTTATATAATAATCCTGATGATAATCCTCTGCCTTCCAGAATCTGTCAGCCTTCATAAGGCTTGTTGCAATATCATAGCCTTTTTCCTTAAGGATATCTATAAGCTTTTGAGCAGTTTCCTTTTCTTTTTCATCATTATAGAATATGACTGAAAGGTACTGCTCTCCTATGTCAACACCCTGGCCGTTCTTCTGGGTAGGGTCATGTATCTCGAAAAAGAGCCTTGCAAGCTCTTCATAGCTTATTTTCCCTGGATCATATGTAACCTCGACTGCCTCATAATGTCCTGTCTGCCCGCTGCAGACCTCATGGTAGGTCGGGTTTTGAGTTTCCCCTCCCATATAGCCGGAAACAGCCTCGATCACTCCCTCTCTCTTCTGCATATAGTATTCAATGCCCCAGAAACAGCCTCCTGCAAAATATGCCTTTTTATAGTCTTTTATTTCACTGTCGGGGACGAATACAAGTGATATTGAATTTACACAGTGTCTTATATTCTTGTCTGTATATCCCTCTCCCAGAAATACATGTCCCAGATGGCCCCCGCAGTTGCTGCATATTATTTCAACCCTTCTGCCGTCAGGGTCAGGGCGCCTTTCAACCGCTCCTTCAATTTCATCATCAAAGCTCGGCCATCCGCAGGAGGACTTGAACTTTGAATCACTTCTGTAAAGGGGGGCATTACACTGTTTGCAGTGATAGGTCCCCTTTTCAAAAAAATCATTGTATTCGCCGGTATATGGGGCTTCAGTCCCTCTGTTTATGATAACCCTTATCTCTTCCTTTGTAAGCTTTTTATATTCGCTGTTTTGCACAACTTCAACCTCCTTGCATGAAACAATTAATAAAAGCAGGCATAATAAAGTGTATTTTAACATAACACTCTCCCTTTTTTCCTAAAAACAAGATACTCTAAAGTGGTACTGCAATGTTGCAAAAATTTTTTAGCTGAGTTTATTCGGTTTTTTCAGATAATCCATCCCAGCCTTGTATAGTACCGGTTCATATCATCACTCGTTGAAACTGACTCAAGAATATAAAAGTATCTTGTCCCCTCAGTAATATGATCAGAAAATTCATATAAGACAGGATAATCCGAATTTATCTGTCCCGGGATCAGTTCCGTATTTATCTTAACAGGGCTGTATGTAATTGAGGGGCTGACCTTATCAGCCCTGAGCCTGTAAAGGTTAAAGCCTGAATTACTGGTTTCGGTCATGGTCATCCATTTTATCGTTATATTTTCTACAATACCCCTGGCAATAAAAAACAGGAGGCCTATGGTCGGATCGGTTGAACCATATTCATATGCCCCTATGTCATAGGGTACATTCCTGTAATGTGAATTTTTGTCATAGTTAACAATCGGTGAAAGGCTGGCACCCTTATCAATGACAGGGCTTTCTTCTGAAGGGTATCCATCAAACAGAAGCTCAGGGTCAGCAAGCATGGATTTTGATTCCTGGCCTGTATGGCTGCGCCATCCCTCAAAATCACCCTCAAAATATGAGCCCGGCCTTCTGTCCACAAAAGCGGCAGTACCATTGTTATCCCAGTAGCAGTTCTTATCCAGGACAGGCATACCGGCAAGAGAGCTTAATCCCCCAAGATCATCGGAGTAGCGTATGAATATAATATCCCTGCCGTTCTGAAGGGCAATATTGTTCTTGATAATGGGGTTAACGGAAGGCGGCCTGCCTGCATCCGGGTCCCAGTCCTGGTATGTCAGCCCGAAATAGATGGCGCTGTGTGCAGACTGGGCTGTATTAATTATAGTATTATTGTAAACCCTCGGGTTTTTTGCTGCATACATGGCTATTCCCGCATAAACGGTATTTATGATCAGATTATTCCTTGCTATGCCGTCTATATTCTCATAATACTGGGGGTTAACCTCAAGATCGAAGTATTCCGGGCTTGTGTCAAATCCAAGCATGATACCCGCACTGCCGCAGTTTTTGATTATGTTTCTCTGAGCTATACAGCCTGTAGCCCCTCCCTTGAAATAGAGCCCTGTCGTTGCGGTATCATGTATATTACAGTCTGACACCACCATATAATCCCCGTTTACATTGTCTATGCCTTCAGCATTTCCGGAATCCCTTACTCCGGAGTGGTGTATCTCGCATCTTAATATCTTTATATGATCGCATCCGGGAGTGACTTTTATGCAGTCCCTCCCGGTATCGTGAATCTCGCAGTCTTCAATGATTATATGGCTGACACCAGTCCTGTCATCAGGATCACCCCAGTCCCACCTTGTCCAGAGCATGACTGCATAATAATAGCCCCCTGCTATTTCAAGCCTCTGAAGTTTTCCTCCGTCAGCATCCACATCAAAGATCACAGTCGCCGTAATATCAGGGTTATTTACCGGGGTCTGTATAACTGCCCATTCATTGCTCTTGCTTCTTATGGTAATATCAGGAAGCTCTATCCTGATCTCCTCGTTATAGATACCGCCCCTGAGTATCATCGTATCCCCGGCTGATGCGATATTATCAAGAACAAACTGTATATCCCTGTAGGGGTTGCCGATGGTCCCGTCGCCTGTATTATTATTCCCCTGCGTGGACACAAATATGCCATTGTCGTCATATTCATTCTCAGGATATAATATCTCAGCATCCCAGGCATGGATGAAAGGTTGAGAAAGAAGAATCATCAATGTAAAGCAAAGAATTTTCATAATATAATCTCACTTGTCATAAAATTAATATAAATTATAGCATTTATTATACTGAAAACCATAAGCTAATAAATTTTTTTATCAATCCTGAAGGTTTAAGCCATTTTATAGAAACATTATTCAAAACCCGGCGAGCTTTTATGTAAATACTTTTAATTCCCCAATTCTTTTTTTGAATTTATATTTTGGCATTTTTTCCAAGATCATCTCATAGATGCTTCTGGCTTTTTCTGCATATTCCTTTTCTTCAGTCATTTTCCACAGCTCATAATAGATAGAGGCTTTTTGCTCCTGATTGATGCCTGGATCATTATCTTCAAGTATTTCTTTGAGGGCTTCAATATCTCTTTCTATTTTGCAGCTGAGTAATCTGCAGTTAAATATTATATCTTTCCTGTCAATCTCCTTTGCTATTTTAAGCGCTTGGTCATTTAAGGATTTTGCCTCCTTTGGTATTGACATTTCGCATAATAGATCTGATTTATAATATAGCTGTTCAGACAGAATGAAGCGTGCTTTATTCTCACTTGATATCCTTATTGCTTCATCAAAACACCTTAAAGCTCTCGTATAATCTCCCTGCTGGTAATATATAAGCCCTATATTGCTGTGCGCATAGCTGATATTGTATTTATTCTTTATTTCACGCCATATAGTGAGGCTTTTTGTATAATATTCCATGGCTGTATCATAATCGCCAATATAGTAGTATACTATTCCTAAATTACTAAGGGAGATGCTGATGCCATATTTATCTCCGATCTCCTCATTGGCTTTACGATATTTTTCAAAGCAGTCCATAGCTTTTTTGAAATTGCCCTGATTGGAATATAAAATCCCTGTATTATTCAGGGCAGTAATTATTCCTGTTTTATATCCTATTTCCCTGCTTATCTGGTACTGCTGTTCATAGCAATCCATGGCATTCTCCTGATCACCCTGGAATAAATAGTTATTGCCCATAATACCGACTGTATTGGCAATGCTTTTTTTATCACCGAACTCCTTGCAGATTGAGAGGATTTCCTCAAGGCATTTTCTTGCTTTCCTGTACTCACCCTGGTTTACATACAGAGTGCTTATAATCCTTAATGCATTGCTGAGGCCGGTTTTATCGCCTGCTTTTTCAGCAATAGATCGCGCCTTCTTCAGAATTTCCATTGCCTCAGCCGGTTTGCCGAAATGTTTAAGGACAAGGCCCATACCATTCATGCATTTTACGGCCAGGGTATTTTCCCTTATGCTTTCAGAGAGGGCAAATGCCCTTTTATACATTTCATGTGAGTCACTTAACCGGCCTGTAAGCTCCATCAGGTCTGCAATCTTTATTTCTATTCTGATAATTTCCGTGCTGCTTTCCTTATCATGGCTTTGTAGAAGGTTTAATGCAGTTTCATAGTACTGCATTGCCCTGTTGTTAAAATAGTTTTTTTGGGCAAAGTCCCCGCATTTATCATAATAAGATACTGCTTTTTTAATATTTCCGCCTTCAGCGTAATGAAATGCAATTTCCTCTGCCATATCATCATCATCAAAAAATATGGAATCAAGCGTTTCAGCCAGAAAAAGATCTATTTCCGGCTTGTCCTCTATTCTCTTTCGGATCTGATCCTTTATCAGGATATTATTATAGGAATAATGAACAATATTATTAATTTTTAAGGTTTTCAGTATTTCAAGGTTTTCAAGCTCAAGCAGTACCTGTGCTGTATCAACATCGGCTATTTTGCTTAGCATGATCTTAATTTCCCTAACACTGAGGTCGATTCTTAAAAGAGACAGTATCTTCAAAATTTTCCTTTTGTTGTCGTCCTCGAACAGAAGATCAAGTTTATGCTTTACCATATCTATGATATTATGCGGGATATGAGCTCCATCAATATTGCTCAATAATCGCCAGCATCTTTTGTCTTTTACTATTATGCCCCTATCTAAAAGAGATTTGATGAATTCCTGCAGGAAAAACGGATTACTGCCTATCTTATCCTTGATGCTTTTTACGGATTCTTTAATACTTTCATCAAGAAACTGTGAGCCAAACACATTCTCAATATATTCAGTGACACCGTCCATATCCAGGGGAGTGAGGTCATGGACGCTTACCTGGTTCATATCAAGTATTCCATATAAACTGCTGTTTTCAGGCAACCTGTCTTTATTAATATTGGCATAGCACACGAGATGCTGTCTGCCGCCTTCTGCAAGATCAGACCTGTATAAAAGGTTTTTTAATATCAGTGTTGAACCTTCATCTATCCACTGAAGGTCATCAAAATATATTATCCTGTAATTCTTCTGGTTTTTAGAAAGAATAATAATATAATCTGTAATATTCTGTACTATAATATCCTGAAGCAGTGCCGGATTATCAGTAATATCCGGTGATTCAAAATCTTTCAGCCTTTCATCTTCAGGCATTATAAGCCTTAGATATTTCCCGTATTGCTCGAGTATACTGCCTGATGATATGTTTATCATCTGAGACAGGATTTCCCTTATAGCATAATATTGCCGGGTCCCTGCTTCCATGCATCTTGCCTCAAAAAAGCTGATACCATTCAGTATGCAATATTTCTTAAATTCAGAGAAAAGCCTGGTTTTTCCAATTCCGGAGGTTCCGCTGTAAATAATTGCCCTGCATCTGTTACATGGAACCGAAATATTATTTTTTAAGCAGTCAATTTCTTTAATCCTATCAGCAAATGCGTTTCCAAGAACATAACTATGTTTTGTTTCTGCTGTCTCATAATCGTAATTATAGCCTAAAAAGCGATTTATTTCTCCAATGATTTCCGAACAGCTGTCATATCTGTCAGCAGCATGGTAGGAAATCATCTTTTTTATAATGCCCCTTAAATTCACATCTTCTATCTGCTTTAGTTTTTCCTCCTGATACCTGTTAAATTCATCCGGACTGCTGAGAAGGTTTATTATAATGCTTACTATATTTTCGTCCTGTTCATAAAAGCGATTTTTTGATAAAAGCTCATATAAGACTATCCCGGAAGAGAATATATCGGTTGAAAAGGACATTTTGCCTTCCAGCGCTTCAGGGGAAATATATGACAGGGTTCCCCTGGTCTTTCTCTCTTTATCCTCTGAATTTAGATAGCTTGATATGCCAAAATCCATCAGCTTTACCCTTTTTTCCAAAATCATTATATTGTCAGGTTTAATATCCCGATAGATTATGTTCCTGCTGTGAATATATTCAAGAGCCCTGAGCATCTGGACCAGGATTTCCAGTACAGTTTCAAGGTCATCTATTTCCATAGTGGAAAGAAGAGTTCCAGTAAGATATTCCATTACAATATAGTAATTATCCCTGTCCTCACCAAAATCATAAACCCTTGTAAGGTTAGGGTGCTTAAGCCTGGTCATAATTTCGTACTCATTTTTCAATGATGATATGCCTGTTGATTTATGGTTTTTGATTACATCATGCTTAATTTTTTTCAGGGCAAGGCTTATATTATCTTTCAGGGTATCCTCAACCAGATAGACTATACCCATACCTCCGCTGCCAAGCCTCTTCACTATCCTGTAGCGTCTATCAATAAGTTTTTTATCCAGATCATCCATATTAAACATTTAATTTGTCCTGAAAATGGGTATTAACTCAAATTTCGCACTGGAATTTATGCGCGAAGCTTGATGTATTAACTTCAAATAATATTTAATACTGTTTAGGATTTGTGTCAAATAGTACCTTTATTATCCAAATAAAAGCTATTTTAATATTTGCACCTGTTAAGCCTTTTTATTCAGCTAAAATTTTAATAATATCTCCAGTACCTATTCTTAAGAGGTCCTTCCGGTATTCCTGTTATTCATCCTTATCTTTTCTATCTCTTTATATATTTCATCAGTCACAGATCTCGGCAGGCCCCCCAACCTCTGGATCTCTTCCCTTGTTATAAGTATCTCCTTTCTGAATTCAGCTGCAATGCTGTTGATTCTGTTCTGAGATTCCAGAATATCACCAAGCTTCTTTTTTGGCACCAGGTTTACCCCTGGATTATCCGTTTTATATTTTTCTATTCTCTCCAAATGACGCTGGTATAGCTGAGATACTGATATTTTCCCGGGATAGAATTCTCCCAGCACTCCTGGAGGCATATCAAAGTCATTTTTTGCCGTGGATGTCAGGATAAAGACTGAATCAGAAAATTCAGATTCAAAATCCACAATTCTCCCGGGCAGTTTTCTCTGGAAAAAAAGCCATACTGAAAAAAGGAATCTGCTTTTTTTCAGTTTGGGATGATAGATCCCTGCCATTATATTACCGTCTTTCGAAAGCATGGTCCTGATCATCACCCTGTCCAGGTTCTTATCAGCATTTGCAAGGGTGACATCCTCTATATCCCTGATATACCGGAATCCCTTCTCTTCCAGGATACTTCTGGTATTGTTGTAAAATGACATATCAAGATGGCTGAAATCATGCTCTGATACCTCAATGAATTCATGCCTCGGCTTGAAATGGGCTTCTATCTGCCCTGCTATCTTTCTGGCTGCCTTTTCAGTATTTATCATTATTAATCCTTATATTGATCTTATAGAGATTATAATTGTTTCTTTGCATATAGATCCCTGCCTAATATCTTATACACAGAGCTATTTCAGAACCGCCATTGCATCAGCATCACCGTATGCGGCAATGTTTTCCCATGAAGAAGCGGATGTTATTCTCAAATATACACTGCCTGACGAGGTCTCGCATGCAATAATATCATCCTTATCACCGCCGGTGAACCTGCCTGAAATTATCCTCTTTAGCGGAGCAATTACCAGTGTTGACCACCCTTTTGCCTCATAGGAATAAAAGTATGTTCTCTGCATATATGTAAAAATTACCTCTGCTCCTCCAGTACCGGATATATCCCCGGTACCTATATCATGCCCCGTATCCGGCCACCCGCAGGTAATCCGGCTGAACTGCAGTCCTTTGCCATCCGGGTTTTTTGATACCCAGATGCTGTTTTTGCTGAATTCATTCCTTATGTCAAAACAGGGATATTTTTCTCCTGGATCCCGGAAGTATTCTGCTTTATCAGGTATATACCTTACAAGATATATGCCGTAATTCTCAAATTCAACAGCCATTTCATCATAGCCGTCCCCTGTAATATCATCAGCCACAGCCTGTGATGCACTTACTGATGCAATGTTTGAAAATCCTGAGGCATTAAAATCATAGAGGAATAAACCATCATACCCGTTGAATACTACAATCAGCTCATCTATTCCGTTTTCGTCCCTGTCAATATTGCCCGCAGAAAGCAAATCAGCATACATACTGCTGACTGAAGACCAGATACCCCCGAATATCCACCTCCTTATGCCTGTACCCTGCATTGATGCAACTACCTGGACCGGGCTTTCAGAAGATGCCTTTGCCAGAGTAAAGGTATTGCATCCTGCCTCATCACCTGTAATATTTATCCACTGTGCCTGTAAGATATTATAATACCAGAGCCCGTAGCCCGGGAAAAGGGAGACTATCTCAAGATTACCGTCATCTGAGATATCTCCTGCCTCCATATGTGAAGCCGATATATTATCCAGTATTTTCTCCCAGCTTGAGCCCTTCATGCTTATGCCTCTGCTTTTCGACCCGTCATATGACCATACCCATATGCCCTTCAGAGATGGTTCAGCAAGGCTTATTACTGCAGATTCCGAGACTCCTGACTGGATCTCATATGCACCAATATCAACAGCCCCTGATATATTCCTCTCAGATGCTGTGCCAGGCATTTCAACACTGCCATTCGGAGGCATATAAAGGGGCTGGGGAAGGGGGTCTGGAAATTCAAACCCAGGAAGGCTCTCTGTAGGCAGGGTCCCTGCATTGACAAGAGCACTTGTTTCTGAGGGATATAGATCTCCCCCGGCAAGGTCCATAAAATCCGGATCATCTCCTGTTATTGTCCCTGAGATCCCTGCCGGTATCTCCTGTGTTCCTGTCTTTACCCAGTTATTCTCGCCTGATATGACCTCATATCCTGCTACCCAGTCAGCCTCTACAGTCCTTTTGAAAAGGACTGTATTGTCCGGATTATAGAAGACATTGTTCTGTATCTCAACAGATTCAAGGGCATCAAATATCCTGAAAACAGCAGATGTCCCGCATATTATCGTATTATTCAAAAACCTGTAACGGCCCTGGCTCTCCCCTGTCCCGTCTCCTCCGATACGGGTTACAAAAAAATCAGGGTTGTTGCCGGCGGCAGTCTGCTTCTTTATAAGGACATTACCGACAACATCGCTGTCTTCCCTTGCCAGGCCCTGGTCCCCCCCGCAGGCATTGTAATCAGCGCCTATCAGCTCAAGCTCATGGTAATATGCGCCCTCTACCCAGTTATAATATATCTCGTTCCTTTCTGCCCTGCTCTTTACATTATTACCGCCTGAAGCATCATGTATATAACAGTGCTGCATCCTGAAAACACTGCCGGGATTATTTACCTCATCTGTCGCCATATATATCTGGTGTTTGCTTGAACCATCCCCGCAGTATGCAACCTCAGTATATTCAATCAGTATGCTTCCGGATCCCTCATCTGCACCCAGGATACCATGGGTACAGTCATGGACATAGCAGTCCCTTATTGTAAGGTCCCTTGCCTGATGGAATATGCCCCTGCTTGTCCCACCTGTTATCTCAAATCCTTCAAACACATAATGGTGCCCGCCTTCTGCTGTATTATAAGGCCATGGAGTTGCAAATGTAACCACATTTGTACCACCTGAAATGATAGGCCTGTTCCCGTTTATCCTTATCCCTGTTATATAAATCTTATCATTTTCATTGCCTGCCCTTTCAAAAATGACATCCCCGGGATATGTGCTGTCCCCGTCAACTTCAACGACATCGCCTGGATTAAGAAGGTCCGACACTTCCTGGAGTGTCTTGTAATACCTTTCAGGGCCCACCTGGTAGGTAACTGAAAAGGACCTCAGATTAAAACAAAAAAGCAGTAAAGGAACCATAAATGCAAGAATAATAGCAGGTTTTACAATCTTCATCTTCTTCTCCTGAATAAATTATTCATAAAATTAAGTATTGATATTATACCATGATTTTTATGAATTACAATACCGCTCTCTGCTTAATCTTTAGAAGTAAATGATAGCACATTATTCTTATATTATCATTCCAGACAGATTCATGTATAGACAAAAAAATACATCTACCTAATAGCATCACTTCCCGAATTCACATGCCGGGAATGTGCATAATTTACAGTTCCTGCAGTAGCCTCCGTGAGCAAGGCTTTTTATATCCTTTTTTGATAATTTTTCACCGGCAAGAAGCCTGGGGACAACAATATCAAAGATGGTCCTCTCTGAGTATATCATGCATCCCGGAAGGCCGATCACAGGTACATCCCCAATATATGCAAGCAGGAACATTGCCCCCGGGAGTACACAGGCACCATAGCTTATTATATCTGCCCCTGCAGTTTCTATTGCTTTTGGAGTCACATCGTCAGGGTCCACTGACATGCCTCCGGTCACGCATATCATTTCAGCCCCTTCACTGTAAAGCTGTCTTATATGGCGGACTATCATGCTCTCATCATCATCAGATATAACCTGTTTATACACATGACTTCCGAGCTCTGTAAACTTTCGGGCCAGAACAGGGCCGAAACTGTCCTCTATCACGCCCTCATAGACTTCACTCCCTGTAATGACAGCGCCTATTCTCATCCTCTTTAGAGGAAGCACTTTCATAAGAGGGCCGGTTTTCAGAATATTTTCAGCATCAGAAATAATTTTATCCTCTGCAGACAGGGGGATTATCCTTGTTCCTGCAAGTTTCTGCCCCTTTTTGACGACCTGGTCTGTATGTATGGTCGCAAACATTATCTCATCAGGGGCTATTAGCCTGTTCAGCTGATCAACATCAATCTTCAGAAGCCCGTCATATTCAGCAATAAACTCCATCTTGCCTTCCCCGGGCCCTGTAAAGCTGATACCCCTTCCTGCGGATGCCTTTGCTATTCTTATTGCCGCCTCATCCTCATGGATGCCGTTGGATGTATTTTCCCGTATATAGACATATTTTTTGCCCATTGATAACATCAGTGGGATATCTTCTTCTTTTATAATATGCCCCCTTTTAAACCTCGGCCCCTTGTACTCACCTGGTATTATACGGGTAATGTCATGTGCAAGCGTCTTTCCGACCGCTTTTCTTATCTCAAGAAGCTTCATTATTCTCCTCCAAAATCAACATCAATAACAGAAAAACCCTTTTTACAGGCAAAAAGGTGATCTTTAAGCTCTATGCCATAAACAGCACACATCATAACAATTATATTCCTCCTGTGAGTGACCACTATTATATCCCTTTTATTCTGTCCGGCCCTGCAGTATTTTTTTATTATATCCAGCAGTTTCATACTGCATCTGTACTGGAGATCATAAAAGTTTTCACCCTTACCGCCTGCCCTGTGTATCAAAGGGTTCTTTACCATCAAGGAGTATTCTTCAGGGTGTATTCTTTTTAATTCATCAGGGGGCATGCCATCCCATTCCCCTAAGCTGATATCCCTGAATTCGGGCAGTATGATCACCGGCACTTCTGCCTCCATTCCTGAGGCTTTTAAATTATCTGCTAAAATATCAGAAATACTGCGGGCTCTTTTTGCATCACTTGAATAAATTACAGCATCATTAAACCTGTATTCCCAAGGTTTCTTCAGAACTGTCAACGCCTGAGCCCTTTGAGATCGAGGGCCTGATAATGCACTTTTTTCATCCAGGTCTGGATTATCAGCATTTACAAAGAATATTCTGCCGGAAAAATCAAAAGCCTCCTGTTCACTTTCATGATCAAGGATATTCCTGTATGCCTCAGGTGTGTTCATATCAAGGATAACAGCATCATCAGGCATTTCCAGCCTGATCAGAGAACCTGAATAGTCGTACCTGTCAATGACAGGCTTTATGCCCCCTTCCCCATTATATAAGGCTATCTCTCTGAAATACTTTTTCGGTATCCAGAGGGGATGGCCTTTTCTCCCCATATAGCAGGCAACTATGAATTTATCCCTGTTTTTACACGCACTTAAATACATATAGCTTATATGCTCTCTGGATATAAGGGGATAATCTGCTGGCAAAAGGAAAACACCTTCAGCATCAGTATCAGAAAAATAGATAATACCAGCCTGTATGGAGGTGAACATACCCTCATCAAACCTTTCATTATAGACGCATACAGCCCTGCTGCCAATATGGTTTTCCAGCAGCTTTCCTCTGTATCCTGTAATTACTGCAGGATATACTCCTGATTGATGAAATTCTTCGATCAGCCTGTCAACCAGGCATTCCCCCCCCACTTTCATAAGGGGCTTGAAATTACCCATCCTCCTTGAATATCCTGCAGCCAGGATTATCGCCCCGGCTCTTCTATTTTCAATAGCAGCCATTTTTAATATCTTCTTTAGAAAGTATTTTATTTGGAAAAATTAGATATATTAAAGCCTGTTTCAAGATATGACTTCCTTCAAGAACAAGGATACTCAAAAAAGCCTGGCTTGCAAAAAATATCGCAAATAAAATAAACATGGAATATACAGGAATAATACCTGCAAAAATATTAGACTTTTGTCCCATTACAATTTATATTTTCTTATATGATATGCTTGTATAAAGGCTTTTTGCAGTCAGGACAAGTATACAGCATGAGTATTACGGGGGTATAATCATGAACAATCTTGAATTTCTGGTGCCATTTCTTTATTTATCTGGAATTCTGATTATTTTAAATTATTTCAGACAGGTATCTTCAGATATATCAGTTTCTTTTACCACTAATAAGGCCTTTATTATAAGCTTTGCAGTCTTTTTTTCCTTATTTTTTACAGGCTTCAGCCGCCATTTTTTATTTCTTTTTATCCTCTTATGTTTATCTTCACTTCTTCAGGTGCCAAAGCCCTGCAGCAGATATCTTCGAAAATACTCTATTTTCCCTGTTCTTATATTATCCATACTATTATATCACGGATTTATAAGCACGATTATCAGACAATCAGAACCATTATCAGCTTCTTTTCCCCTTAACCTGCAATTATGCCTGCTTGCCTTTTCTTCTGTAATATTCAGGCTTAACGGTAAAACAGTCAGTAGCAATAAGCCTGGAGGCTCAAGGCTTATTGATGTCTTAAGGGATGAATTCAGCCTTACCGGTACCAAGGAAGGTTGCGGGACCGGTGCATGCGGAAGCTGTTCAGTCCTTCTTGATGGCCGGGCTGTAAACTCATGCCAGATAAGCCTTGATAGATTATCAGGGCATGAAATCACAACCATTGAAGGCCTTAAGGATTATCCCCTCACAGAGGCTATTCATACAGCCCTGAAAAAGGCTTCTGCTCCCCAATGCGGATTCTGCACGCCAGCAATGATAATAAGGATGTATGCCCTGCTTTCCTCAAACCCAAGCCCGGACAGAAGCGATGTGGCAAAAGCCTTAAAGCCTGTTTTGTGCAGATGCACAGGGTATGAACAGTATGTAGAAGCTGCCCTGCTGGCATCTAAAATTATGATGGATGAACAGATCGATGATGATTTTTCGATAATCAATATCAGCCAGGGAGAGATAACAGGCAAGTCCTCCAGGCTTCTCTATGTGGGGCATCCAGCTGTCCGCCGGCACATAGACGATATTATGACCGGGAATGCTCTTTTTACTGATGATTATAGACAGAAGGACATGATCTACGGGGCTGTTGTAGCATCGCCGTATCCATCTGCATTGATCCGCTCAATTGATTCTTCAGGGCTTAAAGGAAAGAAGGGCTTCATAAGGGTTCTCACAGCCCGCGATGTTCCGGGGAAGAATAATTACGGCAAGATGATCCGCGACAGGGAAATGCTCTGCAGTGACAGGGCCAGAATGGCAGGAGACCCGGTAGCAGTTGTTCTTGCAGAGACAGAAGAGCAGGCACGCTCTCTGGCGCTGAACCTGAAAGTGGATTATGAGATCCTTGAACCTGTCCTCAATGTTAAAGATGCTTTGCTTCCCGATGCACCGCGTATACATCCGGATGGCAACCTCCTGGCAGAACAGAATGTACTGAAAGGCGACCCTGACAGCTTTTTTACCGGAAATTTCCCTGTAATGGAGGGTAGATACAGTACAAGCAGGGTTGAACAATGCCCAATAGAGCTTGAGAGTACGATATCTTACTGGGATAATGATATACTGACAGTAATTGCTCCTACCCAGCATGTGTTTTTTGACCGGCTTAATATTGCAAGGGTACTTGGGCTTGACTCTGAAAAGGTCAGGGTGATCCAGCCTCATGTAGGCGGGGCTTTCGGAAAGCGTGAAGATATACATACTCAGCTCTTTTCAGCTCTTGCATGCTACCTGACGCACAGGCCTGCAAAGGTCAGGTTCAACCGGTCAGAATCATTGGCTCAGACAAGCAAGAGGCATCCCTTCTCAATCAGAATAAAGACAGCATACGAACCGGACACCGGGAGGGTCCTTGCCCATGATATCAGTATTAATGCCGATGCAGGCGCATATGCATCATGGAGCAAAAATATCCTTAGAAAGGCTGCAGTTCATTCCTGCGGCCCCTATGAAACAGGCCATATCAGGGTAAAGGCCCGCGCAGTGTATACAAACAACCCTGTGTCAGGAGCAATGCGCGGTTTCGGAGCGCCCCAGGTGGCATTTGCAATTGAAAGCCACATGGACCGCCTGGCTGAAGCATGCGGAATTACCCCTGCGGAGATCAGGTCAAGAAACTATCTTAAGAAGAATTCCCTGACAATAACAGGCCAGAAGCTTCTTTTTGATGTACCTGTTCAGGCCTCACTGAATGCTGTAATGGAGAAAGCTTCAGGCATTAGCATCATAACTTCAGCTGACAGGGCTGATGACAGTTTCTATTACGGTACAGGCATAGCTTCATGCTGTTATGGCATAGGGTTCGGCGCAGGCATACGGGATAGCGGGAATGCAGTTATTGAATGCACCTGGGATGGAATATTTGAGCTGAAGACAGGTGTAGTGGATTACGGCCAGGGCGCAGGAACCATCAGCTGTCAGATAGCAGCTGAGGTCCTCGGTATCCCCTTGGATTCCATAAGCATACAACAGCCGGATACCCACAAAACACCCAACAGCGGTTCAACAGTGGCATCCAGGCAGACTTTCATTACAGGTAATGCTATTCTGCTTGCATCCAGGGACCTGAGGGATAAAATGCTTGGCTTTGCCGGAAAGCATCTGGGAATCAGGCCGGAGTCACTGAAATTCAATAATGAAGGTCTCATCTCCATGGATGGATCATCCGGGTTATCCTTTAAGGAACTCCACAGGTTAGCAGCTGAAAGAGGTCTTGAACTGAAAGGCAAAGGCGAATTTAAGGGCCATGAATATACAGGTATGCTTGACCCTGAAACAGGCCAGGGAAAGGCATATTACCCGTATACCTACGGCACTCAATGGGCGCATGTCTCCGTAAACTCAAAAACCGGTGAAGTAAAGGTCCTGGACATGATCGCCTGCCACTATATTGGTAAGGCGATAAACCCCCGTTTCGTAAAGGGGCAGATATACGGATCGATCTGTATGGGAATAGGCTATGCCCTGAAAGAAAAGATAAGCCTTGATCACGGCAGGGTCAGGGAACAGTCCATGAATGAACTTCACCTTATCAGGGCTGATGAAATGCCCAAAGTCCATATCATACTCCTTGAAGACGGTATATTCCCCGGGCCCTTCGGAGCAGTCGGCATAGGCGAGCCTCCGCTCATCCCCACAGCACCCGCAATTGCAAATGCAATCTATGATGCAACAGGCTACCGTGCAGGATCCCTGCCTGTCACACCTGATAAGATACTCAATTATCTTAAGAAGAAAAATATGGCCAATTAAATATTGCATAAGTATCATCTGTCAATTCATTGGGGGGGGTATAAAGGTTATTTTGACAGGGGATCTTTTTAAAAGGCTAAAAAGATCTGTAATTCTAAAATACACAGATAAGAAAATAAGCTTTATGGTAAATCATATAAAATAATTCATAGTTCCAATATAAATAAATGTAATATAATTAAAAAAGATATTGCCCTTACATTATTACAAAATAATACAATAATTGGGTTGACATTATTACATAATTATGCAATAATTGGGTTGACATTATTACAAGGCTGGGATGAAACTTGATTTTTTGGCGAAAGATTTTAGATGACCTTAATAAATGGAAGATATCAAAATACAGAAAACCTTTAGTGCTCAGGGGTGCAAGACAAGTCGGAAAAACCACTGTCATAAATAAATTTGGTGAATCATTTGATAATTTTATTTACCTGAACCTTGAGCTGTTATCAGATCGAAAATTTTTTGATGATGAGCGACGGAGCCTCAATGATATTATGCAAATGATATATCTTGAGAAAAAAAAGGAAAATAATGGAAATACCCTTCTATTTCTTGATGAGATACAGAATTCAGCAAATGCTGTTCAGCGCATGCGCTATTTCTTTGAGGATATGCCGGATCTTTATGTAATAGGTGCAGGTTCTCTCCTTGAAATCATGATGGATACACACAAAATAAGCTTCCCTGTAGGAAGAGTGGAATACCGCTATTTGTACCCTATGTGTTTTGAGGAATTTCTCCATGCAACAGGAGAAGAAGAAGTCCTGTCCAATTACAAAAAAACCCCTGCTCCAGAATGGTCTTTAGACAGGATAGCGAAGCTTTTTCACCATTATTCACTGATTGGCGGCATGCCTGAAGCAGTCAGCCTATTCATTGAAAATAATAATATATTTTCACTAAAGCCTGTTTATCAGGGACTATTGACTTCCTATACTGATGATGTCAGCAAATATGCAAAAAATAATAGTAACGCAATGATCATACGCCATATATTAGAAAGTTCAGCTTTTGAAGCAGGAAAAAGAATCACATTTGTAAAATTTGGCAATTCACCATATCGGTCACGGGAGGTGGGAGATTCATTAAGAACACTGGAAAGAGCAATGCTCCTATATCTTCGCTATCCTACTACACAGACAAAAATTCCTCTGTTTCCTGACAAGAGGAAAAAACCGAAACTACAGCTTATTGATACCGGGCTTCTTAATTATGCGGCTGGACTGCAAAATGAATACTTCAGGCATGATAACCTCAATTCGTTTTATAATGGTATATTAGCTGAACATATAGTGGCCCAGGAAATTATTGCAAATGACAATTATCAAATTAAAAAGCCTCTTTTCTGGGTAAGGGAAAAAAGGCAATCAAGTGCTGAAATTGATATTATTCTTCAGTATGGTAACAGGGTAATTCCGGTAGAGATAAAATCAGGCAAACAGGGTACTCTTCGCTCTCTTCATTCTTATGTCGACATCTCCGGGTCCAAAAATGCAATACGGTTATACAGCGGAGGTATATCCATCAAAGATAGTATTACTCCCAGAGGTACAAAATTCAAACTGATGAACCTGCCTTACTGTTTTGCATCCAGAATAAGCAATTATCTGAAATGGATGGAATCTGAAATTTAAATCAATTATTTTTATTTAAGAGCAGTATAAAACTATTATTCCTGTCTGTAATTCTTGTTTTTATACTAACAGCGGCGAAGGATTCCTGCCTGTCACACCTGATAAGATACTCAATTATCTTAAGAAGAAAAAGATGATTTAAAAAGACAGTTATTTTTCATTTATTTTAGAATCTATTTCAGTCCTTTCCTTCAAATATCAGTAATATGGACGGAGATAGAAATGCATTCAGGAAAATGGATATAATCAACGTTTTTTTTTAATCCTCAGTATATGATCAATGCTTCGGTTCTGATGATGGGTTATTCAGCCTTAGGTTTATCGAGGGCTTCTCTAATCTTTTTGGAAAGCGTCTTCATTTTGAAGGGTTTTTGTATAAACCCCCTGCAGCCGCGCTGGAATATCTGTTCTGCCTGGCCATCCAGGCTGTACCCGCTTGAAAGGATCACCTTTATATCCTCCCTGATATCCTTAAGACAGTCAAATACTTCGCTCCCGCTCATTCCAGGCATTATCATATCAAGGATAACAATATCGATCTCATTCTGACGGGCTTTAAATATTTCAATTGCTTCCTGGCCGTTCACAGCTGTAAGGACTCTATAACCAAGGTTCTTGAGCATGCTGGTCCCAACCTGTATTATCATTTCTTCATCATCTATGAACAGAACAGTTTCTGAACCGGCAAGAATCTCTACCTGTTCAGATACAGCTTCTTTTAGAACGGACTTGTCTGATGCCGGCAGATAGATGCAGAAGGTGGAACCCTTGCCCTTTTCGCTGGTCACTGTTATAAAACCGTTGTGATTCTGGATTATCCCATAGGCAGATGCAAGGCCAAGCCCTGAACCGCGAGACATTTCCTTCGTGGTGAAAAAAGGCTCAAATAGGCGATGTTTAATGTTTTCATCAATGCCGGTGCCGGTATCCCTTACGGATATCATTACATATTTTCCGGCTGAGACATGATACTGGTCTGCAAAATCTTCTTCCAGCAAGACTGACTCGCTCATAATATAAAGGTCTCCGCCTGAAGGCATAGCCTGCCATGCATTTACATAGAGATTCAGCAGGACCTGCTCTATCTGGCTCTGGTCAGCCTCAACGACACAGCTGCCTTTTCCATATACGGTGTGTATGACTATCTCTTTTTTTGTATGGCTGAACATCTCAGTGGTCTTCTCTATGAGAGAATTAATATCTGTGGCTTTTACCTCATACTTGCCGCCCCTTGCAAAGCCCAGAAGCTGGCGGGTCAGCTCTGACCCGCTCTGAACGCACTTCTCAATATTGCGCAGGTTCTTATAACGGGGATGGGCAGTATTGATGTCAGAATACATCAGAGCAGCATTACCCTGTATTGCCATCAGAAGGTTGTTAAAATCATGGGCGATCCCACCGGCCAGCGTGCCAAGCGACTCCATCTTCTTTGCATGGACAAGCTGTGCTTCAAGCCTTTTTCTTTCGGTTATATCGCGGGCTATTCCATGGAAACCTGTTGGCTTTCCTTCTACGTTCTTCTTCAGAGTGACTGATATTTCAATGCAGATGGATTCCCCGCCTCTGGTTATTGCCTCCCATTCAAGCTGTTTAACCGGCTTGCCTGTTTTATATATATCCTTAAATTTTTCATACAGGTATTTCTGCCAGGGAGGTTTTGCGAAATTCTTGAAATTCATTCCCTGCAGCTCTTCTTTTGTATAACCGGATATCCTGCACAGCTGGTCATTAAAAAATACCACATAACCGGCTAGATCAAGTTCAAAGTAAATATCCTCTATGTTTTCAAGTATGTTGCGGTATTTCTCTTCACTGATGCGCATGGCTTCCTCAGATCTTTTCCTGTCTGTTATGTCAATTACTGATATGATCCCTGCAGGTTTCCCTCCCATGATCGTCGATGCACCTGACAGGTCGACCCATTTTTCTCTGCCATCTTTGCAGATTATCTTAAACTCATACCTTCTTTCAGCAGGCTTGCCCTTCTGCCTGTCCTCACCCCTCTGCTTGATCAGGTCTTTATAATCGGGATGCACTATGTCCCAGAAGTTCATTCTAAGCAGTTCATCCTGAGGATATCCGCTTATCTCCTGCGCTGCAGGGTTTGCATATACCCACTTGTCATCCTGGTAAAGCATGATAGCGGTCGGAGTGGAATCTGCCAGCACCCTGAATTTTTCCTCGCTCTCACGCAGTGCCGTTTCAACTTCTTTTCTGCTGGTGATATCCCTTGCTATCCCGATCCTTCCGGTAGGCTTGCCGCTATCATCAAACATGGTTGCTACATTGGCCTCAAAGCTGGTTTTCTCACCCTGTTTGCCGATTACCTCTATCTCATATGCTGGGACTTTTTCTCCTGCTATCCCCCTTTTAAAATTTCTGAGAGCTTTTTCCCTGCTTTCAGGAGACAAAATATCCTGGAAAGGCCTGTTAATGAGTTCATCTCTCCGGTAACCAAGCCCCTTTTCAGACTCAGGATTGAGGTATATAAAGGTTCCCTTCTTATCAAGGATAAATACGACATCATTGAGTGTCTCGACAAGGGTCCTGTATCTGACCTCGCTGTCGCCAAGAGCCCTTTCAATATTTTTGCCTTTTGACAGAAGATGGTGGGCAAATATGCCGATCAGTATAAATATTAAGACAAAAAAAAGGCGGGTTGACCATACATGGGGCTGATCAGGGAAAATATGGGATTTAAGGCCCTGTCCGGGAAATAAATAATAGTGTATTATTGATTCTGCAATCCAGTAGAAAACCCCTAATAAAACCCCTATAAATATGAGGCAATCAGAAATATTTCTCTTTTTCTGAACCTTTTTCATTCTGTCTTCACCCGAAATCGCATTTATTATTAATTGCTGATATTTATACGCTGATTCAAATATTAATTATAATCGCTTCAATTGCTGAAGTCAATAAGCATATTAGAAGAAAACAGCTTCGCGTTTATTTAGTATTTTTCATTGCAATCAAAAGCCATGAGAATTTCCAGATATTTAAGGATTATTCTACTCTCTGCTACCTGCTGCAGGGGCAGAACCTCTTATATCCGCAGAAAAATGCGGGATAAGCAGCCGTTACACCGTAAAATATCATGGGTTTTTCACTCTGGAGACCGCTGAATGTCTTATTTACGAACAGAGATCCGGTCGCCAGGATTATATCGGCCCATTTTAGGATATCAGGGGTTTTCTCGGGGCCTTCGATCTGCATTCCGAACCTTTCTTTTCCTATATTGTCTCTGTCAAGGTCCGCCGCCCTTAAGCTGAATCTCTTTGATAATACTTCAAGCATGGCAGGCTGGTAGCCAATAAATGCAATTTTTGGGCTTCCATAATTTTTTATGATAAAGCCCAAAAGCTTCTCTGAACATATTTTCGGCTCTTCATTCCTGCAGTGGACAGTACTGCTTATGATGCTGAAATGGCGCATTACAGCATTCAGGCCTGCAATGAAGATACCCCTGGAACAATTGTTATTGAGGCTTATATCAAGAAATTCACTTATACTGCCCTCAAAAACACCTGGCATATCGGTGAATGCCTGTCCCTTTGACCCTTTAAAATCAGCCTCTATCATGGCTTCCTTACCCTTAAGCAGTGGAAAATCCCTGCGGTGGGGATTCCCTATGGCTTCCTTCGGGGTCAGGGGCCTGGCTGAGACGATCTTTATCGTTTCATTTAATGAGCATTGAAGCCTTTTTTTCAATGCTTCCTTAAAAGACTGAAAATAATCCATTCTGTTTTAATTTCCCTTTAATTAAGAATTATTAGATCAGAACCAAAATTATTGCAAGCTGAAAAGAAAGGCCTTTATCAGGTATAGTTTAATCAGATAATAACTGTTTTTTATGGGAAATGACCTTAGCTGACCCTGTTTCTGCCATTATTCTTGCTTATATACATCTTCTGATCAGCTTTATTTATAAGGCTTTTTTTTGTACATCCGGGAAATGAAAGAACAGTGCCTATTGACACAGTAATTTTCAGTGTTTTCCCTCTGCCCAGGTCCAGAAAACTGCTTTCAACCAGTACCCTTATTCTTTCTGCTATCTGGCCCAAAACCTCATCATTGCATAAAGGCAGAAGAGCTACAAACTCATCCCCTCCGTTTCTGAAGAGTATATCAAAGGACCTCAGCGAGTTCCTGATTGTATTGGCGGCCATCCTGAGCACCTGGTCGCCGGCCTCATGCCCGTATCTGTCATTGACTTCCTTAAAGTTATCTATATCTATATAAAGGACTCCAAACCGGGAATCATAAAGCCTGAAGTGTTCATAAAGCCTGTCAAGGTAGAGCTCTCCGTATTTTCTGTTCCCAATTCCTGTCAGATGGTCCCTGTAAACTTCCTTTTTTACCTTCTCCAGTTCAGTAAGTATGCTCCTGTCATGAGAAATTTCAGTAAAGAACTCTATTGCACCATTTATTTTGCCCTGATTGTCATATACCGGCTGAATCCTTACCCTGACGGGGACCCTGTGGCCGTCCTTATGATGCAGGTATATTTTCATCTCATTATGAGAAGCTCCTGAAATAACGAGTGCAAGAGGGCATCCTGTGGTACAAAGCTCCCTTCCAAGATCGTCAACATGCTTCAGGATATTGTCAGCACACCTCTTCCCCGTTATCTCTTTCCTCTTAAAGCCTGTAATAATCTCTGCACCAGTATTCCAGTAGACGATCCTCCTCTCCCTGTCAACAATATATACACCCTCAAAGAGACTGTCCAGCAGATCGGCTGTAGATCCTGAATTAAGGTCAATTATCAATCTTTATCACCCCTGATAATAATACATTTTATAATACGTTCTTTCATAACCTGGTGTTTTCTTAACAATATCTGATCCATGAGTCATTATAGTCACTTTTTATATTAAATGGGATACTAAAGTCCATATCATTTCATGAGATCCCTGCATATTGCTCTATCAGAAACAATAATACTTCATCCCTGATAACAGTTTATTCATGCTCTAATTCAATCATGACCGGGCAGTGGTCAGAACCATGAACATCGTCAAGGATAAGGGATTTTTTTATCCCTGGAAGAAATTCCTCATTACAGAAAAAGTAGTCAAGCCTCCACCCTACATTCCTTTCCCGCGCCCTTGTCTTATAATCCCACCAGGTATACCTGCCCGGCCCTTTGTCAAAATGCCTGAACACATCAGCAAAGCCATGCTCTATTACCCTTGTAATCCAGTCCCTCTCAACAGGCAGGAATCCTGATGTATTTTCATTCTCTTTAGGCCTTGCAAGGTCTACAGGCTTGTGTGCGGTATTCACATCACCGCAGAAGATAATGTTTTTCCCGCTTTTTTTTAAGGAATCTATGTAAAAAAGGAATGACTCATAGAACCTGAGCTTGTAATCCAGCCTTGCCTCAGACATATTGCCGTTCGGAAAATAAATGTTAAGCAGAATATAGCTTCCATAATCACACCCTATAAGGCGCCCTTCGCTGTCAAAACTGCCATCGGAGAATGTCCTTATTATCCCTTCCGGTTTGAGTTTTGTAAAGATAGCTACTCCGCTGTATCCCTTTTTTTCAGCACAGGCATAGTACCTGTGATAGCCTGAATTTTCAAGGCTGAAATCATCAAGTTTATCCTCTGAGACCTTTGTTTCCTGGATGCACAGTATATCCGGCCTATATTCCTTCAGCCAGTCCTCAAAGCCCTTTTTCAGGATTGCCCTGATGCCGTTTACATTCCATGATACTATATTCATAGGCCTGATCCTTCTTTTCAGTCCTTTATCCTGAAATATCTTACTGCCAGGAAAGTGGAAACAAATCCCCATCCCAGAAGCACGAGGAGATTGGGGATTATATCAGCCAGCCCCTTATTAAAGAAGATTATCTTATGGAATGAATCCATTGCCCAGTAGGCAGGCGATATCATTGCTATCTTCTTGAAAGTCTCGGGTACAACCTCTATAGGCCACCAGCATCCTCCAAGAGCTGAAAATATATTCGCAGCAAGGACTGATATCCCTACAATAAGGTCTTCCTTTCCTACCACAGAACCGACAAAGATACCGAGAGATGCAATAGTTGCAGAAAAAACAGCAACATTAAGAAGAAAAAGGAAAAAATTGCCCATATTGAACCTGAACAGCAGGACACCTGCGACAACCAGTATGAAAGCCTGCAGGAGGCCCATCATGAACCTGCCCAGAAATTTACCCCCCCATAGCTCGGACATGGAAGTGTCTGAGAATAATATACGGGTAAGGACACCGTGTTTACGGTCTTCCATGACCGTAATCCCTCCGTAGATAAGGACCATCATCATTATAAACTGCACTGTCGTACCCGGTATTGTATGGTCAAATCCAGTAGGCACCTTTTTGACTGCACCTTCCGGGAATTGTGTCCGCACTTCCACAATATCCTTATACATGGAGGCATTTTCCTGGAAACCAGCCGGATTACCGCTTTCCTGAAGCACAAGCTCTGTTATTATCTTTGCTATTGCCTGGATTATCTTTGTTTCTGCCTGGGCAGCTGCATTTACACTTGCCTTTGAATTCTTCCTGAATATGAGGGGCTGGGATTTTTTCAGGGCAATATTATCCGAGAAATCCTCAGGTATTATCAGTATTCGGTTGTATTCTGAAGGTTCGCTCTCAGCCACATCCAGTTCAATATCCGGTGATTTCAGCTTCTCGATAAAATAACTGCCCCATTCTCCCCTGTCCTGGTTCAATACAGTAAGAGACGCTTTGGCCGGGCCGCTGTCCTTATAGATATTCCCGAAAATGAATATAAAGACCAGTGGAAACAGAAGGGTCCAGAAGAAGAAGACCTTGTCCCTTACCATCATCCTGATATCATTTATACCTATATGCCAGATATTCTTCATATAAAATACACCTTCAATGCTAAATACCCCTGCTCACAGTTTTATCCTTTTTTTAAGCATTACCGATGCTGAAATAAAAAGAAGGATGCCTGCCGCCATAAGAATGAATATAGAATCTGAAGGGAATATGCCATCTTTTATCTTCAGGCTGCCCTGAATGAACCAGTAATTGGGGGTTATCCTTGAAAAGATCTGCACCCCTGAAGGAAGGTTGTTGACCGGCAGGATGCTCCCGCCGAATGCGCTGAAGCCAAGTATTATTGGAGCAGAAAAAGCCCCTGCCTGGTTCCTGTTTTTAAAAAAGGAGTTAAGAAGTGAAAACAGGGATGCAATACAGAAGCATGTAACAGCACTTAAAAGAAAAAGGCTCAAATAACTGCCCCATTTAATATTAAATACCATAGAGCCTGCTGCTACAGTAAGGATAAGGACAGCCGTACCCATAAACCAGCCGCTTAATATCCTTGCCATAATGATCTCGCCTGTCTTAAGGGGAGAGAACATCATGCGCTGAAGTTTGCCATCTTCTCTCTCTGACAGTATCTCCCTGATAAATATCTCTATTATGAAAAACAAAAACATTATAGTCATTCCGGGTAATATATGGGAAAAAAGATTCAGGGCTGTCCCCTTCTCCTCTTCTGTCCTGCCCGTTACCTCGCTGTTCAGCTTAATTAAAAGAGGGTCAAGGTACTTAGCCAGGCTTTCTATCTTTGCCCTGCCTCTTTCCATGAAAGGTACCATATCCTGAATATTCACATCCTCTATTTCTTTATTCAGTGTACGGTCTATCTCCTTTATCTCCGGTTCAAAAGCCAGCACCAGGCCTGAGATAATCACAGCATATGTATTCATGAATTCTTCAACTATATTGGGAAGAAACTGCTCAGCCGGGTTCTTTATCACGGTCAGATCTGTTTTTTCTGCTTTAATCAGTTTTTCAGAAAAGTTTTCAGGTATGATAACCAGTGCTGATGCCTTGCCCTTTGATATGAGTTTCATGCCGTCCTCTTCCCCTACCATGCTTATATCAAACATATCCTTTATCTCAGGGGATGAGAAAGAGCCTAAAAACATCTGTGATCCTATGTTTTTATCTTTGTCGGCTATAAGGACCTTTATTCTGGGCAGTTCATTCTGATCACTGCCCGGGCTGAAGACAGAGCCTATTATGCCTGTCATAATGAGAGGGGTTATCATAAGCACAAGGATTGCAAGGGGTGATTTCAGGCGCCTTTTCAAGTCATTCCTGAATATAAGGAGAATCCGCCTCAATCCTCAAGGCTCCTTCCAGTAAGCTTGAGAAATACAGCTTCCAGGTTGGGGGATTTTATCTTTATATCTGCGATATGGACATTGTTCTTAAACATTATCTCAAGAAGCGAGGGAATTCTGTCAGTATTGTCAAAAGCCAGGCTGGCAAGGCCCTCATTAACTGAAAGGACATCAAAGCCCTCATTCCCTGTGCTGGACAGTATGCTTGAGGCCATCTCAGCATCAAATTCACCGGTGATCTCTACTATCTCTTTCTCACCGACGATTTTTATCAGCTCAGTCATTGTGCCCTGCGCTTTAATGGAGCCCTTGTCCATAATGGCTATATGAGAGCATATTTCCTCAACCTCTGACAGCTGGTGTGTTGTAAAAATAACAGATGTGCCTTCCCTGCCGACATCCTTGATTATCTCAAGGATATTCACCTTTGTCTGGACATCGATCCCTACAGTAGGCTCATCCAGCAGGAGCAGTTCAGGCTTGTGGATCATCCCTATTGCAATATTAAGCCGGCGCTTCATACCCCCCGAGAAATTCTTTACAGGCTCCTTCAGCCTTTGGCTGAGGCCGACAAGTTCAAGGATCTCTTTTGAGTTTTTCTTAAGTTCGGATGCAGGGACATCATAGAGCCCGCCCCAGAACATAAGGTTATCCATACAGCTCAGATCTTCATAAAAAGCCATATCCTGGGGTACTATACCCATTCTGTTCTTCAGTACAGGATTTGAAAAAAGGTCACTGCCCTTAAAAGAAACTGATCCGGAAAAATCCTTCAATGTGCCAGATAGGACAGAGATGAGAGTGGTCTTGCCGGCTCCATTGGGGCCTAAAAGCCCCAGTATCTCCCCCCTGTGAAGCGAGAGGCTGAAGTTATCAAGAGCAACTGTATCGCCGTATGATTTTACGATATTCTTAATATCAAGTATTATACTTTCCATAAGATACTTTTAACACAGTCTGTCCCTTTGGCAACAATTAAATATCATGGATTTGCATATACCCTTCTTCTTAATATTCCTATATTTGCAAGGGTAAAGATAAAAAGAGCTGTCCAGATAAAGCTGAAGCTTATGAAATGGATAATTGAAAAATATTCCCTGAAAACAAAAATACCCAGCATGAGCTTGATCGACGGGGCAATATACTGCAGGAACCCCATCATGGAAAAGGTGGTGTTTTCAACGCATTTTGCATAAAAGAGAAGGGGAACCGCAGTAATAATGCCGGTACCGGCAAGCAGCAGAGCAGTGGACAGGGGCATGGCCCCCAGCACCCCATTTCCGTTTTTTTCAAGGCTTCCTATATAAAGCAGGGCAACAGGCATTACGATAAATGTCTCCAGTGTCAGCCCGGTGATAGAATCCACCCTGGCTATCTTCTTTATAAGCCCGTACAGTGCAAATGTGCCAGCAAGCAGAAGCGCTATCCAGGGCAGTCTTCCGTAATGTATTGTTATAATGATAACACCTGCACCGGCCAGGATAATTGCGATAAGCTGCCATCTGGAAAGGACTTCCTTAAAGACAGTTACACCAAGCATAACGACAACAAGAGGGTTTATGAAATAGCCCATGCTCGCTTCGATTACATGATCGCTGTTTACAGCATAGATATAGGTATACCAGTTTGCGCTTATTATAAATCCGCATGCAAACATTAAAAGCATTCTTTTTGTATCGGATGCGACAATCCTGATCCTTTTCCAGCCCTTGAAAATGCCTGCAACCAGAAGCATAAATAAAAATGACCATGCTATCCTGTGTGCAAGAGTCTCTAACGGAGATACAGCCTTCAGAAGCTTCCAGTAAAGGGGAAGCATTCCCCATAGCCCGTATGCAAGAATACCGTAGATGATGCCTGCAATATTCCCGTCCCTTTTACCTGTATGAATACCCATCTAAGAAACCTCTCAGAAACATGTCAGGTGGTTATAATACTTTAAGGCATCAGAATATCAAATAAAATATTGATTAATCCCGGCATACAGCTGGTTATTCAAGGGGAAAGACAAATTATAATTTCAGGCCTGGCTGCTTCTGCTTAGTTTATCAATACTTTTTTTATAGATGATCCTGGGTTTCTTTTTATAAGCCAGCTCGTAGAAATTTATTGCTGAAAGCCTGTATTGATCATTAAGGGTAAGAGTGTAGAGTTCTGAATATATATCAGCACTCTGATAATCTTCAATATCCTCCGAAAGCAATTCTTTCAATTTTCTCACAGCTGAGGGTTTATCCATTTTGCCCATTATTCTGCAGGATTGAATTTTTGCGTTCATTATACCGGTATGATTATCTGTCTCTATTGATATGCGGAGAGCTTCATCATTTATCACTTTTGCATCATCATAGATCTTCCTGTCAAAGAGGATCCCTGCTTTACTGAGCAGGCAGGCTGTTAAAAACGGGTTTTTAGCCTTCAGCTCCCTGAATATACTGATTGCAAGATCATAGTATCTTTCAGCCTGTTCATAATCTCCGCACTCCTGGTATACATCTGCCAAATTTCCTTTTGCAATGCCCTGTTCACGCTTATCCCCTATATCTATTGCGATCTCCAGCTGAACATTGAAGCATTCGATTGCTTTTTCATAATTCCCGCAGTGTTGAAATACAATCCCCATATTCGCCACAGCATTCCTGATACCCCTTTTATCACCGATATCCTCTGACAAACGCCGCTGGATCTCATAATATTTCAGGGCTTTCTCATATTGGCCGGTTCTTGAATATACTACGGCGGTATTATGCAGTGCTACACCTACTCCCTCTTTGTATCCAATTTCCTCCGATACCTTCAGGTGCCTGTCAAAATACTCCAGAGCCTTTTCATATTCGCCGAGCCTTGAATACACTATGCCGGTATTGCCGTATGTAATACCTGTACCCTGTTTGTCGCCAATCTCTTTCAGTATTGAAGAAACTCTTGAAAAACATTCCAGTGCCTCATTATACTGTCCCAGCTTGTTGTATACATTTCCCAGATTTCCCATGGCATTACCGTATCCCTTCTTATCATCAATGCTTTCACAGATATCAGTACATATTTCAAAGCATTCCACTGCTTCTTTATACCTTGACTGCTCGAAATATATAGTCCCGATCTTGTTAAAGGCCTGGCTAAGCCCTTTTTTGTCATTTATCCTGTTGCACAGGTCCTTATACCTTTCATTCCATATTAAGGCCTTATCAAACTGAAAGCTTTTATAATAATAATTTACAATACTGTTCATTGTCTCAGCCATTACTGGATCAATTTTAATCCTCTCTGCAATTTTCAGGCTCTGATCAAAGGATTCTTTTGCTTTATTGAAATTACCCGTTTTCAGGAGGATATTTCCATTTATATTAAGCATTTTTGCAAGGGATATTTCCCTGTTTGAAACCTCAGCTGTTTTTATAGCCTCAGCAAGCAGTTCCATCACATCCTCCCACTTTCCCAGTATCTCCATGGATACTGCCTTTTTCAGCTTTATATCAAGGATCTCATCTGTATCAGATTTATCAAGCAGGCCCAGGACAATATCATAATTTTTTATCGCTCTTTCGTTAAAATAAGCCTTTTTGGCATTATCACCGCAGACCGTATAATACTGTATTGCCTTTGCCCTGTTACCACCCTCAAGAAAATGATATGCAGTCTCCTCAGCATAAAACAGCGGATATTCAGTACCAATTGCTTCAAGGGATTCTGCAAGCTGCAGGCTTGTCTTTTTTTTGTCAGTTATCGTTTTTTTAACCAGATTCTTTGTAAGCATACTGCAGAAACCATAATTTACGCCTGCTGCTGTCCTGGAGGCCTCGAGGACTTCAAGCCTTTCAAGTTCAATGAGCATCCTTGCTGAATCCATGGGGGAAATGCTTCGTATTATCTTCACTATTGCATCTGCGGAAAGGTTGATTCTCAGAAGGGACAGTACCTGGAGAATATTCTTTTTGTCCTCATCCTCATTCAGCCTCTTTATTCTTTGTCTGATAATATCCTGGAGGCTTTCCGGTATATCACTTTTTTTTATCTTTTTTGAAAGGTCCCAGAAAATTCTACCTTTTTTGATCAGGTTCTTATCAATAAGCGATTTTATCAATTCTTCGAGAAAAAAAGGATTACCCCCGACCCTTTCCCTGATCCTTGCAATCTTCTCCCTTATGCTGCCGCCTGTACATTCTGCACCAAAAATATTTTCAATGTATTCCCGCACTGCTTCATTATCCAGAGGAAGAAGATCCAGCCTTCCAGCCTGTTTCAGCGAAAGCAATTCAGAAGCCGGGCTTTTTATTTTGAGCCTGTTCTCATTTATATTTGCATATATAAGCAGGTTTGGTCCATCCTTTCCTTGAAGTGCAGTTCTGTGCAGTATGCCCTTCAGTATGTCTACAGACCCTTCATCAATATACTGAAGGTCATTTATAAAAATAATGCTGGGCGCATCCTGACTGAATGCAAATTCAATTATCATATCTGAGAGCATCCGTTCAGTGATCTCCTTCTGCAGTTTGGGATCGTCATATAATTCAAAGATCTTATAACCCTCAAGCAGTTCAGAACCATGAATCAGGTGAAGAAGGTACTGGCCGTATTTATCAGTGATCTCACGGGAGGAAAGGATCAGTACCTGGTGCAGGATCTCTGCCATGGTTTGATAAGGCCTTGCATCTCCCTCCATGGCGCTTGCTTCAAAAAAATTAATGTCGTTCAGGCGGCAGTATTTCTTAAACTCCGTAAAAAGCCTTGTTTTCCCTATTCCTACAGGCCCATGGCATATAATGATATTTTTGCCTTTCCCGCTGAACAGATGGTGCCTGAGGAATTCAAGCTCCTTTTTCCTGTTAATAAATGCATTACCGAGGACATAACTGCTTTTTGTATTAGAGGTCTCAAACTCAATTCCACTGTCAAAATCAGCCCTTAAATCATCTATGATCTCTGAACAGTGTCTGTATCTGCTGTCTGTCCGGTATGATGTCATCTTTCCAATTATATTCCTCAGGGGTTTTTGCTTGATCTTAAGCAGCATCTCTTCATGATATATGCTGTATCTGTCCTCATTGCCGAGCACCTCGAGGACTGCTCCTTCTTTTCCTGAAAAGAAAGTGAATCCTGCAAGCATCTCATAAAATACAAGCCCGAGAGAAAATATATCCATAGAGGTGTTTACATTTCCCTTCAGGCCATCAGGAGACATATACTGCATAGTCCCCTTAAGCAAATTGTCATTTACCCGTGAGAAGGCTGAAAAGCCGAAATCAAGCAGTTTTATGCCATTTGTTAAAAGCATGATATTTTTCGGTTTGATATCTCTGTATATTATATTTCTACTGTGTATATATTCCAGAGTCCTTAAAATCTGAACAATAATATCAACTGCTGTGCCTGCACCCCATTTTTGCCCGCTTCCTGTTTTCCCTGACAGCAGGCCGCCCTTCAGGTACTCCATCACGATAAAGCAGTTGTCATCATCATGTCCGAATTCATATACCTGTGTCAGGTTCGGATGCTTCAGCCTTGTCATAATATCATATTCATTTTTAAGCTCATTTATGCCATTCTTTCCTTGCATAGCCAGAATGCTGTGCTTAATGGTCTTGAGGGCAAATGGTATATCATCATTCAGGGTATCTTCAACAAGGTATACCATCCCCATACCGCCATGCCCCAGTTCCCTGACGATCCTGTACCTGTTACCGATCATCCAGCAGTCCTTTCCTGATTTTAATGTTCATTCTGCCTGCCTGATAAAATATTTTATTATGACAGCTTCCTGGTATTATTTAGATTTTTTCTTGAGGATCCTGATTCTTTTTTCAAACTCATACAGCGGCTCCTCTTCAAAAAGGCCGCTGTAGAGCCTGAGTGCCTCTTTCCTGTATTTTACCTCTTCCTTCAGCATATAGAGCTGGAAACAGATCTCCGCCTTTTCTCTTCTGCTCCGCTCCTCATTCAGCATTTCCAGCATTCTGCGTACTGCAGATTCTGTATTGCTTACAGCCATCATCCTTATCCTCAGCATCTCCATGTTGAAAAGAAGCGCTTTATCCCTCAGCCCCGCCCCTGTTTTCTCCAGTTCCTGAATACAGCTTTCTGCATCCTCATACTCCCTGTTATCCAGATGCAGTACGGATTTATCACAGAGGAATTCGGCAAGAAGGCTCTTTATACCAAGAGCTCTGAATATATCAGCAGCCTTGTTAAAGCATCTCAATGCCATGTCTTTCCGACCCAGCTCATAATAAGCCTTGCCCATATTGCCGGATGCGAAGCCAATACTGCGTTTATCCCCGGTTTCTTCCGCTATTTTTTCCCTTACCTTAAGCATTTTCAGTGCTTCCTGGAAATCTCCCCTGTAAAGAAGGACACCGCCTATATTTCCTGATGCAGCCCCTTCGCCCATCCTGTCACCAATCTCTTCTGATATCTTTTTATAGATCTCATAGGATTTCAGGGCCTTGTCATAATGCCCCATTGCACAGTATACAGTACCCATATTGGCTGTTGCTATGCCTGTGCCTCTTCTATCCCCTATCTCTTCTGCAACCTTTTTCCTCTTTTCATGGTAATCAAGCGCTTTGTCATATTCACCCAGGTCATAATAAAGTATCCCGAGGTTTCCATATGCAATACCTGCCCCTATCTTGTCCCCGAGCTCCATGCTCAGCCTCATGTTCAGAAGATGGTTGTCCAGTGCCTTACGGTAGTTGCCCAGGTCATAATATATAATGCCTATATTGCCTGCGGCAGAGCCTATACCCCTTTTATCGCCTGTCTCTTCCGAGATCTTCTTATATACCTCGTAGCATTCAAGGGCTTTTTTGTAGTCACCCTGATTATTATATACATTGCCCATATTGCATACAGCTTTGGCAAAGCCCTTTTTATCACCTGCTTTTATCGAGATATCCCTGTAAGATATGAAGCAGTCAATAGCTTCATTGAACCTGGACTGTATATTATATATATTGCCAATATTATTAAGTGCAGTGGAATATCCCCGAATATCGCCGCACTTTTCCCATACATGCCTGTTATTATTGAATATATCTATAGCAGTTTCATACTGTGATTTATAAAAATAATAATTTATAATGTTTGTTATAGTCTCTGCAAGAAGCTTATAATTGTTTTCTGATTCAGCAATCCTTCTGCTCTCCTCAAATGAACACCCCGCAGATTCAAGATCCCCCTTCCGAAGAAGGATACTCCCCCGTATATTATTTATCTTTCCCAGTATCAGCCTGTTTTCTGATCTTTCAGCAATAAGAGCGCAATCTTTTAGTATTTCAAGCGCATCATCCCATTGGCCAAGTTCTTTCAGGGATATCGCCTTTCTAATAAGCACACCGAGGATCTCAGCCATATCTGAGCCTTTTTTCAGCTTAAGGGCGATATCATAAAACCTTACAGCCTTTTCATTAAAATACCTGGACTGAGCATTATCCCCGCATTTTATATAATATTCCACAGCTTTATCTGTATTTTCCCCTTTTTCATAATGATAGGCTGTCTCTTCTGTAAAAAGGTCCGATACAGCACCATAATTCCTGTCAAGTATGTCTGCAAGCAGGCTGTGGAGTTTCCGGCTGTTTTTGACAGTTTCCCTTACAAGGTATTTGACTGTACTGCTTGCAAATGAGTACTTGAATGAACCGGCGGTCCTTATCGACTGCATTATCTCAAGCCTCTCCAGGTCAAGGACTATCCTCATTGCATCAGAATCCGTGGTGCTCTTTATTATTGCCCTTATAAGCCCTGATTCCAGGTCAGTCCTTAATAGTGACAATATCTGCAGGACATTTCTGTAATCCTTTTCTTTCATGATCTTTTCAAGCCTTGCTTTGGCTATCTCAAGAAGATTGGGTGGTATGTCCATATCATCAATATCCCTGGTCAATCTCCAGTACCCCCTGTCCTTTATGATCAGATCGTTTTCAATAAGGGATTTTATAAGCTGTTCAAGGAAAAGAGGGTTACCGCTTACCATATCGCGCATTTTTCCTACAGATTTCCTGATGCTCTCATCTATGAACCTGGACCCGAAAATCTTCTCAATAAACTCAGCCACTCCATTCCGGTCTAAAGGATGCAGGTCAGCAGTCTTTAATCCTTCCATAGTGAAGAACCCGGCAAATTCCTGTTTTTTTTCTATCTTTCCCTCATCAATATTTGCAATTATAATAAGGTCCTTCGATCCTGTCTCTGAGATGTTCATTTTGTGGAGCAGTACCCTGAGCATCTCCAGAGAACCTTCATCTATCCACTGAAGGTCATCAAAGCATATTGCAGCCTTGTATCTGCTCTCCCTGCAGAACCCCAGAATAAAATCCGTTGCGTTCTGGATAATTATATCCTTTAAGGCTTTAGGGTCATCTGACCCATCCGGATCCGGAAATTCAGCCAGGTATGTAAAACCCGGAAGGATATGTTTCAGGTTTGTGCCATACCTTTGAAGCAGTTCCCGGGATGACAGGATTATCATCCTTTCAAGCATTTCACATATCGAGTAATACTCCTTTATCCCGCCTTCCATGCATGTGCTTTCGAAATAAGGAATGGAATTGAGCCTGCAGTGTTTCTTCAGCTCCCTGAACAGCCTTGTTTTACCTGCACCGGCAGTTCCCCTGTATATGAACATGCATGGGTTCCTGCTTCCGGCAAGGCCGTCCTTAAGGATCTGCATTTCCCTGTGCCTGTCGGCAAAAGCATTGCCGAGAACATAGCTTTCCTTTGTCTCTGAGGATTCATACTCATAGGCCCTGTTGAAGGATTTATTTATATCGCCAATTATATCAGAAAACTTTTTATACCTGTCCATTGGATAATATTTCGTCATTCCATCTATTATTGCCCTGAAACCGGAACTGCCTGCAAGGCCCAGCCTTTTTTCCTGAAAATCTGAATAATGGTCCGGGTCCTGAAGTATCTGTATTATATCACATATCTCAATCCCCCTGCCTCCAAAAAAAGGCTCTCCTGCTGTCAGTTCAAAAAAGAGAAGGCCGAGGGAGAACATGTCCATGGAATATTGAATATTGCCGCTAAGCGCTTCAGGGGAGATATACAGCAGTGTCCCTTTAACATTTTTCTCCCTTCCCTGCAGCAGCCCTGATAACCCGAAATCCAGAAACTTCAGCCCATGCTCTGTTATCATGATATTACCCGGCTTGATGTCCCTGTATATTATATCTCTGCTGTGGACATACTCCAGTGCCCTCAGCATCTGTATCATATATTCGATACATGATTCTAAAGGCTTTTTTTTGCTTTCCTGAATAATATCTGAAAGCATCCTGCCCTGAAGGTACTCCATTACTATATAGTAATTGTCGCCATCCCTGCCGAAATCAAATACCTGTGTGAGGTTAGGGTGCTTCAGCCTTGTCATAATCTCATATTCGTTCTTGAAGCTGTCAATCCCTGAATGCCTGGTGCTTGAAAGGACATTTTGTTTAATGGTCTTTACTGCAAAAGTAATATTATCCCTCAGCATGTCTTCTGCAAGGTATACAATACCCATTCCCCCCTGCCCAAGATTGCCGATGATCCTGTAACGGGAGTCAATTATGCTTTTCTCTGCATTCCATGGAAACATGCTGTAATTATCTCATTTTTTTGCCAAAACTCCAAATGATTTATTGATCAGTGCATATATTGTTCCATCATAATACTCAGCAGCGCCAGGTCAGACTGCTATCATAGAGACCTTCAGTTATCTTATGCCGTAAAGGGGTCATCTGGCGGCTCATGTTCTTATTTGATTCTTATATCGGTATTATTACAGAATAAAAGGGCGTGGAAGGTGACATCTGAACCCGTTTTCCCGGATATTGGAGTTATTCTGCCTTCAATTCCTGCATGGCCTTTTTATATGAGAATTTCTTATGCTTTTCATAGAGTGATCTATATGATCTGATGGCTTTTTCCCTGTACTGATTTTTTCCTTCAATGAAATAAAGCTCATAATATATCATTGCCTTTGCCTCTTCATCCCTGGCGTTTTCAAGGAGTTTCAGAAGGGAAGCAGATGCAGATACCCTGTCATTCACTGCAAGGACCCTAAAACCCTGTATCCTGGCCCTGTTGATATATTCTTCATTCTCCAGCTCCTCTGCAAGTTTCATGGCTTTTTTGTTTGCTTCAGCTGCTTTGCCTGTACTCCCGTTCCTCAGCAGGATTTCTGCACTCTTCAGGAGGTAATCAATGATATCAGGGTCTTTTATCCCGATCTCCCTGAATATCCCCAGGGATTTATCATAATTCAGCAATGCTTTATCATATTCTCCGGCAAGATAGCAGACATTCCCCAGGCTTCCGAAGGCATTTGCAGAAGCATGCCTGTCCCCTGTTTTATCAAAGATGCTGCACGCCTTCTCGATCTGCCTGAAAGCCTGCTCAAAATCCCCTGTCTCCGCATAAGCAATGCCTATATTAACATCTGTTATTCCTGCTGCCATTTTGTCACCTATCTCTTCAAATATCTCCCTGCCTGATTCAAAGAAACTTATAGATTGCCTGTAATTGCCCTGTTCTTTATATATATTTCCGATATTATTCCCTGCGATCCCCAGGCCCCTTTTATCCCCGGTCTTCCTGGCTATCCCTGCAGAGAGCCTGTAATTCTTCAGTGCCTTCTTCAGCCTGCCCTGGTAATAATATATGTTCCCGATATTCAGTGCAGCATTCTTTATCCCATCCTGATCATTTATCTCCTCAGAAATCCTCTTATATTCCTTAAAGCATGACAGAGCCTTTGAGGTCTTCCCCTGGAAGTAATAGATGCTTCCGAGATTGCCTGATGCAGCTCCTGTACCCTTCTTATCTCCTAATTCTTCTGATATCTTTTTGTAAATATTATAATAATGCAGGGCTTTGGCATAATCTCCAAGAGATGAACAGGCACTGCCCAGGTTCCCGCAGGCTATTCCGGTCCCCCTTTTATCCCCTATCTCCTCTGACAGGTCCCTGTCGATCTCATAACACTCAAATGCTTTGGCGAAATTCCCCTGATTGTAATAAACGTTGCCCTGATTCCCTACTGCATTCCCGATGCTTTTCTTGTCATGAAGCTCCAGGGCTATATACTGGCACTTCTTAAAGCATTCAATAGCTTCGGTATAATTGGACCTTGCAAAATGAATATTTCCAATATTATTGAGTGCCCTCAGGTAACCACTTCTGTCGCCTGCCCTGAGAAAGTAATCCCTGTTTTTTGAATGGTACTTCATTGCTTCATCCATCAATGACTGATTATAGAAATAAGAGCCGAGATTGTCATAACTTTCAGCTATAAGAGCCTTATTTCCTGTGTTTTCTGAAATTTCAAGGCTTAGGTCAAATGCTTTTTTGGCTTTGTTTATCTCGCCTTTCTGGAGATATATCCTTCCTGAAAGGCTGTTTATCTGAGCCAGGATAATCTGTTTGCCGGCATCTGATGCATGTTTTCTGCAGTCATCCAGGACTGACAGGGCTTCATCCCATCTTCCCAGTACCTCAAGAGATCTGGCCTTGCAGAGCATTATTTCCAGTCTCTCATCTATAATACTAAGATTCAGGCTGTAAAGCATAATATCATAATATTTTACTGCCTTTTCATGGAAATAATCCTTTCTTGCATTATCAGCGCATTTCCTGCAGAAAAAAAGCGCTCTGTCATTAACTTCCGCCTCTATATAATGATATGCTATTTCTTCATTATACTGGCCTGAATCACCGATCATCGCCTCCATATTCCGTGCAATGTCGAGGTTAATGCTTTTCCTCTCTTTTACGCTCCTGTTTACTATATCCTTTATGATGCTTGAAGTGAATGAATAATAGAAATAATTCTCTACACTGTGCTGCTGAAGTATTTCCATCCTCTCAAGCTCAATAAGGGCCTTTGCAGGCTCTATACCGCATATCTTCCTGATCATTCCTATAAGGGTCTCAATTGGCAGGTCGACCCTCAGTAAAGCGAGTATATGCAGGATATGCTCCCTGTTCCTGTCTTTCAATATCCTTTTTACCCTTGTTCTTACAGTATCCAGAAGATTCCTGGGTATCTCAATGCCCTCCGCCGGTTTCAAAAGCTTCCAGTATCTGTTATCCTTGATTATTACATTGCTTTCGATCAGGGATTTAATAAGCTCCTCAAGGAAAAGCGGGTTGCCTCCGACTTTTTCTTTGATGAACTGCACGCTTTCACTTATGCTCCTGTCAATAAAACGGGAACCGAAAACATTTTCAATATACTCACTTATGCCCTCCCCGTCAAGGGGGCCCAGGTCATGTATCCTGATGCCTGCATTTTCAAGCATGCTCCTGACTACCCTGCTCTTTATCTTCTCTTCATTGATATTCGCATAGATGCAGATATTAATCCCGCTGTTGATATTAAGCCTGCTTAAAAGGGCTTCGAGAAGCACTGCTGAGCCGTCATCTATCCACTGAAGGTCATTGAAGTAAATTACAAACCTCTTTTGTATCTCTCCATAGAACTCTATTATATAGTCTATGATATTCTGAATTGTTATCTCTTTCAGCATCATCGGGTTATCCATAATTTGAGGGGGCCTGAACCTGCTCAATCTGTCTGAATCCGGAAGCATAAGCTTCAGATACGGGCCTGCCCTGCCCAGAAGCTCATCAGATGAATATGTCATCATCTGAAGAAGAATATCACCGAAATAATGGTATTCTCTTATCTCCCCCTCCATACAGCTGCTGTCAAAAAAGAGTATGTCACCCAGCCTGCAGTATTTCTTAAATTCAATAAAAAGCCTTGTTTTACCGACCCCTACATTCCCGTTATATACAAAAAAATGCTGATCATCTGCTTTTGCCAGCTGGGTCTTTAGCTCCCTGAATTCGTCTTTCCTGTCTGCAAAGGCATTTCCCAGCACATAACTTTCCTTTGTCTCGGATGTCTCGAACTCATAATTCCTGCCTGAACACTGATTAATGTCCGAGATGACCTCCGAACAGGCCTGATACCTGTCTTTCGGGCTGTATTCGATCATTCTTCTCACAATGTTCCTTGTATCTGTGTCCTTTACCAGATTCAGCCTCTTTTTCATAAAGGCCATATATTTGTCCCTTTTATACAGCATGTTTATGATGCCTGAAAAATCCTCCGGCGATGTGCTGAAGAACATCTCTCCTGTAAGCATCTCAAAGTAAACCAGCCCAAGGGAGAATATATCCATTGAATAGCCTACTTTCTTGTTTATAGCCTCAGGGGAGAAATACTGCATGGTACCCTTCACCTTGCTTTCGCCTTTCAGTTCAAAACCGGCAAGGCCAAAATCCATAAGCTTTACAGAAGTGCCGTCAACCATAATATTGCCAGGCTTTATGTCACGGTACATTATGTTCCTGCTGTGGATATACTCTAGCGCTCTCAGTATCTGGACAAGGATATCATTGATCCGGTTTTTATCAAAATCAGTCATTAAATATTCAGAAAGAAGGATTCCTTCGAGATATTCCATTACTATGAAATAATTGTCACTGTCATTCCCGAATTCATATACCTGTGCAAGGTTCGGGTGCTTCAGCCTTGTCATCATCTCGTATTCATTCTTAAAGCTCTTTATCCCTATCTCCTTCATTTTTGAAAGGACATCCTGCCTTATTGTCTTTAATGCAAACAGCATATTGTCCTTTAGGCTGTCCTCCACCAGGTATACGATCCCCATCCCCCCCTGTCCGAGTTTATCTGTTATTCTGTATCTATTGCTGATAAGATCTTTCATGCAGGCCATTTTTTATTTTCTGCTCCGGATATGTTCAATTATACGACAAATAAAACCAGTATTCAATTCAATAATCAGGAAATCCTGATATTATCCAGAGCCCTCAGGAATTCATCACAGCTCTGGAACCTTTTATCAGGGTCCTTTTCAAGGGCTTTCATGACAATATCCGACAGCTTCCTGTCAATTCCGCTTTTTATTTCTGCAAGGGGTTTGGGGGGCATGCATGACTGCATCTCCATGATTGCAAAATCAGATATGTTCTTTATCTGATCCCTGGCAAACGGCACCCTCCCGGCAAGCATCTCATACATAAGTATGCCCAGGCTGTATATATCCGTCCTTGAATCTATATTCCTGTCCCCCCTTATCTGTTCAGGGCTCATGTATTCAGGTATTCCCAGCCCTATGCCTGCCTGGTTCTTTCGGTCCTCTATCTTTATAAGGGCTATTCCAAAGTCTGTGATCTTTGTCACCCCGTTCCTGTCAACCATGATATTGCTTGGCTTGATCTCCCTGTGTACCATGCCATGATCATGGGCATATTCCAGTCCCTTCAATATTCCGCGGATTATTGGCAGGGCCTCCCTGCCCTTAAGGGATCCCTTTTTTTCCAGGATCTGGAATATGGTCTCCCCATCCACATACTCCTGTATCACACTCAGGGTCTGAGGGTCAAAATGGACTATCTGGGCTATATTATAGTGGCTTAGCCTTGCCTGGGCCTTTATCTCCCTTTTGAATATCTCAATAAAATCCCTGTCAAACATAAGGGAAGGGTGGATCTTCTTTACAACAAAATTCCTGCCGAGATTTATATTCTCAGCAAAATATACTGTTGCAACAGTGCTTGCCCCGATTTCATTTATTATTTTATAGTAATGAGCAATAATATCATCAGGCCTGAACCCGGCTGAGACATCAGGTATGCTTTCAACCTGCCGGCTGCCTGCTTCAGTTTCTTCAAGGGGCATATCATCGCTGATGCATTCCAGCTTTGCAATATCAATGATTTTCTGCTCATAGTCTTCTGAGTCCCTGAATAAAGCAGATCTCAGCTGAGAAACAAACTCCGATGCAGTTTCATACCTTTCTGCAGGGTCTTTTGCCATTATCTTATTTATAACACCGACAAGAAGCCTGTTATGTGAAAACATATTATCCGCAGGAAATACAGGGTTTTCATATATTATCTGATATGCCACTCTATGCAGTGTCTCCCCGTCAAAAGGCTTTCTTCCGAATAAAAGCATATAAGCCATTATGCCGAAACTGAAAAGGTCGCTTTTATGAGAGACCCTTTTTCCTGTAAATTGCTCCGGGCTCATGTAAAATGGGGTTCCCAGCACTCTTCCGACCTGAGTGGAATCTGTACCCGGGATTTTAGCTATCCCGAAATCCGTAATTTTTGCTACATTCTTTGAATCAATTATGATATTGGCAGGCTTGATATCCCTGTGGACAATACCGTTTTTGTGAGCATAGTCCAGCCCGCCGGCAACCTGGGACAGTATATCCATCACCCTTTTTACATTGAACTGCCTTGATTCATCAATCAGTTCTTTCAGTGTTGTGCCGGTGATGAGCTCCATTATGATATACAGGATATTATTAGCCTCTCCCAGGTCATGAATGGTCACTATATTAGGATGAGACAGCTTTCCTGCTGTCTGGGCCTCCCTCCTGAACCGTTCCGTGAAATCCTGCCTCTCATAAGGGTCAAGGATGTCAGTCCTCAATATCTTGACAGCAACAACCCTTCCCAGGCTCGGGTCATATGCCTGATATACTATGCCGGCTGCACCCCTTCCGATCTCCTTTTGGATTTCATACCTGTCAATCTTAACTGTCATATGGAAAACCAGCCTGTAATCCTAAGCTATTTTCTTCAAATAGTGTCAAGTCTAATTCAGTAGTAAATTATAGTATTGTTACCTGATTATGACAATCATAAAATAGCATATAAAATAGCAGGCTTAAAGGGTTAAAGGAAATAGAATGCCGGAAAAATTCCGCAGGCTTATTTTATCAGGTAGTATTTATATGTACCCTTTATGCTGTTGCTGTAGCCGGGGTAATTCTTGCCAGGGCCTGCAACCTCGCATAGTACATAGTACCTGTTGCCTATCCTTACAAAGGACTGTCCCGGCTGGGGAACAGCTTCAACACCTATGAGAGCATGTTCATGAGTTTCAATAATTATTATTGATGACTCGCTGAAATTCTGCCAGAGAGAACAGAAAAGTATTGATTTTGAGTCGCAGTCGCCGCGGTTATTTATCAGCACATCAGTAGGGATATATATTCCCCCTGTCACCTTGCTGTCAACAATGGCAGGAGGTATCCTGTAATCGATCTCCTGCAGAAAGGATACGAACAATCCCAGGTATTTCTGCCTGGAATATCCATTACCTGCCTTGTAAAGAGCATTGAAACATCCCTTAAGATGAGGCAAATTCCAAAGAGACAGCTTTTTATAATCGATCTTTATAAGATCGCCATCTAAATAGAATCCTCTGTCTTTTATCTCCTCCCCGAAAACAATAATGAAATTACTGCTGTAATAATCGCATATTGCCTTCATTGTCCTTTTCACTTCTGAATAGATGCCTGACGGGACAGACACAGGATCAATATTGATCCTTCTGGCTGTTATGGTATATTTTATATAGCTGGAAAAGCCGCTTTCCCTGATAATCCGGTCTATCTGCCCTTTCAGCCTTTCGATTACCCTCTTTTCTGTCTCCTGCTGATTATAGCCGAATTTATCACTCAGTTCCCTGTGGGAGACCTTTGAAATATCGAATGAAACCCTCTGTTTTTTTCCTGTAAAATCGATAAATCCGTATGTGATACCATAGTAATCATTATTTTCGCTTAATTTATAATAGTTCAGCGAGCCTTTATTCCTAAGCCCCCTGTCAAGGGCTATGGGGTTTCCGCTTCTTTTGCCGCTGAACACTGCCCATGACAGCATAAACATTGTGAAAAATGCTGCAATAAATATTACCAGGCAGCTATATATAGTTTTTTTGCTTCTGAACATCAGGCTACTGTATCCTTATAAATCCCCTCTCTGCTTCAGGTATTATGGACTGGGCCAGGTCAGCCATTCCCTGGTCGATGATTATTGCAATGGAAATTACAACAAATGCTAAAAATATCGCAACAGCAATATTGTTTTTTATTATCTCGTCATACTCTTTTATTCTCCTGTTCATTACAGAAAAAAGCCACATCGATATACCGGCCAGGATAATGGACAGCACAGCCATAATAATGACAAACAGCATGGCAGTGCCTATGGTTGAAACCACGGTAAGCCCGGATGTCCTGCTGATCATGGAAGTCCTGATTACTGTCATAACAGGGTGAATGGCATGGCGGAGCAGTATTGCCTGGCTTAAGAGGATAGAGCCCAGCATTATGGAAACAGACACATTGCCATCGAGAAGATGCTGAGCTTCATCTATCTTTCTGGTTATTAGAAGGTCAATCTTATAGATCAAAAATATCAGGATAATGCTCATAATTCCGGATAGAAGAACAGCAGACACACCTGTTGCAATATTTATGATATTCATATTTATCCCCCTTTATTTCAGCTGTAAAAAGATTATTCAGCATAATGATAAAAGTCAAAATCTTTTCACTTCAATTACTGTATTAAAAAATTTTCTTTATTATTACTGAATTTTATATTAAACGGTCTTTATTTCAGAAGAAAGGCCTGGTTTTATCCTTATCCTTTTTTTAGAGGAAGCGGAAACTAAATTTTTATTGAAAGAGCCTGAAAGGCTGGTATAGTCCAGTTAATAATTATTTTTAAGTAAAGCGGGTGCAGGGCTATGAAGGTCGTTATTGCCGGAGCAGGGACTGCCGGGTATCAGATAGCAAAAGAGCTGATCTCAGAAGGCAAAGACGTCGTTGTCATTGAAAAGGACGAGGAAATTGCAAAATATGTATCAGATAATCTCGACTGCATGGTGATAACAGGCAAGGTTAATGATATTGACATTCTTGAGCAGGCAGGCCTGGACAATGCTGACTTTTTTGTGTGCCTGACTGATTCTGATGAGCTTAATATCATCTCCTGCAGCATGGCCCATCATGAATACAGAAAAACATACAATATTGCAAGGGTCAGGGATAAAAGGTATTATGATACCAAACTGATAAAAAACCCCGATCTTGGAATTGACTATGTCGTAAACCCCGAGATTGAATCGGCAAATACCATAGCAAAGCTTGTACATCATGGAGTCACAAGTGATATGGTATTTTTCGAGCACAGCAATCTTCAGATGAGAAAGGTACTTGTATCTTCAAATTCAGTACTGGCCGGAAGAGCCATTTCAGAGCTCAGGAAAATAATTCCGGTGGATTTCCTCATAGCCGGCACGATAAGGGATGATGAGTTCATAATAGCATCAGGAGATACAGTAATAAGGGAAAATGACCAGCTGTACATTCTCTCAAGCACCGAAAAACTGGATAAGATATTCGGAATTATCGGGAAGGAAAAAAAGAGGATAAACAATATTGTAATAGCAGGAGGAGGCACTATCGGGGATTATATACTTGAGATGCTCCTTGGCAAAAGTACAATAAAAACCAGGTTCTCCCATTTCTTCGAAAATCCCTTCTATCACAGGCAGAAAAAATATATAAGGCTTATAGAAAAGGATGCAGAGCGCGCCAAGATGCTTGCATCAAAATACCATGAAATTCTTGTGATCAATGAGGATATAACCGATGAGGATATTTTTGAAGAAGAACAGCTGTTAAACTGCGATCTGATAATAACGACAACAAATAATTCCGAGCTTAATGTATTGATGGCGATCTACAGCAAGTTATACGGCATAAAGAAAGCAATAGCACTGGTAAAGCAGAAAAATTACCTGAATATTGCAAGCAGGCTTGGCATCGATGCATTGATAAGCCCGAATGATTCCATTGTAAATTCAATATTAAAGCTTATAAGAAGGGGCAAGGTAAAGAGCCTTCATACGCTTGCCAGCACGGACGCAGAAGTGATTGAGATGACCATTGAAAAAAACAGCCCTGTAATAGGCAAGACAATAAAAGACATCCAGCTTCCCGGAAACTGCCTTATCCTGGTGGTAAACAGGGTCAGCAAAAGCTATATACCGGACGGTGAATTCATAATAGAGGAAAAAGACGATATCATAGTCGTTACGAAAAAGTCAAATCTCGAAGAGATAGAAAGGGTGTTCATAGCTTGAACATTAGATCTGTAACAAGAATGCTTTCGATCATACTTGCCATCATTGCCCTTTTTATGCTTCTGCCTGTGGCAGTATCCGTCTATTATCATGAATACGGGATCATAAGGTCATTCATTATCCCGATCATCATGATTGTAGTCCTGACCATGGCTGTACTACATCTGACAAGGCATAATAAAAGGGATTTTCTCTCAATAAGGGATGGTTTTTTGCTTGTATCCTCAAGCTGGATCTCAGCATCCTTTTTCGGTGCGATCCCCTTCTATATTTCAGGGCATATCCCCTCTTTCATTGATGCATACTTTGAGACAATGTCCGGTTTTACAACAACCGGGGCAACAATACTTACCGACATCGAAGCGCTCCCGATGGGCCTCCTGTTCTGGAGAAGCCTGACACACTGGCTCGGGGGCATGGGGATAGTAGTCCTGACAGTGGCCGTATTCCCCCTCATAGGCATCGGAGGGCTCAAGCTTATAAAAGCAGAAGCACCTGGACCGTCTCTTGATAAGATCAGTCCGAGGATCACGCAGACTGCAAAATTTCTGTGGATAATATACCTGGGGCTGACTGCTGCGGAAATAATCCTGCTCATGCTCGCAGGGATGAACCTTTTTGATGCTGTCACCCATACATTCGGCACACTTGCGACAGGAGGGTTCTCCCCGAAGAACCAGAGCATCGGGTTTTATGCATCTCCTTACATCCACTGGATAATAACCATCTTCATGCTTGCGGCTGGTGTTAATTTCTCACTCTATTTCAGGGTCTTTTCCGGAAATATCAGGGCATTCTTCAAGAATATAGAATTCAGGATTTATATATCCATTTTTATTGCTGCCGCCGTGCTCATAAGCCTTAACCTCTTTTATGTATCTGAGAACGGCCTTTCTGACTCCATACGGCATGCCAGCTTCCAGTCGGCAAGCATACTGACAACGACAGGCTATTCGACCCAGGATTTTGAGGCCTGGCCGTTTTTCTCAAAGATCATACTGTTTACCCTTATGTGGGTGGGAGGATGCTCAGGAAGCACAGGGGGAGGCATTAAGGTAATAAGGATAATAGTGATGTTCAAGAACAGCATAAAGGAGATGAAATACCTCCTGCACCCGAGAAGCGTATCATGGGTCAGGATAGGTGACAATATTGTAAAAAAGGACATCTTATATTCAATATCCGCATTCATCTTTCTTTATGTCCTGCTGATAATTGCTGCAACTGCCGTTGTTGCAAGCGGAGGAAATGATATCACTACATCCATAAGCTCAGCCCTTGTTACGCTCGGCAATATAGGGCCAGGTTTCGGGAAGATCGGGGCTTCAATGAACTATGGCTTTCTTCAGGGTTATATAAAGATCTTCTTAAGCTTTATAATGATGGCTGGAAGGCTTGAGCTGTTTACAGTACTTGTGATCTTCACACCGCAATTCTGGAAAATATAGGATCTCTCCTCTTATCCTTTATGATCTGCCCTGCTTGCACCGTAAGACAGCAGAATATCATAGAACTGAGGGGCTTTGTCTGTTTTGAAATCATATTGAAGACTGCCCTTCCATCCGGTACGAAAGGCCGAAGCCTCAAATGATATTGACAGGGTTTCGGGCTTTGGCATGCCTATATAAAGCTCTTTGATACCGGGATCGGATAACAGGATATTTATCTGGCGTTTGCCGAATGAATAAAAGATGATCCTTGAGGCAGTAACAGCAAGAAAGCCTAAAAACCAGCTTCTACGGCAGATATAGCGCTTGTGCGGGCCCTTTACATTTCCTGCCCTGAACCATCCGCTGATGCCCTCTTCCAGGATCCTGATATTCTCTGATTCGATAACCTGCCTGATCTTCCCGGGAACGGACCCGATCCTGAAAAGCCTGTATAAAATAGATTTTTTCATATTATCAGCCTCTTATATTCTTAATAATTTTCCCCTCTTTCATTATAAAAACTATACTTTCCTTTTTTGTCAGAACTCCGGTATCCTCAAGCGGATTCCCCTCAAACGCCACAATATCTGCAAGCTTGCCGTCCTCGATAGAGCCTGTCCGGCTGTCGATGCCCAGTATCTGTGCTGCTGTCAGGGTAGCAGACTGGAACGCACGGTTCACAGGCATGCCGAATTCTATAAGGTTAGCTATCTCTGCAAGGTTCTGCCCATGATAATTAAACGGCGTTCCTGCATCTGTCCCTGCTCCTGTAATTACCCCGGAGCTAATTGTCTTACCTATGCTTCGGAAGATCTCGGGCTTCAATGTTTCCAGTTTCTTTATCATAAAATCAGGGATCAGCCTTTTTGAAGCGCTGTCAAAAAGATCAAGGGCTGCCTTTATTGTAGGTATCACAGCCTTTCGGTCCTGTTTCATGAAATCAGCTATCCGGTCATTCATGCCGTAACCGTGTTCAATGGTATCTATGCCTGCTTTCAGTGCATTCATTATTCCCTCTGCACTCTGCGCATGAGCAGCGGTCTTTCTTCCGGCTTTCCTGGCCTCTGCAACCCCTGCAGACATTTCCCCGACAGAAAGCTGTATTGCTCCTGCCTCTACACCGGGCGTGATCACTCCGCCGGTCGCCATAAGCTTTATTATGTCCGCCCCCTTCTTAACCTGCTCCCTGACAGCCCTTGCCATATCATCAGGGCCGTCTGCTTCCCTCCCCCCGATCTGCCAGCCATGGCCCCCTGTCATGCATATCAGCCTCCCGCCTGCAAGTATCCTGGGGCCTTTCAGCGTTCCGTTGTTTATAGAATTCCTCAGGGAAATATCAATAAAATCCATACCCCCCATATCCCGTACCGTGGTTACCCCAGCCATCAGGGTATCCTCTGCAAACCTGCATGCCCTGTAGGCAATATCATAATGATCATCTGATGAATAGATCGAGCCTGAATCAGGCCTTCCATCAAGGCAGAGATGCACATGACAGTCAATAAACCCCGGAAAGATCGTACATCCGGAAAGGTCTACCCCTTCACTGCCCTCCGGGGTATTTTTGCATATCCCTTCTATCCTGCCGTCCTCAACAAGGACTGAAGATCTTTCAATTATCTCCCCGTTCCCTACGAATATCCGTGCATTCTTCAGGACTGTTCTCATAACCGCACTCCAAAATATAAATTAGATCAGCTATAATGCAATATTATCTTCTTATATAGCAATAATGTCAAAAATTATTAAAACAGCAATAAACTGAATTCAAAAATGAAATGCCTCTACAGGAAATCAAAAAAATATTAATTTTTATTTACAAAAATAATTTTTATATTATAATTATAATTAATACAGGTCTATAATCGGGTCTGAAAACCATGTTGAAGAATAACAGGGAAATATTCTCAAGCCTCGTTAATGTTGCTGAAAATCTCAGCAGGAAGGGTCTATATCATGATGCCATCAGGGAATATAAGAGCATTCTGGGGCTTTTCCCTCATGAAAAGAAGCTTTATAATACATTGGGCGACCTTTACCAGATGCTCAGGGACTGGGATAATGCATCCAGGTACTATGCATCCTATGCAAGGGCCCTTGAGAAGAACAATTACCCCCTGCAGGCAATAGCCGTCTACAGGAAGATCATCCGTATTAACAGAAAAGACCCGGAGATATATTCAAGGCTGGCTGATCTTTATAACAGGCAGGGTTTTACGGCAGAATCCGTTTCATTATACCAGGACCTGGCTGCATTTTATGAGAAGCATCAGCAGACAAGGAACTCAATTTCTGTATATGAAAAGATGAATGAAATTCAGCCTGACAACCTCGAGCTGCTTGAGAATCTTGCCGACAGGTACATTGCGGAGGGAATGAACTATAAGGCAACAGAAAAGTACCTGAAATTTGCATATTCCATGACAGCCAGAAACAATCTGGACGATGCACTGGAGATCTTTAATAAAATATTTGAAATAGACCCGCATAACATAAATGCAAAAAAAGGTATACTGGCCCTGTTCCTGCAGAAAGGCGATTATGAAAAAGCTGAAGCTGAAATAATAAAGGCAGTTGATTCAGATGAATGCGAATATATCCTGGAAGGCATCGACTTTCAGGATGCAGAAAAGGCTGACAGGATGTTCAACCGCCTTGTCCAGTACAGCCCGGATAATACTGTCCTGCTGGAAAAATATGCATTTATCCTGTTAAAGATGACTAATTCCTCAAAATCAGAAGAATATTTTAAATGGATAGGTGAATACTACAAATCAAAGGGCAATCTTGCCATGATAATTGAGATATTCAGCAGGGCTAAAGGCCTAAAAAAGGAATTCCTGTATCCCTACAGAATGCTGATTGATGCATACAGCATGCTGAAACAGGAAGAAAGAAAGTACAAAACCATGAAGGAGCTTGCTTTCAGATTATGCGAATCCGGTGAATATTCAGAAGCCATAGCTGTCTTTAATGAAATAAGGCCGGGGTATTTGAATGATGATGAATCGTTAAGCTATTTAAAAACCATACCCGGCAAGCTGAAAAATACGTGCCTGATCCTGAATAACAGGAAAGGACACCCCAGGGATGACAGGACAGCTGTTAATTATTCTACGCTGAAAGATTTAAATAAACAGCAGCATGCTGACATGACGCAAATGGATATAATGGATGCTGAATTACCTGTATATCATGACCCTGAAGCACTTGATAAAATGGCTGATGAGATCTACAGCTATTACAATGATATAGTTAAAGAGTCTGAAAATGATGCTCTAATTTCTGATAAGCTCGCCATGCTTGAGGAAATGGAAACAGTGGATATTTTCAGCCAGCCGGGGAAACATGCGGTTTATGACCCGAATACCCCTCTGCATCTTCTGATTAACATGAGCAATGATATAAAGAATTCCCTCAGCGGGATCATCGGCTTTCTTAACCTCCTGAAAGAGACCCCTCAGGACAATTCCCAGCTTCAGTATATAGAAAACGCCGCCATTTCAGCCAGGACCCTGCTGAATAATATGGAAAACATAGTTGATATATGCATGCTGGAAACAGACAGGCTGACCCTGGAAACATCAAAGACTGACATGCCGGCGCTTTTAAGACAGGCGCTCGAGGCTATAAGGGCTCAGGCGTGGAATAAGAATATTGAAATTCTATATGATCAGGGCCCTGACATGCCCCGATTTGCAGATACTGATCCAGTTCAGCTGAAAAAGATACTTATAAGCTTCCTTATAAACGCTGTAAAACATACTGAAAGCGGGGAAATTGAGCTGAAAATAAATTTTAGCCCGCATGATGAAAGGAAGGGTATCTTCAATTTTTCCATACGAGATACAGGCCTTATAATCCGCCAGGAAAAAAAGAAGGAGATAATCAGTGTTCTTAATGAGAATGATGAGCTTAATAACAGCAGGTCGGATTATACGAAGCTTGGCCTGATACTGGCTAACCATATCCTTAGGAAGATGGGAAGCAGGATCAATTTCTCAAGCGAGCCGGACAGGGGGACAACCTATTTCTTCCAGTTAGAGACAGAATATGATTACGGCAGGAGCCATAAAAAAAACAGGCTGAAAAACCTGAAAAAGATCCTTTTGATAGATGATAATGATGAAAGCATCAGAATCATCAAAGAGATGCTGGCAGGCTGGGAAATAGACTGCATAAGCTGTAATGGCGGATACCATGCCATAAAGCTGATTGAAGCATCAGAACCATTTGATGCAGTTCTGATCGACTATGATATGCCGGTCCTTAATGGAATAGAAACAGTAAAGGTAATAAGGAAGGACCTGAAAATACCTGCCGGCAAGCTTCCTGTCGTCCTGCTTCATAACCTGTGCGATACCGGCCCTATTGAGGCAGAATGCAAAAAGCTTGATATTTACCAGAATATTCAAAAGCCGGTTATGCCGGATGGCCTCTTTCATGCTCTAAAGAATATTATCAGCACTGAAACAGACAAAAAGGGCAATATGGATACAAAAGAAGGCCTTTTAAAGAAAACCAGGCAAGGCGGTCCTGTTATTCTAATCGCAGAGTATTTCAATATCAATATGCTTCTTCTGGTAGAATTGATCAGCAATATATATCCGGACGCTTGTATACTGAAAGCATCAAACGGGATAGAGGCAATAGAAATATTTGAAAGGGAAAGCCCTGACCTTATTCTAATGAATGTTCAGATGCCGGTCATGAGCGGAATAGAGGCCGCAAAAGCAATAAGGGAAAAGGAAAACCATTCAGATGATCATACCCCTATTATTGCACTTTCAACGGAAAAGAGGGAGAGTGAAAAAATCATATGTTCAAATGCAGGCATGGACTGGTTTTTATCAGTCCCTGTCAGTAATGGACAGCTGGAACAGATCCTCAAAAAGATCAAAATACTCTGAATGTGCTTTATGCTATATTTCTGATAAAAAAACCCATAAACAGATGATGTGAAGTATCCGAATAAGCCGATGCAGCATGATTATCCCAGGTAAGGCAAAGAGGCCTAATCAATCCCGCTATACTGATCAATGATGACCTGGAGCATTTTTATATTCTCCCTGATACCGCCCGGGCCCCAAATATCTGAGACGATCTCAAATCTTTCAGCACCTGTCCTTAAAACAGCGCCAATATTCCCCTCATTTATGCCACCGCTTGCTATGCATGGGATACTGATGCCCTTAAGTGCAAATTCAAGGCACTGAAATCCCTCTTTTATGCATACAGCTTCTTTTATGCCAGTCTCAAATAAAGGCCCTGCACTGATATAATCCGCTCCTTTTTTTTGAGCATCCCTTGCCTGTTTTTCAGAATGAACCGACACTCCGATGATCCTGCTGCCCAGAATAAGCCTTGCAGAATCAGCAGGAAGGCCGTCCTGTTCCAGATGCACGCCGTCAGCATCTGTAATTAGGCATATATCAGCATGATCCCTTATAATAAAGACTGCTCCTCTTTCTTTTGTAATTTCCCTTATTTTAGCACATTCAGAAAGCATTACCCCTCTGCTGATCTTATCTGCACTGTACTGAATGATCCCAATGCCTGCATCAGCCATCTGTACAGCAGCCTCAATAGTGCCTGCTCCTGAAGAAGGCTTTGCTGAAATAATGCCATAGAGCCCCCTGGGGATATTCTTCCTTATCAGGACAATATACTCCTTCTCAATCTGATAGGAATCGAACCTGATCTTCTCGAATTCCTTGCTTTCCTCATAGAGTTTCATAATTTTAAGTGTTTCCTCTATGGTCCTTACAGCTTCCTGTATCCTCTTGAAGTTCCCGACAGCCATCTGCATCCCGGATGATTTATTATCAATAGAAGAAAAATGGGATGTAATAGTACCGCAGTCATTGACAGGATCCCTGTTCGCCAGCAAAGCGCTGTCCATGAAGGACAGCTTTTTACGCATTGAATGGCGGAATTGCCTGAGCCTTGCCTGGACAGGCCTGTCTTTTATGCAGAACCTTGCATAATCCTCAAGCAGCCTTGCAGCCTCTGATGCCCTGTTAATATTTGCATCCAGCAACCTGTAGTAATTACTCATAACTAAAGCTCCTGTTAAAGATTATTAACCAATAATGCAAATATCACAATAATATTAATAATATTTTTTTAATTTTCAAAACTACCTATAAATATATTATAATTATATCAAGTTTTTATCGGCATATTTGACATAATAAGCATGATTTATTAGGGTCTGTTATGAAAATTATTATTATTCCTGTTTTATTCAGCACAGCTTCTCAGCCTGCATTATACGGCAGAGCCCTCACAGGGCTCTGCATATATTCAAATAACTGTCTTCCAGTCAACGTAGAAATTGCCGTTTGTATCAGCATATCCCCTGCTTGTTACCTTCTTCCTGTTCAGGTACAGGAACCGGAAATAGTCAGTATCATAATATCCCCTGAATCCGCAGACCACGAACCTTTTGTCCAGCCTGCCGAAATTCACGAAATCATCACCTATCAGGCCTGAATAGTTTGGTATGCTCATGAACCTGCTTGTATCCATCGGTATAAAACCGTAGGGCGGTATATAGACCTCCGGGATCTCGTGGTCAAGATATCCTGCCCTTGCATCATTTTCCCAGATGCAGAAGCCGATAATAGACCTTGTAGGAAATCCCAGGCTCTGGCACAGGCTCGAGAATAAAGCGCTGTGATTACCGCATGAACCCTTTTTCTCTTCGAGGATCTTCAGCACAGGGAGTGACTGATAAGGAAGTGTGTATTCTATCTCCTTTATTACATGCCTGAAAAGCTTTAATACCATAATAAGAAGGTTCTTTTCATCCCCTGTTATCTTTTCAGCCTCCTCCTTTACCTTATCATTGGTAAACTGGAAGGTCTTATCGATCGCCTCAAGCAGCTTTTTATCATCCCCTTCAGCCCTTTCATACTGCTTTTTCAGAAGAAACCTGCTGCTTACCTCTTCTGGAATATCCTCAAAAGACAGGGTTTTCACGGGGTCAAGATGAAATCTTAAATCCCTTGTAATTGCCTGGAATTTGATTTTAATCTCCCTCACCTGTCCCGGAGGCATATCCTTCATATTAAAAAGGGGAGCATGATATTCAGCACCGTCCCAGTAGCCTTTGAGGGAATCAGTAGTCTCGGGGATTATCTCCGGCGGCTGCATAATATGCTGGTGAAGGTAGTCTTCCGGTTTCAGGCCGGCTGTCATCCAGTTTATAATGGTCCCAGGCCCATTATTAATATATACGTCCCCCAGTACTATTTCACTTTTCATCGGCTCGCCATGCAGGTCATAGTCCTTTTCAGAGCGCATAAAACCCAGTATGCTGTTTTCTTTGGCATCAATGGTAAAAAATGTTTTCTCATGCAGGGCTATATCAAGAAGATTCCTGCCTGCAATCTGCTGTTCATCAATTACAACTCCTGTCTTTATATCCATCACAAATACCGAGCCTTTTATGAAATCCATGGTATACAGGCAGGTGCCGTCGCTGAAAAGCCCCCTTGAGCCATAAGTGGGAGCAGGATAAGTATCAAGAAGCACCTTTGAATTTTTATCATAGACAGATATGGAAAGGCTTCTTGAGGGGTACCATGGTATGTCAGGCGACAGCACGAAGAAATTCTTCTTATCAACGGCAATGCCGTAATATGGATGGTTTGCCCTGACAAAGCCCCCGAAGGGATAGCTGTCCTCTGTCTCAGGGTCTATCCTGTTTATGGCATTGTACATTTCATCATAGATATAGATAAAATCTTCATCTGATGTAATAAGCTTAGGCCTTACCACTGTTGATGATATTCTCTTTGAAACAGACCTGTCCTTGAGATTTATTACTGATATCTCTCCTGTACTTATATCTGCAATGTATAAACTGGATCCGTTTATGTCGATACACGACGGGCATGGTGTCGGGATCATCATCTTAAATGATTCCTGGTTCATTGTCTACCTCCATTTTTTATATTTATAATAACCTTTACAGCATCCTTTTTCCTGGAAAATTCAAATGCCTCAATGCCCTTATCAAGGGTAAAAATATGTGATATTAAAGGTGTAAGGTCAATATTTCCTCTTAAAAACTCTATGGCCCTGTCAAAATCCCCGCATCTGGATCCCACTACCGTGATCTCGTTTATTACTATACCGGCAAGGTTAATATCAGTATTATCGGCTGATGTGGTCTTTAAGACAAGAAAGCCTCCGGGTTTTGTAATATTCAATGCATGCAGTATCCCGTCACTTTTCCCGGTGCAGTCGACAGTAACATCGAATTTCCTGTCTGTATCACCTGTTTTTACAGTCTTTATGCCGAATTTTCCAGCCTTTTTCAGTTTTTCTTCATGCTTACCCATCAGAATTACATCCTTAAAATAGCGGCTGAAAGCAATAGCTGAGAGTATCCCCAGTTTGCCGTCGCCAAGCACGCAGATCGAGCTTTCACTTCCAGGGCTAAACTGGTTAAGAGGCCTTAATGCTGCCGCCAGAGGTTCAATAAAGACAGCATTCAGGCTTGATATGCCGTCCGGTATGATCTTTACATTCCTGTCAGGGAGCGTAATGTATTCAGCAAGGCATCCGTCTTTTCCCTGTATCCCAAGGACTGTCCTGTCGGGACAATGAGTGTATTTCCCCTGTCTGCAGAAATCGCATTTACCGCAGTACAGATTGATCTCCCCTGTTACTCTCTTTCCTGTAAGCTCTTTATTGTCAGACTCCTCAACTGCACCGACAAATTCATGCCCCAGTACCCCCTGAAATCCCATATATCCCTTTATTATCTCCATATCAGTATTGCATATCCCGGCATATTCAACCCTTATCAGGGATTCTCCGGCCTTTCTGCGGGGTGTGGGAAGATCCCTGTATTCCAGTGCATTTCCGTTAAAATATAATCCTTTCATCTAAAGACCCTTTTTTTTCTATATCTTACAGCATATATCCCTATGTTTAAAGAAATTCTTAAAAAAATGGACAAAAAACCAAAATGGTATAAACAGGTCTATTATGATAAAAAATATTGTCATTTTAATTACAGGCCTCCTGGCTCTTTCAACTGCCTCAATACTTATAAGATTCTGCACCGATGTCCCGCCGATAATGATCGCTACCTACCGCATGGCCATCTCAGCTGCAGTCCTTCTTGTCATAAATGCCGCAATCATGAAAAAGAGGCTTTTCAGTGCCCATAAAAACCAGATCATATTATGCATAATTGCCGGGTTATTCCTGGCACTGCATTTTACAGCATGGATCGCCTCACTGAAACATACAAGCGTGGCCAATTCTGTTGTACTTGTCACGACCAACCCGATATTTGTAGGTATCTTCTCCTGGCTGATCTTTAAGGAAAGGCACTCGATCTACCTTCTTCTTGGAATTCTGATGTCATTTGGAGGAACTGTGATAATGGTCTTTGCAAAAACCGGCACTGATACGGCCATGCTCTTTAATTCAGAGTCTTTTCTTGGAGATATGCTTGCACTTGCAGGCGCTGTAATGGCAAGCGGCTATCTCATAATAGGCAGCAGGGTAAGGAAGAAAATGGGTATCATGCAGTACATAACACTTGTCTACACCTTCTGCGCACTGTTCCTGCTTGTATTTTCGCTTGTTTCCCGCACACCCTTCACAGGCTATTCAAAGGATTCATACATTTACATGCTCCTTCTTGCTGTAATTCCCCAGCTTATCGGGCATACATCCTTCAACTGGGGGTTGAAGCATATAAGCTCCACCAATATTGCCGTTACAATACTGGGAGAACCTGTAGGAACCATAATTCTTGCCTATACAATTCTTCATGAGACCATAAGCCTCAACCAGGGGCTGGGAATCCTTCTTATCTTCAGTGCAATAATACTTTCATATAAAAAGGGAAGGAATATTGTATTGAAGAAGGATTAGGCCAAAAGGCCCAATCCTTCTGTTATGCTTCTGCTTCTGATTATATTATTCGGTAATGGCAGGCCCTGTATACAGCATAAGGGGGTTGGTTGTCCTGCTGTAATGAAAGGACCTTTCGATCCATGTCGTTGCTTCCTTTGCAAGGCTTTCATAAGCCTCAAAGTTTGCTGTCAATGAGTTTTTCCCCATAAGCTGAGACATGAATCCGCCTTCTGATATCATCTCAAAGAATGTCTTTTCCTTGGGGTACTGTACAATAAGGAGCTCTTCATCAGCTGGAATATTCAGCTCTTTCTTGAGCAGTTCAATCGCCTTTGGGAGCCCTCCGATCTCGTCAGCAAGGCCGACTTCAATAGCCTGAGGCCCGGAATAGACCCTGCCTCTTGCATATTCTTCCAGCGCATCCATGGGTATCCCTCTATTTTCTGATACCCTTGTCTTGAACTCAGTATATATACTCCCTGCTATCTTATTATAGAATTCCTTTTCATCTTCATTCAAAGGCCTGTGTGTCGAACCGAAATCAGAGAATTTGCCTTCATGGAAACCATCCATATTGATACCAATCTTCTTATATGTCTCAGACATATCCGGAAATATGGATACAACTCCTATTGACCCGGTTATGGTGCTGGGCTGGAGGACTATCTTCCTGCTTGCCATGGATATGTAATATCCGCCTGATGCTGCCACTGAAGACATGCTGACTATGACAGGTTTCTTATCATTTACTTCCTTTACAGCATCAAGCATTAGCTGGGATGCCAGCGCGCTTCCGCCCGGGCTGTTTACCCTGAATATGACTCCCTTTATTGAATCGTCCCCTGATATCTCCTCAAACTGCTTAACGACCGTATCGCTTCCGAGTACCTTGGTAAAACCGCCCCATGGTGAGAACTGGTTTCCGCTGCTTCCTGTCCTTATCTCACCCTCCGCATATACAACTGCTATCTTCTTTTCAGCTCTCCTGAATTTCGGTGTATATGCAGATATCTTGACAAGGTTTATCTTCTTTCCGTCCTTTATTTTATCCTCAATATTCCTGTAATAGCAAAGCTCATCTATCAATCCCGCATCGAGGGCTTCCCCGGCAGTTAATGCAGCATACTTGCCCTCCATGATATCTGAATAGAACTTCTCTTTATCAAGTCCCCTGTTTTCAGCAATTCCCTTTAACCTTTCATCGAACAGGCTTCCAAACAGCCTCTTATAATCCTCCTCAACCGCATCGCTCATATCTGTCCTTGAAAGGTTCTCCCCTGCTCCCTTGTACTCGCCCTGGTGAAGGACCTGCATTTTTATCCCGAGCTTGTCCAGCATATCCTTCATATATGGCGTATAAATTGAATAGCCTGTAAAGGAGACCATGCAGTTATCAGTATCAGACATATAGATCTTATCAGCAAGGGATGCCAGCCTGTAATTATTCAGAATAAAATTATCAGCATAGGCATACAATTTCTTTCCTTTGCTCTTAAAATCAACGATCATGCCTTCTATTTCCTCTACGCTTGAAGCTCCCACAGACTGCCCTGAAAGGTCAATCAGCAGGCCTTCTATCCTGCTGTCATCCTTTGCTGAGTCAAAGATAGACCTTAATGTGTCAAGACTCAGGGGTTTGTCGAACTGGAACATCTGCGTCTCTCTGTATTCGTTTACATTCGTTATATCCCACGTGAGATAGGTATTGTCGGTTATTTTAGGCTTTGAGCTGAAGCTTGATACAAAGATTGATATGCCAATCACAACACCGGCAAGAAATAGAAACAGAATAAGGCAAATTATAAGAAACTGCCTTAAACATCCGCTCTTAGATTTTTCTGACATTAAAAAACCACCTCTTTAAGTTTTTAGTTTTAATTTTTAATTAAAAAAATATAGTATGTATTACGGATTTCTCAACTCTTTTGTTTTATTTTATTGATTTTTCCTGCAGGCCAGAACAGAAACAGGGCATTAATGAAAAAAGCACTGATTATAATTATATTTCCGTTAAAATCCATCCCCGAAAGCAGAATGACCTTCCCGGCAAGAGCTGTTGCCCCGCCTGCTATTATTGCTGTATTTACCTTCCATTTTGATGTCCTGTACCCGATAAGGCCTGCCAGGGCAGGTATGATAAAGCTTCCTGAAAATATGGTAAAGGCTGTTAAAAGACTGGATATTATATTTCTTACATAAAGGGAAAATAAAATGCTTAATATACCTGTTACAACAATAAAAATCCTTGTTAAAGGCCTGAACCTTTCTCTCTTATTTATGCAGAATATCTCGCTTATTATTGTAGATGCTGTCAGCAGGGTCGTATCTGCAGAACTCATTATAGCAGAAAGCAGTGCCGCGGTCATAAGGCCTATCGCCCACCCGGGAAGCATATGGAAAGATAATTCTACAAGCACAGTCTGGCTTTTTGTATCGGCATTTAAGATGTTTCTTGCATATACGCCAAGATAGACAATGACAAATGAAAATATAAGTATTATAAAGGATGTGAAAATAACGCTTCTTCTGGCAGTCTTCTCATTTTTTGCGCAGAAAAGCCTTGAATATATATCAGGGCCCACAAAATATGTGGTTGAAAGCGTCAGGAACAGGACAATCAGTTCAAACCACCCGAACCCTTCAGAAAACGGGAAACTGGCCGGTATCTCTGAAAACACCTCTCCTTCTCCTGAAAACATTACAAAAAGGAACAGATAAAGTATCCCTGTAATTATCAGGCCTGACTGGAGAATATCTGTCTTAAGGATCGCAACCTGCCCTCCGGCAAGGGTATAAGCCATGAAGACGAAGCCTGAAATGAGGACAGCAATGGAATAATCAAGGGAAAGAAAACTGTTCAGCACCTTCGCAGACCCTGTTATCTGGGCTGATACAACTCCTGTCCAGGCTACGGGTATTATCACAGAAGATATATAAAAGGCCTGCCTGCCGTAGAAAGACCCAATAAGCTCAGGGAAGGAATAATTGCCGTACCTTCTTACCAGCCCTGCAAGGGGATAAAGTATCAGCAACCCGGAAAAAGCGCATAAAAGCCACCACATTGCAGAAAAACCCATATTATAGGCCATGTTTGACGTCCCCAGCACAGCTGAGCTTCCGAGAATTGTAGCTGTCAGGCTCCCTGTTATAAGCCAGGTGCCTGATTTTCTTCCCCCGACAAAAAAATCATCATCTGTCTTTACCTTAAAAACAGATATTATGCCTATAAGAAGCATCACAAAAAAATAAACAAAAACAAATAAATATCTCATATATCGCTTAATTATTAAAATTATCTGGAATATTTTTCCATTTAATTTTTTTGTCAAGCATTATTAAAGTGGGTTTAAAATTTATCAGATATTTTAAAATTCCTGTTGTACCAAAATGATAATGTCCCCATATTGATGATATACTATGTCTCAATAAAGGAGGCATGGTAAGTATGGAGGATATTATCAGGATGAGCTCAAAGGAATTAAGGAGGCTTGCTATAATTAATAAGGTTATAGAAAGGTCTATGACAGCATTAAAGGCATCAGAGGTTTTAGGATTATCTTACAGGCAGACGAAGCGGTTAGTAAAGAGAGTCAGGATTGATAAAGAAAGGGGTATTATTCACAGGTTGAGGGGCAGGCCGGGTAATAGGAGAATTTCAGTGAGCATAAGGGGAAAGGTTATTGAATTATACAACCGTAAGTATCCGGATTTTGGTCCGACCTTTGCTTCAGAGAAATTAAATGAAATAGATAATATTAATGTATGTCCTGAGACATTGAGGTTATGGTTATTATCGGAAAGCAAAAGGGTATGGCAGCGCAAGAGGAAGAAGAGTAGAAATTGGAGACCTCGAAAGGAATACTCTGGAGAGATGGTTCAGTTAGATGGTTCTGCTCATGATTGGCTGGAGGGCAGAGGGCCATCTATGGTATTGATGGGTATTATAGATGATGCTACTGGGAGGGTATTCTGCAAATTTTATGATTATGAAGGGACAATCCCCGCAATGGACAGTTGCAAGGGTTATATTTCACAATATGGGATTCCTCAATCGGTTTACCTGGACAGGCATACAACATATAAATCGACTAAAAAGCAGAGCATAGAGGAGCAGTTGCGTGGTGAGAAATCTATGAGTCAGTTTGAGAGGGCTATGAATGATCTTGGTGTATTAGTTATCCATGCCTTTTCTCCCCAGGCTAAGGGTAGGGTAGAGAGATTATTCGGGACATTTCAAGATAGATTGATAAAAGAGATGCGTCTAAGAGGAATCCAAAGCAAAGAATCAGCAAATCTTTTTCTTGAGGAGTATTTACCAGTATTTAACAGCAAATTTAGCGTACAACCCGTACAGAAAGGCAATTTGCACAGGCAATCTCCAGGAGATCATGTACTTTCAGATATATTAAGCATAAAATCAGAGAGGATAATTTCCAATGATGGTGTTGTAAGGTATAACAACCGACAATTTCAGTTAGATGGCACCTTTCGCAGAACAAAAACTGTAACGATATCAGAGAGATTGGATGGGACTATTCATATTGCAAATAACGGCATTGAACAGAAATTCAGAGAGATTACCTTAGAAGTTATGTTGAGTAAATCTAAGAAGAGACTATATGCTGCATCACCCCAGCTATGTATAGAATACAAAATTCAAGCTAACAGGAACAGATATGTATAATTCAGTATATTATAAAAAGGGGACATTTCTATTCTGCTTTAACGAGCTGATTATTTCCTTTGCAGGTTATGGACTTTATATATATGATTATTATGAGGATAAATTTACAAGGATCTTATCAGTATGGCCATCATTAATGTCAGCAGATGATATTACAGGAGATACATTTGATGAACTTGTATGCTGTTTTGATGGATATGGTATATATCTTGGGACATTCAATGGTGAAGGCAGGGATATAATGACTTTTGAAGAAAAATATACTTTCCATGATATTTCTAACCTAACAGAAGATAAATCCTCAGGAAAAGGCTTAAACTGGATGAAGATCCTTTCAGTTAATCCTGATGGTCCCATGCAAACAGGAAATATAGCCAATGATACCGGTTCAGAGATAATAATCAGCTACAGTCAGCTTGCCTATTCATATTCTTATGGATTGGGCTGGTCGCATATATCCTCCATACCGTACTTTGAACAGATAATATCAGGTAATTTTACAGACAGCATCAATGAGAATCTGATCATTTATGATACTGAGCTGAATAATCTCTATCTCTGGAGATCTGACAGCGGTTTGCTTGAGCTCCTGTGGGAAAACAGCGGTGAGGGTGAGATAACAGCAATGTCAACACTATAATGAGAGGGCTTGTGGTGAAGAAGAGATACTTATTCATATTTTTATTCCTTGCAATGGGATTACTGAGCTTTTATTTGGTTTTTTCTTTCCTCATTCAGCCAGAAAGAGAAAACTCAAAAATATTATCCACAAGAGAAGATATTCATACTATCCTGGAAGATGGGGTATGGAAGATAGATCATCCTGATTTTGTTCCCCAGTTTGGTGGGAACCTGCAGAATACAGGCGTATATCCGGGGCATGGGATAAGAGAAATTCAAATGGTAGAAGATATAGTTTTTTCTCATGAAGATCTATACAAATATCATAAGGCAAATTTAATTTATAAGATACGGCACAGGGGCCGGATAAGCTCATCTCCTGCTGTATTAGATCAAATAGTATATTTTGGCGCCAGTGATGGTCATTTCTATGCAGTAGATGCTGATACCGGCAATGAAAAGTGGACTACCCGTATAGGTCAGCCTTCTGAAAAGATAGAGGACATTACAACTAATAGAAACCAAACACCCGGATCCCCCATACAGGCTATCTTCTCCTCCCCTGCCATCTCCGAAAATATGGTATTTTTCGGCACTGCTTACGGATATGCCTATGCACTTGATATAAAAAATGGAAACATAATCTGGAGAAATGAAATTCCCGGACTTCACCTGGCCAACCCCAAAATTTATAAGAATAATTTATACATTGGAAGTAAAGACAGGCACCTTTACAAATTAGATAGCAGAACAGGCGATATTATCTGGAACTATAGTACAAGAGGAGAAATTAATTCGACTCCTGCTATCTATGATGACAGCATTTTCATTAACTGCCAGGATGGTTATCTGTACTCAATCGGAATAGACAGTAGCCTGAACTGGGAAACCGATATTGGGCGTCCTACCAGGAATTCACCTGCTGTTTATGAAGGCATTCTATTTCTGGATGCAGATTGTTTTTATGCAGTAAATGTATATAATGGAAAAGTGATCTGGAAAACAGAGCCACGTAAAAACATTTCACAATGTGCTGTAAGTAAAGGCAGGGTATATTTTGCTGCTTCTGCTATTGCTGATAATAACATAAAGAAGAGCTGTAAATATTTATATTCCTATAATGCAAAAGATGGCTCAGAAGAATGGAAATCTATTCTGGGCTCTTCTCCATTTGATCCGCTCACTCATTCAGAACCAGCCCAGGAAGAGGGAAATCTGGATTTAGAATTACCAGGCGACCAGATAATTATATCTGGAGATATTATCCACCTGTTCATTATTGGCAATTATCGGAATAAGATATATGACATTCCTACTGGCAGGATATATGGGTTTTATGATAATTTGGAAAGCAATCCTGATCCTGATCAAAACACAGATATAAAGTATCATTATGCATATTCTATTGCCGGGTTAAGCTCACCGGTGGTAATAGATGATGAAATGGCCTATTTTGGATCAGAAAAATTTCACAATAATGGCTGGTATACAGCTCTGTGCTCTATTGAAAGCACACAGCATGCATATCGCTGGCAGCCACGCCTGCTGGATCTCCAGCTATATGAGATCTATGATCAGTTTAAGAATTATACACTCCCGGTGATGTCAGATGATAATCTAATCATTCATGACCTTATAGCAAAAGATGGAAGTATTTCAGAGGGCTCAGGACATGCACACTCTGATGAGAAACAGAATGCTTCAGGAATTGCTATTGCATCCTATGATATCAATACCAGGAAAGAAATATATTCCGGAGTATATGAATTAGAAGATACTTCACCCATTAAAATCTTCAAAAGGTCGTCTGCAGTCAAATCAGGAAGATTTTTCCTTGAAACAGGGGAAATAGAAAAAATATATAAAAAAATCAATGACATAAAACCAGTATTAGAATTTCTGTTAAGGATAGAATTGCCTGTAAAGAAGATACAGATCAGTTACACTGAAAATAGAATAAGAAATAATTCATACCACGCATTTGATATCAATACAGGGAAACTGCTATGGAAATGCGATATGGGGCCATTTATATGTAACTCACCGCCTTTGTTTTATGAAGATAATATATATATTGGAAGCTGTTATATTTTCAGAGATAATTTGATTCAGTATAATCTAAAAGACTTTGATAATATATTTTTGGCAATTAATTCGAAAAATGGTAAAGAGGAATGGAAAATTAATGTTATTGGAAATATTATCTCAAGACCTCTTTTATATAATGATATTTTATATTTTGGCACAGATAGAGGGTATGTCTACGCAGTAGACCGTTTTGGGGGAAAACTGATATGGAAGTTTTGCATAAGCGGGGGTATAAGCTCTACTCCCGCAGTTTATAATGATATAATTTTCATAGGAAGCTGGAACTGGAATATCTATGCAATTGATGCAAAAACCGGCAGGGGTTTATGGAAATTTAGAACAAGGGGTGAAGTCAGAAGTGATATATATGCATATAATAGCAGCCTGCAATTTCTAAGCATAATACCCCCCAGGGATTCAGGCTTTATAAGATACCAGGCAAATAAAGGCAATTTTACTATCCGGGATTATGATGCAGACAGCCGTACATTACATATCATCAGGAAAGAACCTGAACTTATTGAAAGAGATAGAATACAATATAGTTGCCTGCAATCACTCAATATTGAATCTGGTATTGAAAAATGGGAAATCAGGGGGAATATATCTCAGGTTTTATTTGAATCTGATATTATCTATACACTGAATGATAATAATTTGCAGGCAGTCAGCATTATAGATGGATCTATCATATGGGAAAAAAAGGCAGATATATACCAGGATAAATGCTTATGGGTTAAGAAAAAGGATAAAGAAGGATACTTTGATATATGGCAGGAGGAAAAGGAAATAAAGGATTATGAAATATACAGGGAATTTTTTCTGAAAAAATATCTGGATAAGATATTCATTGTCATAATAAAACGAATACCAATTGAGGGAACACAGCCTGATATAGAATATTCCTCGGAAGTCTATCTCAGAGAGATTGATGCTAAAACCGGAAAGACAGAACATGACTATAAAATAAGCAATAATAAAATACATTTTTAATCTGGTGTATCTAAGTATCAAAAATGTCCATAATAAATTTCTTTTATATAATTCCAAATCCACAAGTATATGCAAATAAACATCCTGGTCTCTTTTCCCAACAATTATCCCTGAAAAATGATAATAATTGATCCTTTTGTCAAGCTTTATATGGATCATGATACTATTTGCTTTGAAAAGTATTTTAATTATCATATAATCAGATTATGGATTTCAGTATAAACAGCATAATGTTCGCCCTGTCCCTTACCATGCTGGCAGGCCTTTCCACAGGAATAGGCAGTTTTACTGCATTTTTCGCAAAGAGGACCAATTTCAAATTTCTGTCATTCAGCCTGGGGTTCTCTGCCGGGGTAATGATATATGTCAGCTTTGCCGAAATATTCCCTCATGCCCTGGAGGTATTGACCGATGCTCTCGGGGAAAAGCATGGCAATTATATTACAGTGCTTTTTTTCTTTATCGGGATCATCTTTATAGCTGTCATTGACAGGATCATCCCTTCATTCGAAAATCCCCATGAGCTTCCCGCTATCTCAGAGATCAGGGGTATAAAAGCAGAAAATGCAGAAATGCCCGCCACTGCAAAGCTTCACAGGATGGGAATATTTACAGCCCTTGCAATAGCCATACATAATTTCCCTGAGGGGCTTGCGACATTCCTTGTAGCAGCAAAGGACCCTGCATTAGGCATCACCATTGCAATAGCCATTGCAATACATAATATACCGGAGGGAATAGCAGTCTCTGTACCTATATATTATGCAACAGGCAGCAAAAAGAAGGCATTCCGGTACTCTTTCCTTTCAGGCATGGCTGAGCCTGTAGGGGCAGTAATAGGATTCCTGATCCTGCTTCCCTTCATCAATGATATTATTTTCGGCATTCTCTTCTCTGCGGTTGCAGGCATAATGGTATTTATTTCAATTGATGAGCTTCTCCCTTCAGCCCAGCAGTACGGGGAGCACCACCTTTCCATATACGGCCTTGTACTGGGGATGATGGTAATGGCAGCAAGCCTCATTATGATGATATAGGAAGGATTTATCCTTCAGCCCTGTTTTTATGCTGACAGTTCTATTTTTTATCTCCGGTAATATCCCTTATATGCTCCAGGATCCTTATAATATTCCCTTCTGCATCAAAAATCGGGTATGATCTTGCATCTATCCATATGCCGTATTTATCAAGGTACTTGATTACCTTTGCGGGCTTTTTTGTAGCAATGACCTCCCTTGTGGCACATTCTTCACATGGCCTGTCCTGCCCGATAAGCTCCCAGCATCTTTTTCCGTCTATATCCGATGATGATGCATTCAGGAATTCATAGCCCGCCTTATTATAACGGATAACCCTCTGATCTATGTCCTGAATCCCAAGTATATCAGGAATGGCATTAAAGACTGCCTCCAGTGTATCTGCTGTTTCCTTGTGGGAGGCGATCAGGTCTTTGAGCTCAAGCTCAAGCTTTTTCCTCTCGGTTATATCAGCTGCAATATGTATGACATTCTCTATAATGCCTGACTCATTGCAGACCGGCATGCATGATACGAGGTAGTATCCCCCGAGGACTTCCATGTATATCTCAGTAGTCTCTATGCCCTTTGATTCAAAAATGTGCTTAAAAGGGCATCCGAAGGGTGGCTTACTGCTTTTGGGGCTGTGGAAGACCTCCCAGCATTTCATACCGCAGATATCCTTATTTCCGTCTTTTAAGAGAGACCTCATTCTTTCATTATAATCCAGTATATTATTCTCAGCATCCATAATTACTGCCAGATAGGGTATGCTGTTGAAAACTGCTTCCCAGTAGCCTGAAAGGTCACTGGCCTCCTTCTCTTTCTTTACAGTTTCAGTGGAATCGCTGAAAAAGCCTGCTATATGGATCTTTTCACCCGAGTTTATCAGGGATGTATTTATATCAGCATATATGATACTGCCGTCACTCTTCTTAACAGGTATATGCCTTGCAGATCTCAGCTTGCCCTTCAGCAATGATTCTATCATCAGAAGAACGGTATTGGCATACTCGGACGGATGAATGTCTGTTACTTTAAGTTTAAGCAGGTCCTTCTCTTCATAGCCGAGCATGATGCATATTGATTCATTGGCAAACAGTATATCCTTATTCCTGGGGTCTGCTATCAGTATGCCCTCTGATGAATTTTTAAGGGCATCAAGAGCCAGTCTGCCGTCAAATATGCTGTCTAACGGGATTTTTTCCATAGTGATTAAAAATTTTATGCCTAAATTATCTATTTTACAATAAAAATATTTGATTAACTGATCAGTTTTTTCTTTCTTTCGTCTGCCAGTGTTCTGCATCAAAAAGACAGACATGGCTTATATTTCAGGCCTGGATGCACTGGCCAAACTGCCCCGAAGCCCTGCCTGCTTTTTTGCAGGTTATCAGCAGGGCATTCGCCCGCCTGATAAGGCCAAAAATTTATGTTATGGATTTTTTCCCCATTTTGATATATATACAGATCAATAGTAAAAAATTTAACTGGAGGATAGCATTATGGACCTGAAATCTTTACAGATCGGCAGGGCAGCAGGCATTGTAATGAAAACGCTTCCAATATCGGCAGTAAGGCTTGGTGCTCTTCTTGTATTCTGGATCATAGCGATCATATACCTTGCAGTTGTCGGCGGGATAGCATGGCTTACAGGGCAGGCAGTGCCCTTTATCGGGGTGATAATATTCATAATCGGCATCGGCGGGGTAGGCTTCCTTTACAAGCTTGCGAGGGATTATGTCCTTTATATGATAAAGGCGGCTCATATAGCTGTAATTGCCGAGATCATACACAAAGGAAAGGATATACCTGTCACAGCCAGTCAGCTTGCATACGGAAAAGACCAGGTAAAGAAGCGCTTCGGCGAAGCAAGCGTGATGTTTGCCGTTGATAAGATCATAAATGGGGTTATCAGGGTCTTTACATCCGCTGTCTACAGAATAACATCCTTCCTTCCAGGAAATATCGGGCATAATATAGCGGGCATCATAAACAGGATCATAAAATTCTCACTGAGCTATATTGACGAGGCAATACTTGCAAGGACATTCTGGCTTGACAGCGGTTCAGTATGGGCAAATGCAAAAGACGGTGTCATACTCTACGGAATGGTATGGAAGCCTATACTGATGAATGCAATAGCCCTCATGCTTCTGTCATATATTCCTTTTGCTGTTGCAGTATTACTGCTTGTAGCTCCGGTAGGGGGAGCGATCTGGTATATGACATCCCCCACTATAGGCGGCTGGACTGTTATAGCCCTCCTTGTCCTTGCCTACCTTATTAAGGTCGCTGTAGGCGATGCATTTGCCATGGCAGCTATAATCGCCTCTTATCATGATGAGATACAGGGCCTTGAACCTTCCCCCGAAGTTTCGGCAAAACTTGAAGGCATGAGCGGGAAATTCAGGGAGCTTAAAAAGAAAGCCTCTGAATCACTCGGGTTTGACAAAGGGGCGGAAAACCAGACTTAAAAGCTCGTAAATATTTGTTTATCTGCTTTTAATGAGGCTTTTATACCTCTCGGTCCTTGGTATCAGCCTTATTATAAAAGCAAGTATTACAGCCCCTATGCCGTTCAGCTTTAGTATAAAGCTTATTGGATAGGTATCTGTCAGTATGCCGTTTACTATGAATGCCAGAGGGATTACTGCATAGCATACTGCAGAAAGGGCTGCAAAGAACCTTCCCTTTATCTCGTTCGGTACCTCACTCTGAAAGAGCGAAAGCGCATTTGCATTGACCACAATGAACGATGAGCCTACAAGGGTGAAGAGAAAGAGCATGAGGTATTTATCTGCAGTTGAGCCTATGGAATAATTCATGAATCCCAGTATAAGGATACCCCAGAAAATTGAAGAATATACCCTTTTCGGATTTATTTTCATACTCAGGATAAAAGCGGTGATCAGAGAGCCCAGGCCCATAAAGAGCTCTTCATATGCCACCCACTTGACAGTTTCCTTCAGAATAAACTGCACTATCATAGGAACATAAAGCACAAGCGGAGCCCCAAAGAAATTAAATACAGCAAAACAGATGATCAGGCTGTAGATCGGTTTATTACCGGTAATAAAACCAAGCCCTGTTTTGATATCCTTAAAGAAGGATTTTTTTTCAAATACGACTGAAAGCTTTGTCTTTATAAACAGGATAAAAATGATCGCAATATAAAAGCTTGCTGAATTTGCAAGTATCGCCCCCTTTATTCCTATGGATGCAATAAGGACTCCCCCGAGGATCGCCCCGAGAACATTTGAGAACTGTATTACCATTGCATCGGCGGCAACGGCCTTTGGAAGATGCTTTTCATCCGTTACCAGTATCAGGCTCGAGCTTACAGATGACTCGAAAAGGGGTACAAATGATGCATTCAGGAATGTAAGGGCATAGAGCAGGTTTATATTGAGGCTGTCATGATACATCAGGAAAAATACGGTAAAGATCACAGCACCCCTTATGATACTTGAAGCGATCATGCATTTTCTCCTGTCCAGCCTGTCGACGACAGTCCCCCAGAACGGGCCGGACAATACCACAGGCAGGACATTAAAGGACATGAGCATACCGAGCTCGAACTTGCTGTGGGCGCTGGTTGATGATATGACATACCAGGCTATCGCAATTGTATAGAACTTATCACCGGCAGCTGATATAAGCCTGCCTATGAACAGCTTGCGAAAATCTGGGAATAAATAGAAAGGATGCTCTCTGAAATTAGCCATTGCTACCTTTTATCGATAATGTGCTTTATTTTACCTGTCCTGCCCACCCTTTCAATACTTAAAGGAGGTACTATCCTTATAATAATGCTGTCTATCTGCCTGTCTTTCCAGTCTGATGATATTCCCTTCGATGATGCTTTTAAGGCATCAAGTACTCTGTCATTAAAATCACTGTTATCATAAAGGTCTTTGTCCTCACGTTTCAGTTCAATGAAAAATGTAAGCCTTTTATTGTTCCCGGCCTGTTCAATATGGATCTGATAGAATGGAGAAAGCTCCGGGAACTGCATAATCGCCCTTTCCACCTCGCTTAAGTAGAGGTTGCAGTAGTTCAGTTTTATCATATCCCCTGTCCTTCCGCGAAGCCTGAACTTCCGGGATGTCCTTCCGCATCCGCATGGCTCGTCAACCCAGTCTATCCTGTCGCATATCCTGTATCTTATAATCGGGTGAAGCCTTCTTGAAAGGGTTGTAACAATGGCATCACCATCGTCAATATCCTCAAGGTATGCATAGCTTTCAAAGACATGATGCTCGGTATCACGGCAGTGCCTGCACTGGAAGCCTATCGGGCCTATCTCGACGGCTGCATACCCGAATGATGCAACTATATCAGACTTAAAGATCCTCCTTACATACTCAACATTATTATCAGACAGCATTTCTCCGGCATAGAAGATCTTATCTATCCGGATATCTATCCTGTTGTTTTCAACATACTGAGCAAGAAAGAGAAGAACGCTAGGGACCAGAAGCATCACATTGGCATTGAATCTCTTCAGATAGGAGATCGTCTGCTCCTCATTCTGGTTTCCCGTCAGCGACAGCACCCTGCAGCCTGTCTCTTCAAGCCCCTTGTTGACAGCAAGGAATGCTGTCCAGAAAGCGCCTGACCTGAGCAGATTTGCAACAACATCGCCCTTTTCTATGCCTGCCGCCCTGAAACCGTATCCGAATACCTTCTCCGATTCCTCAAACTCCCTGTATGAATAGCAGACATACTTCATGGAGCCTGTAGTGCCTCCTGCAGAAAATATATAGCAGTCTTTCGGTTCCATGGTAAGCATATCAAAGTTTTTATCACAGCTGTGCGAGGACAGATGTGATTTCTCAAGGACTGGCACCCTTTTGAAATCATCAAGTTTGCTTAAGGGAAGGCTTATATTTTTGTAAAACTCCCTGTAGAAGGCAGAATTCTGGGAAACAGCAAGAATATGATTAAGACGGGAAAGCAGTATAATATCCTTTTCCTTTTTTTTAAGGAATTCAAGGCCGAAATGCATTACAGGCAGGTCCTCGTATGCCACCTGCTTTATAAGGAGCTGTGCTATATGCACTCCGTCATGAGGAGACCTTGGATCGTGAACGCTTGACATGCTCCCCGGTTTGCAGAACCTCAGTACCCCGGCATTTATGAATTCCCTGGATATGTCCTGGATACCCTTTTCCCCTCCTATTGAGACCGTTGAAAGGTAGTATTTCATATACTTTAAATTCCCGCTGAATATTTCCCTGTAATCCTTGATCCTGTTTATATAAATGGTCCTGTTCAGGGGACTGTCCACAAGGTCACAGTTATTCCTCACAATTATTGTATGATGAGATGTGGTTCCTTCATAGATCTCAGCCCTGCCCTTAAATGCATCCCACTTTGCCAGCTCCCTTTCCTTTCTTATCTCTACTGCAGGATCGACAGGAATCTCTCCCTGCGGGAAAAGCCTGCCCATATCTTCAAGGGCTTCATAGAGGTACTTTATGAAAATATCTGTATTTTCTGATTCCTCTGCAAAGATATTCTGACAGCTTGTGCATGCCCTCTGCTCCCAGCATACTATATCCTCGGCAAACCCCCGCGCGTACTCACGGAGGGACTCTTTACGCGCATCTTTAAGCAAAAGCCCGAAGCTTATCTTGGGCCCGAAGGGCCATAGCTCTGTCTTTGCAGAAAGGCCGCTTTTGTAGCTTACAACAGCCTCCTGCCCTCCGAAAAGAAGTATGGCATCGCTGTTCTGCTTTACAAAGCTGTCTATCTCCTTATCATTCCTGCTCCAGTAGACCATACTGAAATAGGGCATAATAAGCCCTTCTCTGTCCTCTTCCCTGAGAACGCTGCAGAAAATAGTGGGAAACAGAAAATCCTGCTTTGATACCTTAAGCAGGTTGAGGTTTTTTGTGATAATTCCATAGATAAGGCTGTCTATAGATCCGAGAAACACATTGCCTGCTGCAATATGCGACACAAGGCCTGCAGGTACAGCCCTCGAAAGCAGCGTATGCACCTGGTAGACAGGTTGGTCGAGGCAGTGATAATCTTTCAGAAAGTGAAGCCTCCCGGAAAGGCTTTCGTAAGACAGCATCGCGGGGATCATTTCAAGCCCCTTCTCCACCATTTTTGGTGAATAGTCTATCAGTGCCGGAAGCTTTTCCTGTATCTCCTTATAAAACAGGCTGTCCTTATCAGCAAACCTCCTGCCTGTTCTTTCAAGAAGCCCTATTATATCATCAATGGGCTTTTCATAAAACTCTCTCTTCTTTTTGCTTATTATGTCCTGTGAGAAAGCAGTCTCAAAATCCCTGATATCCAGTTCCCGCTTCTCTTTGATCTCATCTCCCCATATTACTGGTATAAAGTCCTGTTTCTTCATTTTACCGCTCCGCTCTTTTTGAGTATTTCCTGGGCTGCTATGGCACAGCCTTTATGCTTCTTCGTCCCTCCCCTTCTTACAGACATTATATATTTCCCCTTAAGTCCGCACTCACAGTCACTGCCCAGCCTTACAAGGTCAGTGGACAGTATTGCCTGGTTAGGCTGTGCGGTATTATAAGGGGTATAAAGGCAAAGGAGCCCTTCCTCACCCAGGGGTTTCTCCCTTTTGTCAAGAGGGTCTATAATTTTAAGCCTTGAGTAGACTGGTATATGGAAATGGCCCTTCCTGCATGCAATATATGGAACACCATGCTCTGCCATTCCGAATGTATCCCTTATATTCTCCGGGTCAATTCCCAGGTATTTATTTATATACTGCGTAAACTCTTCATGGGTCATAGGCTGGCCCAGGTGGTTCTTCCATCCTCCCCCTGAAATTATGAAGCTTTTCGGGTGAAGCCTCAGGCTGCCTTTGATCTTTCTTATCTTTTCAGTTAGTGCGCATATAAATGCAGGAAAACCAAGAAGCCTTACCGGCCCGTCGCCGGAAAGCTCTATCAGCCTGTCTGCCCATCTTTCAGCATCAAACCTGAATTCACCCGTATCCTTATCCTGCTGAAGCACCCAGTTTTCGCTCTTTATGGGGGTGAGGTCCCTCTTATGCATCTGGCTCCATGAGGTGCCGATCCTGTGGCGGTCAGAAGGCTCATAAGACATCAGGAAACAGTGGACAGGCTCATCGCTTACACATCCAATTGCATTAAAGCAGTTGTATGCAAGCCTTTCAAGCCTGTCAAGGCTGGGCCTGTCAAGAAAAAGATGTGTTTTCTGCCCCCCGGTCCCCGAGCTGGTCAGTGTTAGTGCAATTTCAGACTCATCGATACTGGAAAAACTGTTTATCTTCATGACTCCCACAAAGAGAGGCGGTATTGCAAATACATCATCAATGGAATCTATATCTTCGGGTTTTATGCCTGCTCTTCCGGCAAGATAGGAAATGAAAGGCTGTCTTTTTATCTGCCATGAAAAATTCTCCCTCATTGCATCAATGAAGGTCTTCTCAATCCTCTCATTCAGTTCATAGGCATCCTTGTAACTGCATAGAGCATCTATGCTCTTAAACATGTCTTTATTCATACTTCCCTGTTCGGGTCCTCCTCTTTAATCAGATTCAGTATATCCCTGCCTGTCTCACTGTCGATTGAAATGCTGTCATAATCAACCATGCAGTTGTTTAAATACTGCATTATAAGCTGATCCCTGCCCTCATGCCCAGGCATGATGCCGGCAAAGAAAAATCCCATCTCTGCCAGGTGTTCCCCTGCAGAATATGTAAAGGGTTCAGTAAGGTCGAGATATATGTATATACTGTCTATCCTGTTAAGGCAGATATTCTTTATATGCTTTTTCATAGAATCAAGAAAATCATATCCGTATTCAATAACCCTCATAGTGGCTGTATTATATACATCGGCTTTTACTGAAATATTTGTTTTTCTATTTAAATCACCCACTACTCCGGGATTGGAGAACTCCTTTTCAAAGCCGAGGCTGTCATATATTTTTCCAGCTATTTCTGCATACCTTTCAGGAATATACTTTTTCTTATCAACCCTCTCTTTCAGCTGACGGTAGCAGACAAGCAGGGTCTCCTTCCCCGTTTCCCCCTCTTTTATCTCCTTGAAGGCCATGGGTGAAATTCTCAAAAGAAGCAGGGCAGTATCCTTCATCCCGAACCTGTGGGCGGACTTCTGCGAATAAACATGGCTTGTCACAGCCTGAACAAAAATTCCCTCAAGAGATAACTCACAAGCCTTCCTGATGAGCTCTTCCGTCATCCTCTCAAGGCATTTCATTCCCCTGAACCTGGGATATACAAAAGCAACGCCTATCTCTGCAATATTATCATGCTCCCCCATGGTCAGAGCTGCATGGCCCATGAGCTCTTCCTCCTCCTCAGTTACTGCAACTGCTGAGATCATCCTGCCTGTCCTGTTGAGCTCTATTACCCTTTCAGGATAGTAGATGGTATCATAAATATATGTATAGCCATAGGTAAAAAAGACGCACTTGGCAAGCTCTATCGCCTCACTGTCCCTGATAGCCCTGATATAATAATCAACCGGCTTGATATCAGTTTTTCTTGTTTTTTCCTTGATCTCTGTTTCAGCCTTATGGAGGCTTTCATCCATAATAAACTTATAGATTATTATCTCTCTGCCCCCTTTTCCAAGGTTCCTGAACTCAACCTTGTCCATCAGGCTTTTAAGGTAGTATATCCCTATCCCTTCTATATTATCCTCTGTATGCTCTTTTTCGGGGCTGTACCTGTCAATTGTCTCCAGATCGTACGGGACACCCTTCTCATTGATCTTTATCTCAAAGCCATGACTGTCCCTGAGGAAAGATACCTCTATATCTATATCTGTAAGCAGGTTTCCCTGATAGTTAATCAGTTCTTCAAGCAGGTCTTCAAGCCCGAACTGCAGCCTTCTTATAAAATCCTCCTCCATTCTGAAAAGCCTGAAGAATTCATCCGCTGCTGATAGAACAAGAGGAAGTAATGAAGATTCTGCAGGTATTATGATCCTTGCCCTGTCTGGTTTTCTGTCCATTTTGAGCCCCTTTGCTTTAATCTGGTACTGGAATAAATTTATCATAAACAGCTGGTAATTAAAATAAAAAAACTATAAAGCTGTTCTCTGAATTTAGGTGTTATTACCCGGTAAAATAATGCAAATGCACAAATGTGCAAAAAAAAAGGCAGAGGCATAAACGCCCCTGCCCTTATAATTATAATACCCTTACAGTAGCCACTCCAGCCTTGTCTTGTATTCATCGGTCACAATACCTTCGGTTGATATGGCCTCAAGTATATACATAAAATCTGAGCCGTTCTTGACATGGTCTGTAAAATAATATGCATGTGGCACTGAAGATGTTCCATGGCCCTCAATGATGCTGTCATTGAGCTTTACAGGAGTATAGGAGACAAATGGGCTTACCTTGCCCATTTTCAGCCTGTAGAGGTTGAATCCGAGGTTATCTGTCTCTGTAACTGTCTCCCACTGAATGTTTACAGTATTCCCCATTCCCTGTGCAGTAAAGAAATTCAGCTCAACTGGGAGAGGAAGCTCTCTGTATGCAATATTGTTTGATGAGTCAGTATCAAAGGGCAAAATTTCAGTCAGCTCGACGGTAATGATATAGGCTATCGGATCAAGGCCTGTGGTATCCCATTCAAAAGAACCCTGTATATAATTTCCTGGTTCAATCAGAGCAGGGACGGTCTCCTCGTCAATCATCTGAAGATCGATACCGGGTTGCAGGCTGTAATAATATGCAATATGAAAACCCGTAACATTTTCATCCCCTAGATTATAAATCCTGGACCAGATCGTTACTATATCGCCAGGAGAAGGCGGCGTACCGTCATACCAGATATCTGATGCAACTATGGATGCATCAGGGCCGGGCTGTGCGCAAAGCTCATACTTGCAGCACCTGACAGTCGGGTTAAATCCCCCTGTATCACCGCAGAACTTATAGACAACACCGTTAAGCGAAGCAGCAGCCGTCCTGTAAACGGGTGTTGTATCATATACACCTCCGTCAACCCATATGCCTGTTGCAACATCATAATAGTATGAAGCATCATATACTGTTCCTCCTGTTCCGCCTACTACCCACAGCTGATGATCCCCGCCGTAAATATTATGGGTATATCCCATACCCATTGTTGCTTCCATTAAAGGTGGGATATCTGCATTCTCTGCATTCCAAACCCCTGTCGTGAAATCATAGCATTGTGTGCTTGTGAGGTATACACTCGAAGAATTAACACCGCCTACTACAGCGAGCATCTTATGCCCTGTTCCTGGATCGGTGTATATGAATGCAGCATGAAAGTCCCTGACTGATGTAAAGTTTGGCAGGGGAGCAAGCCATGCATTGGCTGCCGCATCATAGACATATACAGTTGAAAGGTTGCCTCCTCCGGGAACAGTAGCACCGCCTGTCATATAGAGGTATCCGGTATCAGGGTCTTCAACCCATGCAGGAGCCCAGATGCCTGTTTGTGCCGGAGGGGTACCTGATGGTGTTTCGTTAGTCCATACATTTGTGTCCATATTATATGACCAGAGCCCTGTAAATCCAGAAGTTGTGGCATCACCGTAAATATATGCCTTGTTCTGGTAGACAGCGCCGGTGCTTGCATAGCACTGCATAAATGTCGAATCGGGTACTGTTGCCCATGTATCGGCAACAGGGTCATATGTCTTTACAGTAGGATCAGCGCTGTATCCTGCTATAGACCAAAGAAGGCCGTTATACGGTACAACTACATTATCCATTCTTGCTACAGGCTCATTGGCAATTGAGACCCATCCCCCCATTATCGTCACCAGGTTGACCTGTGCAGAATCCGAGTAACCGCCTCCGCTTACATCAACCACTCCTGTTACAGTGGTTCCTGCAGGCACACCCGGATCAGATGTAAGTGTTACTATAATATCCTCTGAGATACCGTCATCCAGTGTTATGGATGCAGGGCCTGTCAGGCCGCCGTTTCCTGTAGATACACTGTAGGCGAAGTTGAATGTATTTGAAGAACCTGTCTGATTCAAAACAGTAAGTGTGTAATCAACAGGCACGTTCGGGCAGTCTTCAGCGCTCTGGGCCGGAGGCAGGAGATATACTCCAGGCTCAACAGAGCATGCAGGTATGACTGCAGGCGCAGCAAGCGCTTCATCGCAGTCATCATACCCCGGAGGGGTATAGCCGTCTGAACTGCATGGCCAGTGAGGCGCACTGCCATAACCATCTCCGTCATAATACCAGGAAACATTGGCATCCCCTGCTGCTACACCCGGTGTGGCATTGACTGTATAATAGCAGTAGCACGTACAGCCTCCTGAACTCTGGTATCTCGGATGGTAGATCTGCACGACATTGGCAGGATCCTGCACTGTGACCTCAAGGGTTCCCCAGGAACCGTTATCACACAACTCACCTGAAACTGTGACGCTGTTTACGGTCCAGTCTGAGGGAAACTGCAGCCACAGCTCATAGACATACTCCCAGTCAGGCGAGTATGTCTCAGAATAGAATATAAAATCTGCCGCAACTCCCTGCGTATAGCATTCTGATCCCCCGCTGCTCGGGTCAAACATCACATATGAGCCTGTAAGTGACTTAGGGCCGTTCTCATCTATGCCTGTCGGGGCAACAGCCTTGCCTCCAAGTACCGGAAGCGACAGGACAAGAAGCATCAGAATCGAAAACAAAAAGACTTTCCTCATAAAATTCCTCCTTTTTATGTTTTTTTATTATTTAAATTCAGGACTGAATTTATTTTCACTGAAAAAATTAATTTGCAGCAACCATATGTATTAATGATCATATACCCCAAAATGTGGATTTCTGAAATCCATTATATAATTCTATAAATAATTTAATTATAAAATCTTACATTAATTTTCATATGTAATTTTAAAAACTGGCATGTCAAAAGTCAAGGATTATTTATATTTTTTTTACTATTCCAGGGAAAATTTGCCTTATTTTATTTGATCAAATAATCAATGGCAAAAGAGGTTTTAAGCCTTTCTAACCCTTTCAGTGCCTTAAAGGAAAAAAGAATTTTATACCGGGCCTGCGGTGATATTATGAATTGCATAGGCTCACAGGCAAAAATAATAAAAAAGGCAGGGCAAAATGCCCTGCCTTTCCATCATGATCCAGTATTATTAAAACAGCCACTGAAGCCTTGTCTTATACTCATCCGTTGCAATACCCTCTGTTGATATGCACTCAAGTATGTATATGTATTTTCCGCCGTTCTTGACATGGTCGGTAAATGAATAGGCCTTCGGCTCTGATGATGTGCCCTGGCCCGCGATAAGGGAATCATTCAGCTTCACCGGGCTGGGTGTCACAAACGGGCTTATTTTGTTTCCGCTTATTCTGTAGAGGTTGAAGCCAAGGTTATCTGTCTCTGTGACTGTTTCCCACTGTATATTCACTGTATTTCCCATCCCCTGGGCAGTAAAGTAACCAAGCTCGACGGGAAGAGGGATCTCTATCTCAGCTGTATTATTTGTAAGGTCCACATCTGTCGGTAGAACATCTGTAATCTCCACGGTTATAATATAGATCCTGGGGTCCATGGCTGCATCAGTAGCCCAGTTTATCATTACATCGGTGTATTCCCCGGGCAGAATATCGGTAAATGCAACTGTGTCAATCAGCTGGAGGTCAACACCCGGCTGGAGGCTGTAGTAAAAATTGGCATTTCCGCCAGTAATTGGAGCATCACCCATATTATGGACCCTTGCAGTAACATCAACAATATCTCCTGGCAGGGGTGCTCCCGGAAGGAAGCTGATATCGCCTGCAGTGATACCTGCATCCGGGCTCTGGGCAACATCACAGCGCAGAAACTTGCTGCATGTTCCAGCAGCGTTATTGCCGCTGATCTTATATACAACTCCATCAAGGGCAGCGGCTGACAAACGATATGCCTCGGTTACATGAGGGGCTCCTGCACTTACCCAGGTGCCTGCATTAAAGTCATAGTAGACTGATTCATTATAAATCATACCACCGCTTGCTCCCGCAACAATCCACAATTCATGCTCTCCAGCAAAAACATTATGGGCATACCCCATTCCCCACCATGTTACAGGAAGGGCGGGCAGGTCAGCATTCTCTGCATTCCATACACCTGTCGTAAAGTCATAGCACTGAGTGCTGGAAAGCTCATTACCGCTGCTCTCTACACCCCCTGCCACAGCAAGCATCTTATGCCCTGAGACAGGATCGGTATATATATATGCAGCATGGAAGTCCCTCGCGGTTGTGAAGTCCGGAAGGGGTGCAAGCCATGCATTGCCGGCCGGGTCATATACATAAACGGCTGCAAGGTTTCCACCGCCTGGAATTGTAGCTCCGCCTGTCATGTAGAGGTAACCCGTGTCAGGGTCAGCAACCCAGGATGGTGCCCATATGCCGGTCAGAGCAGGAGCGGTGCCGGAAGGCGACTCATTTGCCCATACATTTGTATCCATATTATAGGACCACAGCCCTGCAAAGCCGGAGGTAGCATCTCCGTAGATATATGCCTTGTTTCCGTAAACACCGCAGGACCTGGCATAATTAGTCTGGAAAACAGAATCGGGAACAGTGGTCCATGTGTCTGTATCAGGGTCATAGTACTTGACGGAGTTTTCGGTTCCATAACCCGCAATCGACCAGATAAGCCCGTTATATACAGCAAGGGAATTATCCTGTCTTCCACTGTCCGGTTCTGTCGCAATATCATACCATCCCCCCCCCCAGGCTATCTCCTGGCTTACTGAAGCAGAATCAGTATATACACCAAATTCGGCTTCTATTGAAGCTGTGACGATCTCACCCTCGGCAAGCCAGCCGGCTGATGTAAGGGTTACAGCAAAGTCCTGGTCCACTCCGGTTCCAAGGTATATCTGGTCAGGGCCTGTTACGGTGCCGTAGCCTGAGGTGATCAAATAGCTCAGTGAAATGGTGCCGTCTGTGCCAGTATCATTCTCAAGGTTAAATACAAAATCCGTAGAAACACCGGGACAATCAACAACATCCTGATCTTCAGGAGTGATATATATATTTGGTACAAAGACAAAAGGAGGCACAACCGCCTGCGGATTTACCATCTCATCGCACGGGAGCAATCCCGGAGGTGTATAGCCGTCATCACTGCACGGCCAGTGGGGTGTCCCGCCATAACCGTCACCATCATAGTACCATGATACATAAGCATCGCCTATGTTAGAACCGGGTGTGACATTCACCATATAATAGGCAGTGCAGTGGTCAGTACCGGACTGATACCTTGCATGCAGGATATCTACGGTATTTGCAGGAGTCTGTACAGTATAGGTCAATGTCCCCCAGCCTGCTCCGCTGTCACATATCGGAGTCCCTACAACTGAAACGCTGTTTACCACCCAGTCTGCAGGGAACTGAAGCCATAGATCATAGACATACTCCCAGTCGGCAGTGAAGGTCTCAGCCCTGAATACCAGGTCATTGGCGACACCGGCAGTATAGCCTGTCTCACCCCCCGCGCTCGGGTCAAAAACAACGAATGAGCCGGAAAGCCCCTTTGGCTCTCCAAAGTCACAAAGCCCTGTTGTTACCTCTCCCGCCTCAGAAATCATAGCAGAAAAAGTCAGGGTCAACAGCATACAAACTGCAAACAAAATGGAAACAATCCTTTTCATACAAAATCTCCTTTTTTTAATTTCTCGCGAATTTATTATAAAACGGCATGATATGATCTTCCGGGGATATTATGCTTATATCTCTGTAATGAAAAGGCCCTTCTGCCAAGGATTACCCCTTTTTATAAAAAAAATGGATTAAATCATTTTAATTATTTCAGCTTCATAAGAAGATAATAACATAATGTAAAAATTATCTCCTTTTTTTAATAATAAGTCAAAATAAATTTATTTTTTTTGTAATTTTATTATTTTATGCTTTGGTAAAACCAGCAAAAGACATTATATCAGCACAGATCGCGTAATTAATTGCATATCCTTTATTTTCAACAAATTTATACACAAATAAAGAAAGTGATCCCTGTTTTTGCCTGGATGATGCAAAATTTATTCACGCACTAATGCAGACATCAGCATTGTATCCCATGATATGCAGAAATAAACCAATACCCGTGCTCCAGGCCTGAATGATCATAAGATTAACAGGAATCCGCTTTCCTTAATATCTATGCATGAGATTGCTTTACTCGCTTCTCAGGGCTACAATCGGGTCAAGCAGTGATGCTTTGTAGGCAGGATAAACACCGAAGAACATACCTACAAAAAAGGAAAAGAAGAAGGATACAACTATGGAAATCCACGATATTGAAAGCACCCAGCCTGAAAAATAAACGAGCCCCCATGCTATGAGTATCCCTATGATGATCCCCAGTATCCCTCCTGCAGTTCCCAGTATGGATGCCTCAATGATAAACTGAAGCATGATGTCCTTCCTTAATGCCCCCACAGACATTCTCAGGCCTATTTCCCTGGACCTTTCCTTTATTGCAATAAGCATGATGGAAAGGACACCTATACCGCCTATAAGGAGGGATATCCCAGCAATACTGGTTATAAGCATGGTAAATGATTCCGATGTCTCTTTGTGTGCCTCTGCGATCTCATCCTGGGTTACAACGGTAAAATCATCCTCCCTGTCCTGCATGACAAGCCGGTGATTATGCCTCAGCACATCCTCAATATCATCTATTACAGAAGCCTGCCCGCTGTTTTCAGAAAGCTGGATGTATATACTGCGCAGGTAATCCCTGTTAAATACCCTTCTGAATGCTGTATTTATCGGTATGAATATATAATTGTCCTGATCATTTCCCTCAACATCAGAACCCTTTTCCTTCAAACAGCCTATGACCTTAAACGGTATATTGCCCACCCTTATGGTCTCCCCTACAGGGTCCAGATGCTCAAACAGCGCTTCTTTCACCGTATGGCCAAGGACAGCTACCCTGCTGTAGGATATATCCTCCTGGTATGAGAAGAAGCTTCCGCTTTCTATCTCATAGTTCCGTATCTCTTTATATTCAGGTGATACTCCTACAACTGTAGTTCCCGTTGTTACATCCCTGTACTTTATATTAAACCCGCTGGTCTGATAAGGGGATATGTTCTTTACTGCAGATATCTGCATATAAAGGCTCTCAACATCATCCAGTGAAAGGGTCCTTGGTGTCCTGCCGTAAAATCTTCTCCCGCCGTGCTCTACAGGCACTCCTGCATTGACTATCACCAGGTTCCTGCCCATATCGGATATCTTGTCAAGGATCTCCTTTTCTGCGCCCAGGCCTATTGAAACCATGACAATGACGGCAGATACACCCACAATTATCCCTATAAGCGCCAGGACAGTCCTCATCTTATGCCCTGTCAGCTGTTTAGTGGATATTAAGATACTCTGGGCGATCTTCATTCTTTTATGATCTCAGCGCTTCTATCGGAGACATTCTGGAAGCTCTTACCGCCGGGTGTATCCCGGAAAGTATGCCTACAATTATGGAAAACCCAAGGCCTATTGCTATACCCTCCCATGATATGGAAACCGGCGTCTTTCCAAACTGCTTGAATAGAAATGCACCAAGTATGCCCAGCAGGACCCCGATAAATCCGCCGCTAACGGTAACAGCAACAGTCTCGAAAAGGAACTGGTACAGAATATCGATCTTCCTTGCCCCTACTGATTTCCTCAGGCCTATCTCAAATTTTCTCTCATTTACGGATATAAGCATTATATTGGCAACCACGACGCCGCCGGCAACCAGTGATATTCCGGCCACAATTATAAGAAGAACATTGAAGGTCCCTGAGATGTGCTCAGAGAATGCAAGGACTTCAGTAGGCGTAATAATTGAAAAATCATCCTCATCCCCGTCCATGATCCCGTGGTTTTCCCTTATAACCTCCTTTATCTCCTCTGCTGTCTCATAAAGGTGTTTGCTGTCTGTTACCTGTATCCTTATGCCGTCAATAGTCTCAACATTGGCTACCCTTCGCAAATAGGTGTTCAATGGAATTATCACGGTATTTCCCATGTCCCTGCCCCCGGCGCTCTGGCCCATGTCAGCAAGGACACCCTTGACCTCAAAGGGCACATTCTCTATCTTTATTGTCTTGCCTATAGGGTCTTCACCGGGAAAGAACTCATTAAAAACAGTTGGCCCTATTACCACAACCCTTGCAAGCCTCTCATTATCAAGCCTGGTAATAAAGTCCCCCTTTTCAAGGTCCCATTCCCACATTCCTATAAAGTCCTCAGTAACGGCTGAGAGCATTGACCTTAAGTATTTATCCTCAAACCTTATATCAGCCCCCCATCTCATGCTCATAGGAGCAACAAAATTTATATTGCCAACCTTCTGCTCTATGGCAAGAGCATCATCCAGCTTCAGTGAAGATACAGGCCTTCCCCTGGGACCGCTTCCGGGAGCCCTCATTGCCATCCCGAATACATTTATTGCATCTGTCCCGAACCTTTCAACCCTCTCCATTACTTCAGCCTTTGACCCGAGCGCCATTGATACAATAATGGTAACAGCGGTAATACCTATAACTATCCCTATCATCATGAGAAAGCTTCGAAGCTTGTTTTTCCCAAGCGCATTGAATGCAACTACCATGGACCTAAGCTTTTTCATTTTCGCTTCCCCCCTTTTTCAGCCTTTCAAGCTCAGCACCGCTGTCCCTGACATTATTGTTTATCCTGTCATTTATGATCTTTCCGTCGGCAAACTCAAGTATCCTGTTTGTCTGCTCTGCAATTGATGCTTCATGCGTTACTATAACTATTGTCCTTCCCTTCCTGTTTAGTTTCTGAAGAATATTCATGATCTCATAGCTTGAAACTGTGTCCAGGTTTCCTGTAGGTTCATCAGCGAATATTATCTCAGGGTCGTTGACCAGCGCCCTTGCAATGGCCACTCTCTGCTGCTGGCCACCGGAGAGCTGATTGGGATGATAGGTTACCCTGTCAAGCAGTCCGACCTCTTTTAATGCCTCCAGGGCAATATGCTTTATATTGCGTGCATCAGAGTATAGAAGGGGAAGCTCCACATTCTCCAGGGATGTTGTCCTGGGCAGAAGGTTGAAGCTCTGGAAGACAAAGCCTATTTTCTTATTCCTTATCCTTGCCAGCTGATCATCATCAAGCGATACAACATCCTCCCCGTCAAGCAGAAATGACCCTTTATCAGGCTTGTCCAGGCATCCAAGTATATTCATCAGGGTGGACTTGCCGGAGCCTGAGGCCCCCATAATTGAAACAAACTCACCCTTCCCTATTGTAAGGCTGATATCATTTACGGCTATAACCTCTGTTGTCATCCCCTCATTATATATCTTATAAAGATTGCTTGCTTTTATCATTTCCGTTTCCATTGTATAAGCTCCTTATTTTATTAAGATTCCACGTTCACATCGGATGTTATTATCTTCTCGCCTGCCCTCAGGCCGTTTTTTATCTGTGTATTGCCATCATCAACTATTCCTATTTCGACTGTCTTTTTTACAGGCTTTCCGCCTTCAAGCACCCAAACGAACCATTGGCCCTTCTCTCTTCTTAAGGCCCTCGACGGGACAACTATACTGTCAGGAAGCCTCTCAAGGTATATTGTCACACTGGTAGTCATTTCAGGCCTTAGTATCTTCTCCTGCATATCCTTAATAGCTATAAGGGCTATATAATTGACCACATTGTCCCTGATCTCTGCCTTGGGATAAATAGCCTTCACCTCTCCCTCGAAATCAATGGCAGGATATGTATCGACAGTAAATGTAGCTTCCAGCCCCTCGCTTATCCTTCCAATATCGGTCTCATCAATATAGGCCGCTATCTCAAGCCTGTCGAAATCAATTATATTTACAAATGTTGGGGCTGAAAGGCTTGCTGCTACTGTTTCCCCCTCCTGTGTGGATACAGAAGCAATGATGCCCGATATCGTAGCATATATCCTGGTATAGCTCTGCTGTATCCTTGCATTCTCATAGTTTGCCTCTGCCTGCTTCAGGTTTGCTACTGCTACATCATAGCTGTTTTTGGCCTGGTCCAGAGCCTGCTTTGAGATAAAGTTCTTTTCATACAGGTTTCTCTGCCTCTCAAGGTTCAGCTCTGCATACTCAAGGTCAGCCCTTGCCTTTTCAAGGGATGCAAGGTTCTGTGCTATCTTTACCTTCAGCTCGGTATCGTCAAGTTCCGCTATAAGCTGCCCTTTCTCGACATAATCGCCTATCCCTACATTCAGTGTCTTTACAATTCCGGATACCCTTGATCCGACCTTCACTTCAGCACCTACCATAGGCTGGATCTCTCCCAGGCACATCACTTTCGGGGAGATATCCTTCTTTTCAGCCGTGACGGTCTTGATCTCTTCAGCTTTCTGGTCACCTGCCTCAAAAGGATAGGTCTTTGTAAGATAAAGGACCAGTACTACCAGTCCCAGTATGATAAGTAATATAAAGAATTTCTTCACTGCGTTTTCCTCTCTATAACAATTATTTTTTTATCAGCTAAAATATTCATTCTATTGCCCCAGCTCCCGGCCAAGCACTTTCTCAAGGTTTGCAAACGATATCCTGTAATCGGCAAGGCTCTGTATATACCTGTTTTCTGCAGATACCAGGCTGGTCTGTGCATCGACCAGCTCAATAATGGAGTGTGTCCCCTCCTTATAGCCCTCCCTGGCAATGTCAAGGCTCATCCGGGCATTCTGCAGATATATCCTGCTGTTCTCAATTACGTCCCTCTGCCTGTTAAAGTCATTAAATGCCTGGAAAAGGGAAAGCCTTATCTGATTTAACAGCTCCTCCTTCTGGTAAGCAAGGTCTTTCAATGCTATCTTTTCCTGAAGGACTGCAGATTTTGTCGCACCCCCGGAAAAAATAGACATGCTCAGCCCGAACCCGAAGTTCCAGCTGTCTTCCATATCTGATATTCTGCTCCCTCCATAATTATACCCGGCATCAAATGAAAGTGATGGCAGGTAATCCGCCTGGCTCATCTTTATCATTGTCTTCTGTATCTCTATCTGGTTTTCCAGCCTTTTTATCTCAGGCCTGTTTTTCACTGCTGTTTCAAGCAGTTCTTCATAACTGCCCGTATCAGCATATGAAATATCCTCAAGGTTGTCCACTATCTCAATATCCTCGCCCGGAGGCATCCCCAGCAGATTATTAAGCAAAGCCTTTGCATTCCTGTATGAATTTTCTGCATTGATGAGATTGAGCCTTGCATCTGAAAGCTCCACCTCTATTTTAAGCACATCGGAGATAATTGCAACACCTGCCTCAAGCTTTGTCTTTGCGAGGTCAAGGTAGGTCTCTGACCTTTCCACGTTCTTTTCAGCCGCTATCTGACTATGCTTTGCCTGAAGAAGAGAATAGTAGGCATCCTTTATACTGTATATCAGATCCTGCAGCTCCGAATCATAGCTGTACTCCGATGTCTTTATGTTCATTCCGGCAATCTCGTTCTGATTCCTGATATTTCCTCCCTGGTAAATGGTATACCTTGTGCTGATCCCAGCGCTGTAACTGTTGAAAATCCCGTCATCATCATCAGACCCGGAAGAGCTTTTCCTTGCCGAGGCACTCATGGAAAGGCTTGGAAAGTACTGAGCCCTTGCCTCATTAAGCTTCTCAATGCTTCCCTCCACCGCAAGGTATGAGGATCTAAGTGATGGATTGTTCTGTATGGCCAGCCCGATGCAGTCAGAAATGTCAAGAATCTCCGCTTTTTCCCCGGAATAACCGTAAAAACCGATAACCGTAATAAAAAGAATAACTAATATATATCTTATGTTCAAGAGAACCGATCCTCCTAAAAAAATACTATATTGAAACAGTAGTATATAGACTTTCCCTAATACGAAAAGGTTTAAAAAAAGTATGAAATTTTAATATTTTTGCTATAATAGATGCTCATTATGAATATTTATTATAAAAATCTTCTATCAGGCCGGTACATTGCCATAAGCCGCTATTTCATAAAGAGATCATCCCTGTCATGAACAGCATGGACTTTGTCACAGATTACAGCAATGATGATACGCTCAGGAAAAGCTTCAACAGCCTTGCAAAACTGATCTTCAGCATAGATTTTGAACAGTGGCATGAACTTGGCTTCTGGACAGAAAGCTATAAAACCTTCTCCTATGCAGATTCAGGAAAAATAATAGCCAATGTATCAGCAAACACTATAAGTGCATTAATTAATAACAAAAAATACAAAGCAACCCAGATAGGCACTGTAATGACCCACCCTGACTACAGAAAGAAAGGCCTGGCAAAGGCCCTGATGCAAAAGGCCCTCTCTCTCCATGAAAGATCAGCTGACATCATCTATCTTTTCCCTGAGGATGAAGCAGTTGAATTCTATAAAAAGCTTGGATTTTCAGAAACAAGGGACTCCCTGTTCACACTCAGCATAAATAAAACCGGCATTCCTGCATCTCCCCCCAAAAAGCTCTCCGTAAAGGACAAAAAAAACCAGGCAATAATAAAAGATATATACTCCAGAAGGCATTATTCACCGACCTTTGACATCACAGACTCATTTCACATTCTCACATGGTATCTCTGCGGCTTTTTCAAAAACTATGCCTTTTATATAAAGAGCCTTGATACTGTAGTAATCTGTGCCAAAAAAAACGGCATCCTTGACATATTTGCAGTCCTGTCGCCTGCAAGGCCCAGCCTTTCAGAGATCCTCAGCCATATCAATACCAGCTCTGTAACATCTCTCAGGCTCCACTTCACCCCTGATTTTTCAGATCTTAATATAAGCGATTTCAATACCAGCCCGAATATGATCATATTCTACAGAGGCAATATCAGATTCCCTGACAAATTTGCCCACCCCGTGATCTCACAGGCTTAAATGATTATCACTGCCCTTACGGCCCTGATGCCCCTAAGTAATATTAAACTGCTATACATTATAATTCCCATACATTTATCACTATTAAGTATATAATTAATTAAATATCCCGCACATAAAATTTTTATTTGCAAAAATCCCCTGCTCCTGTAAAATATTATAAAAAGGAGAATAGATATGGCTGACCTGAAAGAAAAAATAATGAACATATTAAAGAAGCACAGCCTTATGTCATTTGCAACACTTACGGAAGACAACAGGCCATGGGTCAGGTATGTGACAGGCTCTGTCTTTGATGATATGCGCATTGTATTTGCAACCTTCAAGAATTCCCGTAAGGCAAAGCAGGTGGAGAAAAACCCGGAAGTACACATTACCTGCGGTATAACAGACCCTGAAAAAGACCAGGAATACCTCCAGGTAGCAGGAAAAGCAAAGATATCCACTGACAGTAAACTGAGGCTCCTCTACTGGAGCGAAGGCCTGAAAAACTACTTCAAAGGCCCCGATGACCCGAACTACTGCCTGTGCATCATAACCCCCTATCTCATAGAGCTCAACACCATGGAATCCCCCAAACCCCTCGTATGGAAAGCCGAATGATGCTGAAAGACTGGCAGTCCCAGGCAACAGGAATCCTCGAGAGCCACAGGCCGAAGAAATGAACAAGGCATTCGACACCATATACAATCTTGCTGTTGAAAGGGTGCCCGCCTACCGTGATTTCCTGCAAAAGACATTAGGTCATATCCCGGCAATACCTGAGGAATACCACCTGATACCCCTTACCGATAAAAAAAACTATATCAGGCAGTATACATTAGACCAGCTCTGCCTGGACGGGACACTCCACGACAAGCATATAATATGCCGGAGCTCCGGGACCACCCAGAAGCCCACATACTGGCCCCAGCTCCCATCCCAGGAGCAGTATGTGGATTATTACCTATACAGCGACCTCTCTGAATCCTTTGACATAGAGCATAACCCTGTCCTTGCCATAGTAGGCCTCGGCCTCGGCTCATGGATATCAGGCGAACTGACCACATGGGGGCTTCGCAACCTCGGCATAAAGAAAAAAAACCTGACACTATTCACCCCAGGCATAAATGAACAGGAGATACTGGAAGCCCTTTCCCAGTTTTCGCCCCATTACAAATACACCGTGATCTACAGCTATCCCCCTTATGCAAAGCGGATAATAGACCTGGCAGTCCAGGCAGGTATACCCATTAAGGACTTCAATATAAATTTCCGCCTTGTCGGCGAGGGCTACTCTGAAAATTTCCGCGACTACTTAAACAAATACATGGGCTACAACCCTGACAATATCCACACCATACTCTCAGGATACGGCTCTGCCGATTTCGGCAGCCTCGGCAAGGAAACACCCCTGTGCGCCACAATAAAGAGGATACTGCATAAGAACCCCAGAATAACTGAAAAACTCTTCGGTACAACAGTGATACCCACCATCTGCCAGTATGACCCGAACAGCCATTACCTGGAAGAGATAGATGAAGAACTGATAGTCACAAAGAACCAGGCCATACCCCTGGTCCGCTACAGGACCTCAGACAGGGGCGAACTGATGGAATTCAATGACCTGATATCTATCATCCAGAGATACGGCATAGACCCCATAGAGCATTCAAAGAAACTCAATGTAAGCCCCCAGAATATCCAGAACCTGCCATTCGTCATAGTCTACGGCAGGATAGACGGAGGCATTACAGTATTCGGCGCCAATGTCCTCGTTTATCAGATAAAGGAAGCCCTTGAGAAATCCACCTTCCTCACAGAATATTTCACAGGCAACTTCTTCATGAAAAAAACCGAAGATCAGGACTTAAACCCCATCTTCGAGATATACCTCGAACTCCGCAACGACGAGATCATACCCGATTCCAGCATCACCTCCCAGGAGATATCCATAAACCTCCAGGCAATATCAGCAGAATACAGGGCCATATCAGAATCCATACCAGACAAGGCAATGCCTGTCGTCAAATTCCTCACCAACGGCTCATTCCTGGATACCCACAAGATAAGGTACACGAAATAGTGCTGCCCTTCATCCACCTGCAGGTAAACATAAAGGCAATTGACAGAATAAATCTCCCCCTTAATCCCGGCTCTGCCATACGGGGATTTTTCGGCTTCATGTTCAAAAGGATAGTATGCTCGGATTATCAGAAGGAATGCAGCAAGTGCCTCCTTAATCAGAACTGCGCATACTCCTATATATTTGAAACCCCTGTTCCGGATAATAGCGAGGTTATGAGAAAATATGAACATATACCCAAACCATTTGTCCTCTTTCCTCCATTGACCAAAGGCGGAATCATCCAGCAGAATTCTGAGACATTCTTAAAGCTGACCATAATAGGCAAAGCAATTAGCTATCTTCCCTATTTTGTATATACACTGATAAATCTCGGGGATCACGGTATTGGCAGAAAAAGAGCAAAATTTGAGATCAAGGACATAGCCCACCTCAATTCAACCGAAAAAGATTCCATAATATACAGAAAAGGAGATGAAAAGGTCTTCTTCGACCCGTCCAAAATTGACTATACCCTGCTTGAAAGATACATAGACAAGCTCTCAGAAAAAACTGAACTTGTTTTTTATTTTCTAAGCCCTCTCAGGATAACTTATGATGGAAAGAATCTCCAGCCGGAATCCCTCGAATTTCACAATATTATAAGGGTTCTTCTCCGCAGGGTATTCCTTCTTTCAAAATTCCATACATCTTCACCCCTGGATATAGATTTCAAAGACCTGATTGAAAAAAGCCAGGATATCAAAAAATTGCATTCCGACCTCTTCTGGTATAATCTCCGGAGACACTCCTCGAGACAGCACAGGTTCATCAATATGGGAGGCATAATGGGAAATGCCGTTTTCCAGGGTGATTTCAAACCATTTCTTCCCTTTCTGGTTTTAGGAACCTATATAAATATGGGCAAGAATACAACCTTCGGCCTTGGAAAATTTGATGTAGATTCCTATTGACAAAATAAAAAAAAAGCCTATAATTAAAAATACCATCCAAAAAAACATGCAAGCCCATCCTCTGGGGCTGATTTTACCGGGTCTCCTCTACTCCCTCAAAAGCTGATATTATTTTCAGCTTTTGAGGCTGACCCGGGAGAAAAAGTATTTGAATTTTATTTAAAAAAATATTATAATGAGTAAATAATCCTAATAATTTTATAGGGGTTATGTTTCATTAGCGAAACTACTAATAAATTTAGTATTGGAGAAATATATGCAAAAATTAGATTTTAATTGTGAAATTGTAACACCAATGTTTGCAGGTGATGCAGAACCTACAGATGCAGCCATAAGGGCACAAACAATAAAAGGTCTTATGAGATTCTGGTGGAGGGCATATAATGCTACAAAATATAAAACCATAATCGAATTAAGACAAAAAGAAGGTGAGATATTCGGTACTACTGAAGGGAATGGAAGAAAAAGCAGCTTTAAAATAATTGTGGATGCTGGTAACATTAGGTCTACAAAGGAAAGCTTAATACAGGAAAAAGATTTAATGGTAAAGGTCGAAGGAAAAAATTTTAGTATTAACATACTTGAATATCTAGCATTTGGGCCCTGTCAATTTGGTAAAATTATAAGAAATTATTTTAGCCCTGAGAATATATTTAAAATGAAAATTGCCATAATGGATAATAAAAAAGAAGATGATATAATTGATTCTCTCAAATTATTAGTATATTTTGGAGGAATTGGATCCAAATCAAGAAATGGCTATGGCAAGTTCAGGATAGGATTAACAGATAACTCTGACTATAAAAAGTTACTGCAATTTAATGACATAATATCAAAAGCAAAAAACCTTTGCAAGGGATCAGGTAGTGTTGCAGAATTTCTATCATTTAATAAGGAATCTCATTTATATGAATTGAAAAATAGATATGACTCATGGTATAGATGCCTTGGGGAACTTGGGAAAATATACAGGCAAAGCAGGCTATCACTGGAAAAAAGACATGTCTATGAAAAAAGACAATATATAGGAGCACCTATAATAACCAAAGAAAAGCCAAAGCTCATCCTTGGTGAAAAAGAAAGAAAAGGTAAACCTTTTTTCTTAAATGTAATTAAAGTAGATAATTCATATCTCGGATATATTCTATACCTTCATTCTGAAAAGTACCATGAATCAAAAGGCAATAAAACAGACTATCTAAAAGTATTAAGAGAGGTCAACGAATACCTCTCTAAGGATATGAAAGCAATATTTTAGACTAAGGAGTATAAATATGAACAATAATGATTATATAGCACAGCTTCAAGCTTTTTTTCATGATCCCATAGATAAGCCTATAAACATTCACAATCATGAAAAACGTGCTGAAGAACAGATCTCTCAACTAGGACTTCAATATAATAAACCTTCAGCATCAGATCATATTGCATCTGCTGCAGACAGGATACATTCATATAATGATAACCAGGGAAATACTATCCAGGTTAACTTTGACTCAGAAGGAGAGATTACGCATCCCCTCGGAAGCGGAGTTTTAAAGCTCACCGACCAGGGAGACCTTATGATCAACACTAAAAATGTAGCAGATAATATTACAAAATATCTCCATGATCTTAAAGACAGATACAATGATAGCTATAAAGATATTATTATAAGACTTTGGAGAGAATTTCCTGAGAAAATAAAAACTGATGAGCTGCCTAACTATAGGCTTGGTAATCTGTGGGATTACCTTCCAGCTGACACAAGAATACCCGATCATTCTATCCTTTCTCACAACTGGCTCGTATCAGCAGTAGCTTCCTGCGGGGACAATATAATTTTTTCGAAATTTTCTATCGGTCCTGTTCAAAGCTTCATCTCAACTGCAAAAAGAACTGAAGATTTTTGGATGGGCAGCTACATGCTATCCTATCTGATTTCCCAAACAATAATATATATAATTGATAATTTAGGTCCACAACATATTATATTTCCTTATGTAAAAGGTCAGCCATTCATAGATTATCATTTATGTGATAAATACCAAATAGAACTATATAACCAGAGTTCCCCTGATCACCATAAAAATTATAAATATAAGATCTACAATTCATCCCTTTCAAATGTCGTATTTTTTATATGCCCCGAGAAGGAATATAAACAAATAATTGAGAAAATTCAAAAATACATCATGGAAGAATGGGATAAATTATGCAGAGAAGCCCAAAAAAAATTCAGTTTCAATGATTATGCAAAGAAAATATTTAATGAACAAATAGGAAGCTTTTTAGAATTCAATTCTGCAGGAATAAAAATAGAATCATGTAATATTAACAACTTCTTAGATACCTATCAGAAAGCTGTTGGCAAAATTATGAAGCCAAAAAGCAATTACAAACCTAATATAGGAACATACTGGGACAATATATATGAATACCTTGATAAAGTATTTTCCTCCTCAAAATTAACAAAAAAATTTAACTATATCGAGGAAGAGGGCAGAAAATGCACATTATGCGGAGAGCATTCTGCAATTGCACCAGATGAAGAGACAAGCAACTCTACATCAAAACTTAAAGAATACTGGAAAGATCATACTAAAAACCTTGATTCATTCCGCATCGATAAGGATGGAAATGACAGATTGTGCGGAATATGCCTTACAAAAAGAATGGCTCTGGAATCATTTTTCAAGAACAAATACAAGGACTTGAACACAGATATTAGTTTTCCTTCCCTTATGTCAATAGCATCATGGCCATTCAAACTTAAAGTAATAGAAAACTGGGAAACATATATAAAGAGCACCAATTATGCAAGCAGTAACAATAAAAAGCTAAAAGACATAGTAGAAGAATATAATCATTTAATAGACGAGAATGCTGAAAAAGTGCATCTACCCTATAATATAATTAAAAAGCTGAAAGATAAAACAAAAATCTTAGAGGGAAACACTGACACTAGAATGGAAAATTTTATGAGATATGATGGACAATGGATCTACATAGATGCAATAAAAAACAATAAGGATATTGATAAGAAAACAGCAGGAAAAATCATATCTTATCTTAAGACAATCTACTCCACAATAGGTGATAGACCCAACAAATACTATGCTATAGTATCCATGGATGGAGATGAGATGGGAAAATGGCTATCAGCGACACATCCAAAATGGCCAAAATATAAAGATGTAGTACACTCTAAAATGAATCTCAATCTCGCTGATAAAAAGCAGCTTGATGAGAAGATTAACCTATCTCCATCCTTGCATGCATTCATCAGTCATACTCTTAACAATTTTTCACTAAATACTGTAACCAGAATCGTAGAATCTGATTACCCGGGAAAGCTCGTCTATGCTGGTGGAGATGATGTACTTGCAATTTTACCCTTTGATTATGCGCTTGAATGCGCTGAAAAAATCAGATATTTCTTTTCAGGAAATGTAAACAAGAAGATGGAGATCGACTTAGACCAGAAAAGCGGATACTACAAAATTGGCAAGGATATTATGGCTACTATGGGAGATAGAGCAACAATGAGTGCAGGGATAGTCTATGCCCATTATAAATATAGCCTGCAATCAGCAATAAAAAAATCCAAATACTGCGAGAAGTCTGCTAAGACATTATGTGGTAGAGATGCATACTATATTTCGATCCTAAAGCATTCAGGAAGCGAAATACAGCTAGGTCTTAAATGGAAAATAAATAATTCAAGATCTATAGATCTAATTAATAATATAGTAAAAAGTGCTGAAAACGGCAAACTTGCAATGAATTTTTTCTCCTCTGCTCACACTTTACTTAATAAATTAGATAATTCTCAGATAGATATATTTAAATCTCTGCTGCATAGGGATATTAGAGACCACATAGTAAAGAAAAAAGACAAAGATGAGATATATAATACCATTGAAAAATCATTTAAACCTATACTAGATAATCCACCAGAAAATTCAGATAGATCAAAAAAGGCTTTTCTGCTTAGCCTGCTCTTATGCATGCGCTTTCTAGCTTCTAAAGGAGGAAAAGAATAATGGATAAGAACTTTGGACTAAAAATTATACCTTATGATGTCTGCTATTTCCGCGGATCAAAACCATTCAGCAGGGGCTCAGAGCATTTTGCAGAGTCAGCTTTTCCCCCGAATCCATCAACACTGTATAATGCACTTAGAACTACAATTATAAACGAGAATAACATAAATATTAGAGATTTTTATAATAGTAATATTCCTGATAATATAAAAGAAGAAATCGGTACTGCAAATACAAATGGAGACCTGAGCATTAAAGGCATATTTCTATTTAAAGGCGAGACATATTCAATAATGCCATTTGATATTGTAAATAATTTAGATCAAGATTACAGGATTTTAAGATTGCATAAAGATGAAAATGTTATAATTTCTGATAAATTACCTTATTTCCCATTTATTGCCGATACTTCATATAAATATTCTGGACAATATTTTTCCATTGAAAATCTTAAAAGCTATCTCTACTGTGAAAACAGCTTTACACAGTCAGAAATCAAGGCTGAATCTGATTTTATCCTCAGGGATAAGCGCGTCGGTATAGGTATCGATAAAAATGCATCAATTGCTGGAGAAGGTCTGCTTTTTATAGCGCATGCAATAGAATTTAGCCCAGGATCATGCCTGTATGCAATTATAGAAAAATCAAGCTTATTGAAAAATGAAGGACTCATGAGGCTAGGCGGAGGATCAAGGCCATTTATTTATAAAAAAGAATCCGATATAACTAGCTTTGAGGACATAGATACCGATAAAATAAAAAGAATTATCTCCAAAACAAAACGCTTTAAGGTAATCTTCCTTTCTCCATCTATCTCTAAAGAAGGATGGAAAAACACAGAAATTACAGACTGGACAACAAAAAATAATATAGAGATGATTTCTGCACTAATTCAAAGACCAAAAAAGATAGGCGGATACAATATGGCTGAAAACAAGCCAAAACCAATGTACAACATGCTTCAGGCAGGTTCAGTCTATTATTTTGATATTAAAAACGAAATCTCAGATAATTTACTCGATTCAATCTTTGACTATTTTCATCTAAATAATCATACCGATATAAATAAAAACCAAGGTTTTGGTTTAACCGTTATAGGAGGATATAATGAAAAATAAAAAAAATGACTTATTGTTCTTTTATGCTCAGACCCCTGTACATTGTGGTAGTGGTTCATCTCTCGAGGTCATAGATCTACCGATCCAGAGAGAGAAACATACAAATTATCCTATCTTCCAGGCTTCATCTATAAAAGGTACAATGCGCAGGTTCTATGATGATGATAAAACAATCGAGCCAATTTTTGGGCCTGAATCAAATGCGGAATATGCATCATGCATTACTTTCACGGACGCCAGAATATTGCTATTTCCAGTGAAATCATTTAAGGATGTATTTGTTTGGATTACATGCCCCCACGTACTTAGGAGGCTTATAAATGACATGAAAAGTATTGGCCTTAGCTACAATACTGAGTTACCATCATCACTTGCTGATGATGAGGCTATAATAACAGGTGAAATAAAAAGAATATGCCACAATAACAAATTAATCCTGGATGAGTATGTGTTTAATCCAAAAAGCAGCCAACCTGTCGCAGAGATATTAGATTCTATTAGCCTTCCACACAAAGATGATGTGATGGATAAAACTGCAATCATATCGGATGATATGTTTAAGTACTTCGTAACAGCTGCAACAGATGTAGTAGCACGAACCTCAATAGACAAAGATACTGGAGTAGTAAAAGATGGACAGCTCTGGTATGAGGAATATCTACCATCTGATTCTATACTCTACTCAATAGTCTTTGCTGAAAACTCAAGGAACGATAACAGTAGTAATCTTGATGGCGATACAGTACTGGTAAAAATCAAACAAAGCATTACAAAAATCATCCAAATAGGGGGAAATGAAACTATAGGCAAAGGCATAGTGCACCTATTCTGGAATAAGGAGGAATAACCCAATGAATAAAACATTAGGACAGGAAAGAGCAAATTACGCTTTTAATTGCGTAAAAGATGCTAAAAAGGATTTCAACAGTGAAAAAAAATCAAAAGAATATAAAGTACTTGTAAAGGGTTTCCCCTCAATGATTGTCAACAATGGCCTCGGTCAGGCTTTGGCTTTCCTAAAAGCTAAAGGCAAAGATCATCATAGTGCTCTCTATAAAAATATTGATGATTGGTTTAAAAATCCAGCATCACCGATAACTATCAATAATACGGACATACTAAAGCATATCATTAATAGCACATCGTTAGACTACCGATATATTACTGAAGAGGCTCTGCTGTTAATAAACTGGTTTAAAAAATTTGTGGATGCAGAGATCTAATAAAAAAACTAAGGAGCATGTAATATGCCAATACCAATAAATTCTAGCTTAAAGAATGCTATTGAAAATGTAAATAGATTTAAGGAATCATCGAATTTAAATCTTCTCTTTAACAAATACATTTATAACTGGGATGAAAATCAAGGTTATCAGAGCAAAAACAAGCATATTTTTCTAAAAACTATTTCTGAAACTTTTAATAGCAAAAATGTTTCTATGAATAAGAGTTATGAGTTTTTTATTAAAAAATGGAAAGATACTATAAATAAAATGCATAACTCTGTTGCTTTAACTGCTAATAACTTGACAAGACTCACTGTAGGGCTGGGAAATGAAACAATCCTGGAGAATTCTATCACACTGAATAATACTTGGGGATTTCCTTATATTCCGGGTAGCGCTTTAAAAGGTGCAGTAAGAGCATACTATATAAATAAAATATCAGAAGATATCACAGAACTAGCACCTAATGATATTGATGATCTTATCTCACTATCAGATAAGGATTTCGCAAATAAGAATGCCGAAATAAAGACAAATAAAAGCATCCTGTCTGCACGCAGGATATTTGGAACAAAGGATAAGGAAGGTGCAATAATCTTCTTTGATGCGTACCCGACAAAGTTTCCACTTCTAAAAGTAGATATAATGAATCCTCACTTTCTAAGTTATTACAGCAATAAAGAAAATAATAATCCCCCACCTGGCGACTGGGAAAACCCCGTTCTAATTTATTTTATTACTGTTAAAGAAAATCAGCAGTTTCTTTTTGCATATTCGACAAGACATAATTATAATTTAGATGAAGTTGACCTTGGCCAATTAAAAGAATATATCAAAGCAACACTTATAGAACATGGTATAGGAGCTAAGACATCAGTAGGCTATGGTTTCTTTTCAAAAATAGCCTATATCGAAAAAGAAGCTCCAAAAGATCCGCCTAAACCACAGAAAAAACTCTCAGAAATTGAACAATTAGCATTTGATATTGAGAATAAATACAATGATAGCGATATCGGTAATTTCTTTATTAAACTTGATCAATATTCAGGGGATGACCTGAAGACAATAGCACAAGCACTCAAAAAGCATTTCATTAAAAATAAGAAGTGGGCAGGATCAAAGCTAAGCAGAAAGCAAAAAGAAAAAATAGCTAAAATTAATACTATATTAGGAGAAGATAATAACTAGCCAAAGAAATAATTTATAAATTTATTCTTGAAGTAAATTCTCGGTCTTTACAATTTTGTTTTATTACTGACCTATTTATAAATAATTTGTTTTCTGTTGCAATGTAATTATGATTTTTAAATAATATTAATAAGAAAACACATGATTACAATAAGTTGATATTTTTATAATATATAGCTATATATCTTCTCATTGAAGTTTTGAAATTCCTAAAATCGAGAATAATAATTGTTTAGACTGATTTATAAAAATTACCTTAGGAGGTAATTTAAAAAATGACATTATCTTTTAAAATTGATATAATACAGCCGAGATACAGAGACAAAAAAGACATGAGGGGATAGATAGGTACCTTGATGAATAAAGGATTGCGACAGAGAGCCGGGTCGCCCAGTGCACCCGGTTTATCTGCACAGGATAGATAGGTACCTTGATGAATAAAGGATTGCGACTTTAAGTCCGGTTCTTTTTAGACAAAAAAAAAGAACCGGTCAGGATAGATAGGTACCTTGATGAATAAAGGATTGCGACGCCTCAAGATCCAGGCAGTCTATACTGCATTGACTAAAGGATAGATAGGTACCTTGATGAATAAAGGATTGCGACAAAAGTCACGGAGTCAACGATCTCCCGATGTAATTCTAGGATAGATAGGTACCTTGATGAATAAAGGATTGCGACTTTTTCCTTTTTTTAGTTTAATTAAAAATAATGTCTAAAATAGGATAGATAGGTACCTTGATGAATAAAGGATTGCGACTCTTAGACAAATGTGTTCGTAGTCGATGATTATCCGTTCTGCAAGGATAGATAGGTACCTTGATGAATAAAGGATTGCGACGCGACTAAAGACTGACAGAGCTTATCAAGTCTTGATATTTATGGTAAGGATAGATAGGTACCTTGATGAATAAAGGATTGCGACTTTCGGTATATAATGGTTCCTTATATCAAGAAACCATTGGATAGATAGGTACCTTGATGAATAAAGGATTGCGACATAAAGCCCCCCCCTTTGTCATTCCTCCTCAAGAGATTCGGATAGATAGGTACCTTGATGAATAAAGGATTGCGACTTGCACCCAGAGAAGTTTACAATAATCTTATCTGCTGTCATGGATAGATAGGTACCTTGATGAATAAAGGATTGCGACTCTAAAGTCCGCAACATGCGGATAGCTGCGGACTTATTGAGGATAGATAGGTACCTTGATGAATAAAGGATTGCGACTTCATCAACCCTCGCTTTCTCAAATATTTCATTGAGGACATTATCCGGATAGATAGGTACCTTGATGAATAAAGGATTGCGACAATAGATAAATTCTCTTATACTGTTGTGTTTCAGGTTAAAAGGATAGATAGGTACCTTGATGAATAAAGGATTGCGACTATAATCAAGGTTCTTCCTAAATTGCTGAAGCCTGTATGCAAGCGGATAGATAGGTACCTTGATGAATAAAGGATTGCGACGGATTCCGCTCTATGCGTGAGTTTTTCCATAATTATCGGATAGATAGGTACCTTGATGAATAAAGGATTGCGACTGAATTAATTTTTTTCATTTTCTTTACTCCTTTTCATTGGATAGATAGGTACCTTGATGAATAAAGGATTGCGACTTTTATCTTGTCATAGCTGACTTGGAATTCTTTCAGCGTGTTCGGATAGATAGGTACCTTGATGAATAAAGGATTGCGACTTTGTAAAACAAGGCGTCCATAGCCTCTGTTATTCCTACGGATAGATAGGTACCTTGATGAATAAAGGATTGCGACTTAAAATCCCTGAACAATTTTAACTTTTTGTTGTAGATAGGAGAGGATAGATAGGTACCTTGATGAATAAAGGATTGCGACTTTTAATAATACTAACATTACTTTTTCTCCTTTTGTTTTTTTGGATAGATAGGTACCTTGATGAATAAAGGATTGCGACCCTTATTTATGTATGTGATTTTGTTTTTATTTATACTCATTATAGGATAGATAGGTACCTTGATGAATAAAGGATTGCGACGAAAATCTTTCCAAATTTTCCTTATTTATGTATGTGATTTGGATAGATAGGTACCTTGATGAATAAAGGATTGCGACTTGCCTTAAGCTTGCATACAAGCTTAAGGTATCTGAGCCATGGATAGATAGGTACCTTGATGAATAAAGGATTGCGACATATAAAGGATTATCAATGAAGATAAAATTTTTATAATAACTTCGGATAGATAGGTACCTTGATGAATAAAGGATTGCGACCTATCTTCCAGGACGGCATATTTCCGTTTGCCCTTTTCCTCAGGGATAGATAGGTACCTTGATGAATAAAGGATTGCGACCTCTTCTTCAAGATCTCTAACGGTTTTGATTATCTTCTGGATAGATAGGTACCTTGATGAATAAAGGATTGCGACAGGTTTTTAATAGAAACTAATTCTGAACCCAATATAATGGATAGATAGGTACCTTGATGAATAAAGGATTGCGACATGTAATAAGTTGAATATATCTCAGGATAGTGTTAATGATAGGATAGATAGGTACCTTGATGAATAAAGGATTGCGACTTTTGTTTTTAATTCTTCCATTTCTTTTCTCCTTTTGGGATAGATAGGTACCTTGATGAATAAAGGATTGCGACTATTTATGTATTTAATAAAGCTCATTTCCTATCTCCAATGGATAGATAGGTACCTTGATGAATAAAGGATTGCGACCAGTCCTGCTCTGAGTGTCCATGCTGGTAGATTTAATTGGATAGATAGGTACCTTGATGAATAAAGGATTGCGACTTGAAACGCTCTGAAATTGCCTTGATTTCAGCAATCCTTTTCTGGATAGATAGGTACCTTGATGAATAAAGGATTGCGACTTAAACCTATCAATAGAAAGAATTTTACCTAAACCTCGGATAGATAGGTACCTTGATGAATAAAGGATTGCGACTAAAGTCGTGCTTAAAGGCAACGACGTAGTAATATTTTTTATTCGGATAGATAGGTACCTTGATGAATAAAGGATTGCGACTTTTCTATAAAAATCTTTGAGGCTCATTTGGGCAGGTTCGCCGGGATAGATAGGTACCTTGATGAATAAAGGATTGCGACTGATTTGCTCCTTGTTCAATTCATGGTTGGTAATAGGATAGATAGGTACCTTGATGAATAAAGGATTGCGACTTTTCCTCAGCTCAATTAATGGATCATTTACATGAGCTGGATAGATAGGTACCTTGATGAATAAAGGATTGCGACGGATACAATCCTAAAGTTAGCCCTCCGATACTGTAAAAATTTGGATAGATAGGTACCTTGATGAATAAAGGATTGCGACTCGTCTCTGAGTAAATCAATTATTTGTTTATATATCTTATAACAGGATAGATAGGTACCTTGATGAATAAAGGATTGCGACTGGATAGTAATGCCTTTATGGCTTTTTCAAGCCTTCTTGTTCGGATAGATAGGTACCTTGATGAATAAAGGATTGCGACTTCTTTCATACGCATCCTCCGTTCTAATAATTTATTATTAAGGATAGATAGGTACCTTGATGAATAAAGGATTGCGACTCTGTAGCGAGCTTGACGAGTTTTACTAAGTGCCTATTTTCTTGGATAGATAGGTACCTTGATGAATAAAGGATTGCGACTATACGCTATCTCCCTCACTATTTCCTCTAATCTATTATACAGGATAGATAGGTACCTTGATGAATAAAGGATTGCGACTTATCCACCTCTGTTTTTATGAATATTTTTGTGAAACTATCAAAGATAGATAGGTACCTTGATGAATAAAGGATTGCGACTTTTAATATCTTTCTTTATAGTCTTTGATTTCTTTTTCGATAGATAGGTACCTTGATGAATAAAGGATTGAGACAGTTAATATTAATTAAAAGCAGATATTTGCATAATTTGTATTGGAGAAAAATCAGTATTTATTATGAAAGGAGGTAATGATGGATAGGCTTTTGCTATTTTTGATCCTGTTCGGGATCTCTTATACAGCCCTGGTGCTTTATGAGATTAGGAAAACATTAATTGATCTGAAGACAGGTTTCATTGCAGTGGCTGATTGTATTGAAGAAATGGTGGAATGTCTGAAAGACGAGGAATAGAAAAAATATAATTAAGCTGGTGAGTTCCTTCAGAACAATGTTTAAGATCATCATTTTTTCCAGAAAATGTATCTTTACTTGCCATTTACACTTTAATCAGATTCCCCTAAGGATAATTCTATATTCTCAACCTCTGCAAAGAACTGAATAAGCTCATCAACAAATCTCTTAAATCCCTTATAATTATTTTCTGTAACAAAGGAAAAACCGTGAGCAAGGACACTAAAATTACGGTTCTTTAAATGGCTCTGCATCCTTTTTAATGAGAGAGATATTCTTTTTGACAGGCTCAGATCGTCATTAATTGCCTGTAAAATGATATAGCCTGATATCAGGCTTATCTCTGAAGGGAGAATGGAAACAGACTGCAGGCCTGCAGATTTTCTTATCCTGTTAATCTCTGTAAGAAGATCATTATTATTTAGTTTTATTTTGCTGTAATCAGGCTTTGCTGTATCAATATCGTACAGGGCAAATCTTCTCTGTTCAAGTATCTCAATGAGTCTGTACAGATAAAGGGAGGCAGCATCCAGCCTGCCTAAAGCTGCTCTCTTCATAGCATTTTTATATATTATCTGAATAAGCTCTTTCACAGCTTTTTTGTCCTTTAGAAGTTCCAGAGAACTGTCCCCTGGATTCTTTGGAATAAGGGAAGAGAGATGCAGAAGATCTTCGGTCTTTTTATCCCATTTTTCGCGTAATTTGCCGTAATATTGCCGCTCCAGTAAATTGGCTTCTTTTATGAGCCCAGCGCTTTCAGATATATTCAGCAGATCTAATTGGTGCAGGGCTTCGGCATGTTTGTATTTTATCATGTATTTCAGAGGTTCGCGACATTTCTCGCTGAGTTCTCTGTATATTTCTGAAGCACCTCTGTAGTCATAATGCTGAAGCAGGATGTCTGCATTTTTTTCCCTGAGTGTCCCAAAAACCGCATAGGGGTTATCTATAAATTCCAGATATTCAGAACCAGGCCTAGGTCGCCTTAATTCTTTGAGATAATCTCTATTTCCTATATAAATAAGCTGAAAATTAAGAAGTGCACCAACCATTGCCAGACCACTGGTCATAGTTTTTTTGCCTGCAGTAATATCTACTGCTATCTTTTTTATACCGCGGTCCTGCCAGGCATTATAGATGTTTTGAACATTTTTATATATTGAAATGGGGAATGGTTCTACTATCATCTCTTTTTCATAGCTTGATGGCTTTATCTGAGTAAAACTAATAACCTTATCAAGAGATTGCTCTGATTCTTCGGTACACAGGAAGAGTATCCTTTTTGGTTTAATTGTACTCAAAGACATAATGACAGGCTCCGGGGATGTACCGACAGTCATTATAAGACCATCAAAATTTATCTCCTCCAGCTTTTTTTCTTCTTTTATAACAAAATTTCTAAATACTATAGGGAATATCTTTTCCTCGTAAAACCTATCAAGCTGTTCTTTTGCAGACCCTGTGGCCTTTGCAATCTCTAACCATTGGTTAGTAAGTTTTTTCAATTCATCCATGGATATCTACTCCTTCCTTATATTTATTGCCCTATAAGATTCCCTCTGTTTTTTTTTATCAAATGATGGGGTAATGTCAAATATTACTTTTTGCTCGCGGGATATACCTTCAGGGAGATCCTTTGTAAAACAGAAATAGGATTCGCTGCCCGATTTAATAAAACAGAAAGGTTTTTCAGGGGATATTGAGATAACTTTCCCCTTTAGGTCTTTTTTTTCATTGCCGGCTGAGGGCTTTCCCTTCAGCCATTCTTTTTTGCATGCTTTCAGGAGTTCATCAATTGTGAATTCTTTTTTCGGGGTTTGAAAGAAGCTTGATAATTCCTGCAGAGATGCGGACAGCGATTCAGGCATGTTCCAGCCCTTTTCCTCTCTGACCAGCTTTGAAAGCATAAAATGAAAGAAACTCATTTCATATTGCTCTAAGTCCTTATAGACTCTGCCAAGGTTCTGCATAAGAACCACTTTCATGTCAAGCTTGGGCATTAGACTTGAAGATAAAAGCAGCATGGGAAGTGCTTTTTCAGGGCAGCCGGTCTCTGCAATAATCTGGCCATATTCATTCAGAATCCACCAATCGGGATGCGGCGTATTGCAGAGAGCTTCATAAATCTTAAGTGCCTGTTCGGTGTTTTTAAGGTTATAGAAGGCTTTAGCTTTCAAGCGGAGAAAAAACTTCTTTTGTCTGGGGAATTTATCTATGATTGTCTCTATAAGCTCTATGGCTTTGTTATCATCATTGCTGTTAATTAATGATTCTGCATTATAATAATACCACATTGCCCTGTCGCTCCAGTCAGATTTTGTATTTGTGCTGTTGGGTTTATTATCAAGATCAGCCGGGTTAATAAGGTCTATGTTCTCCTTGATAAAATCAAAACGCTTTGATTTTTTGGCTTCTTTGAATAACTTAAGCAGAGAGACCTTGAGTGCTGTAATATCAGGCTTTAATGCCTTTATCTTTTCAAAGGCTGTATCTTTGGAATTAAAATCTGCAGAAACATCCATTAGTATTCCCTGTATATAGCTCCATATCATCTCGTTCCTGCACCATGCAATATCCTGCAGTTCTGGCGGAATTGCATCAGCTATGCTTATTGCTTCGGCAAATTTTCTCTGTTTTCTAAGGCAATGCAAGTATCCTGCAGCATCATAGCCATCTTTTGTATCAGATGACTCATAAAGCTCTTTGTATATTGCTTCTGCCTGTTCATACTTCTGGTTCTTTCTCAGGTTATTGGCCATTTGCTTTTTAGTATCCATAATTCTTTACCTCATACTATAATTAAATCATCAAATTCTGTTTTTGTGCTGAGCCCTGATACCTGTATTGCCGCCTGGCACCTGGAGCAGAGCGAATAATACCTTATGCTGTCCTCTTCAAAATCTATTACCTTCTCAAGTTTGTAACGCATCTTTATGTACTGATTATAGGTTATGCGGCAGTCGAATACGCTTTTCTGGACCCTTACTCCATAGCTCTTCATTATCTTGGCTACCTTTGCCCTTTTCCTGTCATCTATTATGTCGTAGCAGACAACTATATACAGAATATTATTCATAGACATAAGGCTGATAATCAGCCTCTCCCCTCAGGCATTTTACAAAAAGCCTTATCTGTCTTCTAATAATGTCCCTGTAAGACATGTTCTTCTCCTCCCTGGAATAGTACTCCTCCTTTAAAAGATAGCTCTTGAGCGATACTATAAATGTCTTTATACCTTCATGGGTCAATCTGACAGGCATGTCTTCCTTGTTATATTCAGTCTCTTCATCGGGGTCAAAATCATCAAGGTCCTCTTTTGAAATAAAAAAATGCGAAAGCCTTATTCTTTTCTGATTAATCAGCTTTATTACAAGCCTGTCAATAATTAGAGGCCTGAACTCCTCCATCAGGTCAAGGACCAATGAAGGCCTGCCGTATTTCATGGAATGCAGAGATCCCAGATAGGGATCGAGCCCTGTTATATTTATAGCCTGCTGTACCTCATTGGCCAGTAGAGCATAACCAAAACTAAGCAGTGCATTGAAAGGATCCTTGGGAGGTCTCCTTGTCCTTTTTTCTATATGGAACTCAGGGGGTTTTATAAGTTTATTGAAAACAGAGAAATATACCCTCGCGGCATCCCCCTCATATCCCATGAGGGTATCCAGGTCCTCTGCAATGTTCAGTTTAGGCAGTCTGAATTTTAGGCTTCTTATAACCTCGGTTATCTTAATATCCCGTATTACATAATTATGCTTGCGCAGGACTACCATCTCATTTTTAATCTTTGCTTCTATTATTGCTCTTGACTGAACCAGTTTGAACGAGTCATCTGAGAGCCTGGAGAACTGCAGTTTTCTGAGTTCGATATTTTTACCCCACTGGGTCAGAAGCCTTCCCCTGTATCTGCCGTATACAGTTAGGAATACAGTGTCTATTCCCTTCTCCAGGAGAAAAGCTATGCAGGAGGTAGTAATGTTTACATTGCCGAATATTACCACCTGTTCAATATTAAAGTGATGCACCCATTGTATTGCCTCACCATTCTTCTTTACATAAAGCCTGTTCTGGCTCTTGTGAAGTGAAGCGCCCTGATCTGTCACATACATTACAGACATAGCTACAGTACCAGGAGAAACCTAGTTTTTCCATCAGCATCCTTTATTCTCTGAAGTTTTGCAAAGGATGCCGAGAGCTCCTCTATATCCTGGCTGTCAAAGTAGTCGTTAAATATATCCTCCAGCCTCTGCATTCTTTTATCAAGGACAGAAAGGTCCTTTTTTGTCTGCATATAGTCCTTGATAGCCTTTTCCAGCTGAAGCTGGCTTACAATACCGGACTGAGGCTGTCCGCTTATATGCATCAGCGGAGTAGGATATATAGCAGAGTTTGAATCATAGGCGCATGAACAGTTGACTTTGCTTGTGATATCCGGTATTTTTTTTCGGATCTTCGGACAGCTCATTGGATTTCCGGAGAATTTTGACTGCATGAGATATGAATCGTTGCAATTAATGCATGAGTGCAGGATGTAATTTACAATATTTGCTCCGTTTTTCAGGTGACCCAGGGTGTGCCTTATTACGAGCTGTTCTTCATTATTAAGCTCTCTGTAAGTAAGGGCATTATTGTAGAGCTTCTCTATGACAGAGCATTTAGATAATATTGATTGAAACTCAATGTCAGAGTCAGGGTCAAAAACCTCAGCCGGCTGTGAAGGCATCTCAGTTTCTTTGCCTTCCTTGTGGGTATCTACTTCCCACGGAACATCATCCTCATTATCATGCGAATATGACTCAGCATAGGGACTGTTGCTTGCTATGGCAGCTTGAAGCATATCAATGTCTGCTCTTTTTATTCTGGTTAAGAACAATAGCTGATCATCATAATAGCTGTCATTGGAGGGGTCCATGAACAGGCATCTCTTCCCCGTCCTTCTGTGGATCCCCAGAGGTATTTTAATAAGGTTTCCGTAGTTTTTAGCTTTTACATAGCTCTGTTTGGGAAAAATCTCGATACCGAAAGCCTCATCTATACTAATTGATGATATCACTGCTTTGCAAAATTCCCTTGCAATCTTTGCTGGTACCGGGGAAGCAAGGAATATCCATACATGATAGCCCTTATACCCGCTATCCTCAAGGTAGCATGGTATTTCAGAGGATGACAGCCTGTCAACTATGCCTTTTGCTACCTTAAGCCCCCTCTTCTGATATTGTTTTAATTTATCTTCATCAGAGATAATATTCTTCAAGAATACTTTTTTTATATCTATATCAAACGCTATAAATCTGACTGTATTATCCATCCTTAGCTGGTATATGCCAACAGTGTGATTTCCAAGAATATGGTTTTTTGCAACTATATGGGTAAACGGCTGAGATTCCTTTGAATACCCTGATTCACCAGTGGGACTTACCCACTGTTTTGCGTATACACCCTCTCTTCCGCTGAAGAGTTCAGCAAATGCTATTAAATAACTGTCATCAAGCCTCTCAAGGTGAAGATGATCTTTATCAACTGAATTTTCAACGATCTCCTTCCCAGCAACAAGTTGAGCACCAACTATCAGACTGTCGTAGCTCTTTTTATTGAACTGTTCTTTTGCTTTTTTATATATCCTGCTTGCTTCCTCATACATATTATTATCCTTAAGGAGGCTTCCATAAAGCAGGTAGACCTTTTCCTGGTTTGGATCACGCTCTATGATAGCTTTATAATTCTTTATCGCCTTTTTGACATTGCCGAAATCACTGTGCAATTCAGCAAGCTTATAATGAATATCGACAGGATCATCAGAACTGGAAAGAGCAAGGTTGAGCTCAGTTACCTGCTCCTTATAAAGACCTGCCTGGTCTAGCAGATCTGCAAGAGCTATGTGAAAATCCCTGTCCCTTATGCTTTTTGTGTCATACCTGCTGTAGATCTCTGCTATAATTTCGATATTTTCTTCATCAAGGGCTTTCTGCACCTCTTCAATAAGAACACCGGTATTCTTATCCATTAAGATACCCCTCCTCCAATAAGACATCTTTGTACTAATAAATTATAATACCTTATATGCTGATAATCAAGTCAAAATATAAAATTTTCCTGAATTTTATTCCATAAAATCCGATTGATCATATAATGAAGAAAGTAATATAAAGGGAGGCTGAATTGCCGGATATATCTCTACTATTCACACATGTTTTAACCGGTTCCCAGACCGGGGACACAGAAAAGAAATTAAATCCAGGCAGCTTCTATTATATGCCAAAAGAACTTATTGCAAGATTCAACACCATATATCCTAATATATCCTCTCTTAGCAGATATTTTAAACCATTTAAGTATTTGATTAATATTGTCAGGAAAGTGGATTATTTGCTGATTAACGGGATTTATGGTTCTGTATATCTGATGGTGGATCTCTGTTTTTCCAGGGGCATTATACTGATTTGCAGCACATTGAAGCGGGTATCAAAAAAGTATGTAAAAATATCAGATGCCGAAATAAAGGAAATCTTCACACACATCATATTAAGGAGGCATTAAAATGGGACAGATACTAGTAACCCTCCTGGGTGAGCAGACTATCCCCAATATACTCTTTATAAAGGAGATGCAGTCCCACAAGAAAATAGACAGGTATATTTTCATATCCACGGAACAGATGAAAAAGAGGAACATTCTGCCCAGGATCATGGAATCAGCTCATCTTGAATCCAATGAATGCAGTGAAATACTTGTGAATGAATATTCTCTGTTTGATTTTAAGAAAAAATTGGATGAATGCCAGTTCGCAGATGAAGACAAATTCATTGTAAATATAACTGGCGGAACAAAGCTCATGGCAATAGGGGCTTATAATTATTTCAGCCATAAGGATTCAGAGATATTTTATGTCCAGATAAAGGGCAACACATACAGGAAAATCCATCCTGAAGTGAAAAAGAGAGAAAGTGACCTGGAGTACAGGATAAAGCTGAAAGACTACCTGTCTGCTTATGGCATCTCTATAAGGAAATACCAGGATAAGCCTATACTCTCCATAAAGAAAGCTGAACATATACTGCATAAAATGATAAACAAAGACTATAGCCAGATACTGCATTTCCTTAGAACAAAAAGAGAAAGCAGATCTGTACCCATAGATAGAGACCTGAGAGAATTTCTTGGTGAACTGGGCTTCGATAACCTGCATCAGGACATTGAAAAAGAATACACAAGGCTTCTTACCGGGGGATGGTTCGAAGAATATGTTTACTTGCTTCTGAAAGAAAAACTCATTCTTAATGAGGATGAAATAATGCTCTCAGTCGATCTTAAGATCAATAATGAAATAGATGTACTGTTTGTGAGAAACAATTCAATATACCTGGTAGAATGCAAAACAGGACTCAAGGATGGCAAACGAAGCCTACTCAGTGACACAATATATAAGATAAACTCAATATCAAAACAGTTCGGCCTGCGTGTAAGATCAATAATATTTACCATTGATCCCCTAATAAGGGATAAAAAAGGCAATATAAAATGTGATTATAAGAAAAAAATGGAGATATTCAGTACAGATATAATAGACAGAGATATACTGCTTGATGAACAGAAACTTAATTATGAACTGAAAAGGATAATAAAATGAAAGAATTCCACATTGTATCAGTAGGAAACAGCCTTATTAAAAATTTCATTGATAATGACTCCAGCCCGACAACATCAATGGGAAACGGGATATGGAATAATCTGATAAACGACAGTTCCTTTCTTGATAGAATGCAGAAATTTCTTGAAAAGGCTCCAATGCAATATTCTGCAGAAATAAACTCCCTTCTCCATTACTGCAAAAAAAAAGGAATAAAACCAATAGACATAGAGGTCTTCCCTGTTGCAACGACTACACCTTCAAATGAGATAGCTCTTTCAGCAATATGCAAATACTTTCATTCCATAGGCATATCTGTTTATAATCCCAGCCAGTTCTCTGGATATTTCGGGTGCCGGTCAGCTGAGGCATGTGAAAATTTCACAAAGGGAATGATAGAGATGCTTGATAAAATGGTCTATATAGTATCCTGCAAGAAAAAGGAAGGATACCATGTTTGCCTTAATGCAACGGGAGGTTTCAAGGCATATGTCATTACACTCGCACTTGTCGGCTTTATGACCCAATCGGAAGTCTACTATATGCATGAGGAATTCGATGATGTAATAGTATTCCCTTCTCTTTTCCACATACCTGAAAGCAGGGAAATGGAGCTTATACAAATTCTAAGCGCCAATGAACCTGATCACAACTATCTATTTAATAATTTCCCTGCTGAGATAAGCCTCTTATGTAAATACCACATATTAAAAATTTCAGAATATGATGGTGAGTCAAAAATAGAACTGACAAATATAGGCAAGTTTATTGCCAGAAACAGCTAGAATGAACATTTTAATATATCAATTATATCTGCTTCTGCTTTAAGAATAAGCTTCTTCTTCCCCTCCATAGGAAGGAATGCATTCCTGAAGCCATTTCTTATGATTGCGAGACATTGCCATAAAGACAGACCGCCGGGGCTCATCCTGGCTGCCTTAATATATTCATTCGGCATATCAGTCCTGGATATGCCGGGGTTATCCGTATTTATTGTAACCTGAACACCAGCCTTAAGAAGATCAGCAAGAGGATAGGCTCCAAGCTGATATGAATCCGGGTACCAGGAATCCTTGAATCCGATTACCTGATAATTGCTTGATGGACAAAGTTCAAGTGCTATCCTCTGGTTTATTACCTTGTTAAGAAGCTCCTTTTTTTCCAGCAGGGATAGGCCATGTCCTATCCTTTCTGCATTTAGGTAGTATATAGCTTCCCAGATATTTTCTGAACCTTTGTCCTCGCCTGCATGAATGGTAGTATGAATACATCTTCTATGAAGGCCCAGAAAAGCATACTGCAATTCAGCAGGCTGCCTGGCGCTTTCAGAACCGGCAAGGTCAAAACCGACAAAATTCCTGCAGAATTTTCCATTGGATAGAAGTTCATTATACAGTTCTATATGTCTGTAAATAAAGCTCATCTTTCCGTGTCTGCTTGCAATAAAAAGAAGCTTCACAATTACATCTTCCCTGTCGCAAAGCTCATCTAGCATTATTTCAACTACCTGCTTCCCGGTCAGCCCTCCTTTTGTATAGTTCTCAGGCGAGCATCTCACCTCAATATATTTTATATTGCACCTTCTGCAATGCTCTATTAGGTTTCTGCAGGCAAGCCTTATCATCTCTTCATTCTGAAAGAGCCCTGAACCTTGTATATCTCCAAACTTCTCATATTCTCTAATACCTATTCCACGGAATAAATTATCATCTCTGCATTTTCCATATATAATCTCTTCAAGCATTTCCTCATTGTCCTTAAAACATGATAAAAATCCGGCCATAGCATAAGGGGGTTTTATACCATCAAATCGTGAATTTATGGACTTTATATCGCTATTAATTAAATCCTTAATCATTTTGACATCCCGCCTTGATATCCCCTTCTCTATCTCTAAGAGCCATAGATCAAACCCTTTGACTTGTCCTCTTATGACTTTTACTTCATTTCTTAGTGTATCTGCATTCGATACTGCCCCTGCTACTGAAAGCACTCCTCCAAAATGACAATGCAGGTCTGTTTTTGGCAAGTTTGCAAAAAGCTGTCTGTCTCTAAGTTCATTTTCTCTATTCCCGATAATACAATCCTTAAGTTTTTCAAGAAAACTCGGCGGATATAGATAAAATTCATGAAAATTGCTGTATTTTTCAGGTGCCCTATGCTTATCCCTGTAATTCTTCTGCAGATTAAATGATTTCTTCTGCATCTGTTCTATCTCGTCGGCCAATTCTGTTGAATTAGCAGTAATGTTTACAGCATCAGAGGAAATTTTATATTTCCTCTTAAGGTTTTTCAGTTCCATCTCAATAATGGGTGAGATTTCTATCCTTCCTGATATGACAATAGGGTTTATAAGCTCTGCATACTCCTTTTTTAAAGGCCTTGCCATAATATCAGGAGTCATCCTTCTCAGATCGGCTGAAAGCTCACTGTAAACATCTACAACATGAAGAATGGCGGAGCACCCAAACAGAAAGCCTGCCTGCTGTATATCAGCACTCATGGTCTTTCTTCCCCCTGCAAGGCTGATAAATACATTATCTTTCTCTGATGTAGCATTAAGTACCAGCTTGTATATCATATCCCTCATTACCTGGCATTCCCTTGAGCTGTTTAGCTCACTGACCCCTGAGGTCTTCCAGATCTTTATCTTGAAATATTCTTTGAAATGCTCATGCCACTTATAAAGTTGCCCAAGGGCCTTCTCAATCTGGGCACTTTCAGTGGTAGCAAGCCATACCTCATCAATATCATTTATTTCATATTTTGTCCTTTCCTTCATTATCTTTTCATAATCACTTCGATTATTGTATATATATATGCGGTCAGGATTGGTAAAGCCAAGCATCTCAGGTATTATCTGCCATGATGTGCCGAATGTGGATATAAGTATATTCAATGCAATTACCTCTTAAAATTATATAATCAGGATAATCTCTCTTCTAAATCAAGTCAATAAAACACGGCTGATAAAATTATCCAGATTCTAATCATTCTTTACAAATTATTCTCACATCATCAAACCAGGCCTGCCCTGTCCCGGACAGCATGCATAGTATTCTCATCAGGACAGTGCTGTCAGGCACCCTGATCTCAAAGCCTGTTTTTGTCCAGTCCGTATCACCGCTTACAGGGCTGTTATACTGAGTAGTTGCAAACCCTGCAAGATTACCCTCCTTATCGATGCACTGAAGGGCAATTATAGCAATACCATCAACACCCCTGGCAGATATATAGCCATCAAGCCTTATCATCTTGCCTGCAGGTATATTATCCCTGATATCCTGCGCCCAGTTTGGGGGTCCGAACTCTTTCAGCCTGTCAGTCAGCTCTGATATCTTTATTGATGCTGAATATTTCCCGCTGTTGAATCTACTCCCATCAAGAGAGAAATCTACTTCAGGCTTGAACCAGCCTATATAGCTCCAGTCCAGAGGAAGATCCTTGCTGTTTTTTTCAAATCCCGGATTAATGACAGCAATCTCTGAAAAACCAGAACTGTTGAATATAAATATTAGAATGAATAAAATAAAAATTCTTTTCATATTACCCTCCTTGATATTAAAACATTAAGACCAGCTCATTATATTGTTTTAGTGCTTTTCTCCCTTTTTCAGTAATATCATAGATGCCCCTGCTCTTTCTAATAAACCATCCATATACATTATCATACAGTATTCTCTGTGTTTTTGCCTCATCAGAGCCTTTTTCCCTCAGTGCTTTTATTGATAAAGGCCCGTACTGATCCAGAAGCCAGGCAATATAGACTGCCTTTTGCCTGTATGCTGTAAGCAGTCTCCTTTTTACAGAACCTCCCTTATTAAGATCAGCTTTCCTTTCATCTGCCTCTTTAATTATCCTTTTTCTCTTTTTCTGCGAGAGCGATGCACTTCTGCTTCTGTCAAACGGCACTGCATCAATGATTATCTCGGCATATCCTCCTTTTCTGGCAAAGTTTACAAATATGAGTCCGATCTCAAGCCTCCGCAGTAAATGAAAGAGGTCTCTCCATCTTGAAGTATAGTAGCTGCCGGGCCTCAAGATCGCACAATATACCCTATCTGCTATCCTCTGCCTTTTTACAGCCTGCAGGATCAGCTGCAGATTCAATGTAAGCTTTAATTCCGCCACAATGAGAGAATCTTTATCCATGGCTGTAAGGTCACACCCCATTACCTCTGAATTGACCTTAAAGCCCTGATCCTGAAAAAGCTTCTTAACCGGCATATAAAGGTCAGTTTCTTTTATTGTATCCTTTTTCAAAAAGAGATCTCTCTGTATTAGTATAAATCACATTATACACTAAGTGCTTAAAAATATAAAAGACTAAAAATGCATAAGCATGAATTTGTATTCTCTGATTAATTCTGAATTATGCTTTTTCATGCATTCTCTGTATACAGTTAATCCAAGCCCTAAATATAATATATAATGCATATTTTATTTATAACTACCGGATCGGCCATTTAAATGCTATAATAAGCATAAAGCTGAAAGAGAAGGTTGTATTTATGTCTCTTATACCAGGGTTTATTATTGACTCCTGCAGGAATAATAGAATGTCAGGAGAATTTAAGGCTTATGCAATGTTTATTGATATTGCAGGGTTTACAGCTATGACACAGAACCTGATGTCCCACGGCAAAGAGGGTGCTGAGATCATGTCAGCTATTATTAATGATATTTTTACTCCCTCCATCAAAGAGATTTATAAGAACGGAGGATTCATCTCCACCTTTGCAGGCGATGCTTTCACTTCAATTTTCAGGGTAAAAAAACCTGAATACATTCTGAGAGCAGGATTTGCAATCCAGGAAATCTTTGAAACAAAAGGCCGTTTTGATACAAAGTCCGGCATATATGAGCTTGCTGTAAAGATCGGCCTGTCATCCGGGACTGTTAAATACCGGATCATAGATGCAGATGCTCAGAGAACCTTCTATTTCAGGGGAGATGCTGTTGATAACTGCGCATCAGCTGAGCATCAGGCAGAAAGTAAACAGATCATAGCAGATAAGAGATTTATGGATAGCCTTTCTATGAGTATTGACAGCATAGATCTGCCCGGAAATTACTTTCTTCTCTCCCAAAAGCCTGTTGAACTGCCCCGGCTTAAAATAAAAAGATACAGTACTGATCCTGAGGCTGAGAGACTCTTTGTACCGGATCAGGTCCTCGAGCTGAAAGCAAAGGGCGAGTTCAGAGAAATTGTATCCTGTTTCATCAGTTTTTCCGAAGAAGGTGATTTTATAAGCGCTATAAAAGAGGTTATAAAGAAGTGTCATAGGTACGGGGGGTATTTCAACCGTGCTGATTTCGGGGACAAGGGGCCTGTAATACTTATAATTTTCGGAGCACCTACCGGAAGGGAGAGGCTTTCTGCAAGGGCTGCTGATTTTCTCTTAAGCCTGAGGGATATTCCTGCATTCTCATTCAGGGCAGGTATTTCCAAAGGCACTGCCTTTACCGGATTTATAGGCTCCGAGAAGAGGAGGGAATATACTGCTATCGGAGGGACAGTAAGCCTATCTGCACGCATGATGATGTCTGCAGAATGGGGCACTATTATTGCTGAGACAGGGATAGCACGTATATTATCAAAGGATTATAAGCTTAAATCAAAAGGCTTTATGAAATTTAAGGGGTTTTCTGATAAAATTGAGGTTTTCTCACTGGAATCAAAAATCACCACAAGAGATCATCTGCAGTATACAGGCTGTTTTATTGGCAGAAAAAAAGAAACAGAAAAATTAAAGAGGTATATAAATCCTGTATTTAATAATAAATTCGGAGGGGCAGTCTATATTGACGGGCCTGCAGGCATCGGAAAAACAAGATTTATTGCTGATTTCATGAAGAATACAAGGGGATGCAGTTTCTTTTACCTTCCCTGTGATGAGATACTTAAAAAATCTTTTAACCCTTTTATTCATTTCTTTAAGCACTATTTCAACCAGAATGAACTGAATGCCATAGAAAGAAACAGAAAAAACTTCCAGAATAAATATCGTTCTCTAATTAAGAAAACAAAAGATGAGCTTATAAAAAAAGAGCTTAAACGCGATATTTCTATTATATCTGCATTAATAGGGCTTCAATGGAAAAACAGCCTGTATTCCCGGCTTGGTCCAAGTGACCGCTATGAGAACACACTGTATGCCGTTAAAAATTTCTTCAAGGCATGCAGTCTATTAAAGCCCCTTGTCCTGATACTGGAAGACGGCCACTGGATAGACAATGACAGCCTTGAACTGATTAAAAGGCTTGTGAGGAATGTAAAGCAGTATGCCTTTATTATCATTTCCTTATGCCGCCCTAATGATGACGGAACACCCGTAGAACTTTTCGGGAAGATTCCGTCAAAAAGAATTTCTATGATCCCCTTCAGCAGGGAGAATATGACTGAATTCCTTGCTGACAGGCTTCAGTCAGCTGACATACCTGACAAAACCAGGAGTTTTATACTGGAAAAGAGTGAAGGCAATCCGTTCTTTGCCGAACAGATCATTCTGTACCTCACAGAAGGCAATATTCTGGACAAAAAACTTAAGCTATCCGATAAAGCTTATGACATACCATCCGGGATCAATCAGATTATCCTGGCAAGGATAGACAGGCTGTCATCTGAAATGAAGAATACAATAAAAACAGCTTCTGTACTGGGCAGGGAGTTTGCACTGCAGGTTCTTCAGAGACTGCTCTATGCAGAGAGATTCCCCCATGATGAAGAATACTTCAGAAATAAGATTGAAGAAGGTTGCAGAGAACAGATCTGGGAAACCATCTCCGAGATAAGATATATATTCAGGCATGCCCTTATCAGGGATGTTGTCTATGAGATACAGCTTAAAGCAAGAATAAGGAAGCTTCACGGACTTGCAGGAAAAATTATCGAAGAGATCTATAATGACAGGATAGCAGAGTGTTATGAAGATCTTGCAGAACACTTTGATAAAGCTGATAACAGTGATAAAGCCCTGTATTATCTTCAAAAAGCAGGACTACAGTCACAGGAGAGATATCAGAATGAAAAAGCTGCTGCCTATTACAACCGCCTTATAAAATACCTTCTAGATAATAAGGATTTTGAAAATACAATAAGATTCCTTCTTAAAAAGGTAGAAGTACTGGAACTGTCAGGAAGATTGGATGATGCTATAAAAACATCTGAAAAAGCGCTCTCTTATGCAAAACAGATCAAGAACAGGGATCTGGAAGCTGAATGCCTGAATAATTTAGGCCAGAAGAAAAGGATCATGGGAAATCATGAAGAAGCAATGGCTATTTTTAACAAAGTTCTTATACTCTCTGAAAAGGCAGGACCCAGGCACGAATACGGACTTGCATTATCATATATGGGAAATATCATGAATCTGCAATGTGAATATGAAAAAGCAATGGAATATTATCAAAAAGCTAAGGAAATCTTTGAGGATATAGGATATAAGAGAGGGCTTTCAAATATTATAAACTCCGTTGGGATTGTATATACAGGACAGAGCAGATTCACCGAGGCCCTGGACAGTTTCAAAAATCATTTAACCCTGGAAAAAGAACTGGGTAATATAGCCGGCATAAGTGCATCTGAAAGGAACATAGGGATGCTTTACATAAAACAAGGCAATCTCTCAAAAGCCCTGGAGCATCTTCAGCTAGAGCTGAAGATCTGTGAAGAGCGAGGTGACAGATATGGCATCAGCGGTACATATGACCTCCTCGGGAGGATCTATCAACAGCAGGGCGATTTCGAAAAGGCAAGTGACTATATGCTGAGAGCTCTCCCAATCAAGGAGGAGATAGGAAATAAATATGGAATCAGCCTGACCTATGCAAATATAGGCACCCTGTATGACCAGCAGGGGGATTATAAAACCGCTATGGATTATTTCCATAAGTCAATAGCATTAAGCAGGGAGCTCAAGGATAAGGAAAATATAGGCAAAGTCTTATGCGATATAGGAATTGTCTACGGAAAACAGGGTAATTATGAAAAGGCCCTTGAATCCTTCTATAAAGACCTGGAGATAAGCCAGGAAATAGGAAATCTTATCGAAGTTACGGCTGCAACCAATAATATCGGGCTGACATATAAGCACATGGGAGACCTGGACAGAGCGAAGGAGTATTATTCAAAAGCCCTCTCCCTCTATAAAAAGCTTAAAAACCATATTGGCGTCAGTATAGCAATAAGCAATATGGCTTCTGTCTACCATCTTCAGGGCAATTATGAAAAAGCCCTGGACTATTATGACAGGGCTATAAAATCAGCCAGGAGACTGGGTATTAAATATCATCTCTGCTCATACCTCTCTGAAAAGGCTGACATCATGTACAATAAAGACAGTAGAAAAGCTAATATGCTCAACTCAGAAGCCCATGACCTTGCCAAAAAAGCAGGCAGAAACGACATAATATTTAATACAAACATCCTCTCCTGCAAACTGGACAAGGACAAAAAGGGACTATTAGAAATGCTCAATGATTACAAGGAAAAGGAACAGAAAGCAATGATCCTCTATGAGCTCTATAATATGACCAGGGAACCCAATTACGCCAGTGAAGCATTAAAAGCATACAAACAGCTGCTAAAAAAGTCACCAAAACATGAATACAAAAAAAGAATTCAGGAGCTGGAGAAGATATAATCCCTTTTTGATATAATTTTTATGCTGTAATGCAGTCTCATCTTGCTGATACAAATATCAAGAAGGATCTGCATTATGAAATGCGCTGCTGAGCTCCAGTCATTTCTGACCCTATAAGGCTAAATAAAAATATTGCTTTATAATTATTCCTGTTCAGTTTTGCTAAAACCGGGTTATTTCAGCCCACTGGTTACATCTTCAATATCCTCATGGGTATCTTTATCCAGTGGCATGATCTGTTTTTCCCCGCTGGTGAAATCTAACTTCTTAAGATCTATCTTTCTGACCCTTCTATTATACATAGTATGGTAGTATATGGTTAGATCGCCTGTGTTATTTGCAATAGTCCACTGAGTTGCAGATGGCATTTGATCTCCTGAATTGCCTTCAGAGCCTTCTGCAAGATGAGGGCCGACATTAAAACTGTCCAGGATCCTGAACAGCTCATGCACTGTGTCATAGCCTCCTGTAGTAGTTCTTGAAGTCTGAGAAAAGACAACTGCTCTTATAAATCTTGAAGGAGATGTAAAATCACCCGGCAGCCCTAACATCCCAGATCCTCCTGCTAATGGAGTTATTTCCAGATCACCCCATTTCACAGTATCAAAAGGCTTACTGGATAAATAACCATAGTTTCTCAGATTAGTCAGGTGCCAATCAAAGGTTGGGTTATTTGTAATAACACCAACAGGGTTATCAGATATCTTAATCTCTCCCTCTATAAATTCCAGTACGATACAATTTCCATCTTTATCTGATACCATAAGATGGCCTGGCCATGGTATTCCAATAACTGGATCAACTACCGGGACCACTCTAACCTTCTTTATATTGCTTTTCAATTCTTCAATACTGGAGAAGCTGGATAATATATATGGTATAATATCAACAGGTGAAAGTGATTCAGAGGCACACATGGGATCATATTCAGAATATCTGGCAAATCCTTTGTGCAGAAAAGCACCGACTGAAAGTCCCTTTTCATTCATACCATCCATTGCAACGCCTTCATCTGCCTGAAATGCAACAAACCCATATCTGCCATTCCACTTAATACCGTTTTTCCCTTCCGGGGTTATTCCCTGAAATTCCTCTCCACGAGGATACATCACAGCCTGTGAATTCATATTGAAATCGCCCCATTCATTTGTCCTTCCACGGACAACCGTCCCATCCTGGCCGATCAATTGAATACCTGTACAAGCAAACAGGATTGATGCCTGAGGCAGCAAAAGAACCGCAACCAACAGGTATAACTTGAAATATTTCTGTGTTTTTAGTAACATAAAAGTTCCTCCATTGTTATTAATAGTAATTTCTTTCTGTTATGTAAAAAATCTTATTCTGGCCACAATTAACCAGACACATTAAGCTTATACAACTAAGGCCCTTTTTTGTCAATATCTATAAGTGGTCCTGTACTGTTCAGTTTTCTTTACTATTTTTTAGAAATTCTTTATCTATATGAGTCATACAGATCTGATCGTATGGAGACTGCATTGTCTTAGCTTTCTTTTCCATATATTTTTCTTACTATTATTAGATATCTAAGATGCCGATTCCAATGATTGTTTTTTCTTCTTAGTAATCATGCTGAGATGTACGGTATGTATCTGTGCCAGTCCTCTCTGTTAGTATTATCAGCCCTTATACATATAATGCCGGCCTCGTATTAAAATCCCTAATGTAATTTTTGCTCATAATCTTTCTCCTCTTCTTATACATCAGGAGAAATCCAGCTGGTCTATTAAAAGCTGTGTACAGATTTTAGGGCGCATTATTACATAAAGGTCATCAATCACTCCACATTTTATCTTTAAAAACAGCAAAAATCCTATAATAATATATGATAAGGAGCAAATTACAGAAATGACTATCAGTTATTATGACAGAAATGCAGAAGATTTTTTCAGGAATACTGTAGATGTAGATATGACAGAAATATATAATGAGTTTACATCCCTTCTTCCTGAGAAAGCAAAGATAATTGATCTGGGTTGTGGAGCAGGAAGGGATGTCCTCTATTTTAAGAAACTGGGATACAATATAATCGGTGTAGACAACTCACCTGAAATAGTCAGACTGGCTAGCAAATATACAAAAGAAAATATAATTCTTCAAGATTTTACTAAACTGGATTATAGAGAGGAATTTGACGGCATATGGGCATGTGCATCTCTTCTCCATTTCAGCAAGACAAAACTTATCTCTGTGATTGAGAAGATAATAGAATATATTAGAAAAAGCGGAATTATCTATACTTCATTCAAGTATGGAGATTCTGAAGGTGTACGGAACGGGCGGTACTTTTCAGATTTTACTGAGAGATCTTTCAGCACACTGGTGCTGAAAAGCAAAATTCAAATTATAAAAATGTGGACAACAAATGATAGAAGACCTGATAGAAACACTCAATGGCTAAATATAATACTGGCGCGTAAATGATACCCGACAATATTTATGCCATTCAAGGCTTTGAAAAATCTGAAGACTTTATATTCGATAAAGATCTGCTCTCGAGAATATGCATTAATAATACTACCGGAACCATAATTATCATTGACTACCCGGCAATATTTGCATCTAATTTCCCATACAAACGCTACTGCCAGAAACAAAATGAGCTAATGAACAAATATAAAAGGGTTTACAGGCTCATTGAAGGAGATAACAGTATCGAATCTCTCCTAGATAATACCATTAATGAAAAGTCAGAATATTGCACAGAAAGGACCTATGATAGAGAATCTCTTATCGCTGACTCAACTCCACTGGAATTCATGTTTGAAGAATGCATAGAAGATGCCTATGGTCCAGTCATATACAAGTATATAAAAAAGGAATACTCATTCATTACTATAGACGGTAAAACTGCATATATAGATTTTGCAATGTTTAGAAAAGATGGAACATGGATAGCCTTTGAAGAGAATGGCATCACTTATCATCATCCAGCCATAATAGGCGAGAAAAGATATAAACAGATATTGAAAAAGCAAAATTCAGTTGTGATGAATAATGGTATAGTATTCCGGTGGGATACAGAAAGCCTCAGCAACAGGAATAAAATAGCAGATGAGTTAAGAGAATTTATAGGTGATTTAAAAAATTATATTATTCAGTATTCAATGAAATCCATTAGAGGATTCAAACTCCATGAACATCAGGCTGATTATTTGAAAGACCTGCAATCTGACAGAGAATCTGGACAGAAGAGTGCTCTGGTGCTGCTCCCGACAGGAACAGGAAAAACTACTCTGGCACTGGAAGACATGAGAATATTCTCAGAAAGTTCTAAGAAGATAAAATCCCTGATCATGGTACCTACTAAAGAACTAGTAAATCAATGGGAAAGAGAGGCAGACCCCTATCAGATCAGAAACATTTCTATAAAGACATATGCTGCAGTTGCAAGAAGTTATTATGATGAATCTCCATATAAATACAATTATATAATTGTTGATGAAGCCCACCATGCATTAGCACCTGTACTGCGCAAATCCATCAGCCATTACCAGCCTGATTTCCTGCTAGGTTTAACCGCTACTGATAAAAGACTGGATGCAAAGAAACTTGAAGTTGTCTTTAATGAATATGAGGAAAAGCTGGACCTGAAACAGGCAATAGAAAAGGGTCTGCTATCCCAGATACGTGCTTTTCGTTTAGAATCCAGTATAGACCTTTCTGAGGTAAGATTTAATGGAAAAGATTATAATACTTCAGATCTTGAGAAAAGAATAAGAGTTAGTTCAAGAAATGAACTTATTGCAGAAATCCTTCATAAATATTTTTATGAAAAGCTCCCCGGAAAACCCGGGGTTGTATTCTGTGTAAACATTGAACATTCAAAAGAAATGGCAAGACTGCTCCAAAAAAAGGGATTTAATGCTGAATCTGTGCATGGTACAGATAAAAAGAGAGATGAGAAAATAATTGCATATATGAAAAGGGAAATACAGTTCTTATGCACCTGCAGCCTGCTTACAGAAGGATGGGATGCCCCCCATACCTCTGTTATAGTTATGGCAAGGCCAACCATGTCCAGGGTGCTCTATACTCAACAGCTCGGAAGGGGCACAAGAATCGCAAAAGGTAAAGAAGCCCTGTATGTAATTGATGTAGTTGACACATATGGCAATTTTGGGAGCATCAGCAACAGGCCATGGTCCCTGCATGCCCTGTTCAATATTGATACCTACAAGATCTGGGGTAATATGTTTAAAAGCCCTGTAGATTCTGGAAATGAACTATTGATTCTTGGTACAACCTATGAAAAAGAGATAAAATTGCAGCCCTTTGATCTTTTTACTTTTAGCAATATTTATGGAGATTACCTGTCTACGGAACAGATTGCAAGAGAGCTCTTTGTTTCAACTGATACAGTTACAAATTGGATAAGAAAGAAAGATATAAAAGCAGATCTGATAATACCTATGGGCAGAAGAAAACTTATATTCTTTCATCCTGAAAGAACAGCACATATCAGGAAATTAAAAGGACTGAAAGAACATACAGAAGCCACAATAGTAGAAGATTTCTGGGAATTTATTGAACAGCGAGATTATACATTCAGTTATAAGATGTATTTTATTCTGGCATTTCTTGATGTTGCAGACAGCACAGGAGATGCAGATATAAAAGAACTTATGCTGAAATACAGAGACTTTTATATTATGAGATTTGAAAAAGGTCTCATTATAGACAGAAATAACAGCCCCTATAACAATAAGGTGTCTGGCGACAAATATTCCTACTCACTAACGACAAATAAAAATACCCAATTTAA
>CAYMEV010000009.1:0-47579 GCA_964389675.1 uncultured Candidatus Sumerlaeota bacterium
TAAAATTGAAATAATTGACATCACATCACCTGAAATCCCCGAAAAATACAGGGCATCAAAATTCCTGCAGATACTTCCCTGTGAAGGGATGGATGGGATAACAGCATTTCTTCTTAAGCGGAGATCCTGAGCTATATATTAATTGACTAATATGTTAATGCAAATTACTATCTAATTATAAATAATTTGACAGCTGTAATTGTTTTGAGGATTTTGCCGATATGAACAGGTACCTGAAAAGCATAGTGAGTATTTTCATTATTATGATAATATCTGGTATTATTTTTGCTGCTGTATTTTATGCCGGTATCAGGTTTATATTTGTCAAAAAGGAGATTGTCCTTCCTGATTTTACCAATAAGCAGTTATACAATGCGCAGAAAGAAGCTCAGGATTTAGGGTGTCATCTGTACATAGCGGACCTGGCATATACCATGGATAAGGACGCAGGCATTGTAATAAGCCAGAGGATTAAGCCAGGCACAGTCGTGGCAAAAAGCCGCAGTATTCCTGTAAATGTCAGCCTGGGACCGGAAAAGGCTTTCTTAATTGATTATACCGGACATTCATATTATGAGGCATTGAATAATCTAAAGATGAAAGGCTTCTCCCCCGGTGAAATTACAGAGGTCTATTCAAGCTATTTTCTGCCAGGCCAGGTAATAGCACAGCACCCCTCTGCAGGCCAGGAGATTAACAAGAATACTCCTGTAAACCTGCTTGTAAGCATGGGCAAGAAGAATAAGAGATATATACTCCCGGACCTTATAGGCAGGGATTTTTTTGAGGTTCAGTATATACTGGACAGCATGAATGTCTATATAGATGAGATTCATTATAAGGAGGTTAAGGGGTTCCCTGAGGATATAGTGGTCAATCAGAATCCGGTAAGCGGCACTCTTGTTCATGAAGGGGATTATATCTCCCTCTACCTTAATAAAAGGGGTATTACCGACTATATAAGGCAGAAATACCTGTATGAGATAATTCCGGTACCCCCCGGAATAATCGATTATAAACTGGAGCTGTTCAAAAGGAAGGGAAAAAGCTCTGAACTCATTTGGGAAAAGAAGGTAAAGCCAGGCACACATTACCATCTTATTATTAACGGATTTAAGGATGATACATATTATCTTTATATAAATGACAGGATGTTCAAGAAATATACATTAAGGTGAGTGATATAATGAAAAAACCTATAATAGCACCATCACTGCTTTCAGCTGACTGGGGAAATCTGAAAAAGGATATAATAAGAATGAAGAAGCTTGGTGCAGACCTCCTGCACATTGACGTCATGGATGGTAATTTCGTACCGAATATCAGTATCGGAATCATGGTCCAGAAGTATCTGACAGAAGATGGAAAACCCATACTGCCATTTGATACACACCTGATGGTCAATGAACCTTATTACCTTCTGGAGCAGTGCGCAAAATTCCAGTCTGAATTTGTTACTGTACATACAGAAGCAGTCAGGCATATTAACAGGCTGGTGCAGATGATCAGGGAACTTGGCATGAAACCGGGAGTTTCCATTAATCCCGGCACAAATGTAATGATGCTTGAGGATATACTGCCTTTTGTTGACCTTGTACTGGTAATGTCAGTAAATCCTGGATTTGGAGGCCAGAAGATGATACCGGAATGCCTTAATAAGGTAAAATGGCTTTATGAATACAGAAAGAAGCACTCCCTTTCATATCTAATTCAGGTGGACGGAGGCATTAAGATAGACAATATATCTTCTGTATGGGAAAATGGAGCAGATATTGCTGTAAGCGGATCAGGAATATTTGGATCCGGAAACAGCAATATAATAATGGAGATGAAAAATAAATACAAAGAGGTAGGTCTACATGCTAAGGATAAATAGAGCTCTTTTCAGCCTTACTGATAAGGACAGGTCATTGGAATTAGCACAAAGCCTTATAAAAAACAAAACGGAGATATATGCAAGCTCTGGCACCTGCAGATACCTTAAGGAAAACGGCATAGATTCAGTAGATATCAGCACGATCACAGGATTCTCGCAATTGCTTGAGGGAAGGGTCAAGACACTTGATCCAAGGATATTTGCCCCGATACTTGCCAGAAAGCAGAAACCAGATGACTTAAAAGAGTTATCCTCTTTAGGCTTGAAGCCCTTTGACCTTATTGTCTGCAATCTCTACCCTTTTGAGCTGGTTTCACAGAATCCTTTCTGCAGCCACAATGATCTGCTGGAAAATATCGATATAGGCGGGGTAACTCTTATAAGGGCAGCTGCCAAAAACTACCAGAACTGCGCTGTCCTTACTTCACCAAGGCAGTATGCAGGTTTTACCAGGGAGCTTGATGATACTGGATGTATATCTTTAGAAACATTGCTTGAGCTGTCTGTTGAGGCCTTCCGAAGAATAACTGTATATGACAGCTCAATTCTCAGAGAGCTCTCCCAGTTTAAGATAAGGGATGACAATATCGAGAAATCCCCTGAAAAGTTCCCGAGATACAATACAATTCATCTGTCAAAACACAATGACCTCTCTTACGGTGAAAACCCCCATCAGGAAGCTGCCCTGTATACATGCCATGACAGAAACCTGCTGAGTGAATACTCGATTGAACACCTGAATGGAAAGGACCTCTCCTACAATAATATAGTGGATACAGAAGGATGCCTTGCACTTCTTTCTGAATTTGAAAAAGAGAATATTTGCGCTATATTAAAACACACGAACCCTTGCGGAGTAGGTATCGGGGATACGCCTCTGAAAGCATTTAAGAGGGCATATGCAACGGATTCTGTAAGCCCTTTCGGAGGTATTGTAGGGTTCAACACAACACTTGATGAAGAAGCTGCCATAGAGCTTGCCAGAATGTTTCTTGAGGTGATCATTGCCCCCGATTATTCAGAAGACGCATTAAAAAGGCTTAAAAGAAAGAAAAAACTCCGCGTAATTAGATACAGAAGCAATAATATACCAAAAGGAGAGATTATTAATATAAAAAGGACTTCCATAGGGTTTATAATGCAGGACTCTGACTGGCTCAAGCCTGGATTTCCCATTAGAATAGCCACTAAAAGACAGCCTACGGAGGATGAGAAAACAGCAATGGTCCTTGCATGGAAAACAGCAAAGCATACAAAAAGCAATGCTGTAGTTATAGCTGATAAGCATGGTACTGTGGGAATTGGCGCAGGACAGATGAACCGGGTAGGCGCATTAAAGATTGCACTGTCAAACAGCGAACTTGATGCAAAGGGAGCAGTAATGGCATCTGACGGATTTTTCCCTTTCAGTGACAGCATAGAACTTGCAGTCAGGGCTGGAATAACCGCCATTATACAGCCCGGAGGATCAATAAGGGATGCAGAGGTGATCAAGGCTGCCGATGATGCAAATATAACCATGGTTTTAACAGGTTTCAGGAATTTTAAGCATTAATAGCATATAATATAAAGGAGGAATATCATGAAAAGGCTTTTTCCATTGTTTTTCATTCTAATTCTTGCAGGGTTCACAGTTGCTGATTCAGCAGAATACGGCATAAAGGGCGGATACCTGTATATAGGTGAATATGACTTTGAGGGCAGCGATGTCACAGGCATAAGGGATGACTCAAGCGGTACCATATATGGATTTGAGAGTTACTCACAGATTCTCCCCATATTGGCACTGAATTTTGAGGTAGGCTATACAAAGAGTACCGAGGATATTGATTTCGGCCCGGATATTGACTCTTCTTACGATACAAGAATAACACCCGTCTCCCTCAACCTGCTGCTGACATTTGGCAGTGACCTTCTTCAGTTATATGGCGGTGCAGGTGTCGGAGGTTATTATGTAAAAAGCGACTTCAATTTCTCAAGCGGTGATTTTGACTTCAGCGGAAGTGAAAGCAAATGGTTCTGGGGGTTCCAGGTAAAAGGCGGTATCAAATTCTGGCTATCTGAAGCATTCGGCATATATGCAGAATACCAGTACAGAAGATTTGGTGAAGACATGGAATATGATACTGATCTTGTAAACCTGAGGCATGATGATGATGTCATCCTAAGCCAGATCTGTGCCGGGATACTATTTACATTCTAAAGCATTATTTTATATTAAAACACATGCTTCCATATAACCGGACATGAAGCTTGAGAACTGAAACACTGGCTATAATTGAGGTTATATCAAAAATCCCTGAAGGAAGGGTAATGACCTATGGCCAGGTCGGGTCATGCGCAGGGATTTATAATGGTGCAAGGCAGGTCGTATGGGCTCTAAGGGCATATTCCCAAAAATACAGGCTTCCCTGGCACAGGGTAATAAACTCTCGGGGTTATATTTCCTTAAAGGACTCTGAAGGCAGTTGTCTGCAGAGGAAGCTTCTTGAAGCAGAAGGCATTGAAATATCTATGGATGGCAGGGTTGATCTTGCCAGATATAGGTTTAATGAATAGCATTCAGACTGGAAGTAATATGCCAGAATAAATAAAAAAATTACTGAATTTTATTCTTGAAATGAATTATAGCATCCAATATACTTATCTGTTTAACAATACAGGGCAGGAAACTTGAGCCTTTTGCTTATTGTTAGTAATAAAACAAGGAGAGAGTAATGAGAAATCTGGCATTTTTTAGCATTATTATCCTATTTTGTGCCTCATTTTTGATCGCCTATGAAGTAGGAGATGTGGTTGATGACTTTACATGGCTTGACAGTGACGGTGGTGAGCCTGTCGAGAGGACGCTTTATGAAGTAACTGCGGCAAACAAGATACTGTTCATTGGCTTCGGAGCAACATGGTGCCCGCATTGCGTGGAAGCAGCGCCTATACTTCAGGAATACTGGGAAGAGATTGGAAGCACTCATTTTCACCTGATAATGACCATGCAGGATGTAAACAGCTGGGATGCTATAAATGGTTCCAGATGGCGCACCAGGTTTACGCCAAACCTTACATTCTTTCTTTCAATTGCATCCGCATTGTATAATCCTTACTACAGTGTTTTCGGGAATGGTTATATACCCTATATTATAGTAATTGATACCAATAATGTCCTCAGGCACTCAGGCAATTCAAGGCCTACACTGCAGTTCCTCCAGAACCTGATTGCAGAAAATACACAGCTGGTGGTATACCGCTTCTTCAATACCTTAAGGGGTGGGCATTTATATACTAGCAGTGAGATTGAAAGGGATTATATACTGCAAAACCTTCCGGAGTGGAGTTTTGAAGGGCCGAAATTTGAGGTTCAGGAAGCCATGGAGCCTGGAACTACAGCAGTATACCGCTTCTTTAACAATATAACAGGAATTCATTTCTACACCATAAGCGAGCAGGAAAGGGATGAAGTAATGCAGCTGCCTCAATGGAACTATGAGGGCGTAAAGTTCTATCTTTATCCTGCCTTTGCTGAAGGTACAATACCTGTTTACCGTTTCTTCAACCATGCAAGAGGAGGCCATCTCTACACAATTAGCGAGATCGAGAGGGATGCCGTTATGCAGCTGCCTGACTGGGACTATGAAGGCATAGCATTCTATGTTCTTCAGTATGCAAAGGGAAGAAACAGCAATAATGATAAATTAAAGAAAAAGGAAAATACTCCCGGGAAGGAAATTAAAATCAGGAAAGAATACAGCAAGATCCGGTAATAACCAGGAAATAATGATGAAGCAGCAGGGAAACCTGCTGCTTCTTTTTATTATATACCTTTTACAAGGTTTGCAAAACCCATAAAAGCAAGTGCAATAATTCCTGCTGTTATGAATGATATGGGGTTTCCTTTCATGCCTTCAGGGATATCAGAGACTTCCAGCCTTTCCCTGACTCCGGCAAAAATTACCAGCGCCAGTGTAAAACCTACTGCTGAACCAAATGCAAAAACAAGATTGTAAACCAGGCTATACTGCCTTTGAATATTCAATATTGCAACACCAAGTATTGCACAGTTTGTTGTAATCAGGGGAAGATAGATGCCAAGAGCCTTATAAAGCACAGGGCTGAGCTTTTTCAAGGCTATCTCGACCAGCTGCACCAATGAGGCAATGACAAGTATAAACACAACTGTCTGGAGGTACTCTATCCCGAAATGAATGAGCAGCTGCTGCATGAAGTATGTAATACCGCTGGCAAGCGTCATTACAAAGACAACTGCCATTCCCATGCCCAGAGATGTTGAAATGCTCTTTGAAACTCCGAAATATGGGCATAGTCCAAGAAAATTTGAAAATATAACATTGGTAACAAAAACAGATGCAATAATTATAAGAATTAAAGTCATTTCAGTCCTCCTTTAGCCTTTTGCCTTTTCAAGCTTGTTCAGAAGGCCCATAAGAAGGCCTATTGTCAAAAATGCCCCTGGAGGGAGTATCAGCACTATAACGCCCGGGTAACTGCTTCCAAGCAGGGGAACCTTAAAGAGGCTTCCTCCTCCTATGAATTCCCTTACAATTCCAAGGCTCAAAAGTGCAAGTGTAAATCCAAGGCCCATTCCCAGCCCGTCAACTATTGACAGAAACAGGCCGTTCTTTGAAGCAAATGCCTCAGCCCTGCCGAGGATTATACAGTTTACTACTATCAGGGGGATAAAAAGACCGAGGCTTTTGTGCAGGTCATACATGAAACCCTTCAGGAAAAGGTCTACAACTGTAACAAATGATGCTATAACAACAATAAAACATGGTATCCTGATCTTATCCGGTATAAGATTCCTTATCATTGATATGACAATATTGGAGCAGACAAGGACAAATGTCATGGACATTCCCATCCCAAGCGCATCAGTTGCCGATGTTGATGTTGCCAGCGCAGGGCACAGGCCCAGCATAAGGCGGAATACGGGATTTTCCTTAAGAAAGCCCTTTGTAAATTCTTTCATGATTGAAGACATCTTACTCCTCCTTTCCTGTTCCAGTCTGTTCATCCACTTCGCCGGCTGTTTCTTGCTCCTGAAGGGCAGCAGGCTCTGCTTCTTCAATATCTGTTGTGGATTCTTCCTGTATTGTATCTGTATTTTCTTTAATAAACTCTGAATATATCGGATATGCTGTATTAAAGGCTTCACAAACTGCTCTTGAAGTAATTGTTGCAGCAGTCAGAGCATCAATCTGACCGCCGTCCTTAGTGACCTTGAATGTATAGTCTGCTGAAACCGGCTTGCCTTTGAACTGGGCATCCTGCCATTCCTTTTCCCTCATCTTGTCTCCAAGGCCCGGGGTCTCTGCATGTGAAAGGACATACATGCCATTGACAGATGAATCTGATGATCTAATGCCGACCATTATTGTCAGTCTGCCCCCATAACCGCTGTCAGACAAAATATTGAAGGCCGCCCCTGTCATAATGCCGTTTTTTCTGCCTATATATACTGTAATATCATGATCATTATAGCTTACATTCTTTTTATCCTCGAACGGATTGTTGTCATAATCCGGCAATACCTCATTAATTGCTTTCAGCGTTTCTTTCTCCTGGGATGCCCTTATTGGCTCCTGTACAATACCGTTTACATATGACAGCCCCGCAGCGCTGATGAAGGTAATTAATGTAAGGATAAGAACCATGTATAAAAGGGAGTTTTTGTTAATCTCAGCCATTTTCTGCTGCCCTCCTTCCAAACCTCTTTGGATGCAAATATTTATCTATCAGTGGAACTAATCCATTCATAAAAAGGATAGCAAAACTTACGCCCTCCGGATATCCTCCCCAAAGCCTTATAATTATCGTTATAAGGCCGCAGAGAATACCGAAAAGCATCTTGCCGCTCCTTGAGAGGGGAGATGTAACATAGTCGGTTGCCATGAAAAATGCACCCAGAAAAAGCCCTCCTGAGAGTATATGAAATACAGGATCAATATACTTTGACGGGTCTATAAGGTAAAATATGCCTGTGGATATAAATACGGTCGCAATGAATGTAAAGGGGATCTCCCAGCTTATTATCCTTTTAGCCATCAGGTAAATGCCTCCTATAAGGAGTGCAGCAGCGGATATCTCACCCAATGAGCCTCCGACCTTACCCAGGAAAAGATCAAGGTTTGTAACAGCCCCGTAGGCAGCCTGAACACCATCAGTCTTGAGTATTCCAAGGGGAGTAGCATGTGTTGCGACATCAAGGTCAAACGAGAACCCAAGGGCTTTAGGCCAGTTCGTCATATAAAGGGGGAATGAAATAAGCAGAAAAACCCTCGAGACAAGCGCGGGGTTAAAGGGATTCTGCCCTATACCGCCGAATATCTGCTTGCCAAGGTATATCGCGACAAAAGCACCTATAATAATAAGCCAAACAGGAGCTGAACTGGGAAGGTTCATTGCCAGCAGGAGCCCTGTCACTGCAGCGCTAAAATCACCAACTGTTATCTTTTTCCCCATAAGCTTCTGTATCAAGGCTTCAAAAAACACACAGGACAATACCGATACTGCAATCACTATCAGGGCCCGTATGCCGAAGCAGCATATTCCTGCAAGCGATGCAGGGATAAGTGCCACAAAGACAGACCCCATGATATTCTTTACAGAGCTTTTATCATATATATGAGGAGAAGATGATACAATCAACTCTGTGTTATTTTGATTCATTTCCACATTAATCCTCCTCTCACTTCTCGTTCTTTATTTTATTGTACTTCAGCTTTCCTAAGCGAATCCACTGGACCAGATAGATCTTTGAAGGACATGCATATGAACAGCTTCCGCATTCCATACAATCCATGATGCCCAGTTCTCCCGCTTCACGCACCTTATCATTCTTTGTAAGACTGTACAGGGTAGTGGGAGACAGTCCCATCGGACATGCTTTGATACACCTGGTGCACCTTATGCAGCTGTTCTCTTCATACAAGGGAGCCTCATCTGCATCCAGGAACAATATTCCGCTTGTACCCTTTGTAACCGGCACATCTGTATGCGAGACCGCTTTGCCCATCATAGGCCCTCCGAAGAGTATTTTTCTCGGATTATCCATTCCGCCGCAGAAATCAATTATATCACCAAGTTTTGTTCCTATTCTTGCAATTATATTCTTATTGTCCTTTATTGCTCTTCCACCGATTGTCACAGTCCGTTCATATAATGGCTTATTTTTTATGACAGCATCATATACTGCAGAGGCTGTAGCTACATTCTGAACAATGACACCGACATCAAAAGGAAGTTTCTGACTGGGCACTTCCCTGTTAAGGATGCTTTTTATAAGCTGTTTTTCACCTCCCTGAGGGTATTTCACCTTTAATGGCACAACATCAATGTTCTTATAATTCTTGCAGATATCCTCAAAGGAAGCTATACAGTCTTTCTTATTAGATTCAATGCCAATATACCCTTTTACCCCGGGAAACATTGACATCAGTATTACAAGGCCCTGAACAACCTTTGCTGCAGACTCCAGCATCAGCCTGTGATCAGAAGTCAGATAGGGTTCGCATTCAGCACCATTGAGTATCAATGCGTCTATTTTCTCAGGTTTGGGCGGATTCAGCTTAACAGCAGTCGGAAAAGCAGCCCCCCCCAGACCGACTATACCAGCTTTTGCAATAATATCCCTTATTGCATCGTTCTTGAGCCTGTCAAAAGGAATCTCCTCATTGTTGATAATATCTGTAAGGGATTTATTCTCGTCCTTAATCTTCTTTTTCAGAAAGCTGATGAAGGATATCTTCAGGGCGTTCTCCAGTGAAGGTATACCAGTAGGTCCTACAGGGACCTCTATATCATCAACAGATTCAAGGCTGTTTGCAAAGTCTTTAAGCTTGTTTACCCTTTGAAGAATATATTCATCATTGAATTCTATCAGCTCGATGGAATTATCAATATCAGGAGAAATATCGTTCTTACCATCATTTTGTATAATTATGGCATCCATCTCCAGGCCGCCCGGAAAGGTGAATTTATCAATCTTCTTGACGGTTCCTGAAACAGGCGAATGCACTGGAGAGGATACATAGGATGAAGCCTGTGCAATAAGTGAACCTGCAAGCACAGCATCCTTTGGCTTTACTAATGGCTTTGCAGGAGCCCCGATATGCTGGCTGAGAAACAATACCACCTCATCCTTCGGATTCAGGACCTCGATCGGATTCTTTGCAGTATGCTTCGATTCCGGAGGATGAATACCGCCCTTCTTAAACGTTTTCATCTGTAACTTCCTCCTTTTTAAGAAATAACCCTGCAATAGCGGATGTCGGACATACTTTGATACATTCTCCGCACCTTGTGCATTTCTCATCAATAATCCTGGCCAGTGGCCCATCCATTACGATCGCATCATATTTGCAGGCTTTGACACATCTTGTACAACCGATGCAACCTACACTGCAATTCTTTTTGGTAGCTGGGCCCTTGTCTTTTGAGCTGCACTGCACCAGAACCTTCGGGCCTGCCTTCCATAGGACCAGTACTTTCCTGGGGCAGGCTTTGATGCATTTTCCGCATCCGGTGCATTTTTCTTCATCAATCTTTATAATACCATTGTATAGGGAAATAGCCCCGAACGGGCATGCCCTGATACAGTCCCCCAATCCAATACATGAATACTGGCATGTTTTTTCACCCGTGTAGAGGTTATGTACTGCCTCGCATTCCATGATACCCTGGTACCTTGACCTTATTGAGGCATTCTCCCTGTTTCCATTGCATAAAAGAACAGCCTTCCTGGCTACTCCAGCCTCCATTTCTATTCCGAGGATCTTACCTATTTCTGTCATTGTTTCCTTGGGAGCAACGGGGCATATCAGCTCAGGGTCCTTTCTTTCAACTATCGCTTCAGCAAGGCCCGAGCAGCCTGGAAATCCGCAGGCTCCGCAGTTTGCCCCTGGCAGTATGGACTCGACTTCTTTTATAAGAGGGTTTTCTCTAGTATAAAAGACTTTTGATGCAATATAGAGCAAAGCTGCCGCAATCAGTCCAACTAAACCAATTATCAGCGCTGGAGGCAAAATCTGGCTTAATAACTGCTGCACATCTAACCACCTCTTTTATCTAAATTTTTTTAATAATAAAATTAAAACTCTTCTTTTTTTTATTCAATTTTTCATATATGACAAGAATTATTATTCCAAATGCCAGTCCCAATAAAAAAAACAGGCCATTGTTCATATCCCTGCCTTCAAAAACAGTAATGTACTGGCCTGCTATAACACCCAGAATAATGCATACTGCAGGTATAAGGTATGCAAACAGTATATCTGCCAGAAATCTTGAGCTTTTATACTCAATCTCTACCCTGTCATTCACCTTCAGGTCACCTGGCACACAATCCCTGTCAAGTTCAATATCAATTATGCGCGTGCCTTCATAGGAATCAATGCATGAATCCTTTGCTTTGCAGTGTGCGCACATCGGGTTCCTTTCAACGGATACAACTACTTTTCTGGCATCAAGGCTTTTTATATAGCCTTCCTTGCATTCCATTTATTCTTTTATCTCGAAGATTTTTTTTATCTTTTCCTCGCTGTAGCCAAGAGAAATAAAATATGAAACAGCTTTCTCCCTGGTTTTCACGGCATTCTGATTATCATCCGATGCTTTGTAGGAATCAATCAAATGCTGCCACCCGAATAAAAGCTCAGGGTTCTGGTCAACTACCTCTCTGGCATAAAGAAGAGCCCTCTTATAATCCCTTTTCTGGAAATAAAGCTGGAAGAGCTTATCAGCCGTATATGGGCTTTTTTCCTTTTCATACAGCAATTCTGATGCTTTTATCTCACTGTTCAGCCTGATTACCTGGATTTTAATATACATTTCCCTTATCTCAGTTTCTGAAGGCAGCTTATTGGGCGGGTACAGGCCGAGTATAAGGTCAATATACCCTTCTGCCTTTTGCTCATTATGCATATAATTATATATCTCCACAAGATGATATGCACAGGCAATAATATCCCGCCTGTCCATAACAGTTTTCAGAAGTTTTTCAAAGACCTCCGAGGACTCCGCATATCTCTTCTTATGAAAAAGAAGCTCGCCATACAGCAATGCATACTCCTTTGATTCAGGGCTTTGCCTGTAAAGGTCTTCTGCAATCTCCAGGCCCCTTTCATAATCCCTTATTGTCTTGTAAAGATGGCAGAGCCTTAGCTTAAGTATTTCACAGTCCCCTTTAATTATCCTGTTTTCATTCTCAATTCTTTCTTTCCTGTTTTTTTCCGCAAACTTTTCGATAGCATCATATTTATCAAGGTAAACAGAGATTCTTGAAAACTGGTCATCCACATTGAGGTCAGCACTGATAACTGGCTGAAGGTTTCTCACTATGACACGAATCGTAGGGATAGGGACATCTTCAGAAGTCAGGTCTGCAATATAAACACCAAGATTTTTCTTTTTCAGATAGTCGAGGATAATATCAAGCTCTGTTTTTATGTCTCTGGATGAAATGCTGAGCATTTTATCAAACCGCTTTTTTGTTTTAATCTGCATTCTCTTTTCAAGCTCGCAGTTGAAGAGGCTTTCAGGTTTATCCGTTCTGGCCTGGTATTCCTTAAATACTGCTTTTCCATAGAAATACCTTGTCCTTGTCTGTGCAATCTCAGTAATGCACCTCAGGAAGGCAACTTCCGGATGAGGATGGCATCCTGGTGATGACATATAGGTAAAAGCCTTGTAGGGGTACTCACCATCCCTTTTTAATATCAGGGAGACGACAGGGACCGGCAGGCCCATTGTATGGTCAGCCAGGTAAAAGCTGAAACCTTTTTTTGAAAGGTTTTCGACAAGCTCTGAAATAAGGCCTATACTGCATGAGAAAGGGTCTATCAGCTCCAGCGGCCTTTTATTGTAATAATATATATCAAAAGAATGCCTTTCTATAAGCTCACAGAGGCCATGTATGACTGCCTCTTCCATGGTATTGCCTGATGCAAGTCCATTGGTATCTTCCCTGTCTGAAAAATCCCTGTTTGCATTCAGGCATACAAGTGATGCGGGAATATATACTTCCTTATCCTCAAATAGTGAATAACAGGGATACCAGTCTATATCAATGCTGTCATAAACCTCTTTTGTATAAAGCTCTCTTTGTATATTGGTCGGGATCAGGTCAAATCTTGAAACTGCCATATCACATATATCATTATAGGAAGCGTGGATTATTCTGCTTCTGTCAGGGTTTGAAGCATTCCTTCTCTCAACAAACTCCATCAGGGCACTCGCTTTTGCAAACTCGGTGTTCAGGCCTTTACCCCAGTATGCATTGCCAATTTCATTGTGAATTATTGCAAATACGGGAATTCCCATGTCATCCAGATATGAAAGGTCTGTCAGGGCTTTATAATCCGCATATTGTTCGACCCTTGCAATTGTATCAGAGGGTAATACAGTCCTGTGAAGGATCTCAGACAGTATCAGGCCGCTTTTCAATGTTATTTTATCCATTAATGTCTCCTACTCATCGAGATGATATTTAAATAATGAAATACCCTCAAATTCAGCTATAAAATCCAAATTATAAAAACTTTTTTTATTCCCAGCTTTCGCTATGAATATATTACCTTTCCTGGCCAAAACATCAATTATTGATTTTGACTCCTTATTCTCAAGGTCAATTGCGAGATATGGAATATCAATATAGAAATGATTGAATTCATCATCTATGATGAGTATATCTCCTTTTTTAAGCATTTTTTCAATACTGGGATATTTGCTGTAATCCTCGAGCTTTGAAGAAAGATAGTCATCAAAATTCTCAAGGCCGAATATGACATTTACCGGTTCATATTCTGTGACATAGTACTGCAAAAGGCTAAGCATGTTTATTGATGCAACAGCAATCATAAATATTATTATAAAAAAAGAAACAAACCTGCTGCTCCTGTAGATCCTGTATATTACCTCCGTTGCGATCAGTGCCAGGTAGAGATAAACCGGCAGAAAATCCTTGAAGTTAAACATAATGAAAACAGTTATAATTATAAAGAGGAGTATCAGTATTATGGCTTTCATTCTTCTGAGATACCTGATATAGTAAAAAATCATAAAAGGCAGCAGTATAAGCAATATTGGGCCTACAGGCAGATAATTGACCGCAAATTTATTGAAAAGAGATATTTCAATTGGAAACATGAACAGGTCAAATATATTGGCAAAATTTACATCTCTTATAACACCAAGGTATGTGTATGGTATCATGAGAGGAAACCTGATAAATACAGTCAGGTATATTGCAGCTGATGAAAGAAAGAATATCAGGACCTTTGAATTCCTGAACCCGGCAAGGATCAGATATATTAAGATCATAAAGGAATAGATAATCCCAAGTCCCAGTGAACAGGTTATGAAAATGAGGAAAAAACCCATTATGTACTGTGATTTATTATCCCAGTTGTGCTGGAGTTTTTGTATTATATAAATAGAAGAAATAAAGTAAAGCAGGTTGACGGGCCTGATTCCCGGAACTGTCCCAAGATATAATACAAGGGGTGCTGAAAGGAAGATAATTGACCCGAAAAGGGATTTGATCCTGGAACTGGCTCCCTGTCCAAACACGATAAAATAGAACATCACTGTCACACACATCATTATGACAGCATTAAATATAGAGATGTCTATGGTCTGGTCAGGGAAAAAATACAGAAATGGAAGATAAAAAGACAGGCTTAAAGGGGGAACTGGCTTATTTAGTACAAAAGTATCAGTCAGAAGCCACTGCTTGGAAAGGCTGACCTCTCCCGCAAGTATGCTGTGGTCTATGGTCGGCGTATGGCTGAGGATAAGCACTGTAAGAAATAAAAGGACAAGCATGGCGAACAGGAATATTTCCCTTTTTTTAAGGTTAAGAAGGTTGATTTTTGTTTCAATTATCAATAATCTCAGGAAAGTCTTGTAAATATTTGAAAAACTAAGCATGAACAGCATGATGAGGCAGATAATAACTGAAACAGATACATCATTTATGATCAGGGAAATAAGATATATCATAATGTTAAAAACGCCCAGCCCCATAGCAATGTCAAGGATAATCTTGGGTATTGACGGATACCTTTCTGCCTTGACGCTAAGATACTCGAATATACGTTCCCCGAATGCCCTTAGCATAAATAAAAATACTGCAAGAAAGATATAGACATTTACTTTTGGGGAAAAGGCTACATTATTTACAAGGTACACATAAAAAACAAAACAGACCCATATTACTGAAAATAATATTACTATATAGCGGCTGCTGTTTTTTATCAGTTTACTCATAGCAATTACTGATATATTAAAAATGCAAATATTTCAATTTAATTATTTTGCTATAAACAGAAATTTAAATATACTATTTTACCTAATAATATGGAAAATAAACCATTACTCAGGGAATATGTTCTGACAAATCCGATAAAAAAGCTTTTCAGGACGCTAAATGATAAAAACAGACGATTCTATAAGGTAATACTGCCCGTAACAAAAAAGTGCTTCAGTCAGTGTATATTCTGTGGAACGCAAGATCTGGCCTGCAACCTTGCAAAGAAGGATATATCATCAATTATATCGCCAAAAGAGGCTATTGATATAGCAAGGAAAATCAGATTTAAGAATGTCATACTTGAGATCGGAGGCTTTGGCGATCCGCTTTTCAATGAAGAAACATTCCAGACACTCAGGCTGCTGATAATTGAGGATATTGAAATCCCTACTTTCATAACAACAAACGGACTTCTGATACATGATAAGATAGATGATATTCTTTCTGTCAGCATAAAAACTGTTAAGATAATTATCAATTCCCTTGATCCGAATATAGGCAAAAGGCTTATAAAAGGTATTAACTTCAGGGGAACAAGCCTTATAGGGCTTGATTCAGCTTTTCTTTTCCAGGAGCTACAGCTGCAGGGCATTCAGAGGCTTCTTAAAAAGGATGTAAATGTTGTTGTACAGACTATAATCTTTCCCGGTACAAACGACAGGCATATACCTGAAATTATAGATGTATTGAACATGCTTGGAGTAAAATACCTCGATCTCAGGATATCTTCACTTGATGAAAAATCCATTAAAATTTATAAGAGGCTGAAAGCAGAGGTTAAGGACAAGATATCCCTTGTGCACTTCTAAGGCATAATATGACCGATAAAGCTTTTGACAATTTTGGGCAGTTAATTATAATGGTCTTCCGTAATGATTAAAATAAATGGTTTTTTGCACAGGGAAAGATTATACGATATAATTAACCGCTGGTTCCTGAATGATTTTGATTCGGGAGATCCCTTTGCAATAAAGCAGATAATTAATTTCAATGCAATAAGCCTTAAGTTCTACCTTGAGAAATTAAGCATTAGAATATTCAAAAGGCTTCATTCCCAGCCGATAATAAAGATCCCTATAAGGCAGAAAAGCGAGATAAAGAACGCAATCGTAGAAAATCCGATGATAACCAACCCGAGAATAAAAAACCTGATCGAGCTCTACAAGGCTTTCCCTGAGAATTATTACCTTGAGACCCCAATTGAGGGCAATATATATTACATACTCTCACAGGGGAGCAAGCTATTCATAGGCTCAAACAGGATGAAAAGAATTAAAAGGATTGCTGAAAAGGGATCAAGGAAGATCATTGATCTTCTGTTCAGCGAAATACTGAAAAGAGCTGAGCAAAAGGCGGAAGAAAGGGCAAAAAAGCTGGGGATCGACAAGAGGTTCCTTATCTCATCAATTCAGGAAATGGAAGAGGAGTTCATTGAATCAGAAAAAGAGGTTCAAAGACTGCTGAAGGAAAGGATGTACCCTGTTACAAATTCTCAGATTGATATAAATGATGTCGGGGGCATCAAAATAATAAATACAGAAAGAAGCATTGACAAAATAATGGCAGTATTGAATGACATGCCATTTATTAAAATCAAGGAGGTCGAAAAGCATAAGGGCAATTATAACGCAACAAATATTATTGCTGATTATTACATCAACAAGGATGAGGTTGTTCAGAACCCGCCTCCTGATACAATTTTAAGGGTTCTTGAGGAAAGGGGAATGAGCCGTTTTGACATATCAAGGTACTGGAGAAATTTCTTCTATTCTGCTGAAGATTCAATCTCAATTGAGTTTATAATATCATCCTACGAGGACCTGATTGAAAGCGAGATAGGAATATCAATGCACGAGAACATGATAATTCATTTCAGGCAAAAACAGGAATATATAGGCCTTCTCGCAAAAAATGTCGAATATCTGCTTGAATTTATCTTTCAGTTTGCGCTAAGCCCTAAAACAAATCTCAAGGAAATCCCAATAAAGCTCTGGGGTAAATATTTTCCGGATTATTTTGAAATACTAAAAAGGGGCCTTTACGGGATACCGACAGAATTCGGAATATAAGCTTTTAAAATGCCTGCAGGGATTCGAAATAAAATTATTGATTTATTGTTTACACTGTAATAGAATTTTCAAGTATTTTTATAAATATTGCAGTTTTTAAAAAAAATATTAACAATATAATTAAATTAAGGAGGATTCAGCAATTATGAGGAAGATTGGAATAATATCCATTATAATTTTCGCTGTTGGCTTTATCTTTTACCTTTATCAGACAAATAAGATCCAGAGGGAAAAAATAATACAGGCTGAAACAGCTATCAGGGATAATATGGAAAAGTCATTCTTAAGATATGATAAAAAGATAAAACAAATGGAAAAAGACCTTGAAACAAGAATAGAAATGGAGAAAATAGAATTAGACCCGAAGCTTATAGACTATGCTTATTACCTTGTATTCCCGGTCAAAGAGGATTATGCAGAAATCAGAGATGAAATTACAAGGCTTGAAGACGGTTTTCGCTTATTTGAAGATAAGATAAAACAGTTTAAGGCTGCTCTTCCTGTAGAAAAATCGACAAAAGACACTGAAGACCTCTATGACATGATCCTTCTTCATTTCCAGAAACACAGGGAATATTACTCCTGTCTGGAAAAGAGCAATATAAGCAGAGAATCTCTGCAGGCACGAATGGAAAAAGTCCAGCAGGACCTGAAAAGGAGAAGAAGGCTTAATATACCTGAGCCTGAAGAAGAAATGCCCTGTCAGGATGACAAAAAAACCTTTGAAAAAACAAGGGAGGACCTTCTTACATTCTGGAAGGACCTTAAGAAAAAGCCAATTGCCTTTTAATTTGCTAAATAGATCTAAGCCCGCTATTAATCTTATATAATAGCGGGCTTATCGCTGTATATATGGAGATACTTGCGCCAGTCGGCAACAAAGAATCATTGGATGCCGTGATCAGATTAAGGCCGGATGCTGTTTATTTCGGACTCAAGGATTATAATGCGAGAATTAGGACCCACAACTTCTCAATAGACCAGGCAAACTATATCACCGCGATCTGCAGAAGCAATCATATCAAGACATATATAACGCTTAATACACTCCTGAAAAACAGTGATTTTCATAATATAACATCACTCCTGTGTGCACTCGAAGAAATAAAGCCTGATGGGCTAATAATACAGGATCTTGGCCTGGCTGATGTAATAAGCAGATATTTCAAAGGCCTTGAAATATCTGCATCAACCCAGACCACTAATCTGAATTCCTTCAAGCTGAGATTCCTTGAAAAACTTAGCATCAAAAGGGCAATACTTGAAAGACAGCTTACACTCAAAGAGATAAGAGAGATAAAAGCAAACAGCCAAATAGACATAGAGGTTTTTATACTGGGTGCCATATGTTATTCCATAAGCGGAAACTGTCTTTTTTCTTCATTTATTGGCGGGAACAGCGCTAACCGCGGCTTATGTACACAACCATGCAGAAGGCTATACCAGCTCAAGAACAGCAGGAACTACCTTTTTTCAATTAAAGACCTTGATTTTTCTGATTATCTGAAGGAATTAGAGGATATTGGCATTAAGGGCATCAAGATAGAAGGAAGAATGAAGCCCGGCTCCTATGTTTACCAGGCAATAAAGTACATATATGAAAAGCTGGATGGTAGAGACAGGGATGAAAACATAATTTCAAGGCCATTTACAAGCCTCATGATGGACAAAAAGAACGATATATATCATGTACCGGTAAGCGGGCTCTTTATCGGGACTGTCCAGGAATGTGATGAGACCAGGATCATAATCTCCTGCGGAGCACCTGTCTGCAGAGGTGATATCATCAGGATAAATGAACCTGAATCCGATAAAAGCTCTTCAAGTATAAAGATACTGGATGTTGAAGAGCTTCCGGACTCAAAACTGATACTTACAATCAACAAAGCATTCAAGCCTGGAGCTGGTGGATCAGTCTATCTTACAGGACGGGACTATGGACTCAAGGACCCTTTGAAGCAGATTAAGATCCGGAAGCTGAAGTATACCAATCACTGCAGATTGGTATATCCCGCCGAAGAAAAGGGGCATATAAAAAATTGCAGGATATATATCACCGACAATAAGGGCTGGCTTAAATTTTTGAAGGGGAAAAAGGTATTCTATGAACTTGAAGACTATAGACCTGATAAGCTTTCATCAATGAAACTGGATAATATTTATGGCATCAAGCTTCCGCAGTTTCTTTTTGAACTGGAAATCCCTGAACTCCAAAAATTGATTAAAACAATTTCAGATATCGGGCTGAAAAACCTTATGATATCTGATGAAGGTCAGCTGGAGGCACTTCCTAAGAATAACGGCCTTAGATTATTTCAGGACCCGAATATGAAGAACCTTAATTCATTTTCCAATAATGTTTATATAAGGCATGGACTGAAAAATACATCCTTTTTTATCGAAGGGGACATACCATCACTTCTAAGCATGCCACGGCATATTTTCATTACGCTTTACAGTCGTCCGATCCTCTTTGCATCAAGAATAAAGCCGCTTTGTTATAAAAAACATCTTTCATTCAGGGATTTGAAAAACAAAAAGGAATTTCTGATAATGGAAAAGAACGGGGTTTTCTATACTGTACCCAGAACACCGATTAATGCCATTCACCTGGTTGAAAAATTCAGGAAATACGGGTTTTCAAATTTCATATATGATCTAAGATATATTCAGCCAAACAGGGATACTATCAGAATAATTGACGGCCATAAGAAAGAAAATCCTGGCCTGTTCAATCTCAAGAAAGGATTAAGATGATTATGGATAATAAACTAATAATTGCGACAAAGAATGAAAACAAGGTCAAAGAAATGACCAGGGCACTTAATGCATTCTTTACAGAAATATATTCACTGAATCGGCTGGAAGGAATATTCGACATAATTGAAGACGGAGCATCATTTTACGATAATGCTATGAAAAAAGCACTATACATATATGAAAGGGCACATCAGCCTGTCCTTGCTGATGACTCAGGACTGTGCGTGGAAGCGCTTGACAACAGGCCAGGAATCTTCAGCTCCAGGTATGCAGGTGAGAATGCATGTGATAACGATAATAACATAAAGCTTCTTTCAGAGCTGCAGGGGATAGAAAACAGGAATGCCTACTTTGAATGCTGTATAATACTTATTCTTGAAAGGGATACTATACTTAATGCCTCAGGAAGGGTTTACGGCAGGATAATAGACAAACCTGCAGGCAGCAACGGTTTCGGATACGACCCGCTATTTTTCCTTGAAGATTATGGCAGGACGATGGCCCAGCTTTCACTTGATGAGAAAAACATGATAAGCCACAGAAGCCTGGCTCTCAGGAACATCCTTTCACAGCTGAAAACCCTTTGCCCTGAAAAATAAGGCACTGAAGCAATATTGTATAAATCTGGGCTAATTGACACCTATCATTACATTTGATGCCTTAATGACTGCATAGGCTTCTGAACCATTCTTCAGCTTCAGGTTTTCAGCTGATTTTCTTGTAATAATGGCAGAAATAATTATACCTGGCGCAATCTCTATTTCCACCTCAGCATTTACAGGACCAGGCACCATGCTAACGATCTTCCCCTTAAACTGATTCCTTGCACTTAATTTCATATCCTGACCTCCGGGTTATTTTTTTTATATTCATGTGTGACTTCAGCTTCATATTATATAAGACATAAAATAATTAAAGACCTGTTCATCCTTAATGCACAAAGCATGCAGGCTTATACTTTTCCTTTCTCTGGCCTGCTGAAATACCAGGTGCTTAAAATCCGTTGAGCTGGCATAACTTAGAGGTTCTTCAGAAAAACTCAACCTGCTTAAAGATATCCCAGGTCTTCAAGCCTTTTTTTTATAACGGCTTCCTGATCACTTGTATAAGACTGCCCAGTTTCAAAGGTATGTTTATTTCCTATTTTGAGATAGCCGTTAAAATCCAGGAAACCTATAATTGCCTTTGTGCATTCCTTTATATCATCAAGATAGGTATTCAGAACGATATCCGGGTTCTCGGGCTCTTCAAAGGCTGCATCCACACCAGGGATGCCGTTTATCCTGTTCTCCCTCACCATCTCATACAGCCTGTGGGGATCTCTCTTTTCGCATTCTGACCTTTTGCATTTAGTATAAACAATTAGAGAATCAGGAACTGATTCCTTTATGAACCTCCTCAGGGACTCCCTGGTAATCCTTAGGGAAAGAACAGGTATCTGAGAGGAGCTGAGCAGCAAAGAAGCAATATATGAAGCCAGCCTGACAAGGTGCTCCTCATCTCCTGCCTCTGCAAACTCCTTTTTAAGGATATCATTGAGAAGGACATCTTCATCTATTCTCTGGACATTTATTCCTGCATCTTTCAATGCAAAAGCCAGCTCATCAGCAATTGCGGACTTTCCTGATCCAGATATGCCTGTGAACCATATGCTGTACATGCTCTTGTTCATGCTGCTTCTCCTTTATCTGCATTAGATCTCAGCGCCGATTGCCCCCTTGAAAAGGAAGCCACCTACAACTGAAAACACAAAGAAGAAGACGATATAATGGAATTTAATTCCAAAAACAGAGATCCTATTTTCATTATAGCTTATTGTAATTTCTTTTACAATATCTGAGTCAAAATTATTTAAAGGTTTTTCAAAGGGATTTAAAAGGATCTCCAATATACCTGCTGAAGGCTTTTTATCACTGTATTTTCTCCTGAGGGGAGAATTGTTGAACATTTTTTTAATCTTATGGTCTTCATTATTATATTTGAACCCTATATCAATATTCTCATTTTTCGGTTCTGTTACTTTAAGCTGATATACTATATAATTATTCGCTATATTCCTTAGCGGGCCTGCATCAACAACAGCCTGTCCGTTAAGGTTGATATCCGGTTTCAGGTTCATTATATTGACATTATCTGCAAGATGTATCTTAAGAAGTGCTGTGTCTCCCTGGATGTGAGCCCTCAGGCCATAGCGGAAATTAAGCTGTATGAGTATCAGCAGAACCGGAATAATCATGAATAACAATGGTACAGCTGAGTAACTGATATACCTGAGATTGTGCTTAAGTATTATTATAAGTATTTTTATAAGCTTTCCCGGGCTGAGGTCAAAAAGCCTTATCTCAAATATATGAGACTTTATCCTGTTTTTGATCTTTCTTATTGCATTCTGGTTTGAGGTAAGTTTAAAAATATAGACAAGCAATACCCCTGATAAAACAGATATGAAAAAAAGCCCCCAGAATTGACCCAGACCTGAAAAAGGAAAAAGCAGAATATCAAATATCGAATTGAGGATCTGGTTTATAAGAGTCATTTAACCAAGGTATCCAAGCCCCTGCAGCTTCTTTTTTATCTCGTTTTCATCTTTTAATCCTTCGATCTGACTCAACTCCTTCTCAATAAGATGGACGACCAATTCATCCACACTGCTGTACCCTGCCTTTTTTGCAAAACCTAAAGCCCTGTCATATAAAGCCTTGTCAATACCAATCTTTTTCCTCCCGAACATATGCTCCTCCTATTGTTCAAAACTGATTATTTTCCCGTCCATATGGGCAGGCCTGTCAATCCCGAATAATGAAAGGACAGTCGGTGCAATATCCATTATATTAAGCTCATCATCCCTGATTTTTTTATTGCAAAAGAAAATCCCTGGAACATCTTCAGGATTTACGCTGTGATCACCTGACCATAAGTTTGTATTATCTTCAAATATTTCTTCCGATATCTTTCCTTTTACTGAATCCCACGAAGCCCTGTATCCTTCCCTATAACCTACAATAATGTCCGGTGCATTCGGTGTATAGGGCCCGTTGAATATCTCTGACTTTCTGTAGACCTTATTTATGCATCTCTGACCGGTATTTGGGTCAACCAGTGCCTCCAGCCCCTGAATTATCTTCTGCATTGTCTCCTCTATATCCTTTTCTTCCAGTATGCCTTCTGATTCTCTTTTCTTTATATTCAGATAAACACCCCCAAGGCCAAATCCGTATGCCATGGTGCGTGACCAGTCAACACCCTTATACCACTCGCCTGGAGGGGTATTGTCCTTCATTGAAAGAAGACCATTTTGCATAAGCCAGGCATTAAGGTTTATTCCCCTCTTAAACTGTTTGAATCCATGATCACTGATAATAAAAAGATATTCATCATCTCCCATATCCTCCATGACTTTTCCGACAACAACATCCATCTTTTTATAGAGTTCCCTTATAATATCCTGTTTTGACCCTATATCCAGGCCCATGTTGGCAGGATGCTCCTCATCAAGGTATCTGAAAAACATATGCTGCATCCTGTCTGTAGTGTCAAACACGCATACAACAACACCTTCCCTTATCTTTTTGAGAGAATCAAAAAGCATAAGCTCTCTTTCATTATGTATATCATATGTCTGCTTGATAAAGATATCATCGTCAATGATACCCTCACTCAGAGCCCATGTGTCTTCAGCAAGACCCAGGGTAGCATATTTGCCGAATTTTTTCGCCAGGTATATCGAATAGATAACTGGATTGCTGACTGGCATGGCAGGGTTCTCAGGATCTATATTAATCGGTGTTACATAAAGCTCAAAATCTGGGGCTGTACTCTTGAGAAAGAACCTGGCAATCCCCCTGGCCTTGACCATAGGTGCCATCTTAAAGCTTATTTCTATCCAGTCGGTGTACTCCCCGGCCTTCAGCCTGTATTCTTTTTTATCCAGGACAAGAATTGCGTTATTATCATCCAGTATTTTCACCCTGAAATTTGTCCTTGCAAACTCCTGATCCTCTCTCATTGAATTTTCAGGCCCCTTCAGGTAGCTTGACACAATCCCGTTTTCAGAGGATACCTCTATTATCTGGCCACCCTCCTCTATATTCCTGTTCCTGTCTTTTCTTGATGTATAGAAAGTGAATGTACCCTGTGTGCCAAGTATATCAGGAACACACATTGCAGAGAGGCTTATGCCTTTGTGCTTTTCAGGGGGAAATGTTATTGGAACCCTCAGGATTATATTGTCTATTCCAAAATCTCCCAGGTATTTCCAGAATGGAATACTCTTCCTCATTAGAGTAATTACCGGCTTGCTCAGGGGGATTTTGTATTTCCCGATCTTCAGGCTTCTTTTGGAACCCTCTATATGCGTTGAGGAAAGGTCAGGCAGATATGTTGCCTTATCCCTGGAAAGAAAATCAAATATATTATGCTTCCCGGGATTACAGCCTGTCTGAAAACTGCTCCATGCAACAGGGCTTATGGCAGGCCTGGTGGTCTGCAGTTTGCTGAATGCATATTTTTCTGATATATTTTTAAGATTTGGAAGAATACCTTCATCTATGTACTTTCTCGTCAGGTCAGGGTCCATTCCGTCAAATCCGATCACAACAACCCTCTTTGTCCTTGAGTTTTTGATAATCCTGCGCTTCTTGTAGGATTTATATATATATCGTATCGGGTATGTCAGCAGAGAGAAGAAAACCAGAAAGAATGTTATAAACACCACAAAAAAGCTCGAGATAAATGCAAATCCTGCTCCTGGGCCCACATATGCATGTGAATAATGAGCACATCCAAGGATAATAAAGAATAAAAAGAAAGTTAACCTGAAAGCAATTATTCTTATCTTAATGTTCATATAATATATTCCTGTTTTAATAAAAAGCCTACGAGCGTAAAGTTATAATTGTTTAATAAATTATATCAAGAAAAAAGGTCTATTCTGTCAAAACAAAATAGAAATGAATCAAAAGGGACGGTTCCTTTTGTTTCATAAACGGCCCATCAGAAACTAAGGAGAAAAAAAGCAGGGGGCTGCGCCCCCTGCAACCCTAAAGTATCAAATTTCCAAATAATCTCTATTGTCCTCCTCGGACAGGCCAGGCATAGTGCGTGCCCGTCTTATAGCCACAGTACACATAGCCGCTGTCCAGGTTCACGTACCACGCACCGTCAGTAACGTCCGCAAGGGTAGTAGACGACCAGTAGTGGTAGGACTGAACACCGGTAAAGGGATGACCGTCAGGCAGTGCAGCACCATAGTGTGCAATATCTATAAGGCTGTGAAGCTCAAGGATATTGGGCAATCTCCAGTCATCATGGCCTGCGTGATCAAGGGCATTACAGTAATCAATCGCATCATCCCATGTCTTATACCCGTCAATATTGGCATCTTTAGCCCACATAAGGCCTGTAAGGTTATCCGTTACCGTCCCGTCTCCATTATCAGTAAAACGCGGTACAGGCAAGGATACACCCATCTGATAGTCTCCGTCGTCTCCCGTCCTGTAGGATGTCGACTGACCTGTCCTGGGAACTGGAGCAGGACCGTGCGATACGCCCCGCACTGCCCAGGTATAGATAGTATTTGTCTTATCAGCAAACCATGAATCTCCATAATCAATACCAACATACCACACAATATCTGTATCGCCTGCATAAGTAGAGGATGACCAGTACCAGTTCTGAACATTTATAAAGGGATGGCCGTCAGGAAGCCCCGGGCTGTATTCTCCCCTGTCCAAAAGGCTAAAAAGCTCACGCCTGTTAGGAAGCCGCCAGTCATCACGGCCCCCATGGGTAAGTGAATTGCACCAGTCTATGGCATCATCCCAGGTTTTTTGCCCGTCAATATTAGCATTCTTTGTCCACATCAGCCCTGTTAATTTGTCTGTTACTGTCCCATTACCATGGTCAGTAAAACGCGGCACTGGCCACTGGACTCCCATCTGATAATCTCCGTCATCTCCATCACGATAGGGTGTCGTCTGCCCTGTCCTGGGTACAGGGGCAAAAGTGCTCTCCTGATGGGGATATACATAAAAGGATATTCCCTCATAGGTCCAGTTGGGAAGCTGCATTACTGTATCCCTCTCATGTTCGCTGATCGTATAGAGGTGACCACCACGGACATGGTTGAAAAAACGGTATACAGGTGTGGTATCTGTTGCAAAGCTTGCATATACATAGTATTTAATGCCTTCATAGTTGTAATGGTCAAGCTGCATTACTTCATCTCTCTCTGCTTCATTTATCGTGTAGAAGTGTATACCTGTCCTGGTATTGAAAAAACGGTATACAGCACAGGTTCCTTCTGCCTGTGTCTCATGGACATCAAATTTTATCCCCTCATATGTCCACTGGGGCAAATTCTCCATTATATAGTCCCTTTCCACTTCCGATATGGTGTAGAGATGACCGCCCCTGGCCGTATTGAAAAAACGGTATACCGGTACCTGTCCGTCACGGCTGTTAAAGAACATCTCCAGTATACCATCGCCTGACTGATAACCTGAAAGCAGAACAGATAAAAACAGTAATGCCAGAATACAAAAAATTGCCCGCCTCATTTATCCCTCCTTATTCTCCTGGTATATAATAAACATTTTTATTCTGAAAATCAGATGCATAGTCCCATACCCCGTAAATAATTTGCTGATTCAGATATCTATTATAATACATTACGATAACTTAGCCAAATAGAGAACCCCTGAAGTAAAAAGAACCTTCCCTTTTGCTTCATTCTGTCTTTTCCCTCTTAATAGGACCGTCAGTGTGCTTCAGCTTCTTTTTTTCAGTGACAGAATTCTCTTTTGCATCTTTTATCTGCTCTTTTTTTTCCTGGACCGGGGCCTTCTTTTTCTGCACATTCACTTCTTTCATTATCTGGCTCTGTTTTGTCTTTAATGACTCCTTCTGGCTTTTATCAAGCTTTGGAATGATCGCCTCAAACTTTTCGGAGGTACCGGTATCCAGTCCGGCTTTCTCAAGGTCAGCTGTCTTGATCGTAAGCCTTTCTGCCGGCATGACCTTCTCCAGAAACTTTGCCCCGTCCTGGAACTCCTGTACCTGCGAGGATTGCAGTTTCGGTTTTATCTTTGAGCTGAATATGCTGTCAGGAAGCACTCTCATCGATACATCACTTGAAACAAAATCCTTGGATGTTACAAATACATATGGATTATATGACGGATGAGAATAATCATAATTATAATTCCTTATCCGGCTATGATACACATGAGGCAATGGAGCAGGCCTCCAGCCTACATAACCCCTGATATAGTAAAAGACCACCATTGGCGGGTGCCATTCAAAATCCGGCAGCCATACCCATCCGTACCAGTAGTCAAAATACCAGTATCCGTAATAATAGGTCAGATTCCAGGGCTCGAAAGATATCCATATCCAGTTCCTTATACCGGGGGACCACCTCCAGTAACCATGGACAAATGGCCTCCACTGGTAAGATACATAGGGTTTCCAGACCCTTACTCCGCCTATAAACACCCAGTAGCCGTAAGGATTCAGATAATGGTCAAATACCGTATTATAGCTTTCAGTTTCTTCCTGTCCAAGGACATAAAGCTCGGATGAATGATAATAAAACGGGAAATTGAACCTGATCACCGCACCATTCAGGTCATCAATGAAATATTCAATCGTTCTTTCAAAATTCCTGAAATCTTCAGATATCTGATCATAAGGAATACGGTAAATTGCGTCACTGCTGCCACGGTATATATTCCTGCTATTTCTGTATATTTGATTCCTCCCTGCAAGCACCAGCGGGAAATCACTCCCATAACCGAATCCTGAGCTGCTTATAAATGAGTATACAGGGTGGTATTCCGGCCAGTAACTGCTCCATAATGGTATCTGGCTTTCACGGTAGCTGAAACTTAATCTCCTGTCCCTGCTTGCGATTGCAAAGAGAAATACAGGGCCGCCTGCATCCGCCAGGACATTGTAATACCTTGTCAGAAATATGCTCCCTGGCCTGACATAATTACTTTGAGTATCGCTGTTAGGGAATAATATCCTCACATCGCCATCCATATCCAGCCCGTAAACAATAAGGTAAGACGGCTCCGAGACAGTAACCCTTATGTCAACGCTCTGCCCCTTTCTGTATATATTGCCTTCTATCTGGCCTGAAAGATCAATCCTCACACCTGATGCATATGAACTGAGGCTTATAGCAATTAGCAGGCAAAGCATAAAAAAGTATAATCTGTGTTTTAACATTTTTTACCCCTCCATTTTTTTCCTGTATTCAATTATACCACATAATAATCCATCTTATAAGGATAAGCATTAAAATATTTTATAAATCCAATAAAAAAAGCAAGCCTTGATAGACTGAATAAAATGCATTTACAGAAAAATTTAAAAAAACTGCAAAATCCATTGGGATAATCTGAAATTATATGGTAATATATGGGCACATAATGATTTTTTCAGGAGGTATGCAATATGTCATTTAGAAGAATTCTTCTGATTCTGATTCTTGCAGTCCTGACATGCGCACCAGTTTCTGCCAGGATAAAGCTTGTAGCAGTTCCAGAGAGGGACAGGGCCGTGGTAAGGCTTGACAACCCTATAGCGACCTTTGTTGAGGAAGAGCGTGTACTCCAGCTGCAGGAGGGCATAAACAAGGTCGATTTTTCTTGGAGGGGAGTGATGATAGACCCTGATTCCATACGTATAAGGATTTTGTCAAACCCGGGTGAGGTGACACTGTTAAGTGTCAGCTATCCTCCGGACGAGAACGCCCTTGTATGGGAGATAAGCAGCACAAAAGCAAGGGAGGAAAAGATCAGGATTGGCTATATACTTTATAATATAGACCAGCTTGTTACATACAAAATGATAGCTGATAAGGATGAAAAAAAGGTCAATATGCAGTCTTTCATGGTACTAAGGAACTTTTCAGGGGAAGATTTTAGCGATGCCGGTTTTTATCCTGATTATGGGGATTCATTTCAGAATTCTACGCAGCATGAAGAGACTAAGCAGTTTTTATTCCTGAAGAAGGATACTGTCCCCATTGAGAAAGTATTTACCTTTGACGCAGGCATACTCCCATGGGACCCATCCAAAGAGGATACAAATGTAGGTATTCCGGTAACATACATCATAAGAAACAACCAGGCCTCAGGTTTGGGAGATCATAGCCTGTGGGGAGGCAAGGCACGTATATTCCAGGATGACGGCAAAGATTCAACGATTTTTCTTGGTGAGGATTATGCCTCCTTTACCCCTGCCGGCAAAAAGATGGAGCTGAAGATTGGAGAAAGCAGGGATATTGTTGTTACCCAGCATAAGATTAAGGATACAAGGATCAACCTGAAGCATAATTCAAGCAACAGCGTGATACTGTACGATACAGATGAGACTATCAGGGCAAAGATAGAAAATTTCCGTAATAAGCCGGTTGTGCTGACCCTTATAGAGCATATACCGGGCCAGTGGGACATGTCAGAATCTACTCATGAGTATGTAAAGGAAAACGCAAATACGATCAGATTCCTTGTTTCAATACCGGCGCAGGGAGAAGAAACAGTAGTGTTCAACTATAACAGGAGGAATTTAAGATGAAGAGAATAACAGCCTTTATAGCAGTTTATATTATTCTTTTTGCAGCTTACCAGGCATATGCAAGGATAGACCTGGTAACGCTTCCTGAGAGAGACAGCGTTCAACTGACCATATATAACTCTTCAGATATAACCCTTGTCAGAGATAACCGAATGCTCACCATGAGCAAGGGGGAGAACACTCTTCAGTTCTCATGGGCAAATACGCTTATAGACCCGACCTCCATCGAGATTTTTGCCAGGGGCATGGCCAATAAGATAAATATAATGGAACTCAGTTTCCCTCCGAGGGTAAAAGACCTGGGACTGTGGAGGTTAGAAAGCGATTTTTCAGGAATGGCCCCTGTTGAAATAACCTATTTTACCTCAGGAATATCATGGCGGGCCTATTATATTGCCACACTCACACAGGATGAAAAGTCAATGGAGCTTAAAGGTTATGTCCGTGTTACAAATAACAGCGGTGAAGATTATGAAAATGCCCAGGTCAGGGTAATAGTAGGCAGAATAAACCTGCTGGACCAGATAGCAGAGCTGGCACGCAGGCAATATCCTTACGGAAGTCCTGTAAAGCAGCCGCAACAACCCCCCATGGTCCAGATGCAGTACGAAGAATCAGTGATGAGGGCAAAATCACAGGTTTACGGGGCAATGGATGAAGCAGCAGCAAAACCAAAAGAAATTATCAAGGAAGGGCTTTCAGAGTATTTTCTCTATACAATAGAAGGCACTGAAAATATCCCTAACGGGTGGTCCAAGAGGCTTATCTCTCTCAGACAATCAGACATTCCGGTAGTCAATTTCTATAAATATGAAGAAGAGAGGTATGGCAGGAATGCAATCAGGTTTATAGCCTTCGCAAATGATAAGGAGCATAAGCTGGGAAATGAACCTCTTCCCGACGGTATGGTAAAAGCATTTAAATCAGTAGATAATGAGAATTACCTCAGCTATATAGGTGCTGATAATACCAAGTACATCCCCATAGGCGAAAAGGTTGAGCTTAATATGGGACAGTCAAAGGATGTCGAGGTTGAGATAAAGATGATGGATTACAGGACAAAGAATTATCAGTTCAAGAACCCCGGCGGAAATATCTCAGGATGGGATGAAGAGAAGACATATGAGGTTGCCGTCAATAATTACCGGAAACTTCCTGTAAAGGTCGAGGTTACAAGAAACCTTCCCCATCAGTACTTTGAACTTAAGAAGAAGGGGGATTTTGGTGAATATGAAAAGGTTGACATGGATACAGTAAGGTTCACCGTTTCACTTTCCCCAAATTCAGTTAAGAAGTTTACCTATACAGTGACACAGTTTGAGGGCGACAGAAGAGAAGGCAAATAGAAAGCCAGCTGGAGCTGGCAGGGCTGATAAAATATTTAAATTGATTTATGTCATGCCCAAAACAGGGTTATAATTGAGAACATTATGAAAGATCTGACGGTTCTATCAGTTCTTATTGTCAGCATTCTGTTTATGTCATGCCGGAATAATGATAACCCATTTCTTGGATACTGGGAAGCAAACATCTACAGGGAGGGTCATCACGAAAGGTATGTATATCATATTACCACAGGCTTTTTGGGCTCATACAAAGGTTCTGTCCAGTCTTACATTGACAGCACACCGCTTCCAGTCCTGGATATAAAAAGTATAAAAATAAATAATTCAGGAATTGAGATCAAAACAGTGACATCTGCAACTATAACCTATAAAGGAAAGCTTAACAAAGAAATGGATCAGATAAAAGGCCGGCTTATATACCCTGACAATACCACCCTGGAAATGAATCTGATAAAAAGGACAGCATCTCAGAAGAGCCTTCCCAAAACCCTGAACCAGGATGGAGATCATGTCTTTTCCTGCAACAGGCCTGAAGCAACAGGGCCGGTACATAGGAAAGGGGCCTGCTTATAATAAGCCGGCCCCTTCATTTTTGGTTCAGCCTTTAAGCTTCAGTCTTTCTTGCTGTCTTTATCAGAATCCTTGCTATCAGACTTTGATGATTCATTCTTTGATTTGCTTTTGTTCGATTTTGATGTTGTAGATGATTTATTGCTGCTTTTTGATTTATCCGATGTCACAGATGACCTGGAGGACTCTGACCGGGTCCTGCTGGTAACTGTTCTTGAAGATGATGGCCTTGTAATGCTCCTGCTCGAGTCTGATGTGCTTTTTGATTTGCTGTCTTTCTGTACAGATGATGTAAAATCCCTGTCCCTGTCTATTATTGATATCTGTTTTGTGCCTTCGGTCTCACTTCTAATAATGCTTTTCGAGCTTTCATTTTCTTTTTCATGGCTGTAATCTCCCCTGGCATCAGAGTCTCTACTGATTTTGCTGTCCTGATCAGTTTTGTCCCTGCTTATTTCACTTCTCTGAATGCTTTTATCGCTGTCTTTTGATCCGGTCCGGGTTTCTGAGGATTTTACTGTCTTTGAATCCCAGGTTCTGTTGCGGGTTATTATTCCAGTATCTGAGCCTGATTTAACTCTTTCTGATGATATTGTGCTTTTCTCGGCCTGAGGATTAGACTTCTTCTGGATTTCAACCTCTTTAAGAATGGACTTCTGCTTTAGCTGGACTGCTTCCTTATCCTTGCTGTCAAGCTTTGGAACTATAGCTTCAAACTGCTTATCATCACCTGTCTTCAATGTGGTCTTTTCAAGATCTGCTGTCTTGATAGACAGTTTCTGCTCCTTACTCAGCTTGTCAAAGAATTTTGAGCCTTCCTCTTCGCTGAATTTAACCATATCTTTTGAGGATAATGCAGGCTTGAGATTCTTTGAAAAAACATCATCTGGAATTACCTTGCTTGCTATATCCCCTGCAGTAAAATCTCTCGATGAAACAAAAACATAGGGATTATGATCAGTGTGGCCTGTAAAATCCCGGCTTCTGACCCTGCTTCTGTATACATGAGGCAATGGTGCAGGCCTCCATCCTGTATATCCGCCATAGTAATAGAATTCTACCCATGCTGGATGCCAGCTGTAATCAGGCAGCCATACCCAACCATATCTCCAGTCATAATGCCAGTATCCATAATTATAGGTAAAATCCCATGGCGAAAAGCATATCCATAGCCATCCCCTGATGGACCATCTCCAGAATCCATGAACATAAGGCCTCCAGCTGAAATGGACATAGGGCCTCCACATCCTTATTCCGTCTATATAGACCCAATGACCGTAAGAATTAAGGTGCATGTCAAAGCCTATGCTGACATCTGCTCCATAGTAACTGCCTGATGAGTAATCATCATAATAATATCCGCCCCTGTCATAATAATCCCTGCCATAATAATCACTGCCCCTTCCAGAATCTACTGAGGTTCCCCTTTGGTCATAAAGCTCGCTGTTGTACCTTGAGCTGGCAATATAAAACTCCCTTGTATCTGATGCAAATTCAATATTAATCTGTGATACGGCTTCATTAAGGTCTGTCAGGAAATAGTCTATAGTGTTGTCAAATCTGTTGAAATCCCTTTCAATCTTGTCATTAAGCTCATCTAATATCCTTGAAAATTCAAAATCATTTATGAGCCGCTTGTTGTAATATCTCGGGGAAGTTCTTGCAAGCACTATCGGAAAGCTGTTTTCCCTGCCGAAACCTTTATCACTGATAAATGAATACAATGGGTGATATTCACCCCAATGGCTGCTCCAGAGCGGGACATTCCTGTCCTGGTACCCGAAATTCAGCCTTCCGTTCTCAGATGCAACAGCAACCATGAAAAGAGGGCCTTCCATGTCTGCCAGCAGGGCAGAATAACTTGAAAGAGAAATATTTTTTGAGCTTACATAATTCTGCTTAATATCTGCATTTGGAAATACAATGCGGATATCCCCGTCAAGATTAATAGCATATACAAGAAGATAAGCAGGTTCTGAGAGCTCTACATTGATATCCGCTGCCTGGCCGTAATAATAGACAAAACCGCTGTCACCTCCATCTGATTCTATAGTTACTTCAAGAGCATCTGTATTCATTGCATAAGCAACAGCAAAAATCAGTACTACCATAATCAGTTTTTTTAGTCTGTTCATTTTTAAGCCTCCTTATTTTTAATTTGCAGATATATAATGCAAATACTATGCCAAAAAGGCCTATTCGCCTTTTTCCCTCCATGGAGAGGTATTCTGTCCGTTATAATTATAAAGAAAGTGTCCTATCCAGAGGACACACAATCCTCAAAAAGCGACATCCAAATATATATGCTGAATATTGATTTTTAAGAGTTTTTGTGCTATAATGGATAAATAATTAGCTATTAACTATACAGGAGGATTAAGATGTTCTCAGACTGCAGATTTAAAGGCTTTGTTATTTTGATTGCTGTTCTGTTACTGTTTTCATCTACAGGTTTTTGTCTATCCAGGCAATTTGATGGAAACAAGAAGGTTGATCAAAAGGTATTCGATGAGATGGAGAATGAAATAGCGGGGATAATCTCCAAAAAGGGAGAGAAGGCCTATGATGAAACTTTAATAAGAGTTGTGATCCATCTTGCTGATGAAGAGGAACCCTTGCTAAGTGAAGTGGGCATGGCAATGATGGACATGGTAAAAGAGAATGTATCCAGAAAACAGAAGGATTTCTTAAACAAGGTTTCAGAAAGTGAATTTCAGCTGGCTTTGAACCTGACCCTCCAGTATTCTGTTGCTGGATATGTTTCCTATAATGGCCTTCAGAAACTGGCTGGACTGCCTGAGGTTAAAGCCATAGATTTCGACAATCTGAACAAGCCTTTTACAACCCAGGGAAGACAGCTCATGAATATTGACTGGGTAGCATCCAATCTCGGATATACCGGCTCAGGCATTGCAGTAGGTATGATTGACAGCGCATTTGACTACAAACATGCAGAGTTTGGGGGATATTCAACCTACCCTAATGCCATTGTTGTTGACGGTTACAATTTCAGCAATAACAGCACCAATATATATCCTGCAGACTGGGATGACGGCTACCACGGTACAGGCACTGCAGGGATTATAAGAAGGGTTGCACCCGGGGCAAAGCTGGTGCTTGCTACTGTTTTCCCGAATGCATATGACTCTGTTATTGCAAATGCTATCAACTATATGGTGCAGAAACAGAGTGAGCATAATATCAGAGTAATAAACCTGAGCCTTGGAAGTGGCGGGTATTCCTCTATCTGTTCAAACAGCACCATAGGAGGCGCAATGAACAATGCCGTGGCTGCAGGGATAATCCCTGTCGCAGCTTCAGGAAATGACGGTTACACAAACAGGATATCAATGCCGGCCTGCCTTTCAAATGTAATATCTGTCGGTTCAGTCTTTGATGTCGCAAATGCAAATTATACGCCTTTTTACCCTGCTTACTGCAGTCAAAGCCTCAGAAGGCAGGATGAGAGGACCTGTTATTCCAATGCAGCATCAATCCTTGATATATATGCACCATCAGAAGAAGTAATAACTGCACAGGTTTTCGGAGGTACATTTGCACTTGGAGGTACATCCTCGGCATCACCTTATGCAGCTGCTGCCATTGCTGTTCTGCTTGAAGCTGTTCCTTCCCTGAGCGGGGATGTAAATGCTGTAAGAAGCCTGCTTGCCCAGACAGGAGCATCAGTCATAGAAGACCTGGGCTATGGGCAGAAGAGAATAGACCTGAAAGCCGCCATTGAAGACAGCGGAGGAACATCAGGCTGTCAGGGTACAGAGCAGGAATTTGCATCATCTGATGTTCCAAAATCCATTCCTGACAATAATACCTCCGGTGTCAATTCAGTTCTTAATATATCAGCAGGGGGCACCATAGCTTCCTTGAAAATAACGATGAATATTTCACATACCTACAGGGGTGATCTGAAGCTTAAGCTCAGGTCACCTTCAGGCACGGAGGTTCTTTTCTATGACCCTGCAAGCAATGACAGTGCTGACAATATTGTAGGATATATTGATATTGCTGACTTCAATGGCCAGCCTATGAACGGTACCTGGACATTCAATGTTTCAGACCATGCTTCCCAGGATACCGGGACCATTAACAGCTGGAGCCTTACAATATGCTATGACCCTGCTCAAACAGACCCGCCGGAGATAAACAGCTTCTATGCAAGCCCAGGCACTATCACACAGGGAAGCTCCTCAAGGCTTTACTGGTCTGTTTCCAATTCAACAGGCATAGAAATCGTGGGCGTTGGCACCTATACATCCTCAAGCGGTAGCGTTGCTGTTACACCATCATCCACAAGGTCATACACATTAAAGGCAACAGGGCCGGGAGGACAGGCACAGGCAACGACAACAGTAACAGTTGAATCGTCAGGTGGCTGTACTCCCCAAAGCTTCTCGTTCAGTTCATCTGATGTTCCAAAATCCATACCCGACTATAATACCAGCGGTATAAGCAGCTACCTTACAGTCCCTCCGGATATTACTGAGATCAGTAATTTCACTGTAACAGTTAATATTTCCCATACCTATAAAGGAGACCTTATTGTCAAACTGTTCTCACCTTCCGGAAAAGAGCTTGTTATCCACAACCGTGCAGGGGGCTCTGCTGATAATGTCACAGGCACATTCTCAACAACAGCATTTAACGGTGATACCGCTTCAGGGCAATGGAGGCTTTTTGCAAGTGATAATGCCAGATATGATACAGGTTCAATTAACAGCTGGAACATAGACTTTTCAGCATGCGGTGAATCTGCATCACCACCGCCTCCTTCAGAAGATGATATATTTCAGTCAGCAGATACTCCAATAAACATCCCTGATAATAATTCAAGCGGAATAACCTCTTTAATCAATGTGACCAGAAGTTCATCAGCAAACACTGTTATCATTAGTGTAAACATAAGCCATACATATACAGGTGACCTGACAGTAACTCTGATGACTCCTGCGGGCGATGTCATACTTCACAACAGGGAAGGCGGATCCGCAGATAATATTATAAAGTCCTACCAGGTGAATTACAATGGCAACAATCCTTACGGGCAGTGGAAATTGAACGTAAAGGACCTTGCATCTTATGATACAGGCAAGCTTAACAGCTGGTCAGTCCAGTTTTGACAGATTCTTTGTCACCATTAAGGGAGCAGCCATACTGCTCCCTTTTTTTGTTTATATCGGACTGATTTCTCATATAATCAAAAGGAATGAAAAGGATTACAAAAAAACAACTGAAAGCGGCAAAAGATTCTATTAAGGACATTAACAGCCCGCTTATTTTCCTGGAAGGCTTCAGGCTTCTTGACAGCATACAGGACACTGACATTATAACTATGGCAATAGCTGCAGACTCCTTTTCAAAAAATCCTGAAAAGATTAATGCTGTCGAGAAACTTTCATGTTCAACTGAAGTGCTGCTCTGTACTGACAGCCAGTTAAGCTATCTTAGCGGACTCAAGAACCCTGACGGTCTGCTGGTATCTGTGATGAAAAAATCACACCCTGTCGAAGACTTTTATTCAGCAGATAGGGCAGCTGGAGTTCTTCTTGACAATATACAGGATCCGGGGAACCTGGGAACAATAATAAGGACATGTTATGGCTTTGGAATTAAAGGCTTGTTCCTTTACGGCAAGCATTGCAGTCCTTATAATCCGAAGTGCATCAGGGCCAGCATGGGGACAATAATCAGAATGCCTGTATTTACGCATGGCCAGTTCTGTATCAGGGATTTTGATAAAAGGGGCTTTAAATTGTATAAGGCAGTTAAGGATAAAGAGAGCTCAGCCATATCAGATATCTCATTTGCAGATAGATGCATTATTGCATTCGGCAATGAGGGCCACGGTTTTTCAAATGAGCTTAGGGCTTTAAGGGGAAATGGCTTTTATATCCCGGTCAGAAAAGAGCTGGATTCACTGAATCTTGCAACCTGTGTGGGAATTACAGTTTTTTTTACAGAATGCCTTTTCAGGCACAAAGCCTGATATTATGAATTTGTCAAAAAACTGATGATACAGGCAGAATTAACTGTGCGGCGACAAGATTAAAGCCCGGGGCCGATTAAATTTTCAAAAACCTCCCAGTAGAAGGGTATATCAGCCAAAAATTCTTTTCTGCTGTATCTGACTGGATAGGAGAGCAGGATCTTTCTGCAATGAAGAGCTATTGAATCCTTCATGAAGGGGACTGGCGACCCATATTTCCTGTCTCCTACCACAGGAATATTATAATAGGACAGAACAGCCCTTATCTGGTGTTTTCTGCCAGTTTTGGGATATACTTTCAACAGGGTGAACCTGCTTTCTGAAGCGATCCTTTCAATCCTTATTGATATACTTTTTGAGGCATAGCCCGGCTGATCAGTTATGACAGTTCTTTCATTCTCCCTGTGACAGTATAGATATTGCGGAACACCATTTTCAAGACTGCTTTTCTGATACTTTTCGCTTTCCACAACAGCAAGGTATTCCTTATGCAGATTCCCTCTGCTGAACTGCTCTGATAAAAAACGAGCAATTTTGCTGGCAAGGGCAAAAACAACTACGCCGCTCACCTGGAAATCAAGCCTGTGCACAATGCCCACGAACGGGTCGTCAGTATTTGAACCATCCGCAATATACTTCTTTATTCTGGAATACAGGCTCTCCCTTTTTGTAATGTCACCCTGGACAAGGCACCCTGATCCCTTGTTTACAACAATAATGGACTTATCCTGAAATATAATATCAATACTGCCCATGCTTTCTCTATTATATTAATTAATAAATTAATTCTTTACAATTTTATTAATGTAAATATTTATATAAAAAATTGCTTTATAATAATTCTTAATTTTATTAGGGGTGCACTTATGCTTTTTGGAAAATCAAAGCGAGATACCAGGGCTGTTTTTATTGGAATGGACGGTGTTCCCTTTGAGCTTATTGAAAAATACATGAACGACGGCACAATGAAGAATCTCAAAGCCATCGCAGATACAGGCCTATTTACGAAAATGAAATCATCCGTACCTGACATAAGCTCAGTAGCATGGAGCTGTTTTAATACCGGATATGACCCTTCACATCACGGGATTTTCGGATTTATGGACCTTGACAGGGATTATAATATGTTTTTCCCCAATTTCCTGTCATTAAAAAAGCAGACACTCTGGGAAAAGCTTGCTGACTATAATAAAAAATCTACAGTTATTAATATTCCCCAAACATACCCTGTAAGGCCATTTAACGGTTCTATTATAAGCGGCTTTATTTCAATCGACTGGAAAAAGAGCATACATCCTTCTTCTCTTTTGCCTTTGCTCGAGAAATTAGGCTATAAGATTGATATTGACATACCTGATACTGACGATTATGAATTAAAACGCGAAAAAATAATGGAAGAGATATTCCGGGTACTCTCTGCAAGGATAAACACAATAAAACAGCTTTTCAGGAAAAGGGACTGGGATCTTTTCATCGGCGTTATAACTGAAACAGACAGGCTTCACCATTATTTCTTTGATTCATTTGATGATAATGATAAGTGGACTCAAAGCTTCTGCGAAGTTTATTCAATGATCGACGAAATGATTGGAGAGCTTGCTGAACAGGCAGGAACAGAAAATTTCTATATCATGAGCGATCATGGCTTTACAGTTGCAAAAAAGGAAGTCCTTATTAACAATATACTGATAAAAGAGGGGCTTCTTAAGCTCAAAAAGCCTGATGCACCTGTTACTGGCCTGGACCCTGAAAATACCAAAGCTTTTTCGCTTGATCCTGCAAGAATATATATTAATGATAAACGTTTTTCAAAGGGTTTTGTAAAGGAAGATAAGGATAAAATAACGGATTATCTTGCAGAGATATTCTCAGGCCTTGAATATGAAGGTAAAAGGGTCTTTATGAATGTCTTCAGAAGAAATGATATATATAAAGGGCCCCTTGCTGAGCTTGGGGCTGATCTCCTGTTAGTCCCCAATTATGGATTTGACCCGAAAGCAAGCCTCAGGCAGCGAGACATCTTTGTTGATCCAAAGCTTAACGGGATGCATTCATACGATAATGCATTCTTTGTTTCTAAAACAAGACTTGAACTTCCTGACGGTTTCAGCGTAAAAGACCCGCACTGGATCCTTTTTTCCAAGGTTAAAATATAAGTCAAAGGAGGACATTATCATATGAAAAGCTCTATTTCCCTATTATTGATTATGATCCTGTCAATAGGCCTTATCTATTGCGCCAAAGATAAAATAGATTATCAGGTAAGGCTGGATAAGATAAAAAAGCTTAAACAAACCGATGAACAGGCATATATATCACATTTAAGCAGTCTTTTAAAAGCAATTGAAAAGGAGAACCCTGTTTATGATGAAGCACTGAACCTGCTCGTAAATCAGCTGATAGAGAATGCCAGGGAGTGGGAGGATATGGGCAGATACAGTGAAGCAGCTGATATTTATCTTCAGGCTGGCAGAATGAACAGGGATAATCAGAAGCTTAAGGAGTTATACAGCAGGGCAAAAGCTTATGAGGACCTGACACTGGAAGATTTCAACAGGATACTTATAGGAATGACAAACATTGATCTGCACAAGATTGCCGGCAACCCGTATAAAATAGAGACCATGACAGATGATAAGGATAATACGATACATGAGTACCACTTTCTCACTAAGGCTAATCAGTGGGATAGCGTTGTAATAACACTTGATGAAGACCTTAAGGTAATTGACAAAAAATATCCTGAAATTCAAAATGCAGAAGAGCAAAAGGAGTAATTATATGAAAAAAACACCATTATATGATGAACATGTAACATTAGGGGCCAAGATCATACATTTCGGAGACTGGCTAATGCCTGTATCCTACAGCTCAATGGTTGAGGAGCACGTAAACGTAAGAAAGAACGTGGGTCTTTTTGATGTAAGCCATATGGGGGAATTTATTGTTTCAGGAAATAAAGCTCTGGAATACCTCAACTATTATACACCAAACAGTGTTCATAAACTTAAGATTGGCAGGGCGCATTATACGAACCTTCTCAGGACTGATGGCACAATTGTTGATGACCTTCTTATCTACAGGCTTGGCGAAGATACCTACCTTCTTGTCGTAAACGCTCTTAATATTGACAAGGATTTTGATTATCTGAAGAAAAACCTTTATGAAGGTGTAGAGCTGGTCAATAAAAGCGATGAATATTCTCAGATAGCAGTTCAGGGAAGGCATGCTGTAAAGATAATAGAGAAGATAACCGGGAAAGACCTGTCAGAGATGAAGCTTTTCAGCTTTTTTATGTTTGACCATGAAGGCAGTGAGCTGCTTATATCAAGAACGGGCTATACAGGCGAAGATGGATTTGAAATATATATGCCTCCCAGGGTAGCTGTAAAGATCTGGAATATGGTAATGAAAACAGGCAGTGATTATAATATCTGCGCATGCGGACTGGGAGCCAGGGATTCTTTAAGGCTGGAAGCCGGGCTTCCCCTTTACGGTAATGACCTTGATGATACTACCACACCTATTGAAGCTGATCTGTCATGGATAGTAAAGTTTAAGAAGGATGATTTCGCCGGCAGGGGTATACTGAAAAAACAGCATGACGAAGGCACCAGCAGGATACTTACAGGAATCGAGATACTTGAAAAAGCAATTCCACGGCAGGGCTACAGGATGTTCATAGATGAAAAAGAGGTCGGAGTAATTACAAGCGGTACAAAAAGCCCGTACACGAACAAATCTATTGCAATGGGCTATATAATTCCCGAACTGAACACCCTGGACAAAGAAGTGCAGGTACAGGTAAGGAACAAATTCGCAGAAGGTAAGATAGTGAAAAAGACCTTCTTTGAAAGGGATTATTAAAAAAAATAACTTGATTTAATTAGAATTTTATTTATTTATTTTTTAAAATTATAAAACCGAAAAACAGGAGGTAAGAACATTGAATAAAAAGGAATATAAATACACAGAAACGCATGAATGGGTAAAAATCGATGGTAAATCTTGCATCGTCGGTATTACTGATTATGCACAGGATCAGCTCGAAGAGGTAACACTTATTGAATTCCCTGATGAAGCATCTGAGGTTGAACAATTTGAAAAGACAGGCATTGTGATCGAATCCCACAAGAATGTTAACGATGTCAACTCACCCCTTTCCGGGAATATGACGGAATTCAATACAGAACTTGAGGACTCTCCAGAGCTTATTAACCAGAGTCCTTATCAGAAGGGATGGATATATAAAATGGAATTATCTGATCCTGATGAGATAGATAATCTCATGTCATTTGAAGAATATGAAGCATTTGTAAAAGAAGAAATGGAATAGTATATGGATTATACAACTCACTCCAAGGAAACAATAGAGCATCTTCTTGATAAAATTGGCAAGAGCTCTATCCAGGAGCTCTTTGCATCAATTCCCGAAAGTATAAAAGCAAAGCACCCGCCATTTGACAAACCCGGGTCAACTGAACAGGACCTGCTGGAATACTTTTCAAAACTCAGCCAAAAGAACAATATATGCAATTCTGTCTTTATCGGGGGAGGAGCATATAATCACTATGCTCCTTCAGTGATAAACCATATTATATCCAGAGCTGAATTTCAGACCGCATATACCCCCTATCAGGCAGAAGTCAGCCAGGGCACACTGCAGACCATTTTCGAGTTTCAGAGTATCATGGCAGACCTGACAGGCATGGAGATTTCAAACGCAAGCATGTATGACGGAGCTTCCAGCGCCGCTGAAGCAGTCCTTATGGCTCACCGGCTTTCAAAAAGAAAAAAGAGCGAGTTCCTTATATCAAAATTTATGCACCCCGAATATATTGAGACCATCAGGACATATACACATCATTTAGGACTGAAGATGAGGTTTATGGATATCGACAAGGATGGCAGGATATCAGAAGATTTCCTGAAAAACACGGACTGGGACAATATTTTCGCTGTTATCTACCAAAGCCCCAATTTTTATGGAATACTGGAAGACCATCAGATGATATCATCCTATGTCAGGGATATTGAAAGGGCTTATTCAATCTGCATAATAAATGAAATAAGCTCACTTGGCATTCTGGAACCCCCGGGTGCTTTCGGCATAGACATAACTGCCGGCGAAGCCCAGGCACTTGGGCTGCCTCTTTCCTATGGCGGCCCCTATTTAGGCTTTCTTGCAACTAAACTTGATTATGTCAGAGAAGTGCCAGGAAGATTGGTAGGAGCAACTAATGATGCTGACGGGAACAGAGGATTCGTCCTTACCCTTGCAACAAGAGAACAGCATATAAGAAGGGAAAATGCAACTTCAAATATATGCACAAATCAGGCACTGTGTGCGCTGAGCGCTCTGATATACATCGCCATGCTTGGAAATAACGGCCTTTATGACGCTTCATACCAGTCATTCCAGAAAGCAGGCTATTTAAGAGAGCTTCTCGCCTCAGTACCCGGCATAAATATCCCCTATAAGGGTGCAATATACAATGAATTTGTCTACAGCACAGGAGATAAGGATGCCTCAGCAGTAATTGAAGCTATGGAGAAAAGGGGCGTATATGCAGGGATTCCCCTCTCAAAATTTGACAGAAGCGCTGGAAATTTAATCCTGACAGCAGTAACGGAAAACAATACTGCAGAAGAGATTGAATACTATGCCAGCTGTCTTAAGGAGGTGCTTCAATGAAAAAGAACAGGATAAAAAAATACTATGTAATCAATGAACCCTTATTAAAGGATATTGATAATGCTGGATGCAAGGGCTTTTCATTAAAAAAACTGGATATTTCTGAAGAGAAGCAATCTTCAACATCATCAATACCTTCACATCTTCTAAGGAAAACCAAGCCTGGCATCCCTTCATTAAGTGAGGTTCAGGTAGTAAGGCATTTCACCAGGCTTTCCAAGCAGAATTACTCAATTGAGGATGGGATCTTCCCTCTCGGAAGCTGCACGATGAAGTATAATCCCAAGATTAATAGCGATATAGCAAATATGCCGGGATTTGCAAAGCTTCACCCCTACAGCAGCGCATCCTGCTCGCAGGGTGCTCTAAAGGCGATGTATGAACTGAAAATGGAGCTTATGCATATTACAGGGCTTGCAGACTGCTCCCTGATGCCAAATGCCGGGGCACATGGCGAACTTGTAGGAATGAAGCTTATCAAGGCATATTTTGAGGCAAAGAATGAAGAAAGGAATATAGTCCTCATACCTGATACAGCACATGGAACAAATCCCAGCAGTGCCCACCTTGCCGGATTTAAGGCAAAAGAGATCAAATCCTCAAAGGCAGGATACCTGGATGTGGAAACCATAAAAAAGTATCTCAGCAGGGATGTGGCCGGCCTTATGGTAACAAATCCGAACACCCTCGGTATATTTGAGAGGGATATCAGAAAGATAGCAGACCTTCTGCACGAGAATGATTCCCTGCTCTATATCGACGGGGCAAACATTAATGCAATACTGGGCAGGGCCAGGTTCTCTGATATGGGAGCTGATGTAATCCACTTAAACCTTCACAAGACTTTCTCCACTCCCCATGGAGGAGGAGGCCCCGGAGCAGGCCCTATCTGCGTATCAGAAAGGCTTAAACCTTTCCTGCCTGTCCCTAATGTATCATATAATAAAGAAAAGGACCTTTACTTCCTGGATCATGACTACCCGGGAAGCATAGGCAGGGTAAGGGCTTATTACGGAAATTTCGCCGTCCTGATAAGGGCCCTTGTATATATAAAAATGCTCGGAGAAGAAGGCTTAAGGAATGTTTCAGGTATTGCAACACTGAATGCAAACTATATAAAAAAGATGCTGAAAGGGTATTACTTTCTCCCATATGAGGAAGAAACCCTCCATGAAGCAGTATTCTCCTATAAGCTTCAGAAGGACAGGGGCATAAAGGTATCCGATATAGCCAAGGCTATAATTGACAAGGGATTCCACCCACCAACAATTTCATTCCCCCTGGTCGTCCATGGTGCTTTAATGATAGAACCCACAGAAACTGAAAGTCTGGAGGAGCTTGACGGATTTATTAATGCTCTTATTGAGATAGCAAATGAGATAGAAGAAGACCCCTCAAAGGCTCAGAATGCTCCGCAGAACGCACCTGCAAAAAGGCTCGATGAGGTAACTGCAGCTAAAAACCCGGTACTAACCTGGAATTATCTATAGTATTAAACCAGGCACAGGGAAGATGATCTTCCCTGTGCCTGCCATTTATTCAGTCAGCAGCCCCATTTCCCCCGGATCCTTTACTACGAATAGCCGAGACAAGTGAAGCTCCGGAGGCAAAACCAGCGGCAAAGATCCCGATAACATGGACAATCCGCGCTTCCTCACCTAAAAGGGCTACACTGCCCATTATACCAGCAAGAGCTGTCAATACTGCTGCAATTATCATTCTTTTCTGTCTGCTTATCATACTTTTATCTACATCCTCCATAAATTATTCCTGCTTTTTCAGTTCAAAATAATAGGCTATAAATTCAAAATCATCATCAGGGTCAGAAAAATAATCAATATGATCCTCCCTGAATTCCTCAGCACTCCTGTTTGTCTCACCACGCCAGAGCCTCTCGGGAATCCTGTTCCACCTGCATAATTCCATTCCTGTGATCCTTATAATGCATCTCGGCCTTTTTTGCAGGTCATAGACCATATACTCCTCTCCAACAACCAGCGCACTGTTGTATTCATCCTCATCATGCTCTATATCCCCTGCATTTGCAACACTTGCCGTCTTTTCCCCCTGGATGATCTGCTCAACAAGATGGTCTGAAACAAACTGTATCCTTTTCATATCTTCTCCAGTATTCTTTCACTGAATTTATCTTTTTTCTGCATTTAATCCAGGAATAGCAGAAATATAAAAGCTTATCATAATGGTTTCTGGTACCCATTATTTCTTCCATGTCAAAGCTTTAATGACATAGCTATTTATAATATGATAAAGAATATATCTTTGCCAGTTACTGGCAATCTAAATCATTCAGGTTTATCTCTTAATGCCGGGCTTCTTAATGTATCCATTCTTGCCTGTATGTCACCCGGTTCACCCCCACATGCGTGGGGAATATGCAAAGCTGATTGTGCAACCCATTTTTTCCTGCGGTTCACCCCCACATGCGTGGGGAATATGTATCAATATCCATCGCCCTGAACCAGTCTATCGGTTCACCCCCACATGCGTGGGGAATATGCGCCCGTGATTTTTTCGTCTATTTTCAATAACGGTTCACCCCCACATGCGTGGGGAATATTCTGTCTTCAATATTCATAATTATTCACCCTCCGGTTCACCCCCACATGCGTGGGGAATATTAACCGTCATTGACTTTCTTGTCCGTGTCCTTCGGTTCACCCCCACATGCGTGGGGAATATGCTAACAATAAAGCAAACCTGTTGTAATTTTTCGGTTCACCCCCACATGCGTGGGGAATATTCTTGTATTTTCAGGTAATGCAACCCAAACACCGGTTCACCCCCACATGCGTGGGGAATATCTGATGACATCTCGCTCGTCTAATGGGATTATCGGTTCACCCCCACATGCGTGGGGAATATTATATATTGCGCGGTAACCTGGGCTTGACAAACGGTTCACCCCCACATGCGTGGGGAATATGCATCCTTAAATGTCTTATATACTTGTTTATACGGTTCACCCCCACATGCGTGGGGAATATCTCCTGCCCGATGTCTTCTTTGTCGCTGATAACGGTTCACCCCCACATGCGTGGGGAATATAACAGTTCTATTGCAGACCCTATTACAGCATCCGGTTCACCCCCACATGCGTGGGGAATATAATATGAAATCGTCGTCTAAGTATAGCATATACGGTTCACCCCCACATGCGTGGGGAATATATTAACAGCGCTCTCTATCGTTGCTATAATTGCGGTTCACCCCCACATGCGTGGGGAATATTAAAGAAACCCGGGATGACCCTGTTCTGGGTTCGGTTCACCCCCACATGCGTGGGGAATATTGTTATAGTAGCAATGAGCTTTGATGCTGTTGCGGTTCACCCCCACATGCGTGGGGAATATTTCGGCAGGCTCTTCAGATTCATCGGTGGCCTCGGTTCACCCCCACATGCGTGGGGAATATATACATTTCCCCTGATATAATAACCTGACTGTCGGTTCACCCCCACATGCGTGGGGAATATTTTTCGAAATAATCTTTAACCGGGTGGTATTGCGGTTCACCCCCACATGCGTGGGGAATATCTTTTAATCCTTTATCCTGTATCCCTGTATCCCGGTTCACCCCCACATGCGTGGGGAATATTTAGTTAATCCAGCTGCCGGGTCGTAAAAGGGCGGTTCACCCCCACATGCGTGGGGAATATATCTCAATCTCAACAGTCAGCGTATGCTCGTCCGGTTCACCCCCACATGCGTGGGGAATATTCCCAGCATTACCTGCACAGACCGCAAGTGCACGGTTCACCCCCACATGCGTGGGGAATATTCAAACGCCGTTAAGTTCCAGCCCTCAGGTAACGGTTCACCCCCACATGCGTGGGGAATATCTGCAAGACCAGGACGGCTATATCATAATTGACGGTTCACCCCCACATGCGTGGGGAATATTAATAACCACGCCAAAATTATATAAATGCTATCGGTTCACCCCCACATGCGTGGGGAATATATTTAATTTTGAAGAGGTTCAGGATGTAGGGGCGGTTCACCCCCACATGCGTGGGGAATATGCTATGAAGCTCAAAACTGAACTGGTCGCTTTCGGTTCACCCCCACATGCGTGGGGAATATGAAATGATACAGCCGTACCAGCTGGCAACGAAAGGTTCACCCCCACATGCGTGGGGAATATTTTGTTTTCTCAATAGCCTCTGGCTTTTTTAACGGTTCACCCCCACATGCGTGGGGAATATGAATCAATGTTTTCGGGGGAGTTTTAGCCTTGCGGTTCACCCCCACATGCGTGGGGAATATGTTATTCAGTCTCAACAGCACAGGGCTAATAACGGTTCACCCCCACATGCGTGGGGAATATCAAAAA
>CAYMEV010000009.1:47679-128309 GCA_964389675.1 uncultured Candidatus Sumerlaeota bacterium
GGGCAAAGGCAAGTGCATCAGCGCAACGGTTCACCCCCACATGCGTGGGGAATATTCATAGTACTCGCCGATCCTTTTGATGTGCGTCCGGTTCACCCCCACATGCGTGGGGAATATATTATATATCTCCTTTATTTAGTTTATTATTCCGGTTCACCCCCACATGCGTGGGGAATATGCAATGCAGTGCGCCAGGGTGTTCATGGAAAACGGTTCACCCCCACATGCGTGGGGAATATGGTTCCCTGAAATATGCGTATGCGTCGCCGTCCGGTTCACCCCCACATGCGTGGGGAATATCAAAAAGGGCAAAGGCAAGTGCATCAGCGCAACGGTTCACCCCCACATGCGTGGGGAATATGTCCCAATCACCAGGTACAGGGTCGCCGTCGTCGGTTCACCCCCACATGCGTGGGGAATATGTTACAAACTACTTATAGATTAGCTAATGGGTCGGTTCACCCCCACATGCGTGGGGAATATTATATGAGCTCACATTTGACAGCAACGGCAGCCGGTTCACCCCCACATGCGTGGGGAATATTATAGCGAGTACAAGCCTCGGTTGCCATGGTCGCAACGATGTACCACTGGTTCACCCCCACATGCGTGGGGAATATTGCTGTATCTCTGCGAGCCGTGTGTCCATGTTCGGTTCACCCCCACATGCGTGGGGAATATTTTTCATTATTTCTGACCGTCTGCCAGATTGACGGTTCACCCCCACATGCGTGGGGAATATGCTTTGACCTGCGTCATATCTGACTTTTGTATCGGTTCACCCCCACATGCGTGGGGAATATTCCAGTAATTTGGGAGGTATCGCCATATAGCTCGGTTCACCCCCACATGCGTGGGGAATATACTGCTTTTTAATAGACTTATATCATTTCCCCTATTCTAAATTTATTTTTTTGGAATATGCACCAGTTTCAATCCCTCATAGTCAATAATATTTCTTTTGGTTGCTCCCCAAAATTCAACATCAAAACCCTGTTCCTTCTGAGCAGAATATATCATTATACATCCACCATCTTTTGTCTTGCTACAGATTTTCTGCCATAATTTTTCTCTTACAGCCGCTGATATTGTTCCTAAAAATATGCCCGTATGGGGCTCGATCATCCATCGAGTTATTTCACCTCTTAATGAGGATGATACTCTTTCAAGAATGAATACTACCATTTACTTCCTTATTTTCCTCTTCCGGGTCCCACAGGGGAGCTGGGCAACAAGGATCAAGATTGTAGTCTAATGTGCTGATAGGAATAACCTCAGCTTGTTCAACATTCAGACAGTCCTCTATATCAAGTACAATTCTTTTTAATATTCTATTGCGTTTGAAAATATCTCTACACCTCATTCGCACTGTTTTCTCAATTCCGTGCTCATTTTCAGCAGCAGCCATAAATGACACCGGAATACTAATTTCCGTTTTATATAGATCCGCTATATCATAAACAAAAGATAATTGTTTTCCTGTGTGAATAAAACCTAATGCAGGAGAATAACCTAATGAAACAATTGAAGCATGACATATTCCATAAAGGCAAGAGTTTGCTGCCGATAGCGCCCTGTTCACAGGATCAGAATTGCCCCATTGGCTTCTATCATAGTTTCTGCCAGTCCATATTACTTTATATTTTTTTGATGCATCTTGATAGGCATTTCGGATTCTTAATCCTTCCTTTCCTCTTATTTCCTGTATTGTACAATCTTGAGGGAGTATTTCATCAAACCTTTTCTTATACATTCTCATAACAACCTGTAGCCTTTTTGCTTCATCAGAGCATAATTCAGCTTGTCTTATGATACGGGCAGAGCTATGTGTCTCTCCTATACTAGATGCATATGTCCTAACTCCCTCTTCTCCACACCAAATGACCATACAGCCATTATCTGCAAGCGCTACAATAGCTGCATGCGTAATCGATGTCCCTGGACCCAGCATCAGGAGAGATAGAGAAGCAATAGGCACAGGAACCTTTCCAGTTTTATCATGAAATGCAATTGCTTTTGCCTCTTGATCTATCTTGCAGTGCTCAAGGTATAAATAGCTTAATGAATCCCGAATCTTGGGTAAATCATGAAAGTCATGCATATCTACCTCCGATAAGGCGCTATTGAGAGAAGCCCAAACCCGAATGCCTTTGCGCTACCAATTCCTGATTTCAGAGTTGAAATAAATTTCTGTTTATCAGTTACCCTTATAATACCTTCAAATATAACAGAGAAATATCTTTTTGCATTTTCATCATCCTTGAACTTTTTTGATTCAATAATGCCCTGAGGAATAATTGAAATATTTAATATTTTAAACCCGGCTTTATCGCTTTTCCTTACCAGCCAGTCATATTGTTCCTTTTCTTTATACAGCCCAATTCTCTTACCATTATCTTTCCTGCGCTTGGTTGGGTTTGCCTGAAGACGAAAGTGAAAAAGATCTCTGGTATTAATATTCTCAAATGAGGCATGAATATTTTTAGTAATTGGGTTTGTATCATCAGTTCTTAACAGATAATTAGTGTTTTTTCCGTTTATACAGCTCCAGTCAGGCTCTTTGTCTGATTGTATAAGCAGAACAGGAATACCTGTTTTATGATTAACATCAACGCGAAAAAGGACTCTACCCGGCCCACCTGCCTCTTTTTCCGGAAAAGCTCTTAGCAGAGTCCTGTGCATTTCATAAGGGTTTATTATTTCTTTTCTGACCTGATTTGATTTTGGGTTTAAAATAAGCTTAGAAAGATACATTATTTAATGCCCTCCCCTTCCTCATATTTTAGAGCAGATTTTTCTATCCATTTCGTTGTTATATATCGTACGCAGTATTTTCTGTCAGAGATCTCAAAGCTCTCAGGATTATCCATTCTAGTCTCTTCGCCTTCTCCATATTTTGTTTCAAAAATAAGGCGAATTCTATCAGGTATTAAATGATCATTTTTATAAATATATTTAGGAAAAGGATGTTTCCTAAGCGCTGACTCAAGGGAATCTGATACTATTCCTCCCCTTTCTTCTGATATAAGGATAGGAATTGAAGGAACAAAAGATTTTCTGCCTAAAAATATCGGAAACTTAGGAGACATAATAGCACTATATATTCTTTTAAGAAAATCCCTATCTCCTTCAAGTCCAACAAGAAAATCAGCATCCGATAGATAATAACGGCGAGAAACAACAGTATCTGCACTGCTATTATCGGATTTAATAACCCCATATTTTTTTTCACCTGGAATCTTGCCTCCTCCAGCGGTGTGAAAATCTTTTAGAATATGCCCTTCTTTATTGACCCTTACCCCCATCCGAAGAGCAGTTAGATTATCCAGGGGCTCATTGCGCTTTTGGCCAAGGCAGGCTGCTATTATACCTAATATCCCGCTTTTTGAAGGTTCCCGTTCCGTATCCCGTACCAGAAAACGGCTTCGGGTTCCCCAGGATTGCATGGGGGCTGCAATACGCATCAACAAAACATTCATTTCTAACACCTCAGAACTAATTAACAACGGAAATAACTGATTCTATTAACTCTTCGATGTTTTCTTTCTTCTCTTTTATGTTTTCTATTTTGCAGTTGCCAGGAATAAGGCTGTATACCATTTTTGAAATTCCATCAGACCCATATACAGATAATATTTTACCCCAGTATTTATCAATTTCTTCAATAGATCTTTCAATTAGGCTTTTTTTGCTAAACTCATCTGGAATCACTGGAAATGCAAACGCATTTGCCAGATTTGCTGGCATTCCTGTATCGCGGACAACAATAAATAAAAAATCAGGCCTATTATTATTTGCGAAAGACGTTATTTTACCTGTTGGAACAGCAGCTATAGATGCACGGATAAAAGCCTCAAGAGTTCTTTTGGACAAACCTGGTTCTGTCTTATCGTTTTCGTTTAGGTTTTCTTTTAGCTGTTCAAAATCTACAAGAGAATAACGGTAGTAGCATGATGAATTACACTCTATTGTGCCCATCATGTCTGCACCTATCTCAGTATCTTTCTCAAGCAGATCATCCATTGCAGTATAAAAATCCATTTCCATATCAATTTTATTAGTAGAGATTGCATGTGCGACCTGACATGCGGCATCAACATGTGCTTTCGGAACTTCTGCCACCATCCTTCCAAACAATGCAATACCTGGAGAAAGAGAATCATACTTGGGCTCTTCCCAAATTTTTTTTAAGTCTTTTTTCAGTTTATTAATTTTTTCTTTATTGTTCTTTTTGTCTCCATTTAATGCTGTTAATCTATTACATATTTCATTTGTTTCATTATAGCGCTCTTTTAATTGTTCAGCAATGGCTTTAATCTCATCCTGACCTAAATATAAAAGAACTTTGGTCTTTTCTCCCTTATCATCCTGTAATGCACTCCAGAAAAGTTCTATATATATTTCTATCATCCCATCATATATATCGCCTTGAGAACTCAATTCATCTTTAACTGCTTTTTTCAATCTTTTAGTTCTAATATCAAATAAATCATTATCAATAATTCGTCTAAATTCGGGGTTCCATCTGATAGCCCGTTTAATACATTGAGATGATATCCTTGATCTTCTATACCCGCCAAACTCACAGGTTTTAGGAGTATTTGTATCATCTCTATTTAAGCATGAAATAGGGAAATTCTGTAAAATGTGCAGTTCAATAAACATATTTTATTCCTCCATATTATTTAATCATTTTGTTTCTTCAGTTGACCAATAGGATTTTGCCCAATTCTTCTGGACCTTTTTTTCTGAGTCATCCCATCTGATAATATCCCAAAGCAGAACTTTAAAATCAATAGGGATATCTAATGATTTACCAAGTGAGACAGCGTGCCTTAAATGCCTGAATAGTTCATCATAATGAGAATTAAGAAGTGCTAAAAAGCGCTTTTCTATACTTTCTGAATCTTTTTTTTTATTTGAAATTTTCTTAAAATAAGATCCGAGATTTCTTATTTTATTATTTTCAGGTTTCTGGTGAGCAGCAAAAAGAGCAGCTACCATAAAGAATGCATTCTGGTCTTTCTCTTTTTCTATTCCTTCTATTCTTGGAATCACGAATGGAAACATATCAATACATGTACCCGGATCTTTCCCCAGGCCTCTTTTAAGCTTTGCAATCGTAGCCCTCGCGCTGGAATCACGCTGGTTCATTCTATCTAATAAGTTCTCCAGAGACGCAATAAAGGCCGCTATCTTTTGACTAATATCTGATGCCATGTTAAACCCTTTCCTCCTTTTTTATTTTCATCACCTATTTTAATTCTTTTTTAAGCACATATAGCAAAGCTATTTCAGCATTTGCAATAGCATTCAGATTTCTACCAGAAGCTTGAAAACCGGATGTAGACTTTTGAAAAGCATTGCGCGCAGACTCTCTCAATGTAGCCTGCCATTTTTTTTGTTCTTCTTTTTTTTGAGAGGCTGTAGTACATTTTGTAATATTTCCAATAAAGATTTTAAATGGAATTTCTAATGAATTCCAGTATATATGCTCATGTATCAGGCTTGATAAAAACTTATTAATACTATTTTTATCATTCCTAGACTTGCTTTTTTTGTCTTTATCAGGAAATAAAATAATACGAGAAAATTCTTTCATACTATATTTAAGGCATTTATAATAGATATCTTCAGCTTTTGTAATAGCACATTCTAACTGATCTACTAGATTCATATCTTTTAATAAAACTAAAGGAAATGGAATATTTTCATGTCTCCAGAACTCCAACTTTGCCTTATCAGAGCAAACCCCCATTACTGATATATTATAGACCTTATTCCATGGAATAATTTCTTTGGAGGCAAGGTCAGATACCCAGTCGATGATCTTTGGTCTTTCTGTTCTATCATCTGTTCTATTAAATGTTTTAAATAAAGTATGGCTGTCTCTCCATAATGACTTTCCCTCTCTGAAAGATAAAGCATATATTCCAGTCTTTTTGTTTTCTCGATAACTTAAAAAAGGATCATTGTGCATATTTTCAATATATAATCCCTGTGCTAAATAGACATTTTCTACATTTTCTCCATTGGCATCTGGTATTAATCTGATATATCTACTCTGGAGGGTCAGATAATCAATATATCCATTCAGGTTGTGTTTCCCAGGTTTAATGTTATTATCGATTTCCCATGCAGGAATATCCATATAAGGATCACCTGAAAATGGAATTTCACTATCTAAATCATAGTGATGAAAGTTTAACATTAAAGTCTCAAATAGATTTTCCCCCATAATAAGAACTGATGCAGTATTTGTTAATGGTGAATCTTTGGTGTGTATTGTGCTGCTTTTCCCCGCACTGGGAGAATAATTCTGCCTTGCAAGCAATAATCCAGCAGCCTTCTTTGCAGGAATTTTCAGATAATTTTTATCATAATTATGGTCAAATAGAACAGCATTATTTCCACTTGATAGATCAAATGCAAGGACACTAACCGGCTGTTTCACACCTTTATTAAATCCTGCTGTCTGATAGAACGGGTATTTATTATCAAATAGATCGAATCTATTCTTCCATTTAGTTAGATAACATTCTAACTTCGTATTATATAGTTTTCCCTTACCTTTTGCCCACATTGTTTTCCAATCATTTTTATTCTTTGGCCCATTAAAGGCGCTATGCATTATAGCAAGAAGCAATCTGTGTATTGAAACTGTGACAGGGGGTGATTGGTCAAATACCATAGTAATACAATTTGCTTCCCTAAAGACATCTGCTATTCCAAATTCCTTTTTCTTCCCGTTTAAATAACAGGGTATCCATTTTTCATCAATCAGATTAAATGAAGGCACCATTTTTTAACTCCTATTTAGTATTGCAATAAACACCACCGAGAGTATCATCCAGTTTGAATTTTAAATTATTATTATTAATCAAAAAACCATCATCATCAAATACTGCAGGATATAATTTCCTGAGCAGTGCATTATTTTTCCATGCCTCTGGAACCATAACAATATTTATAAAATAATCATAAAGAACAGGGTTGCTTATGCTCATTATTCGATTAATTAGATATATAACTGTCTTTTTGTCGGGTATTTTTGTTGGATCAAAACCATTATTTGATCTTAGGCATACTATTCTTATTGATGGCCGTTCTGAATAGCGTGTGGATGCCTGAAAGTATTTATGGAGCGTTGGATCATCTTCTTTTAGCTCTGCTTCCGATAAATGATATAGTTCTCCACTGAAATAAGGGCTTTTGATATATTTATCCTTTGCTTCATTTTTTAACTTCGATTCATTTTCATCATCCTTTTGCTTTAGCTCATTCATATGGTTGACCTCTTCTGGCTTATTTGAGACATTGTTATCGTTTCCATATACCTTTTCAACAAGGCACTCAATATTATCAGGTATTTTAATGTCACATAGATCCCTTACCACAAGCCATGTCTTATATAGAATATATTCTGAATATACGTAACTGCTTGATCCGAAATCAGGGAGGTTATTTTCATCTTCTGGAGTTACTATATATAAGACCGGTTTATTTCCAATGCTTTCTGGTCTTTTTATCTCATAATGCCTTTGAAGCCTTCCGGAGCGCTGCAGAATCAGGTCAATCGGAGCAAGCTCTGTAAACATTACATCAAAATCAATATCCAGGCTCTGCTCAACAACCTGAGTTGCCACAAGAATTGCTTTTTCAGGGCGCTTATTTGTCTTAAATCCCCTTTTTCCAAATAATTCAATTACCTCCTTTTCAATTTTGTTTCTATCTTCAAATGGAAATCTGGCATGAAACAGCTTCAGGATAATATCTTCTTTAGTATTACATTGTTTGTCAATCTCTGATTTTATTTTGCAATAAGCATCTTGTGCCTTTTTAACTGTATTACAGATAAATGCTGCACATCCTCCTTCTTTTATAGATCCAATGATTTTCTTAGCTAGTTCATCAAGATCTGATGGTAATTTCTTGCATAAAATAATTTTCTTTTGTTTTGTTGAGAAGTTATTGGCTTTGCATTCTGTTTTAGTAAGATAGGTTATTCTGGGATATTCCACATTATTCGGGCAATTTTGATTATTATTAAGATTGCCATAGGTCCCCTTCTGCCAGCTTTCAATAAGTAACTTTCTTTTTTCTGAAGGAAGGGTAGCTGATAAAATAATAATATTAGAACCAACTGCTGCAAGCCATTCAATCAACCTTTCTAATAATGTAGTCATATATGTATCATATGCGTGGACCTCATCAAGAATTACCGTTTTATTTGAAAGGCCGAACAATCTGATAAAGAAATGTTTTGATTGCAGAATGCTCAGTAATGCCTGATCTATTGTTCCAGCACCATAGGGAGCCAATAATCCTCTCTTCTTATATGAGAACCAGTCTACTGTCTGGGAAGTGCTATGCTTGTCATTGTCATTTTCATCATATATTCTCTCAGGTTCGAGAGAATTAATCTCATTTTCATCTTTTGCAAGAATAGCATTACCATGAATAAGTTTTAAATCATTATAATTAGAAGTATAAATAATTTTAAGAAAATCATCTCTAAATCTGTCATACATTGCATTGGCAGTTGCCTGCGTTGGCAGAGCAATATAGGCACCATTCTGGTTTAATTTATGATTCATATAATTCATCAGGTAAAAAGCAGCTTCAGTTTTTCCATCTCCCATGGGAGCTTCGATTATAACAAGAGATGCGGAATCTAATCCATTTGAAATTTTAATTATTTCTTTTTGCAGAGTATTAGCGTCAAAACTAAATAAATCCTTAAACTCACGATTATTATTGCTTTCCCAAGCTTTCCATCTTATATGTTCTATTGCTTTTTCAGCTTTAATTTTTGCTTCAGCAAAATGAGTTTTAATATCATTCTTACAGCTGTTATATGGAAAAAACTCCTTGGATGAAGCAATCCAATCTGATACAGATACCAAGCCAGCAAGAACTATAAAGAAAGAACAGTTTTCTTTGTTCCAATTATAACTCATTTTTAATGAATCAATCTTAAAATTTTTCTTTAAGGCTTTAAATATTTTTTTAACTGAACATTTCCAGTTACATTCGAGAGATACAAATCTTATTTCTGCTATTCTAATATCTCTGGATGTATGGAATCTACCATGATGAGCTCCAATAGCAGCTGCAATTTTTTTTGCCCATGACGCACTGATAGATTCATTAAGCAAAAATTCTCTAATAATATATGTAGAATATAGTCCATGATGGCAATCAGAGTTTCCTGGGAATTTATATCCCATATTCTCAAGTTTGCTTTTAAATTGAGGGCTCTTTCCCTGAAAATCTGGAGTTGCTTTACCAATATCATGCAGAGCTGCTAAAAAAGCAATCCGATTCCTAATGGCGGTGCCTCCCTGGTTACCATGCTTAATACTGAATGCATCTGACAAATATCTTTTTAGGCCCTGAGATAACGTCATATCCCATAGTTTACATAAAACAGCTGATGTATCTAGCAAATGACGGAATAAAGGGTAATGGCAATTTTTATCAAATTTTCCCCAGAATTCGTATAGGCAGTTCATAACATTTAAACTCCAATTATAAAATTTGAAAAGAATATGAACTTATATTTATTCTAACTTTATAAAAAGCTTAATGATTTTTAATCTGAAGATTTAATTTTTGATATGTTATTCATAGAGATCACCCAGATTCATACTCCCATCATTTAATATAATAATACAAATAAGCATTGTATACAAGTATTATATAGAATTATTTTCCAGAATCAAATAATCTCAAAATAAATAGTATATTCCAGCAAAAACTTGCTTTGTTTTAATTGATCGATCGTTTATAATAAATTCTTTAGTTTTTAAGTTGCTGATCTTAAAAGCTTATATTCTTTCATTAGGCACTGACAACAACGCTTAAATGCTAAACATGCTATTACATGATATGGTTTATATTCACCAGATCAAATAGATTAGCATTTTGCATCAGCTGTTTACCTTATCATAGTATTTCAGGGTCATGCTGAATGTCCCCTTGCCTTTTGTAAGAGACCTTACGATCGTTGAGTAACCGAACATGTTCACCAGGGCAACTTCTGCATAAATTATCTCCATTTCCCCTCTCTGCTCAATTGAGAGAACCTTTCCATTCCTTGCTGACAGGGAACCTACAACATCGCCCACATCCTCTTTGGGTACCATTAGCTCAACATCCATAATAGGCTCAAGCAATACTGCATCAGCCTCCCTGAGGCCATTGATGCAAAGCTGGGCAATGGCTCCCCTCAGCGCAATATCTGATACTCTTTCATCATTGAACTCTATCTTCTGGATATCAAAGCCTATGTCTGTTACAGGGTATCCTCCTACTATACCTGACTGGATATTGAGAATTATCCCCTGCTTGATCTCTTCATCGATCTCAGGTGAAAAACTGTTTAAATCATTGCTGTATAAAAAGCCCTTTCCCCGCTGCAGGGGCTTTATAGCCGAACGGATGGAACAGTAATGTGCCTCCTTCCCAATTATCTTATTAAACTCTCCCTCTGCGATCACTTCCTTTGTAACGGTTTCCTTGTAGGCCACCTGCGGTTTGCCCCTCCTTATGGGAACCTTGAAGTCCCTTTCCATTCTTGATGAAACAATCTCGAGATGAAGCTCACCCATCCCGGACAGCAGAGTCTGCCCTGTATCCTTGGAAATGCTGACCTTAAGGCTTGGATCCTCAATCTGAATATTGGCAAGCAGCTCTTCAAATTTTTTGAAATCAGTACTGTATTTGGGTTCAATGGCAATTGAGATGACAGGTTCAGGAAACAGCATTGAATCATACAGGATAGGATTATCCTCAAAGCAGATCGTCTCACCTGTAGATATGGTTTTCAGGCCCCTTACGCCAACGATCATACCAGCAACAGCAGTATTGATCTCCTTGTATTTGTTTGAATAGATCCTGTATATCTTACTTATCCTGTCAGTTGTACCCTTATTTGGATTATATACCCTGTCACCCACACTCATTTTCCCTGAATATATGCGGACAAAACATAAAGGAAGCCCTGTATTATCAATGGAAATCTTAAATACCACAGCTGATAAAGGGTTTTCCTGATCAGGTTCAAATCTCATTTTCTTTTTCGTTTTCGGGTTTATCCCTGAGGGGATTACGCTTTCAGGAGGGTTGGGCAGGTAGTTTACTACAGCATCCATAAGAGGCTGAATTCCTATATTTTTGAATGATGATCCGCAGAAGACAGGAGAAATTTCATTGCTGATACATATGGACCTTATAGAACTATGCAGCTTGTCTTCGCTGATTGCTTCATTCTCAAGGTACAGCTCCAGTATATGGTCATCCCGTTCTGAGATCCTCTCAATAAGCTTTTCACGGTAAGAATGAGCATCATCCTCCAGTTCAGGAGGTATATCATAGTAGCTGTATTCAGCTCCAAGAGTATCCCTGTCAAAATATACCGCCTTCATTTTTATAAGGTCTATAACACCCTTGAATTCTCCGGATTGTTCATATATCGGGATCTGCATTATAAGAAACTTATCGCCGAAGCTTTTTACAAGCTGTTCCGCCACATCGTAGAAATCCGCTCCAAGCCTGTCCAGTTTATTTATATAGGCGATTTTTGGAACCTTATACTTTTCAGACTGATTCCATACCTTTTCTGACTGTGTCTCTACACCCTCTACAGCTGAAAAGATCACCACCGCACCGTCAAGTATTCTTAAGGACCTCTCTACTTCAATAGTAAAGTCAACGTGCCCAGGCGTATCAATCAGGTTTATATCCGCATCATTCCACTGAAAGGATATTGCAGCCGCTGTAATTGTAATACCCTTTTCCTTTTCAAGGTCCATCCAGTCCATAGTCGCCAGCCCTTCATCAACTTCACCTATCCTGTGGGTATAGTGCGTATAGTATAGTATTCTTTCTGTTGTTGTGGTCTTACCTGCATCAATATGAGCAAGTATCCCTATATTTCTTGTATTGTTTATCGTCATAAAGATTCCCTTATGCTTTTCTTCTCCCGCTCAGGCTTTTATAGAAGCTCAATACATCATACCAGTTGAAAAGTTTCAGGTTGCCGACCCTCTTGGAAGCAATAAACTTCTTATTTCGCAGTTGTCTTATGGTTGATTCTGATTTAATGATACCATAATCAGATAATCTTTTTATGATTTCCTTTATTGAAATGAATTCAACCTTTTCAGTTTCGTTACCGGCCTGGGGAACTTCAATACCGATGCTGTCATCTTCAGCAGGCTTATCCTCTTTTAGTACAGTATTTTCCGTATCGCCGGGATAATCAGGGAGATTGTAGTAATATGCAAGGCTCGGCCAGTAATACATATTTATTCTGTTATCCTTCAAAGCATAGATCTTTTTTTTGCTTTTTAAGTCCCTCAGCCTGACCTCTGAAAGCCTTATTCCGTACTTTTTTAGCTTTTCAACTGTTTCAGAAGCAGAATAAAGCAAGGCAGGGTCAATATTATTTTCATATACGGAAAGATCGACTGCAGGGTATTTTACAGGCCTGCCAACCTGTTTTGCCGTATCACTTTCTTCATTTTTAGCAGGTTCGCTTACCTTCGGGATGTCATCTATTTCTATTCTCTGTCCTGAGCCTTCATCAAGCTTTATCTTTTGAGGCTCATTCAGGATCTTCTCAATAATTTCAATAAGCCTGAAAATCATTTTATCCTTTTCCCTGATCTGCATTTTCAGGTTCTCGATAAAATCATTTAATTCAGGGCCGGGCTCTGTTTCGGCGGGTTTTGAGATATAATTTTTAAGAGTATCAAAATCCTCTTTTGTAATGAATCTCTCTCCCTCGCTTTCAAATACCCTGATGCTGAGTTTTGAGATAATTGATGAAATAAAGGGATAGGAAAGGTCAAAATCCTTAATAATACTGTCAATCCTAATCATTTTGCACCTCCTGTATGATGCATTAAATTATACTGTATACTTAAATTTTTATACACCAATATGCATTATTAAACAAATAGTATATATATTTTGTTTGAATTAAGCAATACCAAATAATGATCCGTTTATTATAAAAATGATGAGAGCATTCTTGAATATTCTTTGCCTGATTTTATCTGCTCTGCCTCTTTTATCCTCTGCTGTTTAAGCCTGGTAAAATAATCCGATAATATCTGGTATTCTCTTTTATCATCCTTATACTCAAGCACTTTAAGGGCAACTGCGAGATAATGCTCGGACCTTTGATACGTATAGAGAGATTCCCAGTATTTTTTCATCTGCAGCAGAATATTATATGCACTTTCATAGTCTTTTAACAGAAAAAGTGTCAAAAGCTGCTCTCCCAATATTGTGTACCTGTACAGCCTGCTAAAGATGCTCTTGACCTTCTTCTCAGCAAGGTTCAGCATTCTCATGGAGCAGTGATAAGATTTAATATCACCAAAACTTCTATAATAAGCAGATCTTGCTATAAGTATCTTGTACCGGTAAAATTTTGATTCAGCTACCCAGTATATGCTGTAAAGGGCCTTGAATAGACTGTTTGCACTGGCATAGTCCCCAAGAGCTGAATATAGCTGTATTCCCACACAAAGATTGCTGAAGAGGGCTCCTGCAGCTTTAACCCTTTTAGCGTTTCTAATACCCGATTTAAGGTATTTTTCAGCCTTTTTGTAGCATCCTATATTAAGGTAGAAATTTGCCATATTATACTGCAGAATTGATAACCCGTACTTGTTGTCAATCTCTGAGAATATGCTGAATGCCCGGTTAATCTCATTCAATCCGGTATTAAGCTTTCCTTTGGTAGTAAAATACAAAAAAAGAAGGTGAAAATTCCAGGCTTTTCCTTCGTAGTAATTTGTCCTTTTGTTGAATACCGCGTTATCCTTGATATACTTTCTTGAAAGGCTAAGGTTCCCTATTTCAAAGTATGCCCTGGCAAGGTAGTACATTACCCTTGAATCCGAGAATGCCTTATTTTTGCCCTTTATAAGGCCCAAAAGCCTGTTCGCATAAAATATTGTTTCCTTGTAATGTCCGTTAAAAAGGCTGCTGTCGCATAATCCTTCCAGTATGAGGATACGGTAGTTAATGCTGTCAGGCATCTGCACCTGAAGGCCGCTGAAAATCCTGACAGCCTTGTTTGCATGGCCTATCCTGTTTAGCAGCCTTGCCTTGAGTATGCTTGCTTCAATGTATAAATCATAACTGCTTTCTCTAAGTGCTCTCAGGTCAAGCTGTTCCAGAAGCTTGAGCCCCTTCAGGTATTCGCCTTTATTATTGTAATAGTAGCCTTTAATCAGATTTATCTTATAATACTGTATATTATCATTCAGGTTAATGTAGATGTTTTTCAGCCTGTCTATTTCAAGCTTTCCCTCCTGCAATTGTCCCTTAAAAAGCATTATGAATGCATCTTCATAATACAGGTCAAAAAGCAGCTCTGAATTATTGTCCATATTTTCCAGAAGCAGCTTTCCCCTGCTTATATAGTATTGGGCATCATTATAGTTGTAAGCCTTTTTAAGGTCGCTGACTATCTCAAGGATCATCTGTACAGATTCCCTGATATGCAGTGATTTTTCCAGATGCTTGGATGCAAGGATCTTAAGCCTGAGAGGATTGTACATCCTTTTTGAATCCTCAGCCATATTCATGATATATTTGCTTGCAAGATGGTGAAGCCTGATCTTATCCTCCTCAAGAAGCCCGAAATAAATTATATCCTTATAAAGCATATTCTTGAATATGTATATGTCAGGCGGCTGATAGAGATAAATAAATCCATATGTCGTCAGAATCTCAATAATATGGAATATGAAATCCTGGCTAAAATATTCTCCCAGTACATAATCAAGGAAATTAAGAGGGAACCTTCCCCCGTAAACAGATGCAACCTGCAGAATCTTAAGCTGTGTGGGGTCAAGCTTCAGTATCCTGCTTTCTATTATAGCCTTTACATTGTTTGATATAAGGAGGGATGGGTTTTTCAGAATATCCGGTACTGAGATCCCTTTTTTCAGGTCTTCAATCACAAGGGCGACTATTTCAGTTGTAAAAAGGTGGTTTCCCTGGGTTATCTGAAAGACCTTCTTGTTCAGGCTGTTAATATCGCCGGTACTGACAGCAAATTCAGAGAGTTTGTTCTTTATGTAATTTTTGATATCCTTCTGTTTTAGCGGGCTGAAGCTGATCTCATAAACACGGCCTGAATTCTTAAAGCTGTAAAGAGAAGTTTTAAGATCCTCTGCAATGGTTTTAAAGCTGAGCATAAACATCAGGGGGATACCCTGTAGGACGATATCTCTGATAACTTCAAAGGATTTGTGATTGATGAACTCAATATCCTCAAATATAATGCATATAGGTCTTTTATATGACAGATAACGGATATATTTTATGATAAAGTCCCTGAATATGGATGTGATATCCTTGGGTTTTTCACTGTGATAACCGAAGATATATGTCAATGTATCAAATAGCTCCTGTGAATATAGCCTTATTGATGAAAGATACTTCTTCAGGTTCTGGATCTGTAAATCATTTTCAGGGTTTGTATCCACACTAAGAAGGGCTTTAAGGGGATCAAGCCAGACATAGAAGGGAATATCCTGCGTGAATGAGGAGCAGGTGTTGATCAGGCAGAGATACCCATTCTTCTGCAATATACGTTTTGCATAAAGAATATAAGGCGTCTTTCCGCTTCCTGTACCACCATGCACTGTTACAATATCTGCTTTTTCACCGGTCCTTGAGCTGCTGAGCTGGCTGATGAATGAAAGTTCAGCCTCCCTGTCAATAAGCTCCATGCTTATTTCTTCGAAAGGCTTTTTGGACAGAAGCTCGTAGAGCTTCTCATCCTTTATGGTATCCAAGCCGCGATAATTGAAAAGGTCTTTTGAAAGGTTATATATGGACGAATCAACCAGTATTGATGCCTTCTTAAGAGATGAATAGTGAATTGCTCTAGATATGCTGTCCAGAGCTATTGACCAGTCAAGCCTGCCCTCCGTGGTCAGCGGTATTCTCTGCATATTGATACCTAATTCAAAATTATCATCAATAACTGCAAGTACACTTCTTAAATACAGGGCACAGTCAAGGCCCCTCGAAATAATGTCCGCATACACATCAGCAGATCCGATGTTTATAATGTACACATCATCCCTGAACTGCTCCATATCGGCTTTATACTGCTCCAGCCCGCTTTCAAATACAGCTCTTGCAGCTGAAGTCTTAAGGAAAATTGTAACAATTGTCCTCCATTGAACTACAAGATGCGGGCTTTCCCTGGGGGCTATAAGGTTCTTAATATCAGGCTGGCTTGCTTTTATCAAAAAAAGGAGCATGTCATCATTAAGATCGGAGCTTGATAAATACCGGTTGAGATCCTCAATAATCCTGTTAAGGATAAAATCGCTCTCCCTGTGCTTGTACTTTTTGATAATTTCCTGAACTCTGGATTCGCCGTACCTGTCTCCCTCATTTCCTTTTGCTTCTGACAATCCATCCGTGTAGATCATAACAATATCATCTTTCCTTAGCTCCAGCCTCTGAGTCCTGTATGTTGAATCCTTAAAAACCCCAAGGACTATCCTGTTTCCCTCATTTGATAAGGAATACAGGTCATTGCTCCTGCTCTTCAGATATGCATTCGGTATCCCTGCAGTCGAATACTCTATAATATGCTTCCTTGTATTCAGCTTATAGAAGCCTGCAGCGACAAAATTACCCCTGGGCAGTATATCATATATTTCCCGGTTTACACATGAAAGGATCTCACCCGGGTCATAGACAGTTTTTGCCAGTTTTGAAACAATGGATTTAAAAAATGCGGCAATTATGGCTGAATTTATCCCTTTACCGCTTACATCGCCAATCAAAATACCTATGTTCTCATCTCCAAGTTCATAGACACCATAGAAATCTCCGCTGACTTTATCCTCAGGAAACAGGTAGAAGCTTATGTCAAATGAATTGAATCTGATAAGCTGGTTGAAATACAGATCCCTCTGAAGCCTTTTTCTTTGTAAATGCATTTCCAGGTCCATCTGTCAACTTCCAGTCCTTTTAATTTGTTTAAGCAAATCAGGTTAATATACAGCTGATTCTATACTATAACAATATAAAATAAAAAATAATGTTTAAAATTTCAGTCAATAAAGCTTGATTTATAACCTTTGAGATATTTATAATTAAAAGAGATACATAAACAATAAAAACATGGAAGGAGGTTCTTAAATGCTTAAGAAGGTTTTGCTTTGCTGGGCCCTTATCCTTCTGGTCGCTTCAGCCTGCTTTTTTGGGCAGGATGAAATGACTTACTACGAAGAGCATTATAAGGCACATCTTGAAAAGGTCAGTGAAAAAATCAGACAGGAGATAATCTCTCATCTTCAGTCAAAAATAAAAGATTTCAGCATTAATGAAGAATTGTCAGAAAAACTAAAATCATATGTCGCTGCCTGCTCTTCATATGAAGATATTAACGCCTTTGCTTTTACAAAAGATAATGGAGTAAATTATTCCAAGATCTGGGCTATAAAGGGAAAGGTATTTTCTCAAAAAGATATATCAGAGAAGCTTGATAAATACAGTACACTGTTCCAGAACCTGAATTCCCTGAAGGATATACAGCTTATGCTGTCAATGACAGGAGAGCTCGAAAAGGGTTTTATCTTCGTTCTTGTCTTTTATACCCCATAAAAAAAGTGGGGACTATGTCCCCACTTCATATTTATAAGTCGGGGCGACTGGATTCGAACCAGCGACCCCTGGCACCCCATACCAGTACGCTACCAAACTGCGCTACGCCCCGCCTTAATCAAGATCATCCAATATATTATACAAATCCTTTTTTATTTCAAGCAAAATATTATTCCTTTTGTCAATCTTTTCCTCCTGATTTTCCAGCTCCTTCCTGGCTCCGTCAATTGTCATCTTCTGCTCATAAAGAAGATTATGTATTCTTTTAACCAGTTCTATGTCCCTTCTGGTGTAATATCTTCTTTTCCTGACCTTTTTTGGCCTCAGCACCTTAAACTGCGTTTCCCAGTAGCGCAGGACAGATGCAGCTATAGACATCAATTCAGCAACTTCACCAATTGTAAAATACTCTTTTTTCTCCCCTAACATATTTCCTGCCAGATATGGCGGAGGCGGGAGAGAATCGAACTCACAACAACAGGTCCCCTATTGTCAATGGATTTGAAGTCCACGAGGTACACCAGCACCCTGCCGCCTCCTTTAAAAATTATATTAGATACTTTTTTGCAAACATCAAGGCACAAATGACCAGGCTATGATTGATTTCACCATTCTCAATCATTTCATAAGCTTTATCAGCATCCACCAGTATGGTCTCAATATCTTCATTTTCATCAAATTCCGGCTCCCTTTCATATCTGACCCCCCTTGCAAGAAAAGTGGAACACCTGTTTGACTGTATTGCAGGGTTGGGATCAACCGTCCCAATATGAAGCCATTCACCACCACAATAGCCGGTCTCTTCAAGCAGCTCTCTCCTGGCAGAGGATAATGCGTCCCTGTCCTGATGATCAATTGCCCCCCCAGGAATTTCAAGGTGGAATGCCCTTGAACCGAACCTGTACTGCCTGATCAGTAATAATTTATTATCAGCTGTGGTAGCCACAATGTTTATCCAGTCTGGAAGATCAATAATATAGAAAGATGCTTCATGGCCATCAGCTCCATTATTATAGGAATCCTGAAATATCTCCAGAAAGCATCTCTGAAAAATGCTTTTCCTCTTTAGGAACCTCCAGTCATAACGCATCTCAGAACTCCAGCAACCCGGGCACCCTCGGGAAAGGTATGACATCTCTTATATTTGCCATTCCTGTAAGGAACTGCAGCATCCTCTCAAAGCCCAGGCCGAATCCTGAATGGGGGACAGAGCCGAATCTTCTTAAGTCCATGTACCACCAGTAATCATCCTCCTTAAGGCCCTTTTCCCTGATTCTTCTCAAAAGCACATCATATCTTTCTTCTCTCTGGCTTCCACCGATAATCTCACCAATCCTGGGAACCAGAATATCCATTGCAGCAACAGTTCTTTCATCAGCATTAAGCCTCATATAAAAGGCCTTTATCTCTTCAGGATAATCATAGACAATTACAGGTTTCTTAAACACCGTTTCAGTAAGATATTTTTCATGTTCTGACTGCAGGTCGCATCCCCACTCAACCTTGAACTCAAAGTTCTTATTGTTTTTTTCAAGTATTTCCACAGCCTTGGTATAAGTAATTCTCTCAAAGCTGTTATCGGTTATGACCCTCAGCTTCTTTTCAAGGTCCTTTTCAATGAACCTGCTGAAGAATTCATATTCTTCTGCGCATTCATTCATTGTTTTATTTATAATTGACTTCAGAAAATCCTCTGCAAGGTCCATATCATCAAAAATATCAAAAAAAGCCATTTCAGGCTCAATCATCCAGAACTCCGAGAGATGCCTTGCTGTATTGCTGTTCTCTGCCCTGAAAGTCGGGGCAAATGTGTATACCTTTCCCAGGCCGAGCGCCAGGACTTCTGCCTCCAGCTGGCCGCTGACAGTGAGATGGGCCTTTTTCCCAAAGAAATCCCTGGAATAATCAATGTTTTTATTTTCTTTTGGCAGGGAATCAAGGTCAAGCGTGGTTACCTGGAACATCTCTCCTCCGCCTTCACAATCACTTCCTGACAGTATCGGGGGATGAATATAATAAAAATTATTTTCCCAGAAATAGGTATGAATAGCCTTTGCCAGAGAGCTTCTCAGCCTGTTTATGCACCCAAATGTATTAGTTCTTACCCTCAGATGGGCAATTTTCCTTAGAAATTCCCAGGAGTGCCTTTTCTTCTGCAGGGGATAGTCATTGGGGTCAGCAGTACCATAGATCATGAGCTCCTCAGGATAAACCTCATGCCTCTGCCCCTTTGCAGGGGAAGGTATGACCCTTCCTTTTATCATCAGGCTTGAGCCTGTTGTAATCTCCATAAATTTATCATACAGAGGATGATTTTTATCTGCAACGACCTGTATATTGCTGATTGATGAACCGTCATTTACCTCAACAAAGACAATATCTTTAGACTGCCTCAGAGTCCTGACCCATCCCCTGATTTCCACATTGTAATCTGATTTTTCATCATTTAAGATGCTTTTAATATCCTTATACATAGAAAATCTCCTAAAAATATCTTATCTGGCCGAAATATTTATTCATAAGCCCAAGCGGAGGACATCCCAGGGATAATAGCCTATTGTGAAAATCCTTGAGATCCTTTTTTCCCCCTGTTTTTTCCCTGAGCTCCAGAATCATCCATTTTCCGTATGTGTACAGCATGTATCCCGGGTCAAAGGTAGCCCTCAATGCTTCCTGCAAAGCAGATTCCTCATCAAGATAGCAGAGCTCTGAGAACATGGACTTCGATTCCTCAAGGCTCATCGTTCCTGTATGTATTCTTATTGAAGATATAAGCCTGACCAGCCTGACCATCTGCTCTCTTATCTTTGCAACTTCACCACCCGTGTCCCCCTTCCTAAAACCTTCCTCAAGCATCATCTCCTCGCAGTAGTGCGCCCAGCCCTCAGAAAACCCGTATCCATAGCTAATTTTGCTGACATCATTATCTATCCGCCTGCCGTAAACACTGTGAAGGAAATGTCCGGGCAATGCCTCATGTATTGCAAGATTTTCCAGCAGATAAGGGTTAAAGTTCCTCAGGAACTCCTCTTTCTTGTTTTTATCCCATGATTTATTTGGTAAGGTTACATAAAAGTGTGAATCCAGCTTATCCTTTATAAAAGGCCCGGGAGTGGACATCATTGCAGATGCCCATTCAAAATATGGGGGCATTTTCTCAACCTTCAATGTTTCAAGGTCATACAGGTCAACTATATCCTTTTCCCTGATAAATCCTGATATTTTACCAAGGATCTCTTCAATACACCTGAGGACATCCTCCTCTTCAGGATATTCTCCTAGGAAATACCTGTAGGTATCATTCAGAGGCATTTCAGGCTTGATCTCTCTTAAGCGTTTTTTCAGAGCATTAACCTCTTTTTCCCCTCTTTCAAGAAGAAGCTTTAGGTCCTCATCTTTAAGCTCATAGAAATAGACCAGCTTCTTTAGCCTTTCTGCACCAATACTGTATGGATTATTGTTGTTTATTCTGAGGTCTTTTACAAGCCTTACCATGTCACTGATTATGGACAGGCTCGGTTTTACTGAATTTTGAAGCCTGTTTTTAATATTTTCATCACTGACTCTTTCTGCCAGAAGAGCCAGGTCAGAACTTACAGAATTAGCAAACCCGCTAAGGCTGGCCTGAAAAACTTCGAGTGCAGGGCTTGAAGCCATAGTCAGGTTGTTTTCCATGTATTTAAGCACATCATTGTAGGTACTTAGCCTGTTTAATATGCACTCTGCAATAAAATCAGGCGTTTTATTGCTTAGTTTCAGGAAAATACTGTAATCAAGGTAATGAAAATAGAAGAAAGGATTGCTCTCATATTCCCTTTCAATAACAATCTCAAAAAAATCCTTATTGAGTTTCCACTCGATCAGGTCAGCATCATACTGGTCATTTATATTCTTCAGGCTGTATTTGTGTTTTTGAAGCTCATTTATAGACCTTTCAATAAGAAGCCTGTTCTGGTTCACCCTGCTTTCTGAAAGCTCTTCCGGGACAGGATAATATTCTTCCAGGCCCAAAAAGGAAGCTAAATAAGGGTTAAGTTCAAAATAATTATGCATGAGAGCATCTTTAAAGCTCTTGAAATTCCAGTTCATATAAAATCTCCTTATAGTCTTATACTTTTAGTTCTTCCAGAATATCTTTCAAACATTCACAGACATAAATAACATCTTCATCCTTAAGAAGAGGAAAAATAGGCAGGGATATTGAAGATCTGTAGAATTTCATGCTGTTTGGGAAATCATCTTCCTTAAAATGATATAAATCCCTGTAAAAAGGGTGTATATGCAGGGGTTTGAAATGAACTGAGCCTGCAACACCCTTTTCATAAAGCCTGCAGAGTATTTTATCTCGAATAAAAGGGTTGTTGCTGGATCTGATAAAGATCTGGAATAGATGATAGCTTGTCCTTCTGTTGCTGTCAATATCAGGAATATGCACAGCAGGTATGCCTTTAAGGATTTCAGTGTAAAGCCTGTAAATCCGTTCTCTTTTTTCATAATTCGCTTTTAGTTTGTTCAGCTGCACTATCCCTATTGCTGCCTGAAGATCTGTCATATTATATTTATAACCCAGACAGACAACATCATAGTCCCAGGGCTTTTCTGAACTTAACCTTGCCTGTCCAAAGCTGTCCATCCCATGGTGGATAAGCCTGTCTATGGATACCTTCTGAGATTTATCCTGGAATACAAGCATTCCCCCGTCTGATGTGGTTATATTTTTTGTTGCATGGAATGAATAGCATGCAAAATCACCATAATCTCCTAATGGTTTCCCGCAGAATCTTGACTCAATGGAATGGGAGCAGTCCTGAATAAGCTTCAGCCTATTGGAACTTGCATATTCAGATAATTTATCAAGCTCGCATGGAATTCCGCCAATATTTACGCATATTAATGCAGAAAGGCCACCATCAGCTTCTATCGTCTCAAGCTCTTTTATGCCTATATTTGGATTATCCCCTGAACTGTCGACAAAGACTGGTTCTGCCCCTGAGTATAATATTGCATTTGCAGAAGCTGCAAAGGTATAAACAGGCACTATTGCCCTCCTGCCTCTTTTAAGGCCCGATAAGAGACAGCTGACATGCAGGGCAGCAGTGCAGGAGGATACTGCCCTGGCATTCCTGCCACCTGAATAATTCAGGAAAAGCCTTTCAAACTCATCAACCCTTTTACCTTCTGAAAGCCAGCTTTCAGAATCCGGCATTCTCAGCGAATCCAGCTCTTTCCCATCAACTGAAGGCACATGAAAAGGTATTTTTTTATTCTTATTCATTTATCTTCACCCTAATTTTCCGGAGCTGGATAGTTAATCAATATCCCTGCCGGTACTCGACATGTTAATAGATACGTGCTTTATTCCCTTTGTAGCTTTCAGATTATTTGCAAGAAGCTGAGCCTGTGGAGGGTTGCCCCTTATAAGTATAACCTCAAAACAGTTATCATGATCCAGATGTATATGCTGGGATGATATGATAAGCTCATGGAACTGGTGCTGAATATTGGTAATTTTATTCAGGAGGTCCCTTTTATGGTGATTATATACGATTGATATTGCACCCACTACTGATATGTTCTCTTGTTCAGTCCACTCATGTTTTACAAGTTCCTGCCTTACAAGATCCCTTATAGCCTCAGACCTGTTTGTATAGCCCTGCTTTCTCAACAGGTTTTCAAACCTTTCAAGAAGACTTTCCTCAACGGAAATACTGAATCTTACAAGCTCTGCCACTCCATAAACTCCCTGATATCAGGCTTTATAACAAGCCAGTTAATATTTACATCCTGCTAAACGGAAATCATAGATAACAAATACTATTCTTAAAATACCACGCTATTGTCAATATTTATTTTTACAGGAAATAATACAGCAAGGGTCATTTTTCAATTAAATATCAAAAAATCCTTTACTTATGCTTATTTTTATGGTATATTATAAAAATAATTAAAGATTTTTGTTGACTATAATTTTTACATTGCTATTTTATCTTAATTTCCGAAGCCTAGGATAGGGAGGTGTTTTTTATGGGAGGCAAAGGAATTTTGATAATATTATTGCTGTTGCCATTAATCAGTTTTTTCTATATTCCAGAAAGCAATTCAGGAAATCAGGAGTTTTATGCGCTGGTTGATTCTTACCCGAAATGCAGTTTCGAAGGGGAAAAAATCTTCAGCAGAAATATAATCAGGGAAGAAAAGAACGCAGTTATCGCTATTATCTCAAAACACAGGTATTCTCTTATAAATATGCAAATAGATGACCTTGCAAACCTGATAATCAAAATCAGCGGTAAATACGAACTCAGTCCAAGATTTATAGCTTCCGTCATTGCTGTGGAAAGCTCATTTAACTCATTTGCTGTATCAAACATGGATGCCAGGGGGCTTATGCAGATAACACCTGAAACTGCAGAGTATCTGAATAATAAATATAAAGTTGCGCCTTCAGGCCAGGTAAACCTTTTTGATGTCAGGCAGAACCTTGAGCTTGGAACTCTTTATATCAGGGAGCTTATTCAGAGATATAGCAGCGTGAAAAAGGCTATGACTGCATACAACTATGGCCCAGGGCGTGTTGATACTTTTATTTCACAGAACATCAGCATGCCTGCAAAATACTATAACAGCATCAACAATGTCATGTTCGCTCTATGAGCAAAAGGCCTGATACACCTTTATTGACCGTTGATATAATCATAGAGACCGGTGATGGAATCATACTTATTAAGAGAAAGAACCCCCCTTACGGGTGGGCTATCCCCGGGGGGTTTGTCGATATAGGAGAGACAGTGGAACAGGCTGCCCGAAGGGAGGCCAGGGAAGAAACTAACCTTGACCTTGTTGACCTCAGGCAGTTTCATGTCTACTCTGAACCGTCAAGAGACCCGAGAGGCCATGCTGTAAGCGTAGTGTTCACTGCCAGGGGAAAAGGATATCCAAAGGCAGCTGACGACGCCGAGGACATTGCAGTGTACCGGATTGATGACCTGCCGAAACAGATTGCATTTGATCACAGGGAAATATTGAACGATTATGGATCAAAATTATCATATGCTTAATATTTATTCTTGAATTATCCAGCCAAGATATTATACTTACCAGAGAATTTTTTGATAAATATTCATCATAAAATCTAAAAAAGGATACATCAAATGACAGAGTATAATTTCAGGGCATTAGAAAAAAAATACAAGCCAGTATGGCAGGATATCAAGCTATATGAAACAGGAAAGGATCCTGGAAAGCCGAAATTTTACTGCCTTGATTTCTTCCCTTATCCATCAGGCTCAGGATTGAGTGTAGGGCACTGCAGGAATTATATACCATCAGACGTGATAAGCAGGAAGCTCAGAATGAACGGCTACAATGTGCTTCACCCGATGGGATGGGATGCTTTTGGCCAGCCTGCGGAAGAATATGCAATAAAGGTAGGCAGACACCCCCTTGTAACAACAAAGGAAAATGCAGAAACCTATAAAAAGCAGATGAAGCTTATCGAAGCCTCCTATGACTGGGACAGGGAAGTATTCTCATGCGACCCGGATTATTATAAATGGACCCAGTATTTCTTCCTGCTTCTTTATAAAAGAGGGCTTGCCTACCAGGATTTTTCCTATCAGTGGTACTGCAATCACTGCAGGATAGTCCTGTCAAACGAGCAGGCTTCAAACGGGAAATGCTGGAGATGTGAAAAGGATGTTTCAAAGGTAAGGCTCAAACAGTGGTTTTTTAAGATTACTGACTATGCGGACAGGCTGCTTGACGGCCTGGAAGATATTGAATGGCCTGAGTCAATAAAGGCCATGCAGAGAAACTGGATTGGAAAATCTGAGGGAAGCAGACTGGTTTTTAAGATTGAATCACATGATGGGGTTCTGCATGATCTTCCCGTTTTCACAACAAGGATTGATACTATTTTTGGAGCAACATTCTGCGTAATAGCCCCTGAGCACCCTCTTGCATCTAAAATCACGACACAGGAACACTATAATGAGGTTGATGAATATATAAGATGCTCGCTTAAAAAGAGCAACCTTCAGAGAATATCCACTGACGACAAGGAAAAAACAGGTGTCTTTACCGGGGCTCACGCCATAAACCCCTTTAATGAGAGAAAGGTTCCTGTATATATAGCTGACTATGTTTTGATGGAATACGGGACAGGAGCAATAATGGCGGTTCCTGCTCACGACACAAGGGATTTCGCCTTTGCCAGAAGATATAATATACCCATAATTGAAGTCATATCTCCAGATGGAATTCCTAAAAAAGACCTGGATGAAGCCTTCCCAGCAGATGGAATTCTGATAAACAGTGGACAGTTCAACGGGTTATCATCGAAGGATTCAGTATCGATAATGAATAAATATGCAGAAGAAAAGGGTTTCGGCCATGCAGAGATAAACTACAGGTTTCATGACTGGCTTATCTCCAGACAGAGATACTGGGGGGCTCCAATTCCAATAATACATTGCCCAGAATGCGGTACAGTACCCGTACCTCAGGATGATCTTCCTGTCCTTCTTCCCGAGATAGAGTCATTTGTACCTGATGATTCAGGTAAATCACCACTGGCTAAGCTGAAAAGCTTCGTGGATACAGAATGCCCTGTCTGCAAATCTCCGGCAAAAAGAGAAGTAGACACTATGGATGGCTTTGCGTGCTCTTCATGGTATTTTCTGAGATTCTCGTCACCTGATTTTAGCGAAGGCCCGTTTGAGCCAGAAAAAGCAAAATACTGGCTGCCTGTTGACCTTTATCTTGGCGGGGCTGAACATGCGGTTATGCACCTTCTTTATGCCAGGTTCTGGACAAAGGTCATGTATGATGCCGGGTTAATTGATTTTGAAGAGCCCTTCACCAGGCTGAAGAACCAGGGAATGCTGCTTGGGGCTGATAATCAGAAGATGTCAAAATCAAAGGGAAATGTTGTCACCCCTGATGAGATGGTGGCAAAATACGGCACCGATGCCTTAAGGACATATATCCTTTTTATGGGCCCTTTTGAAGCTGAAATCGCCTGGAGTGAAGAAGGCATTGCAGGATGCAGCCGGTTTTTAAGAAGGCTGTGGAGGCTGTATGCAGAGACACTGCCGTCTTCCAGCACCCGCAATCCGGTGATTGATGATAAGGCCAGAAAAGAAATGGAATACATGATTAACTACACTATTAAAAAGGTAAGCAATGATATTGATAATTTCCAGTTTAATACCGCTGTAGCTGCAATAATGGAATTTACAAACTTCCTTTCACACCATCAGATAAAATCATCTGAATACGGAAATTTGTGGAGAAGGTCACTCCTTACCCTTATAAGGCTTTTGTCTCCCATAGCCCCGTTTATCACTGAAGAATTATATCACAGGATGAACGGCGAAGGCAGTAGTATTCACCAGCTTGAATGGCTCAGCTGGGAGGAAGAGAAGATCAGAAGGGATATGGTGACAATAGCAGTACAGGTAAATGGTAAACTCCGTGACAGCGTTGATGTGGAGACAGATTCACCTCAGGAGACTGTTGAAAAGGCTGTTTTTGCAAGCCAGAAGGTGCAAAAACATATTGAAAACAGACAGATATTTAAGATAATATATGTTAAAAACAGAATAATGAATATAGTAATTAAATAATATGCACTATAAAAAAGAATATTGGGAAGAAGCGGAGGAAAGGACACTAGCCCCATACGGGCTAAAAAGCAGGAATGCCAGGAGACTGCACCAGGAAGCCAATCCCGCTGTTAGCAGGACCAGTTATCAGAGAGACTGGAACAGGGTACTGCATTCACAATCATTCAGGAAACTGGAGTTTAAGACCCAGGTCTTCTCATTCGGCGAAGGCCTTGATATAACGAGAAACAGGCTCACCCATTCTTTAGAGGTTCTCCAGATAGCCGTATCTATCGCTCACAGCCTCGGTGTTAACGCAGACTGTACAATGGCTATAAGCCTTGCCCATGATATCGGGCATCCCCCATTCGGCCATACCGGCGAAGATGCATTAAAGGAGCTTACGAGGGATTTTAACCACAATCAGCACAGCCTTGATATTGTCATGAACCTTGAAAAGCGATACCCCGACTATGACGGGCTTAACCTTACCACAGACGTACTTGAGGGATTGGAAAAGCATTCTACAAGCTATGATAAGCCTCCGCTTAAGAGCATAATTTTCCCTGATACGAAATTCCCTTCCCTTGAAGGCCAGATAGTTGATTATGCAGATACAATAGCATACAGATGCCATGACCTTGAAGACAGCATCCTATCAGGAATTATTGAATTTAACGATTTCATAAGCAACCCTCCAACGATAATCAGGGATATAAGGCCTGATAATATAAAGGATGATAAAAACCTGTTTTTGTCTCAGCTGACAAGGGCTCTGATAAATCTCTATGTCAAGGATATTGTAGAAAATACCAATAATAATATTGAAAAATATACTATATCATCAGTTGATGAAGTAAGGAAATGCTCTATAAAGCTTGTTGATTTCAGCGGGGGACTGAAAGCTGATGATAACAGCTTAGGCGAATACCTCTTTGCAAACTTTTATAAGGATTACCGAATTATGAGAATGATGAACAAGGGAAAAGATATAATTAAAAGGCTTTTCCAAGCTTTTAGCTCAAACCTTTTTCTTCTTCCAAGAGAGGAACACAGAAAGATAGAAGAATCCAACTATTCCAGGGATAAGGTAATAGCAGATTATATCGCATCAATGACGGACAGGGAAGCACTTAAAGAATACAATTCAATATTTAACAGCTAGGAGCATTTCTTATGAAAAAAATAAGGCATATATTCTTCGACAGGGATGAAACGCTGCTATATCAGGACAAGTCGCTGAGGGATAAAGCGCTTTTTCATATCGCTGACAGGCTGGACCTTGACTTCAGCTATGTCACAGGACATTACAATATATGGTATGAATACATAAATGAACGCATCATAGAGGACTGGAGAAAGATAAACACCAGGGAAAAGGAAATCAGTTTCTGGATGGATGGTTTTGAAATGTTTTATGATATGCTTTTTGACAGCAGCAGAAACAGTGCAGAAAAAAAAGCTGCAGTGGGCCTGTTTTATGATAATTTGCTTTATTATAAGGTATATAACATGTTTGATGATGTTCTGGAGACACTGCAGGCGCTTAAAGGGCTTAATTACCAGATGGGGGTTATCAGTGATACACTGCCTATGCTTAAGGAAAGCCTGGCCCATTTCCAGCTGAGTGAGTATTTTGATTCATTCACTGCTGCAGCTGATATCGGCTGTCTCAAACCGGACCCCCTTATTTTTAAAAAGGCTCTGGGAAGCATGAATGCCGACTCTGAACATTCATTATACATAGATGACCGCCCTGAAAAGATGCAAGGTCTGGATAAAATAGGCATAAGGGCTGTTCTTATTGACAGGAAGGACCTGCATCCTGAGGCTGAAAACAAAATTAGAAACCTGGCTGAGATTATCGATTATCTTATGGAATAGATAGATTATGAAAATATTAGCTTGCGGAGACATCCATAACTCCAAGGATAATTTTTCAATTATCTGCCAGAAACATAAAGATTCTGATCTGATAATTCTAAATGGAGATATCACTCAATTCGGAACTATTGGAGATTTCCAGCAGATAATCCGGAACCTTGAACAGGACAAGCTTTTCATCAATTGGGGAAACTGCGATACTCAGGATGTAATTGACAAAATTAAAGAAAGCAGTTACAATCTCGACAGCTCAGGATATATCTTGAAAAATTCAAATATAGGAATCTTCGGATTATCAGGCTCCAACAGAACACCGTTCGGGACATTTGCTGAATATTCGGAAGAGGATATCTATAAAAGGCTTGTTAAAGGATACAATCATATCTCTGAAGCAGGGATAAAAATATTATTCTCCCATCCTCCCCCTTACAAAACAAAGCTTGACAGGACTTTTTTCGGTTCACATGCCGGGTCCAGGTCCGTCAGGCGTTTTCTTGAAGAATATGCAATAGACCTCGGAATTTTCAGTCATATTCATGAAGCATGGGGAAAAGACATTATAAACAGTATTCCCATATACAATATAGGGGCGGTTAAAAATAAAAGATTCTCAATAATCTCATCAGTGGATAATGGCATAAAAGTAGAACTTTTATCATTATAGAATAATGACAAAACTTATGAAAAGAATCAAAAGGCTTGCAGTATTTTTTGCCCTTTTGTTAATTGCAGTTTCCGCCCTCCTTACTGCAGTTTACTTCAAATACAGCAGGGACCTGCCGGATGTCCGGGATATACCAGACCCAATACAAAGCTCCAAGATATATTCTGATGATGGTACTCTTATAGCTGAAATATATACCCAGAAAAGGACTGTGGTAAAATCTGAAGATATTCCTGAGATGCTCGTTAACAGCATAATTGCAATTGAAGATCAGAGATTCTATTCACATAATGGAATTGACCCCTATGCAATAATCAGGGCTTTTCTGAAAAACATAGAGAAAGGCCGGATAGCTGAAGGAGCCAGTACCATTACGATGCAGACTGCACGAAATATCTTTCTTACAAGGTTCAAAAGCCTGGACAGGAAGTTGAAGGAGGCTATTTTAGCCTTAAGGCTTGAAAAGTCTTATTCAAAGAGCGAGATTATGGCCATATATCTTAATAATATATATTTTGGAATGGGGTCATACGGGGTATATGAGGCAGCCAGGACCTATTTCAAAAAAGCCCTGAAGGATCTAAGCATAGAGGAATGCGCCTTAATTGCAGCTTTGCCCAAAGCCCCATATACCTACAATCCCTATAGAAACAGAAAGATTGCAAAAAACAGAAGGGATCTGGTGCTTAAAAACATGTATGACCTCAAATTTATTGATTTTAACCAGTACAGCAGGGCAGTAACAACTCCTGTGACCCTCGCGGGCGAAGAGAGGGAGACTGGAGGCTCATATTTTATAGACTTCGTTAGAGCCAACCTTATCAATATAGTGGGAGAACAGAACCTGTATGAGGGAGGATTGAGGATAAAGACCACGATCTCGAATAATATCCAGAAGAAAGCTGAAGAATCATTAAGAAAAGGATTAATAGCATATCAGAGAAAAAGGCCCTTTAAGAAAAGCACTGTAATATATGATGAAGAAAAAGAGTTCATAAAGGATATTCCGGGTTACAGGATTGCCAGGATCAATGACCTGAGCAGGTACAGGATATCCTTAGTGTTTGAGGACAATAATGAAACAGGATATCTGGATATTAATAATTCCGGTTTCAGCGATATTAAAGATTTCAGTCCTCATTTTGAAGCCGGGGAAAGAATAATGATCACTACAGATCCTGAAAGCAACAGACATATGCTGATGCCCTTACCGGAAGCACAGGCATCGCTCATTGCAATTGACCTGAAAAACAACAGCATTATAGCTATGGCAGGCGGATTTTCCTATGAAAAATCACAGTTTAACCGTGCAGTCCAGGCAAAAAGACAGCCTGGGAGTGCTTTTAAGCCTTTTGTCTTTCTTTCAGCATTGATCTATGGCTACAGCCCAATTGATACAACATATGACCTTCCTCTGCTGGTAACAGAATACAGCCGGGAAAAGGACCCTGACCTGTCCGATGGATGGAAACCATCAAATTTTGACGGCCAATATCTTGGAAGCATCTCATTTGCCACAGCGCTGTTTGAATCAAGAAACATTGTTGCAGTCAGGCTTGCACAGGAGCTGACGACTTTTCCTGTGAAGTACCTTGCTGTACTTGCAGGAATAAACTCCCATATCACTCCCCATCTTTCAATGTCCCTTGGCTCCGCGTCTATAAGCCTTATTGAGCTTTGTCATGCATATACGATCTTCCCAAACCAGGGAAGGCTTCTCCCTTTGAGGTATATAACCGATATTTCAGACAGGGATGACAGGAAAAAGGAGCTTAAAACCCCTTTTGCAAGGAATATTGTACTTCCTCAGTATGCATATATCATGGTAAGGCTGCTTACCGGTGTAATTGATTTCGGTACTGGAAGCATGGCCCGGCCACTGGGTTTTGAGACTGCGGGGAAAACAGGAACATCAAATGATTTCAGAGACAACTGGTTTATCGGTTTTACCCCTCAGATTCTCGTTGGGGTATGGGTAGGAAAAGATAATTTTGAATCATTGGGAAGGAATTTTACAGGGGGGACAACAGCATGCCCGATCTTTACAGATTTTCTAAGCAACATTGACCTGGGCCCAAGTCAGTATTTTCATGCACCTAACGGAGTATTTACCTATCCCCTTGATATTAATGGAATGATGACCTGCAGCCCTGAGAGGGATACTTCCTTCCAGGCATTAACAGATAAAGGCCTTTTCATTGAGAGCCCCAAACAGCTCGAGGGCGATGAAGATATAACTCAGTTCTGATGAAAATTGTTTTATGACCGGCTTTTTATATTGCAATACCCGACTATCAGAGTAAAAAATCAATCTTCAGAGTAGTTCCCTCTCTGTATTCACTCTTAACATATATCTGACCTGAGTGCAGGGCGGCGATCTCCTGGACAATACTCAACCCCAGCCCCAGGCCCTCAGATTTCTGTGAATCATCATCTACCATGAAGAATTTCTCAAATATCCTCTGAAGGTCCTTCTGCTTAATTCCGCAACCGGTATCTTTTATGGATATGCTTAGCGTCTCATCTGATTTAAAGAGGATAGCCTCTATTTTTCCGTTCTGCTTATTGAACTTTATTGCATTTGATATAAGATGCTCAAACATCTCAGTTATAAGGTTCTTGTCTCCCTTAAACATAATCCTGTCATTATTGGACTTAAAGCTGACTGTAATGTTCTTCTTTGCAAGATCGCCCTTGAAGTTCTTAAATATATCCTTAAGGAGTTCCTTGATTTCAAAATTCTCTATATATGGCTTAACCTTCCCCAGCTCAAGCTTTGAACACAGTATGATCGAATGAAGCAGGCCATGCAGCTTGTCAGCCTCACCCTTGATGGTAGTAAGGTATTCCTTGATTATATCCTTTTCCAGTTTTTCTTCAACCAGCAGCAGGTCTATATAACCACTTATGACCGTAAGAGGGGTTTTGAGATTATAGCTGAATTCTGAAATAAAAGTGGATTTTGTCTTGTCGATCTCTGCAAGCCTTTCATTCAGTTCCTCAAGCTGTACGACATATCCCTTGAGCTCCTGCATAAGTCTCAGATTATTTCTCTTTAAGTAAATCTTTTCAATTGCATTTCTAAGTACTATCTTAATCTGCTCGACAACAAGAGGTTTTTTAAGAAAATCATATACACCTTTCTTTATTGCCTCAATTGCATAATCCATGGACGGATAGGCTGTCATTATAATGATTGCAGAATCTGGGGAAACCTGATTAATCTCATCCATTATCTCAAGCCCTGTTTTCCCGGGCATCATAATATCCAAAAATATGACATCGACTTTCTTAGGGTCCTGCTTTATTATTTCCAGTGCTTCGTCAGCATTTGCTGCAGACATAATATTATAGCCTTCATCTTCCAGAAGGTCATTGAACAGCTCCCTTATAAGATGCTCATCGTCAACTACCAATACATTACCCCGGTTTGCCTGGTTATTATCTAACAATTTAGAAGCTCCTTTTGCATTTACTTATACTCAATTGCCATACCTTTAAAAAACATACCATAATATTACAAAAACATCAAAACAAACATCAATTATATTTATTATCTGATATAGCCTTCAGGATCTCAGAAATTTTGAACGGCTTTGGTATAATGGTCTTTATACCAAGAGATTTTAAGATTTTAACATTATCCCTGCTCAAACAGGCAGAAATAACGATAATCTTCTGGCCGGGATTGCTGTCGAGAATTATCCTGGATGCTTCTATTCCGTCCATGATTGGAAGCATCAAATCCATGAATATTACATCATAACACTTGTTCGTAACCATTGTGACAGCCTGTTCCCCATTAATGGCAGAATCAACGTAGAAGCCATGTATTTTAAGTACATCTGATATCAGATTGCGTGTATCATTATTGTCTTCAACAATAAGAATGGCTTTGCTATCTGCGCCGCTCAAATTACTTTACTCCAGTTATATAATTGTATAAAACAATATCATATTAATTATATTCCAAGTTGTCAAAATTTTTTTCTCTGCTCATATTTGGCTGAAAGTACCCTGAATTGGTGTAATGTATTATATAAGCATGGTAAATTAATATATTGAATTTTTCCAGATTTGAGATAATATAATTATTAGATTTAATTTATTTCTATTTTATGTTGATTTGTAGGATAATAATATTATAATCTACAGTGAAGAATAATAACCCTGAGTTTTGGAGGGTAGCATGAAACACCTATTTTTAAGATTTTTTATAGCACTGATTACTGTTATGGCCTGCGCATTGACAGGCTTTCCAGCTAATCTTGATGATGTATCAATAAATACTCAAAGCCAGTTTACCATTATAGGTTTTGAGTTTGATTCTGAAACTGATATTCCTTTTAAGACATATACATTAACCAATACCGAGAGAATATACTTCGATCTTTCAAACACTACAAAATCTCCAAAACTGTCAAATCTCTTTGTTGATGATGAAAGGGTCAGCCAGATAAGGCTGGGATACAAAGACCAGTCATCTGTCAGAATTGTGTTTGAGATTGCAAATTTTAGGGCATCTGAGTTAAATACAGAATATAAATATATATCTGACAAAATGTATTTTATAATTGCAAATCCCGATTACGAAATAATTATTGACGATATAATCAATAAATATATCTTAAAGACAGAACCGGAGGAACAGGTTGCAGAAGACCCGTTAAGCAGCATTGAAGACACAGCTGAAGAAGATTCAGTTGATGATGCAGCTCAGACCGAAGACAAACAGGAGGAAATTAGCCAGATGAATGAAGAAAGGGAATCACTGTCAGTACCTTCCATTTCATTTTTACCAGAATCCGTCAATGAATTTCTGTTTAAAGAAATTGTGCCGGGCTTTTATACGATTTATGCTGTCATATTAGTCATATTTCTATTAATTGTACTCTTTTTAATCTCGAGAAGAAAAAAATCCAAAAAAAAAGCCCTTTCAAACTATGTAGATCAGTATACGGAACCAGAGGAAACAGAGGGAGAGACACTTTTTGATGAAAAGGAGGACTATCAGGAAACTGAAGAACTGAAGGTACCTCATCCTGCAGCACCCCTTAAAGATGAGGATACCGGGGAGGACTTCCTTTTTGATGATTCTCATGGAGATATTGCCAGTCCTGAAGAAGACGAAGAAATTGAGGTAGCTGAGGTTTTAGATGAAGAATCTGATTATATTGCCGAAGATATCGATGAAACAAAAGATACAGATACAGATATTGAAGAAGTACCTTTACCTGAAACTTCCGAAAGGGAAATAGAGCCTGAAGAGCCCGATGAGTCATCAAAAGAAATAGAGAAGGAAATTGAAGACAGCCTTGAGGTATTTGAAAAGGCCAAGACAAATGTTAATAATGAAATGGACCAGGAGATCCTTATAAAACTGGACGAAAAGGAACTCAGTGAAAAAACCCTTGAAGAGAGCCTGAACGAATCATTCAGGTATTACCCTCTTAAAGTCGGAAACGGGTGGGTCTGGAGATACAAAAACAGCCTGAGAAAGAGAATGATTATCGGAAGAAAGGAACTGCAGGGCAAGGGAGAGGTTTTTAAGATCAAAGAAACTGTCCGTATTGGCGAACACAAAAAACAGACAATCTGGTATATCTATAAATCCAACAAAGGCATTATAGAAAAAGCTGACCAGTACAAGAAAAAGATACTTGCCTTCCCCATTAAGATAAATAAGAAATGGGAAGATGACAGCAATAATTATGAGATAGTCGGAATGAATGACACAGTGAACAATTTTGACAAATGCCTCAAAATACAGGTATCTCCAAAGGATATACCAATAAAGAGATATATCTACTTCAAAAAAGATGTCGGCCTGATAATGGACGAAGCTAAGGAAGAGCTGATAAAGTACAAGATTGATGGCGTAGAGTATAGTATATAAAGCTAATTCACAATGACATCCTTTGATCAATATATGCAAAGAGCCCTCAATTTATCCTTGAAGGGCCTGGGCCATACACTGCATAATCCTCTGGTTGGCTGTCTCCTTGTTCATAGAGATAAAATAATCTCTGAGGGATACCACTCAAAATATGGAGGGCCGCATGCTGAAAAAATGTGCCTTGACAGAATTGACCCTCCCCCTGGCTGCACCTTATTTGTTAATATGGAACCATGCTGTCATTATGGGAAGACCCCTCCATGTACTGACCTTATAATTGAAAAAAGGATTTCAAGGGTAGTTATTTCCACCATGGACCCCAACCCCCTTGTAAACGGCAAGGGAATTGAAATACTTCGCAATAATGATATCGAGGTAATCAATGGCATATTAGAAGCGAAAGCCCTTTACCTGAACAGGGCTTATTTCCATTATATGAAATACAGCAGTCCTTATATTACCCTAAAATTAGGAAGCACGCTTGATGGAAAGATAGCAGACAGGGAGAAAAGATCACAATGGATAACCAATGAGAAATCAAGGATTAAAGCACACTGGCTGAGAGGAATCAATCGTGCTGTACATGTTGGCCTGAATACGCTGTTTCATGACAGGCCAAGACTTTCCACAAGGTACCCCTACAGGCAGATGCCAACTCCGCTGAGGGTCATAATCGACAGGAACCTGAAACTAAAGGAGAGCATGGATTTATTAAATGATAAAAGAGATACTATATTGTACACTTATAAAGCTCCGCCGGATACCCCTTTTTCTTCAAATGTCCTTTATGTAATGATTGATGAAGGGACTGATATTATATCTGAAGCAGTAAAGGATCTCGGAAAGCGTTCCATATCTACACTGCTTGTTGAAGGAGGTGGCGAGACTGCTTTTGAGTTTCTTAATAGAAAACTGGTTAATGAGCTTCATATAACATACTCACCCAGGATTCTCGGAGGGGAAAAAAGTGTATCTTCTTTTTCAGGGGAAGGGTTTTTGCTGGAAAATTCTGTTAAGCTTAAAGATTATCGAATCTACAGATTTGAAGAGGATTTTGAGGTTGAAGGAATTATTGAGGATTAACTGATGTTTACAGGAATAATTGAAGAAATCGGCCAGATTGCCTGTCTTTCAAAAAAAGGGGAAGGCTATTATATTGGCATCCAGACCAGCTCACTGATTTTGGACAATAAGCTTAAAACAGGCGACAGTGTTTCAGCAAACGGCATCTGCCTTACAATAAGCAGCATATCCGGTCCTGTGTTCTATGCAGATCTATCAGAAGAGACATTTACTAAAACAGCAATGAGATACAGCAGTAAAGGGACATATGTCAACCTTGAAACCCCATGCAGACCTGACAGCCTTTTAAGCGGGCATATTATATCAGGTCATGTTGATGATACCGCGCGGGTTATCAGAATTGAACGGTCAGGTAAATACAGAACAATAACATTTTCCACTGATGACAATAAATATAATAATCTCCTGCTGGAAAAGGGTTCGGTATCTATTAACGGGATATCTCTGACCATATTCAATGTGCAGAAGAACATATTTTCCTCTGCAATAATACCTGAGACAATAAGAAGGACAAATCTGCAATACCTTAAGACAGAGGATTTTGTAAATATTGAATTTGACATTATCGGAAAATATATTATAAAGTGGTTAGAAGGAAGAAAATCTAATAATACCGATCTCGGCAGTCTACTAAAGAATTCAGGGTTTATGTGATCCTGTTTTCCGCATGAGTTTATATAGTAATAAGCTCAAAGATTCACAGGAGGGAATAATTTTGGGTATAATTTCAATTGAACAGGCAATAAGGGAAATGAAAGAAGGCAAATTCATTATTATAGTCGACAGTGAAGACAGGGAAAATGAAGGGGACCTGTGTATAGCTGCTGAAATGGTAACACCTGAAAAGATTACCTTTATGGCAACTCACGGCAGGGGTTTAATATGCCTCCCCCTGCTTGCTGAAAGGCTTGAAGAGCTGAAGATCCCCATGATGGTTGCAGAAAATACATCGAGATTTGAAACAGCATTTACTGTAAGCATAGAAGCAAAGGACGGTGTTTCTACCGGAATATCAGCCTTTGACAGGGCAAAGACCATACTGACGGCTATTGATCCGAAAACAAAACCGCAGGACATTGTTAAACCGGGACACATTTTCCCTCTCAGGGCAAAGAAGGGAGGCGTCCTTGTCAGGGCAGGACAGACAGAAGCAAGTATTGACATGGCCAGGCTCGCAGGTATGTACCCGGGAGCTGTAATCTGCGAGATCATGAAAGATGATGGTACTATGGCAAGAATGCCCGATCTCCTTGAGTTCAGCAGCAGGCACGATATAAACATCATTACTATCGAAGACCTTATCAGATACAGGACAAAGGAAGAATGCCTTGTATCAAGGATAGCTGAATCCATAATGCCTACAAGGTTCGGCGAGTTCAAGATCATTATCTATGAAAGCGAAGTGGATACAAAGGAACATATAGCTTTGATATACGGCGATATAAGTAACAGGGAAAGCGTGCTGGTAAGGGTCCATTCCCAGTGCCTGACAGGTGAAGTCTTTCACTCTCTCAGATGCGACTGCGGAGCACAGCTTGACACTGCAATGAGCCTAATTGCAAAAGCTGGAAGCGGAGTTCTGCTCTATATGAAACAGGAGGGAAGAGGAATAGGCCTGTCCAATAAGATCAGGGCATATCACCTGCAGGACAATGGCCTTGATACAGTAGAGGCAAATATCAAACTAGGATTCAAGCCTGATCTCAGGGATTATGGCATAGGTGCACAGATACTGAAAGACCTTGAGATAACAAAAATGGACCTGCTGACAAATAACCCCAGAAAGATTGTAGGACTGGAAGGATATGGCCTGAAAGTAGTCAGGAGGATACCCCTTGAGATTAGTCCTACCAAAGAAAACAAAGCCTATCTTAAAATAAAAAAGGAAAAATTAGGCCATTTACTGGAGAAGGTGTGAGATGATGAATAAATATCAAGGCAAATTAGATGCCAAAGGCATGAAATTTGGGGTTATTCTGCCCCGTTTTAATGATTTTATAGGACAAAAACTGCTTGAGGGCTGTATCGATGCAATTATCCGTCATAATGGAGATGAAGAAAATATTTCTCTCTTCAGGGTACCGGGTGCATTTGAGATACCACAGACAGCAAAGCTTCTGCTTAACCATTGCTCTTTCGATGTAATCATCGCACTTGGAGCAGTCATCAGGGGCTCAACATATCACTTTGATATAGTTGCAAATGAGGCAGCAAAGGGAATTGCAAAGCTTAGCCTGGATTACGACACCCCTGTTATCTTCGGCATTATTACTACAGATACTATTGAACAGGCAATTGAAAGAGCAGGTACCAAAGCAGGCAATAAGGGATTTGACGCGGCTTTAGCAGGAATTGAACTGGCAAACCTCAAAAAGGAAATAGTGAAGATCAGCAGCCGTAAAACTAAATGAGCAGAAAAAAATCAAGAGAGTTTGCACTTCAGATTTTGTACCAGGTTGATCTTTCAGATAAATGGGAAAGCTATACGAGAGCCGTATCTGAATTCTTTGAGGAGAGGAAAACCGATTCAAATATAAAAGATTTCACTGAATATATATTAAAGGGTGTTGTTGAAAACCTTTCCTATATTGACCGTCTCATTGATGAAAATACCTCTACAAGCTCCATTGAATCCCTGCACTATATCGACAGGAATGTCCTGAGGATAGCTCTATTTGAGCTTTTCTTCTCAGAGCTTGTACCCATTGATGTAGCTATTAATGAGGCAATCAACCTTGCAAAAAAATATGGTGAACAGAAATCCGGTGGCCTTATAAATGCCATACTGGACAGCATTAAAAATAAGAATAAAGAAAAGCTCGAATTCAAAAAGGACCTTTAATCTATGAAAATCGCAATAATAAGCGATATACACTCCAATCTGGAAGCTCTGAAAAAGGTACTGGAGTTTTATCAGAGCAAAAAGGCTGATTCGCTGTTCTTCCTGGGAGACCTTGTTGGATACGGGCCCTCCCCCTGCGAGGCATGCGATCTCATGAAAAAGTATATCCATAACTCAGTAATGGGGAACCATGATTATGCAGTAAGCTATGAGAACAACAGTGTACTGGATACTTTTAACCTTTCCGCAAGGGAAATGGTATTATGGACAAGGAACAAACTCAATGAAAAATCACCCGAATACCTGGAAATATTGAGGGATCTGCCTCTCCTGCGGGAAACAGAAAACCTGACATTTGTCCACAGTACACCCTACCGGCCTCAAGAATGGAACTATATATTCAATATTAGACAGGCATATTATATGTTCTATGAATTCAAAACTCAGATCTGTTTTGTAGGGCATTCCCATCAGCCTTATATTCTCGAAAAAAATCCCGCTGATGAACTGACATTGATAGATTCAAATTCAGTAACTATTAAAAAGGATCACAGGTATATCATTAATATTGGCAGTGTTGGACAGCCAAGGGATCTTGACAACAGGGCATGCATTGCCTTTCTTGATATTTCATCAGGTTCTGGAAGGTATGAGCTATACAGGCTTGATTATGATATAAAAAAGACGCAGCATAAGATGAGAGAAAGAAACCTCCCAAAATATTTAATTGACAGGCTGAAGGAAGGGAAGTAAATTAGATATAGTATGTCTAGAAATAAACCTTTAAAAAAGCGGTCTATTCTCGTTGTTGAAGACTCAAGTACTATGCGCTCCTTTATCATTTCTGCACTTGAAGAGCTCTCTAATATAAACATACTGGAATCAGCCAATGGCTTTGAAGCGATCAAGCTGCTTCCCCGCCACAAGGTAAACCTTCTGATTACTGATATTAATATGCCGGATATAAACGGGTTGGAGCTTGTATCATTTGTCAGAAAGCATCCTCTCTATAAAGATATCCCAATAATCATAGTAACAACAGAATCTACAGCACAGGACAGGAACAGGGGTTTATCACTCGGAGCAAATGAATATATTACCAAACCCTTCCAGAACACTCAGCTGATAACTGCAGTCAAAAGGCTTGTAGGACAATAAAAAACAGCAGAAATATATGCTAAACCTTTATACAAAGGGAAATGCCACAATTATTCCAGCAATCGTAATTCCCAACAGCAAAAAGCAATCAATAACCCTGTTTGAAAATACGCTGAAAATACACATCACTAAACCTCCTGTAGAAGGCAGGGCAAACAGGGAGATTGTAGAATTCCTCTCAAAAGCGCTGAAAATCAAAAAGAAACAGATTAGCATTATCAGAGGAGCAGGATCCAAAAACAAGCTGATAGCCATTGAGGATATATCAGATGAGGAACTTCTGTGCAGGCTCAGGCCTTTTTTTAAGTAAGTATCCGGATCCTGTATAGAAGCCTGCATGCATGATCCCAGATGCACAAAAAAACAGTTAAGTGCCGGATCTTATTTTAATATTGTTAATTTTCCTTAAGATTCTCCCTCTTCAGTATTAAAATGGCTGCAACCTTTGAATCCTTTCCTGAACGAAGGTAAACAAGCTCAATCGTATCGCTGTCAATGAAGTCTCCAATGCTGTAGCCGTCATCATCAGCAATATATATGGTCTTTTTATCTCTGCTTAAGGTGCCGACAAATTCTTCCATATGGTTTTCTGATACCTTTTTGCCATGGAAAAGACTCCCCTTTGGCTTTTCAAAGGTGAATTTTATTGAAAGCCCTGAAAAATAACCGACCTCTTCACTCTTATTATTTCGATGATTTGCTTCCCCGTTTATAACAGCTTCGCCTTCTGTACCGACCCATGTGCCTTGAAGCACGCATTCATCAGCATAAACAGAACCTGAAAAGAGAATTGCCAGGATCAGCAGTGACATAAATAAACAATGCCTTTTATGCATTTATATCTCCCCCTTTTGTCTTTTGTTTTATTATTTCAATATATTAGATAACTTCAGGCTTTTCAATCTCCAGGACCTCAATCAGCTCTTCGGGTTCTGTCCGGTAAAGGCTCCCTTTCCCCTGGTAAAAACCATGATGCATAATGAGATGCAGCTGTATGTCCGTATAGGTCACTTCCTTTCCTGTCCTGTTGTTTTTAACAGTAATAACGCTTTTTGGAAGTATCTTACCGCATTCGAAGGGACAAGGCAGTTTCCCCCTTATAGTTTCAACGCTTACACTGAAATAGGGCTCCAGGTCAATAAAATCACCCAGCCCCTCTTCGCCCTTTTCCCTGAAATACAGCATCCTTTCTGCTATGGATCTATGGTCATAACCGAGCCTTCTGACCATAGAATCATCCTCTATCAGTATATCGACCAGGTTTCTTCTGTCATTTCCCAAGAATCCCGTCCTGGTCAATTTTCCAGGTCCAAGCCTCTTCTGTATCTTTTGCATCTTGACAGTCTGCTTCATATTAACCACCTTTAATCTCAGCTGAATTTATCATAAAATATCAATTCCTTTCTCACGCCGCACTTGTTGACGAGTACATCAACACATGCATTTATCATGCCAGGGCTTCCGCATAAGTAAGCCTCAATATCCTGACCATCTTTGATATGCTTTTCCACTATCCTGGTAATAAGCCCCGTTTCGCCCTCCCAGTTATCACTCTCTTCTGGCTGTGAAAGAGAAGGTATGAACCTGAAATCCGGAAGCTCCTTTTCCATCCTTTTCATTTCATCAAGCAGAAAGAGGTCTCTTTGGCTTCTTGCACCAAAAAAATAGACAGCCTTCCTGTTCAGCTGCCTTTCATTCATGTCAAGCAGCATTGATTTTATTGGAGCCATTCCAGAGCCTCCGGCAATGAATACTATATCCCTCTCACTCCCCCTCAGGTAAAAATCACCATAAGGACCGTTAACCATCACCTTTTGTCCCTCCCTGAGGTATTTGTGTACATAGGTTGTACACAAGCCGTTCGGTACATATCTGATCTCAAGCTCTATGAGGGTTTCCATGGACGGGGCGGAAGATATTGAATAAGCCCTGTAAACAGGCTCGTATGTAAGTTCATACAGCGGAACCTCGAACTGGATGAACTGGCCTGCTTTAAAGCTTATAGTCTCATTATCAAGGATTTTTAATGTCACCTGCTTTATATCATGGGTCAGATCAGAAATAGAAATTACTTCGGTACTGTATTGACGTATATTGAAAAGCTCTTTCGGAACAGTAATGTCAAAACGCTTCTTTACTTTTACCTGGCAGGACAGCCTTATATTCCTTTTTCTTTCCTCGGGTGTGATCCAGGGAAGCTCCGTAGGGAGGTATTCACCTGCCCCGCTATTGACCTGTAACTTGCATAATCCGCAGGAACCCTTTCCACCGCAGGCGGAAGGAATAAATATTTTTTTATCCTTAAGAGCAGACAGAAGTGGCCTGCCCCCATCAACCACTAACCTCTTCTCTTTATTGATAACTATCTCCTGTTCCCCGTAATTTGCGATTGTTCTGTCTGCAATAACCATAAGTACAGCAAGAATTGTGGTTAAAGCTGTAATAATCAGGACTGTAACTATCAGTTCAGCAACCAAAAGACTCTCCTGTCAGTTTATATCAATCATACCTGAAAAACCTATGAAGGCAAGAGCCATGATCCCGGCAATTATCAGTGCTATACCGGCACCTTCAAGGCCCTTTGGTATCCTTGCTTTTTTTATCTTCTGCCTTATTCCAGCCATAGCAAGTATCGCGAGAAACCATCCAATGCCTGATCCAAGCCCGTAGGCAAAAGATGAAAGCATACTGTATTCCCTTATTATCATAAACAGGCTTACCCCGAGAATGGCACAGTTGACAGTTATCAGGGGCAGAAAAATACCCAGTGAAAGATAAAGCGGATCTGATATCCTTTCTATTATCATCTCGACCAGCTGTACAAAGGCAGCAATTATCACAATAAATACAATATAGCGCAGGTATTCGATATTGAAGGGTACAAGGATATAATAATATGCAAGATAGTTCAGAACACTTGTGACAGACATCACAAACGTTACAGCTATTCCAAGCCCAATAGATGTATTTACCTCCCTGGAGACTGATAAGAAAGAACACATTCCAAGGTAATTAGTAAGAAGAATATTATTTGTAAATATTGCCGCAAAGAAAATAGCAAAAGACAGCATCCCCTCGCTCATTTTTTATCCTCCTGCCTGTCTCGTAATACTGCGCCTTTTATTACCCATATTAAGATCGCGAGCATGAAAAAAGCGCCTGGAGCCATGACCATTATAGACCAGTTTGTCCACCATTCTCCCATGACCCTGAATCCTGCAAGAGTCCCGGATCCAAGTATCTCCCTGAAAATTGATATAATTAACAGGACATATGAATATCCAATTCCCTGGATAAACCCGTCAAACAGGGATAGTGCCGGCGGATTATTCAATGCAAATGCTTCTGCCCTCCCCATTACAATACAGTTTGTAATAATCAGGCCCACATAAGGGCCAAGCTGTGATGATATTTCAGGAGCATAAGCCTTCACAATTATGTCAAATATGATTACATAGCATGATATGATCAGAACCTCTACCATCATTCTGATCCTGGCGGGAATAAGCTTCCTTAATACTGATATTGTCGAACTGGATAGTGAAAGAGTAAATATCAGGCCCGCACACATAACAATTGTATTCCTAACCAGGTTGGTGACTGCCAGGGTCGAACAGATTCCAAGGATCTGGTAGAAGACAGGGTTATTTGTAAAAAGCCCTTCTGATAGTACTTTTTTCAATTTCCTGTAATTCATTCTATAAGCCTTGCATGTTCTTTCAATCTTTTGGAGGCTCTGTTTATGATATTCTTCACAGCCTGAGTGGTAAAGCTGGCCCCTGTAATTGCTTCAAACTCATCATCTCCGGTATCAGAACCCTCAGGCACATAATCAATGGGAACTTTTTTCCCCTTAAACTGACTTATGAACCACTCTTCTGTTATTCTTGCCCCTAAGCCTGGAGTCTCGTTCTGAGAAACAAAATCTATACCCCGGAGAGTTTCTAAATCCGTATAAAATGATACAAAAGCGTCTATATTGCCCCAAAGGCCCTTGCCTCTCACAGGCAATGCATATCCTTCAATCTTCCCTGCTTTATCATAAATCTCATAATATAGCAGAATCCCGTTGCTGTCAGATCTTTCCTGGAATAAATCCCGGTATATTCTGTCCGTCTCCATGCTGTTCGCTGGAATATCAAGCCCTGCAGAAGAAAACAGCCTCTGCTTTTTTACAGCTGATTCATTTATTCTTATTGTATCTTCGGTAATAAGGTATACTGAACTTACAAGTGAAATGGAAATAATTGTAATTACTGCCATAAAAAGAATAATATAAAGAGTGCTTTTATCTCTGTCCATTCTGCTTTTTCCTCTTTTTCAGTTCTTTCAGGCCATGGTCAATGATCGGGATGAACATATTTGCTATAAGGATCGCAAACATTATTCCCTCCGGCCATATTGAAAATACTCTTATCAATGTAGTAAGAACACCTATAATTAATCCGTATATCAGTTTGCCTTCCTTCAATGAGGATGCGGAAACAGGGTCAGTCGCCATAAAGAAGATGCCCAGCATAAATCCGCCGGAAAGGATGGCGTGAAGGCAAGGAATTGATCCCTCCACATTCGCTGTATTAAGTATAAAGTTCATTGCAAGCATTCCAAAGATACCGGACAATACTATCCTGTAATCTGCAACCTTCCTGATAATTAGAAACAGGCCTCCTATAAGAAGCATCAATGCGCTGGTTTCACCCAAGCATCCCGATATATTGCCGATAAAGAGCCTGAAAAGGTCAGTTTCCCCGCCGCCTGAAAGCCTTGCAAGAGGAGTAGCCTCCGTAACAACAGAACTGCTGTATTGTATAAATCCGCCTATGCCCTCGCTGAACGGCTCAACCCATCTGTTCGTCAAAAAATTCCCGAATGAAACATAAATAAATGCCCTGCCTACAAGGGCAGGGTTAAATACATTCCTTCCAAATCCCCCGAAAACCATCTTTCCAAAAACAACACCCGCAATAATACCAACTGCTGCCATCCAGTATGGTATAGTAGGAGGAAGGGTGAGGGTATATAGAAGGCAGGTAACAAATACTGAAGAATGGACATTCTCCCTGTAATGCCTTGCAAACATGTACTCGCTCAGATAACCGGCTGAAGCCACAACAGCAATAAGCAACAGGCTCCTCAAACCAAAAAAATATACGCTGGAAATGCAGGCGGGAATAAGGGAATAAAGTACCATCTTCATAGGTTTAACCCATTTTATCCCGGATGTTTGAAGGGAAAGGCCGCTCATAAAATAATTATAGAATCAAGGTACAAGTGGTCAAGAAATATAATTGAGGGCAATTTTATTTGCCTTTTTTATCATTATTGATAATATCGTTGAATATGGAAGAAAGACCGGTCGCTACATTCGGGATCCTGATGTATAATGAGCAGGAATCCATAACTGATATGTACAATAGCCTGAAAAATGGTCTTAAGGCCTTTCCTTACAGCTATGAGATACTTTATATAGACAATGGTTCAAACGACAGTTCCTCTGATATAGTGAAGAAACTCATGGAAAATGACGAGACCATCTCCCTGTTCAGGATTGAAAACAACCAGGGTTACGGCAACGGGATAATAGAGGGGCTTAAAATGGCAAAAGGTGAAATAATAGGCTATATATGGGGAGATAACCAGGTGGATATAAGTGATATTATAAAGGTATATGAAAAAGCCGTTGCCAATCCTGACTGCCTGATAAAGATAAGCAGGGTAATGAGGGAGGATGGGGGATTAAGGATACTGGGCTCTTACATATACAATAAGCTGTATTCAATCCTGTTCTCAGTCAGGACAAAAGATGCAAACGGCTGTCCAAAAGTATTCAAAAAAGAGCTTTTTAACAGCATGGCCCTGAAGAAAAAAGACTGGCTTATAGATCCTGAGCTTCTCTACAAAGCACACAGGCTTGGAATCAGGATAATTGAGATTCCTATCGTATTTCATAAGAGGAAAAAGGGCAGGTCATATGTCACACTTATGACTTTTGCATCCTTTTTTATAAAACTCATGATATCATATATAAAAAGGGATTTTAATAAGTGAACAGAGATTTCAGGAATATAGACGAGCTTTTTACAAAAAGGGCGATCGCTGTAATGGTAAAGAATATACAGGATTGCGGGGAAAAGGAGGTACTGTTCCTCGGCAATCTAGATCCTGACAATATGGTTGATACCATAACACCCTATGCATGGGGGAATAAATACAGCGTTCCTGCCCTTAAGAAAACACTCCCTGACTATGATGTAGTTGTCCATAACCATCCATCCGGCGATTTAGAGCCATCCCAGGCTGATATAGCAATTGCGGAAGATCTCTCGAACAATTATGGAACCGGTTTCTTTATAATAAATAATAATGCAACCGATCTATACACTGTAGTCAAGTGCCTCAAGAAGAAAAGCATCAGCAGAATAGAACCGTCTTCGATCATATCGTATTTCCAGCAGGATGGTTACCTGAAGGACCTTATTGAGAATTTTGAATACCGGATTGAGCAGAAGCAGATGGTTATAGATATTGTTAATGCATTCAATGAAAATAAATTTGCATTAATTGAGGCAGGCACAGGGATAGGAAAGAGCTTTGCTTATCTAATACCTGCCATAATCTGGGCAAAGACCAACAAGGAGAGGGTAATAATATCGACAAAGACAATTAACCTTCAGCAGCAGCTTATCCAGAGCGATCTTCCAAAACTGGTAAAAGACCCGGAGCTTAAGGCGGATTTTGCCCTGGCGCTTGGAAGAGGGAATTTTGTCTGCCTCAGAAAGCTTGCATATGTCACACAGGAAGATAATATAATGTTTGACATTGAATTTGATTTAAGTTCGATGGAAAGCCTGCTCAGCTGGGCAAAAAAAACGAAAACAGGCTTAAAAAGCGATTTTGTGGCTCAAATTGACAATGAACTGTGGAACCTTATAGCATCCGATCATGAAAAATGCCACAAGATCAAATGCCCTTTCTATGAAAAATGCTTTTATTTCGAGCATAAAAGGAGGCTTTCTTCCTGCGATATTATAATTGTTAATCATTATCTTCTTGCATATGATATTTTTCTTAAAAACAGCCTTATTTCCTTCGATGAGAATGCACTGCTTCCGCCATTCAAGCATATAATAATGGATGAAGCACACCATATAGAGGATATAATGAGCAAATGCTTCACAATCGATGCGTCAAATCTTCAGATATACCATCTTCTGAAAGAGCTTCACAATCCTGTTAAGAACAGGGGTATTCTGCTTAAAATGCTGGTAAGGCAGAATCATCTGGATGTCCTCAGGCTTGAAAGTGAGATCCTGGACAGGCTTTCAGAAATAAAAGACAGGATCAATAATACTATAGCCGGTATCCATAAAATACATTTAAATATCGAGATTGAATATGACAGGATATTCAAGCTTTCATCGCAGTTTTTTAAGGACAGCTATTTTAAAAACGGTGAGATAAGGCACAGGATTGAAAATGACAATTCTGATTATTACAATACAATCAGCGAAAATCTTCAGAATATCTTTAATATACTCAGCAGTCTTTACATTGAAATAAAATTCATTTATCAGGGTTATGCATGCCTCCCTCAGCAGATCCTCGACCTTATGGACATGGATTTTATTATATTAAAAAGCATTTATAAAAAGCTGACATATATAATCTCTGTTTTTGAGTCTTTTTTCAATATTGAAGACGACAGGGTATACTGGATTGAATTATCAAAGAGATATAAAGCCCCCTTTTTCAGAATACTGAATGCACCTGTTCTCGTCGGGGACTTCCTGACAGACGCCCTTTACAGCAAACTGAGCAGTTTTGTAGCATCTTCAGCAACACTTAATGTAGAAGATGATTTTAAGTTCTTTGAAGAAAGGACCGGGCTATCAAATATTCCACCTGATCAGAAAATAAAGAGCGTATATAAGTCATCATTCCTGACGAATAAGCAGGCACTGCTTTTCATCCCTGAAGGGCTTTCATCCCCTTCTGAGGAGATGTTCTACCGTGAGGAGGTGATCACCGCCATACACATGGTCTTAAGCCACCTTGAGGGAGGAGTGCTTATACTCTTCACGTCAAAGCTCTTTCTTGAAGAAGCTTATGACAAGCTCAGGGATGTAATACCTGCATTCGGTAAAATACCTATGAAACAGGGTGATATGCCAAGAGACCATCAGTTGATTGATTTTAAATCAAGGGAAAACGGGGTATTATTTGCTCTGGATTCCTTCTGGGAAGGTATTGATGTCCCTGGAAAATCACTTCAGAGCGTAATAATTACACGCCTGCCCTTCCGGTCACCCGCTGACCCGATTGAACAGGCGCGATACCAGTATATTGAGAAACAGGGAAGAAATCCCTTTTATGAGTATGCCCTTCCTAAAGCAATATTGCTGCTGAAACAGGGATTTGGAAGACTTATCAGAAACAAAACTGACAGAGGTGTAGTATTTATCCTCGACAATAGAATAGTGCAGAAAAGGTATGGCAGAAGATTCCTGAATGCATTGCCTGAGTGCCCTGTGATTCATGCAAGTTTAGGCATTATTACTGATAAGCTTAAAGAATATTTTAATAAATAAAAGGAGGAGATAATGGAAATTACCAGACACATTCCTGAAATTAATGAGATTGTAAGTGAAGAACTGAAAAACAAGGTTGTAAAGATCTTTGAAAAGGCTCTTGATCTTGGAAAGTGGTCATATGCTGACCTCTATAAAATGCCTTTTACACTCCTGATAGAAGGCTGTCCAATGAATATGATCGAGCATATAAGGGGAGTGACAAATATATGCATAAAAAGCTATGATGTCTTTGCCGATATATATGGAGACAGAAATCCGCTGGACAGAGATGTACTGATAGCCTCAGCCCTTCTTCATGATATCGGAAAGCTTGTAGAATATTCGATCGATGATAAGGGGAAATTCTATACAAGCCGTCTCGGCAAGCTGCTGAGGCATCCATTTTCAGGGGTCGGGCTGTGCTATGAATTTGACCTTGATCCGAAAATACTGAACGCAATTGCATACCACAGTAAGGAAGGCAATCTTAATAAACGGTCACCTGAAGGTGTAGTTGTCTTCCATGCTGATTTTATAAATTTTGAACCATTTCATAATTAAAGAGGAGTATTAATATGGGAAAAACACTATCTGAAAAGATACTGGCGCTTAAAAGCGGAAAAGGTTCAGTTTCAGCAGGTGAGATAGTTGTAGCTCGCCCTGATTACGTACTTTCTCATGATAATGCAGCGGCTATTTCAAAAACCTTTGCAAAGATCGGGACTGATAAGGTTGAGATACCATCACATATTGTAATTATCCTTGACCATGTCATACCTGCATCCGACGCAAAGAATGCTGAAAACCACAAAACAATAAGGGCATTTGTTGAAAAGCACAAAATTCCAAATTTCTATGATATCAATTATGGTATCTGTCACCAGGTACTGTGCGAACAGGGTTTTGCACTCCCCGGCAAGCTTATACTCGGAAGCGACAGCCACACAAATACCTATGGTGCTTTCGGAGCCTTTGCAGCGGGTATAGGCAGAACAGAGGTCGCAGCCCTGTGGGCTACCGGCAGGATATGGCTGAGGGTACCTGAGACCATGAAAATCATCCTGAAGGGTAAATTCCGTAAGGGAGTTGACTCAAAGGACCTGGCACTCAAAATTATTGGCGACATAGGAGCTGACGGTGCATTATATAAAGCAGTGGAATTTGTCGGCCCCCTTGCAGAATCTCTTCCAGTATCTGACAGGATGGTTCTATGCAACCTGTCAGCAGAGATGGGAGCAAAGAATGGATATTTTCTGCCAAACAGTGATGTGCTTAAATATATAGATAAGATAAAGAAGGACAGCTTCGAGATCATCAAAAGCGATGAAGATGCAAATTTCGAGAAGGAGCTTGTATTTGATGTAACGAATCTCAGGCCCCAGATTGCAAAGCCTCATACTGTAGATAATGTTGTGACAATTGATGAGCTCGAGCATACAAAAATTGACCAGGTTCTGCTGGGAACATGCACCAATGGAAGGATAGGAGACCTGGAGAAGGCAGCCAGGGTACTCAAAGGCAGGAAAATAGCAAAGAGTGTCAGAATGCTTGTATTCCCGGCTTCCTGGGATATTTACAGGCAGGCGATAGAAAATGGAACCATTACTACACTGGTTGATGCCGGTGCTGTTATCATGAACCCCGGCTGTGGCCCATGCCTTGGAGCTCATGAAGGCGCCCTGGCAGACGGTGAGGTATGCCTCAGCACTGCCAACAGGAATTTTAAAGGCAGAATGGGAAACCCAAAAGCATCTGTCTATCTCTGCAATCCTGAGACAGCAGCAGCCTCAGCTGCAGCAGGCTATATTACCAGTGCATATTAACAGGAGGTTATAAAATGGGAATCATTAAAGGCAAAGTATTCAAATATGGTGATAATATAAATACTGATGTAATATTTCCAGGGAAATACACCTACACAGTTACAGAACCTGAGGAGATCGCAAAACATGCCCTTGAGGACCTTGATCCGGATTTTATAAAAAAGGTAAAACCCGGCGATATAATAGTAGCAGGTTATAATTTCGGCTGTGGTTCATCCAGGGAGCAGGCAGCCTTCTGTCTTAAATACGCAAAAGTTGGGGCAGTAATTGCCAAGTCATTTGCAAGGATCTATTTCCGCAACTGCATAAATGCAGGGCTTCCTATACTTATGAGCGAAGAGATAGTAGACAGTATAGAGAATAATGATGAAATAGAGATAGATTTTGAAAAGGGAAGCGTAAATACAGAAAAAGGCAAATTCAGCTTTCCTCCCCTCCCGGAAGAGGTTTTGCAGATACTTAATGCAGGCGGGCTTATTGAATATATAAAAAAGGGTCCTGATAAAGAATAAAGCCTGAATTCCCCTACCTTCAGGCATTGAGCATCAAACCACATCCAGGTTTGCCATGATCATGCCTGAGGGAGGATTTGATTTTTCATCAGAATAAAAAGGTCAGGCAGGATCATTCCCCTGCTGCCTGAGGCGAGGATATCCTCGTATCTAATTAAATGAAGAAAGCCTTAAGATTATTCATTCTCATCTTTTTTTTAACAATTATTTCAGCAGCAGCTTATTATACAATAACCATTATTAAGGCACGAAGAAAAACACCCGCTCTCATCAGCGGAATTCTAAAATCCGGTAAAATACAGATCAAGCTCTCAGACCTTCCGGACGGATGGCTTGAAATTCTTCTTAAGGTAGAAGATCCCTGCTTTTACGAGCACAATGGTATAGACCTTGTTACTCCAGGCGCCGGGCTCACCACCATCACACAAGGAATGGTTAAATACCTGTATTTTGAAAACTTCAAGCCCGGCATTGATAAGATAAGGCAGAGCCTTATTGCTGTCTTTGCCCTTGATGCACTTGTCCCAAAAAATCAACAGCTGCTTATCTTTATAAATACTGCATATATGGGAGAAAGCAATAACAGGTCCATCAGGGGCTTTCAGGAAGCAGCAGACGAGTATTTTCAAAAGCCATTTTCAAAACTGTCCGAGGATGAATATTTGGCACTGGTAGCAATGATCATTGCTCCTAACAGCTTCCATGTCAAAAGATACCCTGAAAGGAACAGAAAAAGGGTATGCCGTATCAGGAAAATGCTGGCAGGAACATATACACCCAGGGAATTAATGGATCTTTACTATGATAAATAGAAAATCCTTTTCAGTATCCTCAGTATGAAAAGGCCTGATTATTCAGTTTCTTTTTCGACAATTCCTGGATCCGGGACATAAGAAGGCTTCATCACAGATAATGTAGAAAAACTGCCGTTCTTTACAACCATGACAGATACGCTTTTCTGGGGTACCTTATTGCCTCTGCTGTAGCTTATGGAACCTGCAATTCCAGGAAAATCCTTTATCCTGGAAAGGCTTTCAGCAATCTTTATGGGATCATCACTTCCCGCAAGTTTTATTGCCTCAGCAACAAGATTCATGGTATCATATCCAAGGACTGCAAAAGCATTTTCAGGCGCATTATTATATTTAGCACTGTACTTTTTAATAAATTCCTGCATATGTTCATCAGGGCTATTCAGGGAGATATGTGTGACAAAAACAACACCTTCAGCATGTTCTCCTGCTTCTTCAATAAGAAGAGGAGTATCAAATCCGTCTTCACCCAGGACAGGTACAGTTACTCCCCCCTTCCTGATCTGTCTGACTATTAATCCAATATTTCCCGGCACAGCTCCTATATATACAGAATCAATTCTTCCGGACTTTTCACTCTCCTTAAGACGTTTTACAAGATCTGAATAATCAGTGGACCCCGTTTCAAAATAATCGCAGTATATAACTTCACCGCCGAAATGAGAAAATGCATCCTCAAAGTACCTGCTTACAATGATGCTGAAGTCTGAAGTATTATCAATCCAAAGAGCAGCTTTTTTTAGCCCCATCTCTTTAAAGGCCCACTCCGCCATTACAGCGGCCTGTACATTATCCCCGAAGCATGCCAGCCATGCGGCTGTTTTATCCGGAATAAGGGGGTCGGTCGCACCTGGAGTTATAAATGGTATATTATGCTTCAATGCAATCGATGCTGCTGTCAATACCCAGTTAGTATCGCTATAACCGATAATAACGGATACTTTATCCTTTTCTATCAAATCAGTGACTGCCCGGGATACTAATGAGTCGTCTGCCCTGGTATCAATACATTTAACCATGACAGGCCTGCCAAGAATCCCGCCGGAACCGTTAATCTCATCTGCCGCAAGCTGTATGCCTTTCCAGGAGGGGCCGTCAATGGAGGCCCATGGCCCGGTCAGATTCTGTACTACACCAATTATCACCGGTTTTTCACCGGCCAGGTTGCTGTGCATAAACATGAAGCTGACAGCAATCAATAGAAAAAATACTATTATTCTATCCGGGATTTGATTCATTTTTAAAAGACCTCCTGAATTACTGTTTTATTAAAGATTTTTTACCTTTCAATTTCCCATGCCATAACCCCATTGTTCAGCTTAACGCTCTGCATGGGAAATACCTGCTTGAGCATATCAAGGTAGGGATAATTCCCATCATAAGCAAACCAGCCATCGCTTGCATAATTATAGTGTATATAATCCCATACAGCTGTCCTGTCAAGGACCCATCCTTCCGGTGTTTTATATAAGAAGTCAGGGCCCAGGCTCCTGTCTTCAGGGTAATATACTATTGCAAGATCTGATAATATAAAAGTTTTTACAGGTTTGGAAAATTTTTTGGCTGTATCCCTGTACCTTTCTGAAATCTTAATAGAAGAGCCCCTTTTTCTCCATTCCATATCAAAAATAGGCAGATCATAGCAATAAATGCCCTTTTCCATAAGCTTTAATTCAAGTCTTACAGTCTCCTCTGGTGTTGGCTGAGGTATATAGCATGCTTGAAGCTCCTTAATATCAGACTTGCCGGGTTTGCCTCCATAATCTCTTGAGCACATTGCAAAGCATACTGCAAGCATTGCTAATAGCATTATTTTTCTCATAGCGCATCCTGCCTGAATGTATCTGATTTATTGACTATTATATCTCTTATATAAGTGTTTTCATCCTGCGCATCCCGGAAAACAGACAGCTTTCATGGGCTATTTACTGCAGACTGGCAATACATGGATGATGCTATCATCTGATCAGCATTTTGCCCTCTTCAGTTCTTCAACAAAAGCGGGGATAAACTCAAACAGGTCATCCACTACTCCATAATCCGATATCTCGAATATGGGAGCTTCCGGATCCTTGTTTACAGCAATTATATACTTTGATGGATTCATGCCAACCTGATGCTGGACAGCACCACTGATGCCAAGAGCTATATACAGGGTCGGTGCGACAATCTTCCCTGTCTGGCCGACCTGATTTGAAAATGGCGCCCATCCCTGATCTACGACTACTCTCGATGCTCCCAGGCAGGCTCTTCCCTCAAACAGGTCAATAAGCTCTCCAACAGCTGATATCTTATCCTTATCCTGGATGCCCCTGCCCACTGATATGACAATATCTGCATCTTTAACATCCATGCTTTTGCCAAATGAATCATCCTGTTCATCGATGCCTTCAAATATCCATGAAAGAGAAGGCATTAAAAGGTCGTACTCTATTACCTGGACACCCTTTCTATCTCCCTCTGGAGGAATTACTGAAAAGGACTTCTGCCTGAAGGATGCTGCGGCAGGAATGCCTTCTTCTATATCAGCAACAATCTTATCACCATAGAAAGGTTTTTTTAGACATAATTGCCCGGTAAATGAAAGTCCCGTGCAATTTTCATAAAAACTGCATTTTTTTATGAAAGCAATTGAAGGCATAATTATATTTGTCCAATCTGTAGCGGACCCGAAATAAAAGTCATAATCCTCATCCTTCATGAGGCTGATAAGCGTAGCTTTATGATGTTCAATCTTATTGATGTCTTTAGGTTCTTTTGGAATATAAAGCCTTTCCAGGGAATAATTATTCAGCAGCTCTATCTGATCCTTGCTCAGGATATCTGGAGAATACCCTGTAATGGAAGTATCATTACCAAAGGTCTCCCTTAGATGAGACAGTATTTCAAAAGCAGATTTCTTTATCCTGGAATCCGAGGTATCAATAAGCAAAAATATTTTTTTCATCACCCTTCTCCTCTATAAAACCTTAATTTCTTCGGATATAATCTCTGCCAGCCTCTTTACTATTTCCGGCCTTTCCCCTTTAAGAACCTCTGATTTTCTTCTGATTACAGGTACCGTAAGGTTCTGCACTTTTACCAATGAGCCTTTAATAATCTCCGGGTCAATACTGACAGTATTAATCTCCTTTTTCTTGGCTTTCATGATATTTTTTAATGAAGGATACCTGGGTTCATTCAATCCTTTTTCGCAGCAGATTATTATTGGCGGTTCGCCTTTTTTTACAATCTTCCTGTTATCAATAATAGCTTTCATTTCGACACTGTTTTCATCAGGAAAATATTCAAAAGCCACTACAGACGGCATTATTTTGTAATTTAACAAATCTGCAAGATAAAAGGGAAGAGAAGAGATATCATAATCAATACTCTTTTTGCCTGTGAAAATGAATCCATATCCCTTGTCCTTGAGTTCATCCGAAAGTATTTTGGCTGATTTGTCTTCTGAAATGTTGTACCAGCTGTCAAGTGAAAGCCTGAAGGCTTCATCTGCTCCAACGCTCAGAGCCCATTTCAGCTGTTTATCCGCAGTCTCCGGCCCTATACAGTAGATATCCACTGAGGAGTCTTGCAGCTTTTCCCTCAGCTTCAGAGCTTCCTCTACTGCATATTCATCATAAGGATTGACGATAAAATCAATTTCACTTCTGTTAATATCCTTATTAAGGATTCTCAGTTTTGCTTCAGTATCTGGAACACTCCTGATTATTGCAGCAATTTTCATAAATTTCCTCCTTAACTATCCGAGTCTGTATTTCTTTATAAAGTCATTAAGTTTAAATGCCAGGGTATTTGTATTATAGATATCCCTTTTTAATATTCTTCTGCTGGATTCCTGTTTTGCTGAATCCCTCTTTTCAGGAAAATGCTTTTTCAGCTCGCTATAAAGAAGTTCGAGCATTTCTGTCCTTAATAGAGATGGCCTTGCAAAAGGCACAGCTTTTAATTCCATATCCTTTCCGTCAAAAAGCCTGAATGTCCCCTTATTATTATAAAATGGAGGAAGCTGTAAAAAGGGATCATCTGTACCTGGTTCAAACTCATCAATAAAAAACCTGTTTTCAATATTCCTTGCAGCATTATTCACCCTTTCATCAAGGAAAGGATTTTCTCCATAGAATATTCCGGAGGTAATATCGAGGCCTATGTCTGAATTAAAACCCTCTTCATATAATCCCCTCAGGTTTATTGCATCAGAGAAAATATGAATATGAATCTCCTTTGAATTTCTCAGATTTCTTTTAAGAATTGCACAAAGGACTATTGTTTTCAATGAACATGCATTTAAGGCAATAGATATTTTATCATGCCTTCCTATTCTTTTCAGGATTTCATCTTTGTCCTTCTGAAGTGCATTATAGCCCTGGCAGGATTCAATCTCAGTGATAAATCCGTAAAAATCATCCTTCTTAAGCTTATCATCAGATATTAGATCCCGAACAACAGCTAAGAGAAGAGCCTCCAAATTTTCTTCCGTTCCGGCATCCAATGAACTGAGCCCGATATTCCATATCTTCTCTGCATCTCCATAAAGGGCGATTATATCCTTATTTGATTTCTTAAGGTTCCTCAAAAGAACATCCATAACCAGGTTGCCATCTTTCCTGTTTGGATTTGTCGCTATTATAAGGTCTGAACTGGCTAAAACATCAGGAGATTCTGACATTCTTATAATTTCTTCAGGCATATAGGCACTCATTATCCCGGTATACTTTACTGAAAGAAGCTCCGAGATGGCTTTTAATATCCTTGCTTCCTCGTTTGTAGCAAATGGAGAAATATATATACCGGCAGATTTTCCATTAATCTTTCTTAATTTTTCCGCAAAATCAAAGATATTCTTTTTCTGTTTCTCCAATGAACCACTGCTGATATGATCATTTCCCATCCTGGTCAGCCCGAACCTTCCCTTTGCGCAGAGGCTGAAGGGTGTCAGGCTGTCATTGCCGGCTTTAACGCTTACAGGGATGCCAGCTTTGGAAAGATATGATATACTGCATAAATTAGAACACAATATACAGGTGCTTTCATCTTCATCAAAGACAAAAGGCCCGGGAAGCCTTATGGGATATGCCTCTGTAAGAGCCCCTACAGGACATATATCAACACATTCTCCGCAGCTGATACAATCAGATTCGAGAAGGGGCCTGTCAAGCACAGGCTGTATTTCAGCATTAAATCCCCTTTTTGTAAAGCTTATTGCCCATACCCCCCTGATCTCATCACATGCTCTGACACACTTGCCGCAAAGAATACATTTGTTCAGTTCATAGTTTATGAAGGGGTGAATGCTTTTCACAGGCTGGTCACGGTATTCAACCTTATTCTTATAATGGGATATATCAATTCCATACTTGCCGGCATATTTTTTCAGGTCGCAGTCAAATACTGCAAGACATCCGCAGCTCAGGCACCTTCCAGTTTCATTATATACATCCTCAGGGCTTAAGCCAAGCTCGACCTCATCAAATGTCAAGTTCCTTTCATCCAGGGAAAGTTCTGGCATCTTCACCCTTTTTGTATCATTTTTGATATCAGCCGGTATGTATGTCTTATCGGATAAATTCTTCCTTAATGAATAAAACCTGTTTTCATCTTCAATAAAGCTTCTGCCTGTAAGATAATTCATAATGCCGTTTGCAGCCTTTCTTCCTTCTGCAATGGCACTGATTGCAATCCATGGACCCGTTGCTATGTCCCCGCCTGCAAATATTCCCGGAATATTGGTCTGTTTTGTATTCTCATCAACTTTGATAGTATTCCATCTTGTGTAGTCAAGCTTCTCTTCAACTGGATCTTCTTCCTTCTGCTTTGCCAGGCTTATAAAGGCTGTATCTGTCTGCTGGCCTATGGCAGCAATAACAGCATCACATTCTACAAGGTGATCGCTGCCTGAAATTGGGACTGGCCTTCTCCTTCCTGATGCATCAGGCTCTCCAAGCTCCATCCTAATGCAGTTGAGCCCTGTCAGGGATCCATTTTCATCAGTTTCTGCAGATAAAGGAGCTGATAGAAAATGCATTTCAACACCTTCCTTTTCAGCTTCTTCTATTTCAACATCATTTGCTGGCATTTCTTTTCTTGTTCTTCTGTAAAGCAGGATAACCCTTTCAGCTCCTAACCTTAGCGCAGTCCTTGAGCAGTCGATTGCTGTATTTCCGCCTCCAATAATCATTATATTTCTGCCTTTTATATTATAACATCCTTTCTCAAAATCTCTTAAAAAGGATATACCCTCAATGATATCAGGATGGTCCTCACCCTTCATCCTCATCGAAGTGCTTTTATGAGACCCGATTCCAATAAATACGGCATCAAAATCCTGTTGGAGGCTTCTGAGTGTAAAATCCCTGCCCCATTCACTATTTGTATGGATTTTGACGCCCATATCAGTAATGAAGGATATCTCTTTTGCAAGAATATCCCTCGGAAGCCTGTAGGCTGGAATTCCCCATCTAAGCATGCCCCCCGGTTCCGGCAGTTTTTCAAAAATCTCGCATTCAAAACCGTGAATGCTTAGATAATATGCTGCAGAAAGCCCTGCAGGCCCGGCACCTATAATAGCTGCTTTTTTCCCGTTAGGTTTTTCCTTATCTTTGATTTTCCGGTATTTAGACATCATGTCGATATCAGCGCAATACCTTTTAAGAAAGTCTATAGCCATACCTTCATCAACATCATTGCGCCTGCAGGCAAGCTCGCACGGCCTGGTACAAACCCTTCCGCATACAAGGGGAAGGGGGTTTGTCTCTTTGATAAGTTCTATGGCCTCTTCAAATTTTCCCATTGAGGCCAGTGCAATATATCCCTGGATATCAACCCCGGCCGGACATTCCTGAGTACAGGGTGCAATGCAGTCCGCATAATGGTTTGAAAGAATCAGTTCAAGGGCTGTTCTCCTGGCTTCGATAACCTTCTCAGTATTGGTCCTGATCACCATATTATCTGCTGCTGGGGTTGAACAGGATGGCTTTAATGTCCTGAATCCCTCAATCTCTACAACGCACAAAAAACAGCTTCCATAGGGTTTTAACCTGTTATCATGACAGAGAGTGGGGATATCATCTATATTATTTTCCCTGATAACATCCAGTACAGTCTTGCCAGCATCTGCAGTATATTCTTTACCATTAATATTAAGATTCAGAAATTTCATAACTATTACCCCCTCTATTCCTTAGTGATTGCTGAAAATTTACAGCTATCCAGGCATTTGCCGCATTTAATGCACAATGACTGATCAATCTCATGAACTTTTTTGGGTTCGCCCCGAATAGCCGAAACAGGGCATACCTTGGAGCAAAGGGTACAGCCGATACATTTTTCCGGATCAATTTCAAATTTTATAAGGCTTTTGCAGGATCTTGCCGGGCACTTTTTATTGAAAATATGCTCTTCATATTCTTCCCTGAAATATTTGATTGTAGTAAGCACAGGGTTTGGAGCAGTCTGCCCCAGACCGCAAAGGCTGTTATCCTTTATCTGGGCAGCAAGTTTCTGAAGGAGTTCAATATCACCCTCTTCTCCTCTGCCTTCTATTATCCTCTGCAAAATCTCCTCCATTCTCTTTGTACCAATCCTGCAGAAAGTACATTTGCCACAGCTCTCTTTCTGTGTAAAATCCAGGAAATATTTTGCCACGGCAACCATACATGTATCCTCATCCATTACTATCAGCCCGCCGGAACCCATAATTGCCCCAGTAGCTGTTATTGATTCATAATCAATCTTTGTATCACCCATCCTTGCCGGAATACAGCCTCCGGAAGGCCCTCCCATCTGAACTGCCTTGAATTTCTTATCTCCAACTATACCGTCGCATATATCATATACTATCTCATTTATTGTAATTCCCATCGGCACTTCAACCAGCCCGCTTCTCTTTATCTTGCCGGCCATTGCAAATACCTTAGTCCCCTTGCTTTTTTCTGTCCCGTATTTTGAATATTCTTTTGCACCATTTAATATAATCCAGGGGATATTGGCAAATGTCTCAACATTATTAATGTTTGTGGGCTTTCCCCACAGGCCTTTTTCTGCAGGAAAAGGAGGCCTTAATACAGGCATGCCCCTTTTTCCCTCCACTGATGCTATCAGTGCGGTTTCCTCACCGCAGACAAATGCCCCTGCTCCCTCCTTTATATGTATATCGAAGCTGAAATTGCTTCCAAGTATATTTTCACCAAGAAAACCTCTCTCTTCTGAGTCCTTTATTGCCTTTTTAAGCCTGGCGACAGCTTTGGGATATTCAGCCCTGATATATATATAGCCTTCATCAGCACCAATTGCATAGGCACAGATTGTCATACCCTCGAGAATGCTGTGCGGGTCCCCCTCCAGTGTGCTTCTGTCCATGAAAGCACCAGGATCGCCTTCATCAGCATTACATATAACATATTTTTTATCTCCCCTGTTCTTCCTGGCAAAGCTCCACTTAAGCCCGGTAGGGAATCCTCCACCTCCCCTTCCCCTGAGGCCTGATTCCTTGATCTCATTAATGACATCATCATATGACATGCTGCCTAATACCTTTTTCAACGCCTGATAGCCTTTATCATGAATATATTCATCAATTGATTCAGGGTCTATAACGCCTGACCTTCTCAGGACAATCTTTACCTGCTTTTTAAAAAAGCTGTCATGACTGGTTTCCATTCTATCAGAATGCACAATAAACTCTGTGACAGGAACATTATCAACCAGGTGGCTCTGAATAATTTTGTCCAGTTTTTTTTCGTCAAGATTACCGTATATATAGTCTCCCTGATCATCAATAATCTCGACTAATGGCTCATTATAGCACATGCCTATACAGCCGGTATGCATCAGATCAATCTTACCTTCCTTTATCAACGGGTGCATTGACAGTTTTTCGTATAATACGCCTGCCCCTGCAGATACTCCGCAGCTTGACAAACCAACTTTAATTTTCATTTTTATCACCTGCCTCTTTTTCTTCCTGCTTATAATAGCTGTCTATTATCTTTTTCAGCTGCTTTGGGGTAAGCCTGCCGTAGGTCCTGTCATTTATCATGATCACAGGTGCAAGTGAGCAACACCCCAGACATGCTACAGTAAGAAGAGTGAACATTCCATCCTCAGTTGTCTGGCCGTCTTTGATATTCAGTATGCTTACCAGTTCATCGTAAATCTGCTCTGAATTGTTAATATGGCAGGCTGTCCCGTCGCAGAGCCTGATCACGTTTCTGCCAAGTGGGATAAGCCTGAACTGGCTGTAGAAAGTTATCACTCCATATATGTGGCTTCTGGATACCTTAGTCCAGAGAGATATCTCGTCAATAGCCTTTTCAGGTATATACGAGAATTTTTCCTGAATATACTGTAGAAGAGGGATGACTGACCGTGGACTGCCTTCAAAACCTGCTTTCTGCACATAATCAGCTATATTTGCCGATATTTCCTGTTCCATAGCATAAAACCTCCTGCAAAATTTAGCAAAGCCTTTGTCTGACTAGGTTATAGAATTTTATAACATTTTTTTGATATATTTCAAAAATAAATCATGGAGATAATTTCAAAGAGCTTATTTTTGATGCTGATTTTCGAGCTTTTCATCAACCTGTCTAATTCGCCTATACTGAGTATTATGTTTTTGAGTTTACTGCTTTTATGCCGCGCTGCCCAGATAAATACCTGATAAGCCCTGTAGGGATGAGAAGCAAGTATGTTTAAGCTTCTGTTCTGTACCCAGGAATCCTCTTTTTTCAGCTGTTCTACAAGATATTCATAGGTTTTTGATTTAAAAACATTATATCCTTTTTTTTCAATATCCTTCAGATTGTACCTATTAATAAGCTCTTTCGCAAAAATGGCGTGGTGCAGATGAGAGACCATCTGCGGCAAAAGTATGAAAATGAAACTATCTATGTCGATTCCGTCAATAAGTACATTTCCCTGCATTATATCAGTAACTATACCGTATGCAGTATTTAAATCAGAATCAAATATCTCATTAATAACATAGAATATATCAACAGTTGACTCTTTTTTAACAATTTCAGCAACCGCCTGCTCATTGATCAGGCGGTCCTTTAACAGAGACCTTAGCTTTACCAGCTCGTTCTTTATTGCATCAATCTTATTTGATGTAAATTCACAAAGCAGGGACACAGCTTCGTCTGTAATCCTTATGTTTTCCTTGTCTGCATATTCTATGATAAAGCTTTTTACTGAGGGAGACACAGTCTGGTATCCATAAGCCTTTTTCCCTCTGATCAGATTGATGCATGTACAGCAAGCAGACATGTCCCTCATTTTTGCCTTATTGTCTTTTCCAGATATGAGTATGAACAGTAGATTATGATCACTGGAATGCTCATGCAGGAATTTTTCGATATCTACAGAAACATCTGACATATCTAAATCCAGAAGGTTCAGTAGCTTTTCTCTTTTTGAGAATACAGCAATGCCGTCAAGGCCAAGCTGTTTGTATGTGTTTTTATCCATCCTGTTTACTGCATTATCGATAAAATCATCCAGGTCTGAATCTGCAGTCAGCTTCTCTATGAATTTCAAAGCCCCAGCAGGGTTTTTATCCATGTTTATGCCTTTTGATACCCTTTCCTTGTCCTCAGCAAAAAGGTTCTCTATAATAAATGCCCTTTTTATTCTTATCAGAGGATTTGAAGAGATGGCAAAAAGGAGGCTTTTTATACCTGTTTTAGTAATATCATATTCAAGTATCTGCTTTACATCAGGATACATTGATTCAATCTTATTTTTAAGCAATTCAATGCTGTCTGTTTCAACAATGTGGATAAAGCTATTCTTCATCTTGTATTTTTCTGATTTCTTTCAGCTTCAGGTTCTCCTTGTTAAAGAAAATGAATCCTACAAGAATCATGGGAAGCATCTGGCTTATATGCAGTACTATGGCAAATGATCCGATGCTTGACAGATTTTTTGAATATACCTTCAATGCATATTTTGCTGCTGCATGATAGGGGCCTATATAGCCCGGGCTTGAAGGGAGGGTTATGCCAATAGCAACGAGAATAACTGTGAGCATTGCAGCCCTTAAAGGCAGCCCTTTAAGGTCCTCAAAACAGAAAAATGCATAATAAGCATTGAATATTACAGGTACCCAGATCAAAAAAGAAAGCAGTATCAGCCTCAGGAGGAATATGGGCTTTTTTATTGAATGGGAAGCCTCCAGAAATCTTTTTAAAATACTTTCAGCTTTTTCCTTTCCATGGTCATTCAAAAAGAATAATATCTTCCTGAAGATACGGCAGAACAGATCTTCTTTAATAAGGATTATAAAGAAAACCACAAAGGGCAGTGTTGCAAGCACGGAACCGAACATCAGGGTCTTCTGGAGCTCAGGGGACATGGAATCGTTTTTAATTAAGGTTATAATGAAGAATAATATAAAGATGACCAGCATGAAGAAAAGATCAAGTATCCTTTCCAGGAAAACAAGGCCTATCGATGTTGAAAATGTGGCCTTTGTCTTATCATTGATGGTCCGCGCTTTCAATACCTCACCCAGCCTTGCCGGCAGGACTCCGTTTCCGAAATAGCCTATCATTATCGCAGAAAAGGCATCCCAGAAATGCAGATTCACCTTTTTCTGAGCCATGACCTTAAACCTGTAAGCCCTGAAAAAAAGGCTTGCCCACAATGCTATCTGTGAAGGGATAAGCCACCAGTAATTTGCTTTTTTCAGCGCATCTTTGATCTCTCCGAAATCCATATTGTAAAATGTAATATAAAGAAAGATGGCGCTGATAAGAAGCCCTATAATAAGCTTAATATTCTTTCTCATGTTGCAAAGATCTTTTCGGGATTCATTATGCCCTTAGGGTCAAATATCCCTTTTATTTGTCTCATTATTGATATTTCTTTTTCATTATACTGATACTTCAGGAAATCTCTCTTTGTGATTCCGATTCCGTGTTCTCCTGATATGCTTCCATCAATGCTGATCACATAATTGAATATTTCTTCCAGGCATTTTTCAGCCCTCTTGTTTTCCTCTTCCGAATCCTGCTTCAGTATCAGGTTCGCATGTATGTTGCCATCCCCGAAATGCCCGAAATTAACAATGTCTATATCATGCTTTGATGCAATCTCATATATCCTGTCAATAGCATCGGGTATCTGTGATATGGGAACTACAATATCCTCATTTATCTTCCTTTTGCCAAGTTTGACGATTGCAGGTGAAACAGACCTTCTCAGCGCCCAGATTTCATCCTCGGAAATTCTTTCGTCAGGGAAGATTATGTCCAGCATGTCTTTCCTGTCAATTAGATTGAATATCCTTTCTTCCTGATGGAGAATGGAGCTCTTGTCACCATCCCATTCCAGCAGAATGCACGCATCTACATTATCATTATCAGCGATATTAAAATTGCCCGGCTTTTTTGCAAACTGGAATGCCTTTTTATCCATAAATTCAAGGCAGGAAGGGATTATGCCTGCTGATCTTATTGCAGTTACAGCCCTTGCTGCCTGTCTTTTATCATTGAAAAGGATAAGGCATATTCTCTTTGCTTCCGGCAGGGGAATAAGTTTTAGGCAAATTTTTGTAACAACTCCAAATGTACCTTCTGAACCGGTAATCAGGGATGTCAGATCATAACCGGCAACATTCTTTATTGTTTTTGAACCTGCTTTTATCAGTATTCCGCCGGGAAGAACAAGGTTGAGACCAAGGATATATTCTTTGGTGGTCCCATATTTCACAGCCCTGGGGCCTCCCGCGTTTTCAGCAACATTTCCACCAATTGTTGAAAATTCCATGCTTGCAGGATCAACAGGGTAAAAGTAGCCAAATTGCCGTGCATACCTGTTTATATCAGCTGTTATGACTCCCGGTTCCAGTTCCATAAGAGAAGAATCCCTGTCAAAACCTATAATTCTGTTCATCCTGGAAAGGCATAAGAGAATTCCGCCACGGAGAGGCACACTGCCACCGGTAAAGCCTGCTCCGCTTCCCCTCGGGGTGACAGGGATCATATTATCATCTGCATATCTTAGAATCCCGGCCACATGTTCTTCTGTTTCCGGAAATACAACATATTCAGGGGGGCTTTCAATTCCTGTAGCATCATAACTGAATGTTTTTTTATACAAAGGGTCCGTTTTGACATTATCCTTGGAAACAATACTACATAAATCCCTATAGATCTTATTTGATTTCATTTAAGAACGATCTGACCCTTTCCATTCCCTTCTCTATGGTATTCATATCTGTTGCATAGCTGAATCTGATATGATTATCCATACCGAAGGCAGCACCAGGAATAGCAGCGACCCCGCTGCTGTCCAGTAGAACAGATGCAAATATTTCTGAACGCTCATTTGCGGGTTTTATACCCAGTCTGTCAAAATAGTAAGAGAAATCCGGAAAAACATAGAATGCAGCCTTCGGCCTTTTCAGTTTCACATTCTTATCGGAGCTCAGGCTGTCGTATATATAATTCCTCCTCTTTATATACTGAGTTTTCCATTCATCAAGAAAATCAAAATCCCCTGTGATAGCACTCAGTGCAGCCTTCTGTGCAAAGGATGTCGGGTTACTCAGTATCTGTCCCTGAACCTTGTTTCCGGCATTTATTATCTCCGCTTCCGCGATGGCATATCCGATTCTCCATCCGGTCATGGAGAATGTTTTGGAAAAACTGTCGATTATAATGCTCTTTTCCTTTATTTCTTCTGAAAGAGAGGCGATGGATATATGCTCCAGGCCATCATAGATCAGCTCGCAATAGGTTTCATCGGATATTACATATAGATCATTCCTCAAAGCTATGTCTGCTATCCTGCACAGCTCATTGTAGGTAATAAGCTCTCCAGTTGGATTAGATGGCGAATTAATAATTATTGCCTTGGTATTCTTATTTATCTTGGACACAAGGTCATCAAAGTCTATTTCAAAACCATTTTCAGCCCTGCTCTCTACATAAACAGGCTTGCCTTTTACCAGATTCACAATAGGAGGGTAAGAAACCCAATATGGCTTTATTATGAGTACCTCGTCACCCTCCTGGATCAATGTAAAAAGCACATTAAATATTGCAGGCTTTGCCCCTGAACTTACCAGAACATTCTTTAACTCATACTCTACATTCTTCTTTCTTTTTGTATAGTCTGCAATTGCCGACCTGAGTTCCGGTATTCCTGCTGTTGCTGTATACTTCGTAAATCCCTCGTCAAGAGCCCTTTTACATGCTTCTACAATATATTCCGGAGTTCTGAAATCAGGTTCGCCTACAGTGAATGAGCAGATATCCCTGCCCTTTTTCTTAAGCTCAATTACCTTCGAGTTGATCTTGAGTGTCTCTGATTCCTTAATATTATTAATCCTTTTTGCTAGTGTAATCAATTAATTACCTCCTGATGCTTTCTAAATACTTTATGGTGTCCAATGCTGCCATGCATCCGGTACCAGCAGCTGTAATAGCCTGTTTGTACACCGGATCAGCAACATCCCCGCATGCAAAAACCCCTTTGATATTAGTCTTTGTATAATTGCCTGTCCTTACATAGCCATTATCATCAAGTTCTACCTGCCCTTTGAATACTTCAGTATTAGGGTTATGCCCTATCGCAACGAATAGACCGTCAAAATCCAAAATTCTGCTTTTATCTGTTTTTGTATCCCTTATTCGAGCACCTGTTACAAAATTCTCCCCTAAAACCTCATCGACAACGGAATTCCACTGTATATCAATCCTGTCTTCATTAAAAACCCTCTCTGCCATTATTTTACTTGCCCTGAGCTGATCACGCCTGTGTATCAGGTAAACCTTCTCTGCAAACCTTGTAAGATAAAGAGCTTCTTCACAGGCGGTATCTCCGCCTCCTACCACTCCGACAACTTTTCCTTTATAGAATGGGGCATCACAGGTTGCGCATGAGGTAACCCCTCTGCCTATAAACTTTTTTTCAGAATCCAGGCCCATCCATTTTGACGAAGACCCTGTAGCAATAATCAAGGATCTTGTTTCAATAATCCTGTCATCAACCAAAACTGTAAAAGGATCTGCAAATAGATTGACTGCCTGAACATCACTTGTTATGAAACGTGCATTGAACTTTAAGGATTGCTTCCTTATATTCTCAATAAGCTTTGGCCCATCTATCCCATTTGGGAAGCCAGGGAAATTTTCAACAGTTGTGGTTATAACAAGTTGTCCCCCAGCACTTAATCCCTCAATGATCAATGGATTAAATCCGGCTCTTGCAGTATATAGCCCGGCAGTCAGGCCTGCAGGCCCCCCTCCGATTATAATTACTTCTTCCATCAGGCAATCTCCTTTATCTTAATAAAACAGCTGTTTTGGTTATATCTTAAAAAGCTTTTCAAAATGATTCTTAATATTAGAATTTTTATCTACCTTTAATGATATATTATCCTTTGTCCCTGACATAATTGGGGTTACACCAGGGCCATGGCCTGATATTCTCGAGTCTCCATGTATTACCACTCCAATGCTGACAGAACCTTTATTGTATCCAAAACCCTGTTTGCAGTTCTGGTCCATTAATGCAACTATATTGCCGAACCTGAGGTCCTTAAAATCCTCTCTTACCTCACCATTATGCGAAGTTGTCTGTATATCGTAATCCCCGACATTTGTATGTCCTGTTCCTATACCGGAACCCATAAGCTCAGGAGGTACTATATGAGTGACAGGGACCTCAATTCCTCCATCCTTTTCCTCTATACCCAATGAAAGGAAAAGATCCGGGTCAACCTTCTGCAGCTTTATATCCGGATAATCAATAAGCCTGAGGCCAATACCGTAGGAATATATGGCAATCTTATCACCGATAATAAGGTGCCTGATTATATCCTCATCAAAATATACGTGTATGTCATCAATTCCTGCATGATTACCGGTTACAATACCCTTTTTTCCTTTAAGCTTCAATTCATCATTGTCCAGCGCAGCTGAAACAATTACCGCCCTGTTCCCAATACACGGAAGCACATTAAGAGGAAGCTGTATGTCTTTTTCCTTCGACCTGAGCGATACTCCAGGTTCCAGGTGGTCAACCCCTTCCCATCCGTAAACATTATCTCCGGTTTTTACATTATATATGACTCCGCCAAGGCCATTTGCAAGGCTCTGTTTTCCTTGAAAATCTATTACATCGAGGCTGCGTCCCATTGTATAAGGCGCACATATATCACCTGTTACTGATACCCTGACCAATCGTTCTGCATTAATTCTTAACATTGCTGATCTATTCTCCTTTCTTATTATAAATTTGGTTTTTCAGGCTTTTGAACCTGTCTTTTCCGCAGGCAAGCCTGAGTGCTGAAAGATCCTTTGCTTTCAGTCTCTCTAATATTTCATTAGATAGATAACGTATTTCCCATTGGCTATGTTTATCAGACCTCAATCTGAAAAAATTATACAGTGACTTCATGTCGAACCTGCACAGAACTCTTCTTGAGCTGCAGTTCAACATGAAATAATCCCTGTATAACGGATTGCAATCCTCAATATCATAATAAATATCCCTGAAGAGATTGACTGTATCTAAAAACATCTCCCTGGAAGATTCCGATTCAATAAGGATAGACGGCAGTATAACCGGGTTTTCCCAACTGTAATCCTGTGCAATAATCATAGATTCCCTGTGCCTCTTGAGCTGGGCAAAACACGAAGCTGATACCAGAGCTTCAAATTCAACGGCAGCTGATTCAAATTCCCTGGGCATCATATGGTAAAAATCAATATCCCTGAATATATCATCAAAAATAGAGGCCCTCTCTTCGCAGGTTATCTCAGTTGCCCATCTATAAGCCTCACTGTAGGGAATTGAAGATCTTTTGAACCGGTATGAAGCAAGTATCTTTGTGTCTATGTCCTCATACAATCTTATTTTTTCAACTGCAGGAAGAAACTGCTGTTTTAGGTTCTTTGACCTTTCCCCGCATGGGGTTTTGATGCTGTCTGTGCTGGAGTGCTGGCAATATGCCCTGTCCGGGTCAGTGTATTTTATGACGCTTGGAGCAACTTCCCGGGTAATCCCAAGCAGCTTTCCGGACAGATCGTCCAGCTCATCAATTCCCTGAGAACATAAAAAAGAAATCAGGTATTCAAGGGCCCTGGCATTTATTGTCATCCCAACCTGGGATTTAGTGCAAAGAGGCAGTATATACCTTGCATCTTCTTTAATCTTCTGCATAAGTACTTTTTGTTCCTGTTTTCTATATTGATCCTTTGTCCTTTCAAAAACATCATTGATTATGCCGCTGTAGCATTCATAGGCTTTCTGGAATGCAGCTTCAATACGCTTGATCAATCCTTTATCCCTTATTACAGATGGTATATAAAAATCCCTGCCAAATGTGACATATCTCTGGCTTTTTTCTGTAAATGATCCGTATTTCACACTCTCCAGGTATTCGAGTGCAAGCCGGCTTATGCCAAGAATATCTATATTGAAGACAGAGTGTTCAGCTACCGATGAATGGCCAAAGTCAAAGATCAGTTTCTGATTAAGCTCCCTCGCCTTTTCAATATTCTTCAGTGCTTCTTTCCTTAGTTCAGGGATGGTCTTTGCAGATCTTGAGATCTTGGCATAGGCACTTGAGAAGACCTCAGGGGTGAATAAATGCCTATACTCTTCATCACAACCGCCAAACAGCTCTCTGGCAACATTATATCCTGCTAATTTTACATCCAGTTTACACATGGTTTTTTCTCTTAATGATTTATAAGTGATGTATGATAAAAGTCAAATATAAAAAAAGGGCTATGCATAATTATGCATAGCCCTTAAAGCCTATATGAAGCGCAGTGTTATTCCTGCGGTACTTCCTCTGTTTCTTCTTCAGGATCTGGTTTTTGAGTTCTTTCAGGGTATTCATCGACAAACTGCTTATTAATATTGTATTTTATAAGAGCTACCCCTTTGTTTTCATTAAGAGAGATAAATACAAGCTTATCAGGATCCATCTCAATCATATACTTCATTATATAATAAGGTGTCTGATTCTCATCCAGCTTTTTCTCCAGTCCCCCTACAGGATTACCGAGAACATACACTACATCCTGGTCTGTCATACCCTTAGCAATCCGCTGAATCTCCTCTTTGGTAACATCCCCCTTATCAAGGCATATCTTCTCCATCTCAAGAAGTTCATTATTCTTTTCATCATATTTCAGCCCCTGATGGACAAATTCAAGTGCCTGATCATATCTTCCGTTGTCAATCCAGCCCTTTGCAAGGTTCTTGAAACCGTCAACAAAAAGATTGACAGCTTTTTTGTAGGCAGAAAGCTCTTTCGGTGTTTTCTTTATGAAGCCTTCAAGCTCAGCCATGTATTTGGCCTGGTCTGTATTCTTCAGTACAGCTATCTTTTTTAGCTCTTCGTTAGCTTTATCTTCCTGTGACTGGCAGTTAAACATAAAAAATACCATGGACAGGACGATAAATAAAACGGTAAATCTTTTCATATAATTCACCCCTCTATTAGGTTTTTTTTAATTCATATTCTTAAAGATAACAATATCATAATTTTTATGCATGTCAACCCAAAGATGTAATAAACAGGAATAGCTGATATAGTTATGAAATGCTTTATTCTGCTTTTTCAGTCTTGCTTTCTTTTTGCATTGTATCTTTGATCAGGGGAACTATCTTTCTTGATATTCTTGATTTTTTCCTTGCTACAGTGTTCTTGTGAAATATTCCCTTTGTAACTGCTTTGTCCAGGGACCTTATTGTGTCCCTGTAGTCTTCTAAAAGCTGTTCTTTATCCGTAGCTTCCGGATTCAGCATAAGCTTTTTTATCTTCGTTCTCACCGCAGTCCTGAACATCTTATTTCTCATTCTTCTAACCTGACTCTGGTTAAAAGACTTTTTTGCTGATTTGCTATGAGCCAATCCAATCTCCTCCTCAATAATATGTAATATTAAATTGTAATTTCATTTCATATATGTTATATATTGCGATAGTCAAGAAAAAAACTGAATAAAAGATCCTGAATGAAAAAATTTATTTTATTTTTAATCATATTAATTAATCTCCATATATATGGATATGGCCCCGATTTCTCAGTGAAAACAAGGATTATTGACACATATATCGCTGTCATGCCCCCCTTATTTTCATCTGTACTTGAGAAAAACAAAAGTATAATAATTGAGTCTTTTACCAGTCAACTGTCAATGCTTGAGAATCAATACCCGGTAATAGATGAGGGTGCATATAATTCAATAATTAAAGTGCTTGAGGGTATAAAGAATGAACAAATCACAAAGATAAGAAAAAGGCCTAATTTCAAAGATATATCTAAAATATATGGCCTCCTTGCAGCATATTCATTCTACCTTAATAATCCCATAAGCTATCTTGATCTGGAGGATAAACACAAATCATTGCTTGCAGACCAGTATTACAGATTAATGAGCCATAACAACAGGAAATTCAGGATATTCTTTTACGGGTTTTATAATGATGATGCTATTTTAGGCATAGAACTGCTGAAGGAATTCTCCGGAAAGCTTCTAAGATCATTTATGAAAGATGATTACAGTATATACCCCTTCCTGCATTTTGACGAAAGGAGCATTCCTTTCGGAATTGTCCAGATGCATCTTAATTCCTCCTTCTCTTTTACTACAATGTATTGGTTCAGCATATGGAAGGACTCCGGAGGCTATATAAAAGACAGCCCTTACTATAATAAATCACCGGCTCAGACGGGGCACTTCCTCGCCATTATTGACTGAAAAGCCCGGGATTCACCCTGTGTCCAGTTGCTTTTTCATAACCGTAAGCTACCTGAAGCAGAAGCCTCTCGTCGCCCTTTGAACCGACAAATGTCACGCCTATTGGCTCCCCGTCGCCCTTATAGCCTGCTGGCACACATATGGCAGGATAGCCTGCAGCTGCATATATATATGACATATGATTGCTTAAAGAAAAAAGCAGGGTGAGGCCATTATCAGCCAGAAGATTGTCAATGACATCACCTGCAGCCTTCCTGTTTGATTCAGCAAGAGATTCAATCTCATCAGCTGTTGAATTATTATTCTCAGATGCTGTTAGCAGCTCCTGTCCGAAAGGCATTCTTTCTTCAGGATTTTCAAGATTGAATTCAATAATCTGGGCAAGTGACCTGCATTTCTGGCCTCTGGCAAGATTTTCCAGATAACTGTTAATACCGGATCTAAACTGATATTTAAATACAGACAGCACATCAAGCTTATCATAAATGGATTCATCCATCTCAATAAAAAGTACCTCAGCTCCTGCCTTTTTAAGCTCACCAGCAATTCGAAGCTGTATAATCCCTTCACCTGTCCTGTAATAATACTGCCTCATCAGATCATTCCCGACCAGTCCAAGGCGCATTCCTTTCAGTGGCTTGCCTGAAGGCTCTGACAATCTGTAGTCTGTCATGATTTCACTGCAGGAAGATGTAGCAGGGTCTGCCTTATCAATTCCTGCAATGACAGATAACATCAGTGCTGCATCCCTTACAGATGATGTTATAGGCCCTGCAGTATCCTGCGCCTCTGCAATCGGGATAATGCAATCACGGCTTACAAGACCCAGTGATGGCTTTAATCCTATTACTGAGTTCTGGCTTGCCGGATATACTATTGACCCGGATGTCTCCGTTCCTAATGCCAAGGGAGACAATCCCATAGCTACAGCTGCTGCAGATCCTGAACTTGAACCACCAGCATCAAAACGGCCGTAGGGATTTACAGTCTGTCCTCCAAGGGATGAGAACCCATTTGAGGAATTCTCAGACATAAAATTTGCCCATTCGCTCAGGTTTGTTTTTGCAAGTATTATGCCTCCTGATTGTTTAATCCTGGATACAATAAATGCATCCCTTTTGCAAAAGCTGTTTTCCAGAGCTATTGCTCCTGCACTTGTCGGCTGGCTGTCTGAAGTACCTATATTGGCCTTGATAACCACAGGAATACCAAAAATGGGGTATTTTCCCATCTCATCCCTTTTGCTGTCCCAATAACTTGCTTCTTCCAGAGAGTTTTTATTTACCGAGAGAATTATATTCATTCCCCTTTCCTGTGATCTTCTCATCTTCAGGAGATAATAGGTTACCACATCGAGCACTGTTATTTCTTCAGAAAATTTCAGCTCAAATCTTTTAGAGAAAAAGGGAAACGGGCTTCTCCACACAATTCGGCCCTTAATTTCATTATCCCGGTAAAGATTCAAAATATCATGAGCATCTTTCCCATGAAAGATATGATCATAGATTTTCTCCTTCCTTTCTGCAAAATGGTCCAGTTCTTCTCCGCAGAAGCTGAAATCAGCCTGCTTAGCCTTAAAGGAAGATGCCTTTGGGGAATATTGAAGCATTACCTGTTCTGCAATCCATTTGTCTGCAATTCTTATTTCATCCCCAAGGACCAGACTTGAGATTATAAAGGATAAAATAAGGGTTATAATATATGATTTTTTCATATTCTTCTCCTTAAACCATTACTGATCTATTCAAATTGATTATACAAAATCCCCTGTAAAGACACAATTTTTTTATCTTTAATTCCTGTTAAATATTCTGTATTATAATTAAAATCATTATTTATTGCTTATTCTTTTGGCTTGACTATTATTTTTTTAAACCATTTGGATCAATATAATGTCATAAAATAAACAAAGATGATTGATTAAAATAAATAAAGGAGATTTCTATGAAATACCGGATTTTGCTGACACTTTCTGTCTTATTGCTGATAACTGCTTTTTGGAGCTGCTCTACCATGCAGGAGCATCCTTCAGGAAAAAGGGTCGCCTTTGAAGTAGGGGCGATCGCTCCCAATTTTGAGGCAAAGGATCTTGATGGAAATATATATAATCTATGGGACCTTAATGGAAAAAAGGTCATACTGAGCTTCTGGGCTACCTACGATGCAAGATCAAGGCTTCAGCTTGATGATTTTCAGGAATTCTACAACAGAATGGATAAAGATAAGGCAGTACTCCTTGGCCTGACCTTCAAGGAACAGGAAGGCGATATAATCCCCCTGCTTCAGAGAAGACTGATAAATTATCCAAATATAGTCGACAGGCATGGCCGAATTGGAAGATATTACGGAATTACAATAATAGAAAATGTTGATGAGTTTGGCCATCAGATAATTGATCCGGATTCTGCAAGAAGCTTTCCAGTTACAGTCTTTATAAATGAGGACAGCACTATCGAGAAAATAATATCTGTGCAGATCAGCCCCCAGATGCTTAATGAATTTGCAATGTAGCATTAAAGCTGTTGCATCTTGACAGATTTTGCTTTCAGAAGGGGATAAATCAGAAATAGCAGGCTTTAAGAGATAAAAACTATCTTTGCATTGATTCTACATAATCTGGAAACAGGTATTCAATCAGCTTAAAAAGAAGTCCGGCTGAATGGCTCTTGTCATCCTTGTCAAGCCGGTTGACATTGATAATTATTACTGCGTTTTTTAACGGCATATAAAACATCTCAGAAGAAAATCCAAATATTGTGCCGTTATGACCCCAGAAACCGCCTATATCAAGTATTCCAAGGCCATATCGTACCCATTCAGGGCTTTTGTCCATCGGCAATGCCTTCATTTGCTGTTCATGAGTTTCTGCTGTCAGCAGAGACCCGTCATAAAGCGCCTGGACAAAAATCCACATATCGCTCATACATGATATTACCGCACCACCTGTATGTGGCACTGAAGGATTAAGCTCAGTTACATCCCTGAAACTGTCATTTTCGAAAGAATATCCCCTGAGTGTGCCCGGGAGGGTATTTACAGTCGGGTATACTGTTTTCTCAAGCCGAAGTGCAGAAAATATATGCTCATCAAACTCTGATTCAATGGAATTTCCCGTCACCTTTTCAATAATAAGCCCAAGTATACTGTAGTTGACATTACTGTAGACAACCTTTTCACCAGGGGTAAAAAAGCTGTCTGATTTCATTCCGGACATTTCGACAGCTTCTGAAATCGAGAATTCCATATCAAGATCTTCATACCATTTTGAAAGGAACTCATGGTCGGCAAAATCTGTAATTCCTGAATTCATATTTAACAGCTGCCTTATCGTTATAATATCTGAGTTCGGAAATTCGGGCAGATATTCTGAAAGGCTGTCATCCAGGCAGATCAGCCCTTCATCATGCATCTGCAGAATTCTCAGGGCTGTAAATGTTTTTGAGATGCTTGCAATACGGAATGGCTGATTTATTTTGCGAATTATGTTATTGTCTATATCAGCAAACCCGAAAGCTTTATGGTAGTTCATTTCTCCATTGATCCATATCAGCACTTCTGCACCCGGTATATTATTAGAATCTATATAAGTCTTTATAATTTCATCTAAAGGATCCACATTGTCCCTTTTTTGCTTCTGGCATGAACACATCATAAGGAAAATAGAAAATATAATCAGTATATTTTTCATTAACTGCCCCTTTCCGGCTTTTTTATCCGCTTCTATAACGTCTATGATGACAGGTAGGAATCAAATACAAGCCTTTTATTCCCAAGATGTTCATATCTATAATCTCTGTACCTGTTCACTCTTGAAAGTATTATATCCAGATTCTTTCTTTTTTTAAGAATTATTTTAATGCTTTCAGCACTTATTTCTATTCTTCCTGCATTGGAGAGGCAGGTATCAAAGATTTCTTCATCTTCCATATACATATCCATATCCCTGATAAAAAGCCTGTATATATTGTGCGAAAGAACTGTCATTAAAAAATCAAACCTGACATCAATATCCATCGATAAATAATCCTTATTGAGATGAAAAAGCATAATCTGCTTTTTTACCGGTTTTTTATTCAGGTATTTCTCAAAATATATCTGTGCTATTCTCTTCTTTTCAGTAAAAAAATCGTTTGTCAGAATTGATACCTTTGCTGAACTGTTCCTGTACAGGATATTAAGGTGCCTGAGCTTATGCTCTACCGGACTGTCTATTGGATTATATCCCGGATATAGAAGCTTCTCTTCATATACAAATATTTCAGGATTTCTTTCTTTGGAATTTTCATATAGATGAATATGGCTCATCAGAGGCAGATCAAGGTCCTTTCCAGTTGTCTTCCCGCCTGCCGTGGGATAAAACCTGTAGAACCTGATTCCATGCCTGTTCAGCTTTCCGAGATTTTCATGATCTGCCAATGAATAGTCAAAAGCCATGTATTTTGCAAAACTTTTTTTATCCTCAGAACGGCCGTACAGTTCTGCAAACATAAAGGCTTCCCTGTACAAATCCGGATAACTGCCCGGGTCTTTATACAGATCAATTATCTCCGTTTCGCTGTCATAGGAAAAAACAAGCAGTCTTTCTGTCAGCTGCTTTTTGCTGTATTCTGAAGGCATCCTCCAGCAGGGTATATTTATGGTATCTATGGTCACATGGCTCCCTAAAAGGCCCTTTTTAAGCCATAATGAGTGCATCTTGACCAGGAGATCAAAAGTATATTTATTTTGCAGCTTCTCAGAATAGGATGTAAACCAGTATGGTCTGGGAAGGACTGATAGCCCTGCAAACAACCCCAGTCCCCTGTCCATGGAAAAAAGCTCTTCAGAGCTTTGCCTGTTCAGTTTGGACAGTTTCAGCGCAAGAAATGACATTATTATAGACATTTTTGAAAATCCGGGCATATCAGGCAAAATAGAATCATTTATGATTTTATCTATCCCGTATAGCTTAACATAGGGTATTAAAAGAAGTATACCGATATTTGAGCTTTGAAAGGCCTCCGGGGAAAAATCCAGGCTTATGCTGACTGACTCTTTTACAGCAGTTTTTTCAGACCTCTTTCTTTTTTTAAGCTTCTGAAAGCCCTCTTTTTTTAATAATCTGTAGCAATAGCTTTCTGATACCACACAGCCCCTTGCATCAAGTATGGACTTTATCTCCTGGATGGAGAAACCCTCTTTCCTCAGTGAGATAATCTCCTTCTTTATGTCATCGCTTATCCTTTTTGTTCTCTTTCCGGGTGATTTAACCTTGAAAAAATAATCATCCCGGGGATTAGTTTTCAAAAAAGCCTTGAATTCTCGCAGAAGAGAATAGAAAGATGACTGAGTATAGCCATATTTTTCTGCTACAACGGATGCAGGCAGATTATTCAGGTAATACTCCCTGAGTGCTTCATATTTCTTCTGTGAAGCGCTTCTGTATTTTCTGAAATATTCTTTCGGCTGAACCATATTTAATCTATATAATTACAGCCGAAAAGGTCAATATATTTGTATATTCAGTTATTTTTTCTTGTTTTTTTTTTAACACAGTATATTTTTTAGCTGAAATACGGGCTATATTATGAAAATTGAAAAGATTTTATTGATCAATCCGCCATACAGCTATGAAAAACAGCTTGGCTTTCTATCGCACAATTCCCCAAAGGTACCTCCAATGGGGCTTTTATCCATAGGTTCCTATGCTAAGCATAATGGATATTCTGTCAGGATACTGGATGCCCAGACCCTTAATCTGAATGACAATGACATTTTGACCGAAATCAAATCCTGCAGGCCTGATCTTGTAGGGTTTACAGCCGTTACACTTAATATATCCGATGCATCACGCCTTGCAAAGAAGATAAAGGATAATTATCCCGGAATAATTACTGTAGTTGGCGGGATCCATGTAAGCGCACTTCCGGAAAAGACACTGGGAAAATACCCCTATTATGATTATATTGTACTGGGGGAAGGTGAAATAACCTTTTATGAGCTTCTAAATGCTCTTAATCAGGACCTTGATATCCATAATGTTGCAGGGTTAGCCTACCTTGATGAACATGGCAGATATTTCAGCACCGGAGCAAGGAAATTCATAGCCGACCTTGATTCTCTGCCTGCTGAAGACTGGGAATTAATAGAAGGTCTGAACAGGACATACCATCCTGCACTTCCCCTTATCAAAAAGCTTCCAAGTGCCACTCTTATAACAGGAAGAGGCTGCATAGGCAGGTGTATTTTCTGCTCCACTAATTTCCTTGAGGGGAAAAAGCTCAGAATATTTTCTGCTGACAGGGTTTTAAGCAATATAGATATTTTATACAATAAGTATGGTATAAGGGACATCAGCTTTTATGACGTTAATTTCATGGTTAACAGGAAAAGGTTCTTCAGGATCACAGAGACCATAAAAGAAAGATTCCCTGAGCTTACATGGTCAGGGTATGCAAGAGTGGACTGTGTCGATCTGGAAATGCTCAAACAGGCAAAAAGAACAGGCTGCTATCATATAAGCTATGGGATTGAGTCAGGAAATGAGGAAATTCTCAGGTTTATAAAGAAGGGCATAACAAAGGATAAAGTAAGGCAGGTGATAAACTGGACGAGACAGGCAGGTCTCACGACAAGAGGCCTGTTTATGTTCGGCCATCCCACCGAAACCAAAAAAACCCTGCAGGATACACTTGATTTCATCCTTGAGCTGAAGCTTGATGATTTTCATTCAACACTATTTACACCCCTGCCCGGCACTGATATTTATTATACAGCATCTGAATATGGTCAGTTCAATGAAGACTGGGATAAAATGAATATATTCAACTGCCTTTTCATCCCTGAAGGCCTTGATAAAAAGACCCTGGAAAAATATCAGAAGAAGGCATATACATCCTTTTATTTAAGGCCCGGGGCCTTACTGAACAAATTAAGGAATTTGATCACCAACAGGTATGGCTTAAAGATACTGTTCTACGGAGGATTGTCAATGCTGTACCTGATGTTCTCAAAAAGGAATAACGGCTGATATAACCAGCCCTGTATGTACCGCCGTTCTGCTTAAGTTTCCGAGGGCAACAGCGCCGTGCTGCTGTTACCCTCTGCTTCCTACTCCTCGACCAGGTTTACAACTACATAAAGCACATCCCCGCCGATTCTCTCATATTCATTTTCAGAAATTTTCTTTTCCAGATAGAGCTCATGAACAACATAACTGCATAAGGATTCAGGAAAGGTCATTGTCACTGTCTCTTTATGCAGATCGGGAAGATCAGATATCGGAATGGTCCAGTTCCAGGCAGGGCTTACCTTATCCAGGGTATTTTGAATTTGCACCCTTACATCTTTTGTTTTATCATACAGGTAATAGACAGGTTCCTGCAGGTCCTCCCATGTCCCGTTGTTTATTACCTTAAAATCAATGCTGTAGGAAACTCCCATGTCCTTAATTATAGGATACCTTTCCATGCACCTGATGGCATTATTTTCAAAATAGCTTCTCCTGTAATCATCTGGATATGTATAATACATACCGTATTTCCAGTCCTGTTCTTCATCAAAAAACCTCTCATTTATACAGTTATTGAATTCAACAAGGTTATCTTGATTAAATACAGGAGCATCGTAATTTATAATGGAGGAATACTTGTTATTATATCCTGCCCCGAATAGCGAGGCTATACCTGCGATCCGTTCAACCCTGTCCGCATTCTGGTCATAGTGATTGTCCGTATCTCCGTCGCTATCAATTATAAAAAAACTGGACACATTCTCTAATCCCTGTTGCTGGTACCAAGTATCCTCTCTTGTCCTGTTAAGTGCATCAAGAATATAATCCTTCTCAGCATTTTCCCATGCTGTATAGTCTCCATTATATGGAGGGCCGTCGGGGTCATCAAGCTGCCAGTTATCATAATCGCCTGCAGTATTAGACGCATGGATAGATACAATGTCTATCATCCTGTCTGCTCCCTGGTCCAGAAGAAACAGGCCTCTTCTGGCATAAGGCTCTCCTTGGGCATTAAATGCCACCAGCGCTTTGGGCCTTTCTTCCTTTATCCATTTAGCGATCTGATAGCTCCATCTTGCTGAGAGGTTGTAGGGCTGACGATTGGTTTGGGCTATTACTTTTTTAGGCTCATTCTCTATCTCAAATATTACATTCCAGCAGTCATCAGGTATACTATGAACTACCCTCTTTACATAATCCCGCTGTATTCCTCCCAATGCATTCAAACGCTTATCCTTAAATTCTATATATGTTCCGAACATATCCTCCTGCCATTCCCAGATATTATAAAAGCATTTGTCTGTCTCTTCATCAATTTCTTGATCTTGAGGATATGGAGACCCAGTTCGCGGAAGATATGCGTCCGTTACATAATTATTTCTCTGAGGGTTCCATGCTGAGTAT
>CAYMEV010000010.1:0-126425 GCA_964389675.1 uncultured Candidatus Sumerlaeota bacterium
CTGAAAGGCTTTATAATACACTGAAAAAGCTCAGGGATATTGGCAATACCGTTATAATTGTCGAGCATGACGATCTGATAATAAAGGGATCGGATTATATTATCGACCTGGGCCCTAAAGCAGGAAAGGATGGCGGGGATATCGTATATATGGGCCACCCCTCAGGGCTTGCTGAAAATGACGGATTGACCGCCCAGTACATAAATGGCATGAAGAGGATAGAAATACCGAAAAAGTACCGTAAACCGCTGAAAGGCAAAATGCTTTCGGTAATTGGAGCAAGGGCAAATAATCTGAAAAATATACTGGCAGAAATCCCACTTGGTGTATTTGTCTGTATTACAGGCGTATCTGGTTCAGGGAAAAGCACACTGCTTGAAGATATCGTATACAGGTCGCTAATGAAGAGCATTTATAATTCCAGGGAAAGCACAGGAGAATGTGATGAGATAAGGGGCATGGAATTCATCGATAGAGTAATCAATATTGATCAGAGCCCTATCGGAAGGACGCCAAGATCAAATCCGGTGACCTATATAGATGCCTTTGCAACAGTAAGGCAGCTTTTTTCATCGGTACCTGCAGCAAGGGAGAGGGGATACAGGCCCGGGAGATTCTCCTTCAATGTAAAGGGCGGAAGGTGCGAAAAATGCCATGGGGCCGGCAGAGTAAAGGTCGAAATGCATTTTCTTCCAGATATTTTCATTACATGTTCTCAATGCTCGGGGAAGCGCTATAATCCGGAAACCCTTGATATCAGGTACAAGGGTAAAAATATTGCAGAAGTGCTTGATATGACTGTAGAAGAAGCCCTTACATTCTTTGAAAATATTCCGCACCTGAAGAAGAAACTTGCACTTCTGAAAGAGGTCGGGCTGGACTATATAACACTTGGACAGCCTGCAACAACGCTTTCAGGCGGGGAAGCACAAAGGCTTAAGCTGACCAAGGAGCTTTCAAAGGCCACAAAGGGACATACCTTTTATATCCTTGATGAGCCTACCATAGGCCTGCACCCCTATGATATAAACAAGCTTCTTATAGTGCTTCAGAAACTGGTTGACAAGGGCAATACAGTCGTAATTATTGAACATAATATGGATATCATAAAGAATGCTGATTATATTATAGACCTTGGCCCTGAGGGAGGAGATGCGGGAGGCCGTATTATTGCGCATGGGACCCCCCGGGATATTGCCCTGGAAGATAAGTCATATACCGGAAGATTTCTCAAGGAACTGCTGTAAAAAAAACAATTGACAAACTTTTAAGTATAATTATTATACTGACCAGTCAGTAATAAACTGACCAGTCATAAGTATGAAAGGAGGATGATATTGGAAAATCCTAACAGAAGAGAAAGAGAAAGGATTGCAAGAAAGCAGGACATTATGTCTGCTGCATGCCAGGTTTTTGCCCGGAATGGTTTTTACCGTGCTACCCTCGATGAGATTGCAGAGAAGGCTGATTTCAGCAAGGCTACTATCTATACATATTTCAAAAATAAATCAGACCTGTTCTTAAGGCTTGTAATTGATGGTTTATGCGAGCTTACAGAACTTCTGGAGGAGACCATAAAAGAAAAAGCGGAAATTAAGACCCTGCTGAGAAATATCATTCATCAGGTATTTGAATACCTGGATAAACACAGAGAATTCTTCGTTTTGCTCTGGGAGCAGAGAATTGCGATCCACAGGGAGATCGCCTGTAATGCTGAGGATTATGAAGAAGAATTTCAGGATGCTACACAGAAACTGGATAATTCTTTTGAGAGGCTTTTCAGGCAGGCAGCTGAAAAGAAACAGATAGACAAAAGCATACCTGCGGATATCCTCTCGTCCATTATAATCGGCTCTATTTTTGGAACCATCCGCATATGGATGGAAAGAAACCCCGAGGAGCCTTTAGCTGATAAAACAGATATAATAATGAAAGTATTCTGGGAAGGAGCAGGGAATAAGTGAAATGAAACGATTGATAATATTAATGGTGATCTTTATAATTTTCATGATGAACTCTTTTTCCTACAGTTCTGAATTAAATCTTACTGTCAGTGACTGTATCGAGATGGCCTTGAAGAACAATAAAAACATTATGATAGTACGGCAGGAGATTGAGTATGCCGATGCTCAGATAAAAGAGGCCTATGGTGCAGCGTTACCGGTAATCAGCCTTAATGCCGGATCGAAGCATCAGGATAAGGTCAGGACAATGACAATTCCGTCTGAAGATGGGACAATAGAGATCCCTACAGGCAAAAAGGATACTTATTATGGAAATATAACACTTACCCAGCCGCTTTGGGTGGGAGGAAAAGTCGGAGCTGCGGTAGATGGTGCAAAGCTGTATGAAAAATATGTTACGCATACATTTGAAAATACAAAACAGCAGATAGTATATGCTGTTAAAATATCCTGCTATACTGTCATGCTTGCAGATGAAATGAGGGATATCTCCGAAAAGGCACTGATACAGGCAGAAAACCACTTTAAACAGGTCAAAAAGCTCTACGACCAGGGTATGGCATCGCGTTTTGACCTTCTCAGGTCCGAAGTCGCTGTTTCAAACAGCAGGCCTCCTTACCTGGAGGCAGAGAACGCCTATGACCTTGCTGTCCTGAAGCTGAAGAACATTATAGGCCTGCCGTCTGAGGCTGATATTGTAATAAGCGAGGAATTCAGGTATATACCGGAAGATTTATCGATTGAAGAGGGGCTCAGTACAGCGCTCGAAAACAGGCAGGACCTCAGGGCACTGGATATACAGGTAGATATGAACAGGGTAATTCGCAAGATCAATTATTCAGACTATTATCCCTCAATATTCTTTAATGCTGATTACAGCGCATCAAGGGATAAAACAGCAAAAAATGATATATATGGTGAACTCAGTGCCGGGTTAATGCTTAGCTGGAGTTTCGATTTTGGGACAAGAGGTTCTGTAAAGCAGGCAGATATCAGGATCAAACAGGCAATATTTCAGAAAGAACAGCTGATAACAGATATTGAATATGAGGTAAAGCAGGCTTTCCTGAATCTAAAGGAGGCTGAGGCTGTCATATTGTCCCAGGAGAAGACGATATCAATGGCAGAAGAATCGTTAAGAATAGCCGAGGTCAGGTATCAGAGCGGAACAGGGACTCATATAGAGGTAACTGATGCACAGTTTTCGCTTAATATGGCAAGGACGAACTATATACAGGCTCTGTACGGCTATTTTGTAGCCCGGACGACCATTGAAAAGGTAATTGGAATATTATAATAAGGAGATATTGCAGTGAAGAGAAATATAATAAATATCAGTTTGATAGCCGTGGTTACTATGGCTTTTATGGTAATTTCATGCGGATCGGGCAATGAGGATGGAACAATTGCATATGCAGAGCAGAATGTTGAAGTCAGGCCTATCCCTGTCAGGGTAATGGAGGTGAAACTGCAGGAGTTTGCAAAAATGCTGGACTACAATGCCACCCTGGAGGGGGCAATACAGTCTGAAGCAAGGAGCAATGTGGACGGGGTATTGAAAAATATCAGCGTAAGGACAGGGCAATATGTCAAAAAGGATGCAATTATTGCATCATTTGATGAAGACCTTCCTGCTTCAGGTTTTATCCAGGCAAAATCAGCTTTCGAGATAGCTAAGACAACCTATGAGAGAATGCAGAACCTTTATGATGCCGGAGGCATCTCCAGGCAGCAGCTTGATGAGTCGGAAACACAATACAATATTTCCCGGGCAAATTATGATTCAGCCATTAAAAACGTAAACATTCTTGCGCCTATTTCAGGGATTGTCTCCAATATCAGTGCAAGGGCCGGTGATAACCTTTATAAAGGGGAGCCTGTTGCAACAATTGCGGACCTGTCAAGCCTGAATGCAAAAATATTTGTGGGTGAACAGGATATTGACGGATTTTATGAGGGGCTGGAGGTCGATATATCTACAAACAGCATGAAACATGAGGCAAAGGGTACGGTAAAAAAGGTTGCAATGTCAGCAGATCCTCAGAGAAGAGCCTTTGAGGTCGAAGTCTCGGTTGATAATTCGGGAAATACCTATAAACCAGGGATGCTGGTAGATGTACATGCTCTGATTAACAGGATAGAGAATGCTGTCGTTATCCCAAAGCTGATCATTCAGAGTGATACCGGCGGAGATTTTATATTTATTGTAAAGGATCAAAAAGCTGTCAAGAGGATTATTAAAACCGGAATGGAATCAAGGGGGATGATCCATGTAGAAAGCGGTCTTTCTCCCGGGGACCTGCTTGTGACGGAAGGCCAGTTCTCTTTGTATGACCAGGCTCCTGTTGCATTTGCAGATTAAGAACAGCGTTTAGGAGATTAGCATGTCAGTGATAAGATTTATAATAAACAGGCCCATAATGACGCTGATGATGATCATGTCCCTGATCGTCATTGGTATTTACATGTACAGAGACCTCCCGGTCGACCAGATGCCGAAGTTTGATATTCCATTCGCAACCGTCAGTACCGTGTATCCCGGAGCAGGACCTGAAGAGGTTGAATCAACAATAACGAGGATACTTGAAGAAGAGATCAGCACAGTAAGCGGTATTAAGACAATAACGTCATATTCCCTGGAAAACATATCATATATCATTATTGAGTTCAATATGAATGAGGATATTGATGTCAAGGCCAACGATGTCAGGGAGAAGGTAGATTCTGTTGTTTCTGGCCTTCCGTCAGATGCAGAAAAGCCCTCTATATTAAAGATCGATATTGGTTCCTTTCCTGTATTCTATATGGCATTATCAGGCCCTGTCCCTACAAGCGAGCTTTACCGGTTTGCAGATGAAAAACTTAAGGATATATTCAGCCGTGTTCCAGGAGTAGCATCTGTAACAATAACAGGCGGCCAGGAGAGGGTTATATGGGTTGACTTGAAGAAAAGCAGCCTGGATGCATACGGTATAACCTTTGAGTCAGTACTTGGGTTCATATCAGCAAATAATCTTGATATGCCCGCAGGGTATTTCCAAAATCAGGGATTTGAGTATTCATTAAGGCTTGAAGGACAGTTAAGGGCTGTTGAAGAGCTTAATGAACTGATGGTGCCTACGCGGTATGGCCCGGTCAGGCTTGGTGAGCTGGCGGTTATTAGCGATGGGACAGAAGAAGTAAGGGAAATAACGCGCTACCTTGAAAAGGATGGAAATAACAAAAACGGGCTGATAAATACTGTAGGCATAGAGATTGTCAAACAGGGAGATGCAAATACAATAGAGACTGCCGACGGAATTCTGAAAGTTATAAAAGAGCTTGAGGCTGAGATACCGCCAAGCTACAGCCTTGATATCATCCAGGACAGGTCCGTGTGGATAAAGGATGCCGTATCGGATACATTAAGCTCTATCTATCTGGGCATTGCATTTGTCGGCATAGTCCTTCTGGTATTTCTGCATGACTGGAGATCCTCCATTATCGCGGCTGTTGCTATACCGTCATCTATTATAGCATCGTTCACAGCAATGAAGATAGGCGGTTTTTCGATAAATATCCTTACGCTTATGGCCTTTTCAGTGTCCATAGGTACTCTGGTAACGAATTCCATAGTTGTCCTGGAAAACATAATATACCATATCAGACAGAAGAGGGATGAAAGCCTGCAGGAAGCAACCATATCAGGGACCACGGAAATCCTGCTGGCAGTTGCATCATCAGCATTGACAAATGTGGTTGTATTTCTGCCAATAGCATTTATGAAGAGCCTGGTTGGTTCTGTATTCCTTGAATTTGGCCTGACAGTCACCTTTGCGACCCTTTTTTCACTGCTTGTATCCTTTACTCTGACACCGCTGATGTCATCGAGAATGCTGAAGCAAAAGGAAAGCAAAAACAGGATATCAGCCGCTTTTGATCGTATGTTTGATTCTCTGACGAATGTATATAGAAGAATACTCGGGTTATTTCTAAGGTCCAGGGCTGTATTTGTTCTTTCAATAATTACGGTCTTTCTGCTGTTTGGAGGGGCATTAAGGATTGCCGGCATTATCGGAGGGGAATTCTTTTCAAAGACTGACCAGGGACAGGTAGATATACAGATGGAATTTCCGACTACCTATGATATAACCCGGACAAACGATATTTTCCTTGATATTGAGAAAAGGCTTGAGGCTCTGCCTGAAGTCTACTCGGTTTACACCAGGATAGGCCAGGTCTCTGAGATCAAGAGGGGCGTTAATATGGGCAGGATAATGCTGAAGCTCGTTCCAAAGGAGGAAAGGGATATCTCAAGTGAAAAGATGGCTGCAAGGGTAAGGGAGATGCTGAACCAATACCCTGACATCATATTCAGTGTATCAGGGTCATCCGGCCTGAGGCCACAGAGCGAAGCGCCGATAGTTGTGGATATAAACGGCCAGGACCTCGACAGCCTTGAAATATATGCCAATAAAGTCCTGGGAATGGTCAGGCAGGTGAGCGGTACAATTGATGCTGAAACCGATTTTCGCGCCGGAAAGCCTGAAATCAAGGTCCTGCCTGACAAAAAAAGGCTGTCAACAGAAGGCCTGACTTCATATCAGCTTGCATCCCTGCTTAGAGGATCGGTCGAAGGATTGACCGCCAATGAGTATCGTGAGGGAGGACGTGAATATGATATAAGGGTCAGGATGGAGGACAGGGGAAAGGACAATCTTGACAAAATAGAACAGCTCCCGGTAATGACTGCATCAGGTGTACCCATAGCCCTTATTCAGCTCTCTGAGATAGAATTCGGGAGAGCTCCCACAAGAATAGTAAGAAAGGATAAAGCGCGTTCAGTTTCTGTCCTGTCCAATGTTGAAGGCAGAACCGTTACTGAAGTTGCCGGGGATATAAAGAGGCTTCTGGATGATAAGCTTTCCCTGCCATTTGGTTATTCCTATAAAATAGGAGGCGAAATGGAAAATTACCAGGAGGCTGCCGTTGATTTCATTTCTGCATTTATCCTTGCTGTTATCCTCACATATATGCTCCTTTCAGCAATGCTGGAATCATTTATACAGCCCCTGATAATACTGCTGACCATCCCGCTTTCCTTTATCGGTATATTCCCTGCTCTGCTGATCACAGGGAACAGCCTTAATATAGTAAGCATGATGGCCATTGTAATGCTCGTAGGGATTGTAGTGAACAATGCTATTCTCATGTTTGATTATACAAATATTCTGCACAGAAAGAAAAAACTAAAGCTTGTTGAAGCACTGCTGATCGCCTGCCCATTGAAATTAAAACCGATACTTATGTCAAATATCGCTATAATAATGGGAATGCTGCCGACAGCCCTCGGGATAGGAGAGGGTGCAGAGATAAGAGCCCCGCTTGCAATTGCATCAATTGGGGGGCTTGTAAGCTCTACTCTTCTTACTCTGTTTGTTGTACCGCAGATGTACCGCTTCGTAATGGCGACATATGAAAGGCTCTTCAGGATAAACAGGTAATAAGGAAGGCAGCATGGGCTTAACCCATGCTGCCTTTCTCTTCTTCTTCAGGAGATACTCCTGATCCTAAGCAGCTGATCACATAATCCAGTTAAGGGATGTCCTGAATTGTTCTGTTTCGCCGTAGGTGGAAACAGATTCCAGGATATAGATATATTTGCCTCCAGGCTTTACAGAATCAGTGAAGTTATAGACATGCGGCTCAGAAGATGTCCCATATCCCTCTATCAGTGAGCTGTTGAGCTTTACAGGTGTAAGGGCGACAAACGGGCTTATTTTTCTGAGTGATAACCTGTACAGATTCCAGCCGAGGTTATCAGTTTCCGTCATTGTCATCCATTCTATTAAAGCCCTGTTTCCCATTCCGTTTGCATTAAAATAAGTAAGCTCAACCGGAAGGGGTACTTCGATATAAGCCTGATTATTACCAGAATTTCCATCCGTCGGCAGTACATTTGATATGATGACGGTCAGTATATATGCCCTTGCTTCAAGGCCGGTGGTATCCCAGTCTGCTTCAATATCAGCATATTCAAGAGAAGGAATGCTTCCGAAGCTTTCTGATGTTATCAGCTGAAGGTCTGTGTTCGGGGCGGTGCTGTAGTAGAAGGCTGCATCGCCTGATGCTACTTCTTCCAGCCCAAGGTTTCTTATCCTTGCAGAAATATTCACTGTATCGCCGGGTTCGGGGTTTGCATTGCTGAAAGTAATGTCCTGTGAAGAAATTGAAGCATCAGGGGAGGTATCGAACATTACATAATCAACCCATCCTGCGTCTTCTCCCTCGTTCATTGAGCCATCTTTGCTGTATTCCCATGTCACAGTGTTTGGCCCGGATCCCAGATAACAGGACATCTCCTGCCAGTCTTCTTCTCCGCTTATCCTGTCCTGCATATTGCCGTTAATATATAATGTCAGATAGTCATATCCTGATTCCGAGCTTACCTTCCAATAGAATGAGAGCTGACCGGGGCCATTTACCTCCGTTTCGAGAGACGTGCTCTGGCTTCCCATTATAAGGCCGCTTTGCGCTGATGATTCACCATAATACCATATATCTGACTGTGCAAGCCATTCTGCATCGCCATATGTAGACCATTCAAGGTCAGGGTTATCCAGGGCTTCCTTCAGTGTTATTGTAAAGACCATCACTGTATTTGAATAATCCGAGTTTCCGTTTGCATTATATGCATATACCCTGTAAAAGTATTCATTGCCCGGAAGGACGGTTGTATCCTGGTATTCAGCCGTATCAGCGGCAGAAGTACCGGCATTTTCCCATGTCCCTGCCTCGCCGAGCCTCCTCTGGATGACAAAGCCCTCCTCATTAGTAGAATTATCATTCCATGAAAGGTCAACCTGTGTTGATGAAACCACTAAAGCAGTCAGGTTTGATGGCGGTATAGGCGTCAGGCTTTCTTCCAGCGTCATCTGTATATTCAGAAAATGATTTGTGCTGTATACAGTCGGCTCAGCTGTTCCTGTCCAGTCCAGCGGGTCTCCGTATGAAGAGTCAGCATAGCCGTAGATGGTCCTTGGATCAGCACAAGCAGTCCAGTAGCACCTTCCTATGTCTGTCTGCGGTGTATATGAGGAGTTCATGAAGCTTATATCTATCATAAGATTATTAATTCCATCATAGACAAAGGGGCCCCCCTGAAAATAGAATGTGGTCCACCCTAAGTCTGATATTGTCTCATCGTTCTGGTATACTATTGTCCAGTCAGCTGTTTCAAAGCCTTCATCGGAAGAAAAGTCTGTCTTATCCGTATGCTTCATCCTGATAGTAAAATTATGAAGAACAGCAAGGGGTATCTTTGAAACATCCATTGAAAGCGAGTATAGAGGTATCGGGTCCTTTGTGTCCTTGCCGGAGCCAAGCTCGCTCTGAAGATAGATGACAGATGTCCTGTTCTTCCAGTAGTATGTATACAGAGGTGTCCTGTCAAGTTCCTCAATGCCATTGCCAATGCTTATTACATTGGCTGTATCAAAGCTGTCACATGCTGATGTTCCGGCATTTGATGCATGGTCAATTGCTTCAACTGCATAAAATACAGTTGTCTGCGGCGTTAATCCCGAAATTGTACCCTGATGCTCTGTCTGGAGAGTATCGCTTATGATCATCTCATTTACCAGTGAGCTGCAGTCAGGGCCCCAGTATACCTTTGAAGTTGAAGCTTCATCTGTCTGAAAGGAAATATCAGCTGAATTACCGAATATGTTAGTAATATTTATATTGCTGATCACAGGGGCGATGCAGTCAATGTCTGCTGTATCAGTCTTTACTGCAGGTGTCCCGTCACCGATATCCTCATCCTGGTATGTTGCAGTAAGTGTCTGCCCATCACCGACGACAAGCTCTGTGCCAAGTGCTATTGTCTGCTGATAGATGCCTGGTTCGATCTCAGGAAGCACAGGGTCCATATTGGCGGGCCCCGGTGTAGCTGTAAGATGAACTGTAACGAATGAGGCCCCTGCATTTGAATCCATGACGGTAATTACTACGTCAGAACTGCAGGAATAAAAATCGCTGTCAAACTCCACTGTACCGTTTGGTTCCGGTTCATTACTGATAAGTCCCAGCTGCAGGTTTATGAAATTATTTGTTGATGATGGAGCAGGATCAGAGGATCCTGTCCAGTCAAGCGGATCACCTGCTCCAGAATCAGAATATGCATAAATCGCCCTGCTGTCTGATGTGGCTGTCCAGTTTACTGCTCCGGACGGGGTTTGCCAGGATGCATTGTTAAAGCTGAAATCTACCATAAGATTCTGTATACCGTCATATTCAAACGGTGTATCGAGGCTGAATGTGACCCAGCCAGTCGAGCTTATTGTCTCATCACTCTGGTATACAACAGTCCAGTTATCTGTCTCAAATGAAGCTCCTGCACTGTAATTGGATTTGTCAGTATGCTTAAGCCTTATTGTCCAGTTTGAGAGAGTCATTGCAGGGGCAGCAGTAACGTCAATGCCCACAGAGCTTATTAAAAGGGGCTGGTTCCCGAGATCTGAAGCCAGATAGATGACCTGTGTCCTGTTATCATGATAATAGCAGTAGAGCGGTGCCTGGGTAACAGAGACATTGCCGTCCCCTATCGTTATTATATTGAGTGTCTTGAATGTAAAAACAGCGCTTGTATTCTGATTATTGACCGTGTCTTCTGCAACTATCTCGAAATAATAGTCTGTATCCGGAAGGAGCCCTGAGATCTCCCCGCTGTGATTAATTTTATATGATGTAGAGATATCCTGTGAAAGATCAAGACTGCCCGGGTCAGTTCCATAATTTACATATGCTGTGGCATCCTCATTTGTGGTAAATTCAATGCAGGCGCTTTCACCGCTTATCTCAATGATATTGACATCGGATATATCAGGCCCCATGCAATCAATATCTGCCGTTGCATACTTTGTTTCACCGAAACCGCTCCCATTGTCAGCATCATTGTATGTAACAGTGACAGTATCGCCATTACCTGCGGTCAGGTCTGTCCCAAGAAGAATTGAACCCTGGAAAACGCCCTCAAAGGCTGTTTCTGTGAGAACTGCATCAATACCTGCGGGATCTGTCGTTGAGTATACAGGTAGTGTATATGTACCTGAACCTGCAAGGTCTGCATCCATTAAGCTTATATTTACCTCTGAAGTGCAGTTATAGAGGTCCTTATCAAAGGTCACAATACCGTCTGAAGATGTTCCTACCATCACTGTTGCTGTATAATTAATATAATTCGGGTGGGTAACTGTCAGCATAAATTCCCCCGGGATAGTAAGGGGATCATCGAAGTTTACCAGGGCAGACCCGGAAGCATTTGTCTTTGCTGCACCCCTGACATTCAGGGAAGGCATCCAGGCACTGACAATGGCATTTTCCACAGGGGCTTTGGAATCATAGACACTGACATTCATGGAATTTGAACCTGATGCAACAAATGAAGGGGCATCCACTACCAGCTCGGCAGGTGATGATTTGGGTATGAACGTTGTCCCATCCCCGAATACCACATAATATTCCATATACCTTGCAGACTGCCCCCCTCCGCTGTAATGGTTCCACAGCTGGATCTTGGCATAATCCGAGTTTGGGGCAATAAGCTGGATCCCCTCAGAAAAGAAACCGTCATAAGACCTCCTTGCAAGGATATCATCCTCATCCCAGTAGGATGAATTGGAAGCCCCCCAGTATCCGATTGCCGCATTATCTGCCCTGATGAATGCCTCGGCAATGCATTCCCCGGTATTATCGAATGTTGCACTTGAACAGCAGTTCCCGATGGCGTAAAAATACATGTCCTGATTTGTAAGGGCATGAACATCCGTATTTGTGATATCCTGCCCGCTTCTGAAAGCCCATACAGTAGCTCCGCAGTGAGCAGAATAGTTGGAGATCATTCTGCCGGCATTCATTGATGCTATTACTTCAGCCTTTGTAGCATCGTATGTATGCCTGTAAAGCTTGTCATAGAGCCATCCAAGAGGATCAAGATACATATCGACAGCATAGTTGAAGGTGCCTTCGGCAATATGGCCTGAACCGTAGTCCTCACCTGCAATTAGGGCAGCATCATCCATCCATGAAAGGTCAGAATTTTCAAACTTCTCATAATAGAGAAGCTTTCCTAGATAGGTTGCAAGCTCTGCTGTGCTTACAATGGATATCCTGCTTATTGATGCATCAGGGAAGCTATCTGACCCTGCCAGGAAAACATAAAGCTGGTCAGAGGCTGAAGAGCAGTTCGGGCCTGTAAATGTCGGGATCTGATCAGCATCCCCTACCAGGATAATATATGCAGGAGGAACAGGCCAGTTGTCATATGCATCCTGTATATATGCCTTAATACCTGCAGTGGTATTTCCGTTGGCGATCTCCGATGTCCTGACGGTATTTACCCTGTATCCCTTGATCTCCTTCCATTCAACAAATTCAGCCAGGCCGTCATAATATGCATCCCCGGTTATTATAAGGATGCCCTCATCACTGAAGCCTTTGTATTTGCAGAGTGATTTCAGGTGATCCAGTCCCAGGGAAGATTTTTCATATATCACAGAATAGCTGTTGAGGTATCTTCTGTACATATTATGTGTAGCATACAGGTCCGGGTCTGATATCCTTATCTCCACCTGAATATCCTTATAGACCATTAGCCTGCCATCCACCGGGTTGTATTTTACAGGGAATATGCTTACAGGCAGTAACCTTATGCCTCTTGCCCGTATTTCTTCATGTACAAGGACGAATTCCCTGGGATAATAAAGATTTTCAGAGTAGATCTTTTCATTCATCTGGAAAGGGATATCCCCTTCGCCTGATTTTGGTACGGGAAGCTGAAGAGGATAGATAAGATCAGCACCGGTCTCAGCCAGAATATCAAGAACCTGCTCGGAACCGTAGGAGAACATTACCTCATAATCCGCATTTTCCGGTATTGCAATAAGCTTGTAGTAGGCGGGAAGGTTCGGGTTTCCATAATCTCCATAAATACTGCCGTCCTCAAAACAAAAATCCGCATAAAGTATTCCCTCATGCTCGACTAAATTATAGGATGCATCTGATATGAACGTTCCTAATTGAATCCTGTTCAGATCATATGACTGTAGAGCAACTTTATTTTCACTGTCTCCTGTATTGAAATAGATAATTCCATCTGAAGAAAAAACAGAGAGTGAAAAAAAGAGCAGGAAAAAATAAACAGTTAACCTTTTCAAGACTATACCCCCTTTTTTATTGTTTATATAATATGATACATTAATTTGATTTTTTGGCAAAGATTTTGGCAGAATATATCTGCAAATGAAGGGGTATATCTTTCGGATAATTATCTGAAGGTGCGGGGAAGATGCCAGGGACACCCGTAAAACAGATGTCCTTGGTATTATTATATTATTTTAATCTATCTTCCTTCCAGGGGATTGGAAGTAGTTAATTCCTCATTTGAAAGAAGCTCAGGCTTGACAGGCTGTATCGGGTTGGCTGTCATCCAGCGGAGCTTGGTCCTCCACTGTTCTGTCGTACCTTCTGTAGATATAGATTCGAGGATATAGAAATAGGCTCCATGGCTTTTAATGGTATCAATGAAACTGTAATAGAAAGGTTCAGGGCTTGTCCCCTGGCCCGGTATAATTGTATCATTGAGGAGGACCGGGGTATATGAAACAAACGGGTTTACCTTTCTTGCTTTCAGCCTGTAGATGTTCCAGCCGAAATTATCAACCTCCGACAGTGTCTGCCATCTTATGAACGCCTTATTGCCTGCACCAATAGCAGTGAAATAGCCAAGCTCAACAGGCAGGGCATATTCCCTTGTAGCCTGGTTGTTTGTATAGTCAACATCAAAAGGCAGTATATCTGTAAGGATCACTGTTATCCTGTAGGCAGTAAAATCAAGGCCGGTTGTATCCCAGTTGGTCACTACCGGTTCGGATGCCTTTCCCGGAAGGATCGGCCCGAATGGTACAGTGTTTATAAGGGTCAGATCAGAGGGATCATCAGTAAGAGAATAGTAGAAGTTTGCATTTCCGCTGTCGCAGGTCTCATCACCAATATTATTGACTATTGCTGTGATCTCTACCAGGTCTCCCGGGTTTCCAACAGGCGGGTCGCATGAAATACCGCTTGAAAATACAGCCGGGTCCGGACCGCTCTGGAATGAGCAGTTCTGTATCTTCTGTACATAATCATAGCCGTAGAAGGATTGAGTCCTGTCAAAACCGCCGACTGTATATACCGAATTTAGGATTGTGGCAGCATTGAACCTGAATGTAGCTTCCGGAAGGACTATAGGCAGAGTATTCCAGACATTGAGGGCCGGATCATAGGAGAAGATGCTGTCTGTTGCAGAAGTATCATCATTTCCTCCGGCAACTATGAATACCTGTCCGTTGAAAGCGCCTGCTGCTCCCCATCTGCCTGCAGGCATAGGTGCAACAGATGACCATGATCCTGCTGCAAGGTCATAAGCCCAGCAGTCTGTTGAAAGGCTGTATGAAGCCCCGAGGCCGTGGAATCCGCCAACAACATAGATCTTCCCGTCCGAAACAAATGAGGTATGCCACCATGACCCGTCAGGCATGTTAGGAAGAGCGATCCATGTATCTGATGATATATCATATTCATAGAATCTGTCAGTGACATTGGCGCCGTCATATCCTCCGGTGAGATATATCCTGTCGCCGTATGATACGAGTTTTCCGCCGAAGCTGCCGGAAAATGGGGTAGTAATATCAGACCATGAATCTGATGTTATATTATATATCTTCCAGGTTGTGCTTGCTGCGTTCTGTAAAAGGATCTGGTCTCCAACTACTGCGGCAGACCCGGGATATTCTGCAACAGGTTCAGGCATGGGTGTACCGTATGTCCATGTATCAGTTGCAGGGTCATAGATCTCAACTGAGGCAACATTGGTAACAGGTGAATGATAACCGCCCAGGGCATATATCTTATTGTCAAATGCGACAACTCCTGCATCAAGCCTGTTATCATTGAGAGGTGCTACAAGAGAGGCACAGAAAGTAGTATATGTGGTCGCATAGATATAAGCTGTTGATGTGTAGGTCTCTGTCACCCCGTTTATCTGATTCACTGCCTGGACCTCTATGTCGGATGTATAGCTGTCAGGTGCCGATGCGGGCGTTGTAACCAGAGCGGTGAAGGAGACTTCATCCCCTGATGGCACATCAAGTATAGGATTAGGCGTGAATGATACAGTGTAGCCTGCTTCAGCAAGATAGCTGAGGTCAATATCAAGTTCATGAGGAGTATTGTTCCATACAGAAAGCTGCTTTGCGAAACTTTCTCCTGCACATACCTCACCATATGATTCATAGGGATTTATATAAATATTTTCCTGAAGCTCATAAAACTGGACGGTAAGGAATAATTCATGAGGTTCGGATCCATACAGGTCCCCGTAAATGTCAACATCAGCATCTATGATCCCTGAGGTTGTGCCGGGGACAGTTACATTAACGGCATAATAGTGGTCTGACTGGCTGTACTGGCATCCATACGTCTCTGTATTATACCATCTGGCAACATTCGTGCCTGCACCCTCCATAAGCCATAGGTGAGAACCGTTGTTATTCGGCCCGTCATAATGGGTGACGCTGTTTATTACCCAGTCTGCCGGGAAAGTGATTATTATCTCATCAAGCCATTCAGCATCTGTTGAATTGTTCCAGATAAGGAATGCTATATCCTGTGCTGAACCCGGAGAATAATAATCAGGTTCAGGTACAGCCGTGCTTCCTTCAATAGAAGCAAGGCACGGTATTGATGAAAAAAGGGCAATGAAAATTATTATAGGAAGAATTTTTAGGAAATTAAGCATCAATCTGCCTCCTGTATTTAAAAATAGAAATAGATTTCTTAAAAAAATTTGTGATCATCAATAAAAAAGCCATGTGATAGATATACTAAAAGAAATTTCTCCTTTGTCAAAGAAAAATGAATATAAATTATAATTTTTTTCACATATTTTAAATATGATATTTTTGTTAAATGATTCAATATATAGTGGTATAATATCAAAATAAATAGAGATAAAGGAAAAAAGATGGATAAACATATGAACCTGAAAGAAAAAAATCAAAACAGAGATCAGGGTGCAGTATGAAGAATGCAGTACTTTTTTTTATTCTGATTTTATTTCCTGTGATCATTGTTTCGCAGGATATTACTCTAAATTCAGCTTTTCTGCAGAAAAATCAGACAATTCCCCTGAGGTTTACATGCGATGGAGAAAACATCTCCCCGCCGGTCAGCTGGTCAGACAGCATAAAAGGGTGCTCCAGCTATGCAATTATCTTTGAAGACCCGGATGCCCCCGTAGGTACATGGGTTCACTGGATAGTATACAATATACCATCAGATGTTAAGAATCTTTCTATTGGGGCTGGAAACAACGATAGTATGCAGCCAGGGATACAGCAGGGCATCAATGACTGGGGCAGGCCGGCATACGGCGGGCCATGTCCGCCGTCAGGCAGGGAGCACAGGTATTTTTTCAGGATATATGCCCTTGATATAATGCTTGACCTTAAGAGGCCGGGGAAAAGTGACATTGAAAATGCAATGGAAGGGCATGTTCTTGGAAAAGGAGAGTTTATGGTAAGGTACAGGAGGAAGTAATACCTGTACTGCCTCCTGTACCGATGGAGATCCTATCTTTTATTCTGCATAAAATACCGGGACCAGCCCGCCGCCTCTATGGACATTTATGATGTCCCCGCTTGAGGCTCTCAGGAAGGCTCCGCCGAAAACACCGTCATAGGCCCAGAAATTTATGTTCACATTCTTGGTTTCAAATCCCTTTAGCTTATTGTCCTCCATTATTGGAAAGTCATCAACGGGTATAGGAACAAGTTCCTGGACAACGTAGTTCTGGCCTTTTGCAAGTGCCAGGGCTAAAGTATCGTCCCATTCCTTCTGTTCAGCGCTTTTGCCTATAACAACGCCTGATCCGCCATAACCGCTGTTTGGCTTTAAGACAAGACTGGCTTTGTTTTCCGATATGAACTGCTTGAGCTGAATTCTCTGACCTTTATAATCACTCTCCTGGTCCCTTACAAGCCGTGTCCATGGAATATACCTTTCAATGGCTTCAATCTCCTCTTCATCAAAGAGGTATCTGAACCTCGGATCACCCATAATTGCAAGAACGGATTTAAGGCCCCCTACCCTTGAAGAGAATGGATTAATAAAGCATATGTTCTGGTCCCTGTACGCCTGAAGGACCTTTTTTGTGTCCGGGTAATATGGTTCATTAAGAAATTCCTGTATTGCATCCCTGTATATCAGGTGAACAACCTTTCCATTAAGCGTAAGCTCTTTGCCGTCATAGTCGAAATGCCTCGGATCGGCATATACAGCATTAAATCCCTTTGAATTAAGTGTATTTATAATAATTTCAACATCTTTCAATATGGTTGAATCAGTGGCGCATACAATAGCAAATAAAGGCTTTTCAGCAGGTTTAATCCCCTTGTTTTCACAGAACTGCCTGTATTTTGTCATAAGCATCTTTGAATGTGTATCAAGGAATTTGTCCGCAGCAAGCCTGTATTTACCCTGCAGATGCTTTATGGTAGACAGATTTGAGAACATGTCAACCATGGCATCATGCCAGCCCATGCCGGAAGGGCTGTCGCAATTGAATTCAAGAAATTTAATATCCTTGGATTCCGGCAGGAAGAATGCATCAAGCCTTGATACTATCTGCCTGTTTGGATAAACAGGATCTATCTTTGCAAATTCTTCAACTTTATCTCCGAGTTCCAGCAAATGCTTGAATTTGGGATCAGTGAAAAATGCATTGGAGACCTTTTCAATCGCATGCATTATGTTTTCTGTGGAAACCTTAAAGAGAGATCTGTCATTTCTGTCTACAAAATAGGGTTTCAGAAAGGTCGGAAATGGCTTTCCTTTCATGGACATACCATATTTTTCAGTTTCCACCCTGATAAACTCAAGCTGACTGGCTGCATCCTCCGGGTTAAGGGCAGACTGATAATCCTCATTAACCTTTTTGACAATATCCATATCTTACTCCTTTTGATTTTTAGTCTTCAGCTAATAGAAAAAAGCTGACGAAGGGAATTGAACCCTTAACCTGCTGATTACAAATCAGCTGCTCTGCCGATTGAGCTACGTCAGCCTTAGTGAAAATATCAATTATCATTTATTTCTTTTAATTGCAAGAAAAAAAATTACAATAAAAAAAGGGAACATGCTGTATGGTGTCTATAACAGGTAAAGATATCGGAAAAAGAGTAATGTTTAAGCCAATTCTTGATTCGGTAGATGTTTTTATTAATCATGGGGAGGTCACCGGGCTGATCGGGATGAGCGGCTCAGGCAAGACGACATTATTAAAAATACTGTCACTCTTTGACAGCAAGTATTCCGGGAAACTCAGATTCATTCCGCTGGAAAAAGAAGATAATATACTCAGGATGATAGGCTATGTCAACCAGTCTGATATATTAAACCCGAATCTTGAAGTACTTGATACCCTGAAATATACATACAGCATCAGGAATAATAAAGAGGACCCTGATTCTGCAGACATTATTATGGATCTTCTTGAAATGTTCAACATGAAGGACAGGGTTTATCATAAACTGAAAAAGCTCAGCGGGGGGGAAAGGAAAAGAGTGCATATAATTAATGAGCTCATTGCTCTGCCTGTTCTGCTGTTTCTTGATGAACCATTATCCGGCCTTGACCCTGCAAATGCTGACAGGATCCTGATGTTTCTGAGGGATTATGCCGGGAAGGGCAATACGGTAGTTATGACAACTCATTCAACTGACAGTATTGAGCATCTCGACAGGATTTTCTTTCTCAACAGAGGAAAGCTTATTTTCTACGGTAAGCCTGCAGAAATACCGGATTATTTTGGAGTTGAGGATATTTCTGAAAGCTACAGGAAGATCAGCAGGCAGAACCCGGATTTCCTGAGAAGGATGTTCCAGAAATCCGACGCATGCAGAAAGCTAAAAAGCTTTCTGGACATTACAGCTGAATATCCGGCAGACACAGCAGTAAAAGATAAGCTCAGGAATTCTGAAACAGATGCTTTTGCCTGCAGGGATGAAAACAGGAAAGATGATTCAATAGATGAAGAATACAGGAAAATTATCTCAAGTATCGTCAATGGCAAAGAAGAATGAAAAGAATATTATCTCTTATCACTGAAAGGTACTTTCTTACCCTGTTAAGCGATTTTTACAGGATTTTATTTATTTTCCTTCAGTCCTTTATAATAACTGTTCTCTTTATAATGGTTTTCAGGAATTCCCAGAATACTTCCACATTTAAGCTGCTTTTAGTCGTGACCTCCATCTGGCTCGGCCTTATAAACAGCTGTCAGGAAATTGTAAAAGAAAGGGAGCTGTTCAGGATAGAGAAGCGTTTTGGTGTAAAAGCAGGTTATTTTGTCTTCAGCAGGATGTTCATTATCGGGCTTATATCACTTCTTCAGACATTGTTCATGGTTTTGGGGCTTTATTTGTTTACAGAGGTTGAATTCTCCCTTTTGGGCTATTTATTCATCCTTTTCAGCACCTCATTATCCTCTTCTGCTTTAGGCCTGCTTATATCCTCGCTCTCCGCAGGCACAAGCCAGGCTCTTGCTATTGCCCCTATTATAACAATACCCCAGATCCTGTTTAACAATATTCTTATAAAAGGCAGCCCTCTGGGGTTTGTTGAATTTATAAAGGGCCTAATGATAAGCAACTGGGCTATCCTTTCTCTGGAAAAACTGGAGAATAATCTTGATATTAAGCTTATCCTGTATATAATTATTATCATATCTTATGGTGCTTTATATTTTGCTTTCAGCAGCCTTTTTGTTGATTTCAGGAACAGATAGAGTGTGGCTATGGCAGGTTTATCAAAGATAATAACTATTTTTTTTGCCTTTATATTCATATTATTGCTTGGTGCTGTTGCCCTGTTCTTTTTTGACCAGTCAGGAACGGCTGTTTATAAAATAGGGTTTTCCAGGGATAAGAAAATCCTGGCTGAAATGTCCGTATCTTTTTTTGAGGATATTCAGTTCAAGGATTTCGAAAGCTCATCAAGATACCATTCCCCGGAGGATCAGGAAAATGTTGATATTCCGGACCTTATTGAGAGGATATTCATTATTAAGCCCGAATTACTGGATATAATGAGATACAGGATCATAAGAATTCATATTGACCGATCGACCAACAGGGCAAGAGTCTTTATGAATGTTTATTTCAGGGTGCTTAATTCTGACAGGGAGACAGACAAGGATTTAATCCTGTATTTCTACAAGGACCATAGAGATAAATGGTATATGAAGCTTGAATCTTCACTTAGATGAAAACCTTAGAAAAGGTAATTCTTCTCAAGGGTCTTGAATTTCTGAAGCAGTTCACCAAGCCTTTCCTTCTGACTTGAATCAGCAGAAGTCCTCAGGATAGATTCTGCAAGGCTGATACCCTCCCTTACCTTCTCTTTTGCAAGCGATCTGTCTTTCAGCTCAATATGGATCAGGGATTCCTGATAGATTGCATAGCAAAGGTAATAGCTGTTACCGCCGGCCGTAAAATTTTCCCTGGCGGTACTGATCTCTTTAAGGGATTTGCTGAAATCCTTCCTGTTGTAGAAAAGCATTGAAGATTCATATGCTACCATCCCCAGCAGGAAATGGTTTTTGGACTGGGTAAAAAACCTGTTTGCGTTCTTGAAGTTGTCAATGGCATCGTTTTCCTTGTTCAGCCTTATAAGGGATAAAGCAATATAATAATGGATCTTGCCCTTTGTATCATTATCTTTGATCTGTGAGATCTGTATGCCGTTCAGCAGGTTATAGCTTTTTTGAGGATCAGTTCTGTATGTTATTTCAGCGAGGTCCACAGCAAGAGAAGCATACTGCTCCCATTCCCTGGATTTTGCGTAAAAACCCATTGCATCATCAAGATAATCTGTTTTTTTTCTGGTCTCATGCCTTGGTACAAGTTTAGATAAATTTATTAAAATTTTGCCGTAAAGTTCAGAATCCGGTTCATTCTCCTGGAAGTACCTGAGGGATTCCTCGAAAGCCCTTATGGAAGAATGGTTTTCCTGAACGGCATTATAGCATAAACCCAGATGATAGTATGCGACGGCTGCATTTCTCTTCACCTGCTCATTGGCGGTAATATTTTCTGAAACTGACACTGCCCTTTTAAGGGCATCAATTGCCTGATCATATGATTTTTTATTATAATAGAGTATTCCTGCTTCGAATTTTGACCTGAAGAGGCCTGAATTGTCTCCAATATCGGCATAAGTATCAGCAATATCATCCAGGACCTGGACACTGGCTGCTTTATCTGTCTCACCTAAGAAAGAAAACACATCATATGCCTTATCAGTCGCCTGTTTCTTAAAGCTGATGCTTTTCATTTTTTCCTGTGCATTTATATATGTATTGACCTGTGAACGGAAATCATTTGAAATCGAGTATAATGAAGCAATTTCAACTGCAAGGTTCAGCAGTGTAATGTCGCTGCAATCAATTTCCATTGCATCCTTGAGTATTTCATGAGACCTTATTATATCACCGGTATTCCTGTAGGATGACCCTACCATAAGGCGAAGCTGAGCGTTCTCTTCCGGGTCGGGTGATTTTGAAAGCATTGAGCTGTCCTTTTCGTATATATCAATTACAGCCCTGTAATTTTTGCCTGCAAAAAGTGCTGCAAGCTCATCATACCCGGGAGAAGCATGTTCAGGCAAATCTTTTTCCGGTTCTTTTTCACTTTCTAAAAGGGTATCAATCTTTTTTAACAATTGAAGGGCTTCTTTATTGCCTGGCTCCAAAAGCAGTATGCTGTTTATTTCCTGTCTTGCTTCGTCAAAATTTTTGCTGTTTATCAGCTTATCTGCATTATTCAGCCTGGCCTGGATAATAATCTCTTCCTGCTCTTTCCGGGCGCCTGTTTCATCCGGCAGATTCTCCCCTGTAGCTGTATCCACAGTATCTTCAGGGGAAGAAGTATCAGTATCAGCATCGGAGTCCGGTATGATTGTCGTTTCATCCGTGGAATCTGTTTCACCTGTGACGGGGATCGTATCAGTTTCCGTTTTTTCTCCTGCTGTAACCTCAGTTTTAGCAGTATCTGTTTCTCTGGACCTGTATTTTGAAAATATATAAAACCCGGTTATTATTATCAGCAGAGACATAACTGCGAAAATGAACATAACAAGCCTGGAGTAATGCCCCGGTTTAAATGGTGTTGTGGTGGTTACTTCAATTGTCCTGGGTTCTTGTATATCTTCCTTCCTGGGAGATACGGGCCTGACGGTATCCTGATCATGTGTTTTTATCTCAGGGGTTTTATCCTCAGCCAGGCTGGATTCAGATAAGGGCATGGGAGATGCCGATGACAGGTATGAGGAAATGTCCCTGTGCATTTCAATTGAGGATTGATACCTCTTTAAGCGGTCTTTCTCCAGTGATTTTCTTATTATCCTTGCTACTGCTTCAGGGATTTCATGATTTATGGACTGCGGGTCCGGGAAGGCTTTCGTTACAATGGAGTCAAGTATCTGGATTACTCCCTTTCCTTCAAAAGGGTTCTTCAGTGTAAGCATCTTGTACAGGATCGAGCCTAAGCTGAATATGTCGCTCCTGCCGTCAAGCGTCTTGCCAAGTATCTGCTCCGGCGACATGTAATAGGGTGTTCCTACGAGCATTCCTGTTTTTGTGATATTTGTCTCCTCCGAATCAAGGATCTTTGCAATCCCGAAATCTGCTATCTTAGTTACTTTGTTGTGAGTTATTATAATGTTAGAGGGTTTAATATCCCGGTGGATAATATTATTCTGGTGAGCATAATCCAGTGCAAGGCAAATGTCCGATATGATCTTAAGTGTCTGCGGAATGGGGAATACAATCTTATTCTTTATATAGTATTCTATATCATAACCGACAATCAATTCCATTATAATATAATAGAAATCTTCCTCCAGGCCGAAATCATAAACAATAACAATATTTGGATGATCTCCAAGTTTTGCCTGGGCTTTGGCTTCCCTTAAAATCCTTTTTCTTGTTCTTTCTCTCTGGTCTGTGCTGATTATGTCTTTTAAGGAAATGCTTTTTAGTGCGACATATCTGTCAAGGTGGATATCAAAGGCTTTAAATACAAAGCCCATATTGCCCTTGCCAAGAAGCTCCAGTATTTTATACCTTTTTGCGATCAGGGATCCTTTTGAAAGTTTTCCCAGGATTGTCTGACATTTAGAACAGTAGCTTAAATTAGGAGGATTTGAAAAACCGCATTTTGAGCATATCTGTTCCATGACTTTACTTGTTAGGGTAAAAGTATATCAGGTTTCTGATCTCATTTGAGCTGTTATAAAGCTCAATTGCAGTATTGCCAGGTACATACAGGTATTTGTCCCTGGAAATAATATAATTTTGGGAAGAATTTTTCTCTTTAATGATTATCTCCCCCGTACTGCTATAATATATGCTTTCGCTGTCAATAGATATATCTGAGATGCCTGTATCCGGAGGAAATGTGATCATGCCAAGCGTAATGCCGGCCTGGAATATTTCCGGGTAGAATATCTTCTGCAGCTGTATCTGGTTATTTTCTGCAAAAGATCCATCTTCTATCTTTATGACCTCGGATATCAGCGATCCGATGTTCTCATCTGTCAGTGTAACTGCTTTTTCATCAAGTTTATCGGGATTAAATGGAGGAGAGGATAAAATATAGCAGGCAGATACCTTCTCTGCATTATTAAGGAGCCTTCTTTTCAGGCCGGCTTTAAGGGCTATTGCATGATCCTCAGCAAGGATATATTCCCTGCTGTTGTCTATTACAAGCTTGAGTTCACCATCTGTCACTATTATGATCTCATCGGCCAGCGGGGTATAGTCAAGGAGAATGCCATCCTGTTCGAAGGCCAGTTCCTGCAGGCTGATATTATCAGATGCCAGTCCGTAATCTGCAGGATAGGAGAATTTATTTGATTGCACAAGGTATCTTTTCCTGATCTTATTTTCCTCATCATGAAAGAATTTAAGACTGCTCGAAGAGGCCAGGACAGGAGTGTCTGGAACAGGCTTATAATAGGATAAATTATCCATTTCGGAATAAGATTCTTCCTGCACCGGTGGCAGTTCAGATTTGCAGCTGAATGAAAAAAACACTGCTGCTATTATCAGTATTAATATAGTCCTGTTCATTTCCATGTAAGCTTCTTTATTACTTCCATTTCTTTAGATCTGGCTCTTTTCTCCATCTCTTTGAGATATAAATAGTATGTTGAAAAGATCTTCCTCAGCATGTCAACCTTTCTGCTGCTTTCAAGACCTTCATGTATGAGGTAATTATAAAGGCCTTTATCAATAAAATCAAATATATTTATATTGAAATGCAGCAGATATTCTTTCAGAAGAGGGAGAAAAAGATAGGGAGCAAGCAGGGACAGGTCCCTGCATGTTCCTTTGTATTCATTGCAGCTGCTCAGGTCTGCTCCGTATTTCTTATATATTTCTGCAAATTCCATATTTTAGGAATGATCTATATACAGGTCTCAGTCTTTCCTTCAAGAAGGGCTGTCATCATTGCTCCGAATGTCATTTTTTCTCTGGTCTGCCCCTCTTTTACCATGCCCATTGCTAATGGAGCCATCTGCGCCCCGGACGAGACATTGGTCAGCAGGCTGTTGCCATTATCAACCTCAGGACCGCATGGAACGCACCTGCTTATTCCTGAAAGAAAATGCCACTTCTTTTCCAGTTCATTGTATATTACATTGATCCTTGTATCGTATACAAGCCTGCCCTGTTCAATCGCCCTTGAATCAATAAGCCTTAGCTGCTGAATTGAGGCGTCTTCCTTGAAATCCTTAAATTCGTCCAGATATGCTTTTTTATTCGAATCATTGATAAGGACCATGTGCCTTCCGTCATATCTGTGATAAAGCTTATCTGCAAGGTTTTTAACCAGTGATTCATTGATATGAAGGAATACTCCCTTTCCCCCTGTAGAATTCCATCTTTTAAGCGCATATCCGCTGCAGTTCAGCATTTCGTTCACTGAATCAGGGCTGATCTCTTTTCCCAGAAGGGTTACAGGCCTGGAGACAACTTTCCCTGTCTCCTGTTCATATTCCCTGAAGCATCTTTCCTCAATGGTTTTGGATCTCAGGTCATCAATCTTCCAGGGGTTTATAAAAACTGTTTCAGGCGTTTGATTTATTATCTGATCAGCAAGGTCCTTACCGTAAAATTCAGGGACGTGAATCCTTTCAATCCTTCTGTATGCTATGTCTATAGGCCTTCCATTTACACAGAGCCTGCCGTTCTTTACTGAAGGGTTTTCATCAGGAGTGATTCTGTATGTTTCAATTCCGGCCTTCTTAAATGCATTTAGCGTAAGGTTATGTGCTGTTTCTTCTTCGCTCTGGTTATAGGGCCGTGTAAAGACAGCTACAACAGGGTCTTTTCCGTTGCCCTTTACTTTCCAGAAATCTGTGATTGCCTTTACCAGAGTTTTAAGGATATTTCCAGGGTTTGTAGGGTATTCAAGTGCATCAGGGTTCAGCCCCCTCTCCTGAAGATGTCTGTACAGCCTGTATGACCATATATTTGGACATGCCGGGTAACTGTTGCAGCATGGACCTTCGAGAATTGTCGGCCTGATATCTACAATTTTTTCGCCTTTGGAATCGGCTACGCCAGTAGCCAGAATATCCAGACCAAGAAGGTATGAGTGTGGTAGATTATTCTTCTCAGTAAAAAGCAGGTATGCATCCAGAGCATTTTTTGCAACCTCTGAGAATTTCTCCCATGCACCGTCAACCACCCATGTTGGCGAATCCAAATATGCGGGGACTTCTGATTCTTCACCCCTGCCACCAATCAATAACCTAAGGTCTTCTTTTTCCATTAAATACAACTCCTTTATTTTTTAGATACTTCATGATAAGGTAAAAATTATGAGCCTAATAGTCAATAAAAAAATAGATTTATTTAATTTTTGAATTAAATTATAATTAAGAGGATTGTATCTCTGTAAATTTGTTATGATTCATTAAATATTTGCGCTTTATTATAAAGAAGGAGGGCTTGTCTTGGAATTTAAGGATTCGGGAAAAAGGATCAGGATAATAATAATATTAGTATTTATATTATTGATACCGTTCGTGTTTTATATGAGGAAAGAATACAGGTTATCCAGGTCAAAGGAACTCTTTGGGCGGATAAAGGAATATGAGCTGGCAGGAAGGTACAAAAAAGCCCTGGAAACCCTTGAAGAGGCCAAGGAACTTAATCCTGAAAACCCTGAGATCAGAACAAAGATTGGAGAGCTTTATTTAAGGACTGAAAGACGGGATGAAGGCCTGAAGATTCTAAAGGAAGTAATCCTGGAATATCCTTCTTTTGCGGATGCATATTACCATCTGGCCTTTTATTACTACAATGAGCAAAAATATGAAGAATCAAGGAAATACTGGAAGGGATTCCTGAAGGTTAACAGGGATCCCTTATATGAGGATATCGCCAGGCGAAGGATAAGCGAGATTGAAAAATTCCTGGGCGAAAACGGGGAAAATTCTATTACAGGAGATTGATCATGTTGCTTGCACATATAAGCATATTTCCGTTGGATAAAGGGATCAGCCTGAGTTCCTATGTGGCGCGTTCCCTGGATATTATTGATAAAAGCGGGCTTGATTATACGCTGGGATCAATGGGAACTACAATAGAAGGTGAATATGAAGAGGTCTTTGAAGTGATCAGGGAATGCTTTGAATCCATGCGGGAAGATTCAGAAAGAGTAAGCATGTATATAAAGGTTGACTGGAGGAAGGGGAAAAAAGGACGGCTTGAACATAAGATAAGGAGTGTGGAAAAAAGGCTGGGCAGAAAACTAAGAAGAGAATGACCCCAGTTCGATTATATCAGGGAAGCCATTTCCTTTATTATTGATAAGCGTCATTATGGTGCGGTGAAACATTGCATATCCTCCCTGTTTTTTCTGCATATCAGGCATTCTTATGCATTTTGTAATTATCTTTTCTTTTCCCAGTATCTCATTGAAGGTATTTGAAAGCTTCTCCAGCCCTGCTTTGGAAATTGCATGCATTGTAATCTTTCTGTAAAGCTTATGCGGGCGGGATATGGTGAAATTGATAATAATGGCCGGTTTTGTCAGTCTGGATTCGTTCTTTATAAGACTTTTAACCATCAGAAAGTAACTGTATATGTTCGTGTCCATTTCCAGGTGGAATTCTTTCCTGTTAAAATCATGAAGGCTCTTATCTGACAGATAGCCTGCCAGATTTACAACTGCATCTATTTTGCCAAATTTGCTGAAGCTTCGCCTGATCAGCCTTTCATAGCTGTCTTTTTTCAAGAGGTCGAATGAACTTACCAGAAGGTTGTCCTTCTCCGAGCCGTTATAGCCTCTGTAGTTTATACTCAGGGAATGCTCTTCAAGCAGGGAAGGGAGCAGTCTCCTGCCCAATTTGGAATTTGCTCCGGTTAAAATAATATTCACTGTACTATACCCGGCAGGATGATAATTATTTCGGTGCCGTTTTTATCAGACTGTATAGCCATATTGCCGTTCATCATTTCAGCAAAATCCTTCGCCAGCTGAAGCCCTATCCCAAATCCCTGAGCCTTGCTCGATGCATTGCCGCTGGTTTTTATGATCTTCAGAATGCTCTCCGGGATCCCGGGGCCATTATCCTTTATGCATATTGATAGATCCTTTCCGGTGATTGATTCAGTTATTATGATCCTGCCCTTTCCTTTCAGGCTTTCGACTGAGTTTCTTATCAGGTTGCTTATTGCATTGAAGAACTCAATGTAATCTATAAGTACTTTTGAATCCGGGTCATTCACCACGAAGGAAACTTCTATTTTGCCGTCATGAAAGATGAAGGAGTTTTTCAGCGACTGGAAAATGTCGCCAAGCCTGTGGATTTTATCAAGCCTGGACTCTTCCTTCTTTATTCTTGCATACCTGAGCAGAATGCTTTCAATGATCTCAACCTGACTCAGTATAGTATCTGCAGTAGCAGCAAAATCACTGGTGAATTTATCTCTATCCCTTTCATAAAGCCTTGATAAATGCTGAACATAAAGTTTTATCGGCATTAATGGGTTTTTTATGTCATGGGCAAATTTTTCTGCCATTTTTGTCCGCAGCTTTGCTTCTTCAAGCTCCAGAAGACTTGAAATATCTGTGATCATAATCAGGTTTGCAGTCTTGTTATCTTTCATTTCTATCGGGTATTTATCCAGCTTGAACACCTGTTTGTGCTTATTCCTGCCTGATGAAAATACCGGAAAGACAGCAGTATTTATGGAAGAGTCATCTAAAAAGGAATTTATCTGATCTTCGAGCAGTTTTGCCCAGTCATCAAAAATCTTATTTGAGTGTATTGTATTGTTCTCTGAATCCAGAAGCAGTATGGCAACAGGGATACTTTTTATGAGTGTATCTGTTATAAGGTTGCTCTTGTAGATAGTATTCAGGAGTTCATTCATCATATTTGCAACCCTTTTAAACTCTGTCAGGTTTATCTCATCAGTATTGACAGATTTAAGCTTCTCTTCCCGGATCATATTAAGCTTTTTAATGAATGAATTGATATTACCTGCAATGAGGCTGTCTGTCTTGGTAAGGATTATGACCACAATCAGGAGGACAAAAGAGAATATTATTGTGGTGAACCTGGTTATTATCTGAAGCAGGTAGACAGGCATAAGCTGTTTTATTACTATAAGGCTGGTATCCCGGGGGTGAAGCTCCTTGCTGGAAATATAATAATCCTGGCCCTTTATTTTTATCGGATGTATATCTCGGTCCAAAAGGCCGGCACCCTGGTTGTAAGGGATGATGCCTGAATACATTAAGAAATCAAAAGTCGAGAGGCTTATAAATCCGGATTTATCTGCAAATCCCAGATCAGCTGAAAACTTGCCTGAGATCTCCTCCAGGAAGCTCCTTGTCAGTTCAAATATGAATATTGCCTCTATATCTTTGACCTTTTTGTAGATTGTTATGTATAAGCCCTTCTGTGTGGATTTATAATCCAGAATGCCCTCCAATATCCTGCTTTCTTTATGGATTGATATATTTTCCTGCCTTTCATAGACAGGCATCTGATTATTCTTAATGCTTATCCCGTTTATCGGTGTATCCTGGAAATGCCCCAGGAGGTATCTCTCCAGTCCTTCTACCTGTATCCTGCCGCTGATAAAATCCTCTAATATCCTTGATTTTAATATTAATTCTGATCTTTTATTGATTTCAAGGCTTATGCTTTCCTTTATATCAAATGATATCTTTTGGACCTGGCTTGCATGATAGTTGCTGAAGTAATTTGAAAGAGCCGACTGAAGAATGTAAAAGACCATCAGGACAGGGATCAGTGAAAGAAGAGCCGTGGAAAACCCGATTCTGGTTCTGAGGGAATGAATATCAACCCTTTCCCTTATCCGGGGCACTGCTATCATGATCAATAGTGGAAAAAAGGCTGCTAAAGATAATGAGATATTATTAATAAATGCAAAAATAAAGTAGTAGATGTCATAATCCTCGATTAGAAATACTAAAAGCGGCCTGCCCTTCTGCTTAAAATAATAAGCCCTGCAGCTTTTTTTATTTATGATAATATTGCCTGCTTGTGAAATGGGGCCGTTTTTTGCACTTATCTCATAAAAATCCTGGGGAACTTCAAATGAAATATTCCTGCTTGAATGTATAATATTTGTGTTTTTTATTACAAGGTAATAATAGCTTCTGTCCAGCAGGGGCCTTATCCATTCGGGCTTTGGAGACTGATGAGAAAACAGGGCTTCAGTAATGTTCATATTCACAGACTGGAGATCATTGCAGAAATAGTCAAGTGAGCATAGAATCAGGATGCCTCCGCCTATCAGCGTATCTTTTATCAGCAGTTCTCCTCTTATATAGATGTCAGGCTTTGTTTCATGCTCTTCCATATGATCAATTTTGCCGTTTAAGAATATATCCTGTATATAGCTTTCGACATTAAGGTAGTTCAGAGGCTCCCTGAGGGAAAATCTTTCCGTTATCTTACCCATTGAATCAAACAGAATAACCGTTATATCCCTTTTTAAGAAAGATGCCAGGCTATCCCTGTATGTTTCAAAACCCAGCTTTGAGGTTTTTCCGCTTAAAAGCCTTTCATACAGTATCTCCTTGTTGAGGGAGTTGAACAGGTCCATTGCTATTATTTTTGAAATGCTGTGCTCATCATAGGATATTGTTTTTAGCTTAAGCATAATGTCTGTATTAAGCTCTGATTCATAAAGCATTATCAGAACCAGGGACAGGGACATATTAAGCAGGAGGACTATAACAGCAATTTTTGCGGTATTTGCTTTTAATGCCCTGAGAAGCATTATGAAAAAAAGATTTATATTAAAAAGAATGGCATAGAATATAAGCTTATCATAGCTTATATACATGCCGGCATGATTTATATACAGCAGTACAATGGAGGCACTGACGGCCATATATACCAGTTTCATCCTTAATGCAGAGGACTCTGCTGACCTCCTGAATGGCCTGAATGCCATTATTAAAAGTGAAATATATAAAAAGAACCTGAGATAAAAAATTCCTTCTGAATAAAGCAGGATAAAATGCCCAAGAAAATATAAAAAAGGAAAAGCTGGTTCCGTATGCCTGATCTTTTTTATTAAAAAAACAGAGATCAGAAGCAGTAATATGAAAAGACTGGTATTATTCCTGAGAAAGGAAAGGCTGATGCTGGTCCTATCAGCCTTAACAATGCTGAACAAAGGCATTTCATTATAAGAAAATACAGCGGAGTCCTGCTCTGCTTTAATATTTGGCGATATTGCGTAATATGGGGGCAGCTTGACTGAGATCCTGTCCGGATAGTTCTCTGAATATATAAGGAAAAACAGATAAGTGCCTGGCATGAGCTTCCTGTAGAAATAAGCGGTATTTTCACTGTGAATTGTCCCGAAATCATAGGAGACATTTGCAATATCATTGTAAGGGATATATGCTTTTCCGGCAATCATACCGGGATGCCGGTCCCTGAAACTGACCAGGAAAAGGTAATGCTTGTCCAGGTATTCCTTCAGGCCGGCGGGTAATCTGTCACTGCCTATTCCCCGGGATATTGCAGACATTACATATTCTGAATGCTCAGTTATCGCGTTTTCAACAATATTATAAACAGCATCCTTCTCTATCGGCTTTTGCCCGCCGGAACAGCCAAAAAGCAGGGATAATGTCAGAATGATTACTGCTGAAAGGATAAAGCCTGTTACTATAGTATTTCTCATAGAAAACTTATTGTATAATAGCATATTTCTGACAAATCTGATAGCAATATCATTACTATTTGTACAAAATAAAATTCTGTACCGGGGAAAAAAGCACCTATAAAACGGCAGAAAACCATAATGGGCAAAAGTGCCTTTTAATGAGGTTTATTGTATATATCCCAGGCTTTTCAGCTTTGGGTTCAATTCGATATCTGTGTCTTGATGCAAAACTGCATTTTCTGCTTTTATATAAGCATCGGCCGCCTTGTCAAGCAGTGTATCAAAAGGATCCATGTTTTCAGCGGGCATATATAGATTGGCCTTTTCCATCGGGTCGCTCAGGAGGTCATAAATCTCAATATTTCTGCTGTCAGTGATAATCTTGAGATCCTTATCGATAATTCCAATCTTCATGCTGGTTATATTTCGCTTTCCAAAAAGGTGAAAGACATGCTCCCTGTCATCTGGCAGATCTTCTGAAGATATCAGGCTTTTTCCATGAAAGACGGTATTGCCCGGGGTAATATTGCAGAAGTTCAGAATTGTGGGCATAATGTCCAGATGTGATGTGGTCTTGTCGACAAATTCCAGCCCGCTGTGTCCGGTACTATCATTGATAATTATCATTGGTACCTTAATTGTTGTATTGTAGGGGGATTCAACGTGGTCGAAATAGATGCTGTGTTCATCAAGGGATTCTCCATGGTCAGCTGTGATGATTATAATTGCATTGCTTAGGAGATCGTCTGCTTCAAGCTCAGACAGCAGGTCAACAAGATGTGAATGCAGATATTCTGTTTCCTTATAATAAAGCTCCTTAACATATTCTATTCCAGCTCCCCGGGGGACCCATCCTTTTAAATAATCACCCTTCTGCGGATCCTGGAACAGCTTAAGCATTGCCTCCCTATCATCGGGATTGCTGTAATAGGGCTTTTTCTTGAAATTCTCAGGCTCATAAGGGGCATGCGGGTCAAAGAAATGCACAAAAAGGAAAAAACTGCCTCTTTTCAGAAGGGGCAGATTTGACTTGATAGCTCTATTGGTGTCCTGAGCTTTCCTTTTAGCAAAATGCCTGCAGAATGAAAACAGCCTGAGCGGATGAAAACCGTAGTCCGAAAGGGAATAAAGCTCATTGTATAAAAGGAATCCCTGGTCGAGATTCGAGATACTGCTGTTCATGGTAAGCCCGCTTATATAGCCGAAGGTATTATATCCGGAATCCTTAAGGACTTCAGCAAGGGTGTCAAATTCAGCTGAAAGAGGGTATGCATTTGTATAAACCCCGTGCTCTGTAAGGTAAAGTGATGTAAACATGGTCGAATGACTCGGATTGGTCTGGGGGGAACAGGTATAATGGTTTAAGAATACAGTGGAATTGTGTTTTTGAATATACCTTGTCAGCCCGCAATCTGAATTATTCTTATATATTCCAAGCACATCATGCCGGTAGGTATCCATTGAGATCAGAACAATATTCGGCCTGTCATCAGTAATCTTTTCATTGAGCAGGGAATATGATCTGAATGGATGCATTAATAAGGGTAAAATGAAAATAAGGCATATAATATGGACAGCATACCTGCTGTCCGATGCCTCATGAATCAAAAATGAAATAATTATCGAGGCGAATAATGACAGGATTACGGCCAGCAGGCCATATATGCTGTAGATTGAATGTTTAGGATTCTTTAATACATGCAGCCTGTAGATGAAATCAAAAAAGAGGATAAGGAATGAAAAGGCAAAGAAAATAAAGGCAAGGATTGTTCTTTTTCCAGGGAGATACTTGACTATAAAAAAGGATAATAGTGAGATAAGGATAAAAAAAAATGTATATAAATATCCCTTTAATACATGACTCCATAGGATAATATAGCTTTTGCCAAATATATTATTTATTAAATTAAACAGGAGAAAGAAAAGCAGGATTTTGTAGAAGTGTGTTTTTTCAAACATATATCATATATAAATAATGGAAGCTGAAAGTAAAGAAAAAATAAACCTAATTAATAATAATGAGTATTATTATTATAAATGGAAAAAAATTATTGCATTGATTTTAAAAATTAATATAATGAAAATGCTGATGATATATTTTGGTCAATCATATTTATTAAAGATTCATATGCAAAATAAACTAATTAACTAAAGGAGGTAGTTTCAGTGAAATTATTTAAATCACTATGCCTGGTGCTTATTATGGCTTTTCTTGCTATCAGCATAACCGGCACTGAGTATGCATCACCCTTCTCAAAGCTTGACAGGGCCGTAAGCGAAGGGAAGGTTGATATTTATGATGCAGCGATTATAAAGGCAGCTGCGATTTTCCAGGGGACAGATGTCCCGGATGAGTATTTTGTAGATAATGCATCTGTCAAATGCCTTACTCCCTATATCCTTGAGATAGAGGGATTATTGGAAGATGCCCCTCAGACATATAAGGACCAGTATAAGGGCTTAAAAGCCAGGCCATCTTTTTCAGGCCCTGAAGAGGTTTTCATATCACCTGACGGTTATTTCTACATACATTTTACGAGGGATGGTGTTGACGCGCCTAACCTTACAGATTCAGATTCATCAGGAACCCCTGATTATGTTGAGGTTATGGCTGATGCCTTTGATCTGAGCTACAATGAATACCACAATATCATAGGTTATCTGACCCCTCCGGGAGATGATACTGAGGGCGGAGGAACCGATATATACGATATCTATATAAAGAACCTGCAGGGAACAGGAGCCCTGGGGTATACCAGCCCTGAGGGGGCATCCAACGACAATCCTACATACCCCACCAGGAGGATATCCTATATCGTAATGCATAAAAACCTGAATGTAGCACAGAGGACATCCACATCAGCGCATGAATACACACATGCTGTACAGTTTGCTTACTATTATGATTCATACTATGATACAACAAGAGCATGGATGGAAAATCATGCAATGTATGATGAAGAGGTTGTATTTCCTGATGATAATGACTGGGATGGGTATGTCGGCTCAAGACAGAACAGGCCATATCTTGCCCTGTGGACATTTGAAAGCCCCTCATTTCCGGATTCAGGCCTTTTCCCTTACGGCAATGTAATATGGGCATTCTTTTTAAGGGAATACATTGCAGGCTATGACGAGCAGTTCATGCTGGACCTGACCGACAGAATGGGACAGTATACAGCCCCCGGAGACGGCGGTTACTACAGGCAGGCACTGGATGAGACAATACTGGATTATTCTTCAGGTGCATACTATACTGCAACAGCCTATAATATCTTTACCAACTGGAATTATCTTGTAGCATCACTTTATGACGGAACAACCTATGATGAGGGGGATGATTTCTCAAGGACTCCCAGAGTACACCATCAGATTGAGGCTACGACCGATATACCCTTCTACGGGGATGCATCTCCTGTAAATGTAAATGATTACTATACCCAGTCCATGGGAAGCCATTATAATATCATAAACAATACAGACCTGTGCGGATATACAGGAATCAGCATCCATTTTCTCGGTTCAGCCACTTTAAATTCAGCCTGGGGCTACTCTGTAGCAGCTCATGATAAGAATGCTGACTGGAATGCAGGCTGGACCTGGCTTGAGATCGAAAATCTGACCGTAGAGCCGTTTGAGGCATATATTAATGTTTACAACCTTCAGGACTACGACAGGGTTGTATTAATAGTTGATAATGCAAGGAATGTCGAAGGTGTTGCAGGAAGAAACTATGAGGTATGGATCGATTTCCTTCAGGACGGGCCTGATGCATCAATTTCAGCATCAGATATCACGATCACACCGGAGATACCACAGCCAGGCGATATCGTTAATATTGATGCCAGAATATATAATATAGGTAATGCTGATATTACAAACGGTACTGTTAATTTTTATTACAGCCTCGAACCCGGAGTTGACCTCCAGCTTATAAGTTCAACCCCTGACTTTGGTGCACTTGCACAGGGTGCATATCTGGACTTTAATGCTGTCTGGGATACAGCCGGTATTGATCCGGACCTTTATATAATAACAGTTGAAATAGCAGATGTTGAACCATCGGATGTCAACCTTAACAATAATATAATGACTGCAGAGATGCAGCTCCCTGTAGAGCTTTCGTATTTCAATGCAATCGGTTTCGGCAACAGGGTAAACCTGCGCTGGCAGACAGTTTCAGAGGTAGATAATCTTGGTTTTAACCTCTACAGGCTAAATGCGAAAAAAGTAAATCCGTTTGTGTCCTTTACCCCGGTCAAGATCAATGATCAGCTCATTCAGGGACAGGGTACATCATCAACACCGCAAAACTATTCATTTATAGATCATGTTAAGCCCGGTGCAGAATATTTCTATATACTTGAGTCTGTTTCAACAGAAGGCGAAACACAGGAATGGAAGACAAGGCTTAACTGGACCATGTAAAAAAAGGGGGGGACAGCCCCCCCTTTTCTCTAATTTTATTCACAATTAAAATTATTTGATTATAATATAATATGCCTTTTATGTTTGATTATCTGAGGGTATCTTTGTCCAGAAAATATATAATATACTGTTTTATCGTTTTCTTCTTCTGTGTAAGGGGCTATTCAGAATGCAGCCTGGATACGGTAAAGGGTATATTTTCCATGGACAGCTCTATTTCAACATTCGAGGCTGATTTTGTTCAGCAGCACAAAAACAGGGCTTTTAGAAACCCTCAAAAATCAAGCGGCAGGATATTTATTAAAAATCCTGATCTTTTCAAGATACACTCTATCGAGCCGAGGGAGGAACTGCTTATTATGAACGGGAATTCTCTGATCAGCTTTGACCCGGAAACAAAGGCAAGGAGAGAGAGAAAGATAGACGGATATACGGAAGACCTGAGGCTTTTTTACCTTTTTAATGTCGATTATGATGATCTGAATGATGCCTATTTTATAAGGTGCATAGAGGAAGAAGATGTCTACAGGGTTAACCTTGCGCCCAGAAATATGAACCTTCAGAAAAGGCTTCTTAATATAATTATAAGCGTATCAAAAAAAGACCTGATGATCAGGAATATATCCTATTTCCTTCGTAATGAAGAAGAAATACATATATCATTCAGCAATATATCTGTTAATAAGCCGCTGGATGAAGATCTTTTCAGCCTGGAGGCTGAATGAATGAATTTATTATATATACTGGTCTGTCAGAATCTTATATAAAGTAACTAAAAATAAATATTTACCATAGGGGAATTATTATGAAAAAACTCTCTTACAAAGATCTTGTTTTCAGGATACATGATAAGCATCCAAAATTCAGTAATACTGATGCACTGGAAGCCTGTGAGGGGATTATTGGCCAGAAAAGGGCTATTAATGCAATTGTAATGGGATTGGATATGAAGCAGGAGGGATATAATATTTTTATCTCAGGCATGACAGGAACAGGGCGGAACACTACGATAAAGAAACTCCTTGATAATATTGCGGTTAAAAAGAAAGCTGAACTTGAAGATAAGGTATTTGTACATAACTTCAAACATCCTGAACAGCCTATATTTATTGCATTAAAAGCCGGTGAGGGGATAAAACTGAAAAAGTATATGCACAGCCTGGTGAAGTATTTTATTAAAATACTGCCTGCCACATTGAAGGATGCAAGCTTTAAGGTAAAAAGGAACGAAGAGCTTGATAAATTCGCAAAAGAGAAAAAGGACCTTATAAAAGAATTTCAGAAGAAGGCCAATGACATGGGATTTGATGTCTCTGAGGTAGAGGAGGAAAACCAGACCCGGACCATTATCACTCCGGTGGTTAATAAAAAGCCAGTCACCATTGAGCAGTTTGAGGAACTTGCGGAAAACGGCAAGATCGAAGCAAAGGAAGCTGAAAGGATAATGATAATCTACAGGCGTTTGACCCTTGACCTTGAGAAATTATTCGATAATATAGCCAGAATTGATGAAAGGCTTGAAGCGAAGATAGAAAGCATTATAGCAGAGAGGATCGGGCCAAAGGTCAACAGCAGGATCAGCGATATTGAAAAACTGATTGAAAATGTGAAAGTCAAGTCTTATCTTGATTCAGTCGGTGATTTCGTAAAGAATAATCCCAGCTATTTCTTCATTGATCAGCGTCAGAATCAGTATCAGGGTTTCCTGGCAAGAACAATGCAGAACCTTCCGGGAAGGTTCTATATATTTGATGTAAATGTCATTACAGGGAATGCCGGGATTACATCACCCCCGGTTCTGATAGAGAATTCACCGACAGTAAGGAACCTTTTCGGGACCATAGAAAAAGGGGTTGACAGCAAGGGAAATGAATTCAGCAGTTTCCTGAACATAAAGCCCGGCAGCTTAATACAGGCTGATGGAGGGTACCTCGTGATCGATGCAGAGGATATGTTTAATGAAGGCAATGTCTATCACCTTCTCAAAAGGACCCTGAAGACAAAGGAACATACCATTCAGCCTCTTGAGCAGTACTATTTTCATCATGCATCAGGCCTGAAGCCTGAATCCATACCATTGAATGTCAAGGTCATACTGATCGGATCCGAGAACCTGTATGATCATCTGGATTACCTGGATGACGATTTTTCCAAGATATTCAAGGTAAAAGCCCAGTTCGATACTGAATTCGAAAATAACCTTAAAAACCAGATGGAATACGGAAAATTTATTAAGATGCTCTGCACAAAAGAGAATCTAAAGCCATTGGATTTTTCTGCTTTTGAGCAGGTATTAAGGTTCAGCTCGAGGCTTTCTGGCAACCGGCAAAAATTATCCACTCAATTTACTCATATTGCTGACCTTATCCGGGAAGCAGATTATTTTGCACAGCTCAGTAAGAAAAAGGTAATTGAAGAAAAGCATATCAGGAAAGCCCTGAAGGAAAAGGAGTATATGCACAGCCTCTCAAAGGAAAAGATGCTGGATTATATAAAAGATGATACCATAATTATAAACACAAAGGATGTCGCGGTAGGGCAGATAAACGGCCTGGTTGTTCAGAGTTCCGGGGATCTGAGTTTTGGGATGCCTGCAAGAATTACTGTTTCAACCTCAATTGGTGAACAGGGCATAGTAAATATTGAGAGGGAAGCTGAGCTTTCCGGGGCTTTTTTTGACAAGGCGGTCCTCATAATTGATGGTTACTTAAGGAAGATATTTGCTCAGGATAAGCCATTGAGCGTCAATGTATCTCTTGCATTTGAGCAGAGTTACGGGCAGGTTGAGGGTGACAGCGCTTCCCAGGCTGAAATTATTGCAATTTTATCTTCCCTTTCTCAAATCCCGATAAAGCAGTACCTGGCAATAACCGGATCCGTTAACCAGTTTGGAGAAATACAGCCTATAGGCGGGGTCAATGAGAAGATAGAGGGATTTTTCAATGTATGCAGGATGAGAGGCCTTCAAAAGGACCAGGGGGTTATAATACCGGCAAGGAATGTCAAGGAGCTTATTCTTAAAGATGAAATTCTTGAAGCAGTTGATAAAGGGCTGTTTACTATCTGGGCAGTCGACAGGGTTGAGGAGTCAGTTGAGCTTATGATGGGGGTTGAATCCGGAAAGATAGAAAAAAACGGGGCTTTTACTCCGGGTTCTGTTTATGACATATCAAATAAAAAACTCTGGGAATATGCAAATACCTGGAAAAAATGGTCAAATGCTGACTGATCCTGTGAAATAAGAGAGGATCTTGAAGATCCTCTCTTATTCTGGAATTAAGATTGTTATTCGCTATTGTCATTCATTTCCTGATCCTTCTGATCAGGATTTTCATCCGGAAGCCCGGAGATATCCTTTTTCAGGTTTTCGAGCACTCTGACGGCATCATCGCCGTCCAGATCCCTCAGTTCTCCTATCTGGTCGTTTATATAGGCCAGTATCTCTGTTTTCCTTGCGATCAGTTCTTCTTTCGTATTCCTGGAAAATTCCTTAAGCTTTTCATTTAAGCTGTTAAGCTTTTCATTTAATTTATTATTCTCAGTCTGCCGGCTGATAAGGCTCTTAATCTGATCAATCCCGTCACTGAATATCTTTGATGATTCATTCCTGACAGTTTCAGATATAGTATTCTTAATATCATCTATCCCTACGACAATATACTGATAAACAGATTTATAAAGCGTGCTTTCTATTATATGGCCTTTGCTTATGGGTGTTTTTCTGTCTTCTGCTTTTTCTACATAGATGCTTCCATCCTTTACATAGAAAGTATCCTCTTCGCAGATAAGATAGTATATATCTCCCTTCAGCCTTATTTTTGCTGTATCCCTTTCAATATCGCCGGGATCTCCGATGGTTTCTGTATCAATACCTGCAATACTGCCAATTGTTATGTCCTCAAAGATTAAAGGCGCTCCTTCTTCCAGATTATGATTATCAGGAAGGATCACTCTTATGACAGGATTTCTGAAAGATTCATACACAAATATTGTTACAGCTATGATCAATCCTATGAATATAAGCATCAGGAATTTTTTCATATTGGCCAGACCCTTATTCTATAAACGTAATCCAGTTATATTTATCTTCAATTTCCCCATACTGAAGGTCCAGGAGGTAGTCATACAGCTTTCTGCTTATATTTCCCACTTTTCCGTCATTGACTATATACTTTTTCCCATCATATGACAGATGGCCTACAGGTGAAATTGATGCAGCTGTGCCTGTACCGAATATCTCAGTCATTTTCCCGGATTCAATGCCCTCTATAACCTCATTTATGGAAAGCTGCCTTTCTTCTGCTTCAATACCCAGGTCCCTTGCTATTTTCAGGACTGAATCTCTTGTAATGCCGGATAATATAGATCCAGTAAGCGGACTTGTAACCACACGGTCCTTGAAGGCAAAGAATATATTCATGGCACCTACTTCTTCTACATATTTTCTTTCCCGGGCATCAAGCCATAAAACCTGTGAATAACCCTTCTTATGTGCTATTTCGCCAGCATAGAGGCTTGCTGCATAGTTGCCCCCTGTCTTGGCCTCACCTACACCGCCCTTTGCTGCTCTTATATAATCTTTTGTGACATATAGTCCTATAGGATTAAAACCTTCTTTATAATAGGGGCCTACCGGAGATAAAAGTATATAGAAGAGATATGACCTGGAAGACCTTACGCCAAGGCCGACTTCAGTTGCTATCATTGTAGGCCTGATGTAGAGTGATGCGCCTCTCTGGTTCGGCACCCATCTTTTCTCCAGTTTTATCAGCTTTTTAACAGCTTCCATTACCAGGGCCTCATCCATCTCGGGCATGCACATCCTTTCAGCTGAACGGTTAAAGCGCTTTATATTCATCTCAGGCCTGAATAATATTATCTTATTATCCTTGCCATAGAATGCCTTAAGCCCCTCAAATATCTCCTGCCCGTAATGCAGGACCAGGGCTGCAGGGTGAAGGAGCAGGTTTTCAAGAGGCTTTATTGTTGGTGAATGCCAGCCTTTATCCCTGTCGTATTCCATAGTAAACATTCTGTCAGTGAATAATGAGCCAAATGGGACATCCAGGATGTTTTTAAACATAGGTTTGAGATTTTGCTCTGGCAATGGGATAATATTGATATCCATAAAGTATCTCCTTTTAATAATTTATTTGATAATATAATAATCTAATACTCCAGGGCAAAGGCAATTAAAGCAAAATCAGCACAGGATAAGGAGCTGCAGTTCAGTAACGGGTAACAGCTATTTTGCTTTATCAATAATCTTTCTGAGTATTTCCTTGTATTTCTCAGAGATATTGCAGAACCTGACTCCAAGATCATAAACATCGTTATTCTTGGGTATTGCATATACTACTTCGCCGATTACAGTGATGAACTCGTCTTTGAGTGCAAGTTCAAATTCGAGAAGGGTACCGATCTGGAAATTCTCTGCCGTTTCAAATAGAAACCCGCCTTCACTTACCTGCTTTGTAATACCGACCCCTTCCCTGTAATTGACCTGTTCCTCTTTGTTCAGGACTCTGTAGTTAAGCAGATTTTTGGAGTCAATTCTTTTGAGTTTTCTTCTATCAACACCATACATATATTTTCACCTTACATTAATATTTGTGGTTTGTACTATTGCTTCTTTCTCAGGCTTTGAAAACAGATCGTCAAGAAGCAGCAGGATAATAAGCTGATCATTGTGATTGATCAATCCTCTGATAAATTTATGGTTTACATCATCCAGTACAGCCGGCTGCATGAATATATCAGATTCCCTGCACCTGATCACCTGGCATACTTCATCTACTATCAGCCCTATCTGGTACCTGCTGTCCTGATTTATATTGGCTATGATCACCCGCCTTTTTGCCTGCTTTTCAGAAGAAGCATTTTTAAGGCGCTTTTTCAGGTCAATTATCGGTATTATCCTTCCGCGCAGATTGTAGATCCCCTCAATGAAATCAGGGCATTTTGGGTAATCATGTATCTTCTGAATGCTTATAATTTCGCTTGCTTCCATTATGTCGATACCATATGCCTGGTCATCAATCCTGAAGCTTATCGTCTGGAGCTCTTTACTTTTTTCGTCTTCTCTGTCTTTTTTCATTTCGAGGTATAAACTTTTTTATTTTTTATATGCCATATTTAAATTTATATTTTTTACTGGATAAAACATATATTACATAATAAGCTTAAGTTTATAGAGTGCATTGTCAAGCAAATTCTAAATATCCCTTTTTCTATTTTATAACAGCAAAGCTGAAAAATCAATCTAAATAAAACAGGATAATTATTTTGTTGAATTTTTTATAAAATTTTATAACTTTTGCATTTGTATTATACAAAAGGAGGATTAAATGAGAAAAATAATCGGAATCAGAAGGGAAGATAAAAACAGGTGGGAAGGAAGAACTCCGCTAATACCTGAAGATATACGAGAACTTATAAGGAATGACAGAATTGATGTAGTTATACAGCCATCTGACATAAGGGAGCATAAGGAAGATGAATTTATTGCCGCAGGTGCATCAGTGTCAGAGGAGATAAATCATTCCAATATTATTCTCGGCATTAAAGAAATGCCGGAAGGATTTTTCAGGAGAGGGGGTACCTATTTATTTTTCTCACATACCATTAAGGGCCAGCCCTACAATATCTCAATGCTGAAGCGGATGATGGAACTTGAATGCAATCTGCTTGATTATGAATGCATAAAGGATGAATACGGCAGAAGGCTTATTGCATTTGGAAGGTTTGCAGGGTTAGCCGGTATTGTTGATACTCTCTGGGCATATGGAAGAAGGCTTGAGCAGATGGGTGTCAATTCACCATTAAGCGAGATCAGGCAAACCATTGATTATACACCGGCTGAAGAGGAAAATTCAGACAGGTACCCAAAATTAAGCCTTATAAGAAGAGAATTTCAGGCATTGGGGGAAAAGATCAAAAAGCACGGATTGCCAAAAGAAATATCACCCTTTATAATAGGAATTGCAGGGTATGGCAATGTTTCCTCCGGTGTGCAGGAGCTGCTCGATATTCTTCCTGTAAGGACAATTGAGCCGAATGATATAGATGGCCTCCTGAAGTCTCAGCCTGCCGACAATAAGACGATTTATAAGATTGTATTCAAGGAAAAGGATATGGTGGAGAGGATTGACAAAATGGGATTCGAGCTTCTTGACTATTATAATAATCCCCAGTTTTACAGATCTGTCATGAACAGATATATCCCTAAACTGAATATACTTATAAACTCTATTTTCTGGACGGATAAATATCCGAGGATCCTCAGCATAAAGGATGCAAAAGCCATATTTGCCAAAAAGGACTGCAGGCTTCTTGCCATAGGGGATATCAGTGTGGATATCAAAGGTGCTGTTGAGCTGTCTGTGAGGGCATCCAATATCGGCAATCCTGTTTATATATATGATATTAAGAAGGATAAGGTGGAGAACAGCTTTCATGGCAATGGGCCCCTTATACTGGCAGTGGACAACCTGCCATGTGAATTCCCCAGGGACTCTTCATCATACTTCAGCCATATATTGAAGGGATTTATCAAAGAACTTGCCCTTGCTGATTTCAATCATGATTTTGAAAAATTAGAACTGCCAGTATCACTTAAAAATGCTGTTATACTCCATAAGGGAAAATTAACAGAAAACTTTGACTATATGAAAAAATATCTTTAGGAAAGCATATAAAAAAAAGGAAAAGGAGAATATGAATATATGAACAGAGTATTAGTTCTGGGCGCAGGGCTGGTCTCAAAACCGCTTGTCGTCTATCTTTTGGAGAAAGAGAGTACTTTCGTTACTGTTGCTACAAGAACTGTAAGCAAGGCTGAGCATTTGATCGAAGGTTATCAGAATGGAAAAGCAAGGCGGCTTGACATACTCAATGAGGCTGAGCTTGAAAATCTCATTAAGGAGCATGACGTTACTATAAGCCTTGTTCCGTATATATACCACACAAAAGTTGCGAAATACTGTATTAAGCATAAGAAGCACCTTGTAACAACATCATATGTAAGCAAAGAAATGGCTCAGTTCAATGATGATGCCGTAAAAGCAGGAATACTGCTGCTCAATGAAATAGGTTTGGACCCTGGAATTGATCATATGTCAGCTATGAAGATCATCGATGATATAAAAGCAAAGGGAGGATCTGTTACAAGTTTCAGATCATTATGCGGCGGATTGCCTGCTCCCGATTCAAATGATAATCCATGGGGATATAAATTTTCATGGAGCCCGAGAGGGGTCCTTCTGGCAGGAAGGAATAATGCAAGATGGCTGGAAGACGGAAAAGAGATAAATGTTGAATCTCATGATTTATTTAATAATTTCTGGCCTATAAATATACCGGGCGAAGGTGATTATGAATTTTATCCAAACCGTGATTCAATCCCTTATATTGATACATACAATCTAAAAGGTATAAGGACGATGTTCAGGGGAACCATAAGGAATCCCGGATGGTGCGTTCTGTTAAAAAAGGTAGCTGATTTCGGGCTGCTGGGCCTGGATCCTGTAGAAAACAGTGAGCAACTCAGCTACAGAGACCTGATAATAAGGCTGACCGGTATCAGGGGAGATGACCTTAAAGCTGAGCTTAGCAAAAAATACAATATTGAGGCCCATCCTGAGGTACTTGAGAAAATGGAATGGCTGGGATTATTTGATAATACTCCGATCGGCCTGGAAAACCATTCACCTCTTGACATACTGGTGGCACTCCTTCAGTCAAAGCTTGAGTACAGGGAAAATCAGAGAGATATGATCATACTGCATCATATCTTTATATCAGAAACCGGCGGGAAAAAAGAGAAGACTGAAAGCACCCTTGTGGATTATGGAATAATAGGGGGAGATTCATCAATGGCAAGGACAGTTTCACTTCCAGCTGCCATAGCAACAGGGATGATTCTGGATAAGAAAATTAACCTTAGCGGTGTAAGAATACCCGTGCATAAAGAGATATACAATCCGGTACTGAAAGCCCTTGAAAGCTTTAAGATAGAGTTCAAAGACAGAATAACGGAATTATAATCAAAATCCTGCCCTGGATATTATCCAGGGCAGGTATTTTTATAAAAATGAATATTATCGTTCTAATACTCAGGTTTTGCAGGGCAAGCTTCATACCTGTCACTATATTTCCAGTAATTGCAGGTATTGTCTTCGCACTAAGAATAAACAGGAATGCCGGTATTGACATAATCAGCCTTATTATGCTTGTTTTTGCATCGATCATGATACATCTCCTTGCAAACGGCATTAATGACTATTTTGATTTCAAGGAAGGCCTGGAAACTCTCATAAAAGTTGAGCTTGATCAAAAGCAGGGCGATACCCAGGGAGGTTCCAAGCTGTTAACTGACGGTATAATAACGCTTAGGCAGGCAAAAAATATTCTTTTGATACTCCTGACCGCTATTATTGCTTCGGGATTATATCTTCTTATTAATGTCGACTACAGGCTGATATATTTTGGAATTGCGGGCATAATGCTTGGCTTCTTCTATACTGCGCCTCCATTAAGGCTGTCCTACAGGGGATTTGGCGAGACAGTAATATTTGTATGTTTTGGGATACTGCCATTTTATGCAGGCTACTATTTCATAAACAGGGAGATTGCCTGGATGCTTCTTCTTCCAGCATCTGTCTTCGGGCTGCTGACAGTATTAATACTTTATTTTCATCATTTCGGGCATTGGAAACAGGACAGGAAGATAGGCAAAAGGAATATAATTGTAATTATCGGGATCAAATGGGGGATCAGGCTGTTTGTCCTGATCCTGCTTGCTATTATCCTGCTTATTATTATAAATGTCTATTGCGGGATATTTAATATATTCAGCCTTGCGCTAATCCTTCCTTTATTGATACTTATCCACAGGAGCTTCTCCCTTGATCTGAATAATTATGATAATATCCAGAAATATTTAAGGGATATAATATTGACAAACTTCATTTCATCGGCAGTACTTATATTTTCACTGGCAGTAAAAAGCAGTTACTGATCCATATGAAGAATATTTTCCCCTTTGTATCCGGGTTAAGTGATTATGTTTTTTGGAGGGACTGTGTCCTTCTGCCTCCCCAGAGATTCATTGCACACTGAGCACCTGTATTCGTAAAGGTCGCCGTCAGGCAGTATAAGAAGAAGTCTTTTATTTACCTTCTGAGCTTTCCTGCATTTTGGACAGTACAGGCTGGAAGCCTGAAAATCCTTGAATTGCTCCTGCTCCTGATTCAGCATTTCATAAAGAGTGTTTATATCTATCATCAAGATCTCCTGAACTCTAAAATAACTTTACTAAAAATTATTTTGTATTATTATAATCCAATCATGGACTCAGGTAAAGATATTAATATCAGTGCAAAAGGGTTATTTATAGCTGATCTCAAGCCCGGTGAGATACTGATACCCAGCATATTCGGATTGGAAAGCGTTGAATTAAGGAAAACAAGGAATGATTCACCCTATCTGGATATGGTATTATTTGACAGGACAGGAAGTGTCAGGGCTAAATTCTGGGACAGGCCGGACATTTCCATGCCGGACATGTACAGAGAGCTTCAGGGTACAGCTCTTGTCCGTATAGACGGCAAGGTACAGATTTTCAATGAAATGATACAGGTGGAGATCGGCAGTTGCAGAAAGATTGAAAAAAATGCAGATGACTCCATATACACCGATATTATCAGATCAACCCCCTATGACATTGATTATCTCTGGAGCAGTATAATGGATATTATAGGCCAGATTGAAAATAAGCAGATTAAAATGCTTTTAGAAATCATGCTGAAGGATGAAAGGATATCCGAGGGGCTGAGGGTAAAGCCTGCTGCAGTTAAGATGCACCATGCTTACAGAGGAGGTTTGCTGGAACATGTATTCAATGTGCTTATGCTGATTAAAGCCATAAAAAATTCCGGTATTTACAGATCAGTTAACTGGGACCTTGTCATTGCAGCTGCACTTGTCCATGATATAGGTAAAATATTTGAACTAGGCGGTGATCAGCTGTCACAGGGATACCATTACAGCAGATGCGGCATCCTATACGGGCATATATTTATAGGTGCTTCTCTTATAAACAGGTACATAAATGAAATTGAGGGGTTTGATGAAAACCTGAAACTTGAACTGATACATATCATCCTGAGCCATCATGGTAAACTGGAATGGGGCTCTCCTGTTGAAATGAGGACTCCTGAAGCCATACTGCTTCATAATATAGACTATCTTGATGCACAGGTCAGTCAATCCCTTGAAGCAATTGAAAAATCAGGCGATGATGCGGATGATTTTACAGGCAGGCACCTGAGCCCGACAGGCAAGCAATACTATAAATCAAAGCTGTGACCCGGATCAGGGATTGTAAAGATTCTCAGAATGCAGATCTTCATCTGTATATCCAAAAAAATGCGCTATTTCATGCCTTAAAACTCCATGTATGATCTCTTTGACAGGCTTTTTTGTCCTTAAATGATAATTCAGTATTGGAATTCTGAATAAATATATGATATCAGGCAGGGAAAACTTCTGAAAGATGCTTTTGGAAGGTACTGGCACGCCACTGTACAATCCCATGGTATATCTGCTTATATTTTTATTTGCATTTTTCAGCTCAGAAGGCGGAAAATCCTCCACCAGGAATTCAATATTGATAAGGCTATTTCTGAATTCATCCGGGAGATCATCGAGGTAATTATAGATCTCATCTGAAAAGAGCTGGCTTGGATAGGAATCTTCCAGGGACTTTAGGTTCATTAGTTGAGGGAATCTCCAAGGCGGTGGGTTTTAAACATCCTCAGCAGTTTCTTTTGAGCTGAATTTTCTATCTGCCTTACTCTTTCCTTGGAAAGATTCAGATGCTGTCCGATTTTATCAAGTGTGTGAGGTTCTTCTCCCCTCAGGCCGAATCTTTTGATAATTATCGTTCTCTCTCTCTCGTCAAGCCTGTCTATGAATTTTTCTATGGCATCCTTATAAATCCTGCTTATAAACTGTTCATGGACAGGGATCTGGTCCTTTTCCCTGAGGAATTCGAGATAGGTCTTTATCTCCCCGTCAGAGATAGGGGTGTCAAGAGAAACATAATTATTTGCAGCCCTGACTATTGTATGTATATCATCTTCAGGTACATGAAGGTAATCAGCAATCTCTTTTATGGAAGGTTCTTTTTCATTTTCCTTTTTAAGCATCTGCACAGCCTCTTTAATCTTCTGCAGTAATGTAATGTGTTTCACAGGCAGTTTTACTATTCCTGAGGAATTTGCAATTGCATTCATTATAGCCTGTTTAATCCACCAGACAGCATATGAAATAAATCTGACATCCATTGATGGATCGTATCTTTTTGCAGCTTCGATCAAGCCTATATTGCCTTCATTTATCAGATCTTCAAGGGAGACATTCAGGCCCTGAAACCTTTTGGCATAAGAAACAACAAATCGCAGATTTGAAACAATGAGCTTTTCAAGTGCTTTATGGTCGCCTTTTTTTATCTTCCTGCCAAGTTCAGCTTCCTGTTCCTTTGTCAACAGGGGTGTTTTTGAGATTTCCTGCAGGTAAATCTCCAGGGGAAACACAGATTTATTAATATTTTTGGCTTTGATATTATTCCTGTTCATATAACATATTACCAAAATTATTACAAAATGTTTTATTTTGCAATTAAAATACAAACAGGTATTATTTTAATTGACACAAAATTGAAATTTGCTATAGATAATGATTAGATTAATGAACGCGGGAATAGCTCAGTGGTAGAGCATCGCCTTGCCAAGGCGAGGGTCGCGGGTTCGAATCCCGTTTCCCGCTTATTCGTTTTATGGCGGCATAGCCAAGTGGTAAGGCAGAGGTCTGCAAAACCTTCATACCCCGGTTCAAATCCGGGTGCCGCCTTTTTCTGTTAAGCTTGGTTAAACCTATGGAAAAATATATCATCTTTGCTTTAATATCCTTAATGGGCTGGGGCCTGTGGGGATTTTTTTCAAAGCTTGCCACAAACTATACAAGCTCATTTACAGTATTTATTCTTTCAAATGTCCCAATACTTTTTCTTTTCCCATTATTGATCATATTTTATAAAAACAGAGTTGATTTTCAGTCAAAGCCAGGAATTCTATTCGCATTTTTATCAGGAGCAGCAGGCGCTATGGGCTCGCTGTTTTTCTATTTTTCACTGAAGCATGGGACAGGAACCAGGATAATACCTATGACAAGCCTTTACCCGCTTATATCAATCCTTCTGTGTATAATAATACTTAAAGAGCCTTTATCTCTTAAATCCGGCCTTGGAATCATCTTTGCATTACTGGGGGTGTATTTTTTATCAACTTAGCTATGAAAAATACCTGCAAAAACATCGCCTTTTTTATTATATTCTGCATTATTTCGGCCTTTTTCTCATGCAGCGAGCCCAGACAGCTTAAGGTTGTAATGATTGGTTTTGACGGGATCAGTATCGAGGCTGTTGATGACCTGGCAGCCAGGGGGGAACTGCCGGTATTTGCAATGGTAAAGGAAAATGGCGCTACTCTCAGGCTGAACAGCTTTGGCGAGATGCTTTCACCTGTTATATGGACAACTGTTATTACAGGGAAGATTCCTGAAAAGCATGGAATAAGCAATTTTATAACAGAAAAATCCCCTAAAGGCAAAATGAGCTTTAATGTATATTCTCATAACAGAAAGACCAAGGCTCTCTGGAATATAATACCTGACAATGGAGGCAAAGCAGCGATAATTAACTGGTGGGGCACTTTCCCGTGTGAAAAGGTAGATGGCAGAATAGTCTCAAAGCAGTTTCTTGAATCCTACAGCCCGAAGAAGATCTATTCGGAAAACAGCGTATACCCTGCTGAATATAGTGCAACCTGCATGAGTATTGTAGACAGGGTGACTAAGGAATATGATCTTAGGTCAAGGGAGCTGAATTTCAGATATCCAGAGGAGCACAGCGTGCATTATTTTAAGGATGAGTCTGTTCTTGAGATATTCAGTGATACTTATTCTTCAGGCCTCTTTGATTATTATGCCGCATATTTCTGGCAGCTGGACCAGATACAGCATATCTATTATTATGCCTATGACAGGGATTATGAAGAAAAATTGATCCCTGAAAGGGGATTAAAGATCAGAGGAAATTACACAGAGGATATAATTACTGACTATTACAGGTATTATGATGAAATATTAGGCAGGATCATCAGTCAGATAAGTGAAGATACAATACTTCTGCTCGTTTCCGATCATGGTTTTGGAATGATCAGTACCGGAATTCCATGGCATGTTGAAAAAACATATGGTTTTATCTACTCAAAGGGGGACTATATCAAAAAGGGATATTCTGCTGTTGATATTGAAATGGTAGATTTTGTGCCAACAGTGCTTTATATCCTGGGATATCCTGTTGCACGGGATATGGATGGGAGGGTTATTTCAGAAGTATTGAATCCGGCGTTTTTTAATCGGGAAATACAGTATATTGACAGTTATGACAATGGATTTTCAGTAGAGGAACAGGAATTTCTTAATCCTGTAGAGGAAGAACAGCTGGAAAGACTCAAAACATTGGGCTATATAGATTGATCCTGAAAAAATGCCAAAAAAAATACGTTCACATCATTCTTCTTGTGGTCATAGCTTTACTGTACTATTCTGATGTTTTCTTTGCCGGCTATCTTTCTGATGATTATTCCTTCTTAAATGACATTAGCAGTTTCGGGGATGTATTTTCCAAACTTACCCTGGGTTTTTTCAGGCCTGCAGTCCGGTTGAGCTTCTGGCTGGAGTTTGCCGTCTTTGGCAGGAATCCTGTGGCAAGCCATTCTGTTAACCTGATCCTCCATGTCGCGGTGCTTGTGCTTTCATATTATACGATCAGAATGCTCTTTGATGATGAAGCATTAGCTTTTGGCTCTGTACTTATATTTTCCCTGCATTTTGTCCAGGTTGAAGTTGTTACATGGGTTTCCGCGAGAAGCAATTCAATAATGATGCTGCTTGGACTCAGTTTCATTATCCTTTTTTTGAAAAAATCCCGGTTTTTAAGCTTACTTTTATTCCTGATGGTACTTATTTCGAAAGAATCAGGGTTTATATTCATATTTATTTTGGCAGTAATCCTTCTTTCAGGAAAAAACAGCATAAGGTCTGCTTTTAAGAAGCTGTTCCCCTGTTTGATCACTGCACTGGCATATATGCTGTTTTATCTTTATATAACTCAGGATAAGCAAATCAGATACCTTTCAGATGCAGGAAAAATCCTGCCATCGTTTTTTTCCTATCTGAACCTCTATATCTTTCCTGAAAAGGCCTTCCCGCTTTTCTATATGGCAATGGCACTTATGCTGCTGATACTGGTGATAAGGAAAGAAGCGGATCTAAGGCTGATGGCCGTATCTTTGTCTTTTTTCCTGCTGCCTGTCCTGCTTCTGTCATATTCCAACCAGCTCTTCTTCCGCTACAGGTATCTTTATGTATCCTGCCTTGGATTCTCAATGCTGTCTTATTATCTTTTGAGAAAACTTTTTTTTCTCCAGTATTTTTCCAATGCAGGATCAAAGGGCAGGATATTGAAAATTATCCTTATAATTACAGTTTTTGCTTTTGCAGGCCTGAATATCTACAATAGCTTTTTAATAAAAAGGGATTTTAACAAGTATTCAAGGCTGTACAGGGATCTCGGCAGAAAAACAGCCAGGGATATCTCAAGAGACCCGCCTGAATTCATAGTAATTAGCGGATTTCCGCATGTTTTAGGGAAAACGAGGCTTTTCTTCCTTATGGCCGAAGATGCCGTAAAGTATTATTCAGGGCATGATATCAGAGTAATACAGCAAAAAGAATCCATGGCTGAAAAAATAATCGGGCTGTATTATGAAGGACTGATTACAGGACCACAAGCCTATGTATTGTGTTACAGCAGGAAAAGCGGATCAATTGAAGAAGATGAAAGACTGAAGAAGAATATTGAAGAATTTCTGGGATTCCTTTTTAGTGAAGAAGATTTAATCCTGGCTTTTAATCTCATGTCGGAAAAAACATATCAGGCCGGGTACAGGTATATTTCAGCAGCTGATTTTAGCACAGGGTTATTGCCTCCTGCAGTCAGGACAGAAAACAAAAACATCAGGCTTTATGCAATAAGCAATGATATGAAGCAGATTGAGATTGAAAACAGGGATGGGGTTTTCTACCTGTATGAACTGCCGGGATATCTTCTGAACAGATATAGAAGGCTTAAAGTTATATCAGATTCCGAAAGCATTAAAATCTATTATAATTCCAATGACCTGCCTGCTGCAGGGATAAAAAAGGACTCAGCCAGCCTGAAAGCAAAGGCTTTTAAGAGATGAGGCCGGCATTATATCTTCTGATTGATAAGGAATAAAAGCCTTCTAAGCAGCCGGATATTAAGGTAATTCAAAAAGGTTGTAAGGTCCTTCTTGTATTTTGATATGTATTTTGCAAAATCAAATTCATTCCTGTAGATAAGGAGGCTTTCAAATTCAGCTACAAGATTTACCAGTTCGATCAGATAATGCTTTATCTCCCTCAGCTTTTTTATAATCACATTCAGGTCCGGGGTCTTTTTTGAGAGGTTTTCCTGATATGCAGGGAGATATTCCTCTATGATATAGCATCCTTCTGAATAGAATTCCTGGACAAGGTCATTCATTTCATCCAGATGGATTTTCCTGTATTTTTCAAATTCCTTTAATTTTTTTGGGGCAAGAATATCAAGGTTTTTCATTCCTTCCAGGACTACTTCGGCAAAAAAGAGCAACCCTGAGAATTTTCTCTTCTGTTTTTCCCAGATGAATGAGTCAGTCCCGCAGTATATCTTATCATTATAATGCGCCGTGATATCCCTTGGCTCTATAGTGTAAAAATGATTCCTTACCATTGTCCTTTTTTTGCCGGAATTAAAAAAGCTCCTTGAAATAAGAAGGAATTCATTATTATGCAGAAAATAGCTGTTGGACTCCAGTATAGCACTGTATTCAATTATATTATCAATAACGCATCGGCGGAAAGTCTGAAAAAATTCCTGATTATCAGCAAGCAGTTCCTTGATCATACAGCCATCGCTGCTGCTTTTAATGTCAAGCGACGGTTTTATGATCGCACTTGGATCAATTTGCGGAAATTCAAAATGCAGGTTATGAAATACCTTTTCCTGCAGATAGTCCATCTGGAAATTAAGGAAAGATCCAGGTTCATAGCGCAGCAGAGATTTAATCAGATTTGAATAAACCTGCATGTTCTTCTCTTCACTCATCTTTTCCTTCCTGAACAGTATTTTTTTCAGGTTTGAGCCTTTTTTCATCAAACAGGGATTTAAGCAATTCTGATATCCTGCTGGGCAATTCTCCGAAAAATACAGCAGTATGATAGAATGTTTTATCTTCTATTTTCTTTTCCTCAATCCTTACGACTGTACCTTCAAATTTAATGTATTTATCAACAGGTGCAAGGTTCTTTCCCCTGATTTTGCAGTCGGACAGGTCTATGCTGAGGGACAGCCTGGTCATTACAGGATAATGGGTATCAAGCAAAAAATCACACCCGTTCTGGCTTATTGAGTTTGGTGAGACAGCAATCTGATTGTCCTGAGAGCTGATCTCAATATTAAGTGTATCAGACTCACTGCCTGACCTGTAACGGGTATATTTTCGCTTTTCAGTAATATCCATTATGTTAAAATCCCTTTGAAATAATCGTTCAGGTCACTGCTGTTTGCCCTCTGGAGATAATCGTAAGCCTTCTGCTTGTCCTTCTGGGCCATTAGAAGATTTATCATGTCGCTATAAGTCTGCTGTTTTTCAATGTCTCTGAGAAAATGCACCTTGAGCTTTGTGGAAAGTGTATCTCTCATCTTCTCAATCAGCTCTATAGCCTTTTCATATTCTATCATTGCTTTATCAAATTCTTTCCTGGAATGGTACAATCTGCCCAGTCTGTGATGGATCCTGAACAGAAGTTCCTTTATCTTTGTCTTTTCAGCTATTTCCAGAGCCTTTTTCCTGAAATTTTCTGACAGTGTGTGTACATTCAGCCTTTGATAAATGATTCCCAGGTACAGGTTGCTGTAGCCGAGGAGTATATTATCATTTATTGCTTCACCGATCTCTACAGCCTTTTTCATGACTGTAAGCGCTTTTTTGATCTCTTTAAGCTTAATGTATGCAATTCCAAGGTAGTAATAGCTGAGTCCCTGTGCCTTTTTCTGGTTAAATTCAATGCTGTAATTCAAGCCTGTTTTAATATATTCTTTTGCTTTCTGGTATTTGTTCAGTTTTATGCTGAGTTCACCGATATAGATATTTATCCAGCTTTGAAGGCTTTCTATCTTATAGCTGTTTACAATTTTTCTGGCTTTTTTCAGAAATTCCAGGCTTTTTTCGTAAGACCCCAGTGTTTTGTACATCTCTGCCAGATTAGAAAGGGATTTAAATTCAACCTCTGGAGCTCCGATTTTCTGGGATAAGTCAAGTGTTGCACTGAAATAGTCATATGCGTTCTGGTAATCTCCAAGATAAAGGTATGAATATCCAAGGCATCTGTAACTCTCAAGCTTTGTACTGTCTGCATCCATTCCATCAGAGATATTCAGGGAAAGGTTAAGGAATTTTATGGCTTCCTCAAAATTACCCATATTAAGGTGTATGTCCCCGATATTATTATATGCGGCGGCTATACCCAGCTGATTATTTATCTCCTTGGACAGCTCCAGGTCCTTCTGATGGTATTGAAGTGCCTTCATGAATTCTCCCTGCTCTTTGTATATAATGCCGAGGTTTGCGATGCAGGAGGATGTCCCTATCGGGTCATCAAGTTCCTGCCTGAGCTGAACAGCATATTTAATATTCTTTTCAGCCTCATCATACTGGCCAAGTTCCCTGAATATGACACCAATATTATTCAGATTGGATGCCAGCATCTGTTTATTATTAAGTTCTTCATGTATCTCCTGGGATTTTTGGAATTTTTCAATAGCTGCTGCATAATCCCCGGAATAGTAATATAATATGCCCAGTTCATGGGTCAGGTTTCCGAGTGACGGTTTATCGCCTGATGCCTGTGCTTCACTTATTTGTTCGGATAATGCCTGAATTTCATTATCGAGTTCGCTTTTTTCTATAACAATCTGATTTTCATCCTTGCCCTGGCTGGCAGGGACTGGCTTGGGCTCCATCAGTATTATTTTGCTTTTATCTAAAGGATTGTTGCATCTTAGGCAAAACATTGCATCATCAGGGTTATTATAACCGCATAAATAGCATTCCATTTCGAACTCCTTAAACATATTTATATTCTAACTGATAACATCAATTATTACACAAAAGCATATAAAAGTCAATTGTATATTTTTCTTTATTATCTTTTAAAAAGTGATAGCCTTTTTTTTTCTTGAAAAATGATCTATTACTTAGACAAAAATTAAAAGGATGTTTGATTGATGAATAATTATAAATTGACACAGGCTGAAATGGCAAAAAAGGGTATTATTTCTGATGAGATAAGGTATATTGCAAAAGAGGAGCAGATAAATGAAGCTGTTCTGTGCGAATATGTCAGTGAGGGCTTTGCAGTAATCCTGAAAAACAATGTACACGATATAAAACCGCTGGGGATAGGTAAAAATCTCAGGACAAAGATAAATGCAAATATCGGGACGAGTAATCTGACAAGCAGTATAGATTTTGAGCTGGAGAAACTTGATATTTCCATAAAATACGGTGCTGATACTGCAATGGACCTTTCAACCGGCAAGAATATCATGGATACCCGGAAAGCCATTATGAAGCACTCTTCAATCCCTATCGGGACCGTCCCTGTATATCAGGCTGCAATAAATGCAGCGAAAGAGAAAAATGCCCTAAAAAATATGTCAGTAGATGATATATTTGATGTTATTGAACAAAATGGAAAAGACGGCGTTGATTTTATAACAGTCCATTGCGGAGTAAATCTGTCAGCTCTGGAAAGGCTTAAGAAACAGGGAAGGGTCTCTGGTGCAGTCTCAAGAGGGGGAGTTTTCCTGCTTGAATGGATGGTTTATAATGAAAAGGAGAATCCGCTCTATGAGTATTATGACAGACTGGTAGATATTGCCAGAAAGTATGATATGGTTCTCAGCCTGGGCGATGGAATGCGCCCGGGATGTCTTGAAGATGCTACAGACAGGTCCCAGGTACAGGAGATGATATTCCTCGGAGAACTGCAGAAGTTTGCTTTGGAAAATGGTGTCCAGGTGATGATAGAAGGGCCCGGGCACATACCAATAAATGAAATACAGACAAATATCCAGCTTGAAAAGAAGCTGTGCAATAATGCGCCTTTTTATGTTTTAGGCCCGATTGTGACAGACCTTGGCATAGGTTATGATCATATTACATCAGCAATTGGAGGGGCAATGGCAGCATGCTATGGAGCTGACTTTCTCTGTTATGTAACTCCGGCTGAACATCTGGGCCTGCCTACTGCAGATGATGTTAAAAGAGGAGTCATTGCATCTAAAATAGCTGCACTGGCAGCGGATTATGCAAAAGGCAACAGGGTAAATATCAAGAAAAATGAAATTATGTCAAAACTCAGAAGAGACCGGAAATGGACTGAGATTGCCGATTTAAGTATTGATCCGGACAGGATAAGCGAATACAGGAAAGACCTTGGGCAAGAGTCTGATGATATATGCACAATGTGCGGAGATTACTGCGCAATAAAGAAGCTTGATGATGTCCTGAAGGAAAAGGATCAGGGATAAGGGTCAGCTCTAATATAACCCAGAAGGGTGTTAATTGCTTATTAAAGGTTCTCTCTCAAAAATTTCCCTTACCGTATATACCTTCCCCTCTTTGCTCTGATCAGATGCTTCTTCAAAGGTGTCGTAAAGGCCGAGATAGAGGATATATGTCCTTGTACCATCTGAATCCTTCATCACCAGGAAGAAATCACCTGAATTTTTAACAATGTCAAGGAATGCCTCCTGAAATATAGACATTTCAGGCTTCTGGAAAGCACCCTTCCTTACTGTGAATTTGTCAGGAAACTGCCGGATGTATTGTGCAAAGCGTATGCATAAGTGGTTAAGCAGGTCTATGTTTCTATCCGGGTATACATTATTAATAAATGAGTTTTTTAATTCCATGAAATGGTCAGCTTCCGGCAGGTCGACGGGAGTTTCCCTATGTATGTTCTCATCGTCAGGGAAGGGCTTATCAATTATATCCAGGTCAATGTACTGATCTTTATCTTCTACTATGGGCAGATCAGAGATGTTTTCATCAACCTGGTCCATATCCTCTTCTGTCCTGATAGTGGGCCTGTCATCCCCGGTTATATTATTTTCCGGCACATCTGCCGTGGCCTCTCCATCTGGTCCTGGCTGGCTGGTCTGACTGATTACCGGCTGTTTTGCTTTTTCATTTGACTGAAGAAGGTTCAGGTATTTGAAAAGATAGATCAGGACAGCTATAAGAAGGATTGTAAATATGCTGAGAATCCATTTTAATGCTTTTTTTGGCTTACTATCTTCAAGTTCATAAAAGGATTCAGAGATATCAGCATCTTTTTCAGCCTCAAATGAACTTGCAGCAGCTGATTCAGATTCTGAACCTTCATTTTCCCCTCTGTTTTCGCCTGCATATACATTTTCAAACTTTATTGTATCATCAGAGATAAGGCTTTCTTCATCATCAGTTTCAACCACATGGACAAGCACTGATGTTATATTGTCGCTTCCGTCTATTGCCTTTGCTCTCTCTATCAGCTTTTTTACCTTCTGGTCAATCTGAAGATTATCTGAAAGTATATTAATAATATCGTCGGCCTCAAGAGGGTTTGATAAGCCGTCAGAGCATAGCAGGAACATGTCATTGCTATTAAGCTGACCGGATATTATTGGTATCTTCAGTATTTTCTTGCTTCCAATGGATTGGGTCAGAACATTCTTATACCTGTGGCCTTTTGCTTCCTGAAGTGATATCATTCCTCTGTCAAGCTGCTCCTGGACAAATGTCTGGTCCTTTGTGATCTTTATCAGCTCACGGTCTCTATAGAGATAGATGGGTGAGTCCCCTATATTAGTAGACCAGAATGTATTCCCCCTTAAAAGCAGAAGGCACAGGGTTGTCCCCATGCCCTTTTTATTAGGGTCAATATGTGCTTCATTGCTGACTTCGTGATGGACATGGTTGATAATCTCCTCGAGGATTACCGGAATATTTTCAGTATCCTCAATCTCAAATTTACGGAGAAGTGAGGGGATCTTGCCTGTTGTCAGCTGGGATGCTACCTCCCCGGCCTGGTGCCCGCCCATACCGTCAGCAACAATGTACAGCCGGATATCCTCGTCAATTACCCAGCTGTCTTCATTATGCCTCCTCTTGAGACCTACATCTGAGTGTCCAAAAGCATTAATTCTCATAGTCTGATTCTTTCCTATCTATAGATATTTTATATTTTTATCAAGCCAGATGCGGTAATCATCTGAAATATTTATTATTTCAACTGAGATTATCTGCGGAATTTCGTATGGGTGCTGCTTCCTGATCTCGTCTTCAATGGTCTTATAGAGTTCAGTCCTTGTTTTAATGCCAAGCAGGAACTCTTTTTCCTTCAGGACCTTCCCCTCCCAGGAATAAATGCTTGATAGGGAATCATAGACCTGGCAGCAGGCTGCCAGCCTGTTTTTTACAAGGAACTCGCCAAAATCTTCTGCTCTCTGCTTATCAGGGTATGTTGTAAAAATTTCTATAAAATTTGATATCATACTTATCTGTTAAATGTACTCCTTCATAATCCTTTTATAATGCTCCACTCCTGGCTGATCAAAGGGGTTTATCTGCATCAGTATTCCTTCAATAACAGTGCTTGCCTCAAAAAATACGATCATAGCTCCAACTGTGAAGGCATTTAGCCTTTCCATTTTTATGCAGCAGTTCGGCCTATTATCCTCATATAGTGCTCTCTGATTGGCTTTAAGCGCAGCGTGCATCATCCTGTCAAAGCTTCCTCTGTAAATATTCAGAGGGCTGGGCATATTCATAACCGGAATATCACATCCATGATCCTCAATTTCAATAAATGTGATCATTTTATCCCTGCTGCCCTCCTGATGCTGCTGGGTCTGGCTGTGCATGTCAGTGGTGCCGATCGCAAGAAGAGGGGTCCTCCCTTTGCCTTTTTTGCCAAGGCTTTCTGAAAATAGCTGGATATACCACAGGCCAAGATAATGAAGCCGGTCGGAATAAGGCATAAGCACAGTGATGTTCTTTCTCTTCCTGTAATTAAGGAAACCTATATCAGCATAGCATAGAGCAGGATTTAATCTGTAATCCTGTAAAAAGAGATGATCGGTCATCTTCCTGGCACCAGCAAGAAGCAGATCAATGTCAATCCCGACAATAGCAGAGCTTAACAGGCCGACAACGCTCAGCACACTGAACCTTCCACCTATATATTCAGGCATTAGGAAGGTATAAATGCCATTTTCCCTGCCAAAATCAAACAGGATGCTTTTCTGAAAACCGGTTATAATGGTAATTCTATCTTCCAGATCAAGGTTTTTGTCTTTCAGAAGATTATAGAAATAGCTGAATGAAGCCAGGGGTTCAAGGGTGCTTCCAGATTTTGATGTAATAATGATATGAAGCTTATCCAGCTCGATCAGGCCCAGTATTTCTTTTACAGATTGAGGGTCCAGATTATTTCCAAGGAAGTACAGCTTGGGAAAAGAATCCCCTTCATTATACCTTATGCCCTTTAAAGCTTGAAAAAGAGCGGAGTTCCCGAGATAGGAGCCTCCTATTCCAAACGAGATTACATATTTGAAATTTGAACTGATATATCTGGCTCTTTCTTTGATTTTATCAATTTGCTGCTTATCCTGAAACGGCAGGTCGAAAAAGAGTGCTTTTTCGCCGTGCTCAAGGAGCTTTCCCCCTCTGATCGAGTATATTTCAGAGATCGCCGAGCTGTTAATGTGCGATAACTGAGCTAACTCAGATTCACTTAACAGGTCTGGCGATGAACTTCCTTCGCTATTAAAGCAGTTTGAGAAATCAATGGATAATCCAGTTTCTTTCAGATCAATTATCATTTATATTCTGGTCTGTAATTGATGAAATAATACCGATAAATTCCTGGAATCCAGTATCAGGTATTATAATGGAAGACCTTTTTCCGCTTGCTTCTGTTATCCTGAGAAATTTTCCATTATTATTCTCTTTAAGATCAAAATAAAAGGTTTTCTGTTCAACTTTAAATGTTTTTGAAACTAATTTCTGTTCCATTTCTGTCTTAGCATTCCTCCGCTTTTTTTATTTTTCTTATGTGCAGTAGATTTGTCTGAGGAGTATTTTCTATTATGTCTGATATTCCAGCAGAATATAATATAATATCTTCTGGCTGTAAAGAATATATATCAGAAGCCTTTTTAATAGAATTCTCCATCTGATCTCCGAAATTTTCCTTATATTCTATTTCATAGGGGTATACTCCCCAAAACATAAGCAGGATATTTATAATCTTTTTGCTGTAGGTAAAGGCCAGGATCGGGCTTTTTGGCCTGTATCTTGATAAAAGCCTTGCAGTCTTTCCTGTTTTTGTAGTGCAGATAAGGCATTTTGCATCCAGGTCATCACCGGCGATCATAGCAGACCTGGATATGGCATCTGCAATTATATCATCAGATATCAGCTTTCTCATGAATTTTGTGCTGTGCTGTGAAAGCCATTTTTCAATCTTGAATGATGTCTTTTTTAGAATCTCTACAGCTTTTACAGGGTGTTTGCCTACGGCAGTCTCACCGGACAGCATTACAGCATCAGTCCCATCCAGTATTGCATTTGCAATATCGCTAATCTCTGCCCTTGTAGGTTCTTCATTTATAATCATTGATTCCAGCATTTGTGTGGCTACTATTACAGGAATACCGTACTGGTTGGATTTCTGGATTATGGATTTCTGGTGAATAGGTATATCAAAGTAGGATGTTTCAATTGCCAGATCTCCACGTGCAACAACAACGAAGTCAGAGTTTGTAATTATTTCGTCCAGATGGTCAATTGAGCTTTGAGTCTCTATTTTAGACCCGATCTTCATATTTTCAGCATTCATTTCCTTAAGTTTATTCTTAAACAGCAGGATATCATCCCTTGTCTGTATAAAGCTCAGCATTATGAAGTCAACCCCGTTTTTTGCACAAAAGCTGAAATCACGGATATCCTTATCAAGGTGGCTTGAAAGCTTTATTACATGCCCCGGAAGATGCAGACCCATATGGCTTTTTATTCTTCCTTCATTTGCCACTTTTACGCAAATAGAACCGGGAAGGGTTTTTTCACAGATGAGTTCGATTTCACCGTCTCCAAGTACTATTTTCTGCCCGGGTACAATGGAATCGAATACTTCCTTGTCAGGCAGGGGGATCTCATCCGGATCTTCTGTTCTTTCTTCATTTATTATGCTGACTTTGCTGTTTATAGAAAGCTTCGGATCTTTTGTGGAAATATTCCCGATCCTTATTTTAGGCCCCTGCAGGTCCCCTATTATTGCTGCAGGAGCGTCAAGCTTATTCGAGGCATCCCTTATTATCCTGATTATTCCCGCTGCCTGTGAATGACTGCTGTGGCTGAAATTGATCCTGAATATGCTTACGCCGGCCAGCATAAGTTTTTCAACCATCTCCCTGCTGTTGGTCGCCGGGCCTAATGTAGCAATTAATTTTGTTTTAGGCTTTTTGATCATCTTATCCCTGCAAAGCGCAACTATGGAGTAAATCCCCACCCCATTATAAAATTTTAGTCCATGGGCAGGCCATAGTCAAGAATAAATTATTATATTCAATGGATTCAGGCAGTATTATAAGTTCTGCTGATAATACCGGAAAAATTAAAATTGACTATTATGCTGTTTGGATATAAACTAAAATAAGGGTAGATAAAAAATGAATATCAAGCAGGACAAAAAAGGCATACTGGATGAGATAACTGTAAACCTCAGCGTCAAGCTGTTTTTGGAATCCTACTTCTCTCTGATCGGAAGAGACCGTGAGCTTATGTCATTGATAGAGATCCTCAGCTGCAAACAGAAAAACAGCTGTATAATTATCGGGGATCCCGGGGTAGGAAAGAATGCCCTTGTAGAAGGCCTTGCACAGAGGATAAACCAGGAGGATGTCCCTGAAAACCTGAGAAACAAAGAAATTCTGATGCTTTCAATGGTCTCTCTCCTTGCAGGTACAAAATACCGGGGCGAGTTTGAAGAGAGAATGCTAAGGTTTATACAGGAGCTCAAGCTCAGGAACTGCATATTGTTCATAGATGATTATCATACCATTGTAAGGAGCTATGTAAGCAAGGGTACGAATACTGATATTCAGTCGATCCTGAAACCCGCTGTTGAGATGGGTGAAATCCAGATAATCGGAACTGCCACATATGACGATTACCGCCTGATAGTAGAAAAAGACCCGTCTCTTGAACAGAAATTTCAAAAACTTGAGCTTCCTGAACTGGATATGGATACAACCATAAAGATACTGAACAGCATCAAAGCGAAATTTGAGATATATCATACTGTCCTTTTTTCAGATAAAGCTGTCGAGATGGCAGCAAAGCTGTCAAGGGTCCATCTTCGGGACAGAGCCCTGCCGGACAAAGCTATAGAGGTAATTGACAGAGCAGGGTCGAAGGTCAGGGTAAGGAAGGGCAAAGACATGGAAGTCATTGTGGTTACCGAGGATGATATTGCTGATGTAGTTTCGGAGATCTCCAATATTCCGAAATCCAAGCTGATGTCCCTTAAAGTCGAGAGGCTTCTTGAGATGGAAGATTTTCTCAAGAACAGGATCATAGGGCAGGATGGCGCAATAAATACAGTTTCAGAGGTAATAAGGAGCAAAAAGCTCGGATATGACCTCTATCCATTCAGGCCAGACGGTGTTTTCCTTTTTGTGGGCCCGACAGGTGTTGGCAAGACAGAGCTTTCAAAATGCCTTACTGAATTCCTTTTTGGTGACCCAGATAAAATAATAAGGCTGGACATGTCAGAGTATATGGAAAATATAGCCGGTGCTAAGCTTATAGGAACTGCTCCCGGTTATGTAGGGTATCATGACCAGAATCAGCTTGCTGATAAGATCAGGAAAAATCCATATTGCCTTGTTCTTCTGGATGAAATTGAAAAAGCAAATCCAAGCGTACTGTCCATTTTCCTGCAGGTATTTGATGCTGGACACCTTACAACCGGTAAAGGCAACAGGGTATATTTCAATAATACTATTATTGTAATGACCAGCAATATCGCAAGTGAGCTGTACAAGAAGGTACCTGTGGGCTATGCGCAAGGCAACGATTTTGATAAATTTGAGAGAAGGAGTGTCAGCAATTCAGAGCTTATGAATGAGGTAAGGCAGTTTTTTGCTCCTGAATTCCTCAACAGGATAGATGAAATTGTGTTTTTTAATCCCTTATCCAAATCCGATATCTACAAAATACTTGATATGAACCTTGGCTTTGTTGTTGATAAGCTGAAAAAAGAGGATAAGCATCTTGTACTTTCGCAAAAGGCCAGAGACCTCATTGCAAATAAGGGATATTCGTTTGAATACGGTGCCAGAAACCTTAACAGGATGATAAGGAAATACCTTCTGGATAAGCTGGCTTTAACCAGCATGGCCGGCAGCTGGAATGATGGAAATGTGGTTTACATCGATGCTGCGGATGATGAAATAGCTATAAAAGTACTGAATGAAGAAGAATTTAAGCAGATTGAAAAAATAGACCAGGCAAATGAGGCATCAGATGAATACAAGGAAATCTGACAGTTATTCTGTTCAAAAAGTTGTAGAGCTTTCAATTGTTACAGATATTGAAATAGAGAATGCAATAAACCAGGCACAGAAGGATGGCTGGTTGTTTCAGGACATAAAGTTTGTGGTGCGTGAAGCAAGCAAAAGGCCTTCCATGGCATTCCTGTTCTTTGAAAAAGCAGAATGAGGGCCTCTCAGGGCAAAAACGCCCATATTCCTGCCTTAATCCTCAGATCCTACATTGCAGCTACTGATTTTGCAATAGTATCATCTATTGATTCCTGAAGCTGAGGAGGGAGTCCCTTTATTTTCAGGTCCAGAAATCCCTGCAGGATAAGGTTCCGTGAATTTTCCTCAGAGATGCCCTTGGACATGAGGTAGTTTATTTCTTCCTGGCCGATGGAACCCACAGATGCCTCGTGACTGAGCTCGACGTTTTTTGCTTTTGCATTGAGTGCAGGGATGGAATATATATTGCCCTTTTCCCCCAGCAGAAGCCCGCTGCAATCCATATAACCGCTGACATTTTCAGTTAAGGCCTCTATCTCGGCAGGAGCCTTTATATTTCCTCCGTCTGATACTATTCTGCTGATTATATCGCCCCTGGAACCCTCTGCTGACAGTATTATCTTCCCTCCAACATCAAGATCTGTATCCCCCGGGGCAAAAAGTATTGAATTCAGCCGTGCTTTTCCGCCAGGCCCGTTAATTGTGACCACGGGATGTGTCTGGGTAGACCTTGAGCTTTTCAGGGATATATAGTTTGATATATACTGGGCATTCTCTCCTATCTCAGCAGCTGATCTCGGCCTTACTGTCATTCTGGGGGACCAGTCATGGATCATTGTATATGAAAGGAAAGAATCCTTCTTCAGGTATATTTCGGTTATCCCGATGTGTGAGCCCTCCAGGACATAGTTTCCGGAGATACACCCGTTTATGATATGAAGCTCTGAGTTCTCCTCAAGAATTATAATATTATGCACTATCTGCTCTGACTTAAGTTCTTTTATAAAAAAACATGCCTGGAAAGGCATTCTGACCCTGGTATTTTTCTTAAGATGGATAAGGTATCCGTCAATACTGCCGGAGTTATAGGCTTTGCGGGTATATTCATCCTTATCAGGATCAACCAGTTTCCAGAAATATGTTTTCAGGCCCGGCATATCCTTCAGGGCTTTTTTTAGGGGTAATAGCGTCAGATTTTTATCAAACGACCTGGCTGTGACACCGGTTTGGTCTATCATTTTGAAATCGCCGCTTTTTTTTTCAGGGTTGATTTCCATACCTGTTCCCTCAAGTTTTTGTATATCCTGTTCTGAAAAGATATTCCTTAATTCTGACATCTTGCACACTCCTTAAAACCGCACTTCTGTATCTGGCTGAAGATCTTACCTGGGTTGCCGCTGCATAATATACTGCCATCGATCATTACATATGCCCTGTCTGTATTAATATAATCCATAATAAATCCAGTATGTGTTATAATCAGTGAACTTTTTTTGCAGTTCCTGACATTGCAGCTGTTTTTCTGGTAAAGCAGGTCCTTTATTGCTTTTCCTATTATTTTGATGTTTTCAACGTCTACGCCTGATTCCGGTTCATCAAAGAGTATCAGGTCAGGGTTTTGATATATTAGCTGAAGCAATTCAGACCTTTTTATTTCTCCGCCTGAAAAACCATGATTGATATCCCTGTCCAGATAGTTTTCCATTTTCAGAATGCCAATTTTGGAATCATCCTTAATTCCTGAATTATTTATTGTGTCCAGGATCTTTTTCAGTGTGACGCCTTTGACGTATGGAGGCTTCTGGAAGCTTATTCCAATGCCTGCTTTTGCTCTCAGGTCGATAGGAAGTTCTGTAATATCTTTGCCGCGATAAATGATTCTGCCTTTTGTGACCTTATATTTTGGATAGCCTATGATTGAAAGAAGCAGAGTAGTTTTTCCACAGCCGTTCGGGCCGAATATTATATGTGTCTCACCCTCGGGTATGATCATGTTTATCCCTTTCAGTATAGGGGTTCCATCCACTTCTACCCATAAATCATTTATTTCTAATCTGTTTTCCATTATTAGCTCCTGTTTATGATAATTATCATTAAGAATGACTCTGTATCCTGATTTTATGTTTATCAGGCCTTAATGTTTTTTATGAAGCTCAATATCTCATTTATATCAGGCAGCTGGCTGATTGGATATATTTTAGTGAAAATTACTTTTCTGTTCTCATCAAGTATTATATTTGCTCTTTCCGAAATACCATCATTCTCTCTAAAAATTCCAAGCTTCTGTGCAATTTCGCCATGAGGCCAGAAATCAGAAAGCATGCTGAAGCTTTTTATGCCGATATCCCTGCTCCAGGCCTTCTTTGTAAAGACCGTGTCAATGCTTATTCCCAGACATTCAGTGTTGAGCCTGTGAAATTCATCAATATTCTGTTCAATGGATTTCATCTGTTCGGCACATACCGGTGTCCAGGCAAAAGGATGGAAAGATAAAAGCACCTTTTTTGCTTCAAAGTCTGCAAGGTTTACCGGTTTATTATGGTGATCCTTGAGAGTAAAGCTTTCTACAGCATCTCCTGGTTTTATCTGATACTTTTTTTCCATATTAATCTCCTGTTATTTTATGTTTTTAAGAATATTCGTCTTATTAAAAAGTATACAGTATTTATGAGTTATTTGTTAGAAATAAAACTGGTGCAGATTATCAGGATATTACAGCACGAATCCTGCCTTAACTCAAGGTTATCAGCCAACAGCAGGTTTTCAGGATCCTGCTGATTGATTATGAATAGGCTTTCAATAAGCCTGTTGATCTTTCTGCTTATTTTTTAATTGCTCCAGGAGGTTTTTATCCCTGACTACTTTCAAGGCTGTAACTGCCATTATCTTGCTGGCTTTAAGCATTATACCCATGGCCTTATCTGATTTGGATGCATCTGCAAACTCCCTTGAATGCCCCGGAACATCCTCATCTGCTATCTTAAGATAGGCATGCAGTGATGGAATAATATGGGAGACATTGCCTATGTCGACAGAGCCTGCATTTATCCTGTAACTGAAATCAGTTATGCCATATTCTTTTGATGTCTGGATGAATGTTTCAGCAAGCACAGGGTCCTGAACCATTTCATAGTATGTCGGCATGCTCTTTTTTAATCGGGATTTTGTAAATGTTGCCGAAGCCGAAGCTTTTGCCAGTGTTTTCAGCTTTTTTGTCAGGAGCTCAAGGTATTTTCTGTCTGTTGCTCTTAGTGCAATCTCACCTGTTGCTTTTTCAGGTATTATATTCAATGCCTGTCCCCCGTTCCTGATAATAAAGTGAATTCTTGCATCACTCCTTAACTGCTGTCGTATCATTGCAATGCTGTTATAAAGGTTTATAAGGCCATCAAGGGCGTTCTTCCCGTTAAAGGGATCAGCAGAAGCATGAGCGGGTTTTCCTCTAAACTCTATATCAAAGGCGCTGATAGCAAGGGAATCGCCGGATACAGAGTTAAGGCATGAAGGGTGAAACATCAGGACAAAATCAAGATTATCAAAACAGCCAGCATCAAGCATCTTTATCTTTCCGCCTATTGTCTCTTCCGCCGGAGTTCCAAACATGTAAACCTCACTTCCTGTCCTTTCTGCAATTTGAGCAAATCCAAGAGCTGCACCCAGTGAAGCAGCGCCTATCAGGTTATGCCCGCAACCGTGGCCTACACAGGGAAGGGCATCATACTCGCCAAAAAATGCAATTTTATGTACACCTTTATTCTTATTGAAGGATGCCTCAAATGCGGTATCCAGCCCGGCAATACCATCTATGACCTCAAAACCGTGCTTTTTGAGAATATTTTGCAGTAATTTTGAAGACCTGTATTCTTTCTGGGATAATTCCTTGTAATTCCAGATTTTTTTAGCCGTTTCAATAATTTCATCTTTAACTGAATCAATAAAATCTGATATTAAAATTCTATCTTCCATCTGGTATCCTCTTGATAAAAGCAATTGTCTCTCCTGCCTGCGGCATTATATAGATGAGAGGGTCAGGATTGCCTTTTCTTTTTATTTCATTGAGAATGCTGTCCAGAGTGTTCTGCAAATCAACGGATTTTTTCAGGGAAAAGGAATTCAGTATATCATCTTCAAGCTCAGTAAATATATATGTGTTCTCTGTTTTTAAAAGCGTGCTCAGGGCAGTCTGTCCGTTAATATCAGGTTCTAATCTCAGGCTGTCGACTATATCCCTTACATTTTTCATTTTCATCCATCTGACATAGCTGTCACTTCCTATGCCCTCATTGCAGGGTGATATTATTATCTTGTATCCCCCTTCCTTAATCACGCGATGAGCATTATATAGAACCTTATGGGTCTGAAGGAGGTTTTTGAAGCCACTTCCCGCTGCAATAACAAGATCAGCTTTTTCTTCTATATCTGCAGAAAATACTTCCCTGGCCTTCTGTGTCCCTTTCTTAAATACTTCATCCGGATTCCCGGCAAAAAGGTCATTAATTTCACCTTTTGAATTTATTATGGTATTTATTGCCCCGCTGATTTCAACCATATCTGCTGCTTCCTGCATATCCACTGCAACTGCATTGTTTTCTATCTCTCCGATATCAACCCCCCTGGCAAAGCAATAGTTTTCATAATCAATGCTTAGACTGTGGTTTTTTGCGACACTAACAGCAGATGATATTCCAGGAAGAACAGTTTTTCTCCCCCCTCCGAATCCGGCAAAATAATGGAATTTCACTGATCCTGTAATAAAGAATTTTGAAAAGCTGTCAAGGGCTTTATTGATCCAGACAGGTGTTCCCTGGCTTGTTGTTCCGTAATACTTGAATTCATCTGCCTTTTTTGCATTGTTTATAAGAATGCGCCCCTTAAAGGAATTGTGGATATCCCTGCCCAGTATCTCATCAATCTCGCCGGGTGTGGGATCCCTGTGAACGCCGGTTGCAAAGATCAGTGATATATCTTTTCGCAATATTCCTCTTTTTTCCCATTCTTCCAGCAGTATGGGAAAGAATATGCTGAACCCTGTTTTCCTGGTAATATCAGAGACAGCAATCAAAATGCTGTCCCCTCTGGAAGGAGAAATGATCACAGGTTTCAGTCTCTCTTTTATGTCTTCTTCCTGCAGGGGGGGCCCGGAATCATTTATTGCCAGGGTTTTTACATCTGGATCAAGACGGGGAGGTATATTAATATCAATATATTTAATATCATTGTATTTAATCTTGATTTTCATTTTAATCTTTTCTTAAATGTGGGTGTTTTTATAATATCTGCAAATGCTGCTAAGCTTGCATTCCTTGCATTTAGGCGCTTTGGGAAGGCAGACAGCCCTTCCGTGCTCCCCCAGAATTAAGGAAAATCTTGTCCACTTGTTTTCATCAAGCTTATCCATCAGTTCAGATTCCATTTCATCCGGCACATCAGTTTTTGTTATTCCAAGCCTTTTAGCCACCCTTTTTAGATTAGAATCTACAAGAATTGCAGGATAATAGAAGCAGGTAGCAAGTACCAGCTTGGCAGTGCGCTGGCCCACTCCGGGAAATTCGGTCAGCTTGTCAACACTGTTGGGGAATTTATTGCCATATTCTTTTAGAAGCATCTTGGATATGGATATGATGCTTTGTGCCTTGCCCTTGTATACACTGGTAGATTTGATGATATCTTCAATATCCTCAGGCCTGGCTTTGCTGAGATCATTGATGGATGGAAATCTCTTGAAAAGCTGTTCCGTTACTGGATTTACCTTGTCTTCAGAACTCTGTCCAGCCAGTATTGTCGCTATCAGAAGCTCAAACGGCGATGAATAATTAAGCCTTATATGCGCCTGAGGGTATTCCTTGCTTAGTATGTGATAGATATTCAGTATTATTTTCTGTTCGTCCATTACAGTTCTCCTTAGAATAATCCTGTCTCAACATGATTCTTCATTAAGTTTTATTTAGGGTTTTAAGCTAAATCATAAAAAAAACAGTATTATTGTTTTTGATAAAAATACACATTGAATAAGAATAAAATCCTCAGAATCCTGTTATGCAATATTTTGCTTAATTATTTAATAAAAACTGCTTTCTGTGGATTTTATAAAAGCATATTATATTACCAAAAAGAATAAATCTGCTTCTGCTTCTACATTCTGCTAATATTTTTACACTTTTAGAAAGTACTTAATAGAGATGTTATATTCGGCAGGGAAAATTGTCAATAAATAAAATATCCTATATGCACTTTTATTTATTTTGACAAAAGCTTATATTCTGTTTTAATTGCTTTACTTTTATATGTTACTGCATTATAATCACATGGTTCTATGTCTTAAGGGCCCTGGGTTTCGGCTTTTGATTTTTAAAAGGAGGAGTTATAAATGGATAAGAAGGAACTGAATAAAATGACAAAGAAACAGCTGTTGGATATTTCAAAGTCGATGAATATTACGGGAAGGCATTCGCTTAAAAAGGATGAGTTAATTGCAGCTATAATTATGGTTTACAAGCATATGGAAAAGAAACTGCAGGAGAAACCTGCAGGGAAGAGGGCTGCTTCCGGAGCGAAAGGCAAAAAGCAGGATAAGGATAAAAAGGCTCCGCCTAAAAAGACTGCAGGAAGAAAACCGGCTGTTATCCCTGACGGCAAGAGAGATGATAAAGAAGAAGTCTTTGATCTTGTCGGGGCATCAAAGAGAAGAAAATATCTGCCGGATCTATCAGAAGGAGAAGAAGAATCTGCTATCAGAAGGGCTAAATACGACACAGGCACATCGGAGCAGTTCAATGATATTGATGAAGATATATTTCTCCCTACCAGCTATCTGAAATCCAGGATTCATCTTCTGGTAAAGAATCCATATGAGATATTCGTGTACTGGGACCTTACTTCAGATGACATAAATAAGGCAAAAGAGAAGCTTAATAAAGATATTTCTGAAGTAAGCATCACATTAAGGGTCTATGATGTTACAAAGGTTGACTTTAAGGGTGACAATGCAAATTCCTATTTCGACATATTCCCAGATATTGCCAGCAGGTATTTTATCAAGGTGCCCAAAACCAACTGCTATTACTGTGTTGAGATTGGGCTTAAATCCAGCGAGGGTTTCTTTGTCCCGATTACAAGGTCAAATACCAAAAAAACACCCAAGGATTTTATTACATACGGATTAAAATGGAAGCATGTCGATCTGGAACCCGTGAAAAAAAGCAAGGAGTATTTATCAAGAAAGGAATATATAAAACCTCTTATTTCAATTGACAGCATTATGGATGATCTGCATAAAAAAGGGAATGATATGATTGAAGCTATCGATAAGATCCATGACCAGCAGAAAGGGGGGGGATCTGAGAAGGGAACTGAGGAAGACTATTTTGGCAGCTCTTCAATGTCGGAGCGGTAACTGATGAAAAAGGCTTTCTACTCATTATTACTGCATGCCCACCTTCCTTTTGTCAGACATCCGGACCATGTTTTTTTTCTTGAAGAAAACTGGCTGTTTGAAGCAATATCAGAAACCTATATTCCATTACTGCAGATGTTTGAGAGGCTTGTCAATGAAGGTGTCAGGTTCCGTATCACAATGTCACTTACGCCGCCTCTTGTAAGCATGCTTAAGGATTCTCTTCTGAATTACCGGTATAAGAGGCATCTGGAAAAGCTGATAGAGCTGTCTGAGAGAGAAGTACACAGGACAAAAAAGAATGCCCAGCTTAATATACTTGCATCTATGTATCTGCGAAAATTTACGAGCTATCACAGGTATTTCACAGACTCATTAAAAATGGATATTGTAAATAAATTTAAATATTTTCAGGATATAGGTGTACTGGATATAGTTACCTGCACAGCCACTCACGCCTTCCTCCCGCTGGTAAAAAGAGAGGAGACTGTGAATGCACTGCTGGCGACTGCACGGGATACACACCGCAAAAATTTCGGTGTGGATCCAACGGGAATATGGCTTGCAGAGTGCGGGTACACCCCAAAACTGGAGAAAAATCTCCACAAGTTTGGCCTGGTATATTTTTTCTGTGAGCATACCTGCATGCAGTATTCTGACCCTAAAGCCATCTACGGGGTTTATGCTCCGGTTATCTGCAGTGAATCCCCTGTAGCGGCATTTGCAAGGGATATAGAGTCATCAAAGCAGGTCTGGCATGCAAAGATAGGCTACCCGGGCGATGTAAACTACAGGGAATTTTACAGGGATATCGGATTTGATATGGACTTTGATTATATCAAACCCTATATCCATCCAGACGGCATCCGCATAAATACCGGTATTAAATACCACAGGATTACTGGACGGACCAGCTATAAGGATCTATATGACCCATTCAAGGCTATCGAGACAGCCTCCGTACATGCCAGGCATTTTCTGGAGCAGAGGATGTTCCAGGCAGAAAGGTTATCCGGTGTTATGGACAGGATTCCACTGATTTTTACACCTTTTGATGCTGAACTATTTGGCCACTGGTGGTATGAAGGGCCTGTTTTCCTGGAATTCCTTATTAAGAAGATCTATCATGATCAAAATACAATCGAGATGATATCGCCATCGGATTATCTTGAATATTACCCGTTAAATCAGGAAACGGAGCTTTCCTATTCATCATGGGGTGAGAATGCATATGCGGATTTCTGGCTTGATGAATCAAACTCATGGATCTACCCTCATCTGCACGAGATGGAGGAAAGGATGGTACAGCTTGCCGAACAGAATAATAATGCAGAGGGCATCATGAAAAGAGCGTTAAACCAGCTTGCAAGGGAGCTTTTCCTTGCTCAGTCATCTGACTGGGCATTTATAATTAAAAACGGTACTGCTGTCCAGTATGCGGTAAAGAGGACAAAAAACCATATAAACAGGTTTAATACGATCTATGAACAGGCAAAATCCAATATGGTCAATACGCAATACCTTTATGAGATTGAATTGAAGGACAATATTTTCCCTGAGATTGATTACAGGTATTTCATCCCGGGGCATAAATTCCGCTGATCTGCCTGGGCAAAAAATGTGCAGGTCCTGCAGGCCAATCCAGGCATTCTATAAATCAGGCGTCATCTCTGTTTCTTGTGATAAACCAGTAGAAAAAGGCAATTAGAGAGAAAAATACAATAAAGCTTATTATATCTTCGCTTATTGCATCAGGCACTATTTCTCTTATATGGCAGTACTCTATGATTTTCTTTCCTGAGATAGTTATAACAGAGAGAAATCCAATTATGATAGCCATTAATGCGTCTCCAGCTATAAGCCCAGAAGCAAAAAGCGTGCCTCTTTCCTTTACCTCCTTTTTCTTTTCCTCCGGTTTTTTATTCAGTCTTTTATCTACAAGCCAGAAGAGCATGCCACCGAATATTATCGGCGATGATGTAGATATAGGCAGGTAAAGCCCTATTGCAAAAGGCAGAGCAGAGATCCCGAGCATTTCCACTATAAGCCCCATCATAACACCAATAAAGATAAAGACCCAGGGAAGGCTGTTTCCCATGATCCCTTCTACAATATCTGCCATAAGGGTCGACTGGACAGCCGGAAGTTCCCGGGAACCAAGTTCATAGGCCTTATGGAGAAGAATGAGAATATAGCCGACAACAAGTGATGAAAAAAGAGTGCCGATCAATTCACCATACTGCTGTTTGTAGGGTGTTGCGCCGACCAGGTAGCCGGTTTTCAGGTCCTGCGCCATATCGCCTGAGAGGCAGATTGCTATGCATATAATAGCTGAAATGCTTATTGCTGCAGCCTTGGTGGTATCATTTGCACCATAAATTCCCATTAAAAGTACTGAAACAACTATAAGTGCTGATATTGTCATTCCTGATACCGGCTGGCTTGTTGAGCCTATTAAGCCGACTATTCGAGATGAAACCGCAACAAAGAAAAAAGAAAAGATGAGAACTATTGCAACTCCGAGCAGGTTGATATTATACTGTGGAACAGCCAGCATCAGTATGATCACAAATGCCAGGCCTATCAGAATATATCTGAGGTTAAGGTCTTTTTCGGTCCTTAAGCTGATATTGCTTTTATTCATGCTGTTCTTTATGCCTTCTATGCTTCTCTTAAACGAATTAATTATTATGGGAAGGGATTTTATAATGCTCAGGAAACCTCCTATTGCAACGCCTCCAGCTCCAATATACCTGAGGTAATTGTCCCATATGTCATATGGGCCCATTTCCGATATGAGTATTTCAGCCGGATATATTGGTACAGTAAGGTGCTGGCCGATAAGATGGATGGTCGGGAGGAATACTACCCATCCCAGCAAACCACCGGACAGCATAACTGCGCTTATCTTTGGGCCTATCAGATATCCTACACCCAGAAGAATTGGAGTCAGTTCAAACTGAAGCGTTGCCAGATGGAGCTTTTTGGATGTGAATTCCGGTATATCCTTTATAAGCCTGAACCCGCTTATAAAGAATTTATAAAGCATTCCTATCCCAAGTCCTCCGAAAACAAATTTGGCCTTGCTGCCCTTTTCCTGTCCGGCTATAAGCACCTCTGCACATGCCGTGCCCTCAGGGAAAGGAAGGTTTTTATGCTCCTTATTGACCAGGTAGTATCTTAAGGGTATCATAAATAATACACCTATTATACATCCGGCTATGCTGAAAAGGAAAATCTTCAGGTAATCAAGCCCCAGGCCTAAAAAAAGCAGGGCAGGCAAAGTGAAGATAACGCCGGCTACAAGGGATTCACCTGATGATCCGATAGTCTGGACCATATTGTTCTCGAGTATTGTAGCATTTCTAAAGAAGCTCCGCAGTATTGCCATTGAAATGACAGCAGCGGGTATAGAGGCTGAAACGGTCATGGAAACCCTTAATGCGAGATAAGCATTTGCTGCACCGAAAACAACAGCTATAAATATTCCAAGTATTATGGCCCTCAGTGTAAATTCAGGAATTTTTTGATCGCTTTTGATATAGGGGAATGAGTTGTTGTTAATATCCATAGCTAATCCATCCTATCAAATAATACTAAAATTATAATTATGGAATTTTTAAACATATATCAAAATCATCCTATATTAAAAGAAAAAAATAATTATTTTATGGATATATTTCTGTTACTCATTTATAATCAACGATTACTAATGTTGTTTACGTATGCAGAGAAATAATGTTCAGATTAAATAATAAGTCAATAGAAGAGGGAGGGACTGATGGCAGTTTTAAATGTTCTAAAGATTAATGATGAGCTTGCATATATCATAAGCGATGAAGAGTACCTGACCAGAAGAGGCCTGCGAAGGACCTACCATTCCAATAATATACACTCCATTCTTGACAAAGAAATTTCAGAAGCTTCCGGTATGAATCTGGTCATAGGCTTTGTAGGATTTTCGAACTTCGGTATGGAGCTGGTTCAAAAGCTCAAAGAAAGGCTTGCTTCACTTATTGATGACGATAAAGGCATTTTTCCCCGGAGCGTATCGGAAATTGCTGATAAAGGCGCAGGTATAATTACTGAACTGACAAAAGAAAAAGTAAATTCGAGGCTTGAATACCTTTATGGATTTAACATGGATGATATCAACAGGACCTTTATCTCTGATAATATGGATAAGACAGAGATAAAGCAAAGCGATATACAAAAAAAAGCCCTGGAAATAATAAATAAAAAGGAAAAGGGCGGGGTCATAGATGATATAAATAAAATAGAGTTTATTTTTACAGGGTATGATAAAAATGATGGAATACAGATCTACCAGATACAGCCCGAGAACTGTGTCCTTAATCCAATGCCGTCCCTTTTTGCCTCTATAGGAGCGGGAGCTGATGTCTGCAACCTGATCTTTGCAGAATTTATCAACAAAACACCCCTGCAGAAGCGAAGAGAAGGGATAGACCCGATCGAGGGCCTGATGGAGATCTTCTGGAGTGTCAACCAGGCAAGCCTTTACAACCATCAGGTCGGCGGATACTGCCATCTCTGCATAATTGACAGGAAAAATGCAAAATCAGGCAACAGGATAAGGATGTATTCTGATCATAAGCCAAAAGTGGGATCGGATATAGTGAAGGCCTATAAAAAGGGGTGGCTTGAGAAGGAAAAGACAAAGGAACTTATCAGAGAGCTCTTTTTTGGAGACCTGACCTTTGAACAGGCAGAAGAACAGATGTTCAAGCATTCAAGCAATAAGAAAGAAATGGACCTTTTTCTCAGAGGCTATAAATATTTTGAGAATTTAAAATGAAGATGATCTATGCAGAAAATGAAAAAAGAATTTTTAACAGGAGATTTGAGCTATGACTGTAATAAATGCACTGAGGTTTGACAGGTATTCAGGTGTCATGGTCTGCGACGAACAGACAACTTATGGTAATTTTGAGAGGAAAATAGATTCTGCCGATAAGATCCAGACCATTATTGATAGTGATATTGAGAATAAAGAGATGATATCCGCCTGCCTTGGCTGTTCAGGAACTGTATTGATAGCTGCTGAGATGAGAGCAAAGATTAAAAATAAAATCAAGAATAAGTATGCTGATTATAGATCAAATATCATGAATTCCAGGGGAGTATTCCTAAAACTGGATGATGTGGCTAAAATTGCATTTGAATCCATAAAAGAGATAAAGATGAGGCATATTGATTCAATTATTAATGCTAAGTATAATTTCAATATCAGAAATTTTATTTCAGGCACATACCTGAAGGACTCATCTAATTATAAGATTGAACAGAAAGAAATAATTGAACATGTTTTAAGCCTTCTGTCGTGGAAGGGTATGATTGATGATGTAAGATATGTTTTCCTTAACAGGAGCATACTTGCCGGACTGGATCCAAACGGTGAATTTGATATTTATTCATTATCAATGATTGACGGCAGTATGAGCAAAGTACAGAGCATATTTCAATCAGTTGGTTCCGGGCAGGATATAAGCGATATTGTCTTCATAAGATGGTCAATGAACAAAACGCTGGAAGAGAGACTGCAGGGCTTTGAACCGGATGATGGCCTGCTGGCAATTATCAATGCCACAAATGCGGCATCTACAAATAATATAGGGGTCGGCGGCTATTTTAATATAGTATTGTTTAACGGGCGGGAAAAATCCCCGAAAAAGCGGAGGATTGAGATCTCAGATCATAGAGCAAAGCTTTCATGTGAGATTGCATCTGCATACCAGTTTGATTTCATAACAAGGGAAGATGCCCGTGTTTTGCTGAGAAGCCTTATATTTGAGAACAGCAGCTTCGATGAGGTTAATGACAGATTTTTTGCAAAAGCAAAAAACCTGGTGGAGATGCAGAGGTTTCTCAGAGGGTATAAAAGGGGTTAGCCAGCATATCAGAGCTTATGAATAACGCCCAGCTGAAAGATGAAAGAGCTGGGGTTTATCTGTACATCAGAATGCTGGTATTCAGGCCCTGATTCGATCCTGTAACGATTATCCTCATAATACCTGTAGCCAATTTTTAGAAAGAGCCTTATCTCCTTGTATATAATATAATTTGACTCAACAGACAGATTGAACCCAAATTCTGAATAGGATTTCTTATTCCAGTTTGCAATATGTGATATATTGTCATTGTTAATGGTATAATGGTGCCTGATTATGTCAAAATCCATGTTCATATAATCAATTCCTATCACATAATATGCTTTCATTGAACCAAGGTCTTTTATAAGTCCCTTAAAGGATATACCATGATTCATCCTGCTAAATTCCCAGACATCCTTCTCCAGGAAATATATTGTATCAGTTCCGGAAAATCTTGTTCCTCCAAGCAGGGGGAAAGAGGCTCTTCCCTCAGAAAAAGAGTATTCAAAATTTATAAAATAATCCCGGTTTTTTGGGCTGACTGACAAAAAGAAGGTGTACTGCGCTTTGTTAAATCGGTCTGCTGTAAAATTAGTAAAAATGGAATTTGTTTCATAATAGCTGTCAGAAGTGTCATTAAGCCTGTAATGGTAATTAAACCGGCTGATATCATTGAAATCATAATAAACCCTTCTTGTATGAAAGTTTGTCAGGAGGCTGAAAGAGATATAATAATCCAGAAGATCTGATGAAAATGCAATAACAGGACTAAAAAACAATAATGTGAGCAATAGAATTTTTATTAAACAGCAGTTTTTCATAGTTTCATATTCCAAAAAGAACAGAAATTTTTACTAAGGGTACATAATAGACGAAATTCTCTTATATTTCAACCGAAAAAGCAATAACATTGAAAGAAAATAAGCTCTATTTTTTCAGCATTAAAAAATTAACTTGATATATTAGACTACTGTGTTATAAGTAAAAATTTATATACAGACTCTTTATAACATTTGGAGGAAAAAATGGCAGAGTTTAAAAACAAAAATCTAAGAAACATTTCAATTGTAGGGCACGGAAGCACCGGGAAAACACAGCTTACATCAGCTATGCTGTTTTCTGCGAAAGCAATCAGCAGATTCCTGAAGGTTGATGAGGGAAATACTGTTACTGATTTTGATGATGAAGAGATAAAAAGAAAGATTTCAATATCATCCAGTATGGCATACTTATCCTATGGAAACAGCAGGATGAATATCTTTGATACACCGGGATTTGGGAATTTTATCCAGGATGCTAAGAACTGTATCAGTGTTACAGAAGCATCCCTGGTGGTTGTCTGTTCCGTAAGCGGTGTAGAGGTACAGACTGAGAAAGTATATAAAGATGCTGCTGATTTTAAGGCATCAAGAGCATTTTTTATAAACAAGCTTGACAGAGAAAGGGGTAGTTTCGAATCTGCTCTCGAATCAATCACTGATACATTTGATACCAAGGCAATGCCCATTTTCTATCCAATTGGTTCAGAGGCTAAATTTTGCGGTATTGTAGATATTTTTAATAAAAAGGCCTATTATTATAAGGATGACCAGTCGGGAGATTATGAGATAAAGGAAGTACCTGAGGAACTGAAGGATAAAATTGATGAGCTCTATGATTCCTTGATCGAGAACATAGTGGAGTTCGATGAGGAATTAATGGAACGCTACCTTAACGAAGAGGAAATCGGCAAGGAAGAGCTCTTCAGGGCATTGAAGGATGGTTTCCATAAAGGAGCATTATGCCCGGTCTTTTGCGGTTCAGCATTAAAGAATATAGGGATCAGGAATCTGCTTGAGTGGGTGGATTATATATTTCCAGATCCCTCTGAAGCCCTCGAAATAACCGGGATAAATGAAAAACAGGAGAAGGAAAAGATATGTATTGACGATTCCGCCCCTTTTCTGGGTTATGTATTCAAAACAACATCAGACCCGTTTACAGGGAAGATAACCTTTATTAAGGTTCTACAGGGAATTTTGAACACTGACACTACGATCATTAACAGGACCAATAATCAAAAAGAGAGGATAGGCCAGCTTATTTACCTTATGGGGAAAAATTCCAAAGCAGTTATAGAAGCAAGTGCTGGAGATATTTGTGCAGTTGCCAAACTTAAGACAACTAATACCGGCGATACAATATCATTGAATCAGGGTGAACTGAAGGTTGTTCCAATTATCATTCCTGAACCTATAATGTCCTTTGCTATCGAACCAAAAACAAAGAAGGATGAGGACAAGATAAGTGCTTCAATAGCAAGGCTGCTTGAGGAAGATCCGACATTTGTATATAAGAGGGATTCCCAGACTAATGAGCTTATTATATCAGGCATGGGGCAGCAGCATGTTGAGGTTATCGTAAGCAAGCTTAAGAACAAGTATAATGTTGATGTTGACCTTAAACCGCCGAAGGTCCCGTATAAGGAGACCATAAAGGTCTCTGCAAAGGCTCATGGCAGGTACAAGAAGCAGACCGGCGGAAAAGGGCAGTTTGGAGACTGCCATTTAGAGATCATACCTCAGAAGAGGGGTGATGGCTTTGAATTTGTTAATGCCATCGTAGGAGGTGTAATCCCAAAAACCTATATCCCTGCTGTTGAAAAGGGTGTCATAGGTGCCATGGAGGAGGGGATTGTAGCCGGATATCCGGTAGTTGACGTAAAGGTAATTCTCTATGATGGGTCCTACCACCCTGTAGACAGTTCTGAAATAGCATTCAAGATCGCGGGCTCCATGGGGTTTAAAAAGGCATTTCACGATGCCCAGCCAGTCCTGCTCGAACCCTACATGAAGCTTTCGGTAGTGGTTCCAGATGATTATATGGGTGATATCACCGGTGATGTATCTTCCAAGAGGGGCAGGATATTAGGCATGGATTCAAAAAAGGGCAGAAGTATTGTTGAAGCTGTCGTTCCTATGTCAGAGCTTTTTAATTATTCAAATGAGCTTAAGAGCATGACAGGGGGAAGAGGGAATTTCAATATGGAATTCTCGCATTATGAAGAAGTGCCTCACGCTATCGCGGAAAAAATAATTGAATCATTCAAGAAAGAAGATGAACAACAATAGATAGAGGGCTGGCCTCAGCCCTCCTCACCGCTTTTTTTCCTGCATCATTTTATTGCAAAAAGCCTCTTTATCCCTGTTATATTGAACCTTTGCCTGAAATTGTCCAGGCTGCAGGTTATTACCTGTTTTTTCCTGTATGATGCCTCAAGTACCCTTGCTTCATCTCCTTCAAAATAAACAAAAGCTATATGCTTGTTTCCGCGGAGTATGCTTCTCGCATAAATAATATCAAGGTCCCTGATATTATCAGGTATATATCCGATGGTGCCATACTGATCCTCTGAATGCTTCGGCAGGCAAACCCCGAACCTGTCATAAACTGCCCTCATAATAAATCCAGAACAGTCTACCTCACTGTGTGAAGACGATCCCAGCCTATATTTTATGCCCTTTTCCAGGTAATTAATCCTCAGGTATTCTTTGAATTTAAGAAGCTCATCCCTGCTTATAAATATACTCTGCCCTTTTCTTAAAATATAGCTGCTGCCCCTTCTTGATGATATTTCAAGATTATCGCATTCTGTCCATCCATAACAGGTGAAAGGCGTCCATAAAAAGGCAAGGGATTTATTCTGACATACCATGACTGAGGGAGGGTCATTCCTTTGAAGCTGTATTGAGAGTTTTTCCCGCTTTGCTGATGAATAAAGGTTGATCCAGTCGTATTTCGGCATCCATAGCCTGGTATTGGACATCCTCTCTTTTAATGAGGAAATGCTTATTGAGAAGGAAAGGCCATCTTCCTGATCTGTTCCTTTAAGCCTTGCTTTAAGCTTTTCAAATATTGATGGAATTAAGGCTTCTCCATAGCATACTGTACCTTTTAAATCAGTCTTAAGGCTGATTTCTGCTCCATCAAAGCCATGTATTGAGGCTAAATCATTCTTCAGCCCTGAGATTATGAAGCTGGCCTCTTCTTTATTTTTCAGGTTCTTCATATAGAATGAATTCGAAAGGCTCCATTGAAATTATCTCAAGGAGGGATCCGCAATCACTGCATTCTATCAGATCCCCTTCAATGTTTCCATCCGGCTTATTTATCTCGCATCCGCAAATTGGGCATATATTCATTTACTTATCTCCTTGATTACAGGCTTATGGAATTCTAATATAAATTGACATTATTTCAATATATTTTGACATCGGCTGGAATTTATTTATTATTTTTTACCTGCAGGCAATATTAAAGGAGTTTTTTTTGGAAAGCACGCTATCAGGCCCGGAAATCGCATCAGGCGGAGTATGGTTAGCTATTGCTGATATCCATTTAAGATCGGAGGACAATGCAGGTGAAGAGATGCTCCTTAAGCTTCTCGATAAATATGAAGATAGGCTGGGAGGATTGATTCTGCTGGGAGATATATTTGATATCTGGTTTGGCTATAAACATGCAATATTCTTCCAGGCAATCAGATTTTTAGCAAAATTAAAGGACCTGTCATTAAGAGGAATTCCAATTATCTATCTCGAGGGAAACCATGATTTTTACCTGAAAGGCTTCTTTAAGGATTATATAAGGGCAGATGTAAGAAGATCTGCTGAACTCGAGCTTTTTAGCAAAAAAATATATGCCTCTCACGGGGATGAGTTCAATTATGATAAGATAGATTACAGAATTACCCGCAGCCTCATGTCCAGCAGGTTACTGCAGTTTCTTGTATCATTACTTCCTGTTGACCTTTGCTTCAGGCTTTTCAGTGTCTTTTCAGGCTTATCCAGAAGGTTCAGCAAAAAGAAGGAGTATGATACTGAGAGGTATATCAGCAATATAGCCAGGCGTTTCAGGTCAAAAGATGCAGAAATAATCCTGACGGCACATAATCATATTGAAATGGACATTGAGATCAGGGTTGATGACAGAGCTGTAAGAATAATGAACCCCGGGTCCTTTCAGGACAGTTTGAAGTACATAGTCATAAGCAAAGAAGTAACAGAGCTTAGGACTTTAGATGCCTTATCCTGAAATCCTCAGGCGTTCATATTAATGATAACAGGCTCCTGAGCATCAGGGCCTGGAATATGGACCGCAACAAAACAGAGTTCCCTGCATTGGCAAAATAAGATTTGACTTTTTTCGCCAGGATATATAATATAAACAGGGTTTTTTGATATATTTATATTTAATAAGGGGGTTTTTATTTTGAGGCTGACTAAAGAGCAGATCAGAAATATAGCAGGTGAGGTAGTTAATCAGTTCAGGGCACAGGATGTCCTGGACCTTTCAGAGAATGCCTTTATTGAAATAGAGATGGAAGATGGGTCAAAAAGGGTAAGCAGGCTGGATTATGATGGTATTATGCAGATAGTCCTGAAACTTCTTTATGATGATCTTATGAAAGAGGACAGGCTTAACGAAGAGGTCAGACAGATAATGCTTGATTACAGGGATGAAATTGATCAAAAAAACATCAGATATGGCGACCTCTTTAAAATGATCAAGAAAAAGCTTGCTCACGAAAGAGGTATAGTTCTCTGATACAAAACCATGAAGATTATCTCCAGGAACAAAAAGGCTTTTTTTAACTACTATATAGAAGAGAAAATAGAATCAGGAATAGTACTTGCAGGTTCTGAGATAAAATCTGTAAGAGCCGGGAAGGTCAGCATAAGCGAAGCTTATGCCGTAATAAAGGAAAAAGAGGTATTTTTGCTGAATTGCCGGATAAGCCCCTATGATCCTGCATCTGTTTTCAATCATAACCCTCTTAGAGAAAAAAAGCTTCTCCTGAAAAAAAGTGAAATACGAAAATTAGCTCAGAAGATAGAAAGAAAGGGATATACACTGATCCCACTGAGTATTTATATTGATGACAGGAATAAAGCCAAGATTGAACTTGGCCTGTGTATAGGGAAAAAGAACTACGATAAAAGAGATACTGAGAGAAAAAAGGAGATCATCCATGAAATTCAAAAAGCAGCTAAATACTAAATTTCTTGATTTTATGGCCTGTCTGACATATAATGAATATTAAAGGGGGCGAAATGGTCTCGACGGGAATAGTTGAGAAAATACGGAAGCATGCCGAGTTGCTGCCATATCGTTAAAAGGGCAGAAGACAATTAAACGCAAACAATAACTACGCTTTAGCTGCTTAATTACAAGCAGCCGTCTCTAATGGTCCGTGCTCAGGGGATCATAAGAGGCGAAATGAATCTGGGCTATCTTTTATTTCACTCCTTTTGTTATAAAAGAGAAAAGCTTTAAGGATAGGTTGCTTGGTTTTGTCAGATTATAAGGGCAGCCGAAATTCTGATATCTGACTAAGCATGTAGATGCCTGTTTTCGAAGATTTCCGGACACGGGTTCGATTCCCGTCGCCTCCACCATAAGCATCATTATTGGATATCCTGGCCAATTCAGGCAGGATATCTGCAATCCCCAGAAAAATGTTGTATTATATTCCGAAATAGTGTATCTTATGGATATCAGATGGTTATATGATATAACTTATTATTTAATAAATACTTATTCTTTTGGAATTGATTTATTTAGATGAAAATATTTAAGCATTGCATTATTATTCCTGTTATAATCTGTATTCTCTTTTCTGCTGATAACTCTGCTCAGGAAGCCAATATTCAGAGGTTTCCGCTGAAAATCATTCTTTATGACTCATCCAGCCAGAAAACAGATCATTTGTATAAGGTCGGCGAGGAGCTGTATTTCCCCGCAACTTTCTTTGAAACAACAGGCCTTGGAAAAATGGAAAAGGAAGGGGATATATTCATTCTTAAAACACCTGTATTTGACAGGATAGAGATAAATGACAGCTATAAAGAAGTTATTTACAAGGGCCAGTCGGTTCATTTTTCAAATAATTTTTATATTTACAGGGATGAGATGCTTTTTCCTTATGACCTGCTGAATATTATAATAGAGAACATCTATAATTATAATTTTTGCCTTTCACTTGAAAATCTGACCTTCTATCTCGGGAAAGCGGATGACTGCGTACTTAAAGTCCTCTTATCCTTTTACCAGGGTAAAGCAGTAATAGATATCTATTTCAAGGAAAAAGGCCAGTATCTTATAAACAGGAAGAAAAACCAGATCGAGCTGATATATTTCAGCGGCAGTGTTGGTGCCTTCAGCTGGAAAAACAAATCTTATCCATTTTTCAGCATATATTCAGATAAAAGTGATAAAAATAAGATATTGATATCACTGAAAAATGAGAATTTTGCTTTCAAGGAATCAAAACAGGCCGAAAACAAGCTTATAAGGATAGAAATTGACAGCCCGCTGATAGTACTTCCAGGTCAGGACGAAAAAAAACCTGAAATGGATCAGAGGCCCCTTCAGAATATCGTCATAGACCCAGGGCATGGTGGAGAAGATACCGGGGCAATAGGGTATTATAATATCAAGGAGAAGGATATTACCCTGGATATAGCACTAATACTGAAAAGACTGATAGAAAAATACCTGGGAATGAATGTAATAATCACACGTGATGAGGATAAGACCATAAGCCTGAATGAAAGGGTTGATATTGCCAATGCAAGCAATGGAGATCTCTTTGTAAGCATCCACGCAAATTGGTCCAGGTACAGGCAAGCAAAAGGCTTTGAGGTTTTTTATGCAAATACATATGCCAGTGATGATGATTCTCTCTTAATTTCAAAAATTGAGAATCTCTCATTAACTGATGCTGATATAGAGAATAAAAATATTGCAGACCTGGATTATGTCCTATGGGATTTAGCTCAATCGGAATTCCTGGAAGAGAGCATGGAGTTTTCATCCATTATAAACGATTATGCAGTGAAGGAACTCAATATCCTCAACAGGGGCGTTAAGCAGGCACCCTTTTTTGTATTGCTTGGGGCCAATATGCCGGCGGCACTTGTTGAAATTGGCTTTATAACGAATAAAAACGAGGCTAAGATAATGCAGACAAAAGAGTATCAGACAAAGCTTGCAAATGTAATATTCGTGGCGATAAGGGAATACAGGAACAGATTTAACAGAAGGAGAGGAATATCTGACCATCACTATTTTGAGATTATTCCCGGGTATTAGATTATGAAAAAATATATTTCTGCATTAATCTTATTGCTTATAGTGTCAGCACTTATATATTTTTTTTTAAATTACAGGATTTTGCCAAGGGATCCATATAAATATATTATCAAACAGGAAATAGACTACAGGGAATCTTCTTCATTAATGAATTCCACCATATTTTATCCCAGCAGGAAAACAGGCAGAATAGAGAAGAAAACTCTGCCGCTTCCAAGGGTAAGGGATAATAATGATAAGATCTCAATAATAATTGCTGAATACCTGAAAGCTTCTGAGCTTGATGAAATAGTGATTAAAAGTGTTTTTTATTCCCAAAAAACTCATATCCTGTACATTGATTTCAGGCAGTTTTCCCTCCCGGCTGACGGCGGGGCAATTGATGAATATCTGTTTTTGTATGGACTTATAAAAAATATTGATTATAGTTTCCCTTTTGTATTTGGAGTGCAGTTTATGAAGAACGGAAAATATGAAAACAGTCTTAATGGGCATATCAGCATAAGTGATCCAATAATTATAAAGGGATTTTTACTGGGCGGAGGATGTAATGAGACTTGATAATCGTGATGATACAGCATTAAGAAGCATAAAATGCGAAGTTGGCATAAATAAGTGGGCTGAAGGAAGCTGTATTTTTGAAATGGGCCAGACAATTGTATATTGCACTGCTACTATTGAAGACAAGGTACCTTTTTTTCTTAAGGGGAAAAACAGCGGCTGGGTAACAGCAGAGTATTCAATGCTCCCTCGTTCAACAGAGAAAAGGGTAATGAGAGATATTAAAAACGGCAGACCGAGCGGGAGAAGTCAGGAAATTCAAAGGCTTATCGGGAGGTCTCTTAGAGCTGGAATATTTCTTGATATGCTCGGTGAAAGAACAGTTACTATCGATTGCGATGTACTGCAGGCCGACGGCGGGACCAGAACAGCATCCATTAACGGCGGTTTTGTTGCTCTTTATGATGCTTTAAGCAGGATTTACAGGGGCAGTAACAGCTTAAAATCCGTGGTCAAGGGTTTTATTAGCGCTGTAAGTATAGGCATAATAAATAACAAGATGCTTCTGGACCTTAATTATTATGAGGATTCAATTGCTGATGTGGATATGAATTTTGTAATGAATGATAAGGGCAGTATAATTGAGATACAGGGCTCTGCTGAGAAGAGGGCATTTAGCAGGAAGAGCCTTGTGAATATGTGTGAACTGGCTGAGAAGGGAATATCCAGGATTCTGGATGCTCAGGCAAAAGCACTGAACCTGTAAAAAAATATGATTTTTTTCTTCTTAAAAGAGACTAAGGACAATATTGCAAAAAATGCCTTCCTGACAGCTTCCACTGTTTTTATCTTCTCAATCATTCTTTTTATCTTTGGCATTTATTATTTCGGTTATCGTCAGCTATCCTTTATTATAAGGGATATCAGGGGAGATACGAATCTAAGGGTATTTTTTAAGACTGATTCTGAGGAGGCTGAGATAGAGAAGTTTATAAACAGGCTGAAAGAAAAGGGGTATTTTGACAGGATTAATTTTATAGGAAGGGATGAAGCATTAGAAGAGTTTTATGATAAAAACCCCCATTTGAGGATATCAATGGGAGACCTGGAGATGAACCCGCTTCCTCACAGTCTTGAACTTGAACTTAACAGAGATATTGAGGACCTTGAAGAAATAAAAGCATATATCAGCAAGCTGGAAAAAGTACCTGTTGTCGATGAAATTATCTACAGCCGGGAATGGGTTGATAAATTCAGCAGGATAGTAATATTATCAAAATATATATCATTATTTATCGGCATAGTGCTGTTAATCTTTTCTGTACTGATAATCTTTATAATTACAAATCTGAACATATATTTCAGAAAAGATGTTATTGATATTATGAAATTAATAGGCTCTCCTTATAAAAACATCAAAGTCCCTGTCATAATTGAGGGAATAATCAACGGGATGATCGCTGGAATTATCTCATCCGTGTTGCTCTATATTGTCATCAGCAATATCTACACCAAACTGATGGAATTGAGAGGCATATTTGAAAGTATCATTGTCTCCATTGATCTAGGTTTTTACCTCTGGATAATATTTTTCGGGGTTATATGCAGTTTTGCCGGTTCATTGACTGCGATTGAGTTTTACCTTCACAGGGAAAAGAAACTATGAGATCCATAATTATATGGTTTTTTGCCCTGCTGTTATTTACAAGCATTTATGGATTATCCTTTGATATAGATATCAGCAGCAATATAGCCAGGGAGATAGAGAATTTAAGGAAAATAAATAAGGAAATAATTGATAGAGAACGTATAATACATGAGTTGGAAAAAGAAAAGGACAGCCTGATTATCAGTATTGAGATTCTGAATAATAAGATTATGATTAACAAAAAGCAGATAGAGATTATAAATAATAAACTTGATGAGATCAGGGTTAACATTGAACAGCTTGACCAGGAAAAAGAACAATATCTGAAGAAGCTGAAGCAGCTCAGGGAATGCATAAACAAAAGAATGCTTAATATTTACAAATACGGCAAGCACAATATTTTTGAATCATTTATATTCTCAAGTGATATAAATGAGGTCTTATCATTTGTAATGTACAATAAGTACATTTTGAACTATGAGAACCGGTTATTTCAGGAGTTCTATGAGTATATGCATAAGCTGGAGTCCAGGGAACATGAGCTTAAAAAGGAACATGCTTCGAGAAAAGCAGTTCTCGAACTGAAAAACGATACTTTATCAGAGCTCAATATGGATATTAAAAATAAAAACATTATTATAGACAGGATCTCCAATGACATTATACAGCATGGGAGATATCTTGATGAGATTGAAGCAACATCAGCAGAAATAAACAAATTTATTATGGAACTGGAAGCAATAAATCAGGATCAATTGGCTGAAGTCGGTGAAAATAATGCTGAACCAGTCCATTACCCAAAATATACAGAGGAAAATAATTCTTCTTCCGCTCATGCAGTTTCTGATGATGATGTTTCAGGCAATGGCGATGGGAAAACAGATGAAGATCAGGATTATCAGGTAAGACAGGCCGAAAGCATTTCGGAAATATCAGGAGAGCCTGGCACAGATTCTGAAACTGGGCATGTTGTCGAAAAAGATGGTGCAATGCCTGAAGAGATCAGTACAGAGGAAAATACAGCGAAAAATGATCTGGACCTGGATATGCAGGCGAAACTTGAGAGAATGAGGGAGCTTCAGACACAAGACTTCCAGAAAATGAAGGGAAAACTGAAATGGCCCGTATCAGGCAGGATTATGCTCAGGTATGGGAAAATATATAATAATAGGTTTAACACATATTATTTCCATAATGGAATTGATATTGAAGCAGACACAGGTAGCCCTGTTAAATGCGTATATTATGGGCAGGTAGTATTCAGAGGATGGTATAAGGGATATGGGAATCTCATCATTATAGACCATAAAAAGGGCTATTACACTCTATACGCTCACCTGGAAAAGATAATAGTGGAAAAGGGAGATATGGTTGCTGAAAACGATATAATAGGTATATCAGGAGATACAGGCTCGCTGAAGGGCCCGATACTGTATTTTGAGATACGGAGATATAAAAAAACTTACAACCCGACTGAATGGTTGTCCAGGAGATAATTCAATGAAAAAGACCCTGTTGGTAATTATTCTATTATTGTTTATAACCCCGAAATTCATGTGCTCAGATCTGGATGACGGAACTCTAAGGGGTATTGAGAAGATTAATGAGATCATGTTCCTGGTTTCAAATTTCTATGTTGAGAATAAATCCCCTCAGCAGATCTTTATAGGAGCGGCAGAAGGCATGATCAGAAGGTTAGGCGCAGGTGCAGAGCTATTTCATGATCTGAAAGGCTATGAGGAATATAAAAAGCGTGGAGGGGACAGTTTGAAATCCGGGATCAATTTCCTTGCAAGGGGCGGGTGGAACCAGGTAGTAAATGTTCATGATTTTGGGCTATTTTTAAATCTTGGCCTGATGCCCGGGGATATTCTGTATAATATAGGAGACAAATACCTGGATAATATGACAGCAGATGAACTGATAATGACCATTTACAGAGCCATGCTGGAAAAGAAAGGGCTGAAGCTGACCCTTAAGAGAGCTAATCTGACTGTGCCGACAGATATAGACCTGGATAAGGACCCTGATTATTCTGCCTATGATTTAAAAAAGGCTGATATAGAAACTCTTGAAAATGATGCTCTTTCAGGAAGCCCAAATTTCATTTTAGCAGATAGGCTAAAGCTTAAAAGGGATGCAATGGTCGATCATATTGTTTTAAATAACCTGTCTGTAATAAAGATAAGAGCATTAAACAGCAAAACCTATCCTGTTTTTCACGAATATCTGGCAAAGGCTAATAATATCTCAAGGGTCCTGGCCCTGGACCTTCGAAATTGCTCCTCAAGCAGCTTTGAGTCAATTAAGCCGTTTTTAAGGCTCTTTATTAAAAACAGATACATAGGGTATTATGAAGTAAAAAATGGCAAAAAAAATAAATTATATATAGGGGAAGAGGATATCGAACCGTTGAACAGCCTTCCAGTGACAGTATTTATATCAAGGCAGACATACTGGTATGCTGAATTTTTTGCACAGCTCCTGAAAGATCACATCAATGCATATATTATCGGGGAAAAGAGCTTTGGAAGGGGAGATTACAAGGAGCTGTATTCCATTCTTGACGGAAGGTATTTCCTCCTGATCTCAACCGGCAAATTATATACCCTTAAAAGCAGGACTGCCTATAAAGATGGAGTAATGATTGATAAGGAGATCAATCCTGCTGATATCATATATACTGATGAAGAATACAGGGATTTCCTTTACTCTGCGCAGGAAAGGATATCAAGCCTTATCAGATGACAGGCATGAAGGAAGAAATATTATAGATGGCTGATACTAAAAAAAGGACTCACTCAAAAAAGAAGGTCACATCTGCCGGAAAACCCGGAGTTCAAAAACGGAAAAGCACTTTGAGGCGGAAAAAGACAGTTAAATACAAGCCAGGAAGTACGGTCTATTTTCTTTATGTATGCATTATATTGCTTGTAGGATTAATCCTGATCATGCTGGGCAAGATCCTTTTCTACAACAATAATGAATTCAGTGCAGGATCCGAAATATCAGCCACTGAAGCTGACAGCAACTCAGCAGTATTAAAAGATGTTGATAAAATTCCTGATTCAGCCCCGAAAGAACAGGATCCAGCTGATAATCAGGAGGGTGATTACGATGAACAGGTATCAGAAAAAATAAATAATTATAATGGAGGTTACATTGCCGATGAGCCTCTTGAGAGGGAAAATTTTGCCCTTCCTGATGGAAGCATACCCAGAATAGCTGTCATAATTGATGACTGCGGAGGAAACCTGGCATTATTCAAAAGGCTGACAGGACTGAAAATGAAAACAACCCCTGCCATAATTCCCCATTTGCAGTACAGCCTTGAGAGTTATGATATTTCAGTGGAAAAAGGCATAGCCCCAATCCTGCATCAGCCCATGCAGCCTGTTGACAGCCATCGGCCATCTGCAATGAATCCCGGGAAGGGTGCTGTATACATCAATATGAGCAAAGAAGAGATATATGGTATTCTTGATAAAAACATAAACAGCATGGGATATTTTATAGGCGCAAATAATCACATGGGCTCACTCGCAACAGCAGACAGAGATACAATGAAGCATGTGCTGACATATTTTATGGAAAGAGGGATGTTCTTTATTGACAGCAGGACAACCCACCTTACTGTTGTTCCTGAAATTGCAAAGCAGATTGGGTTGCCATATCTGGAAAGGGATGTATTCCTTGACAATAGCAAAGAGAAATCAGAAATAAGGAAAAGCATACTGCTGCTTATCAGAAAAGCTCATGAAAACGGCTATGCCATAGGTATCGGCCATCTCCACAAAAATACGATAGATGTGCTTGCTGAATTCTCAGCAGAGATGCATAAGTATAATGTAGAGTTTGTCTACATAACAGATATACTCAGCTTATGCTACGGCCATTCCGATACAACCTGATGAAGATTAAAGACAAAAAATTTCTTATGTCCATTGAAAGTTCATGTGATGATTCATCCGTAGCAGTGGTTGATCTTGAGAAAAGAAAGCTGGTGGATGTTCTGACATATTCTCAGGATGTTCACGGCATATTCGGCGGTGTTGTCCCTGAGCTTGCATCAAGGGACCATCTTAGAAAACTGCCTTTACTCATTGACAGGATCCTTATCAAAAACAAAATTGAAAAATCCCGGCTTGCATATATAGCATGCACTAACAGGCCCGGGCTCATAGGATCCCTGCTCATGGGATTAATATCAGCAAAAACAATAAGCTATCTTCTAAATATCCCATTTTCAGGGATAAACCACCTCTACAGCCATATATTCGCAAACTTCTGGAATCATAGAATTGATTTCCCATTTCTTGGAATGGTTGTTTCCGGCGGGCACAGCGATATATTCCTTGTGAAAGATTACCTGGATATTAAAAGGATAGGTATGACAGTTGACGATGCAGCAGGAGAGATACTTGATAAAATTGCAAAAGAGCTTGGATTAGGCTATCCCGGAGGTCCTCTGATTGAAAAATTTGCAATGCGCCATAAAAATAAAGAGGATGTTCTTGACCTGCCAGTGCCAATGAGATCAAAAGATACATATAACCTGTCTTTTTCAGGGCTCAAAACTGCCTGCTACATAATGCTGAAAAATGAGAAGAAGAAAGGAACCCTGAATGAATATTTTATTTCAAAACTATGTTATTCCCTTCTGAAATCCATTTCAGAATCTATATATACAAAAGCAAAAAAAGCACTCAGAGAACTTGGCCTGAAAGATATAAGCATCGGCGGGGGTGTGATGAGAAATGCAATAATAAGGGATTACCTGGAATGCAGGCTGAAATCAGACGGGTTTAATATGCATACGCCTCTTCCGGAATACTGCACAGATAATGCTGCAATGGTAGGTTACCTGGGGATGATTTATTTTGAAAGAGGAATAAGGGATAATTATGATCTCAATGCTTTCCCGGGATTTGACCAATGAGGCCTGAAAAAATCCTTCTGTCCAATTATTCCCCTGCAGGTCCAGCTGCCTTAAAATAGATGAAATAGACCTTGAATCCCAATACCCTGTGGTCATTTGGATTAATTCCGGATTCAGAAGCAATAAATGTCTTGTCTGTTTTTATTACCAGCTTAAAACTGAGTTCATCATTTAAAAGCTCACTGGAAATTTTAATAATCCTGTAAAACCTGCTGTCTTCAGGAATAAAATTATCGAGAAGCATATCATTCAGATAGACAGATATTGACTGCTCAGGGAGTATGCTTTTCATTACCTCCCCGGTAAGGTGGAGTTCCATGTCAAGGCCTGTATTATCAATGAAAAGAACTGCTTCTTTTGCTGTCCATGTCCAGGATTGAGAAATTCCTGATCCTGTTTTTTCCTCGTCATACCATCCGTCGCTGTAAAATACCCTTGGGTAATAGTATGGGAGAGGTTCAAAGACATATATCCTGCTGAAGAGCTGAATATGAAAATCCTTGTCGGAAGGATCATATAATCCGGCATTTATCCTGATTCTTTCCTGACTGTAGAGGTTCTCGTCTGTGTTGTAGATAAAGCCTGGAATATGAATATCATGAATATATCTGATTTCCTGTTTTCTGCTCCAGTCTTCGCTGGTTATTTCAAATTTATGATCATCCTGCAGGATCATTTTATCCTGATCTATGTTCCATACATGCACAAAGACCATCAGCCCTTCTCTGAATTCAATTTCGGGATTATCAAAAGACCAGCAATAGGCAAATTCAAAAACAGAATTATCATAGTAGGGTTCAGCAATCTCAAGAGAAAGCCTGATCCCTGAAGGAGGTGACTTTTCCTGACTGCATCCGCAGACCATGATGCAAATTAAGATTGTCAGCATTATACTTATAATTAAATCATTTCTTCTCATTTTACCCAATCTAAAATATAATTATTGCTTAAGTCAATATATTAAAGTATAAATAATTGCATACTGCATATTGTATTACTATTAAAAATTAACTGGATAAATTCTTCAGTGCCTTATAAGAATCAGTATATAGCAATTTTATTTATATTGTCAGCAGGTATTGTTTTTTACTGCTGCAGTTCAGGTACAGATGCCGGGTCTTCTTCTGATTTGAACCCCCCGTATCTTATAATACCGGAAAATGGATTAAAAACATCCTCTATAAAGCCTGTGTTTGAATTCAAGCATACAAATCCGGATATGGATGCCATATATTATGATTTTATTCTTTCAGATTCATTCTCATTTTCCAGTATTATTTACTATCAGGACAATATTATCCCTTCCTCTGACAGCTTCAGGATCTGCATTGATGATCCGTTGGAACCCGGCTGTGAATACTATTTTAAGTCAGCTGTCCATGGCATGAACAATGAGGATTATAATATATCCGCTGTTTACAGCATATATATCGAAAGCATAGGTGATAATATCCCCAATCTTTATATGTGTACTGGCGACAGTATCACTGCAGGCTATTTTCCCGGACAGGATTATTCTGATTTTTTGCAGGAGCTTCTAAAGCCCTATTTCGGGGATACTGCACAAACTGTAAATCAAGGAATACCAGGCTTAAATGCCTGGGAACTGAAGACCCTGATAACAAACCTTTTATACACAAATCATCCCGCTTATACGATCATACTTATTGGTGTTAATGATCTGTTTCATCCGGGAAGCTGTCCTGAGCCCTTTAACTGCCAAACCATTCAGGAGATAATAGATATTGCATACTCATGCAGATCCTTTAACTCCATACCTGTTGTATGTACACTTATTCCAGTAATAGGCAGCAACAGCGGAATGTATGACAGCCAGGTAAGAAGCCTTAATGAGAGCCTGATTGATGCATGCAAGGCTCATGCTATTGATATAATAGACCTTTACAGCGCATTTGAAGGCTACAGCGGGGATATGGAAGATTTATACAGGGATGATGTTCATCCCAATGTCTCAGGCAATCAGTTTATTGCCTCAGTCATATTTGATTATCTTTCTACAAGGAGTATGGATATTTCTGAGAATCCAGAAAGCTGCTGGGACAGATCAAAGGCGCAGAAGCTAAAAGCCAGCGATCAAGCTGCAATAATATTCAAGTCGAAAATATCAGCCCGGCCATCAGCATATTAAATTTCTGAAGTACAGGAAGGTTCAAGTAAATCTCAGTATATCATTATACTTTCAATTTTAATTTCTTTACTGCATCTGATCTGCAGGCAATTTTCTGCAGGGGACAGTAAATCAGGCCTGATGGATATCTCCAGCTGAGATGCCCCTTTATTTATGATAAATGAACCAAGCATATCTTCATTAAGTAAAAATTCTAATCTGTTATCAGTGAAACTGTTTGAAATCCTGTAAATAATTCTTCTCTTTTTTCTGAAATACCTGTAGGGCAGTATATATTGAAAAGAATCACCTGATTCCTTTCTGGATAAAATTCCGATTATAAAATCCTCAGATATATGCAGGTCCTGAAGCATTCCTGAACTGCAGGATTTTTGAAAGCTTTTTATAAGAGAATTCCAGAGATATAACTGGCTTGGACGCAATATAAGGCCCTTTTTATGAACGACTATAATAAATATGCCTTTATCACGCAGATAATTCAGCGCTTCATTGTCATTTATATCAATGCATATTTTATTCACACCCAGGAAATATCCCTTTGAATACACTCTTAAAGGGTCAAGGATCCCTACGCCAAAGTGTCCGTTATAAATCTGCTTGTTATGGAACATGGTATTCAATATATAGAGGCATTCTTTCGGCCCTCCGTTATGATGGGGCAGTTCAAGCATTCCATAGTGATCAGGATAATTGCTTAGAATCTGATATTCATCTTTTGCAGCAGACGAAAAACCGTATAATTTGCCGCTTCTGGTATTATAAGGGATACTCTCAGCTATAAGAAGCATGAGAACAAAATAAAAAAGCTTTTTTGACCCTGAAGTCCTGAGGGTTTTTATACCGCAGGCTGCAAATACTATCCAGAACATCAGGAAGAAATAATGCAGTTTTATTCCCCTCAATCTTGAAAAAAAAGAGGAATGATAAGACAGGAGCCTGAACAGGTTAAATTCAAAAGGGACAATGGAATACAGTCCCTGGAAAAATAGTATAAGGCTCAATATTGAGATTAAAATTACTGTTCTTTCTCCTTTTTTCAGATGGTTCCAGGTAACTGCCGTTAAAATGATGATCAGCAGAAGAATAATATTAAAGGGAATATTCATGTATTTCTCAAGGTATGGTTTATCAATGCCCGAAAAACTGAGTAAAATATTAGAAGCTAAAAGCAGAATGAAAATCAGAATGCTGATCATTTTATGGATGGTTTTTGAAGATTTTTTGTAAAACAGGTAAGAGAGAATAAATGAACCTGAAAAACCTAGAAATAAAGGATAATCAGCCGGATTAGAATTCAGGGAATGAAATGTGCTGCTTGAAAAAAGGAAACTGCTCTGCATCAGGGAAGAAAAATCAAAAAACTTGTATGGGTTTTGCAGATTCAGTGGGTTTTTCAGATAAGGGAAGTAGAGAATAATTACAAGCGAGGCCCCTGCAATTGCAGCAAAGAACAGTTTTATCAGTGATCTAATATTTATCTGTCCTTTAACAAATGAATATATCAGGGTATAAAGCGGGAGAAGGACTGTAAGGATGAAAAAATAGGACAGATCGAACAGAGACTGGGCAAAGTAGAAAATACCAAACAGAATTAGATCTGAAAAATGCTTTTTTCTAAGGAACCTGAACAGGTATAGAATACAGAATATTGATAAAGAGAAATAAAGCAGGTTCAGATGTGGAAGATTCTGGTGCTTTACCGGGGCTAATATAAATATTATACCGGCTGCTAATGCGGAATAGTAATCGGCGATAAGCTCCTTAGCAAGGAAATATACGGCAAGCCCTCCTGAAAAATATGCCAGAAAAACCAGAATATTGTTAAAAAAATAGATATTTTCAATGCCAAGAAGGTAGAAAGGCAGGACCAGGATGGCTTGTCCCAGAAACATGGTACCGGCAGTTGATACATATCCATAGGGGTAGTAGAACTGGTAATGGTATAATCCGGAAAGATCAAGCTTCTTTATTGACTCCAGGCAGTGCATGAGATTCCCGTTATTAAGGTGATTATCAAAGTTATCACTGAAAGAGATATATGAGAAGAAATGCGGAATAATAAAATGCAGTGCTATAAAAGTAAAGACAAGGAGCAAAAATACAGCTTTATAATCAGATCTCTTAGCCATTCCAGTTATAAAATTTAGCAATTATTAATTAAATGCCTGATAAAATCATTTCAGCTGTTTTTGTATAGCGTCTACGATCTGGTTCAAGATAGCCCCTGTATTGCCGGATTCTTTAATGCCGGTAAGAGGAGTCCCCTGGTCTGAATTCACTACGATATCAGGATCAATAGGGATAGAACCGAGGTAATTGAGTTGCTTAGCAGCAGCAAATTCCTTCACGCCGTCTTTCTTAAAGATATATGTTGTCTTTTTGCAGTAAGGGCATACAAAACCATTCATATTCTCTATGATGCCAAGAACATTAATATCAAGCTTTTTGCAGAATGTTACAGATTTTGTGACATCACTGATTGCCAGGTCCTGAGGAGTTGATACGATGATACTGTTCTTTTCGCCTTCTATAAGCTGTGCAATACTCAAGGGCTCATCGCCTGTACCAGGAGGAGAGTCTATTATCAGGAAATCAAGTTCTCCCCAGGATACATCAGACAGGAACTGCCTTATCACGGAATGTTTTAAGGGCCCTTTCCAGATAACGGCATCCTCTTTTGACTGAAGCAGAAAGCCGATTGACATTATTTTCAGGTTTTCAGAGTAGCTGACAGGGATTATTTTATTATCTTCAGTAGCCAGTCTTGTGTCTTCGAGTCCGAAAAGCTTCGGGACTGAAGGGCCATGTATGTCTATATCCAGAAGCCCTGTCTGAAAGCCTTTGAGGGCCAGCGCTGCTGCCAGGTTTCCGGCGACAGTGCTTTTACCGACTCCTCCTTTGCCTGACAGTACAATTATCTTATGTTTAATATTGCTGGTGCAGGGAATGTCATTTCTGCTTTTTTGTTGATTCTGGTCCATTCATTATCTCCATTTCAAGATATTTTTGATCTCTAAAGCCTAAATATTTTAAAATCCTTGTCAACTCTAATTTATATAATATATTGACTTTTAATGAAAAATTTGGATCTGGCTGACCTTTTAGCCTGCTAATCAGAAAATAAAAAAGGAGTTATCCTTATGAAAAAACTGTTTTTTTTCATGCTCATGGTTGTCTTTATGGTGTGCAGTACTGTCTATTCTCAGGTTGTGCTTGATACTGGAGATATTGCACATGGCCTGTTCTTTGATTCTGGTCTCTATAATAATTTTGGTGACGAGTATTCTTCCCCTCATATTTTTTTGCTCCTGAAATATGGTTTTTCCAGATCAACTGCATTATATTGCTATATTGATTATGGTGAGTATTTCAAACATCCCTATGATAAAAATGGTATAGCGGTAGGAGCAGGTGCAAAGCTGGCTCTGATTAAGGAAGGGGAGCTTGATATTCCTCTGGCAGCAAATTTTGGAATAAAAGGGGATGCAGACATTATAAGCGATATGGATCTGTACAATATTGTAGCGAATGTAACAGCTTCATACAACATCCTTGAGGAAATGAGCCTTAAGCCCTATATCAGCCTGGGGATCAGATATACGGATTATAAGGTTTATACAGAGCATTTTAATGATATGGATTCAGATGATTACAGGGGTTTTGCTGTCCTTGGCACTGAGTACAGGATTAATGATCTTTACAGCATATTTGGAGAAATCTCTGTCTCTGATGATATTACTGCAGGTGCTTCATTCAGGATGAACCTTTAGGTTCAGGCTCCTGCTTGCAGAATCAAGGCTGTCAAATACAGGAAATATTTTATCAAGTTTGGTAATCTGAAGGATTTTTTTGACCTTTTCAGAACAGCCTATAAGGTAGAGAAAGCCTGAGTTTTCATTATTCTTCTTCATTGTCTCTATGAGAAGGCCCAGAGTAGTGCTGTTAATAAATTCAACACTGCTTAAGTCTATAAAAAATCTATATTTCTTATCTTTATGCAGGCTCTCGAATTTTTCATTCAGCAAGGGGGAGTTGAATGAATCCAGCCTCCCTTTGAGTGTGATTTTGGTGTATTTCTTCTTCTCTTTAACAGTTATTTCCATATTAAATTCTCCTTGTTCAGAACCCTAAAAAAAGCTTTATAAGATTTTTAACTGTATCTTTGTTATAAACGCCTTCGCGCATCATGTTTTTTATTGCAGCATACCTGATTTTCCTGTACAGGTTTTTACTGTTTCCGGTTTCTCCGGCAAAGCTGAAAAACCTTCTTTTGAAATTATACCAGTCAATCCTGCTGATTCCTGTTTGCTGAAGATAATCCCGGTATATTCCAGTCCCTGGGTAAGGAGAGACGATCTCATATGATACCATGTCAAAAACTTCTTGTCTGGAATAATCTATGGTCTGCATTATATCTTTATTATCTTCTCCGGGGAATCCTATCATGAAAAAGCCCAGGACATCAATGCCGGCATCCTTTACCTGTCTGATGCTGTCAGTAATTTTCTCTATCCGGGGCCCCATGGAATAAAGATCCCTGATCTTGTTGCTTGCACTTTCTATACCGAAAACTACGGATTCCAGTCCGCTTAGTTTCATCTTTTTAAGCAGGGGCTTGTCAAATTTACTGTGGAACCCAGGGCCTGAGATCATGTTATATGCTATCTCCAGGCCATTTTTCAGTATCATGTCCGCAAAGCTTTCGACTGTTTCCCTGTCGGCGCTGAAGCTATTGTCAATGAACATGAATTGTTTCACGTCAAAATGTTTATAAAGGTAATCAACCTCATCAAATATTGACTCTGCATCCCTTTTTCTTATATGTCTGCCGCTTATTCTTCCCACGGAACAGAACCTGCATCCGGTCGGACATCCCCTTGTAGCCATTATGGGTGCCAGGGGAAAATCCGGGAATCTCCTGCTTATTGGATTACTCATATATTGCCTTGGGTCTATAAGCTCCCATTTTGGAATTGGAATGCTGTTGAGATCATCTATTATGTTAATATCCTCATTCCTTATGTTCAAGGAAGGTACTAATATGCCCTGAAGCTCTGAAAGGGCTTTTATGCTTCCCTTTAACCTGTTTTCTTTTAATATAAGGACCATTTCACGGAATATTCTCTCTGCTTCTCCCAGTACAATTATATCTGCGTCCTGAAATTCAGCCATCAGATCATTTATTTCTGATGATGTTGGGTGTGGGCCGCCAATTATTATTGTTGAACCAGGGCATATTTCCCTCAGCAGTTTAATGGAATTCTTTATAGCCCTGAAATTAATGGTAAAGCACTTGATGCCTATAATATCGGGATTGAAGCCTGCTACTTCCTTCATCAGTGCCCTTACAGATATTCTCCGGTTCCAGTCAATTATCCGGATATCTGAGATATCTTCAATCATTCGTGCCAGGTATCCCAGCGCAAGATCCGGAAGGTCCGGGTGAGAATTCCTGAAATTATAAAATGGAACTGTAAGAAGTGTCCTCATGGTTTCTGAAGCCCATCCCTGGCAAAAACGACCAGATAATAGCCTTTGTATCTGCTTTCTTTAGACATGCCCCTGAACAGCCTTCTTATAAATAGAACAGTTCTATTGCTGTTTAAGAACCTGAAGTGGTCCCTCTCTAAAAGAAAGGTATATCTCCCCTGTGAGACAAAATTATCGTAAAGCATCTGATCCCTCCTGAAAAACGAATGAAACCCGTCTTTATAGCTTCTGTCAGAAACAAGAATAAATATATCCGGGTCAAAGCTTTTAATATAGGCGGTCAAATTTTCAGGATCTCTTGAAACAGACTTGTTTGTAAGCCCTATAATATCAAAAACTTCAGCTCCTGAATAATATTTAAAGATCCCTATATCCATTAAGGCGGTTTTTATACCAGCTCCATAATTTCTTTTGATATACTGTGCGATTTCCATATGTGCATATCTGTAGCCCTTTGCACGGTCATTGACATAGCTGTATTCATAAATCCCTGTCGCGGCCTGTGAAAGAAAAAAGATAATTATTAAAGGCAAATATGCCTTTTTCAGGTTTAATTTATAAAATATCAGGAAAAATAAAACGGGTATTACAGGAACAATGAACCTTCCGAATGGTATCCAGTCTCCGCCTTCATACATGATTACAGCAATATATATCAGTATTATGATGATCAGAGAAAAGACATGCCTGTTTTTTTTATAATTCCCTGCAGAGCGTATTATCAGGATTATGAACAATATAAGCGGGATAAACATTGTTTTTATATTGAATTTTATCATATAGATCAATCCGCTGTAAAAACGAGTCATACTGAAGACCTGGTGAGCTTTTGCATAATATGTATTAGGCAGTAACTCCCCGAACAGCAGATACCTTGATGAAAAAAGCATTAATGCGCTAATAATAAGGATTACAAGGGATAATACTCTGTATCTCCTGTCATGATTCCTGAGGATAAGATCCAGAATTATAGTGCATACAGCAATTATCAGCCCTTCAGGCCTTACAATGACCAGAAAAGGAATGAGAATTAAGGAAAGGTTTTTTGAAAAGAAAATAAACCTGGACAGCAGAAAAATGCTTAAGATCATTGTAAAAAGCATTGTTTCCAGGCCATTTACCCCGCTGATTATAAATGAAGGCAAGGCTGTTATTGAAGCCAGAAGAAGAATGCTCTTCGTGTGGCAGTAAAGATATGCCAGTATTATCAGCCCGGAGATTATTCCTGTAAGTTTTCCTGCCAGAGGGATTGAGGATTTCTGTGGGCAGAGGGAAATAATGGCCAGATGCAAAGGGCTCGTAAATCCCTCTACATTTTCGCCTTCATTGAAGCTCAGGCCTTTCCCATCCCTGAGATTCCTTGCATAGGCATATGTAATATAGGCATCATCTACTGTATACTGGTATGATACAGCAATAAGCACAAAATAAGCAATAAAACAGAGAAAAAGACAAACCTTCTTCATTATCTGTCCCTGTAAATTTTTACCAGATAAATAATTTTTTCCCTCAAATCATATATAAAATATATAAATGACATATATATTATCATGACAAGCATCCTGGAAACAAGCCCTTCAAGCTTTGTCCCGATGTAGAAAAGAATGATCAGGATAATTATATTCAGTGCATTCTCCTTATAGTTTATATTTTTTATAATGAACCTGGGATGGCATATAAAAGAAATAATGCCCAGGGCCATATAGGACAGGAATGTTCCTATGCATGCTCCGGCAATTCCTATCCTTGGTACCAGGACCAGGTCAACTGCTGTATTTATTGCAAATGCTGATAAACCTGAATATAAAAGCAGTTTCTGCCTGTTCAATGATGTTAAGGAGATTGTATTGAGGTAATCCAGAAAAAGGAATAAACTGACCGGTATAAGCAGTAAAAAGCCTGGCTGGGCCTGTTCATAGCCCTTTCCATAGAGTATGCTTATTATCTCGCTGTGAAAGAGGAGATTGAATAATATAATGGTCGTTGCGCTAAAAAACAGGAGGTCAAATATCCTTTTATACATGTTCAGGTAATAGCCCTCGCTTTTCTTTGCTGCGAATGACATATGCGGGAAAAATGCATTGATAATTGATACAGGCACTATCTGAATAACCAGTATGATTTTATGAATACTGTAAAAAAGGCCTACTGGAGCATCCCCCATAAAATACTTGATTATGAAGATGTCAATCCTGAAGGTAAGCCCTATTATAAACGAGGCAACTGTGATAGGCAGGCATTCCCTGATAAGATACTTGAAATATTTTATGTTCCACCTGAATCTTGACCTGCCCAGATTTATCCTTACAAATAATGAGAGAATTACAAACCTTATAAAATTTGATAAAAGGTATCCATAGAAAACAAATGTGATGTCCTTTTCTAAAAGCCATCCTGCCAGTATCCAGGCAAGAAAGAAAAATTTAGCCAGAGCATTGGTATAAGAATCATAAACAGCCTTATTCAATGTTATTAAGACAGATACATTCAGCAGGGTATACTGGATAAATATCTCTGATATCATGCAGAGGAACATACTGGCCCTGATATCTGCCGGCTGGTCTGTATATAGCATTATCAGGCTGAACCCGACAATAAAAAGGACAAGCATACCTGTTTTCAGGCTTCTGATATTCTGAATTGATCTAAGCCTGTCTTCAGCTGTAGACAATTCCCTAATCGTTATTTTATCAAGTTCAAGGTTTATAATTGGCTGTACTGCAAGAAATATGCTTATAATATATGCATATAAACCGAATCCCTCAGGATTCAGGAATCTGGCAAGTATTATTACAGATAAGATCCCGCCGAAGGTATCAATAAATTTTGATATAAATATAAATAATGAATTCTGAATAATGGAAAGCTTTGTATGATTGTCCATCAATATAACTACTAAATTTTGCTGATATTATCATATCTGCATTTTTATTAAAGATAAATTTCTTTACAATGCTGTAATTTTTTATAATATACATTTTTTAATTATTTGAGAATTCAAGTCATTGTTATAAGAGGTTATTTCTATGTTAAGCAAAAAACTTATTGAAGGGCTTATTAATTTCAGATCAAAAAAAATTGCAGTTTTTGGAGATATAATTCTGGACAGGTATGTAAAAGGGGTTACAAAGAGAGTTTCCAGGGAAGCTCCTGTCCTTATACTTGAGAAGAAGGGGGAGGAATTTAACCTGGGAGGTGCCGGGAATACAATAAGAAACCTCAAGGACATGGGGGCCAGGGTATATCCTATCTCATTGATAGGAAAAGATAATTTCGGGGACAGGATAAAGAAGCTTCTTGAGAACAATAATATTGACACCAAGTATGTATTCTTTTCCTCAAAGCGCAGTACTCCTATAAAGACAAGGTATTATGCAGGTGATAACCATACAAGAAAACAGCAGATCCTTAGAGTGGATGAATCAAATGAGAATGAAATAACATCATCAGAATATGATCTGCTGATAAATGCCCTGAAAAGGGAAATTAGCAGTGATGTTGAAGGGCTTATAATATCAGATTACGGTGCCGGAAATGTAAATCAGAAGATCATTGAGGAACTGAACGATATTGGTTGTAAAAACAATATTTTTACTGGTGTTGACTCCAGATACAGTGCATTTTCTTTCAGGAATGTAAGCTTTATAAAGCCAAATGAGTCTGAGTTTTGTGATTATATTGGGCTTCGTAATCCGGCAGACCTGGATCAGATATTTTCTGCAGGCAAAGACCTGCTGAGTAAGCTTGAAACTGATGTAATTCTGCTTACCCGGGGGAGTGAAGGCATGATACTTTTTGAACACGGGAAAGACCCCTTTGTTATCCCTGCTTATGGGACCAAGGATATACTGGATCAGACAGGGGCCGGCGACACTGTCATCAGCGTATTCATGATGGGAATTGCCAGCGGCCTTATGTACCGTGAATCAGCTGTTCTTGCAAATATAGCAGGCTCAATTGTTGTAATGAAGCCTAATGTCGCCACTGTTACTTTTGAAGAGCTGGAGAAACAGATCGTAAGCCCGGAATTTGCGAAATATCTGGAAGTAAATTTCAACGAGTCATGACCGTACATAAGCTTGTCTCATTAGAGGCACTTTCATCAATCATAAATGAAGCAAGGCAGGCAGGCAGGAAAACCGTATTTGCAAACGGGTGCTTTGACCTTGTGCATATAGGGCATATCAGGTACCTTAAGGATGCTGCATCATACGGGGATATTCTTATTGTTGCGATCAATTCAGACCAATCGGTAAGGCGCTTGAAGGGCAAGGACAGGCCAGTATTCAGCCAGCAGGAAAGGGCGGAGCTGCTCGCCAGCATTGACTGTGTGGATTATATAATTATTTTTGAAGAAGATGATGTCTCAAGGCTTCTTTTATCAATTAAGCCGGATTTTCATGCAAAGGGTACTGATTACACTGAGAATACTGTTCCTGAAAGAGATATTGTAGCATCTTATGGCGGCAAAGTTATCATAACAGGAGATAAAAAGACAAGGTCAAGCCGGGATCTGCTGAAATACTATAAAAATAACAGATAAAAATCTTTATACTTATGTGCAAAATTCTAATAATCAAGCTAAGTTCTCTTGGCGATATAATTCATACTTTTCCTGTGCCCTACCTGATAAAAAAGCATATCAGGAATGCAGAGATACACTGGATTACCGAGAAATCATACCATGAGCTGATATCCCTTAACGAATATGTTGACAGGATACATGATATTGAGATCAGAGCGCTTAAGAAGAGTCCGGGGAATCTGTTCCGCGAGCTTGCAGTCCTGAAATCATTGAGAAAACTGGATTTTGACTACAGCCTGGATCTTCAGGGCAACATGAAAAGCGGTATAGTATCAAGGATCATTAATGCAGAAAAAAGGATAGGTTTTGAGAAAAAGGCATGCCAGGAGCCTGTTAACAGCCTTTTCAATAATATGAAGGCGATAATACCTGAAAATAATATGCACATTGTAATTAAAAATTTAAAACAGCTTGAATTACTGAATATTGATGACACTGATATATTATTTCCTGTCAAATTCAGCCAGAAGATGGAAGAAGAAGCAAAAGCGCTTACGGGGAATCTTGCCTGCCTTGGCAGGCCAGTTATTGGAATATCTCTGTTCGCAGGTTTTAAGACAAAGACGATTCCTTTAAGCACATGGGAAAATACCATAGCTGGTATTCAAAGGTCATTCAAAAATGCAAATATACTGCTTTTCTGGGGGCCTGGTGAATATGATGCTTTAAGGGTTTTTTATGATAATCTTGCTCAAGGAGTGAAAAAGAGTGTATTTATCCTGCCTCCGACAAGTATCCTTGAATCCTTCTATTTTATCAATTTGACTGATATTTTCATAGCATCTGATACAGGCCCTCTACATATTGCAGATGCGATGAAAAAAAAGGTCATCGGCATTTATACAAGCACATCACCTGATAGAAACGGGCCTTATTACAATATAAAAAATACAATAAAAAGCACTGTTCCGTGTTCTCCGTGCCGGAAGAGAAAATGCAGTGACCCGGTATGTGCGGATACGATAAGGAGTCAGGAAATCATCGATAAAATTTCAGGTTTATTATAATTTTCTTGTTTAATGGCCTGATTTGGTTTAAATCTTTTTTATTAAGTTCAAATTAAAAGGAATGGTTCTAAATGCACAATCTAATATCTAAAACAGGGAAAATAAGGGATAAATTATTGATGAAGGCTGTGTTTTCATGTATATACCAGGTCAGAGCACTGGTTTTGCTTATGGCACTGATATTCTCATCAGTATCAATATTCGGGTCAAACAATGCTTTCAGTACATATTCCGAATTAGCTGTCAGGGGGGAATTGCCGCAAAACCCGTTCGTCCTGGGTGAAGAGCTGGTTTATTCTATTTCATATATGGGTATTTCAGGAGGGGAACTGAAGCTTCAGATCAAGGATGTTACTATATATGATGAGAGCCTCTGCTACATAATTACAGCATCTATAAAAAGCAATTCTACATTCTCCCTGTTTTTCAAAGTTGATGATTATGTTGAATCTATTTACGATGTAATCGGCGGGTTTTCAAGAAGGTATTATATTAAGCAGGAAGAAGGAAAATATGAGAATGAAAAAAGCATTCTTCTGGATTATCAGAATAATAAGGCGGGTTTTCATTCACAGGGCAAAGATGATAAGGAAGTTAAGATCGTTGAAAGGTATCTTCAGGATTCACTTTCAGTTTTCTATGAAATCAGGAAAAGGGATTTTGAAAAGCAGGATCTTTATGAAATTGCTGTCATATCCGGAAAGAAGGAATACGATCTCAAAGTTGAACTGCTTGGAAGGAAAAAGCTGAAGACTGCGATCGGCACCTATAATACATTTCATGTAAAGCCATTTTTGCTGAAAGAAGGGGAATTCAAAGACAAGGGAGACCTTGAAGTCTTTATTACTGATGACCACAGGAAAATACCAGTACTGATGACTCTGGAAGTTGTCTTTGGAAATGTCAGGGCTGACCTGAAATCAGCCAGGATACCCAGTATTAATTAATTAATCTGCAATTAAATATCGGAGGATTGTATTAATGGAAGATAATGATAATAAAACCAGGGAATATGATATTACGAAAAATCCGCATTTCAATAAATTGCTTGAGATCCTTGCCTGTCCCAAATGCAAAGGGAAGATAGCCTATGAGCAGGATAACAGGAGATGGATCTGCGTGGATTGTTCAAGGTATTATTTTATAGAGAATGGTGTACCCAATTTCCTTATAGATGAATCTGTTATAGTGGTTAAATCTCCCAAAACAGGTAAACTGCTTGAGTTTGACAGCAAAAAGATGGAATACAGCAATAAAGATGGAGAGGTATTCAGGCTGGCTGATATAGAAAAGGTCCTGGATCTCAGGCTCAAGTGCCTGGAGGAGGGATGTGACGGCAGTCTTGCCATTGATAATGCAAAATTAGCATATATCTGCAATAAATGCAATACTGAGTATCCTGTTCCCAACGGAATTACCAACTGCCTTAAAGAAAACGCATATTCATAGAATAAACTGATTGAAAAGAATAAGAGTACTGCATATTGATGATAAAAAAGGCTGGGCCGGCGGTCAGAGCCAGCTCTTTCTGCTATATACCAGGCAAAAGCAGGGTTCAGATATCACCCCTTTTCTGGCAGTCAGGAAAGATACACCTCTTTACGGCAGGCTGAAAGACAGCGATGGGATCTTTACTTTTAATCTGAATAATGAATTTGACCCATTTGCAGTCTATGGGCTTTACAGCATAATAAAAAAGACAAACCCCGATATACTTCAGTGCCACACGCCGCACAGCATGTACCCGGCTTATCTTGCTGCAAAGATGTCCAGAAAGAAACCGAAGATTATTGTTGTCAGAAGAGTGGACAACCCTATCAGAAGTATCTACAAGTATAATATTACAGCTGACTGTATAGTCGCCGTGTCTGAAAATGTAGCAAAAATGATGGCTAAAAGCGGTTATAAAAAGGAAAATATCCGGATAATAAGAGATGCTGTCGATAAAGGCTATATTTTAAGAGAGGCTCAGCTGCAATCGGAGTATTTTGAAATTCACAGGAAAAATGACAATACAATTAATATCGGCTCTCTATCATCCCTTATTCGCCATAAAGGTATAGACATCCTCATTAAAGCCTTTTCCAGATTAGTAAAAGAGGAAAAGGAAACTCAGCTGATCATTGCAGGAGAGGGTGATCAGCATGGTATGCTTCTGCAGATGGCAAAGGATCTTAATATTGCTGAATATGTAAAATTCATAGGGTTTACAGACAAACCTTACGGTTTCTTAAGCTTCCTGGATATGATAATCTTCCCTTCAAGAACAGAAGGGCTATGCTCAACAATACTGGACTCTCATGTTTTGAAAAAGAATATCATTGCTTCTGATTCAGGCGGTATCCCTGAGATAATAAGGCATGAAGAAAATGGCATACTTTTTAATTCCGGGGATGCAGATGACCTCTATTTTAAGATGAGGGACATGACAGCCGGAATAAGAAAAAATTTGCACGGGGATCATAAAAAAAATATAATCCTTCCAGAGTGGGCTGATATAAACAATAATCTTAATCTTTATAATTCTCTTTATAAGAGGATGCTTAAAATAGACTGATATATAATATGTTATCAAAGGCTAATAAGAGTGATATGACCGGGGAAAAACAAATTAGAGTCCTTCATGTAGATGATAAAATGAACTGGGCAGGCGGGCAGAACCAGGTATACCTTTTATTCAAAAAACAGCTTTCCAGCAGCCATATATGCCCTTTCATAGCTGTAAGGGCTAAATCAGCGCTCTGGAGCAAGGCAGGTGAGCTGGGGAACCTTTTTGAATTCTCTTTATTAAATGAGTTTGACCCTTATGCAGTATTCAAAATGCTCCGCATAATAAATAAAACCAGGCCTGATATTATACATTGCCATACGCCTCACAGCCTTATGATAGTATATTCCGCATCGAGATTGTCTGCAAAAAGGCCGAAGATTATTGCTATGAGACGGGTAGATAATCCTGTAAAATGCAGATTGAAATATACAATTGCATCTGACTGCATCGTTGCAATTTCAGACAATATAAAAAAAGCACTTCTAAGCTCAGGTTTCAGGGATGAAAATATCCATGTCATCAAAAGCGCAGTAGATTGCAAAGAAGTGTCAAGGCTTGCCGATATTCAGAATGACAGCTTTAATAAATACAGCAGGCCGGGTACCATTAAGATAGGGTCAATCTCCTCACTCTATAAGCATAAGGGAATAGATATTCTGATCAGGGCTTTCGCCATGCTATGCAGTCAGGATGGCAGATATCAGCTTTTCATTGCAGGAGAGGGTGATCAGAAGGATTACCTTGTTTCGCTTGCAGCAGACCTGGGTATTTCAGAGCATGTGACCTTTATTGATTTTACTGAAGAACCCTATGGTTTTATTAAATTTCTGGATATAATAGTATTCCCTTCAAGAACAGAAGGCCTGGGGACTACAATTCTTGATTCTCTGATCATAAATACCCCCATTATTGCCTCACATGCCGGCGGGATTCCTGAAATAATCAGCGACAGAAAAAACGGCCTCCTATTTAAAGCAGGAGATTATAATGATTTATACCAGAAACTAAAAAAAATGACTGAATCTCCCGGCGTGATAGAAGACCTGAGGCAGAACAGCTCCACGCACCTTCCGGAATGGATCGACATTGATAAAAATTCAGCAGAATATGAACTCCTCTATAAAAGGCTTCTGAACATTGAAGATGGTGGGAAATGATGCATCAGAAGGAGATTATCCTGGGGGCATTCGGGGGAAGCAGAGAAAACAGATCATCAGTATCAGCATATCTCATAAAAACTGAAGCTCCCTATAAAAGGCTGGAAACTGATAATTCATTAATATTTTTCAGCAGGAGCATAAAGCTTAAGTACGGCAGGATAAATAAAAGTACCGACCTAATCATGATGGGGCGCTTTTTCCAGAAGAACCTGTTCCTGAGTTCACTTGAGATGGAATATGATGATCAGCCAGTCAAGGAAAGTGATCTTTCAATTCTATATAATCTTTTGAAATTTGATGAATTTTCTCTCCTTCGTGATCTGCATGCAGAATTCTGCTCAATATGCGTAAATGATGATTCCATTGATCTAATATCTGACAGGAGGGCATCGATTCCTTTATTCTATACAAAATATTCTGGATCTATCTTTTTTTCGACATCCCCGTTCCCGCTTCTGAAACTTGCGGGCAAGCCTGCAATTGTGCCTGAAAAAAACCAGAATGAAATAACGTTGTTCAATAATTTGATAGAGTCTGATGAGATTTTTGAAGGAGTGTATTTTGTAAATAAGGGGTCAGTCGCAAGATTTGATAAAAAAGGCATTATGACCGAGCTCAACTATATCGGAAATTATGATGTAAGGGACAACACCAGCATTGATAAAGAGGAAGCAGCCTATGAGCTTGCCAGATTGACCGTAAGGTCACTTGAGATTATTACGCGTGAGACTGCTGAAATATCAGTGAAGATATTAGACCTTGAAAGCCTTCTGCTTTCATTCCTTTTGCCATTTGAGAGGCTAAAGCTGAGGGTCCTGCACGGAGATGACAGGCAAAGCGAAACTCTGGGAAAGCTGGCTCAATATTATAATGATGACATTAAAATTGAGAAAACAGAAAAGATCAATGCACAATATATTCACAGCTGTGATGATGGAGAGGTCCTGTTCACAAGGTTTTACTCCTGCAGTCCCGGAAATTTGGAAAAGCATATTAATGACATCAGGGATTATATCATTGAAAGAGAAGGGATAAAAGATAAAGGGGAATTGGATTCAGCTATAAGAGACCGTATTCTTGATAATGCCGACCAAAGCATATTTGAGAAGGCACTCTCCTGTCAAACCATGATCAGAAATCCGTTTCAGGAGCCATTCCTGAGGGATTTTCTAAGATCGCTCGACCCTTCAATAATAAACAACGGTTCTCTTTTTGACATAATGTCTGGCAGTAATCTGATAAAAAAGATTATAGGAAAAAGAACCATAAGCAGGCTGAGAAAAAGCTTTTATGACACATTCCCATGGCAGGACGGCATATTAGATGATATTTCCTGTGCCCATAATGATATAGAATATGTCAGTTATTCAGCTGAAGATATTGCAGATGCAGAATTTCCCGAGATTATTATCTGACCGTCAGCCAGTTATTGTCCCTGTACCATTCAATAGCTGCCTTCATTCCCTTATCTAATCCGACTTCCGGGTTGTAACCCAGCTTTCGCCTGGCTTTTGCAATATCAAAGTGCTGATTTTCCCTGAAAAAATCCAGCCTTCTTCTAAAAATTGGAGGCTCCATTTTGAAAAGCGGGAAAATATATTCTGCGCCAAGGGCAGCCAAATACATCAGCCAGTAGGGAAGCTTTATATCCTTTGTCTTCCTGCCAAGGTAATTTGATATAATATCTATTGTATCATTAATTGTATGGGGTTCCGGTCCAGCAATTATGAAAATATCGTTCCTGATTTCCGTTTTTTCCACTGAAAGAAGTATTGCTGAAAGAAGGTCGGATATATAGAGAGGATGGATCATTGTCTGACAGCTCCCTATTTTCATGAACCACCTTTTTGAAACAGCCTTTATAAATTTAAGTACCCTTTTGTCGCCAGGCCCATAAACCCATGACGGCCTTATGATAATATAGTCAATCCCTTTAGCAATGCAGAATTCCCTGACAATGAACTCTGATTCCTTTTTTGAAAGCTGATATGGATTGATAATTTTCCCATTATAATTCTCATCTGCAGGCATGGAATCAATCCTTCCCATAGCCCCTACACTGCTTATATATATAAACTTTTTAATCGAGGGGGCTTTCTCCCTGGCCCATTCCAGGACATTTATGGTACCGTTTACATTTGAATCAACCAGAGATGACTGCTTCTGATCCGGAGGATTGATAACACTTGCGCAGTGTATGAAATGCTCAACTCCGGAAATGTCTGCTTTAGCCAGGCTGTTCTTATTTCTTATATCCCCGGTAAATAATCTTATCCTGCCATCAAGATGTTCTTTTCTGCTTGTTTCCCTTACCAGCCCTGAAACTGAATAATTTTCCCCTATAAGGTAATTAGCAAGATTCCCCCCTATGAAACCTGATACACCGGTTATGAATATCATTTCGCTTTATCCTTTACTGTTTCCAGTATCAATATATACCCCGGCAGAAAAAACAGCAGAAAGTCAAGTAATGAGATAGTCCACAGAAAAGGATAAATTACTTTTAGAAGAGTAATTTTCCTTTTGTGCCTTTTATAGTCTGTTTCATTCCCTATGCTGATATCACCCTTTGAGCCCTTTTCACTGCCTTTTCTGCTTAAGAATTTTGAGTATGCAAAATTAAGCAGAAATTCAATTAATTCCGTAAAGAACCCCACTGCTGTATGTTCTTTAACAACCCTGAAGCCGTTCTTTTCCAGTTTGTCCCTGAGCATTTTGCAGGAATAGCCATCCCTTTTATGATTATAGTATTCTTTTGTAAATCCAAGCATTTTTGCCAGGCAGTTTACAAACAATAAGGGGCTGACATGAGGTACTGTAACTATAAAATCCCCTTCCCTCTGAGTTACCCTTTTTATTTCTCTGATCATTGCTTCATCATCTTCAAGATGCTCGAGCAGGTCAACACATAGAACTGTGTCAAACTCAAGGTCTGAGAACGGAAGTCTATTATCTTCAATCTTCACTACATTTTCATGCAGGATGCTGAGCGCAAAATCCACATTTTCCTGATCGGTATCACAGCTCATCCATCTGCATGGAATGGCTTTTCTTAGATGATATGACAGAACTCCCTTATCACAGCCTATTTCAAGTATATTCTTATGATCTTTGGCTTTCAGCAGGCTGATTATCTTTTTCAGCTTTTTGTTCTTTTTCAGTGACAGTGATGAGAGTTCCAGCTGCCAGTGTTTTTTTTCTTTCATTAAAGATGCTTTTATGTATTAACTATATTTTGTCAATAAATATAATTAATGGAAAGTATCAGATGAAAATACTTATGGTTGCTCCTGAGCCGGTATTCGAGCCAAGGGGGACGCCTTTCTCAGTTATCTACAGGATAAAAGCCCTCTCGGAGCTCGGCCATGAAGTGGACCTTCTGACCTATCACATAGGCAGTGATATTGATATAAAAAACCTCAATATCTGCCGGATACCCAGGATACCATTCTGCAGAAGCATAAAGATAGGCCCGTCGGTAAAGAAGATATTCCTTGATATATTCCTCTTTATTAAAACTGTTATATACCTGATCAAAAACAGATATGATGCCGTGCATTCACATGAGGAGGCTGCATTCTGGTGTGTACTGCCTGCAAAGATTTTCAGGATACCCCATGTATATGACATGCATTCAAGCCTGCCCCAGCAGCTCAGTAATTTCGGGTTTTTGAACTTCTTTCCCTTCAGGAATATCTTCAGGGGGCTTGAGGCTTTCGTAATAAGGAATTCAAGATCTGTTATTACCATCTGCAATGACCTTTATGACACTGCGAGAAATATAGACAGTAAGGCAAATATAGTGAACATTGAGAATATATTCGATAATTCTGCAATATTTCAGGAAGATGCATCAGAACTGGAAAGATACAGAGAGCATTTTGAGAACCGCATAGTTGTTCTCTATTATGGGACTATGGAGAAGTATCAGGGTATCGATCTTCTTATCCGGTCATTTAACCTGGCAGCTGAGAAAAACAGATCCCTGCTTCTCCTTATGATAGGTGGCAGGGATGATCAGATCCTGCATTACAGCAGTATGGTAAAGCATAAAGACAGCACTTTGTTTATCAGGCCTGTCTCGCCAGGGCAATTGAAGCCCTTTACTGACAGGGCGGATATGCTTATAACTGCAAGGACAAGGGGGACAAATACCCCATTGAAGCTGTACGGCTATATAAGAGCGGGCAAGCCTATAATAGCAACAGACATTTACAGTCATACACAGGTTCTGAATAATGATATAGCCCTTTTATGCAAGCCTGAAGCCTCCGCTGTTGCTGATGCAATCAGCAGGGCCGCAGGGGATAGCCTTTTGCGTAATACACTGTCTGATAACTGCCTTAAATATGCTGAAGATAGATACAGCAATGAAAATTATATAAAGAAGGTCAAAGAAGCATATTCTTATATAACAGGCTGATTTAGCCATTATATTTCCTTCAGCAGAATTAATTCCAAAATAAATTAAACAAAATTCAATCCCCGGCGTATAAAGTCTTATAAAAAAAGATCGGAGGTATATCTGTGAGCAGTTATCTTAAGGTTCTTTTTACTGTTATTGTTCTTGTTCTGTGCTTCAGTCTGGCATCATTTGCCTATACTGGATATTACAGCTATCCTGATATACAGAATGGAATGATAGTATTTAACACACAGGACAATCTCTGGATTGTCGATCAGGATGGAGGGCTTGCAAAAAGGATTACAGCAAATCCTCTGGCGAGGGCAATGGCAAAGATATCTCCGTCCGGCGAATATATTGCCTACTCTGCACTTGTTGACGGTAATATAAATATTTTTGTCATGCCTGTAAACGGAGGCATTCCAAGGAAACTTACCTATCACCCGTCATATGACCAGGTACTGGGATGGACCCGTGACAGCAAAAATGTCATTTTCAGGTCAGTAAGGCAGGAGGCGAATTATGGAACCAATATTTTCATGGTTTCAATTGATGGAGGATATCCGGAGCAGTTAAATATCGGCGTAGCAAGCCTTATCTCCTTTGCTGATGATGAGGATTTCATTGCATTTAACACAACGACAAGGGAGTTCAGGACATGGAAGAGATATAAGGGCGGTACAAACATGGATATATGGGCAGGAAGGATCAGCAAAATGGATTTTAAGAAGCTGACTTCCTTTAAGGGTAATGATGCATTCCCTATGGTTTATAAAGACAGGATATATTTCATTTCGGACAGGAAGGGAAGGAATAATATATTCTCCATGACATTTGACGGGAAAGACCTAAGACAGCATACAGCATTTGAGGAATATGATATTAATTTTCCATCCCTCGGGAACGGGAAGATCGTTTTCCAGATGGCAGGAGATATATATATCTACGACCTGGAAAAAGATGAGGCAAAAAAGGTTGATATAGAAATACCCTCGGAGAATATGAGCGGAATACCGCGTTATGTCGATGCTGACAGATGGATAAGGAATTACGAGCTTTCACCTGATTCAAAGACAGCCCTGTTCGAGGCAAGGGGAAATCTCTTTCTGGTTCCGGTCAAAGAGGGAAGGACCAGGACAATTGTCCAGGATTCTTCATTCAGGATTAAATACCCGACATTCAGCAATGATGGGACAAAAATTGCCTATTTCTCAGATGAGACAGGCAGTGAGAAGCTCTATTATTCAGAGCTCCGTGATAATGCAGAAAGAAAGATGATAGCAAAAAAGCTTTCAGGATGGCATTATCATCCGGTATGGTCCCCGGATGACACTAAGCTTCTTTTTGCTGATGAGAAATATGCATTGTACATATATGATATAAAGGGTGATAATATCATTCTTGTGGACAGGTCTGATCTGTCAGAAATTAGAAACTACAGCTGGTCACCTGATGGAAAATACATAGCTTATGCAAAAACAGAACCCAATTCATTCAGCTCCATTTTCATATATGACCTCTCTGACAGATCGGTACACAGGGTTACAGAATCTGCTACCGATGACAGCAGCCCTGACTGGGATCCAGAGGGGAGATACCTGTTCTTCCTGTCTTCAAGGCAGTTCAGTCCCATGATAGGAAATATTGATTTTGAGACAATTATGACTCAGATGGATAAGCCCTATATGGTGCTCTTAAATAAAGACATTAAGAATCCCCTGCTGCCTGTTGAACCTGAAGAACAGCAGGAAGAGGGATTCTTCGGCAGGATGGGCGATTTCAGCAAAATGCAGATGCCGCCTGATAAGGGTATGCCCGGGAAAAAGGAAGAGAAAGTGGAAGTAAAGCCTGATTTTGATGAAATTCAGAACAGGATATTTGAGCTTCCTGTTCCTGCCGGCAATTATTCCAACCTTACTGCGGTCAAGGATAAGATCTTTTTCCTGGCAGGAGAAGATTATAAGATGAATCCGGATCGTGATTTTATGGATTTCGGCCGTTACAGCTACAAAATTATATCATTTGACCTCAAGGAAAGAGAGCATTCTGAATTTGCAAGTGGTGTTACAGGATATCATGTATCTGCGAAGAAGGATAAAATGATGTACTGTATTAATGGCAGATATAAGGTTGTTAATCTCGAGTTTGGCTCATTTGGCGGTTTTGGCCAGATGGGGGACTTCAGTAATATGATGGGGGACATGAAGGGCTTTTCAAAAAAATTTATGGATGGTTTTGTAGATACCTCGAATATCAACCTTGCAGTCAATCCGCAGGAGGAATGGGAACAGATATTTGATGAGGCTGTAAGGCTTCAGAAGCTTTTATACTGGGCTCACAACCTTGCCGGTATTGACTGGGATTCAGCAGCTGAGCAGTACAGAAAACTGCTGCCGAGGATATCAACAAGATCGGAACTGAACTTCCTTATAGGTGAGCTTATTGGAGAGCTGGCGACAGGCCATACATATATTTTTGGAGGAGATTCAGGTATCAGGCAGGAACGCATATCTACAGGGCTGCTTGGTGCAGATATTGAGGTTGATAATGGTTTTTACAGGATAAAAAAGATAATGCATGGCGATCTGTATTACAGGAAGGTATATTCTCCGCTTTCAATATATCCAGAAATTCAGGAAGGTGATTATATATTAAAGATCAATGGCATTCCTGTCACATCAAAAGACAATATATACCAGTATCTTGAGAACCTTGGGGATAAGGAGGTCCTCCTGGCTGTCTCAAAGGATACTGACATAAAGAATGCCAGGGAATACAAGGTCAGGACACTGAGCAATGAAGGCTATCTCAGGTATATTGACTGGGTTAATGCGAACAGGGATTATGTAAGCAGAATATCCGGAGGCAAAATTGGATATATCCATATTCCTGATATGAGTGCATCAGGCATGGTTGAATTTAATAAGCAGTATTATAACCAGCTTGACAAGGAAGGAATGATCGTTGATGTAAGATTCAATGGCGGGGGATTTGTATCCCAGCTTATTATTGAAAGGCTGAAAAGGGACCTTATTTTTATGGATTATATGAGGCATGGAGATAAAATGGGAACATATCCTCACAGAACGTTTATGGGCCACATGGTCTGCCTGATAAATGAAAATGCCGGTTCTGACGGAGATATTTTTCCCGAAGCCTTCAAAAAATCCGGTTTGGGGCCTCTTATAGGTACAACAACCTGGGGAGGAGTGATAGGGATCAGGATGGACAAGCCTTTTGTTGACGGAGGCCTGATGTCGATACCTGAGTATGCTCACTATGATCCTGAACGTGGATGGACACTTGAGAATATAGGTGTTGATCCGGATATAGAGGTAATCAACAGGCCGCAGGACCTTGCAAAAGGACTTGACCCTCAGCTCGATAAAGGTATTGAAGTCCTGCAGCAGAAGATAAAAGACTTCCCGATAGAGAAGGTTGAAATAAAGCCTTTCCCGAATAAAAGTATTGATCAGTGGATCAAATACTGGGAAGAAATAGGGGTTGATACTCCTTAAAAACCCTCTTTTTTTGGTTAGAAAAGCACGGCTTATGCCGTGCTTTTTTATTTTAAACCAATGATAAATACAATATAAATTCAGGTATAATAAGAACAAATCTGGAGCATTTTCCGTATACAACTATACATCTTAAATTATGCAAATAAATACCCGGAGGTAGAGCTTTTTATGCTTAAAAAATTAATCTTGTTCGCCGCTCTTATTGTTTTGATTCCATTAACAGGCATTTTTGCACATACAGGATACTACTACTATCCTGACATAAACGGGAATGAGGTCATCTTTTCATCCCGCGGATCAGTCTGGAAGGTAGAAACACAAGGCGGAGACGCAGAAATTGTAACTTCCATGAAATCAAATTATGTGTCTGCAAAGCTTTCTCCTGACAGCAGGCATATTGCTTATTCAATATCCATTGACGGCAATATAGATATATATCTTATGAATAAAGGGGGAGGGATACCCAAAAGGCTGACATATCACCCTTCCAGGGATAATGTTCTGGGGTTTACCCCTGAAGGCGATTATGTAGTATTTTCATCATCCAGGTCACATCCTCACCGCAGGCCCAATATATGGAAGGTAAGCATCAACGGAGGCATGCCTGAAATGATTGAGATAGGGAAAGCAGACCTTATAAGTTTTGACAGCAGTGGTGATTTTATTGCTTTTAACAGGAATGCTTCTCCTCATGCAACATGGAAAAGGTATAAAGGTGGAAGAATGTCCGAGATATGGGCAGGCAGCCTCAGCAAAATGGATTTTACGCAGATTACCGACTTTGAGGGAAGCAATAAATTTCCCATGATATACGGGAAAAGAATATATTTCCTGTCGGACAGAAAGGGGAGAAACAACCTGTTCTCAATGGATTATGACGGGGGGAATATCAAACAGCATACCTTTTATGAGGATTTTGACATCAATTATCCCTCATTGGGGGGAGGATCCATAGTTTTTCAGAAAGGCGGGGATATATTCAAATATATTATTGAAGATGATAATTCGGTAAAACTTGAGATAAACCTCCCAGTAGATAATCTTACATCCAGAACCATTTATGAAAATGCAGCTGACTGGATTAATAGCTTTGAGCTGTCGGCGGAGGCTCAGAGAGTCCTCCTTGATATCAGAGGGAATATCTATCTTGCTCCTGTCAGGGAAGGAAGGGTCGTTTCTGTTGCATGTTCACCGGGTATCAGGTTCAAGAACCCTGCTATGAACAGTGATGGATCAAAAATTGCCTATTTTTCAGATGAAAGCGGTACTGAACAGCTGTATATCTCAAAAGCTGAAGATAATGCCGAAAGGGTACAGCTTACCGATAAGCTGGACGGATGGTACAACAGGATATGCTGGTCCCCTGATGATGAAAGGATCGCATTTTCCGATGAGAAACTTGCACTTCATATTTATGATTTCAAGACAAAGAAAACTGTTTTAATCGACAGGTCTGAATGGTCCGAAATAGATGATTATTCATGGTCGCCATGCGGTATGTTCCTGAGCTATGCAAAAAGGGTAGATAATAATCTGTCAAATATTTACATCTATGATATCGAAGAAGGAAAGTCACATCTGATCACAAAATCCATAGCAGATGACAGGAATCCTGTCTGGGGCCCTGAAGGCCAGTACCTGTACTTTTTATCGGAAACTCAGTTCAGCCCTTTAATGGACCATATTGATCACGAGGCCATAATAACAAAATTGGTAAGGCCTCATATAGTACTGCTGACAAGTGAGGTGAAGAATCCCCTTCTGCCAAGAGACTGGCAGGAACTGGCTAATCTGGATAAGCCAGGAAAGGAGGAAAGCAGTAAAGAGGACAGCGAAAAACCTGAAAAAATCAGGACAAGGATAGAGTATGAGGGAATTGAAAAAAGGATATTCCCCCTTCCTGTGAGATCAGGAAACTATCACAGATTATCTGCGGTCAAGGATAAGGTATATTTTATGGACAGAAAAGACAGAAGATGGATGGCAGATAGACAATATTATGACAATGAGTACTTCAAGAGGACTCTATATTCATATAATATAAAGGAAAGGAAGTTCGAAGAGGTTCTGGACGGCATTGACGCCTACAGTATTTCAGTGAAAAAGGATAAGATACTGTATCTGAAAGGCAGTTCATTAAGGCTGGGCGAAGATATCATAAACCTGAACGATATTAATCTGGCAGTAATGCCTTCAATGGAATGGGAACAGATATTTAACGAAGCTGTCAGGCTTCAGAGGCTTCTTTACTGGGCCCCCAACATTGGGAATATTGACTGGTACAAGTATGCTGAACGGTACAGAAAAGCCCTTTTCCGCATAGGTACAAGGTCAGAGCTGAATATGCTGATAGGAGAGCTTATCGGAGAGCTTGCTACTTCGCATACCTATATATTTACTGGAGGGTCTGATTTCTCTGAAGACAGCATTAATATAGGACTTCTTGGAGCGGATATAGTTGCAGAAAATGATAGATTCAGGATAAAAAATATATATGAAGGTGATGCTTTCTATGCAAATGTATGGTCACCGCTTTCTATACATCCCATAAAAGCAGGAGATTATATAATCTCAGTAAATGGCATTTCTCTGTCCACAGAGAATAATTTCTATTCATACTTTGAAAACCTTGCTGACAGGGAGATAATAATCGGTATATCTCATGATGCTTATTCGGGAAAGGTAGAGGATTACAGGGTAAGGCCCGTGTCTTCTGAATATTATCTGAGGTATTATGACTGGGTTTACGGCAACAGGGAATATGTTGATGAAAAGTCAGGTGGAAGGATCGGATATGTCCATATCCCTGACATGTCAGGATTTGGCCTTGTGGAGTTTTTCAAGCAGTATTTTAACCAGATAAATAAGGATGCTATTATCATTGATGACAGATACAATGGAGGGGGGAATGTCTCCCAGATAATCCTGGAAAAACTGAGAAGGGAGCTTTCATACCTCAGTGTATCAAGATATACTTCTCCGAGAACATCACCGAGAAATGTCTTTTTAGGGCATCTGGCCTGCCTTATAAATGAGGATGCCGGATCTGACGGCGACCTCTTCCCTGAAGCCTTCAGGATGTACGGCCTTGGCAAGCTTATCGGGACAAAGACCTGGGGAGGTGTAGTTGGAATAAGATCAGATAAGCCTTTTGTGGACGGGGGGATGATGACCATACCGGAGTTTTGCAATTATCATATTGACAGGGGCTGGATACTTGAGAATGAGGGAGTTGTCCCGGATATTGAAGTAGCAGAACTGCCCCAGGATTACTCAAGGAAAATTGATCGTCAGCTGGATAAGGCAATTGATGTTCTTGCCGGTGAACTGGCTGCTGAGCCTGTAGAAAAACCTCATAAATTTCCTTACCCGGACAATACTATTGATGCATGGATTAAATTTTGGGAAGATAAAAATCAGTAAGGTGAAAGGTCTTTATTAAAATAAACGCAAATAATATTTCTATTGCCTGCAGTATTAAGGGCTGTGAAAATCCCGAAAAATCAGGTAAGCAGAGCATACTTTTTATAACAGGATATGGAGGCCTCATGGAGATGTGGCCTCCTGTGCTTATCAATCTGCTTTCTGAAAGATTATGCATAATTACGTTCGACAACAGGGGAATGGGTTTTTCTACAGCTGATGACAGGGAATTTTCAGTCGAGCTTTTTGCCAGAGACACTATAGAGTTGCTTGACAGGCTGAAAGTAAGGTCTGCTCATATCGCAGGCTGGTCCATGGGGTCTTTTATTGCACAGGAGATAGCAATAAGAGATCCTGAAAGGGTAAGGAAACTGATACTCATGGGTGCTTCTTGCGGAGGGGATGAGGCATTATGGCCGGATGATGAGACCTGGAATGCTGTCATAGACCTTAAGGGAACAATGAAAGAAAGGGTTGGAAGAATGTTCAGCAATCTTTTCCCGGCCTCCTGGCTGAATAAAAATCCTGATCCATCGCTTTTTTTCCCGGAAATAAGATCTCCTGTAAGGGATGATATACTCAAAAGGCAGGCAGATACGCTGAAAAGCTGGAAGGGATCATTCCCACGGAGAGACTGGATATCCTCCGAAACATTGATTATTGCAGGCACTGAGGACAGGGTCATACCCTTAAAAAATGCATACATATTAGGGGAAGGAATTAAGAATTCCCGTATTGAAGAGATCCAGGGAGGCGGACATGGTTTCTTCTTCCAGTTTCCGGAAAAAACTGCACAAATAATCCTTGATTTTATCAATTCCGGTTAAAAGCCTTAATTTAGAAACGATATTATACACATAAGTACCATTTCCATATTCAGGCATCCAGTGCTGAGCTGGCCATAATAAAATATTTTGACAAAAACATATTTTAGCAATAAAATATAATTATAAGCTGTTTTCAAAAAAATTATGGAGATTTTACTTGGGAAAAGGTATCGACAGTGCTGGCCTGCCAAATGAAAATAGAGACAGGGACCTTGCCGATCATAAAGACCTTCTGGAGATTATATCAAGAATATCATTCCAGTTTATAAGCTCACCGTCTCAGGATATTGACCTGATTATTAATGATTCCCTGAAAAAGATCGGCATTATGGAGAATATAGACAGGAGCTATATTTTCCTTTTTGATGATAAATTTGCAGATAATACTCATGAATGGTGCAATGCAGGCATCAGGCCCCTTAAAAACAGCCTGCAGAGGATTCCTCTTGAATCCATGCCATGGTGCACAGGGCAATTAAAAAAGTATAATATTATATATATTCCCGATGTATCCGGACTGGTTCAATCACCTTACCATGAAAAATCGATCCTGGAAAAGCAGGGTATCAAATCGATACTCATAATTCCAATGATGTTTCAGAACAGGCTTGTAGGATTTCTTGGATTTGATTCAGTAAAGAGAAACAAATACTGGAGAGAGGATATTATACGGTTTTTAAGGCTGCTTGGCGATATAGTTATCAATACTGTTGAAAGAAGCAAAATGCAGGGTAGCCTTATCAGGGCAAATAAAAACCTTAAAACAGAGATATCAAAAGCTACAAAAAGGCTTATCAGCGTCAATAAGAGCCTTGAAGAAGAAATCAACGAGAGAAGGCAGGTTGAACATAAGATCCTGACCAGGGATAAAAGGCTTATTAATCAGAATGCCTTTATCCTTGACCTTATATCAGGCGAGTCTGTTTACAGGAAGGACCTTAAAGAGGCCTATAATCTGATCACACGCATTACAGCAGATATTATGAATACTGACAGGGTGAGCATATGGCTATTGAACGGCAATAAGGATGAACTTTCATGCCAGTGCATGTATAACCGGTTCAGGCAGGAAAATTTCTCTAAAATGAAACTCCGGAGCAAGGATAATCCCATATATTTTGACAGCCTTCTCAGGGGGAATATTATTAGGGCTGCTGATGCAGCAGGTGATCCTATTACAAAATCCTTCCAGAATGCCTATTTTTCAAAAGACAATAATGTAAAATCCCTTCTTGATTGCCCGATCTTTCTGAATAATGATGTAATAGGCCTTTTATCCGTACATACACTGCAGGAGAAAACAGGCTGGTCAAATGAAGATATAAATTTTGTCACATCATTGGCTGCCATTATCTCACTCTGTATTGAGAACAGGGAGAGGCAGAAAGCGCAGAAGGAACTTACAGAAAGTGAGGTTAAATATAAGCTTCTTTTTGACGGGTCTGTTGACAGCATCTTTATTCTGGAAAATGACAGGTTTATTGAATGCAATGCGGCTACAGAGAAAATGTTCCTCTGCAGGAGAAGTGAAATTCTTGGGAAAAGCCCTTTTGATTTTTCACCTGACAAACAGCCTGACGGCAGTTCATCAAAGGAAAAGGGGCTGGAAATGATCAGACTGGCATATGAAGGCCAGCATCAGGTATTCGAATGGACACACTGCAGGCTTGATAAGACACAGTTTGTTTCAGAAATAAGCCTCAAAAAATTTGAACTTTATGGAAAAACACTGCTTCAGGCAGTAGTAAGGGACATTACGGAAAATAAAAACCTCCAGAAAAGGCTTTTTACGACTCAGAAGCTGGAAAGCCTGGGAAAGCTTGCCGGAGGAATAGCACATGATTTTAATAATATACTTGGAGTCATAATGGGATATGCATCCATCCTGGCGCCGAAGATATCCAGTGACGGGCAGATGACAAAATACCTTAATTCCATTATCAATGAATCAAAGAGGGCATCAGAGCTCATAAGAAGGCTTCTGGCATTTTCCCAGGGAGGAAGTACTGAATTCAGGGTATTTGATCTCTCAGCTCTGATCAGCGAGATTTCTGACATAATAAAACATACTTTCGATAAGAATATATCCTTCCACTGCAATATGCCCAAAAAAAATATACTAATTAACGGGGATTACACTCAGCTGCACCAGGTTTTTATGAATATTGTCATAAATGCAAGGGATGCAATGCCGAACGGCGGAATTCTCACCATTGACGGAAAGATCGTAAATGGCATAAATAACAAGGGCCAGAGGCTTGCTGACTCTGAGGAGGATTATATAAAGATCTGCATAAGAGACAGCGGAATCGGTATGGATAAACATACGATGGATTGTATATTCGATCCTTTTTTCACAACAAAAAGGCCGGGCAAAGGAATAGGTCTGGGACTGTCTGCAGTCTATGGTATAGTAAATATCCATAAAGGTTTTATAGATGTTGAGAGCGAAAAGGATATAGGAACAGCCATAACTGTAATGCTTCCTGTCAGCAAAAATCTTCCCCTGCCGGACAGGGTCGAAAAACCAGGGGAAAAGATCAAAAGCGGTACCGAGACAATTATGATCGTGGATGATGAAAAGGAAATACTCAATCTTTCCAGGGATATTTTTTCAATGCACGGCTACAATGTCCTGCTTGCAAATGGAGGCAATGAAGCCGTTGATATGTACAAAAAAAACAATATTGACCTTGTGGTAATGGACATGATGATGCCAAAAATGAGCGGTAATGAGCTTTATTTCATATTAAAGGACATAAATCCGGATATAAGGGTAATTATCTCATCAGGTTTTTCAAAGGAAAGCATTTTAGAAACAATCCTTAAGGAAAAGAACTGCAGGTTCATTCAAAAGCCGTTCACTATAGACAGTCTCCTTTCTCTTGTAAGAGAATGCCTCGATTAATCAGCCCATGCCGTCTTCCTGTTGAAGCCCAGTATAGGCATAAGCTTCTTTGAATTCAGAATGCATGGCTGTCCTTTTACATTAATAAAGCAGTGACAGCATGGAATCAGCGCGCTGGCGGAAGCTGAAAGAATTACGATAAATAGAGCCTCTCAACCTTGATTTTTAAAGAATTTTGTGCTATAATATTCCTCATAAAAATCAAATTAGAAGGAGATTTTAATGAGGAAAAATAAGAGATTTTCAAGCCTGTTCTTATTATTGGTTCTGGCTTTTTCAGTTTTATCATTTGGCAGTCAGCTGCCAGGAGAAGGCTGGGTGACAATGGATGACCAGACAGGTGAAGCTTCACGTTCTCCCTATATAAGGATTCTTGACAGAAAGCCAGGCAGTATAGTCCTGCAGATTGACCTTTCAGGATTTTATGTTACCCAGGAAGTGATCTTGAAAGAAGGGATCTCTGAAGAAACAGAGGAGTATGTGAAACTCAGGGAAAGAAGCGGGAAAAGATTTATAAGGCTGTCTGTTCCCGGAACAGTCTCTTTAAGCGAGGTTGGAAAACCTGAACTGCCTCAGTTCGGCAGGATGCTGCATCTGCCTGTAGATGCCAGATCAACCTTTAAGATAACAAGTATTGAAACCGAGGAATTCCATGACTGCCTGGTCTACCCCGTCCAGGAGATGCCTAACAGGAGCAACCCCGGCCAGAAGATCCCGTTTGGAATAGATAAGGGTTTTTATGACAGGGATGGCATTTATCCGGAAAATATAGTTTCAGTTGACAGTGAAGGCATATTCAGGGATATCTTCATTGCCAGGATCGGGATCAGGCCTCTTCAGTACAACCCTAAGAGCATGACACTGAAGGTTCATAAAAGCATTACAGTTGAGATAGAATATGACTCGCCAGGCCCTGATAAATTTATATATGGTATGCCTACCTCAGCTGCATTTATTCCATTATATAAATCCCTTACCCTTAATTATACCGATGACAGCAAAAACAATGCTGATACTGCAGAATCAATGATAGTTTTTGTTGCAGATACTCTTTCCTCATCTATTGACCCGTTTGTTGAATGGAAGAAAAAGAAGGGCTTTTACGTCGAGAAGGTTCTTATGTCAGATGTTGGAGCGAATACCACATCCATATACAACTATATCAAGGATGCATATGATTCATGGCCTAAGAAGCCTTCATATGTTGTATTTGTTGGAAATGCCACTACTATTCCTCCCTACTACCGTTCAACCACCAATGGCAGTGCAGCTTCTGATTATCCATACAGCCTTATGGACAGCGATCAGTACCCTGATGTTCTTATAGGAAGGATTGTGGCCTCTACAACTGCCCAGGTTGATGTTCAGGTTGCAAAGATTGTGAATTATGAGCAGAATCCTTATTTAGGAACAGATTCAGCATGGTACTCCAGGGCTTTCGGGATTGCAAGCAATGAGGGGAGCAATCCGTCCGACGAGGATTATATAAATGATGTTGCAGATTATTTACTTAACGGGACTTACACAGACTTTGATTACTTCTTTCAGGGGTCAAATACTGCAACAGCAACAAATATTTCAAATGCAATCAATTCCGGCAGATCCTATGCAACTTATATAGGCCACGGATCAGGAACCAGCTGGGCCAGCACAAACACAACCTTCAGTACTACAACAATAAAAAACCTTTCAAACGGGTTCAAGCTTCCGATAATCATTGATGTCGCCTGTATGAACGGCCAGTTTGACAAGCTATCAGAGTGTTTTGGCGCAGCATGGATGTGGTCAGGCACTGCCTCAAGCCCAAAGGGTGCAGTAGGGTATTATGGCGGATCCGTTTCTATTTCATGGCATCCGCCTGCAATTATGTCCATAGGAATTGCAAAACACCATTTTGCAGACCCGGTATATACATTTGGAGGAAGCTGCCTTGCAGGACAGATGTATATGGTTTCCCAGATGGGATGGAACAGTGACACTGAGGATAATTTTGAATGGTTTATACTTTTCGGGGACCCCTCAATCCTGATGAGAACAGATTCTCCGTCTGTACTGTCTGTAAACCATCCTTCAAGCATGTCAGCAGGAGATACAACAGCAAATATTACAGTTACATCCAACGGCTATGGTGTAAACAACGCTCTTGTCAGCATTATATCCTCAACGGATGACAGTGTATACGGCTCTGCTTATACTGACTCATCAGGTAATACAGCAGTTGTACTTAACAGTCCTGTTCCCGGGACAGGCGTTCTTTACCTGACGGTTACAGCATATAATAAAAATGTATATGAATCCACCATCACTGTTGGCAGTAATTCAGACGGTAGCATCAGCCTTGACA
>CAYMEV010000011.1:0-122509 GCA_964389675.1 uncultured Candidatus Sumerlaeota bacterium
TATGTTAATTAAAAGCAATGATAATTCAAATGATCAAAAAGAAGATGGTTTTTTTAACCTCATTGATCACTGCATTGATATAAAAACCCGCAAGAGCCCAGTTAAAGCCAAAAGCTATAATCAGAAGCTGTATATTGATAAGATTATGGAAAATGACATAGTCTTTTCTATCGGTCCTGCAGGGACAGGAAAAACATACCTGGCTGTTGCAATGGCTCTCAAGTACCTTTATTCTGAAAGCATAAAAAGGATAATACTTACAAGGCCCGCAATTGAGGCAGGGGAGAAGCTGGGCTATCTTCCCGGCGACCTGTATGAAAAGATCAACCCTTACTTAAGGCCCCTTTATGATGCATTATACGATATGATGCCGCCTGACAAGCTCCAGAACTATATACAGCGAAACCTTATCGAGATTGCTCCCCTTGCATACATGAGAGGAAGAACGCTCAACTCCAGCTTTATAATACTCGATGAGGCACAGAATACTACCCCTGAACAGATGAAAATGGTCCTGACCAGAATGGGTTTTAATTCAAAAATAATAATCACAGGGGATATTACTCAGATAGATCTGCCTCAGAATCAGGCATCAGGCCTGATCGAAGTAATAAGTATCCTCAAGGATATCAAAGGGATTGGATTCATGTACTTTGATAAAAGGGATGTGGTAAGGCACAGATTGGTAAAGGATATTGTCGCTGCCTATGAAAAATATAAAAAACCGCCTGAGAAACACTAATGGAAGAAGATAATACAATCCTGTATAATTTTAAGGAAAGCCTGGAATCATTCAAATTCGATAAATATAAAAGTGGCACAAAGAATCTTATACATATACGAAATGCTGACAAGATTCCTTCAAAGAAACTCCTGAGATTTTTTATTTTCCTTATCCCTTTTGCACTGATCCTGTCGTATTTTATTATCCCTAAGGACAGTTTCAGCCCCTATAAGCTTAATCTTGGCGAGATATCAGACCAGAACATCAAAGCACCCTTTGATATAGAGATTGAAGATATTAAGACAACAGACAGGAAAAAGCAGGAAAAGCTTGAATCAATACCCCCTGTGTTTGATTATGACCCATCGGTCTCTGAACTTAAGAAAAAATTCATTGTATCTCTCTTTAAGTTCTTATCCAACTATTTCCAGGCTCTTATAGAAGAGAACAAGAATCAGAAGGAAATACCGCAGATCAGCTTTGAGGAATTGAATACTATTATAATAAGGGAATATGGCATTGATTTCACAGTAAAGGAATTAAAAGAGCTTTTCGGAATCATGAAGAACGGGCATAATGATCAGCTTCTATCCTTCCTCAACAGCGATATTATCGATTATATATATGAAAAAAAGCTTATAAGGGATGTGTCAGAATTAAACAAATATGCCAATTCCGGCATCCTTATAAAAAACATTGAAACAGGTAAAGAGGAAGAAATTAATATCTTTACAGATATACTTGACTTAAGTAATATACAGGAACATATTAAGACCAAAATTGATATCTTTATCCTAAATTTTAATTATCCTGTAAAGCCTCTGCTTTATAAAATACTTAATAATATTATTGAACCAAACATTACTTTTAACCGGGCTGAATCTGAAAAAATCAAAAATGAACTGATTGAGGGTATTCCCAAGGTATTCTTCTCAAAGAAAAAGGGGGAAAAGATAATAGGAGAAGGGGAGAGGGCAACCGAAAGCCAGGTAATGCTCCTTGACGAGATAAACAGAAGGATATCCGTAGATAAAGCTACATATTCACAGTACTTTTATTTCTTCATCTATTCTTCCATAATTGTTTTGATATTCTTTTTCCTGCTTCTTTTATTTCACCCCTGGCATGCTTTATCAAATTACTATAATTATTTCATGATACTTGCGCTGTTCCTTCTGAATATATTCATCATGAACATTCTATGGCATTTTTACATGCTTTTATCATCAGCATTTGACAAGGAACCATTTGTTACAGTTGACCTATACCTCTATGCCTTGCCCTATGCATTCGGGGTGCTGATGCTTTCTGTACTGCTGAATTCAAAGACTGCACTTACTTTTGGTATTTTCCAGATCTGTTTTTATGTGCTCCTTTTCAATCTGAACAGTTTTCAGATCATCTACATATTCATAGGTATTGCTTCAGCATCCATTATGCGCGAAATCATAAAGAAAAAGAATTTTTATATAAAGAGCGTCCTTATTCTAATACTTCTCCAGTCATCCTCGGCTGTTCTGAATTCTCTGATCTCCGGCAACCATGGCCTGCCTGCCGTAGGTTTTATCCTGCTTTTGGTAATTATATCAGGTTTCAGTGTTTATGTGCTTATAAACACTCTTATACCTCTTTTTGAATGGATTTTCAGGCTTTCTACTGATATGAAACTGCTTGAGCTTCTTGACTTCAAGCATCCATTATTAGAGAAACTCATGTTTACGGCAAGCGGGACACTCCATCATTCCATTGCAGTTGCAAACCTTGCGGAAGTTGCTGCAAGGAGCATTGGATGCAATGCTATTCTATGCAGGGTTGCATCTTATTATCACGATATCGGGAAAATAAACAAGCCTGAGTATTTTATTGAAAATATCACAAGCAGGGAAAATAAGCATGACAGGCTTAAACCTTCCATGAGTGCCCTGATATTAATATCACATGTAAAATCAGGATATGACCTTGGCAAAAAATTCAGACTGCCGGCACCTATACTGGAGATAATCCAGCAGCACCACGGTACTGCGCTTATTAAATTTTTCTATGATAAAGCAGTAAAAAATCAGCCTGATGATAATAAGGGATCTGTATCGGAGGATAATTTCAGATATCCGGGTCCAAAGCCATATACCAAGGAATCAGCAATAATACTGATTGCAGACAGGGTAGAGGCTACCAGCAGGATTCTTATAAACCCCTCAACAGCAAAAATAAAATCAATGGTTGAAAACATTGTTAAATCAGCATTACTGGATGGCGATCTTGATAATGCAAACCTTTCTTTATTTGAGCTTTCAAAAATAATTGAATCATTCTGCAATGTCCTTTATGGTTCATTTCACAAGCGAATTGATTATCCGGACCAGCCTGAAAGCTACAAGATCTGATGAAAAACATAATAGAAATAATCAACAACTCAGGCATTAATCTGTCCGATTACTGCATTTCAACATTGAGGAGGATCATCACTGATTTTTTTTCACCCCTTGGATATGCTTATTATTTATCCGTAGTCCTTACTGATGACTTTCAGATAAGGAATATAAACAGAAAATTCCTTTCAAAAGATCAGGAAACCGATGTAATAGCATTCAGCTTTCTAAATAATTATCCCGAAAAGATATTTTCTGTCTCAAAACTAAAAAGTAAAGATATATACAGGCTGAAAGATGACTTAAACCGAGAAGCAATACAGCCTGTGCTTCAGATCGGAGAATCATATATCTCCGTTGAACAGGCAATTGCCTACAGCGAAATTAATAAAACATCCGTTAATAAAGAGCTCAACTGGCTTCTTTTGCACAGCCTTCTTCATTTGATAGGCTATAGGGATAATACCGACAGGCAGAGGAATATTATGTTTAAGAAGGCAGAATATTTCTTATCATCATTCTATAATAAGAATAAGCAATATAATAAAAAAAAGAGAGGAAAAGGTTAGACATGGACCCTGTACCGCTGGAAATTTATCAGGCAGGCTTATGGATTATTTATGCGATCGCTTCTGTTTCTTTCATAAGCCTTATTTCACTTGGCAGACTCACCATTAAAAGGTTTTTAAAGGATTCAAAATATGAAACCGCTTTGCTGGAATTCTGGATTGAGAACATTGACCATGCATCTCTATCCTACTTTATACTTAAACTGATCTCACTGATTGCAGTCCTCCTGATAGGGAACAGTTATCAATCCAGTTCGATTCTGATTATTTTTATACCGGTTGCTGTATTTGAGATCTTCATTTATGTTATATTCTACCACAGCAATATAAGGTCCCATATATCACTGTATTCTGTAATACTGCTCAGAAGCGTTCTACTGCCTTATTTTCTTCTGGTCAAATATCTTTATCTTTTTTTTGATAAGCTGTCCAGCAGGCTAAGAAGTGATAAAGGCGAAGATACGGAAGAATCTGAATCAGAAAATGAAATAGAGGATATCATAATTGAAGACAGCAATCTTCTGGATAAAGATGAAAGAAAAATGATAATGTCAATTATCCAGTTTAATGATACTACAGCAAAGGAAGTAATGACCCCCAGAACCGACCTTGCATGTATTGAAGTCAGTTCATCCGCTGCAGAGATCATAGAACTCATAAACCGGGAAGGTCACTCAAGAATACCTGTATATGAGGAGAAGATAGATAATATCGTCGGAATCTTTTATGCAAAGGATCTTCTAAAGGAGATAAAGAATAAAAGCCTGGATTCAATAAATATAGGGGATTTCTTAAGATCCGCATACTTCGTTCCTGAAACAAAAAACATCAGTACTTTATTAAAGGAATTCATGCGTGATGAAGTACATATAGCAATTGTTGTTGATGAATATGGCGGCACAGCAGGAGTGGTCTCGATTGAAGACCTCATTGAAGAAATAGTAGGTGAAATCAGGGATGAATACGATTACGACGAAGACCAGGTTTTCAAAAAGCTTGAGGATAACAGCGTGCTTTTTGATGCAAAAGCAGATATAGAGATTTTGGAAGACCTCTTTGACATCGAAGTCCCTGAGGATGACTTTGAATCTATTGGTGGCCTGGTTTTTTCTATCATCGGAAGGGTACCTAAGCCTGGAGAAATATTAAAATTTGAAAACCTCATTCTTGAAATTGTTGAAGCTGATGACAGGAAGATATCAAAGATTAAAGTAAAAAAAGACCTCCAGGTAGAGTAGAGGGATAAGTATTTTATAAATTAGCTTATGCTGGATTTAACGGCATTGTACATAATTTAACATAATATTCCTTATAGGCCATTATGTCTTTTATCGTAATTTTTAGGAAACTTTATAGAACCTTATTCAGTATATAAACAAAAATATAAGGAGCTGAATGTGTCAGAAGATAAAAAAGCAATAATTGAAAAGATCAAAGAGAAACTGGATGAAGTCAGGGTATACCTTCAGAATGATGGCGGTGATCTCGAACTTGTGGAGATCACTGATGATTATACTGTCAGGGTAAAACTCCAGGGAGCCTGCAAAGGATGCCCCGGAGCAGTATATACGCTGAAATATGGGATTGAGAACTATCTAAAGGAAAGAATTCCAGAGGTCAAGGAAGTCCAGTCTGTATGATAAATGCAAGGGGGTTAATTACCCCTTGCACCTTATTTGATAAATATTTTATATATATAATAATAATATAAACTAAAATATACTATCTGCCTTTCTGATCTCTATACCTTGCAATGCTTTCATCATCTTCAATGTTAAACCTGAAAGCCTTCCTGTCAATCCTCTTAACAAGACCTGCAAGTACATTTCCCGGCCCGATTTCCAGGAATGAGTCAATTCCTTCATCGTTCATGTTCAGAATGGTCTGAGTAAACAAAACAGGACTGCAGCACTGCTTGACCAGAAGGCCTTTAATCTCCTCTGTATTTCTGTATGGCCTTGCTGTAACATTGGAATATACCGGGAATGCCGGCATTTTAACTTCTGTCTTGTCCAGCTCGCATTTCAACCTTTCTGAAGCAGGCATCATAAGCCTGGAATGAAATGGTGCGCTGACCTTAAGCTCAATGACCTTGTAATCCTTGAATAATTCAGCTGCTGTCTCGATGCCCTCAGAGCTTCCCGAAAGGACAAACTGCCCTGGAGAGTTGATATTGGCGATATCGCAGGGTTTTCCGGCCTGGCTGAGCTTCTGTTCAATAATATCAAGCTCAGCTCCAATTACAGCGATCATCTTCCCCATACCTAGAGGGACAGCTTCCTGCATATATTTTCCCCTTTTATGAACAAGCTCGATCGCTGTTTCAACTGATATTGACTCAGCTGCACAGAGGGCGGTAAACTCGCCTAAGCTGTGGCCTGCTGCACAGGATGGAGAAAATGGGAATATTTTATATGAAAGGATACTGGCCAGTAATATGAGTGGCTGTGCATATTCTGTTTTAGTCAATTCCTCGATCGGCCCTTCAAACATGAGGTATTTCGCATCTTTCCCGATTATTTCAGATGTAATATTAAAAAGATGCTCAAATTCCGGATGCTCCTCAAATATCCTCTTCCCCATTCCTACATACTGGGAAGCCTGCCCAGGAAATAAAAACGCTGTTTTTTCAAGCTTCATAAGACTTCTCCTAAAAATAAAAAATAAGAATATAGAAATTTTTGTTATACTTATTTCAAAGAGCTAAAAGAATCAAGAAATTTTTCCCCGCAAGCTCTATTGCTGATAAAGGATCACTAATTTCCCGGACAATTTTATCTTGATTTCATATCATTATTATGATAGGAATAGAGATAATTAAATTCAATAAAACAAAAAACAAAAGGAGAATCTCATGATTACTAAAAGAGATCTTTTTAGGCTCTTTACTGTTTTAACAGTTGTCTTTGTAATTACATTCAGTATCTATGCCGAAACAGCTACTGAAACTGAAATACCCGAAAAAGCACAGAAATACTATCAGCAGGCCCTGGAGGATTTATCCAAAAAGGATTTTAAATCTGCAGAAAAAAACCTTACAAAAAGCCTTGAAAATTATCCTGATTACTTTGAAGCATTGAAGGAGCTTGGAAAGATAAAAGCAATGCTTTTCCTCGGAAATGTTCAGAAAAATCCTGAATATGAGGGTCTGGAAGGTAATCAGGCAGTTGAATACCTTAGCAAGGCAAGTTCCCTTAATGAAAAGGATTATGAAATTTACATGTTTCTGTCCCAGCTATATACCATCGGCTATCTTGAAAACATTGAACTGGCCAAGGAAAACATAATGAAAGCGATTGCACTGGAAAAATCTGACCTCATGATGTATGATTTTGCTCTTAGCCTGATGGATCCAAAGATTGATATGGGCTATCTGAAGTGCCTGTATAAAGACCTTGTAAATATCGAACCGGAGAATATGGACAATTTAGTCCAATATTTCAATATATGCCACTCGCTGAATGAAACTGAAGATATGATCTGGGCCCTTGAAAAGATAGTTGAGACAAATAAAGACAGCCTGCAGGATGTAAGAAACCTTGCTGTATTATATATACAGACAAATAAAAAGGAAAAAGCACTTAAGATTCTGCCTGATCTGGTCAAGCTTGGCGATAATAACAAGGATATACTGAATGTAGCAGCCAAGGGCTATATCCAGTTTGAAGATTATAAAAAAGCACTGGATATTGTTGAGAAGCTTAAGAAGATTGATGAAAAGGATCCTGCTGTTATCTATGACTATGCTTTTATTCTTGAAAAACTGGGAAAAACGGACGATGCATTGAAAAATTATCTTACTGTCGTAAATTCCCCGGAAAAAATAAAGAACAAAGACCTTGCAATGAGTGCACTTATAAATCTTTACCTCGATAAGGGTGATTATAAAAACGCATACAGCTATTGTGAAAAATATATTAATGAATTTCCTGACAGCAAATTCCTGGATAAGGTTAAAACCATAAAGGAAGAAATAAAGGAAAAGCTGTAGACTAGAACTTTTTGAGCTGCAGGCAAAAGCCTGCAGCTCTTTTACCAGAATCTCCCCCTGTAGACCTTGGGAAACTCAACCGGATTGTAAATCCTTTTTGACTGCTTCAGGCCAAAAAAACCAAAATCTATGCCATCATTTACATACAGGCTGTCCTGTGATTCAATAAATTTATGCTTGAGAAAATAAGACAGCCCTCCAAAACTGTTATCACACTTCATAATAAATGCATTGGAATACCTGCTGTTCATCTTGCCGCCCATAATAAAGCCTATAATGCGCGAATCATACTCTGCAATCATTATATCGACATCCAGCCTGAGAAGGTCGTCAATCTTCCCCATGGCATTTTCGGTATAATAGCTGTCATACAGGCTGGGATACTTTATGCTCTGGTCAGCCAGCCATCTTGTATAGGCTTTATCAAGCAGTATTGAGTCACCCATATTGAATCCCCTGCATATTACAGGGCTCAGGTTCCTTCTAAACCTGTATATCTTTTTTCTTAATGCGCGAAAATGCCTGCCTTCCATTTCCAGCACATTTTTCCTTGAGTATATATATTCCCTTCCTGCAATTTCAATCTCTTTATTCTCATACTCCTCAAGCTTCAGGAGGTCACCCTCAGTCAAAAAGGATACAGCTGCCTGCCTTTCGTCGTTCAGGCTGGCTGTAAACCTGAAGAGGTCCACAAGGTCCCCGGATTCAGAAAGAGGATTTAAGAAAAGGAGGCTGATCTTTTCCTTTCCATCCTTGATCCTCCAGCTGAAGATCTGCCTTAAACCGTTAATTTCCTTTATCAGGATCCTGCGTGCCCTGCTCAGCCCGCTGAAGTAAATGAAAGGCACATAATGAAACCAGCTGGGTTTTTCTATTTTGTCATAGACAAAGCTTCTATATAAAAGGGCATTTTCCAGATTGAAGACATTGAATACGGCTTTTCTGCTGATGAAGAGGTCTGTGTCGACAGGAAGGCTTTCCCGTATATCTGCGAAAATAGGGTCCTTGTTTTTTGAAAAAATATAGTACCTCCTATATCTGTCGCTTGACAGCTCTCCCTTAAGAAGCAGATCTTTCACCCTGCAGTTTTTTTCCTCGATGTGCATGCAGTCCCTGAACTCACAGGGGGTTTTCTCCTGCAGGTCAAAGAACTCCGGATAGCCGGACCTGATAATATCATAATCAATGCTGTTATGAGACATCTTTCCGAAACCTGGTGTATCATAAATATAGCTTTCCTTAAAAAGCCTGTACATGATCGAGGTACTTGTTGTATGAGACCCCCTCCTGGACCTGGTCAGTTTTCCGATCTTCAGATCAATTTCAGGATTGAGAGCCTTAAGAAGAGATGATTTCCCGCTCCCTGACGGACCGATAAGCACGGTTTTCTTTCCCAGTAATATATTCCTGACCTCTTTTATATTTTCATTCTTCCTGACTGAAGTCAGGATTATTTCAAAGCCAGCGTTTCCGTATGATTCGATAATATCCCTGAACTGCTCCAGGTCTGCTGCATCAGTCTTGTTGAATATTATGCAGGGATGAATGCCGTTATAGTTTGCATGGCTTAAGACAAGGTCAAGGTAAAAGGGGTTGATATTGGGCTCAACAAAACTGAATACAGCCAAAAGCTGGTCACAATTGGCTGCAATTACCTGATTTCTGACCTCTCTGTCCCTTTTTTCAAGAAATCTTGTCAGCTCGCTCTTCCGCTTCAGTATTCCGGTGACCATATACCTGCCCCTGTTAACCTCAAGGGTACATATATCACCTGAAACTATGCTGTGTTTTGAATTTGCCTCTAAAAGCTTTCCCTTTACTGTAGCTTTTATGAGCTCATCTTTATAAAAAACACCAAGTTCCCTGCCATAGCAAGCAGATACTAATCCGGTTTCAGCTCTGCTTTTTTTCTGCATTAATCAGTTTTGGGTCAACTCTTTCAAATTTCAGCGTCCTGCACACATCGCAGCCGCTCTGCTTCAGTATTTCAATGCTCAGTTTGCCCGTTCCCGTTGCAAATATCTTATTGCATCCAGTACAGCGGTAGTATCTGATCTTTGGATTTACTTCAAAGGTATATATATCTTCATTAAATATATCGCTTTCTGCAATTATTGATCTGCTTGTCTGACAGGTAGATATCAGGTAGAGATCGCTCTGGTTTGAATACAGGGAATTCCCCTGGTATTTATTGAACCCGGGAAGAACAGACTCAATAAGCAGATTCATCTTCAGAATATCTTTCTGTATGCTCAAAAGGTCCTCGCGCATGATCCTGGGCAGATTCAAATATATCTTCCTGCCGGTACCCCACTTAAGCATTTCTACAGCCCTGGATAAAAAGAGCCTCACTCCATTTGCAGTATAGGGCGGGTCTGTGAAAACTATATCATTGATATCAAGATAAGCAGGCTCCATTTTTTCCTTAAGGTCCATATTTGTTACATTTACAGGGTATTTATGCTTCCCTGCAATATTTGAAATATAGCATGTAAGCCTTTGATCACATTCATAAACCCTTATCCTGCATGGTATCGTTCCATTCCGGAATATATGCTGCAGGTACAGGCATATTGTGATCGAAGTGATATCATCATCACCCAGTATTGCAATATCTCTGCCAATCAGGGAATCATCAAAAAGCATATGCTGCACTCTGTTTATCTGAGTTTCAATAGTGGAATGAGACTGATCAAGTGACCTGTCAGGCACGGGCCTTTCTTTTGAAAATTCTGAAAGCTCCCTTTTGATCTTTTCAATAACCCCTGTTTCTAATCTCAGGCATTCTGCTTTTGCATGAAACAGGTTTTCAGATAAATGGACCCCTTTTTCTGTCAGCACCAGGCCTGATGCTCTGTTTAAAATACCTGAATTTTCAAATTCTTTCCTGATTGCAGCAACAACAGGAAGAGGCAGTCTTGAAAAACGGGCGATCTCCTTTGTGGAACCAGGTCCCAGAAAGAACAGGCAAAACAGCACTCTCCTGATACCCTCTTCCTTCTCAGCAAGCCCAATACTATCTGATATATCTTTAACTTTATAAAAGGGGTTTTCTAGATAGGACATTCAGTGCTATTGAAGTATCTCAACCTTGTATTTTTCTTGAAGCTCGGTAAAAAGCTCATTGACGAATTTGGATATCCTGCCCCTTTTAAGTGCATTTAAGATCTCTTCCCTTTTCTGGCCGAAATCATAAACACCCTCTCCCCTTTTATCTGTAACATAAATAATGTGATATCCAAACTTTGTTTTTACAGGTTCTGAGACTTTGCCTTTCTCCAGGCTGAAAGCAGAATCTTCAAATGGCTTCACCATCCTGCCTCTTTCAAAAAAACCCAGATCTCCGCCCTTTGATTTACTAGGGCAGTCCGAATACTCTTTAGCAATATTTTCAAAATCCTTGGAAGGATCCTTGATTTTGCCCTTTATCTCATTAATCCTTTTTAATGCTTCTTCTTCGCCATACTTGTCAAAAGATACCAGGATATGCGAAGCCTTTACAGATTCTTTATGCTTAAATCTTTCTTTGTTGGAGTCATAGAAATCCTTGAGCTCCTGTTCTGTGGGATCGGTATAACCCCTTTCCTTGATGATCTTGTTAATTGCAAGCTCTCTGCTTATTTCCTTCTTAAAACTGTCCATGGTCAAACCCTGTTTGTTAATCAATTTTTCGAATGCTTCCATGGACTCAAAATTTTCTGTAATCTCTTTAATCCTTGTATTCAATTCCTCAGGAGACACAGCAATATTATTTTCAGCGATGTATAATTCAAGAACAGCATCATTGACAATTTTCCTGAGTATCTCTTTACTGTTGGCAGAAAGAACCTCCTGGGGTATATCCTCAATCTTATGCCCGGTTAATGAAACAAGATCCTCTATCTTTTCATTAAGCTGTTTTTGTGTAATGACATCCGCGCCAATCCTCGCAACAATTTTTTCTTCATCTTTAATAGCCTCAGTGGCCTTTTCTTCATCCTTGATTTCTTCACCAGTTTTTTCATCATTGGTTTCAGCTAAAGTAAAGGTAAACGAAAAAAATAAAAATATTATCATACAAAAAATCAAAACTCTTTGCATAAACTTCCTCCATTATTTATTTGTAAAATTCCCGATTCAGCAAAACATTCATATATATAATTGATTGCTTCAAAATCTGAGCTTTCATCTTCCAGTTTAATATATTTGCTATAGAAAATATCGATGCTGTTTTCAGGTATATCGCAAATCACAGATATTATAAGCAGGATCTTTGCCACCATGAAATCCAGGATCAGCCTTTTTCCGGGCTGATTATTATCAAGCTTTATCATCTTCTTCTTTATTAGGCGGTTAAAAGACATTGCCCGGCTTATCCTCGATCCGGAAAGCTTATTGAAAAGTATCGAATATTCCCTGTTGACTATATGTGAAATAAGGCCGTCACTTATAAGCAGATGGTCGCTTCTGCGGAAGCTGTCATCTGTATAACCGGACTCACAGCTCTTTTCAATATTTTTTATTGATATATGATAAAGCTCGCATAGGGTTATTAATTCATCAATAACATCCCCCTCTAAAAGACCTGCGGGATTATTCTTCAATATCAGGAGAAGAAGAACTGATGCAGGGCTGTATTCACAGCATCCGGGCAAATGGCTCAGGCTTCCAATACCATAGTGCTCATCTAATGAAAGAAGCCTTCTGCTTTCCATCATTCTCGATATGGAATCTTTTCCCAGATCAACTTCTTCCTTGCTAAACACGGCTGAATTCGCCATCAAATACTGCTCCCTCTTCAATTATGAATGTTTTTCCTTTAATACTTGAATTCACTGCACAGTTCGGGAAGAGCTTTACCATATTTTTGGCTATTATTTCCCCTCTGCATTTTCCATAGATAATGATATCCTGCGCTTCTACCCTGCCGTCAATCTGACTTCCTTCAAGGCTGACAACAGTGTTGTTGCAGATAATATTGCCTTTGAACCTGCCTGCAATAAATATTGCCTGGCTGGAGTTAATGTCCCCCTTGATATTGCATTGTCTTGATATAATGCTGAATGCAGACTCAGAATCCATTTCAGTTCTGGATAACAGCTTATTCTTGTTGATAAGGTCATCAGGCATTGTATGAAGATTTGCAGATTTAGAAAGCTTGTCAACCATATCATTTATTTTCGAATTCATAGAACACCTCTCTGTGTTATTGGAAAACCTGCCAGCAGACACATTTTCATTTAATGATCCCAATAAAGGGATATCATTAAAAAACTATTACTAATTAATATGAAAAGCAAGATATTTTATAAACCTTAAACTGAAAGAAGCTTTTGACTTTTTATCTTATACATATATTATCTGTATATAATTTCATGATTAATGATATAAAAAAGATAAAAGCCTGTATATTTTTTGCATTAATGGCCAGGACAAACGATGAAATGGACAGATTCTCCTCATTGTATTCAAAGGAGATAAATGCAAATATTATTTATTCCAGCAATACAGTTATTTTTACGGACTTCAGCTGTTATTACAATAAAGAGATGGGTAATAAGATCTTTAAGAAACTGTTTTTGACCGACAAAATAGTAGACTGTCATAAAATCTCATCTCTGAAGGACATCTCAAATAATCTCGAAACAAGATTTTCCACTGATAATAAAAGAATTTTCAATATTGACCCCGGCTATATGAACTCTCATCAGATAGTACTTCTTACCACCAAGTTCTCACCGCACAGGATACCCATAGACGCCCAGCTGTGGGCAGAGATAACTCTTCTCAGGCACAACAGGATGTGGTACCCGCTTCTTTGGACATATAAGGATTACAGGTCAGAGGAATTCATATCATTCTTTGATGAAGCCAGGATAATTATAAAAAAGTCGGGTTAATACAGGATATGGATAGAAAAGTAACACTTCTTTCTCCCTATACTGATCTGACATCTTTCGGACTGCGTTCTGTCTCGGCAAACCTGAAAAAAAGCGGCATAGGGACATCTATTGTCTTTATGATCGACCCGGAAGACCTGCATATAAAATCCAACAGGCAAATGAATTTCTACAGTGAAAAGATCATACAGGAGATAGCTGAAATCTCGGAAGGCTCCTTGTTCATCGGAATCTCATTAATGTCCTGCTTCTTTGATAAAATCAGAGACCTGACTGTACGTTTGAAAAATTATACTGACATTCCGGTTGTATGGGGAGGGATCCATGCTTTCATAGACTGGGAGGAATCATGCCGATATGCTGATTTTACGGTTGTGGGAGATGGCGAGATCACCGCCTGCAGGCTTGCTTCCCTGCTTCTGGAAAAGGATAGAGATAATATTAAGGAATCTGACATTAAAAGCATACCCAACCTCACTTATGCCAAAAAAGGGGAATTAATATATAAATCTGACACTCTGGGGCTTGTTATTGAAAATCTTGATTCCATCCCCATACCGGATATAGATCCCGAAAACAAATATTTAACCTGGAACAATGAATTAATCCCTTTTACCAGTGAATATTACTATGATTTTCAGATAAAGAATCCATTATACGGCCTTGAAGGTGAAATATACTATCAGACATTGTCTTCCAGAGGATGCCCGCATTCCTGTACATACTGCTCCAATAATCTCCTCAGGAGATTGAGCAGGGGAAAATACCTGAGGTTCAGAAGCCCAGGGCATATAATCGAGGAGCTCCGGCTTGCAATTAAGATATATGATAAAACATCCTACATAGTGTTCAGTGATGATTCTTTCTTTGCAATGTCCAGAAAGAATATTGCTGAATTTGCATCTCTCTATAAAAAACTGATCAAGCTTCCCTTCAGATGCCTTGTTTCACCTACAACTATAGATGAAGAAAAACTGGATTTATTCGTTGAATGCGGCCTGAAAAGCATTCAGATGGGTATTGAATCCGGATCGCCTGAAACACTTGAATTATATAAAAGAGCTGGAAGCCTGAAGGCTGTTGAAAATTCAATAAATATGCTGAACAGGTTCAAGGACAGGATTGATCCTCCAATATATGATTTTATAGTGGATAATCCTTTTGAACCTGAAAAAAACAGGATCGAAACGCTAAAATTTATGCTTAATATTCCCAGGCCTTTCAGAATTCAGCTATTTTCATTAATATTATTTCCAAAAACAGAGCTTTATGATAAATACATTAAAGAAAACCTGTCAAACAGCAGGAGCATTGATATTAAAAACAGGCAGTTTTTTGAAATTGAAATTAATTATATAAATATTCTCATGATAATGATAAGAAAAAACTTTCCATTACCGATAATAAAGATCTTTTCAAATAAGCTGGCCATAAGGCTTTTTGGTTTCAGGCCAGTTGGCCGTGCTCTTTATCTGCTTATTGCAGCTTTAAAAAAAATAAAAAGGATCTATTCATGAAAATTCTATTTCTGCAGTCATATACATATGGAAAAGAAAATATCATATACCCCATAGGGATTGTAAATATCGGAACTGTATTAAAACAGGAGAAACACAATGTAAAGCTTATTGACCTGAACCTTTTGGGTGAGTCATATATGCCTGAGGTCAGGGGTATTATAAACAGTTTTGATCCTGATATAATCGGTGTATCAATAAGGAATATTGATTCCACTCATGAAAGCAGGGTAAAGTTCTTTTATGAATATGTCCCTTCACTAATAAAACTGATAAAAGATTCGAAAGAAAGCGCTCTTTTAATAGCAGGCGGTCCTGGTTTCAGCCTTTTTTCAAAAGAGATAATGGGTGAGAACCCTGAAATTGATTTTGGAATTATAGGCGAGGGAGAACAAACCATTCTTAGACTGCTTCTGAATATGGATGACCTGGATAATGTCGAGAATATTTGTTTCAGGAAGGAAAGTGAAGTTGTTTTCACGCCAAGAAACTATAAAAATGAGATATTTGAGTATATCAGCCCTGACTATTCCCTTTTATCACCTTCTCAGTATTATAAGGATGGAGAATATGCAATTGGAATTGAGACAAAAAGAGGGTGCGCCATGAAATGCTCATACTGCTCATATCCATATCTTAATGGTTCCAGTTTCAGATACAGAAAAACCAGCCTTATTCTGGATGATATAAAAAAGCTGTATCATGAATACGGCATCCGGAGCTTTACTTTCATTGATTCAGTATTCAACCGCCCGTTGAAATACAGCATTGATCTTGTATTGGGCATAAAAGAAATGAACCTCCCGGTAAACTGGTCTGCATGGTTCTCCGAACAGGGCTTTACCAGGGATTATGCAAAATTGTGCAACGAAGCAGGGTGCAATTTCTTTACATTTTCTCCTGATGGTTTCTCAAAAGAGACGCTTATTGCACTTAAAAAGGGAATTAAAACAAGCGAGATAGTAAAGATGCCTTATATAATGAAGGATTTTAAGAACATATCAATAATAATAAACTTTTTCAGGTTTCCTCCCAATCAGACCCTGATGGGATTTATCAGGCTTCTGGTCTTCTACATTAAGACCAAACTGATCCTCAAGGGGAAGCTGAGAGGAATTGGTTTAAACAGGATCAGGATTGAACCCTTTACTGATATTTACAAAAGGGCTCTGAATGAAGGCATTATTGAAAAGGAAAGAAGCCTGCTTCGGCCTGTATTTTACAAAAACAGGAGAATGCACATATTTGAAAATGCATTTAATATCCTTATCACTGTAAAGAACTTTTTAAAGGATGCATTCCGGCACAGCAGGCCATGAAGACGAATGAATCTTTCCTGAGGGACCTGGCAAGGCTTGTTGTATGGTATCCCATAAGGTATATCATTGCTGTTCTTCCCTTAAGGGTTTCTTTTAAGATTATTGACCTTATCTCTTTTATTCATTATTTAATCCTCCCTCGTGAAAAGATCAGAATACTGGAATATAATATATCCCTGATAAATCCTGGACTGGAATCCAGTCAAAAATCCATTATTAAAAAGTATATAAAAAATCATTACAGAAACCAGCTGTTCATCTTCTGCATCAAGAAGCTGAAAGCAGAAAAAGGAATAATAGCTGCCGATAAATCCATAAATATCATCAGGGATGCTCAGAAATCCAGGACCGGGGTAATTATAATCCATCTTCATTTCTGCATTCCTCAGCTGGCATTATTGTATTTTAATTCTCTCGGCTATGAAACAGGCCAGATATACCATATCAATGATGAAGATATCTCTTGTGTGGGAGAAAAGGTTCAAAAACGGATACGTGAAAAGCTCGAAAGAAAAATTGGCTCAAGAATGTTTCCGGCAAGGTTCTTTATACGCGATGTAATCAAATGGCTAAATGAAGGCAAAATACTTTTTATTTCAGGAGATGGCGCAGGCTATGGAAGAAATTTCGGAAAAACCGCTGAATCTCTCCTTTTTGGAAACAGATACGATTTTCCTGCTGATTATGTCAGAATTGCACAGAAAACTGGCAGTATACTGTTAAGCATGGAGATTTCAGAACTTAAACCTTATCATTACAGGGCTTTTTTCAGGCCGTTTCCGAAGGGTGCAAGCACACAGGCCGCTATTCAATGGTATTCAGAAGAGGCTGAAAATCAGATAAGCAAAGCACCTCATTCATGGCATTTCCTGGACTGGAAAAGAGATTAGAAAACCCTAAACTTGAAATATGTATTAGCGATCTGTATTATATCCCCATCTCCGACGGACATGCAGTTTTCAACCCGATTCCCGTTTACAAATGTACCATTTGTGCTTTTTAGGTCTTCTATAATAAAACACCCCTCATCCTTTGAATATTTGATTATAGCATGTTTTTTGCTCATCCTTGGGTCCATAACGGATATATCCGTAAATCCCCTTCCTATGCTTGCCTCTTCATCTTTGTTTATTTCAAAGGTAATACTCTCGTCGTCAGATTCCATGATTAAACTGGCCCTGGAAACATTTAAAGCTATGCTTTCATCATCTTTTTTCTCAGCATAATCTTTCCATTTCTCTTTATTATTGCCGATATTAAGTTCAAGTGTTTCCGCACCTGAAGTCAGTTCTCTCTCTTTGGAGGCTTCATTATTGAACAGGTATCCATCAAGATAAATCAATCTCATATTCTCTTTATTAATGCTGTCTCCAAGGGAGAGAAGCTTTTTACCCGCTGCAAGATTATTAACAGAGACATTTTTCTTTTCATTTATGAAAAGATACCCGCCAGGAGTCTTCTGGAGCACAAAATCAGGGTCTTTATTTTCCTGAAGAAGCTCACCATCCTTAATCTTAAAACCATAATAATTTTCCTGCAAAAGGAGGCTCCTGCCATTTACAATGAGATAGTGGAAAGGCTTATAATCCGGTTTTTTAACCGGATTATACGGCAGTATCTGTGAATCCTTGTATAAAAGTATATTTTTACACCTTGGACATTTAAATGCTACATTGTTTTTATTTTTTTTGCTTTTTATTTTAAGCCTTGACTGACAGTATACACATCTTAATTCCATAATTTTAAGGTTTTCCTTTCCTCCATAATACATTCAGCAATTAATTAATCAACATTTTTAATGAAGAGTCCTTAATATTATTTACTCTTGACTGAAGACAGGCAAAATATTAATATCTTTAATATAGTACCTGTCAAGGAGCGTTAATTTAATGTCAAAAAAATTGCTGATATCTCTGATGTTTATAATGAGCATTTTCCCATGTTTTTTCTACAGCTATAATATTGTACTGGAACCCGAAAAGGACTTCTATTATATAAATGAAGCCATAAATATCAGGTTTATTCTCTCCTCTGAAAATAATACAGCTGATGAGAAGATCGATATAAGTTCCATAAGCATTAACGATATGGCCCTGATGGCCGATTCCCAGGAAGTAAAGAAAAATAATGGCATCAGCTCAGTCTTTCAGCCTGTACCTGACATTCTCAAACCAGGCACCCAGATAATCCAGACTCTTGACCTGAAGAAGATATTCTCGATCGATCATACCGGCAAATACATTCTTATATACAGAAACACAGAACTTGAGTTTGATATAATACCGGATTACAACCCTGACCTGGATTACATTGCCATTATCAGAACTGATTTCGGCGATATAAAAGTTAAATTCTTTAAGAAGACAGCCCCGGGCACTGTCAAAAATTTTATAGATCTGGCAAACAGGGGCTTCTACAATAATCTTACATTTCACAGGGTTATACCCGGTTTTGTTATACAGGGAGGATGCCCTAACGGGGATGGTACCGGAGGGCCGGGCTACACAATCGATGCAGAAATAAGCGACACAAAACATCTGAGGGGATCATTATCCATGGCAAGGGGCGACGATATAAATTCAGCCGGAAGCCAGTTCTTTATCTGCCTTGAGGATCTGCCGAGGCTGGATTTCAGATATACTGTCTTTGGCCAGGTATTCGAAGGAATGGAAGCAGTGGATAAGATTTCATCTGTAAAAACGACAGGGCATGAGAAAGAGCCGTATGACAGCCCTTTAGAACCGGTTTACATAAGGAAAATAGTGATAGATGATTCAGAACAGGGTAATGCCCTTTCAGAGAAATAATACTGCAATCCATGCTATTGCAATTGCAGCAGCCAGCAGAATCACATATTCTCTGAGCCCCTTTTTCAATCCTGCAGAAAAATCAGGGTTGATAATAACATTGTATACAAGGCTGTAGACAAGCAGGATAAATGCAAACAGAAGAAACTGTATCATTTTTCAGTACTTTTTCCCTTCCGATAGGTATCTATCACATCCAGGACTACCAGAAAATTAAGCAGGCCGGGGACAATATTGTATATAACGCCTGAATCATAGTAAAAACCTGTCAGATTGTCCTTAAAAAGGTCAAAGGAAGCAGAAATGATATATATGCCTCCATTTAGAGATTCAGCAATAAACGCAAGAAATGTAAAATAGGAGGCTGTATCAAGAAAAAAGCTTCTGCCTCCAAGGAAGAGCCCGGTAATAAATGTGCCGGTCAGCACGGTAAAGAAGAACAAAGCCTTGTTTTTCTTTGATAACAGATAATGGCCGGACCCGGGCACCAGCCATGATAAGATGACCAGAAAAAATATATTGTTCCTGAAACTGATTTTCATTTCTTGCATATTATTAAATAATGTATTATTGTCAAGTAAAGTTTTGCACTCATAAATAGTTAATATTTTCACAAACTGCTGGGTTGGCTGCTTGAATGAAAAAACTGCTAAAAATTCTGAATAAGGCAGACATTAAGAGGGTCCTCTTAATACTGATAATATTCAATCTATTGCTGAAAATAATCCTGATGTTCTTTCTAAGCCCGAACATGCCTCCGGTTGATGATGGAAAGGACTATTTTGAAATAGCTGAGAATCTTATAACCAGAGGACGGTTTGCAGGCATATTTGGAATAACATCAGTAAGAGCACCGCTTTACCCGTTTTTCCTTTCTCTGCTATTTCTTGCTTCAGGCGGGGACATTGCTGTTATGCGCATAATTCAGATACTGATATCATTGACAATGATTCCCCTGATATATCTGCTCTTAAAAAAGCTGGACCAAAAGAAACCTGCAGTAATAATTGCTTTATTTATCTATTCATTTTATCCTGCCTTTATATATCTCCCCTACAGGCTGCTTACCGAGAACCTTTTCATAATACTATTAATGATTTTTTCACTGGTATTCCTGAAATACAGGGGGCTTAAGGATTGTGCGATCTGCGGTATCACAGCGGGACTCCTGTCTCTGACCAGGCCTATGTTCCTGCTTTATCCGATTTTTGCGCTGATCTATATATTCTACCATAGAAAAAAGAATTTCAGGCTTATAATAAGTGATTTTCTGGTTATTGTAATATTAATGGCATTAACAATACTGCCATGGACCATCAGGAACTATATGCTGTGGGGAGGCTTCTGCCTGATTACCACCAATAGCGGCAATACTGTCATGATCAATAATAATGACCTGCTGTTTGATATAGAGGGGCCTGCCCCTCAGAACAGGGTTTTTAAGATGGAACTCCTGCACCCTGATTTTATGCCGGGGACTCCTCTATGGGACAGCATGAACGAACTGCAGAGGGACAGAGAGCTCCAGAAAAGGACATTTGCCTGGATAAAGAATAATCCCGGTTCATTTTTAAGGCTTATACCGATAAAAATATATTCCTTCTGGCACTATAGCCAGAATCCGCAGACACCTGAAGTCAGGAAATCCCTTCAGGATTTAGGATCAATTTTCTCATATTTAGCATTGCTTCCATTCATGATCTATGGCTTTTTTAAATCCTTTAAATATATACATTTCCCTGATTCTCTATATCCCTTGTCTCTGCTTTTGCTGTTTCTCTTTACTACCATTATCTTTGGCGGCAGCCTAAGGTTCAGAATGCCTTTTGACATCTTCCTTATTATCTGGGGAAGCATAGGCATGTACAGTATAATATTAAAATTAGCCGGGAAAAGGCATGATATCAGATCCTGAAAACGAAAAAGAGATCAGCACTATTGCTGAAGAGCTCTATAATTATTACAAGGGCCACCCAAGGATTAATACTGAGATCTGGCTGGAGTCACTGCTTATAGAGCTTTCAAAATCCCTGAAATTAACCAGGAATGACATTGAGGAACTGCTTGAGGATATAATACGCACTGATAAGAAGATCCCGCTTGAAAACCTTTCAGATCAGGATAAAAAAGAGCTTTTCAGGGAGATATCCGAGTGGCTTGTTGCAGAAGGGATCCTTAAAATGATAAAAGATTATGATTCAAGGATCAAGGAAGACACCAGAAATGGAAAGCTTATCAGGATCGATGATATAATAAAGGTAAGCGTTATAAAAGAGCTTGAGAACATACCCCGTTTTGAAAATACAGATGAGCTGAAATCCTACCTTATGGATAATTATCTTATTGACACAGATAACCTAATAGGCAGTGGAAAGAGAATGAATGTATATGATTTCGTACCGGTCAGTTTCCCTCTTCCCTTCCCCAGGGAGGACAACCTGACAAAGGCGATAGTATTCAGATACCCAAATAAATTCCTCGTTATACGGATTATGAATAATATATACCGTGAGTTTCTAAGCGATAAGCTTGAAGAATCAGAGGATGAATCAATAAAGGACTTTAATACAATAAACCCGTTTTTTACTTATCAGAAGGTGAAACTGTCCAATGATTCAGATAATAGGGCAAGAATGGCAAAATCCATCATTAAAAGCGGCCACCTGCTGAAGGATCACCTGACGGGAAGGTCTTTCCAGAAGAAAACCTTCAGTTTTATCCCGCCTCTTATAATTCTCAAGGTAAAGCTCCAGAACTCAAATACAGAAGAGTATGTAACCATACAGCAGAAGATATTCAAAAGGGGCGAAATTAGCATCCTGGACAGCAATTTTAAGAATGACCTGCTCTCATCAAAAAGCTTCAGATATAAGGTAAAAGGCTTTATTAAGGCATTTAAGAGGCTTTTTCTCCAGAAGGGCCTGATGCCTGACCTTATCGGAAGCGGCAACCTGCTTTACAATCAGTATAAGAATATATACCTTGTGGATATAAATAATGTAAGCAGAGAGCCCCAGTTTGAGATACTGGCAAATATGCTCCTTTTGAGGGATATAAAGATATCCATAATGGAAGGTCTCGGCATACCGGTAATTAAAAGGATAAGCATAAAGAAGCTGAAAGAGCTTAATGAAGAAAAACAGGGCTCTACAGGGCTCTTAAATGATTTTCTTAAAAACTACAATGATTTCTATAAACAAACCCGCATCAGCCTAAGGGATGCTGAACATATCATTGATTTTGAAAACTATCAGGACCGGAACCTTCTGAAATTCTTAAAGGATATAAGATTCCTTGATGACCTGAATGAGCCCATATTTCTTCATAACCTTGACAAGGTTTATCAGATTGAAAGATATTTAATCAGTCTAAAAAAGGGCAATTACATGCCTGACGATGAGTTTAAGCCTTCAAATGATCCTTTCTATACGATAATGGATTACAAAAAGGGGGACTGGGAAAACAAGAACACCTATGGGCTTGATGATATGCTCGAGAATAAGAACAAAGGATATACTAACTGGGTTTCCTTCTATGTAATGAACTTTTATAACAGCTTCGTTTCCAGCAGGCATACAGGAGGCCTTTAAAAGGCCGGTCCTAACGGAGTTTATATATTATATACCTGATATAGTCCTTAAGCTTAATTATGAACTCATCAGTATCAAATAAAGGGTATCCTGCAAAAAACAGCATCCTGGGGACCCACCTGAACCCCTTTTTTGTAAAAAGCTTCATAAGAGGAAGGAATTTCTCCGGAAGGATAGAAAATATCGGAATAAGCTGTTTGATGGCGTTTGCCTGTTTTTTATAAGGGTGGCTCAGGAGAGAGATCTTATTCCATGTATTAAAGCCCTTTTTGCCAAGCATCACATTCCGGAAGCCCCCTTCATCAAGAAGCCCAAGCTTCAGAGATTCTTCTGTAAGTTTTACACCTGGAAAGGGATAAAAATTAAATGATGCAGTATTATTCGGTTTTAAGGATTTATTCAACTTAACGGTTTGCCACATCTCCTCTTCTGTTTCTGTCGGCACAGCAAATATCAGCTCTGTCAGGAGCTTTATACCAGCCCTATGTACAAGTTCCGCTGCATAGACTATATCAGCATTATCCATTTTACGACCCATGATATTTTCCCTTATTCTGCTGCTTCCGGACTGAACTCCCATGGATACCGCCCTGCAACCGCTTTCCTTGAGCATTTTCAATGTATCAGGATCGGTGCTTGTAGGTGATATATTGCACTGAAACGGAATTCTTATCTTTGAGCTGTATTTTGAACAGAAATCCTCAAGCCATCTTTTATTAACTGTAAAGACATCATCATAAAACCTGATCTTCTTTATTTTATACCTGTCCTTAAAACACAGAAGCTCCTCTATGACATTGTCAACACTCCTTCTTCTGACAACAGGCTGGCCTTTATACAGCCTGTGGTAAAGGTCATTGATACAATAGGTACATTTAAAGGGGCAACCTCTTGAGGTCATTATTGTATACCTTGTTGAAAATACCTTTTCATTATAATACATATCCTTATCCGGGAAAGGAAGGTCATCAAGATCCCTGTAAAGAGGCGCAAGGGGATTCTTAACAGTTTCTGTGCCCCTTTTATACCAGATATTGGGTATATCAAAATCCCTTTTTCCCATAACAGCCATTACCAGCTCAAGCAGGGCATGCTCCCCCTCCCCTATGCATAGATAGTCAAAACAACCCATTTCAAATATCTTTTCCTGCAGCGTAGTTGCATGTACACCACCCAGAACGGTAGGTATGCCAAAACTTTCCTTTATATGATCAGCCAGATCCCTGATAGAAGCAAAGGTAAGCGTCACACTTGTAAAGGCGATCAGATGAGGTTTGAATTCCTTAATAAGCTTTTCAAGTTTCCTGATCTTCTTATCAGACCTTCCCAATTTTATAAAAAAAATATCATCAAAACCCGGATCATAGAAGAGCCTTGTCATTATATTTTTGCTTTTTAGAAAGGATGAGAGGTATTCTACACCCAGATTCTCCTCGCCCCTGGAAATAAATAAGACCCTGGCCTGTTCATCTTTCTTTATCTTATTCATCTATCAAGAGCTCCTTTATACTGCTTATTATCTCGGGAGTTTTTTCCTTTAACTCATCCGATATCCTGAAAGTAATATTCATATCTTTAGGCTGTATACAGACATAGCTTATTTTCCTGCCCGGATACATCCTGCATGAAAGATCAACAGCATCAACTATTGAAAAGCTGTGGACAGACCTTATTGATTTCTCGTGTTTCTTGATATTTTCAGAATCTACAATAATGAATTCACCCGGCTTTTTATCTATCATAGCACAGTCAACAATTATCACCTTTTCATATTTCTCAATAATGCCTATTATAAAAAAGGGATCCTGCCCGGCATTAAAAAGCTGTATCCTATCCTTCTCCAGTGTTTCATCCATCTCCAGAGCGGAAATTATATACGAGCCTATTCCGTCATCCCCCCTTAATTCATTTCCAATGCCCACAACTGCAGTTAAATTGCCTTTATTCTCTTCCATATCCTGGTCTCTGTGAATTTAAAATTATGATAATATACTTCAAACTTATATTTATATCAAGACTATTAATTCCCTGTTTTATTGTAAGAATTTATATATCAGGCAATATTTCCATGATATTGCCGTAATTCTTCTGGCCTGCATAACCCCATTATATTTTCCAGTGAAAATTCATGGCATGTCACTTTGATATTTTATATCCGGAAAATTTTAAGAGAAAACCAGTTTTTTTATCTTAATGAGTATTTTATTTTCCTTAATTTTTAAATAGATATTAACATTTGTCCTTAATTGTGTTATCCTAAAACTTATTGAATATTAAAAGAAGGAGGATTTATATGGCGAAGAATTCTAATACAGAAGGAAAACGCACTGATTTTCTGGGCATGATCAGGATAGCTCTCTTTATTACAATCCTTATAATACTTGTCTTTGTTATCCTGTTCAATATGTTCTTTGTGTATATCCAGCCCTATGAAAGCGGAGTGCTGATTGTTAAGGTACCTATTATAAGATCCAGGGGTGTAAAGGAAAAGGTATATGAACCGGGACTGCATTTTGTTCTACCATTCAACCTTGAGACAATGCACAGGTTCAATAAAAAGTCACAGGTTCTTGAATTGACTGAGTACCCTACTCAAAATCCCTATGCATTATTCCAGAATGCGGCAAATATACAGACATCTGATGGCTTTTTTGTAACTGTTGATGTTTCAATTATTTACAAAATTGATGATCCTTATAAGATATTCACCAACCTGGGCCCGGGTGACAATTATATTACTCAGGGACTGCTTCCAAAAGTGGAGCCTATCTTAAAGGAATCTTTCGGGAAACTGGATACTGAAGAATTCTACATCTCTCCCCTGAGAGTGAAACAGTCGCTTGAAGCAAGGGATAATCTGAATAAGGACCTGAATCCCATGGGTATCAAGATTGAACATGTACTCGTCAGATACTTCAAATACTCAGATGAGATCCAGAAGAACATTGAAGAGAAAAAGCTGATGGACCAGCTGGTCTTCAAGAATCAGTCCGAAGCAAAAGCAGCTGCTGAGGCAGCAGAGGTAAGAAAGGTAAATGAGGAAGGCGAGGCGCTGTATAAGATAAAGCTGGAAGAAGGCAAAGCCTATGTTCAGAAAAGAAATGCCGAAAAGGACCTTTATGTAAGGACAAAAAAGGCTGAGGCTGACCTTCTTGTTGCCCTGGCTGAAGCAAAGAGAACAGAACTGAAGAATGAAGCATTGAGAGCTTCAATTGCAGGGGCAAACAACCTTGTGGGGCTTGACCTGGCAGGGCTCCTTGCTAATATAGATGTCATTGTTCTACCTTCGGACGGTGCTAACGGAGTCAACCCCCTTGATATTGACTCAGTGCTGAAAATGCTTGAAGTGAGAGGAGGTAAATAAGATGATGTCGAGTGTAAAATGGATCATTACTATAATATTAATAGCAATACTTGTTGTAATTCTCTTATACCCGCACAGGACCGGGAACACAGAGTTAGGCGTCAGAACTGTCAAATTCGGGATCTTCGGGAAAAGAGGAGTTGTGGATAAGGTCTATGAACCTGCTTCGGTTTACTTCTTCCCTGCCATATTTAATGACTGGCATGTCTTTGATAAAAGGATACTCAACCTGGAAATGACCTTCTCGGGAGAAACCGGGGACAGAAGATTCAGGGACGACCTTCTATTTAAGACCATAGACGGAAATGATATATCCCTTGATGTAATACTTACATACAGGATAATACCGGAAAAGGTACCCTATATTCTGCAGTATGTGGCAGCTGATATGGAAGAACTGAAGGATAATATAGTCAGGACCATAGGCAGAAGCAAACCAAGGGATATTTTCGGCGAGCTTACTACGGAAGAGTTCTATGAATCAGAAAAAAGAGAGAGCAAATCATCAGAAGCCAAAGATGTTCTTAATAATATTCTTAATGATTACGGGGTCCATGTGGAAAGGGTATCCACCAAGGATTACAGGTTCAGCACTGATTACACAAAAGCAATTGAAGATAAAAAGATTGCCGATCAGATGGTTGAAAAGAACCGTTCAGAAAAAAATGCTGTAATTGAGGATTATAAAAGAAAGCTCCAGGATGCTGTCGGAGAAGTCAATACAATGATAGCAGCTGTAGATGGCGTTTATGAACAGGCAAAAATTGAGGCTGATGCCTATTATGAAAAACAGCAGCTTTTAGCCCAGGCAATTGAGAATGAGGGAAAGGCTGAAGCCGAAGGCATAAGGAAAATGAATGAGGCCCTGTCAGGAGCCGGCGGTGAGGTCATGGTCAAGATGAAAATAGCAGAAGCCCTTAAAGATAAGAAGATAATCCTGATCCCTACATCAGGCGAGGGCGGAGTCAATTTTAAGACCCTGAACATCAATGACCTGCTTTCAATGCAGGGCTTAAAAAGCATATCTGAAGAAAAATAAATACAGACCGGCGGGGGTAATCCCACGCCCTTACCGGGAGCAGGGGTAAACCCCTGCTCCGCTTCTTACATCTTAGAACAATGTATAAATAAATGGCGCAAAGGCTGACTTTTCACCGAAAAGTATCAACAGCCCGAGAAGAAGCAATACTACTATGATCGGAATAAGCCAGAACTTCTTTCTTTCTTTTAAGAATAAGAGAAATTCCTTTACAATTGTAAGCTTGCTCATTTTTAACTCCTAATTCTGTCTTTCAATTGCATATATAAGCATCTGTGTATAATTTTCAAACCTCTTATAATCCTCAGCGGGGCCGAATAAGCTGTCATCTGTTTCAAAAGATATGTCACTGAAATTAAATGTCATCCTGGTCTGCTGCCTGGCTGATCTGAGTTCAATTTTAACGGGAAAATTAAGATATTTTGATGATTCCAGCAGATACCCCTCCCAGTTGTCATTATTATCTTTATGCCTTATAGCTATTTTATACCTGATAATTTTATCACCAGATACTGACTCTTCATCTTCAATAATCTTTTCATACTCATAGTCTTTTTTGTCTACGAGGAAGGTATAGTCGGAAACCCTTTCCTGCATTCTGGCATCCTCAACAATATAAGCCTTTATATCCGGGAAAATATAGTAGGTTAATAATTCTTCCGTATCAAACATGATAATGTTTTTATCAATGCCAAGCTTCCTCAGATTATCTGCTTCATAGGTATCATCAATGAATTCGCTGAGATTATAGCTTATCTTGATCTGCTTTCCCTTTCTTGATATAAAGTAAATCAGCCTGGTAGTCTGACTCTTATATTGAACCATGATATCAGACCTGCATGAAAAGTCTCTCTGGACATTATCCTCCAGGACGAAGAATGGCTGAGAGTAGGCATCAATACAGGAGGCAAGGATTATTATCAATAAAACCCAATAATACCTTTTTAATGCTTCCATACTAAATTTATCCCTCCGATGAACCTATTATCTATAAACATTAAGCCTTTTTATGTCAAAATAAATCATGCTCATATGACAATGGATATAATATCCCTGTCCATCCTTCCAATACATTCCTTCAGCTTTGAATACATTTTATCATCATTTCTGTAAGCACTCATTACCTGCCTGAGAATATCAATTCCTCTTCTGAATGAATATACAAGGTCCCCTGAAACTGATATGGGGCTCTCATAGCTGCTTAGATAGCTCATCATATCGCTCCAGGAAATTCCTGATGACCACATATAAGCATAACCGCTGAGCCCAAAGTCATATTCTATCTCATTCTTTGAATCTACAGCACCGATCTTCACAAGCTTATCTGCTATCCTGCTGACAAGGTCCATGTATGGCACCAGCAGTTCTATCTGATAATCAAAAGCAGATTTTTTGCTTGCCCTTGAGCCCAAAGATGCACAAAGGGCATTAATCTCATTGTGGTCAAGTTTTTCAAAAACATTTTCAAGAATGATCTCTGTAAGAAGCAGTTCGTTTATCTGTATCTCTTTGAGTATATAGGCTCCTGATTCAAAAGAGAGGTCCTCTGTCAGATATCCAAGGCCTTTTAATATATCGACCTTTCCCCAGAATTCATTGGAAAGGTACCCCTCCTTTTCCTTTATGGATTTATTAAGATGATTAATCTGGCTTCTCAGCTTCAGTATGCTTTTTTTGGAAAGGGCGCATTTTTCATAATGGATACAATCCCTGCATATATATTCTTCTGAGTTGTTTATTAAATGATCGCGCCTTTTCTCCAGGTTATTAAGGTGAAGCCTTTTTTTATTCAGCATCTTCATGTTCTTTGAGACAATGTCTGTATCGTCCCTTGTAATATTTTCCAGATGCCTTATACGCCTTTTTGCATCCCTTATCTGTTTCAGTATCGACCTGAGCCTTCTTTTATCGTTTTTAATCCTGTTCTCATGCAGGTCACTGTCAAAAGTGCAGACAAAGCTTGTCAGGCTGCTTAAGTTCTCTTTTTTAGCCTGGAGCTCTTTATTCTGCATCCTTATATCGGGTTTTTCCTGAAACGCCCAGAAGCTTTGCAGTAGAACACTGTCTATCGTTTCGGGAGGATTTAAATAAAGCAGGTTTATGATAGAATTAAATGAGAGGTCAAAAGCGCTTTTTACCTTTTCCGTATAACCGGTTATATATTTCATCAGTATTTCAGCGTTAAAGTCCCTCAATTTTGATGTGATGATCACATGGCCAACATCATCAATACCCCTTCTGCCTGCCCTTCCAGCCTTCTGATGAAATTGCTGAGAGGTCAGTGGCATTGTTGCAACACCATTGAATTTTGATATAGAACCGAAGACGACTGTTTTAACTGGAAAATTCAGCCCTAAAGCAAATGTTGAAGTACAGTAAAGAACCTTAATAAGCCCTTTTTCTACCAGGATCTCTACAAGCCTTTTATAGACAGGGTTCATTCCTGAATGATGAAATCCTATTCCCTTTTCCAGAATGGAGTGAAGGTCCTGGATTTCTTTAAGGTACATGTCAGCATAGGATTCACTGATAACTGCAATTTCCTTATTTATCGCCCCTTTTTCAGAAGGGGACAGATAATCAAAATTCTCTGCAAGAAGTCTGGCATATTCTTCACACTGTTTTCTGTTAAAATTGAAATAAAGAAGAGGGAAATAGCCTGTTCCAAGGTATTTGACCGTTTCCATATGATTTGCTGTCTGGCTGTTCTTCCTGACAGACGTACTGCCATGCCCCAGCCTGGTATAAAAGGAGCTAATAAACTCCTTTATGTCTTCGCTTTTCCTTATTTCTGTCAGATCATGCCCCCTGGCAAATATATAATATTTCAAAGGCACATATCTTTTTGTTTCCCTTACATAATATACCCTTTTGCCTTTAATATATGAAATCCACTCTGCCAGTTCCTTTATATTGGGGATTGTGGCTGAAAGCCCTATAATCTGTACCTCCGACGGCAGTTTAATTATGGATTCCTCCCATGCAACACCTCTGTCCTCATCCCCGATATAATGGATCTCGTCAAAGATCACAGACACTATGGATTCTATGTAATCATTATCATCTGAATAAAGTATGTTTCTCAGTATCTCAGTTGTCATTATTACAAAGGAAGCATTAATATTTATCTTAAAATCGCCTGTCATCAATCCGATATTATTGCTTCCAAAAAAATCGCAGTATTCCCTGTATTTCTGGTTTGATAGCGCTTTGATAGGTGATGTATATATAACTCTTCCTGATCTGAATATGTGATTTTCAGTTACAAAATCAGCGATAAGAGTCTTGCCTGTTCCGGTAGGAGCAGATATAAGAACGCTGTGTCCGTTCTTTATGTGATTTATTGCTTTTTCCTGAAAAGCATCAAGAACCAGATTCTTAAAGATCATGCTGTATTCTGCCTGCTGCTATTCTAATAATGAACAATAAAAACATCCTTTAGGGAGGCATTAATAAAATCAAATAATGCAATTCCTGACTTGATTATAGGTATATTGGCAAATAAATGCAAAAAAAAAATCCATGAGGTTTATATCCAATTTTTTTGTCAAAACTCATGATTAATTATTGACATATAATCAGCTTATTTTTATAATCATAAAAAATTCACATTACTTAGGAGGCTTTCTTTCTAATGAAAATATTAGTTATAAATAGCGGCAGCTCTTCCATCAAATACCAGCTTATTGAATCACCTGGAGGCAAAGTATATGCAAAAGGCCTGGTTGAAAGGATCGGCATTAATGATTCAAGGCTCAAGCATAAAAATATAATTAATGCCAGAGAGACAGTGATCTCCGAAAACATTCCGGATCATACCAAGGGTCTTAAAATGATTATAAATATTCTTCTTGACAAGGAATACGGAGTATTAAATGCACTTTCAGAAATTGGGGCAGTAGGGCACCGGGTTGTCCATGGAGGATCTCTTTATTCCGACAGCGTGGTTATTGATGATAAAGTCAAAGAACAGATCAAAGAATACTTTGTTTGTGCACCGCTCCACAATCCTGCCAATCTTCTGGGCATAGAAGCCTCCGAAAAGATAATCCCCAATACAAAAAATATAGCAGTTTTTGACACAGCATTCCATCAGACCATGCCCCAGGAAAGCTATGTATATGCACTGCCATATTCTTACTATGCAGATAAAAAGATCCGAAGGTATGGCTTTCACGGCATATCTCATAAATATGTAGCACTCAGGCTTGCTGAGATAATGAAGAAGGACCTGGGCCAGCTTAAGATAATAACCTGCCATCTTGGCAACGGAGCTTCCCTTACTGCAGTTGACAGGGGAAAGAGTATTGATACAAGCCTCGGTTTCGGGACCATGTGCGGTCTGACAATGGGCACCAGGTCCGGTGATATTGATCCCTTTATCCTTATATTCCTGATGCAGAATTACAATATGTCTTCAGAAGAGATAAATGATGTCATTTATAAGAAAAGCGGGGTATTCGGCATAACTGGAATAAGCAATGATATGAGGGACATTGAGGATGCAGCGGAAGCCGGTGATAAAAAAGCACAGCTTGCCCTTGATATCTATGTGCACAACCTAAAGAAGTATATCGGTGCATATATATCCATAATGAACGGTGTTGATGCCATAGTATTCACCGCAGGGGTAGGCGAGAACAGCCCTTATGTCAGGGAGAAGACCCTGGAGAATATGGAGTTTTTCGGGATCAGCCTTGATCGGGAAGCTAATGACTTTAAAGGGAAAGAAAGGGTTGTTACTACAAAAGACAGTAAGGTCATGGGCATAGTGATCCCTACAAATGAAGAGCTTATGATAGCAAAAGATACATATCGCCTGGTGGTATAGCAGTTTTTTTTTGTCATCCTGCCCATTTGCCAGAATCTTTAAGGCATTTTCCTTTCTCAGACAGGCTTTAAGGTAAAGGCTTATTCATTTTCTCTGTAAATCGAACGTATTTGTATTCAGGTCCATAAAAATGAAAACCAATGGATCCTGCTTCTTATCAAAGCGCTATTTATAATCGATATATCAATACTGGTTCAGGAGTTATTCTTTTATAAGGTCTCCGTAACCTTATAAATATTATTTCCTTCCCTGACTGCCAGGTAAAGAAGCCTGTTCTGTCCATCAAACCTGAACCTGGCGCCTCCTGTTGATATAAGTGAATCATATGCACTGCCTGGCTTGTCATTTATATAAACATATGACAGATCTTCCATAAATACCCCATATACTATATATTTACTGTCATTTGAGAATATTGGGGGCAGTGAGCTGAAACCCTCAAATTTGCCGATCTCTTCGCCATTCAGCACCGGTATCCATTCTTCGCCGTTTATCCCGACATAAAAGATGCTCCTGCTGTCCGGGCTGAATACAGGTGTCTTCTCCATAATTCCGTCATATATTGCCTCTTCCTTGCCGTCAACTACCATAACCCACTTTTCATTCTCCATACCGGCATAGGCAAACCTTTTGGAATCCGGGCTGAATACAGGTGTCTCCTGGAGAATATCCCTGTACTTCTTCTGTTCAACACCATCAACTATTACCATCCAATCCTCGCCGCTTTTAACACAGTATGCATATCTCCTGCTGTCTTCGCTCCAGATCAGGGGCTCAGCAATAATCTTTTCATAGGTTTTACCCTTATCGCCATTTATTACATAAGTATTCTTCTCATCCTCTATTGCTATCAGCGACCACTTGGAGCTGTCAGGACTGAAACTGAGCGTCTCGACAATACAGTCATCATACTCTCCTGCAATACTGCCATCAACAATGACATACAGATTTTCCCCCTCAACTGCCCAATATGCATATTTTCTGCTGTCAGGGCTGAAGATCAGGTCACCTACATTGTCATATGGCTTTTCCTCTTTGCCGTCAATTACAGCAATCCATTTCCCATCTTTAAAACCCGCATAAATATAGCGGTTGCCATCAGGGCTGAACAGAGGTGTCCCCTTCAGTATCCCTTCGTAACTGGAAGGGTCTTCAGTTCCGTTACGGACCACTACCCAGTTTTCGCCATTAACTGCCCCGTAGATATAGTTTTTGCTGTTGCTGGAGTATAAAGGTGTATTTTCGAGAATACCATCATATGAATTATTATCCTCCTTTCCATTTACAACCATTACCCATTTATCCCCTTTAAGCCCGGAATAGATATATGATCTGCTGTCAGGAGAAAAAAACGGGGTGCCTTCCAGAAGTCCGTCATACATTGTGCTGTTCTCTTTTTCATCTACTACTACAACCCATTTTTCTTCATTAAAGGCTGCATATAATACCCTGCTGCTGTCAGCGCTGAATACAGGACAGTTTGCAAGTATGCCGTCATATTCCTTACCCTCTTTTTCATCAGTTACAATAAACCACTTTGCATTCTCCGCCAGGTAATTGCTGGCCCCGTAGGAGGTTCTCCTGCTGTCGGGACTGAAGATGGCCGGGCCAAGGAACATGTTTTTATATGCCTTGTGAGTCTTGCTGTCAATTACCATATTGTAATCATCGTTCTTAAACATGACATATGCTGTTCTTGCACCGTCAGGACTGACCTGGAATGTGTCCTCAAGCCCGTTGTCATAGTCGATCTGGGACAGGAACTCTTCATTTACCGTTCTTTTACCCTCTTTTTTACAGAAGGAAAAGAATAATAGGCAGCATACTGCTAAAGCCGTAAAAAGCCTGAATTTCATGTTATTCTCCTTAAAAAGTTTATTTTATATAAAATCATGGATTGCTATTTTTCTCTTCCGCATACAATAATATTTTCAATATTATTGCCCTTGCCTTTAATCAAAGAAACAGACAGCTCGATCATTCTTGATTCATCTTTGCCGACATTGAACTGAAATCCCTGACTGTTAAACAGATTTTCATCTGATATCAGGTTTTCGATCCTGGATAAAAAATCATTTTTTTCCTTGTCCAGGGTGAAATATGATAAAAATGGCCTGCCAGTAATTTTCCCGTCTCCAGTTCTGGAAAACACCTCCCCTGCATATCTGTTTGCATATATCACCCTGCATGATTCATCGAGTATAAATATCAGTTCATTTGCAGCAAGAAGTATTTTCTCAATCAGCCTGCAAACCGGTATTGAATACTGATCCAATACATATCTGTTTTTAAGTATTATGCTTATCTGGTCTGCAATTATCTCTATCGTGGCTACAGATTCATCAGGGAAAAAATCCGTATCCTTATGGCCAATATTCAATACACCAAATACCTCTTTTTTATAGAAAAGGGGAAAACACATAAAACTGAAAGGCAGCATATCCAAATGTTCATATACAGGATGCTCCTGGGTATTATGTATGTACAATGGCTTCATTTCCTTCAGCGCATGCTCAGCCACCTCTTCCCACATCGGGAACAGCTGGTTTACAGGCTTGGAGCTGACAATTGTATTCTTTACGAACTTAAGATGCCCGCCTTCGCAATCTGCATTGAATAAGACTATTGAAGCGTGCTGGGCTTGTGTTTCATAAGTTATTGTATCAAGAATAGAATCAAAAAGCTCCTTTATGTTAATATGGGTCAGCCCTTTCTGTGCCGTCAGCCTCAGGAACCTGTAATCACTGATCTGCTGATCAAGCTTGTTTGATGTATCCTGAAGCAGGCTTACAAGTGTATCGATTGATTTATTATTTTCTCTGGTAAGCTTAAAATCATCAATCAGGATGTTTATATTCTTTATAAGGAACTTCTCCTCAATTGTAAGCCTGCTTTCATTTTCAATATCAATATTGCTTTTATGGATTATTGAATTTGTGAGAAGTTTAATATCAATCATAAAAAACCTTTCATTATCCTGCAGACAGGGATATTATAACTGAAAACCTGATTATAAATCTACATTATTTTACTGATAAAGAAAAGATTTTTTTACGAAGCATATGCTCGATTATAAAAGCTGGCAGGTCAAAAACGAGGTCAGAACTGCTGATTATTACAGAATCTGATGTGCATACGACCTGATCAGAATTTTTGAGCAGATAATCAGGTGATTTGTCTGTATACGCATAACCTTCAATACCTGATTCTGAAAATTTCCTGTTCATGGTGTCCGCAATTTCACCGCTCATTGATACAGGATTATCGAATATTATTGTCACGAAACCGGGGCCAAGCTCTAAAAATGCATCTATAAGCAATGAGACTGCTTTTCTGCATATCTCCGGCCTGCTTTTATATGAGTGTATTCCTGCAATATCCCTGGTAATATTATCAATCCCCCGAAAAACAATGACCCCTTTCAGATAGCTTTCAACAGTGATAAGAACATTAAATCCATCCACTATGATCTTGTTCTGCCTGATGCAGGAATGTTCAACGGGATTGATGCTTTTTCTGTAGGTCTTCTTGGAAATTCCCCTGTAGAGTATCATCCTTTCCTGCCTGCTCAGCCGGTACCTGTTTCCTACTGCCTGTATAACAGTCTTTTCAGGATAATTTCTGTCATAAAGATAAATTACATCCTTTATGGCTGACTGGAAATTTTTGCTCTCTAAAATTTTCTCTATCTCTGAAACCATAAACATAATTCAGATATAAATATAGATTTATATGCTACTCTATATCAATTTTATGAAATTTTTTGCCTTCATTTTTTTTCGATTTAGAAGTGGATGCTTTTCCTGTGTCATCGATCTCTCTTTCAAGAAAGCCTATTCCAAAGTCCACAATACCTCTCAAGATCCTTAAAGAGGTAATCGAATGCCTGATGATATCTCTTTTTATCTCTTCATATTTCTTCATTTTTCTCTCCAAATTCAATACAAAGGTAATCGTCATTCTTTTTAGCTGACATTACATCCAGCTTTCTCAAAGCATCAGGAAGAAACAGGTGTTTCTTGAAGGACCCTATTCCGATTATCAACTCCTCAGAATTCCTGTACAGGTTTATATCGCCCTTATGAATTATGGGAAGAAATATTCTCAGAAGGTAATTTCCCCTGCTGCCGCTTATCTCTATAACCTTTTTTGAAAAGAGTACATTTTCAGGATTCTCATGCCCCTGGTATACCAGACCGGCAAATTCAAGAAGCCTGTCCTTTCCAAGAACCTCATTATCAAGAAGAGGTACATCAATTACAGGGATAGGATAAAAGAATTCATTAACCTGGTTTTTGTATTTTTCCTGTATTTCTTTCCATGTTTTAAAGAAAGGGTCGGATATATTCTCAGCAAGCACCCTGTTTATATATACTGCGTCTATATTAATGTTGAAGAGGCTGAAATACATATATGCCCTTTTTGTCTCCTGCAGTACCATTTTCTCAAGGTTTACGACCAGTCTTCCTGTTGTGATCTCCGGATTGAAAAGGACCTCATTGATACCATCAAGCTGGAGGAATAAATCCTTAATGGATCCGAAATAGTCATCTTCCGGAAGAGGCAGATCAGTAAGCTTCTTCACAAAAGGGCGGGCGATCTTTGCTATATTTCTTTCAAGCCTGAACAGCTTCTTTATATACCATTCAAGTATATCAGGCATTGCGATAAACTGAATAGATTCGCCAGTGGGAGGGCAGTCAAGTATAATTACATCAAAATCATTGCCCTTATAGTATTTATTTATATACAGAAGCCCGACTAACTCACTCATACCGGGAATAACTGCCAGTTCCTCTGTTACAGCATCCTCAAACCCCATTGTTTTGAAAAGCGAGAACAGGTAACCGGAAATTTTGCTCCAGTTTTTCTCGATCTCTGTCTGGACATCTATCTCCTGAATAAAAAGGCTGTTATTTATTCTGACAGGCCTGCCGGGTTCAGAATCAAAAAGATCCTTATCTGATAGATCAAGTGAATCCCTGAGGCTGTGAGCCTGGTCAAGGGAAATTACTATTGTTTTTTTCCCTTTCTGAGCTGTCTTAATTCCGGTAGCAAGGGAAATGGTGGTTTTTCCAACACCTCCCTTACCGCTGAAAAGGATTATCCTCTTTTTATATTTCATACAATAAGTATAATTCTATAAACAGACCTGACTAAATTTAAGATACCAGGTCAATACCCGCTAAAAACCCTTTTTCATTAATCTCCTGAGTTCCCTTTGGTGCCTTTTTCAAGATTACATCGAGAAAAATATCTCTGTCAAGGTCGAGAATAACAGATAAACACCCCATCATCAGGGTATTGAGGATCTTTGTATTTCCCAGATCCTTAAGTGCCTTATCCGAGTCGATAAGGTGGATTTTCCATAAGCTCTGGTCAACATCGCTGTAGGGGTCATCAGGATAACTCATTCCCGGCAGGTTTGCGGTTGGCGGTATAAGCCTGGTATTTGCTATAATTGCACTTCCCCCTGGCTTAAGGCAATTGAGAGATCTTCTGCCTTCAAGTATCTCAAAGGAGAGAAGTACATCCGCCTGTCCGTCAGGAATTGAAGGGGAATAAACATTTTCCGATGCCCTTACAAATGATGTAACGACACCCCCCCTCTGCGCCATTCCGTGCGTTTCTGATTTTTTGACATCAAAGCCTGTCTTAATCAGCACTTCAGAAATAATATCAGAAGCAAGAACAATCCCCTGCCCCCCTACACCGCTCATAACTATATTATATGAATTTTCCATATTAATTCGTTTTAACCTCCTTGATGGCATTGACAGGGCATACCTGATAGCAGAGAGAACAGCCTATGCAGACCGATTCGGAAATTACAGATTTATTCTTGTTTTTCTCTGTAAGCTCTTTGCCCTTTGATATGGCCGGACAGCCAATACTGACGCATGTCCCGCATCCAATGCATTTATCAGAATCAACAGTGAATTTTGAGTACCTCACCTTTTTTGGGTAAAGGGTGCATACTCTTCTTGCTATTATGACACTTAACTCTTCCCTTTTTGATTCTTCTTTGAAAGCCTGCAGTGTTTCCTTGTAATTGTAGGGATCAACGACCCTGATATGTTTTACCCCAAGGCCCTCCAGTGTTTTCACTATATCAATCGAAGGTGCTGATTGCCTGCAGAGGTCTTTCCCGGTACCGGGGTGCTCCTGCCCCCCCGTCATTGCAGTAATGCCATTGTCCAGGATTACCACAGTGATGGAGCTTTTATTATATACTGCATCCATGATGCCCGGTACGCCTGAATGAACAAATGTACTGTCCCCTATAAGGGCAAATATATTCTCTTTCTTTCCAAGGGCCCTTTCAAGGCCAAGTGCTGTCCCGATAGAAGCGCCCATGGAAAAGCATGTCTCAATAACCTCCATCGGCGGCATCAGCCCTAATGTATAGCACCCTATATCCCCCATTGATATTCTGTCCTTTGCTCCTACAGCCTTCCTCAGGGCAAAATAGGTGCCAAGATGCGGGCACCCCGGGCAGAGTGTCGGCGGCCTTTTAAGCAGATGGCCAATTTTTAGAGGTTCTTTCTTTTCAGGGTATTCAGATCCCATAAAAGAATAAACAGACTTTTTTACAATCTCCGTATCCAGTTCCCCGCAAACAGGAACATACTCTTTGCCCTTCACATCGATACCGAGGTTTCTGACACCTTCCTCTATATAAGGTTCAAGCTCTTCAACTACCAGCAAAGCGGAAACCTTCTGATTAAATTCGCTGATAATTTTGTCAGGAAGCGGGTTTAGCATTCCAAGCTTGAGAATGCTTGCAGCAGGATAAGCTTCCTTTACATACTGATAGGATATACCTGAGGTAATTACTCCAATCTCCTTTGAATTTATCTCTACTCTATTTATGCCTGAACGGTTTGAGTATTCCCTTAGCTTTATAAGCCTGTCCTCCAGGATTACGTGCCTTTTCTTTGCATTATTCGGAACCATTACATATTTCGGTATATCCTTAATATAGGTCCTTTCCTCAGGTTCGATCTTTTCAAAAGGCTTTACAAGACCCTTCGAATGGCATACCCTCGTTGACAGCCTGAGCATTACAGGAGTATCATATCTTTCTGATATCTCGAGCCCCAGTTTTGTAAAGTCAAGGGCTTCCTGGCTGTCAGAAGGCTCCAGCACAACCATTTTTGCAAACCTGCCCAGTACACGGTTATCCTGTTCATTCTGAGAAGAAGCCATGCCGGGATCATCAGCACTGACAAGCAGAAACCCTCCATTAACTCCTGTATAGACAAATGTCATAAGGGGATCCATTGCTACATTTACGCCTACATGCTTCATGGCGACAAGAGACCTTTTACCTGCAATTGATGCACCTATAGCTATTTCCATAGCAGTTTTCTCATTGGGAGCCCAGTTGGCTTTAATATCTTCAAAGTACCGTATTGCTTCTAATATCTCCGTACTCGGTGTTCCTGGATAGGCAGATGCAACTCTAACTCCTGAAAGGTAAGCGCCAAGTGCTACAGCCTCATTCCCGGAAAGAAAATGCTTACCGTTAAAAGACTCAATTTTTACCATAGAGTTTCCTCCTCGAATTATTTATATTAGGACATTTATGGGAATTAAGATATAGTATTAAATACCTGTGTCAATAAATAATTGCCGGGTATTATAATATAACACCTTGCAATATCACTTGTCAGACCGGTTTCTATACAGCCCGGGGTCAACTATATTAGCCATGGATTCAAAATCCAGGTCCCTTTTAAGGAATTTGCCCACCCTTTTTGCACAGTTCAGGGGATCATTAATAATATCCCGATGGTTTATATAAAGGACATCCATGTTCTTTCTCATTTTAATTATGGATTTTACTTCATTAAGGTGGCTCTGGTATATTACCTTCATTCTTTCGTCTTCTTCAGGATTGGCCTCTTCACCGAGCCTTATGAGCATTTTGTTCTGGGAGGCCATTACCTCATTCAGATTCCTCTCCAGGAATATAATGCTGTAATTATTTTCCCTGGGCAGGTATTTAAGAAGGTAGGATATGATTTTAACGACCTGGCCCCGCTTTTCCCTTAACCATGATCTATCTTTATCCTTATCCAGTTCCTTGACCCTTTCCAGTTCATAATAGCCCCTTGGATTGTCATTATCAGCAGTTCTTATGCCGTCTGTCGATATATTCAGTTCTGCCGCCCTGAGCATGTCCATCATCATTGATGTGCCGGAACGCGGCAATCCCGATACAATTATAACCGGTTCTTTTTTCTTAAATAATCTGTCAAAAAACATTAGATTTGCTCCCCGCTCATTTATAAGCAAACATTATTATCATTTATAGATAATGTGTCAAATAAAACAGAAGCAGGAATTAGCTTTCTGTCTTATCAGGGCTCAGCTCAATATTATGATGCTTTATGACCTTGCCTTTAATTATGTAAATAACATCTTCGCAGATATTGGTTGAAAGATCCGATATCCTCTCAAGGTTCCTCGCAATGTTCATAAGCTGAAGAGCCCTGTCAATACATGAAGGAGATGATGCCATATAGGTGCTGAGTTCACGGAAAACCTGATCCCGAAGCCCGTCGACAATGTCATCACGCTTAAACACAGACTCAGCAAGGCCGGAGTCAAGGTTTATATATGAAGTTATGCTGTCAAACAGTATCCTGATTGTTTCCTCTGCCATCCTTGGAACATCGATCAGCGGCTTTAAGGCTGGCCTGTCAATTATAAAACTGGCGCTTTCAGCAATGTTCACTGCATGATCGGCCATTCTTTCCAGGTCATTGTTGATCTTCAGGATCATTATGATTTTTCTTAGATCCCCGGCAAGAGGCTGGAACTGTGCTATTGTTGAAATACACAGGTCCTCCAGCTCCAGTTCTGTACTGTTTGCCTTTGCTTCATCAGAATCAATAACATCAATAAGCTCATCCTTATTCTTATTGAGAAGGCCGTTAATGCTCTTTTCAATCATTTTCTGAACGAAAGTCGCATATTTTGTTATCTTCTCATCCAAAATGCCTAATCTGGAACTTAACATATTTTTCTCCTCTTAACCGAATTTTCCCGTAAGATATTCTTCTGTCCTCTTGTCTTTCGGGACTGTAAAAAGCCTTTCAGTCTGGCCGTATTCAACAAGGTCCCCCAGGTACAGGAATACCGTATAGTCAGAAACCCTTGATGCCTGTGCGATATTGTGAGTAACAAGCATTATCGTTACATACTGCTTCAATTCTACAATCAGTTCTTCAATTTTTGATGTTGCCTTCGGATCCAGGGCTGATGTCGGCTCATCAAGCAATAGTATCTCGGGATTCATAGCAAGGGCCCTTGCGATGCACAGCCTCTGCTGCTGCCCGCCCGAGAGGAAAGTTCCCTTTCTCATCAGGCTGTCCTTGACTTCATCCCATAATGCAGCCTTCTTCAGCGAATCCTCTACAATCATATCCCTTTTGCTTTTCTTCAATCTGATTCCGTTTAATTTATATCCGGCAATAACATTATCATATATTGTCATGGTTGGAAAGGGGTTTGGCTTCTGGAATACCATTCCAACTTTCCTCCTGACTACTATTGGATTCATCTGGTTAAGGTCCTGGTCATTCAGGAATATCTGCCCTACAGTCCTGACATTACCGCTTAATTCATGCATTCTGTTGACACAGCGTAGCAGTGTGGTCTTACCGCATCCTGAAGGGCCCATTATCGCAGTCACAACCCTTTTTTCGATTTTCAGGTTTATATTGCTGAGAGCTTTAGTATCTCCGTAATATACGGACAGATCCTTTATATTCAGTACTGCACTTTCCATTTCTTTGCTCCTAATTTTGATAGCAGGTTAAGTATAAGAATAATTATTATCAGCACAAATGATGCGCCCCATGCAAGCTTATGCCACTCAGGGAACGGGCTCATCGCATAATTGTAGATCTCCAGAGGCAGAGAGCTTACAGGTTTTGTTATATTAAGGTTCCAGAAGGGATTTCCGAAGGCAGTAAACAGCAGAGGAGCGGTTTCTCCGCTGATCCTTGCGATACTGAGCAGAACCCCTGAGAGAATACCGCTGAACCCGGTGGGAAGTATGACCTTCAATATAGTCTTATAATAAGGGACGCCAAGCGCCATAGATGCCTCCTTAAGGCTGTAAGGAAGAAGGTTAAGCGTTTCTTCAGTTGATCTTACAATTATTGGAAGCATCATAACTGCAAGGGCAATTCCTCCTGACAGGGCTGAGAAACCCCCGAAAGGAACAACGATCCAGAGATATGCAAAAATTCCGATCACTATTGATGGAACCCCCTGTAGAATTTCAACAAACATTCTTATATATGAAGCAATACTGCTCTTTTTATTCTCTGAAAGGTAGATGCCTCCTGTGACACCGACAGGGATGGATATTAAAGAAGAGATAAGGATCAGCATAAGCGTACCTGCAATTGCATTCGCAAGACCTCCTCCCTCCTCTCCCACAGGTTTGGGAAGATTCACAAGAAAATCAAGGTTAACAGCTGATAAGCCATTCTTTATAAGATAAAAGAATATAAGAACGAGAGGAAGCGCACAGATCAGAGAGAATAATACTATAAAAAACATAAACAGCCTGTCCTTTATAATCCTGAGCCTGATTCCTTTTTCAATCATTGATTATCTCCATACAGCTATTGTGGCATACCCCTCTGAAGCCTTTTCATAATTATTTTTCCTAAAAAGCTGATTACAGCAGTAACAAAAAGAAGCACCAATGCTATCTCTATAAGAGTTGAGTGATACAGATTACTTGATGCCTCTGCAAACTCATTTGCAATTATGCTTGCCATTGTATTTGCGGGATCAAAAATACTTTTTGGTATTGTATTTCTGTTTCCGATAACCATTGTAACAGCCATAGTTTCACCTAAAGCCCTGCCAAGGGATAACAATATCCCGGCAAAGATACCCGATTTCGCATAAGGAAGGCTGACCTTTTTTATAACCTCATACCTTGTTGCTCCCAGAGAATAGGCGGCCTCTTTAAGGTCCCTGGGCACCATATTAATGACCTCCTTGGATATTGAGGCTGAATATGGTATTATCATGATGGACAGTATTATTGCCGATGTCAGCATGCCCACTCCATATGGTATCACCCCCAGCTTAAGCTGGAGTTTCTGAATAAGGGGGACCAGTACAAAAAGACCCCAAAACCCGTATATTACTGAAGGTATCCCGGCAAGCAGTTCAATAATCGTCTTCAAGGCACTGCTTAAAAAACCGGTCTTAATGTATTCTCCCAACAGGACAGCCAGTGAAATAGCAAAGGGGATAGAGATAAAAAGCGCCAGAAAAGACGTAATAAGAGTGCCTGCTAAAAATGGCACAGCACCATATTCATCATTGACAGGGTCCCATATCCCGCTGAAAAGAAAACTGAATCCGCTGTGCCTTATTGATGGAACTGATTTATAAAGAAGTGTCAGAAATAATAACAGGAGTATGACTGCAATAATCAATCCTGAAAACTTCAATATCCATCTGAATGCTTTCTCCCGGATCATCTTTATTTTCTCCGCTATCCTCTCATAACTATATTCTTTTCATTATCACATTATATAATTGGGGGATGGGTCCCCTCCCCCAATTATATCTCAGCTGATTTTATCCTAAAGAATTTTTTTGCCGTCAAATACAACGGATTTCAGCAGTGCCTCAGCCTTTTTCAGCACAGAAGGTGCAAGGTCAGCATAATGCAAAGGTTCAGCATATTTCTGGCCATCTTCCAGCATCCACAATATAAGCTTCAATGTTTCTTCTGCCTGCTTTCTATTTCTTTTTCCATAGTTCTGTTCCTGGTATAATATGATCCAGGTGAAGCCTGATATAGGATAACCATTCTCTGCATCAGTATCCGTTATGCTTACACGTGTATCATCAGGTATCTCAATATCAGCAGACATTTTAACAGATTCTATGGACGGTGCAATAAAATTGCCTGACCTGTTCCTGATTATTCCAGCTGGAAGATTATTGCTCGATGCATATATATACTCAACATATCCCAGTGATCCCGGTATCTGCCTGATTAATCCTGCAACTCCCGGATTTCCCTTCCCTCCAAGGCCAAGAGGCCATCTTAATGATTTCCCTCTGCCAACTTTATTTTCCCACTCATCACTGACCTTGGAAAGGTAGTCGCTGAATATGGCTGTCGTACCGCTGCCGTCTGACCTGTGTACAACTACTATTTCCATATCTGGAAGGGACACACCGGGGTTTAATTCCTGTATTCTTTTATCATTCCATCTGGTAATCTTTCCCAAAAATATATCAGCTATTACATCAGATGAAAAATTAAGTTCCGGGCTGTCAGGAAGGTTGTATGTGATTACAACAGCCCCCAGGCATGTAGGGATATGGACTATGTGTGCCCCTGCTTCCCTGATAGCCTCATCATCCATAAATGCATCAGTTCCACCGAAATCCACGGTCTTGTTCAGCATCTGCCTGATACCTCCCCCGGAACCGATTGCCTGATAATTTACCTTTATTTTTGTCTGATTATAATATTCATCAAACATTTTTGAATAAAGCGGGTAAGGGAATGTAGCACCCGCCCCCGTGAGCTCGGTCTGCTGGGCATATATGCTGAATACGCTGCCTGTCATTATTATAAGAATTGCTGAAATAATTAAAGTATTATACAGTTTCATTTTTATCCTCCTTTTTTTATTAGAATTTATATGAAAAAGTAAGCCTGGCTATAAGGTCTGAATCTGTTTCAATTCCATCTTCATCATCATAAAATGTATATTCTACATTGGGTATTACCTGGAGATTTTTTATAATTGAATAAGAAAACCCTGCAATAACAAGGTTTGACGGGTTAAGCTCGGACATCCTGAGATATGCTATGTCGTCAGCTTTCGGGTTCGGGTCAAGAACTTTGTCGTACCTCATTATAAGGTCAAGCTTCTTTGATAATGAAAAGACCCCGAATACTGAAAAAAGGCTGTAGTCGCTTTCTGTATCATCAGTTTCCACATTTTTCCTGGCATACATAGCGCCAAGCCTTCCCCAATCTCTCTTATAGGCTATTAAAGCTGACATATTGGTTTCACTTTCATCGCTTTCCTTGCCGGTATAATTGAAATATCCCTCGATGTAAAGCCCTTCCTTCTGCCCGTAAGAAAGCAGAGCATGGAGCGATTTCCCTTTGTTCTTTTCATTTTTATTGCTCTCACCGTTTCCATAAAGGGCCGTAAAGCCAAATCCACCGGAGTTATATGAATATGATATGCCCAGGTCCCTTGAGCTCATAAATTTCTGGACGTCTGCCGGGGATTTCTCAACATTTCTGTATCCCCAGTATTTTTCATAACCGCTGAATGCCGGATTTCCTATTATGCCTAACCCAAAAGTGCTGTTACCCATTTTATAACTGATAGCAGCATCCTTTACGAATGGTTCTAATTTATCGCTTGATTCAAAGTCTCCGGGATGGTTCATCTCAAACCTCAGTACCCCGGACCATTCATCGTTCAGCTTATATTTGTATCGGAAATATATCCTTCTTACGACAAAGCCGTGCAATCCTTCAATATCCTCCAGGTGATGGCTGCTGACATAATAATAATCCCCGAATAATAAGCCGTCAAAAGTTCCCTCTGCCCTGCAGATAACTGGCATGATAATCAAAAGTGCAAGCATTACCAGAATTGCTTTTTTCATTTTTTTCTCCTTTTTCAGTTTTTTATTTATTATTACATGGAGAAATTTAAGGGATTATAATTATTATATTAATTTTCTGTTAATTTTCTGATGCTGGAAGATGTATGGTAAAAACAGTCCCTGAATTGATACTGCTTTCAACATTTATTTTTCCATTGTGCAGCAGGACAATCTGCTTTACTATCGACAGCCCAAGCCCGGAACCTGCATTTTCCCTGGAACGGCTTTTCTCAGCGACAAAGAACCGGTCAAATATCCTTGGCAGGTCCTTGTCAGATATGCCTATGCCTGTATCCCTGACAGTCAACAGGGCATGCCCATTCTCAGGCCTGACCGAAACGGAAATAGACCCTTTTTTTGTATACCTGACTGCATTATCTATAAGGTTTATAAGCATCTGCTCAATTTTATCAGCACAGCCCAAAACCCCCGGCGTATCATCAGAAATATCAATATTCAGATTCAGGTGCTTCTTCTCCAGGGAATATTTAAAAAGAACGATAATATTATCCAGAACCTCCCTAAGATCCACATATTCAAAGTCCTCTCCCGATTTATGCTGGTCCAGTTCGGAGATCATTATCAAATCCTTTACTATCTTTATAAGCCTGTCTACATGCTTCTGGATAATATCCAGATAGCCCTTATGTTTCTCTTCTACTTCTTCATAAAGGGTTTCAGCAAAGCCTTTTATTGCTGTAAGAGGTGTTTTCAGTTCATGTGATGCATTGGCATAAAACTCCCTTTTCTGCTTTTCAAAGGCTTTTATATCTGAAATATCTGAAAAAATGAGTAATACACATTCAATATTGGGCAAAAATATTGAATTGCAGACGAAGAACCTGTTATCATGCTTGATCTCAGCCCTGGAATTCATCCTTGTTTTCCTGGTATGCTCGATCAGGCTGTTAAGATCAGAATCTCTGAATATTTCCCAGTATTTTCTGTTTTTGTAATGCTCATTGAACATGCAAGCAAAGGTTTTATTGCCCGAATAAATCTCGTCATTATTATTAATGATTACACTGGCATCTTCAATATTCTGTATTATTGAACAAACTGAATCATAAGGCTTTTTTTCCGAATATTTCTGACTTATTGAGTCAAGCATGCTGTTTACTGCCGAATGCAGAGGGTATAACTCATCCCCGGGCCTGGATATGATCCTCAATGAGCTGTCCTTTTCTCTTACATTATAAAAAAAGCTTATCAGCTCCGAAAGCTTTTTTGTGGTATCCCTGGACAGAAAATATGCAGCCAGGACAGATAGCACTGTCACTAATATCCCGAGAAGTGCAATATTGAAAATCCATTTCTTTGCAAGGGTGTAGACATCTGATAAAGGGACGCTTATTCTGATATAACCTGTTTTTTGGCCTTCATAAAGATTCTCGACAGCATGATACAGCATTTTTCTTCTTATGGATGTGCTGTACCTTACGGAATAACCGAATCTGTTATCATCTGACTCTGATAATTCAGCTCTGTTAAGATGATTATCCATAATATGATAATCCATTTCTGAATCGAATAATACAGAACCTTTTCTGTCTATAATTGTAATTCTGTGTTTAAGCTTTTCTGCAGTATCCTGGAGTATGTTCCGTGCTGTTTCTGCTTCTTCATGTTTTTTTTCGTCGCCCTCCGCATTAAGCAGGATATCCGCCTGGGGCTTTATGGATAATGCTATGCTGAATAACCTTTCATTCAGCTGTTCAATATAAAATTTATATAGATAATTGGAAAATAAGATCCCGTTGATCAGGATAACTGATAATATAATGAACAGATACCCGCTGAAAATCCTTGTTATAAGTTTTTTTCTCATTCCTGTATCTTATAGCCTACCCCTCTAATATTTTTTATCATATTTCCTGAATTTCCCATTTTATCCCTCAGGTGTGTAATATGAACATCAATTGTCCTGTCCACCACGATTTTCTCATTGCCCCATAGCAGGTCAAGAAGGTAATCCCTTGAGAAAACCCTCCCCTTTCTTTCAGCCAGGATTTGAAGAAGCCTGAATTCAGTGGCTGTAAGATCAATCCTGTTTCCTTCCACATAAACCTCATGCCTTCCCGGATCTATCCTGACAGAACCAATGATCAGCAGGTCACTTTCCTTTTCCTTCCGTTCTCTTCTGAATATTGCCTTTACTCTCGCTGCAAGTTCTTTTGGTGAAAAGGGCTTTGTAACATAATCATCAGCGCCTAATTCAAGCCCTACAACCTTATCAACTTCATCATCCCTTGCTGTAAGCATAATGATATAGGCTGACTGAAATCTTTCATCTGCTCTTAAAAATCTGCATATCTCAAGCCCGTCAGCATCGGGGAGCATCAGGTCCAGAACAACAAGATCAGGGACATTTGCCTTCAGATACTGGTAAAAATCTTCAGCATTATGGAAGCCCTTTGTGGAAAACCCGGCCTTTTTCAGATTAATTGAGACCAGCTCTATTATATCGGGCTCATCATCCACTATTGCTATAAGTCTCGACATTTTTACTCCTTAAATATAAAATTAATTATATTTACTTTTCATTCTCCAGTGTTAATAATATAACGAATTTATTATTAATTAATAATATCATCAATTTAATTTTTTCATAATTTTTTGTTAAGTTTTGGTTAAAAATGAAAAATGTGCTTCTTGTAAACCCTCTAATAAGTGATTTTGCAGCCTATGACCTTTGGCTGCACCCTTTCGGCCTGGAATTCATAGAATATATTATCAGGAAGCATACCGGCTTCAATGTGTATTATATAGATTTTCTAAGAGTAAACAAAGACCTGTATCCTGCCTATTATAAAAAGAAGATTTATGGGCAGGGCAAATTTCATAAGACTCATCTCCGTAAGGTAGAAAGCTGTTTTCAGGACCAGTACAGCTTCTACTCTCTTTATGGAATGCCTGAAAATATCATTACAGATGCCCTTCTGAAACTCGAAAATATAGACATTATCCTGATAACCTCACTTATGTCATACTGGTATGAAGGAGTAATGCACTCGATCAGTATTCTCAGAAAAACACTGGGCAACCTTCCGGTAGTGGTAGGGGGAATGTGGCCCATCCAATACCCCGTCCACAGCCAAAAAATGCTTGGCAAAACAGAAGACTGCCATGTTATAAATACTCCGGACCTGAACCAGCTTCTAAAATTATTTAAATCCTTACGCCTTATAGAGCATTCAGATAAAATTGATATATATAAAGAATTCAGGGAATTCAGCCAGCAGGAGATTCCCGGTTATATTGATTTTTCACCCGTGATTACATCACTGGGATGCCCCTTTAGCTGTGCTTTCTGCCTGTCGCCTGTCATGCACAGACACAACTGTATTCAAAGAAATTACGATAATGTCATAAAGGATATATTAAAGGGTGCTTTAATGAATAAGGATATTGTTTTCTTTGACGACGCACTGCTTCACAATAAGGAAAAGCATATAAAGCCTGTTCTTTATGAACTGGCCAGAAGAGGGATCAGGGACAGCAGATTCCATCTTCCCAACGGCTTAAATACGTCTTTACTCGATGAAGAACTGGCATTCTTGTTAAAAAAGCTCAATTTTACTACCATAAGGCTTTCTGTGGAGGGATTTGACACCGCGACAATGCAATATTCAAACAAGAAAATAAATTACAGCAGATTCATTGAGGTACTGAATATCCTTGAGAATGCTGGAATAGAAAGGTCAAAGACAGGTTTCTACCTTCTCTTCGGCCTGCCGGGCCAGGATTTTGATGAGCTCAGGGAGTTTGCAGTTGAATATGCAAAAAAAGGGTATTATGTAGGATTAAGCGAGCTGACACCGGTTCCCGGCACAGAGGTTTTTGATCTGCTGAAAGGAAATAATCCTGAAATATCCCAGGATCCCATAAATATTAATAATTCAACATTTATACATAACTTTATGGACATCTCAGAAAAGTTTTTTAGGCTGAAAAAAGAAATCAGATCAATTAGAATGCTTAATAATTAAATAAGGAGTATATAATATGGATATTAAATACCCCAGGGTCAATATCCCGCTGGAACATGCAATTACCCGGAGCCCCAACAGATATACAGTAAGGCCTGGAGATACCCTGGCGCAGATCGCCAGGAGATTTGACATCACAGCTGATGACCTGATCAGGTATAATAATCTCAAAAACAGGCACAGCCTGACCCCCGGAATGGAGATTGAGATCCCTCCCCAAAGCAAGGCAATGACTCTTGAAAAGGCAATAAGCATATCCGGTGGAAGTACTTATGCAGCTGCATCAAGGGTAAACCAGTCATGGAATAATTTCATAGGCCAGAACCATACAAAGGAGATTACAAAAATAAAGGATCATTTAGGGTTTTCAGGAGACATATCGATATCCTACTCAAAGAGATCATATTTTTCCTTAAAGCTTTTGCATACCATATCATTCAATAATTTTGGAATACAGAGGCCGGAGCCTTTTCTCTCTGCACTTACTATTTTTTATAATGAATCCAGGGATCTGCTTCAAAAAGCCAGCACAGCCGGCAATACCCCTGTTTCACAGATATCCCGCAGGTCGCTTCAGACACTCCATAATGCTGTAGACTACCTTTCAAAAAGGGATTTTTCCAAAACAGGCGCAAAACCCTCCAAAATGAATAAAATATCAGATTACTACGGCAAGACAGGATTCAGAAATCTTTCAAATGAAGAAAACAAAAGAAGTATTGTAAATGCCCTTATAGAGGTGTTAAACAGTGAAGGTATCACTAATTCAGTTATTTCTGAACCGAATAAGAGTGATTTGACCCAGCTGGATGTTTTTCTTGCAGGTTTTGGCACAATACTGGGATGGTAACATATTAATTGAAGACAATAAATTTTGTACCTCCAGATTCCATTTCACTAAATCCGGTATACTCAAATGCAATCAGGATAATAAAGGTTATTAGAGATGCAGGGCATACAGCCTATATTGCAGGAGGTTTTGTAAGGGATCTCATACTGGAGAGGCTGGACAGAAATGACTTCGATATCGATATTGCAACAGAGGCATCCCCTGAAAAAATAAAAAGCCTGTTTAAAAACACAATAGAGGTCGGTATCCAGTTTGGTGTAATAATTGTGATCAAGAATGGCCACCAGTATCAGATAGCTACATTCAGGAAGGATGACGAATATCTGGACGGCAGAAGGCCAAAAAAGGTCATATTCACAGAACCTGAAATTGATGCAAAAAGAAGGGATTTTACAATCAACGGGCTTTTTTTTGATCCTGTATGCGCAAAAATAATGGATTATGTTGGAGGATTATCAGATACTAAAAAAGGAGTGATAAGGGCAATTGGCGACCCCTTTCAGAGAATCAGCGAAGACAGGTTAAGAATGCTCAGAGCAGTAAGATTTTCAGCAGTGCTTGGCTTCAGGATTGAAGACGCAACACTCAGGGCAATAATAAGCGAAAATGACAGGATCAGGTCCGTCAGCGGGGAAAGAATCAGTGAGGAATTAAAAAAAGCACTTCTGTACAATCCCAGACCATCCAGATTCATTAATCTGCTTGATGAATCAGGCCTGTTAAGCCGTATAATCCCTGAAATCCTGCCCCTGAAGGATATAGCCACAGTTGCCGGTACAAATACGGTTTTAGGGAATATTCTGATCATGCTTGATAATAACGCCTTTAAGGATGACCTTGCAATTATATTTGCAATACTGCTGCATAAAACAGGAGCAGAAGCAGGCACAGGCGATCCATTGCAAAGGTCATGTTCTGCAGCCAGAAAGGTCTTATCCAGATTGAGATTCAAAAATAATATCATTAAAGATGCGGTCGACATTATTCAAAGCCAGTCAATCCTTGCAGAAGCGAAAGATTTCAGTTCATCGGAGATAAAACGCTTCTATCTGAAGCCAAATATTTTAAAGCACCTGGAGTTTCTCCGCACCTCCCTGATTGCAGAAAAAAAAGATCCTACGCCATACCTGAATGCCCTGAATGCTTATATCCTCCTTCAAAAAACCTCTGCTCCCGAACCGCTGATAAACGGCAGAGACCTTATCATGCTGGGAATTGAAAAGGGGCCTGTATATTCTGAGATAATAGATCATATCTTTAACCTTCAGCTTGAAGATAAAATAGGCAATAAAGCTGAAGCCATTGATTATATCAGGAAGAAGTACCACTTTTTATTTAATTGATTTTCTCTTTAATTCCCTGAAAAGCCTTTTAATTTAACACTTTGAATATAATTCCTCTGTCTAATTTTTTTTTGACTTAAATATTTAAGGGTTTAATATCAAGGAAGGAATTTTAGAAATTTAAGGAGGGACCTATGAATGCTCATATATTCCGGGAATATGATATAAGGGGTATTTTTCCTGATGACCTTACAAGAGAGACCGTATCAGATATCGGCAGAGCATTTGCAAAAAAGATAGTCGATTCCGGCGGTAAGAAAGTAGCTATTGGAAGGGACTGCAGGAACAGCTCAGATGCAGTCTATAACTATCTGATCGAAGGAATAATGTCATCAGGGGTAAATGTCGTCAATATAAGCACAGTTCCAACCCCTGTATTATATTTTGCCCTGCATAATCTTGATGTAGCAGGCGGGATTATGATAACTGGAAGCCATAATCCTCCGGAATACAACGGGCTTAAGCTGTGCATAGGCAAAGAAGGGCTTTATGGACAGCAGATACAGGAACTTGCAGATATCATCAGGGCTCAGGACTTCATTACACCTACCTGCTGCGGCAAAGAAGAGGTCTACAATCTGCTTGCCGACTACAGAGAATACCTTTACCAGCATTTCAGCTTTAAGAAGAAAATAAAGGTGGTTGTGGATTGCGGTAATGGAACCGGGTCAATTATTATCGGGGATGTCCTCAACCACTTTAACCATAATATTACTGAATTATTCTGCGTTATGGACGGGAACTTTCCAAACCACCACCCTGATCCCACTGTTGAGAAAAATCTCGTATCACTCATTGAAAAGGTCAAAAGTGAAAAGGCTGATATTGGAATAGCTTTTGATGGGGATGCTGACCGCCTTGGCGCTATTGATGAAAACGGCAGGATAATCTGGGGGGATGAGCTTCTTCTTTTCTTTGCCCTTGATATAATTGAAAAGAATAAGGATGCAAAGATAATCGGAGAAGTAAAATGTTCAATGAACCTTTACAATGAGATAAAGAAAGCCGGAGCCAGCCCCATCATGTGGAAGGCCGGGCATTCCCTTATAAAAGCCAAGATGAAGGAGGAAAAGGCTGTTCTTGCCGGAGAAATGAGCGGTCATCTCTTTTTTGCAGACAGGTATTTCGGTTATGATGATGCTGTTTACAGTGCTTTAAGGCTTGTGGAAATATTATCCAATACAAATAAAACACTCGGCAAATTCAAAGATTCACTGCCTAAAACCTTCTCTACTCCTGAAATTAGAATTGACTGCCCTGAAGATATAAAGTTCAAGGTGGTTGATAGGGTGACCAGGCATTTCAAAAATGAATATGATATAATAGATATAGACGGGGTAAGGGTAAATTTTCCGAAAGGATGGGGCCTTTTAAGGCCTTCCAATACTCAGCCTGTCCTGGTTTTGCGTTTTGAAGCTTCTACAAAAGAGGATCTCGATAAATATCAGGCAATATTTGAGGAGGTACTTAAAAACCAGCTGGAGATTCTAAAAAATGACTGATCCAATACAAAAAAAGGCTGTACTCTATTTTCAAAGCCCATTGTTCAAAGAGCTTGAAAAAAAAATAAGCTATGGATTTTTAACCAGATCCGGCAGATTATCAGACGGGACCCAAATCGATCTTGATATATCTCAAAGGCCTTCAAATAAGACCAACAGCCTTCTGCTGTATCAGATTATTGCAGACAGCTTTGATATTCTTCACAAAAAGCCCATCTTTTTAAGCCAGCCTCATAAGAGCGAGATTGCTATAATAAAGGACACACCGAACATGTCAATGATATCTGGTTATGATGCTGTAATAACCACAAACAGGGAAATAATAGTCAATATACTTACAGCTGACTGCGTGCCTGTCCTTATTACGAACAAAACAGCATCCTTTATCGCTGCACTCCATTGCGGATGGAAATCCCTGCATGCTAATATAATACCCAGGACTGTAGAGAAATTCATGCAGATGAGAATAGACCCGGAGGATATCCTTGTATCTGCCGGGCCTGCAATACAATCCTGCTGCTATGAAGTCAAGGAAGAAATAAGGTATAAAATGAATCTGTTATTTAACCAGGATATAGATGATCTTTTCACAGAACGCGAAAGCAGTCTTTATTTCGATCTTCCGGGCGCGGTCAGGAAACATTTCCTGATTTCCGGAATTCCCCTGGAAAACATATATATCAACAAGAAATGCACATCCCACAATAAAGGCCTCTTCTTTTCCAACAGGAGGGACAAAGACCAGGCAAGGCTTCTGAATTTTATCAGTCTTTCTTATGATATCCAAAAAAACATATAATATTCTCATATTCTTTCTGCCCTCAATAGTAATATTGGCTATCATCATATTCTTTATTATGAAGTCAGAAGCCAAAAGCTATGTAGAGTCCTTAAAGAACAGTTTTGAAAGCAGTAATGTTGACCTCCTTGTAAGCAACCTGTCCAGATCATTCTACCAGGAAAACAATCTGCTGGAGGATGATGTCAGAAAATGGCTTGAAAATTTTTTTGAAAACTATCATTTTCCGGAGGTTTATATAAGATACAGAAAGATTGAGAGAATTTCAGATGAAGAATATCAGCTGAAGCTGCTGGTAAGAGTGCTTGCAGTTCCGCAAAAGGGTACAGTTGCAGGCATTTATGGAGACAGGAGGGTAATTGTTTTCGGAGATGGGCTGAGAGGGCGCTCAGTCATCCTTAATATCAGCAGGACTTCTGAAGGATTCATTGTTGACAGTCTTGACATTGGAAAATCCCTTGAAGAGAAGATAAAATGAAATACGGGCATATAATAAAAAACCTGAGATCTGTAAAATCAGAGATTGATGAAATACTGGAAAAATCCGGCCGTGAACCTGGAAGCTGCGAACTCCTGGTTGTGACAAAGACCAGGGATGCTGATGAAATAAAGGCTGTTATTGAATCCGGGCATTTTCTCCTTGGAGAGAACCGGGTGCAGGAGCTTCAGAGGAAACTTGAGCTGTTTCAGGATCATAAGGATATAAGATGGCATATGATAGGCCACCTGCAGTCCAACAAATACAAGTACATAGCGGGAAAGGTCAGGCTGATCCACTCTGTTGATTCCTTCAGGCTGATTGATTTTCTTGATACATACTCAGGCAGGACAGGCCAGGCTCAGGAGATACTCCTTGAATTCAATATTTCTGGAGAAACCAGCAAATATGGATTTGATAAGGATAACATATATCAGCTGATGAAGACTATACCTCTGAAGAATAACCTGAAGGTAAAAGGGCTGATGACAATGGCACCATACAGCAGCGATTATGATTTAATATCAGGTATATTCAGGTCCCTTAAGAAGATTTCAGATCAATTTATGGAGAATAATATACCTGGCTATGAAGGGTCCCTTTCCATGGGAATGAGCAATGACTACCGGGCTGCCATAAAGGAAGGCTCGACAATAGTCAGGGTAGGGTCAAGGATATTTGAAAAGTAGATCCTGTTTCATAATTATTGCTTCATATAAATGCTTAAAAAAAATAATAAAAGAGATGATGTTTTATGAAGATCAACAGCTTTGAAGAAATAGATATAAAAACCCTTGATCCACTGCCAACCAGTGAAGATCTTGATATATTCAGACAGATCACAAGGACAGAGATCACAAAAGAACAGGAAGAGATTATAAAAACACCCCCTGAAAGCTTTCCGGAGTGCAGGACTGTAATGGCAGTTCACTGGCATCCCGAGACTATCAGCATGGAACTGATAAGATACCGCATATCCGCCACATTCCCAAATATGAAAAACAGCATCATCATTCCCACCCAGCACAATGTAATGATGTCATGGGATGATTATTCAGGGGTTGAAATAGACTGCATGTCAAAGGAATTCAATCGCAAGATACAGCTGCTTATACATATGAAGAATAAAAACAGGGACAGGTCCGCCACATTTCTCAATATGCTGAATCACACATTGAGATACAGGTCCAACCAGCTCTATGAATTTATAGATTCAGCGCTCAAACCTGCTCTGGAAGGTAGGCTGGAGTCTGCAGCAAAAAAAACAGGGACTGAAAAAAAGCTGATACTTTTCATAAGGCATTATATGAGTATTATCAAACAGCTTCTGGACATTAATCAGGAAAATTTAACCATAGAAATGGTAAAAAACCGTATTGTAAGAGATTTCTTCGACTGTCTCAGGTACAAATACAGCGATTATATGATTAACAGGTGCCAGGTATTCCTGAATGAATTAAAATCAATAGTAAAGGATAATTTCAGCCTGAAATATTTCTATAAAGCTCAGGACGTAATATCAGAGGCCAGGATGCTTAACGGAGGTATCATAATACCCCACCCGGAACAATTCTGGCCTGTACTTCTTACTGATTATGATGTTGATGGGATAGAGGTATGGAATCCCCGGTCGAGACAGTATTCTGATTTCCTTATTGATGTTGTCAATAAAAAGAACCGGTCAGCAGACCATAAGAAGCATCTGCTTGTATTTATGGGAGATGATACTCACATGAGTGAAAAGCTAAGGCCCCCCCATCTGCAGGACAGGGAAAAATCAGGAAGAGAAATTGGTATTCAGGCTGGCTGGAATGATCCTTCTATCATCAAAAGCCTGAAAAATGCAAATTCCAGTAAGGCGGGGATCATTTCAGAATATAAAAGCAGATTAGAATAGGGAGATTAAAACATGAAAAGCGAGAAGGATGATTTCAGGTTTGAGTCGTATCAGGATAAAGAGACTGTAATAAAGTATCTGACTGCCTTAAAAGACGGCTTTGAAAAAGATGAAATAATACTCAGGACAGCCAAAAATGACCTGAAACTAAAACCCGGGGGCCTTATACATTTTAAAATCCTGTCAGAACACAGGGAAAACCGTAAAAAGCTTGTTCTGTCATTTTCCTGGAAAGAGGAGGATTAATTACTGGAATTATGTCTGTTGCTGGTCTGATAAATGAGATTGAAGAAAATTTCCGCTTCCTGATGATCGAAGTGAGCAAACAGCTTGAAGATGCAAGGGAATCCCTCGATCACCCGCACCACAGGATTGCTGACCGTGTTTTGCTGAGGGATGACCATATCGATAACCTGAAGAGCATTATTGAAAAAAAGGTATACCTGGCTATTATCTACTCAGAAACCGGCAATAAGAAGCTTATGGATTTCTCAAAATCCTTGAATGTGATTACTGCAAACCTTGAAAGGATAGGTGATTTCTGCGTAAACATTGTCAATCAGGTACAGTATTTCAATAATCCCGCTTCTATAAAAGATTATGATTATCAGGCTTTCTTTGATGAAATAAACTCAGCTTTTGAGATCATAACCGAAGCAGTATTCAGAAATGATATAAGCCTGGCAATTAATATATGCCACAGCGAATACAGCCTTGACCAGCTTTACAAGAATAATTTTGAAGTGATACTCAAGAAACTGCAGGAGCAGAAAGATACACAGAACCTGCTCACTGTTCTTTTTATATTGAGATACCTGGAAAGAATAGGCGATTCTCTTCTGAATATCGGGGAAGCAGTAATAAGCTCAATCATTGGGGAAAAACTGAAAATACACCAGATCCATGCTCTCGGTGAATCTCTGGAATCCACTGAATATGATTACCCTGACCCGGACTTCAGCTTTGAATCCATTGGTGAAACAAAATCAGGCTGTAAGATTGGTATTGTCCAGCTTTCAGACAGGAACGGAGAGACCCATGAAATAATATTTAAAGAGGGAAAGAGGTATAAGATAGAAAAAGAATACCATAATCTCCATAAATGGAATAAAATCTCTCCAGGAACACCACCAGGTGTTCATGGTTTCCATGTCCACAGCCTGAATGCCTCTCTTCTGCTGGAAAAGCTTGAAGGACTGACATTCCAGGAACTTATACTGGAGGAGGATATGTCCTATGCCAGGTCAGCCTCTGATATTCTTATAAAGCACGTGAGGAATATGTGGCAGAAGACAAAAAGGTCAGGATCCAGGCAATCAAGCCTGTTTTCTCAGGTTACAAAAAGAATTGATGACGTACTGAAAGTCCACCCCGGATTCAACAATCCCGAAAGGATTATCGGAAACATCAGAGAGCCTTCTTTCAAGGAACTGATGAGTTTTGCAATAAACATAGAAAAAAAGGTTGCCCTGCCCTTCACTACATTCATACACGGAGATTTTAACGTTGATAATATAATATGTGATATGGAGAAGGGGAAAATACACTATATCGACCTGTACAGGTCAAAATACAGCGATTATGTCCAGGATGCCTCAGTTTTTATCGTATCCAATTACAGGATCCCTCATTTCGGAAAGGATGTAAGAGACAGGATTGACTGCATGATCAGTAATTTCTACAGGTTCTCCAGGGATTATGCATCTGAAAATAATGATAAATCTTTTGATTTCCGCTTTTCTCTCGGCATAATAAGGTCTTTTCTGACCTCAACAAGGTTCCACCTGGATGATGAATTTGCAAAATCAATGTATTACAGGGCTATTTATCTTCTCCTGAAGATATATCATTATACCGGAAGGATAGAGGACTTCAGGTTCCCCGAAGACATCATCTATTATTAAAAAAGGAATGCAGGAATGTATATAGGAGTAATAGGAATACCTGACGGGTGGTCTACAAAGGTTCTTGTAAGCGCACTTGAGAGCAGGAATATAAGAAGCACCCTGATAGACATGAATGAGACAGTGTGGGACATCAGCAATGACAGATTCTGTTTCAATAAGATCAATATAATGGGCCTTGATGCTGTAATCATTAAAAAACTGGGTTCTGAGTACAATCCTCATTTTCTTGATAAGTTGTCAATCCTTGAATACTTCAGTTCACTCGGGCTCAGATTTTTTTCCAGACCAGAAAATATTAAAACTGCAGTAAACAGATTGACCTGTACATCCCGGCTTAAAAGAGACAGCATACCAATCCCTCCCACTACAATTACCGAGAACCTCGATGAAGCAGAGAAAGCAGTGCAAAGATACCATAAGGCCGTAATAAAGCCTCTCTTCACCTCAAAAGCAAAAGGAATGATGCTTGTAGAATATGATTCACTTACAAGGGATAAATTAGCCAGTTTTAAGAAAAAAGACAACCCTGTCCTGTATATACAGAAAATGGTAGAGATTCCGGGAAGGGACCTGGGCATAGTATTTATGGGAGGAAAATACCTTGCCACATATTCAAGGGTTATGCAGACAGATTCCTGGAATACGACAATAAGGACCGGAGGAAAATATGAGCCTTTCCAGCCTTCAAAACATATAATTGACATCGCAGAAAGGGCACAGCAGATTTTCGGCCTTGATTTTACATGTGTAGATATAGCTGAAACACCGGATGGCCCGGTCGTATTTGAGGTATCTCCATTCGGGGGTTTTAGAGGACTGAAGGAAGCAAATAATATCGATGCTGCATCCCTTTATGCAGATTTTATTATTGCAAGACTGGGTTAATTTCCTGTTTTTTTGTATCTGTATTCTCTGAAATTATATATAAGCTTAAATGATATATGCCTTTGCATGACAAGTTCATCAAGTAAACACCTGCTGTCTGACAGTTCCCTCAGATAAAAATAAAATAGAAACAGGGACCTTTCTGCCCAATACACATCTCCGGATATCTCCTTTTCATGTTTTTCATTCATATCCTCCTGATAACCAGGCATTATAAGCAGATGTCCAAGATAGTCCCTGAACGGTTTGCTCCGGGATTTATTCAGAGATTTAGCGAGCTTTTCACTGATGCTTCTTATTTTTTGCAGGATATTTTCCTCTTTCCTCTTAAGAATATATATCATGTTCAGGAATGAGGCAGAAAGCTTCCTGTCATCTGAAAGCATGTCTTCATAATACTTCAGCAAAGCTGATTCATGCTCTATAAGGTTTTTAAGAATTTCATCCATTCAAAAATTCCTCTGTTATGCTGAAAATTTCATCACCATAAGATCCATATCCGGGATTTCTGTGCAGAAATGCCCTCTCCCTCTTTGTTTTTGACTGATAAAAATAGGATACTTTCAGCCTCTTAAAAAGGCCTGTGATTATTCTTTCAGCCTTAATATGATCACTGTTTTCACATTCCACTTCATATTCAGTAATTTCATCAGGGTATCTTATGCTGTCCAGAACAATAATGATACCGCTGAATGAGAATTCCTTCCGTATGGTAGCACAGTAGGATTCAATTTTTATCCCCTTATCGGGTATATTTATATCATCATGGCCCAGTATTTTTAATAAATGATCAATATCATTTTCTCTGCATAAAATATCCTTCGCCTCTAAATCTGTAATTATTTTCTCATTCTCCTGAGAAATAAACAGATTATCCTTCCTTTGTATTCCCGTTTTGGAAGAAAGGATATAGAATGTGTCTCCTCCGGCCTTCTTTATCCTGAGCCTTATGGAACAGCCAAGGGCCTTGAGTATTCCGCCGGAAGTGTCAAGATAGAGATTAAGGAGCTTTTCATCACTGGAAAGGTCCTTTAAACTGGATAGAACAGAATTATAATCCCTGAAATTCTCAAGGCTGTATTTCAGCTCTATCTCCTGCATGAAGCTCAGTCCTTTACAAGAACTGCAAGATAGACCTTGTAAAGCACAATTTTCCTTGAATATTCATTCAGGCGCCATAGAATGTCGTCTATTTCCTCCTGAAGCGTGAAACCTTTTTCCCTGGCCAGGATTTTCAATGCTTCTATCTCATTTTCGTTTATGCTTCGAAGCTTGCTGACGCTCTTTGATGATTCTATGAAGGGTGTTGAAAGAATGACAGCCCCTCCCCTTTTCATGATCCTGGCAAGCTCAGTCATGAAAAGTTCCGGGTCGGCAACTATATCAACCATATTTAAAGCCAGTGAAAAATCAATGCTCCCCGAATCAAATGGAATATTTTCAGCCTCTGAGACAAAAAATGATGGCTTTTTTCTATATTTAAGCGGTTTTCTTAAATCAAATGCTCCGTGTGAGAAGCATATCTCTTGCTTATCAGCTGATATGCTGGCACTGTGGATTGCTTCGAAGGATGTATCCAGGCCGCAGGAATTCGCGGAAAAACCGGACAGAAGGAATGTATACCCGCCAAGGTTTGAGCCGATATCCAGGGATCTGCCATAATCCTCTTTACAATATCTTTTGATAAGGGAATTCACACATTTATACAGGGTATTCTTACTGCCTGTCTCAATCTTTCCAATACTGAACATATCACTGTCCCACTCCATTCCCATATGTGATTCGTAATATGTCCTGAACCTGGACATAACACCGTCCATAAATCTGTCTTCATATCCTTTCCTGTTTGGGATCACCGGTTCATTCGGGCTTTTGATCTGTTCCAGGAATATAGAGTACAGGCTTTTTCTTATTTCTGAAGGAAAAGGCCTGCCTATATATTTCAGGTATGAATCAATAATGGAGAAATTATTCCTTAAATAATAAAATGCTTTTGGTATCAGCACAGGGACAAAATCTATGACTGGAAATTCAGAACCGCAGGAACTGCATGCTAAAGATCCGTACTGAACCCTGTCCCCGATCTCTATTACGGGCATACGGCCCGATGAGCTTTCTTTCAGCTCGCCTGAGCAACGGCCTTCATCTGTTTTATTGGTACATACAAATCTGCAGCTGTCCATGATTAGAACAATATATTTTATTAAACTGATAGTGTCAAAATATTTAAAGATTTTAATTGAAAATATCTGCCTGCAATAATATAATCCCTTTCGATGAATGCCCGTGCAGAAAAAATTCTAATAAAATCTACAAACTGGATAGGGGATGTCGTAATATCCCTTCCGGCTGTAAAAGCGATCAGGAAAATTTACCCGGATTCCAGCATTACCATTCTATGCAAATCCTATCTTGAGGAAATATATAAGAACCTCGGGTTTATTGATAATGTGACCTGCATGGATAATAATTCACCAAAAGCTTTTTTCCATATGATAAAAGAGATAAGATCAGGCGGTTATGACCTCGGAATACTGCTTCAAAATGCCATTAACGGCGCATTACTCTTCTATTTCGGGAATGTGAAGAAAAGGGTGGGATATCCCACTGATGCAAGAGGGATTTTCCTCACTGACAAACCGAAAGATAAGTATGGAAACTCCCATCAGATGCATCGGTATATGGGACTGGCAAAATACCTGGGATATCAAGGCGCAGAACCTGGCCCCTATATACCAACACCCCTGGATGATCACATTGGCGATAAGGTCTTCCTTTACCGTTTTATCTCAAAAAGGCTTGAAAGAAATATCACAGTCAGGAAACACACGATAGGAATAGCTCCGGGAGCCAAGTACGGCCCTGCAAAGATGTGGGGCGAGGGAAATTTCAGAAATCTCATTAGCCTCCTCCTTAAGATCAGGGATATAAACATTATTATGATAGGCTCAAGGGAAGATTATCAGCTTTCAGAGAAAATCAGGGAACCATTTTCTGAAAACCCGCATGTAATTAACTCATCCGGATATTTCAGCCTGATTGAGAGCCTGTATATTATAGGCGAACTGGATCTGCTGGTATCAAATGACTCAGGAGCAATGCACATGGCGTCTGCAAGGGATACAAATATTGCAGCAATATTCGGGCCTACCGTCTTTTCCCATACATCTCCGATATCTCAGAAAGCGACGATCTTTTTCAAAAAGGTTGACTGCTGGCCGTGCAGGTTCAGGAAATGCCCCAGGAAAACCCACAAATGCATGGATCAGATAAAACCCGAAGAGGTATATGATAATATTCTTCAGAGGTTAGGGCTCTGAAATGGATTGTTTTCTCTCCATACCAATAAGATACTCTTTTCTCCACAAACCACAGGAAAAGCCGGTCAGATTGCCATTCTTTCCAATTACCCTGTGGCATGGGATTATTATAACATAGGGGTTTCTTTTAAGTATCTGCCCGACAGCCCTGGCAGACTCAGGCCTGTTTGCCCTTTGTGCAAGACAGCTGTAACTTATCGTATGCCCATACGGGATCCTGGAACACTCCTGCAGAACGCTTTTCTTAAAATTACTGCCTTGCAGCGCAATTTTCAGGTCAAATTTTGTTCTTTCACCCTTGAAATACTGATCCAGCTGGCTGACAGCAGCATTTATGATCCTGTTTTTACGTTCACTGCTGATTGACTCACCATTATCGCAAAATCCTGCTTTCAAAAGATGCTTTTCATCTGCCTCCAGGACAATCAACCCGGCAGGGCATCTGTAATATCCCCTGAATATATCGGCCATATCTACCTGAGCTTTTTATTCAGGTATTTGCCGACAGCCTTCATTGCCCTGTCAGCTGACCTGAAGACAGCAAAACCCTTCTTCCTCAATGCAGCAACATAATCATTAAAAAGGTCCCCTGAATCAACTACAAACAGGATCGGTTTATTGCTTCTGCCGGCAAGGTCCGCTATCCTTTCCGGAAGGTTGCCTGGATCTGCTATATCGCTTCTTAGGGTCTTCATTGCTGCAGTCAGGGGAACTGCCCCGACAATTACCATATCAACTGATTCTTCACCGTTTACATACCTGATAATATCTTCATATGCAGCGTCAGTAGCCATAGGCGTAATATCAAGGGGATTGCTGCAGTTCACAAGGGTATTGATCTTATTTTTTTCAAGTATGCTGTAGAGCCCCTTGTTAAAAGCATTATCATTCTTGTATAAAAAGACATCTCCGCCGGATCTTAGATTGTCAGCCATTCCTACAGCTTCGTAGCCTGCATTGGAGATACAGAAAACCATATTGCCCTTTATGGCTTTATCATGGAAAGAACCAGCAATCTGCAGGATATCTTCAAATTCATTAAAATTGTCGCAAACCACAGCTCCGCAGTCAGATAAAATAGACTCACATACATTGTAATCGCCGGCAATAGAAGCAGTATGCCCGCTTGTAGCTGTCTTTCCCTCAGGTGACCTGCCTGCCTTATAGAATATAACATCTATATCAAGATCTCTGGCGATCTTTACACTCCTTGCAAACTCAATACCGTCAAAATCATTGAAGCCCTCTACATAGATTCCAATCACCCTTATATCGCTGTCATCCTTTACATAGGCCAGAAAATCAGTCGTTGACAGATCGATCTGGTTCCCTGTTGAAATATCATAAAGGGTGCTTAGATGGGGCAGATTGCTCATCCTTGTTATCATGAACGCTCCTGACTGGCTTATCAGAGCTGTATTGCCAATTTTTATTTTTGGCTTGGGCAGTTTGCTCTGAGGAATAAATAATGTGTCATAATTCCCTTTTTTTGAAAGTATCCCAAGGCAGTTGCCTCCAACAAAAACAGGCCCCCCGTTTCCTGAAGAATGTGATTTCGTGATAAGTTCACTAACCTCTTTTTCAAGTTTTTTACCCTCTTTGGTCTCACCCATCCCGCCTGGAATAAGGATGACGGATTCCGCCTTATCATAATTAATTATATCTTTTACAGTATCGGGCACCTGTTCTGCAGATATGGCCAGTACAAGCATGTCGACCTTCTCAGGAAGGTCTTTAATAGAGCGGAATGCATTTATGCCGTCAACAGCTTCCCCATCAGGCCTGACAAGGTATATCTTTTCGCTGTTGAACTTATTTTCCAGCAGATTCCTTAAAATAATCCTTCCGGGATTCATTCCCTTTGATGATACCCCTATGATTGCACAGCTTTTCGGCTCAAGCAGCTTTTTGATCTTATGGATCGGCTTGGATACAGTCCTGCCCCTGTTTTTCTTAAATCTCAAAAGCCCGTCAATTGGCATTATATCAGAACCGAAGCATACAAAAGGGTTGATCTCCATCTCAGATATTATAAAATCTGAATCCCCGGCATATGAATAATGCCTGGCAATTTCAGACATTATGCCTATCAGGCCCTTCAGCCTCTCTTCATCTACTATACGTTCCTTACCCCTCAGCAGGCCCGCAAGCCTTTTATAGCTAAGGCTGTTCTGGTACTTGCTGAAGATCGAATCATTCCCTGATACCAGAGGCGATGCGATCACTGCTGAGCATTCCTTTTTAAGATTTTCCGCAAAAAGCTCTGTATTGACGCCCCCTATCCCTATACTTATAATATTATCAAACTCTCTGCTATGCCTTAATCCAATAAACAGCTCCGTCCCGAAATCATCCTTTTCATAATTAACATACTCCATTATAAGTATGCCTACAGTATCGGCAATGACCCTTTCTAAAAGCTCGTCATCCTCCAGCCCTTTGTATTTTCTGGGTACCATGCTTTTGTTTGCAAGCAGGAAATCTGAAAACTGCCTGGGAGTGTGCGTAAGCATATAATTTATATTTTCCAGCACATTATGGGGGCGTTTTTCTACTACCTTTACCCCTCCGAAATCAGTTTTATGAAGGATATATGGATGTATTATCTTCAGAACAATCTTATCTGAATTAAAACTGGTAAGAAAAGATGGCTCAAATGTGTCATCCTGTTTATAGACCTGAAACATGGGTATCCTGATATCAAGGCTGTCAAGTACCTCATATACCTCATATTCATAAAGGAAATCTCTGCCCTGCCTGTCAGCGTTTTTTATAAGATTGTCCATATACTTAAAGTTCATAATATCACTCCTTTCAGAAAATTCTTTTAATAAAAAATTTCATAAAAACTGTACCGGTACAGAACAATCTAATCCAAACCGGAAAAATTATCAACAATATTTCAGTTTTCATATAACAATAATGGGTTCTGTCCTGTTTTGATTCTTGATTTATCATATAAACCTGATATAAATAACTAAAATATTCTATCAGAGCGGATAATGAGCTATCTACCCCGTTTTATTTGCAGCAGGTATATAAATAAGTCATCAGGCGGACATTTCAAAGCTGCCTCTTTATATATCGATTTTGCAGGATTTACTGCAATGACTGAAAAACTCATGAAAAGGGGGATTGAAGGAGCTGAAATTCTCTCTGATATTCTGAATAATCTTTTTTTCCATCTTGGCAATATTGTTCAGGGTAACCGGGGGTTCATCACACAGTTTGTGGGTGATGCATTTTTTGCTGTCTTCCCGGAGGATACACGCTGTATTGATGCTGCTACTGCATCAGTTGAAATGATACAGCTCCTCAGGGATAAAAAACTGCAGAGATCCCATATTGAAGAATACGATATCACCGGGAAAATAGGGCTGTCATCTGGTAATGTCATCTGGGGGATAATTGGAAAATCAGGCAATAAAAGCTATTATTTCAAGGGGGAAGCAGTAAAAAAATGCATTTTATCCATAGGGCATGCGTCCGCGGGAATGATAACAGCAGACAGGGCATTCTGTGAAAATCTGGATGATACCATCAGCACAAGGAAAATAAATAATGAATTCTATGAGATAATACCCTCTGAAATAAAAAGTACTGATACAGTAAAAATAATAGACCAGTGCGATTTTCCATTCATGGAAGATTTCTTCCCGGATGAGATACTCAGTAAAGATATAAGGGGGGAATTCAGGGATATTGCAAACCTTTTTATCGGGTTTGAGGAACTCACAGATGATTTAATCATAAGAACGAAGGAAATTGCAAAATTCTTCGGGAAGCATAATCTTAAGATAATATTTGGAGACAAGGGAGAGACCATTTTCATAACATTCGGGGCTCCAGTAGCATATGAAAACAGTATAGAAAGGGCTGTAAATATGGCTCTCCACCTTAGGGAAAAGCTCAGCTGCAGGCTAAAGGCAGGCATTACAAGCGGAAGGGTATTTTCAGGGCTTATAGGCTGTGATCTGCTGAAATGCTATGATGTCCTGGGGTCAGCAGTCAATCTTTCAGCAAGATTAATGGAGTATTCAGACTGGGACAGAATACTGATATGCAGGGAGATAAACGACAGCATAAGAGAATTCTGTGAGACCGAATTTATTGGCAAAAAGCTGTTGAAGGGCTTTGAGAAGCCCGTAACTGTTTACGAGCTTACTGACAGGAAAAAACTGAGAGAGAGTCAATTTTTCAGCAATAAAATGGTTGGGAGGACAGCTGAAAAGAATAATCTGATTAATATGTGCAAACCCGTATTTAAGGGAAAATTTGCAGGAATTACTTATATTTACGGAAATGCCGGAATTGGGAAATCAAGGCTTGCCTATGAAATGATCAGTTCCCTCAGGGACAGAGCTAAGATATTAATACTGCAGACCGACAATATTATACAGAAAGGCCTTAACTGCTTTGAATATGCATTCAGGGAGTATTTCAACCAGCACATTGAAAAGGATCAGAATGCTCAGAAAATGGTCTTCTGTTCAATATATGATGACCTTGTGAGGGAACTGGAGGATAACTCATCAGATCCCAGAAAAGGTGAGATTATCTCAGAGCTTAAAAGGACCGAATCGATAATAGCTGCACTTATCGGGATCTACTGGGAAAACAGCCTTTATGAGTCACTGGATAATAGAAGCAGATATGAAAATACGCTTTTTGCCATCAAGAATCTCATCAAAGCTCAGAGCCTCCTGAAACCTGTCATAATACTGCTTGATGATCTGCACTGGATTGATGACTCTTCAAAAGAAGCATTTGAAGTATTAACGCGCAATATTGAAAATTACCCTGTTGCAATAGTGATAGCAAGCAGATACAGGGATGATGGAACAAAACCCGCTCTGAACACCGCAGAAAACATTGAAATAAATGAAATATGCCTGGATTACCTGGACAGATCTTCAATTAAAATCTTTATTCAGATGATACTTAAGAAAAGCGTCAATAAAAGCCTGTTTGATTTTATACGTAACAAGACATATGGCAATCCCTTCTATATTGAGCAGTTCTGCCTTTTCTTAAGGGAAAACAATATGCTTGAGCTGAAAGATAATGAGTTAAGCCTTATCAAATCAGACATTGAGATTCCTTCTACAATTAACAGGATCTTGACCAGCAGGATCGACAGACTGTCCCCGGAGCTTAAGAACGCAGTACAACTGGCCTCCGTTCTGGGCAAGGAATTCGAGGTAGAAGTGCTTTTCAGGTTAATAATGGAGGTGAATAATAATATATCCTACAGGAAAGCAAACCACCTCGTTGAGATCGGCAAAAATGAACAGATATGGGCTCCAATATCTGAAATCTTTTATATATTCAAGCATACACTGCTTTATGACTCTATTTACGGTATGCAGCTGAAGTCCCAGCTCAGACTTGTACACGAGATTGCAGCCGGAATACTTGTTTCCCTGTACTCAGGCAGAGAGGAACGTTTCATCGAAATAGCCCACCATTTCTACCAGTCAAGGAACAAGGAAAAAGCTGCATTATACTATCAGAAGGCAGCGGCCTACCTGTCGCGCATCTATGACAATAAGAAGGCAATTGAGGCATATAACAAGCTTCTGTCCCTTATAACGGAAAGGTCCGAAAAGATACCTGTAATCCTGGAGCTTTCAGAACTGCTGTCCATAACAGGCCATTGGGATGATGCTATACACCTTTTAAAAAATGCATTAAAGGCCATCAATGCAAAAAACGGGGAAATAATCAATGAGTGCAGGCTGAAATACAAGCTCTCAAGCCTTTATACCAATAAGGGTGAATATGCCGATTCCATGAAACTGCTTAATGATATAATTGTCAGGCTTAAAAGGAGGAAAAAGAAGGAATTCAGAAGCATTCTTTCCTCTTCATACGGGATGCTTGCAATTAATTACCATTCCATGAGCGATTATAAGACTGCGCTTAATTTTTACAATAAGCAGAAAATAGTATCTGAAAAGATCAGGGACTTAAAAGAGACAGGCAGGGTGATGATCAATATGGGGCTGTTGCACTTTGAGAGGGGGCAATTCGATAATGCCCTTGAATGCTATGAAAGGGCAAGAACAATACATGAAAAGCTCGGTGATAAAAGCGCTCTTGCAGGAATATACTTAAATATGGGGCTTCTGTATTTTGCAAAGGATGAGCTTGAGAAGGCTCTGGAATGCTATTCATACGCCAAAGCTGTACAGACAGAGATTGGCAATAAAAAGGAAATGTCCCTTATAATAGGAAATATAGGCAATGTGTATTTCAGACAGGGTAATTACCAGCATGCTCTGGACTGCTATACCTATCTGAAGAATATCTGCACCGAGACTGGAGATAAGAGGGGACTCGGAATGGCATTTGCAAACATAGGAAGCATATATTATGAATCATACGGAAAATTGGATTCCGCAGAACTATACTTTAAGAAAAGCATTAAAATATCAGAAGAAATAGGAGAAAAATTCGGCCTTAGCATAGTCTCCGGAAACCTCGGAAGGCTGTACTCAGAACAGGAAAAAGTAACCAAAGCACTCCATTTCCTGCTATACAGCCTGAATACAAGCAGGGATATCGGCTACCACAGCAATGAGGTCTCCATACTGGAATACCTTTCAGAATTATATTATTCTATTTCAGATATTAAAAAGGCTGAACAATGTTTAAGCGATGCCTTCTCAATAATCCGGGAGAATAATCTCAAATACTATGATTTCAGCTTAAAGGTGCTTGATGCGGTAATAAAAGGCATTACAGATAAAGACCTGGCAGCCGGAATTCTGCAGGAAATGACATACAATTTCAGCGAAGATTCAGAACAGGCCAGGCTTTATTACGAACTCTGGAAAATATCAGGAAAATCATCCCACAGAAAAAAAGCTCTCTCCATCTACGAAAGCCTTTCTAAAGCATCACCGGCCAATCATTATAAAAAGGTCCTGAATGAGCTTAAAGCATAGAAATTTGCTGATTCACCAAAATAGATTATTTATAAATTTATATTGTAAAACGACTTATTTTAGTTCATCTATCAGTTTTCTTGTCTGAAAGGATGGTTTTTCCTTCAGCATCTGTTTGTATATCCCGAGTGATTTTTCCCTGTGGCAATTATCTCCGGTAATTTTCCAGATTTCATAATGAATGCGCCCGGTCTCCTTAATATCCTGAAATACTGTAAGCATTTTTAAGATCGGTTGCGTATTATTATCCCTTTTAGCAAGAACCTTGCTTTCCAGCAGCTGAGCCTCGAACCTGAATCTCTCTATCTTCAGCTCATCTGTCAATTTTTTCAGCGCTTCTGCAGACTCATAGGCCTTTTCGTATAATCCAGTACTGTAATGCAGTGTCCCAATCTGGGCCAGAAGTACCAGCAGTCCGTATTTATAGCCTACCTCACGGCATATAGACCTTGCATTCTCAAACAGTTCAGAAGCCCTGTCATATTTTCCTGACTCCATAAATACAGAACCCAGATTGGTCAGAATATTGATCAGGTTCATTTTGTCCCCTGCTTCACAGGCAAGTTCCCTCGCCTTCTCAAGCACCAGAAGTGCTTCTTTATACCTTCCTTCGGCATAATGGATAGCACCTATATTTGTAAGGGATGCATTCAGTATAGCTTTGTCGCCTATCTCCAGGCTAATCTTTTTAAGGAATCTGAAGCATTCAAGTGCTTTTTCATAATCTTCAAGCTGAAAATAAACACTTCCCATATTTCCGGTAATTATGCCCAGTTCCCTCCTGTTTCCGATCTCTTCAAAAATCTTCCTGCTTTTCTTAAACAGCTCCATTGCCCTTTCTGTATCCCCTGTATTAAAATATAATCCGCCAATATTTACCAGCAGAGGAGCGAGATTTGCTTTTAGATCCAGTTTTTCACAGATATCCCTGCTTTTGTTATAGTAAAGCAGGGCATTCTCGTAGTCACCTCTTTCAAAAAATATATATCCGATATTAATAAGTACCCTGCTTAATTTGCTGTCATTTCCCTCTTTCTCGTATATTTTCCTCTCATCATCATAATACTCCATTGCCTTTTTATAATCTGACATACACTGATAATTGTTTCCCAGGATCGATATCGCCCTGCTGTATATATCCTCTGATCCGGAAATTTTTTCATTCTTTATGCTTTCAATCACAGAGGATGCAATTTCAATGGATTCTGAGTACTCTCCTTTGCTTCTCTGAACATTTGCTATCCTGTTTTTTATTTCAAGCTCCAGGATGGTTTTTTCAGATGGTTCTGGAAGCATTTCCATCGCTTTATATAAAATGCTCAGGGCTGAATTCCATTCAGCAAAGAGAAGAAGTACATCCGATTTTTGCATATAAAGCCTGATAATCTCACTCTTTTCTTCTGTAAGCTCAATAAGCCTTTCCAGCACATCCAGCGCCTTTTTATTGCTGAAGTTCTTAAGCAGAAAACTCAGAGCCTTTCTATAATATAGGACAGCCTTTTCATTCTGTTCTGCCTTATCAAAATGATTTGCTATTTCAAGGAATTTGGATTCTGTACCGCTGTATTCCTTTTCAATCAGCTCCCCTGCCATCCTGTGAAGCTTTCTTAGATTAGTTTTCAGCTGCATATTATAGACAGCTTCATGAAGAAGGGCATGCTTGAAGATATACCTGATTTCTGAAAGAGGCGCCCATATCTGCTCCTGTTTTCCAATCCCGATCAATTCATCAAGTATGGAGCCTGAAAGCTCTTTATCCACTACATTTATCAGGTCTACCAGCAGGTTTGTTTCAAATTCTCTTCCAAGCACTGAAGCTATCTGAACGGCCTGCTTCAGCTCCAGTGACAATCTGTCAATCCTTGAGATAAGGATATGATTAATTCCTGCGGGAATATCTGTTTCTGTTTTTACAAGGGAAGCCTTCCCGTTTTCAATGCTGATAAGATCATTTTCCGATAAATAAAGGTAAAACTGCTCAATATAAAATGGGTTCCCTGACGATTTAGTCCTTATAAAATCCCTGAGCCTGTTATCGATCCTGCTCTTAAACTGGCTTTGTATAAGATTGTCAATCTCCATATCCTCCAGAAAGCGCAGGTTGATCTCATTGCATATGGCAGTGTTTTCATGGCCAAAAAGGACCGGCCTGGAATTATCATCATTATACCTTCCTGTTGCGATTAATCCAATCCTGAAATTATCAATATCAGAGAATATAAGCTTGAATGCTTCTTTTGATGCATCGTCAAGCCAGTGTATATCCTCAGCAAGCAGTATAACCGGACAGATAAGGCTTTGAGCCAGGAAAAAGTTCCTTAATGAAAACAATGTGTTCTCATATCGCCCCTTCGGGTCAAGAGCTTCATAAAGGCTGTCTTTCCAGTAGATCCCTAACAATGCCGCCAGGATTGATTTTGTCCTTTTCAGTTCATTAATGATTGATTCCTTCTCGGGATGAACGATATTATCTGAAGAGATAAGCTTTATCATATTATCATAGATATTTTCGAAATACTGCCTGCTCTCTTCTGTCTTTCTTATCTTTAGCTGTTCAAAATAGCCTTTCAGAGCATAAATAAATGGATACAATTCTGTCTCAATAATATTGTCCGTTTTCATTACAAAGACCCTTTTATCACAGTCAAAGCGCTGTACCACCTCAGCAGCGAGCCTTGACTTTCCAATGCCGGGAATTCCATATATATAAATAATGCCTGCTGACCTTCCCTCCTGTAAGGGTTTCAGCCATTCAAGGGCAGTACCTGTTTCTTCCTTTCTTCCAATAATTGGAGCAGAATACTCTGATTCCTTATGCATTAATCTTCTTCTAATAATTGAGTAAACCCTCTTAGGGGCTTTAATACCCTTAAAATGCCTTTTACCAAGATACTCAATATCATATTCATCCCTGACAGCAGCTTCAGCTTCATGGGATATTAAGATCTCATTCCAGTCAGCAGCCTCCATGAATCTTGCAGACAGGTTAACTACATTGCCTAAAATATCATAGTTGAACCTCGAATGACCGCCAATTATTCCTGTATAGACCTGCCCGTGTGTAATACCTGCTTTCAGCCTTATTCCGGGAAATTTATCCCTGACATCTGATACCAGTCTTACACCTCTCTGTATATTATTCTCGTAAGAAATAGGGGCACCGAATATCACCATGATCGTATCACCTTTATCACCGTAGAGGACCCTGAACACCTTTTTTCCAAACTCATTGGATAACTGCTGTATATCAATAATCAAATCATCACTCAGATTGTCAAAACCTATGAAAAGGCTCGCTACATACCTGAATTCACCGCTTATTTTCAGTTTCAGGATTTCATCAGGGATAAATTCCCTGAGTATATCATCTCTGCAGAAATAGCCTTTTTCTGCAGTCTTTTCGACAGACAGCTCAGGTATTTTGCAGTCAATAAGCTCAAAATAACTCCCTTCAGCCTCTTTTGCCTTTACAGGATAATCCCTGCAGGCATCAATAAAATCCCTGTCCGTTATAATCCTGAATTTGCTGGCTGAACTGCAGCATTTTACACTTTCATAAATTGGAGCACCCCTGAAGTAGTATAGCCTGTCTTTCGTTTTCCCGATTATGGCCCATTTCAGCTTTCCGAGAGAAATCCCTATCTTGCCTGATACCTCAAATCCTCCCGGTACTGTTTTCCTTGCATTATTTGCCTTAAGTGCCCTGATCATCATTACTGAAGCATCGCACGCACCAGAAGGGGTACCATGACAGGGAAAAAGGGCAAAAAATGCATCCCCTGCAAAATGAGAAATAAAACCCCCTTTTTCATGGACAATTTCAATAAGGGGTTCAAAAACGCTGTTTACTAATTTTGAAAGTTCTTCTGCCCCTTCTTTTCCGGATGACATAAGCCTTTCTGTGATCTGAGTAAATCCTGAAATATCAAGATAGAGGCATACAGCCTCAAATTCCCCGTGGTATGACTTTTCATCAAATTTTCTGCAGATAAAATCTGGTATGATCCCCTGCATTATTTCCCTTGATCAGTTAATAGAACAGAAAACAGCTTATAAAATATCCCTCTGCTTAAGGTGTGCCTCAATGCGTCAGAATGCATAAGACAGCCCGCCTTTTATCATAAGGCCGTCAAAAAAGCCGATATCTGCATAAAGGCTTGCATTCTCATAGAAATAGTACTTCAGGCCGGCGCTGAGTGCAAATATGGGGATATAATCAGTGTCAAGATCCTCTATCTCACTGAAATCCTGGCTGTCGGAAGCAGAGTAATACTCCTCCCCTTGCGGGCCATAGAAAATCCCTTCAGAAAAATATGAGACATCACCCTTCAAGGGGCTTATTCCTGCACCCAGTGAAATATAGGGCCTCAAACTTGATTCAGGCGAGAATTCCCACATCAGGTCCAGAATATAGGACCTGATATCAAAATTGATAGTACCCTCTGCATTGCCTATAAATACACTGTCAGAAAGAAAATACTGCGTCAAATTTCCTGTCAGGTCCACAGTCGCATCAAAGGATACATAGCCAAACCCAATAGAAAATATCCCGTTTTCACCTTTGGGGTATATCCTTATATTGAGCCCTAAGCCATTTCCGCGTGAATCATAATCAAAATTATAATCAAGATTTGAAAGGATCTCATCCGGAAAATCCTCTCCAAACTGCTCCTGTATCTCTTCTTCAATAGAGTCTTCAACGATATCGAGGATGATACCCTTAAAATGCTGTATATTCCAGTAATTAGCACCCAGGCTTATCTCAACCTTAGCACTGCAGTAGAAAGGTGCCTGAAGCAGAATAATAAAAAGAACTGCCGTTAAATATTTCATTTATTTTCTATACCCCACCATTCAAATTTTATTATATCTGAGTTGAAAGCTACCCTGAACTCATCCTCAGTATTATAATGTTTGTTTGTAAAATATACCATTGTCATATTGCCGTCCGGAAGCACCTCATATCCGTGCATGACTCCATTTGGTATCCTTACTGCTTTCAGAAAATATTCCCCGCATACTATGCTGTTGGCATAAAGATATGTAGGGCTGTCCTTCCTGATATCAACAAGGGTTATCTTTGCTGTCCCCCTGACAGGCAGGAAAATATCAGTCTGTTCCATATGGTAGTGGAAGGCTTTGATGACCCCCTGCCTTGTCATTGTAATGGAAGACTGCTTAACCTCAAAATCTTCCGATATGGGGTCAGATGTCCTGAATATCTCAGCAAAAAACCCTCTGTCATCCGGAAAGAGAGTAAGCTCCCTGATGTGGACCCCCTCAATGACCCCTTTTGACTTATTTGATATAATATTACTATGCTGCCTTATTTTTCCTAATTCTACCTGCATCTTCCCCTCCGTTAAATATTGATTATTAAGCTATATTTAAGACTATACTTAATAATTTATCAATAAAAAAACTTTATTATTTAATATCTCTGGTATATTTATATTATATGAAAAATATTTTCTGTATGGGTGATTCTCTTACATATGGATTTTATCCCTATTTCCTGAAATCCCGCCTTAAAACACATAAAGGCCGTATAAAAGTGATCAATCTCGGGATACAGGGCTTCAATTCAGGTATGTATCTGAATTACCTGAAAAAGAATTTAAGCCTCATTACCAGCCATAATGAAAATATTTCTCTTTTAATGCTTGGAACAAATGATATCAGATTGGGTTTAAAGTACACATTATGCAGAAAATACAAAAAAAATATGGAATCAATAATAAAAATGCTTCTTGACAGGAATTTCAAAATCATACTATCCCTCGTTCCTCCAGTCACAAGGACTGTATTCCCCTATTACCTGAAATCCTGCATAAAAAGGCTGGATTTATGCATCAATCAGATTATTCCATATTTATCAGATGAATATGTACTGCCTCTTGCAGACAATTATAAAAGTATGATAGGCCAGAATTTTCCGGACGGCATACACCCGGACCTTAAAGGCTATAAACAAATGGCTGATACATGGTATCAGGAACTTAAAAAAATTATATAAAGGAGCTTAAATGGGCATCCCTTTTAAGAAAAGGCATCTGACAATACTGTTATCTGCTCTGCTGTCTGCAGGGCTTATGTATTATCTGTACAGGGACTTTAATTTCCTCGAGCTTTTTTCAGACCTCAAAAATATTAACAAATATTACTTATTATCATTCATCGGCATATATCTGTGCACTGTCTTCATAAGGACATTCAGGTACTGGTTTCTGGTAGGAACGCATAATATAGGCTTCTTCCCCATATTCCTCACAACAATTGTAAGGAATATGTTTGTCGATCTTCTGCCTGCACGGTTAGGTTCAATATCATATATCATAATACTGAAAAAGAAATTCAATATTGATTATGATATAGGGGCCGTTTCCCTCGGCTTATCGATATTTTTTGATATTGCCGTAATGTTTCCCCTTCTGCTGATGGCAGTGATATACATGCTGTACCACATCGGAAGCGATGTCATAAATATCGACTACAACCTTTACATAGCCGTTCTTCTAATGGTAAATATTGTTTTTATTATTGCCATATTTTTTCTGGACAGACTGATACTGATGGCAAAAAAGATAACAGATTATTTCTCAAACCTACTTAGGCTAAGATCCTACAAAGTCCCTAAAATCATCCTTGAATTCCTCGACAGGATATTTGCAGATATAATAAAAGCAAAGAAGAACAGGACCTATTTCCTCATCTTCATTCTTTCATTTGCCCTAAGGATACTGAAGTATATGGGGCTCTATTTCCTCCTGCTTGCCATTGTCTTTCCGTTCGGCCTTGAAAACTATGAAAACCTGAGCTTTTTCTCGAGCTTCCTTGGAACTGCAGCAACTGAAATGAGCGAGTTTCTGCCCATAAAAGGCATAGGGGGCATAGGCACATGGCATTTTGTGTGGGCAAAAACATTTGAATTTCTCAATATACTTGATTTTGAGCTTGCAAAAAAAGCAGGTATAATGCTTCATACGATCACACAGCTCATTGAGTATTCAGCAGGCATAATAGTACTTTTATATATAATATCCCTGAAAAAAAGAATGGATAAAAAAGCGCTTCAAAAAGAGGAATTTCAGAATAAAAGTTCTATGAACCTGTAGAAGAACCTCAGGAAAAACATCAGGATCCATCCGGCAATACCGAAGTATATAAATCCAAGCAGTATAAGAAAGCCGAAGGGCTCAATCTTCTGGTAAAACTCCTCAACCTTTCCTGAAAATGCATTCCTTACGATATGGCTTCCGTCCAGCGGAGGTATGGGGATCAGGTTAAATAATGCGAGGACAAAGTTCAGCACCATGGCTGAAAAGAGTATCTGCATCAGCCTGACTGAATTGGGGAAAACAATGGAGCCTGCTTTTGCAATTGCAAGGAAGACTATAACCAGGGCAAGGTTTGATGCAGGTCCTGCAAATGATACAAGTATCTCATCTCTTCTTCTGTTCCTGAAATAAAAAGGGTTTACCGGGACTGGCTTGGCCCAGCCGAACAGGATCCCTGCATTCATTACAATAAGGATAAGGGGCACAATTATGCTTCCGACAAGGTCAATATGGGGAATGGGATTCAATGAAAGCCTGCCCCTGTCCCTTGCTGTAGTATCTCCGCACAGGTAAGCAGCATAGCCGTGGCTTATCTCGTGGATTATGATTGAATATATCAGAATGATAATAGTAAAAACAAGTACAACCGGATCACTGAACATAGTTATCTTCCTATCTTAAGCCTGTCTGCGAGGATTCTGGGCAGGTTTTTATCCTTTATCTTCGAAATAACACTCTTTATGTCATACCTTAGCCTTATAAACTTCAGTATATCCTTTTCAAGTATGACATAGCAGGCCCTGTTGTCCTTATCTCTCGGCTGGCCTACTGAACCAATATTTATTAATGCTCTCTGGTAAGCCCTGAGGTCAAAGCTGAACTCATCTCTTTTTTTCTTATGGTCAGATTCCGGAAGCGGTTCAAAATGAACGGCATCTTCTTCTTCTGAATACGAATAGATGCCGGTAAGATGGGTGTGCCCGTAAAAACAGTATTTTCTTCCCTTAAATCTGTCAGCAGAAAAATTTTCCTTAGCAGATTTTGGATTATTTATATATTCAAAAAAGGGATACTTCGGAGATGCATGTATGAACAGATAATCTCCGAATGCAACTCCCCGCAGGAATCTGGCAACTGTCGAAATATCTGTTGAACCCATATTATTCTTTGTCCATTCTATAGCTTCCTTTGCATAGCTGTTAAAACCTTTATCACCGTTAAAAATAGCATTTTCATGGTTTCCCATGAGTATAAAATCAAATATTCTCGAAAGCTCAAGCACTTCCTTGGGATTAGGGCCGTATCCAACAATATCTCCGAGACAGAATATAAAATCAACATCCTGGTCGTCAATATCCTGAAGAACACTCTGGAACGCCTCCAGATTAGCGTGTATATCACTTATTATTGCGATTTTTGACTCTGAAAGGAGATCCCTGAACAAAGTCTCCATATCCAGGCTGGACTCATACCTTTTGAGAAAGTTTATGTGGTTCAGGATGCGCGATTGGGCAGTAAGGAGATCTTCCCGGATAATATTATATCTGTTTATAAAAAATGCTAACTCATTTTTGCTCGTGATATCCAGCAGATTTATCTTTCTTTTTTCCTTCTCATCAACATTAAGATTCATCATTTCAAGGTTTTTGGAAAACAGGAACCTGTCAAAATCATAGAAACCGAGCCTCTGGATCTGGCCAATAAACTTCTTCACCATCTCCAGGTAGTTGATCTGAAGGCTCAATGTCCCTTTATTAAGCTCATGGAAAATTATATTAATAAAGAAGTATTCCTCGATCAGATTAATAAGCTCGCCAAGAATGTTCATCCTGCTCTGGTATGACCAGAAGCTTCTGTTTTTCTCCATATTGTTCACTATGATCTTCATCATGTAGAAAAAGCCCTTATTACCGAAATCAGTCTTCAGTTCTATCATAATCTTGAGAATATACCTGAAAAACTTTTCAAACTCCAGTTTAGACTCATAGAGCTCATTGAACTTCTTTTCTACCAGGGATTCATAGCCCTCATTATGGATTTTCCATGAATTAGAGAACAGCTCGATCAGTATTGATTCTATTGCAAATGGTATATCCGTATCGCTGTAGCGTTGCCTGAGGCTTAAGACTACCTCTTCAAAATTGCTTCTCCGGCTCTCAGGGTCTATGCTCTCCAGGTCCTTAAGCTGGGATATATTGAAAAGCCTGTCTACAAAGCTGAGGTCCTCCTGGGTTCTGGCATTACTGTTTAAAAAATCCAGAAATACCCTGAAAAGCTTATTCTGATACGGGTGTTCCTTATATAATATGGAAAGGAATTCCAGCTTCAATGAGCCTTTGATCTTCGTTTCCTGAGAAAAGACCTGCTTAAGAATATCATAGAATTCCAGTGACCTTTTCCATATCAGAGAAAAGGCTATTACTGTAGACTTGGACAGGCTTACGTTCTTGTCAAGGACATCCTGCAGTATGTCAGGGCTGTTTAATGGCAGATCCCATTCATTCAGGTCGCTTTCATTGAACGGAAAGGGATTTTCACCCTTGAAGAAGCTTTTTACGGGAGTAAACAGCAGAAAGACATTCCTTATAGGGTGAAGGAACTCAAAAATATCGTTTGAGGGGTGTAATGATCCTATAGCGACCTTTACATCCCCTGTTTTGGTCTTTCTTTTTGACAGCAGTTTGAGAAGGATCTTGGATGTATCTTCAGATGATACCTTTTTCTCATATGCGTCTCTGCGGTAAAGGCATAATACATCGCCATAATGTGTCAGCTTCTCGTCTGTGAGGATGATCTCTTTTGAATAGCATTTTATGTGGAGTTTTGATTCATCATTTTTATCACTGTGCTCAAATTTAATGAATTCCTTGGCAAAATTTCCGCTTTTCATTGACAGATTGGGGGTGTTTATATCCAGTCCGATATCGCCAATATATGATATATCAATTAGATAATCTGAAAATTCAAAAAATAAGTTATGCATTTCTTAAAATCTACCCAGATTCAATACTTTATATGAAAAAAGGCAATAATCAAAACAAAATATTGTAATTAGCATATATAAATATGCTGTAAAGTAATAGAATACACAAAATTACCAACTTAATAAGAAAAATAATATAGTCAAACCTGGCTTTCTTAAAGTAATCCTTTTCGACATTTTTAAGGAGGTTTTTCTTATGCTTTGCAAAAAACCCCCCAAACAGCTTGAATGAAAAAACATATGAGAAAAACTGGTAAAGCAGTATTATAACTGCTGTCGGAAATAAGATCCTGTGAATATTCCATCTATTGCCTTTATGAACTGTTTCCTGCACTGTTGATCCGGGTTCTGATAAGCTTTTTTCTCCGGCCTCAGGCTCTTTGGGCTTGCTCTTATCAGCAGGTGAGACCTTGCTGAATATCACGCTTTTTGGATCTGAAGGCTGTACAGGCCTATCCTCTTCTGGTTCTGGAAGGTCATCTTGAGAAGATGCAGGCTCAGCAGAAGTATCATCAGGACTGGGTTCTTTACCGGGATCGACCTCAGTGCTGACAGCATTCCTTTCCCGGACAGAGATAATAATACTCCTTGTCCCGGGATTTATGCTGTAGAAAAGCTCTTCCTCAGCAAGGCCAGTATAAAATACAACCCTCATTATATCCTTTTTGAATTGCCCTGTCCTTATTCGGTTTATATACGTATCATAGGTCTCATCATAGCTGTATGTTTTCGGGAGTGTCATCCCGCTGAAATCAAAAACAAGCCTGGTCCTGGTCTCCTTGCTTATACCGTCCAGAGTAAATGCTTTATATGCACCGCTGAAGTCCTCTTTCAGGAATACAGTAGTCCTGTACTCATCATTTTCAATTTCAGTCTCTATTCTTTCCACTTCCTGCCCTGAGAGCAGGTATGCCGCTGAAAAACAAATGAATAAAAAGAAAATCAATCTTTTATGCATGATATTGTCCTTTTTATCTGATCAATCTTTTCAGGCGAAATCTCAATATAATCTCCGCTTTTTATGCCATCAATTGTAAACGGCCCCAGCTGAAGCCTTATAAGCCTTACAACCTGCATATTATAAAATTTTGCAAGATTTCTGATCTCTCTCTTTTTCCCTTCATGAATACCGATATTAAACCATGTATTTGATTTAGTATACGATATATTGCCTATCCTATCAACATAATATCTTTCCTTGTCAGTTTTATGCCCTCCTTTTAGTGACAGGAGAAAATCCCTGTCCAGCAGGCCTCTAACCTTTATCCTGTAATTCCTCATAATTTTATTGGAAGGGTGTGTAAGCATATTGATCAGGTCCCCGTCATTTGACAGAAACACTAATCCTTCACTGTTTATATCCAGCCTTCCGGCAATAAAGAGGTTTTTGTCCCTCACAATATCATAAACTGTCTGACGGCTGAATTCATCACTTTTTGTGCACAGGTAGCCCTGGGGCTTATTCAGCACGATATAACGCTTTTTCTTAACAGAAATATTCTGCCTGTCCAGTGAGACGGTATCTGTATCAGGGTCAATCTGCATATTAAGGTCGAAGACCAGTTTGCCGTTGACCCTGATCCTGCCTGATTCAATTATTTCCTTGGCCTTGCGCCTGGATGAAATCCCGCAAAGGCTTATAAACCTAGTAATCCTCATTGTCCAGCCCCTGTTTCAGCATATTTATCTCAATAGGTTTAGGCAGGTCATCAAGGCTTTTTAACCCGAAGACTTCAAGGAATCTTTCTGCTGTCTTAAAAAGCAGAGGCCTGCCCAAAGAATCCTTTCTGCCTGATATTTCTATCATATCCTTCTCCAGAAGGGTTTTTATCGGTCCCTCTGAATTTATGCCCCTTATCTGGTTAATTTCCGGTATTGTTACAGGCTGTTTATATGCGATTATTGTAAGCACATCAAAACCAGCTTTTGAGAGCCTGATCCTTTTTTCCTTTCTGAAATAATCCCTTATGAAATCATCATAAAAGGGGTCAGTTCCCAGCCTGTACCCGCCTCCGGCATCAACAACCCTTAAGGGAAGCTGATTTTCGATAAGCATATTGCCTATATCCTCCATTGCTTCTGCAACCTCATCTTTGTCGGCTATCTTTTCAAGGGATTCAATCTTCTGAGGGGTGCCTGAAAACAGAAGACATAAAAAAACCCTATTTCTTAATTCTTTTTCTCTCATTACGCCTCTTTATTATCCTTATATCATCAAAATTTTCTTCCTGGTAACACCTTATATAATTATCTTTTTCCAGAGAGAGTATGGTAAAAAAGGCCAGTGCCAGGTCCTCTCTTTTTTTTTCTAAGCTTATTGCAGGACACAGGTCCTGTTTAAATCTCAGTTCCTTTATTTTCCTGACACAGGCAAGTATCCTGTCCCTCATCTCCTGCACAGAAAGCTCTACTTGAGAAAGAGCCTTTTTTAACGGAAACTCCTCATAATACAGGAAAAGGTCTATATAAGACTGAATAATGGCTGAAACCGAAACTTCAAAACTCTCCTCCATGGTCTCATATGTATCGGAACAGATAAAATCATTCATGAAATATATTTTCTGCTGGCACTCGAACATCCCTTTCAGTTTTGATGAAAGATTTTTGATTTTCTGGAATTCCAGAAAGCTATCATAATCATCGGCATCCTGCTCAATGTCAAGTAAATCAAGTTTATCTTCACCCTCTGATTCAAACAGAAGGCTTTCAATCTTCATCAGGATAAGCTTGTTTATAAGGCTGATGGAGGATTCAAGAATGTTAAAATCAATGCGATCAACAACTCTCTCATTAAGCTGTTCAACAATATCCTTCATAATTACCTCATCAATACCGATCTCCTTTTTCAGGAGGATATGGAATAGTATATCAAGAGGGCCTTTATAAAATCCCAGATCTATATTAAAACTGCTGTCTGATAATAACTCTGATATCATTGAATCTCTTTTAAAAAGGGAGACTTTTTGGGTATTATCACAATTCCATTCTCTGAAACTGCAAAATACTTTCTGTCGCTTTCAGGGTCAAGGCCGATCTTGTAATTATCCGGAATGATGACTTCCTTGTCAATTATAGCATTCTTTACCACGGCATTCCTTCCAATAATACAGTCATTCATAATGATCGAATTTTTTACATATGCATAGCTGTTGACCCTGACTCTGGGTGAAAGAATTGAATTCTCGACCCTTCCCCCTGAGATAATAACACCGCCTGATATAAGCGAATCAAGTACAATACCGGACCTTTCAGGAAGGTCGGGATAACTGCCGGAGCCAAAAACAGTCTTAGCGGGCGGAAGCTGCCGCTGGAATGTCCTTATAGGCCAGCTTGAATCATAGAGGTTGAATTCAGGGTCTATACCCACAAGGTCCATACTGGTACGGTAATATGAATCAAGAGTACCTATATCCCGCCAATACTGCACTTCTTTCTTATTCTCATCATAAAACTCATAAGCACTTACTTTTGCAGAAGATATTACGGAAGGGATGATATTTTTTCCGAAATCATGTTCTGTATCGCTTTTTGCGTCCCTTCCAAGGGTTTTTACCAGAAAATCTGTATTAAATACATAAATCCCCATATTGCATAAAGCAAAACTCCCGTCACTCGGGATTGGCTCAGGATGCTCAGGTTTTTCCTTAAACGAGACTATTCTTTTCTGTTCATCAATCTTCATAACACCGAACTTGCCTGCTTCAGCAAGGGGAACTTTGAAGCATGCTATCGTAAGGTCTGATCCTGTACCTGCATGGAAATCGAGAAGCCTGGAATAATCCATCTTATATATATGGTCTCCGCTCAGTACGAGCAGATATCGGGGCTTCATCATCTCAAGAAGGTATATATTCTGGAAAATCGCATCTGCCGTGCCTGTATACCAGTTGTCCGTCAGCCTCTGCTGGGGGGGCACAGTATATATGAATTCACCAAGCTCGGACCTGAAAAGATAACTCCAGCCAAGGTTTATGTGTTTTTCAAGAGAGTAGCTCTTATACTGGGTAAGAAGGAATATCTTGAACAGCTTTGAATTAATGCAGTTTGAAAGAGTAAAGTCTATTATCCTGTAGATGCCTCCGAAAGGGACTGCAGGCTTTGACCTGTGCTTGGTGAGGGGGTGAAGCCTCTGGCCCTGCCCGCCTGCCAGAATCATGGTCAGGACATCTTCTGAAAGATTGATACTGCTCATAATCTCTATGCTTTTTCCGTTTCCTTAAGTACCCTTATGACTGTCTCTTTTAACTCAGTAAGATCAGAAGATTTAACAACATATGCATTTGCGCACCAGCTCATAAAATTGTCTTTATAGCTTGAATATGCAGAATTTAATATCACAGGAAGCTTGTTGTTCTTTGACAATATCTTCCCCAAGGCCTCAATGCCATCCATCTCAGGCATGCATATATCCATAATAAGGAGATCGGGTTTTTCCCTGTCCAAAAGCTTTAATGCCTCAAGAGCACTTGGGGCTGTAACTACTTCATAACCGTCTTCTTCAAACTCCAGCTTGTAAAGTATGAGTATATTCTCCTCATCATCGGCTATCAAAAGCTTCTTCTTTTTCTTATCCTTATCCATATTGAATCTCCTTTAATATACTTCAATTTCTCTAAGGTACTTTGCAGCTTCTTCGGGAGAAACAGGATTAATATAAAACCCTGTACCCCATTCAAAACCTGCAGTAGGGATGATCTTGGGCGTCAGCTCAATATGCCAGTGCCAGTCATATTCAATTGTCTCCCAGTAATAGCTTCTTTTTTTTGAGCCTTTTATATTAGGCGAATTATGTATTATCAAATTATAGGGAGGATTATTCAATGCTTTGCGAAGACGAAGGAGTATCTCCTTAAGCAGTTCTGCCAGCGAAAGCATCTGCTTCTCGTCTATAAGGGTGAAATCATGGGAGTGCTTCATGGGCGCTATCCAGATCTCAAACGGAAATCTCGATGCATAGGGAGTATAACCGATAAAATCCTGTGTAACCTTTATAATTCTCTCGCCCATTTCTATCTCATATTGAAAAATATCACAGAACAGGCATCTTTCTTTCAGCTGATAATGCTCTTTTGCGCTTTTAAGTTCCATTGCAACATTTCGGGGCGTAATGGGCAGTGCAATAATCTGGCTGTGCGGGTGGTCAAGAGTACTCCCTGCGCTTTTTCCAAAATTCTTAAATCCCAGTACATACCTGAAACGGCTGTCCAGGGACAGATCTATCATCCTTTCCTTGAATGCCTTAAGTATCTTTGAAATATTATTTACAGACATATCAGGAATATCTTCATTATGGAAAGGGGTCTCAATAATAACCTCATGAGCCCCTATACCCCTCATTACATCATAATATCCAACACCTTTTCTTTCCAGGTTTCCCTCTATCCTCAGTGCAGGATACTTGTTGGGTACTACCCTGACCCTCCATCCCCTGCCATTTTTAGGCATATCCGCGTCCCTGTAGGCCAGGATCTCCCCGGGGGTCTTGTCCTCATTCCCCTCACAAAATGGGCAGAATTCCTCTTCTCCTGGATTTTCCTGTGTAACCTGATAGAATGAACTTGGCCTGATACCTCTTTCAGGGGCTATTATAACCCATCTTTTCTGTATAGGGTCGTGTCTCAGATCTGACATTTCAACATCCTCTTATCCTGTTTTTTAATCATATTATTATAAAGGATCATATCATATTAAGGCTGTAATATCTACATTATTTTTTATCCGGGCGGATATCAGCCCTGTTCTAAAAGAGATTCAACTTCAGTATATCTGCGATCAATCCAAGTGATCTAATTCTTATATTAAAGTGATACTTTATATATAAGGCCATTATTTCGATCAATTTCGTTATGTATACGGAATCGTACTCAATATTCTGAAGGTCACTGAATCTGCTCAGCTTGATTTTATGAATAAAATACCTCTGTTCGGGCTCAATCCTGAAAAAGCGGTCCTCTGCATAAGGCTTACAGCACCTGGAACAGCAGATTCCTCCTTCAAGGCTGAAATAGCAGTCATCACCCGGTTCATCCCTGCATGATATGCATTCTTCCATCCTGGGAGATATTCCAAAGAGCTGTGCAAGCTTGATCAGTATGAATAACAGCAATATGCCGGTATCCTGGTCCCATTGCCTGATAAATGCAAGGCTCCTGGCCAGAAACCTGTATATCTGGGCATTCGGGTCCCTGTCCGCCGTAAGCTTTTCCGTCACCTCTATTATTAATGAATAAAGAAGGTATTTCTCATATGAATATGTCAGCTCATGATAGGATTCCTCAATGCTGAAATCCCCCAGGAATAATAATTCCCTGTCCCTGGGCTGAAACCTGACCTTTAGTATATTATACGGTTCAATTCCCAGCTGGGGCCTGTTATTTTTCCCTTTGGCGCTCTTTTTATACAGTTTTACCTTTCCAAAGTCCTCAGTATAAAAAGTATAAAGCATGTCATATTCTTTTATATCTGTCTTTTTCAGCAATACTGCATTGGTTTCTTTCAGTTCCATAAATTTTTCTTGTAAAATTTCAGTATGGTATATTATACTTAAAACTGGAATTATTAATATATTTTTTGATGGGAGTTATCAAATGGATGACAGAGATGGCCTGAAGAAGGACAAGGAAGCTTTAAGCGAAAACAGCAGCATAAATACTGACAAGATGGTAAATGACCTTCTGGGGCAGATACTCATAAAGATCAAACAGCCAGAACTCACAGAAGATGATGTAGAGCGTGCGGAGGCTTTGAAAACAGACAAGAAATACGTGGCCAAAAGGCTTGGCGAGATACTGACTGAATTAGGGCTTGTCACTGAACAAGAGGTTGAATCTGCATTAAAAGAACAGGAGAAAATTAGAAAATCCAAAAAAAGCTGACCCTACTCTCTTATATCGTATTACTGATATGCTTCATAATCTTTTTTCTCCCCCTGTTTACCGGAAAAGTATTCTACTTCCATGATATAAAGACATTTTACTATCCTGTCTGGCTTCAGGGACAGCAGATCATTTCAGAGGGCTTTGTCCCTTTGTGGAGCATGTATGCTTCTTTTGGGTTTCCTATCCTTGCAGAAAGCCAGACCGGCCTCCTTAACCCGCTCGGAATGCTGTTCTTCTTCATCTCGGACCCGATAACAGCATTCAGCCTGCTCATGGTATCAGGTGTTTTGATAGCCCTTTTCGGATCCTGGGCACTTTTCAGAGAGCTTGGTTTTGACAGGGGCACCTCGGTATTCTTATCAGTTACATACGGTTTTTCAGGATTTTTCATATATCATCTGATGCATATAAATATAATCCTGCCGGCATCCTATTTTCCCCTTACACTGTTTTTGTGCATCAGGATTCTAAATACTGATAAAAGGAAAATGCTCCACATTCCGGCCCTGGCACTTACCATAGCTCTCCAGGCTATATCAGGCACTTTTCAGTATGCCCTTTATAATATAATCTTCTGCATAATTCTTTCTGTCGTCCTTACAGGTCATAAAACATCCCGCAGGTCATTGCTTTTAATGTGCCTGGTAATTGCAGGAGGCATTATGCTTGCATCATTGCAGCTCTTCTCAACGATCGAGCTGGTCAGCCTCTCTGAAAGACAGCAGGGGCTTGACCCTGAGGAAATATCCCAGAAAAGCTACCCTCCTTTCAGCCTTATTACCTATATATACCCTTACTCTTTCGGATTCCAGAGGCCATCAGACATAATCGGCTATGGCTTTCGAACTCCTTCTTATTACGGACCCGGCGCTTACTGGGATATAAACAGCTATATGGGGCTGACTTCGATAATACTGTTTTTCATCCTGATTTTGAATATATTCGGCTCAGGGCTTGAAAACAGGAGAATAATCCTGATCCTGCTTTTTTTACTCTTTTTGACCTATCTCATAATGATGGGGAAGTATTCGCCATTCTTTGGAGTCCTGGCAAAAATCCCGGTGTTAAGCTATTTTAGAGGTCTTTCACGCCTTATCTATATTTTTAACCTTATTCTGCTTATCCTGTCAGGTTATGCTCTTAAGGCTATCGGGGAAAAAAGGGTAAGAAAGTCTTCCTTCCCTGCAGCTGCTTTTGCCTTACTGTTCATTCATCTGATCATTGATGCCTTTTTCAGGCATGTGCTTCAGGGCTATTCTGAAAGACTTCCTGCATTAATCTCACATTTAAGCTATTTTAACAGCTTAAGCAGAGGCTTTTACAACCGGACACTGGTCTTCGGGCTAATCTCAGCAGCACTCTTATATCTGTTTTACAGATATCCGAAACTGATATTTGCCCTGATCCTTTTCAATATCATTGATATATACTCAATAAACTCCAGCTACAATACCTGTACAGAAACAGCAGAAGCATTATCGGAACCGGTGTCTGTCTCTGCAATAAAAAAGACTGCCTATTTTCCGAGGATTGCAAATGCCATAAGACGGCCGCTGCCCTGGCTCGATACTGACAATCTTAAGTCTTCGGTCTCACTTATATGGAATGTATCGGATGTTTTCCTGCCATCCCCTCTTCTGCCTGTTAAACTTAAGCTTTTTCTTGAGGATAATGCGCTCCTGTACCATCCTTTCCTGCTCAGCGAAAAGATAGACAGGATCTTTGACAGCCTTTCTGATATAAGGTCAGCTGGAATAACACATATCATACTGCCTTCCGATTACCTGAATAGATCTAAGGCCCCCGGTATTAAAACCGTATACTCTGATGATCATATCGGAGCCCTTGAAATTGGCGCAGAGCCCCTTATCAGCATCTATCCGTCAGGATTCTGCTCTTTCAGCAGTATAAGCCCTGACGGCTATACTGTATCATACAGGACAGGCACTCTGAATGAGGAAGCTGAAAGCTCTATCCTTATAAGGTACATGCAGTACCCGGGATGGAGATTTTCACTAAGTGGCCAGGAGATAATCCCTTCAGCCTATAATGATATATTCTACAGGATACCTGTCCCATCAGGATCAGGTGAACTAAAAGCGGAATATATACCCGGATATTATAAACTTTCTTTATATATCATTATATTTATTGTTGCTATGTCTATTATTATTTTATATTTATTTGAATTTAATCATTAATAACCCCATTAACCCCATATTATATAAATATCTCATTTTTTCATGTATTGTACTTTATATAGATTTATAGATTTATTATATATTTATAAAATATAAATACTTAAGATATTATAATTTTCTTGCATTTTATATCGTCCGTTTTATAATACTTTTTATGAATAGGAAAATCTTCTCAACATCTTCTTATATGCTTATTGCAGTTCTTATCCTGGCCTTATCGGGATATCCATCTCTTTCCCAGGATACAGAAGAGTACTTCAGCTATCCTGAGTTCATACCGCAAGTATTGCCAGACAGCCCCTTTACAGCAGCCTGTGAAATAATACCTGTTGCAGAGGGCATTAAAGCTATGCTTTCTGCCGGAAGTATTGAATCCTCCTATGCGGTAAGGCTCACAAATACCCTTATAGATGCGCACACTTACGATATAATCCTATTTATCGGACTGCCGGAGGATAGATCTGCCATACCGCTTCTCATTAACAGTTCGATGGACATCATTTTCAGGTTTTTAGCCGAAAGGGAGTGCATAGATGCTTTAATAGAATTTAAGTACAAAGATCTGGAAAAGCATCCTGAAACACTTCTTAAAAAGGGCTTCAATTATAAAAGAATAAATGGAAGTCCCCTGTTGGCCCATTTATCGCACGACACATATATCCTTCCCGGTATATCATTCAGCCTTATCAGATATGCCCTGCCCTTTCCTCAAAAGATAAGGGTCCTTCCGCTCTGGATATCCAGGGATACCCTTTATGTGCCATTGGAGGGACCGGGCTGTTGCCGGGATGCTTCAGGTTATATATATGATTCAGTCTTTGAAAAGGGCTTCTCGCAGAGTAAGGTATTCTCATTAAAGATCAGAAATGAATACAGCTATCTCAGTTTTATTGAAAGCAGGCTCAATGCCCTGATCCAAGAACTGAAGGACAACCGGGCAAGCCATGCTTATGCCATCTGCATGGAATTGATGAGTATACTTAAAACCGACAAAAGCAAAAACGAAGACAAAGGCAAAAACAATATTCCTGAAATATCCCTTACTGACTCTCATAGAGATTATTTATACAATTTTCCTAAAGTATTACTTGAAGTTATATCTAATTATCCCGTTAATAAGTGCTACTTTGAATCATCTTATTTTCAAAAACATATTCAGGAGGCAAAAGCAGTATCTGATGCTTTTGGAAACGGCCCGGACGGAAAAAAACTGACAGGCCTGCTTATGTATATGGATTATTATATCAGAAAACTGAAGGATTCTGATTATGATAATGAATCTTTCAAAAAGTACATATCATCATTTTCCCATTTTTCCAGGATGCTTTCTGTGCAGTATTACCGTGATATTGATTTAAATTCATCAGTCATATCCCTTCTGGATCTGCTGGAAAGAAGCAATATAAGGATAATATTCACTGATGAAAAGGGTGATCTGTTCTCGGAAAACCCTGATGAAGATATCGAAGACCTTATAATTATCGACAGAAAAACGAGAAACTTAAAGCTTTTCAGCAGGAAAACTCAGCATATTACGCTTAAGACTGGAAAGAAAAGCCATCCGGACATTTAACTGAAGCTGAACTTCATTTAGCGTTAATGTTCTATATTTCTTCTTTATCAAGAATTTCAGCAAGGGTATTTAGTTCAACCGTCCTGAGCTCTATATTGTTTATTGCTGTATCAAGTTCAGATTCCACTATCAGGTCAGGTGTGAGGTCTATCCTGGAAAGATCAAGGATCATAGTAGAGAGGGAAGCCTTTGTAGACTCTATTTTCAGCTTAATCATCTCCTCAGCTTCAATCAGCTTTTTATATTTTTCTATCTGATGCTCCAGCACCTTTATATGATCTAAAAGGTCATTTTTAAGCTTATCATTCTCTGTACTCGAAAGCCTCTGCTGAAATTCCCTTTTTCTGCCTTCAATAATATTCAGGTCTGTCTCTTTAAGCACCAGATCAATACCCCTTCCCTTTTCAGCAAGGACCCTGATTGAGCTTATTATGCTTTCCACATCCTTCATAATCCTGTTCTTATGGTTTTTGACCCTGGAACTGCATTTATCAATAAGCCTGCCGATCTTCACCCTGGTCTCTTCAATATCCTTATAGACAAGGTCATAGAAAGATTCCTGGTATTTTTTGCCCCTTTTTTGCTCATGAAGGTCCTTTGTTATATCACCTGCCAGGCCAAGCTTTGTCCTGTCTGAAAAATAGTTGAATATGCCGGCTACCAGGCCTATGCCTGTACCGAGGAGGACAAATGAAGGTATTGTGAATCCGCTCTTTAGTATAAAAAGGTCCAGCAGAATCATAATGGTATTTATCTTCAGAAAGCTCAGAATTTTACCATACAGCCTTTTTTTTGCCTTCTTAATACCTTCAATCCTTTTTATTTCAGCATCTGCTGCTTTTTTATCATTTGCATCCATATGATCTTATCCTGCTATCGATTTAAGTATTATAATGAAAAACAGTGGTTTATCAACCCTTATCTTTATATTCAATATTCAGTATTCATATTCAGCTCTATCAGCTCTATTATATGAAATTATCCATTCATACCCCCAGTACCCTTTTTTAGTACGTATATTCACTGAATCTCCGTTATCATAATCCTCATAATCGCTGGAGGAAACACTCAATTTTATGTGTTTTTCAGGATTATTCCAGTTATTGACAGTAATATGGTATGACTTGGAGTTCTTGTTAGTCGTTATATACTTATCCTGTACGACAGCATTATAGTAATGTACATCAGACTGGTCCATGTAGCCGTTTGTAAAGACAAGAAATCCCATTGTACCTAAAATAAAGCCCGGAATTGTGATGGCCAGCAGGACAATTGCAATAGTATGCGAGTCAGATCTTCCCTTTATTAGGGGAATAATAAATATCCAGAAGAGTAAAATCAGAGGGAGGGAATACTTAAAGGAATCAAGGAAAAGAGAGCCATCCACAAGTTTATAATTTATCAGCCCGTATATAAGCATAAATAATCCTGCCGCATCAATGGCAATAGCTGATGCATATAGCATCACCACCGTTTTTTTCCGGGATTTTTCCAGGCCGGGCATTTCAAAGCCTGCAGACCCGGAAGGCATATCTTCCGTAAGTGCATGGAGCAGGCCTGCGCACCGCTCCAGCTGAGCCCTGTCGAGTTTGTCAATCCTGGTTCTGGCCAGTGGAATATTTATGCTGATCTCCCCCTTTTTCATCTCTATTGAACTTACCTTCAGGCCCTCATTATCCAGTATGTCATCTATCTGTTCCCGCTTCTTTCTGTCACTGAGGAATAAACGGGCAAATTCATCGCTTCCTGTGTTGATGAAGTATTTATCGTCAAAGCTCTTGTCACCTGTCTGAAGCTCTTTAGTAAGCCCGATTCTCTTTGCAAATGATTCAAAGGAAGACTCTTTCTTTATAATGACCTTTTTATCAAACGGTATGGGGTAAAAGACTTTCAGATATGGCGGCTGGTTCTTTGCCCCCTGAAAATAAAGTATCCTGAGTTTATGCCCATTATGGTCACCATCATAGATATTCTGCAAACCCTTTCTTCTAACTGCGTTAAATGGCTGCAGAAGGTCATCAATAATGAATTTTTTGGTACTCCTGGATTTTCTTACCGCAAAGATCACGATCAGGATGGTCACAATCACGGATAAAAAGATAATGGCCATGGCAATGAGAAATGCTGACTGACTTTCCATAACACACACCTTTACATATATATATTATTTATATAGATTTATTTACTATTATTAAATATATAATTATTAATAACTTGTAATATTTTTTCTAATTGAATGCCCCTTGAACCTTTAATCAGTATTTTATCATGATCTTTCAGCTTTGAAATAATAGTATCAATACTGTCTTCTTTTCTGAGAAAGCTGTACAGATTCTCATTCCTTACCCGTGATTTAATACTGTAGAACTCACTGCCTATGGTAATGACTGTTTCAATCCTCTTGCCGAAAGCGTATCTTACTGATTCCAGATGATACCTTCTGCTTTCTTCGCCAAGCTCAAGCATATCACCTAATATCACCATCTGTTTTTTTCCCCCCATCACCTTTGAAAATGCATCCAGGGTACATTTAAGTGCATATGGGGAAGAGTTATAGCAGTCTTCATAGATGATATACCCATTGCTTTTATAAAGCCTGCTTCTCATATCCGTGCCGCTGAATGAGCTTAATCCCTTATAGATGTCAAATGGGGATATCTGAAGGCAATCACAGAGGCATGCTGCAGAGACAGCATTTATCAGATTGTGTTCACCCGGCAGCTTCAGCCTGACATCAATAACAGGCAGCCCTGATGGGAGAAGCATAGAAAATTCATGCAGTCCCATACTGTCAACTGCATATCTTGCGGGCTTCAGGCTGTATTTATCATTCAGGCTGTATCTGATTGTTTTTCCTTTCCATTTTTCCATAATACCTTCATACAGGATCCTGTCGTCATTAAAGAATATTATCAGCCCTTCGGGGTCCATATATTCAATAAATTCAAGCTTTGCGTCCCTTATTTCAGACAGACTGCTGAAGAACTCCCTGTGCACATCCTTAATATTGAGTACCAATGCAGTATCGGGCTCAATTATCCTGGAAAGCCTGGAGATCTCTCCCTTAAAGCTCATGCCAACTTCAAATATCATTATCTCCGGATCATCTTCCATGGAAAGGATTGAAAGAGGTACTCCTATCTGGCTGTTGTAGTTTTTTGGGGTGATGAAGGAGGAAATGCCTGAGCTTGAAAGAATGCTTCCAGTCATTTCCTTAACTGTTGTTTTGCCGACACTTCCAGTTATGATAGCCCTTCTTGCCTTCCTGAACCGTTTCATAAAAAGCCTGGCAAGATGCTGGACAGCATTTACGGTATCATCCACAAAAAGATAGGATATATCATCCCTTATTCCGGGAAGCCTGCCTGATTCAGAGCATATTATCAGTTTTGCACCCCTGCTGACAGCTTCCGGAATGAAATCATGACCATCAAAGGTATCCCCTCTTATGGCAAGAAATATATCATTTTCCCTTATCAGCCTTGAATCCGGGCTGATCCCCCTTAATGGAGCACTCTTGAGCCTCTTTTCCAGGACAGGAAGGCTGTCAAGATCATCATATAGATCAAAGTGTATATCCGTTCTCATAGTATTACTGGTTTATCACCTCAGCTTTATGAACAGGAGTGAGACAGCGCTGAAAAGTCCTGCAAGTATCCACAGCCTTATTACAAGCTTTGATTCTGAATATCCCTTAAATCGGAAATGATCGTGCAGAGGGGCCCTGTAAAGGATTCTCTGGCCGAGATTCAGCCCTCCATTGTTAACCCCTCCTATCTGGTCCTGAATAAAGGAGGAGAACATTTCCAGGAAGAATAAAAAACCTGCAAAGAACAATAACAGCTCCTGTTTCAGCAGTACAGCGGTAGTAACTATAATACCCCCTATGGCAAGCGATCCGCTGTCTCCCATAAATATCTGGGCAGGATAGCTGTTATACCACAAAAAACCTATAACAGACCCGAAAAAGGCTGCAATGAATATGCTGATCTCACTGGCACCTTCGATCCAGTAAAAGTTCAGATAATCAGACCAGTGCAGATTACCCAGTATATAGGCATATATCGCATAGACCCCGAATGTAAATATACTGCTTCCTGCCAGAAGGCCGTCAAGGCCGTCTGTAAGGTTCACTCCATTGGTAAATACCCATACAAAGAAAAGGATCACCACAAAATAAATAAGGAATGGCAGATAAATGACAGGGTCTTTCATAAAAGGCACAAAAAATGCGCCTTCAAGGCCGGAGCCTTCCGAATACGGCGAGATCTGTTCAAAACAGACAAAAACAGCCAGCATCAGGCTGAATATGCCCTGCAGGAGCAGTTTGGTAATACGTAATATGCCCTTGTCAGCATCCTTATAGATCCTGATCTTGCTGTAATCATCCAGCAATCCCATGGTGCTGAACCAGACCAGTGAGAACAGGAGGATATGTATGAAACGGTTGCTGAGGTCTGCGCATATAACGGATGCAAAAAGGGTCGAAAGGATGAATATGATCCCGCCCATCTGTACTGTGCCCTTTTTCCCCTTCTCATCAATGACTGAATGAGCCTTCAGGCTCTCACTGCTGTGGTATTTTCTTGAATAATCGACAAAACCCATCTTAAACAGCAGTATTATCAGCCTTTTGCCCAAAAAGATAGCTATCAGAAATCCAATTATAGCAGCCAGTATTGCCCTGAAATTTACATATCCGAATAACCTTAAAGTTGAAAAATAAGGGAAAAAATACTTGTATATCAGGTAAAGCATCAGCTCTTCTCCACCATTTTTAATAGCTTATTATAGTTCTCTTTTATCCTGAACAGCGATTCATGGTCATTACTTGTCAGCGGTATTGAGTCAAGTTTTTCACTTACCCTGGCTATGCTTTCGGCTGTGCTGTTTCGCTGAAGGTATGAGATTATCCCTTTGATCGCAGAATTTCTCAATTTCCAGTCAAAGGCATCAACTTCTGAAAGGAGCAGTTCAAGGTCGGCAATATTATTGCTTGTACAGCCAAGAGTAAAAAGAGCTTCATATTTGACCATGAAATACCTGTCTCTGGCAAGCAGCCTTATATGCTTTACAATATCATCATTTACATGCTCAGCAAAGCCTCTTAATGCAATCAAAGCATAGGCTCTCACCTCAAAATGCCTGTCTGTAAGGCCTGATATAAGAATCTTCTCTACGCTATTATTATATAACCCGATCTTATTCAGGGCTTCTATCGCATTTCTACGTATAATTGCATTATATTCATAATCTCCTGTCAGAAAACTGAAAAATATATTTCGTTTCCCGGCCTTTCTGGTTAATACAGAAGCAAGAAAACCTGTCTCATCATCCTTTCTCATATTCCCGATCAGCTTTACAGCGCAGTTTTTCAGCCACCATGAACGTCCATACCTGAATGAATTAAGCCTTAGAATAAGGTATTCTCTATCGAATTTCATAAGCTTTTCATAGGGAAGCTGGGCAAATTTCAGTGCAGGCCCGCTTTCTGGATCTTCTTTCCGCATCTGAGCGCCGGTTTTATCCTTTCCAGCCTTTTTCAGAGGCCCCTTAATATTAAGTATCCGGCTGAATACACAAAAACCTGTTGCAGAAACTGCAAGGGGAATGAACAGTGCCCATCCGCTGTCTGCCCTGTTGAACCTGAAACACAGGATCCCGAATATAAAAAGGCTGAATATTATAATAAGCTTCGTAGATTCTTCAATCCTGCCATAATTATCAAAAACAGAAGCAGGAGCTGCTTTTCCATCTTTCTTCGGCCAGCCTGTTAAAAGGGAAAGGAGAATGAAAACAAGTGCATACAATGAAAACAGGACTGATATGCCTATTGCATTTATATCAAAAAGCGCCTTTAATGCAAGGTCAGATAATAAAATCCCGCTGAATATAATAATATAGGACCTTCTTGCAGCAAGCTTCTGCATCCTGATAAGGACATATACTATGGGAATCAGGGTCAGCAGAGGGCTAAGCATAATAAAAAACGGGAATATGATGCTTATATTCCTGTTTGATATAAAACCAGAAAGCAAAAATTGCAGTTCCCTCGAAAGCAGAAGAAGGACGATTATTACAGGCAGGGTATAAAACAATATTCCCCTGATAAAGCTGTCTATAATGAATATATCATTACCTGTTTCTATTCTGCGGGCAAACTTGCCCCTTACCATTTTTACTATCAGGTTAATGAATGGAATTAAGAAAAGCAGCGAGACTGCAAGGTATTTATAAGAAACAGGGTCTTTTTCATTTACATAAAATAATGCGCTGAAGAAGAACAGAGTAAGCAAAGATGCCTCGCAGAAACAGACCAGATCATTTACCGGGCTGCATCCGGCCTGTCTCTTCATGCCCTTTGCCAGGAAAATAATGAGCAGGACCGCATCCGAGACCAGAAAATATATGCTTACCCATATATAAAAATACGAAATGCTCAGACTGCCGTAGAAGAAAACTGATAAGGCGGAAAGATATGCCAGAAACAATACGGCCTCAAACTCATTTTCTGATTTGTTTATCAGCTTTCTCAGCATATTATCTACTGATATCAGCACCAGTAATGGTATATACAGCACAGATATATTATCATCAATATTATAAAGAAGCAGATAGCATGCTGTCATTGCAATTATGGCGGAAACAGCATATGATAAATTAGAGACATATATTTTAAGGCCTTCTCTGCAGAAATTATCCTTCCTTAAAAGGTAAAGGAAAAAATACATGAGGAAGATAATTGCTGATTCAATACCTGTAAAATCAACTCTCCTGGAGTAATATAGAAAGGCCATCGCTATTACTCCAAGTACAATAAGCATACGGACCATAATTGACAGGCTGGTGCGAATATGCCTTAAATGCTTTTCTTTTCTTTCTTTAAGCTCTTCTTCAATAAACCCTGCTGAAAGCGCTTCGGTATCTGCAGGTTTATAATCCAGAAGATTCTGCTGTATTTTCAGGAAGGATTCATCTTCCCCTAAAAAAGCCTCAAAAAGCTCTAAAAACCTTTTTTTGCTTATTATTATCTCTGATCTATCACCTTCTGTCTTTTCCCTGTATTCATAAAGTATCATCCCCAGCCCGCTTTTATATATCTCCCTGCAGTTCTTCAGCTGATGCTCACCTGCTATTTCAATTTTTGGAATAAATATGGCGGGTATGCCTGCATCCAGGACCTCGAAAGCAGAACCTGCACCTCCCCTTACTACTGCAAGGTCGCATATACTAAGGAAATCGGTCATATTGTACAGAAACCTGTGAGGCTTATAGAAATCGGAGATATCCTCAGGTAAAAAGCCGGATTGCTTTATGACCGAGAGGGTATATTCATATGCATCATATTCATCATCACTGTACAGGCCTGTAGAATGGATGATGCATATTTTCCCCCTGTATTTCGAAAGCTCCCCTATGGATTCTGCGATCAGCTTATTGATATTCTTTGCACCCTGGCTTCCCCCTGAGACAAGAATGATCTTTCTGTCCTCAGGTATGCCGAGTTTTTCACGCAGCATTGCCTTTTTATCCTCTTTCATCCCCCTGATGTCCTTTATTTCGTGCCTGACCGGATATCCTGTATATACAGCCTTTTCGCCGTATAACCTTCTGGTATCATCAAAAGCTGTAAATATCCTGTCGCTAAGGAGGCCGAAAGTGCTGTTTGCCAGACCCGGATCAACATTGGGCTCCACAGAAAGTATCAGGGGAGGCATTTTGAAGACAATTCTGCAGAAAATACGGTATATTGCTGATGAAACAAGAACAGGTACAGATACAAAACCGCCTGATGATATGACTATATCCGGCCTGTAGATAAAAAGGTAGAAGATGCTGAGAATAATGCCGAAAAGCATTTCCCTCAGGAAGCTGAACCACTGAAAGGGATCCTTGCTCCGCGGAAACTGATGTGCCCTGACAGGCAGAAATCTGTAGTCAGAATATTCTTTCCTGTTTATGATCTTATATTCAGGCCTGCTCTTCAGCCCCAGATAAAATATCCTGTCAATTTCTATGCTCTTTCTTAGATATCCGGCAAAGGCAAGATTGGGATAGACATGTCCGCCTGTGCCGCCCCCTGCGAGAAAAAGCCTGTAGCCCAAGTCCTATCTCCTGTTATATATTAAAATCAAATTCTTCCAGCAGGTCAGGGATAATTATCCTGTCCTTATCCCTGATATCAAACCTGTCTTCGATCTTTGCCTTGAATTCTGTAAGTGAATCAATTTCACCATGCACCAGTATTACTTTTGGAGGGATCCTGTCAAAATCTGCAAGCCAGTCAAGCATATCGTTGTAGTCTCCATGCGAAGATAGCCCTGTCATCTGCCTTACTTTCAGCTTTACAGGAAAATAGCTTCCATGTATTTTTATCTTTTTGATTCCGTTAAGTATTGCATCCCCTCTGGTACCCGGACTCTGAAAACCGCTGAGCAGCATCATATTGTCAGGGTTTGGAAGCCTGTATTTCAGGTGGTGCAGTATTCTTCCCCCTGAAAGCATGCCGCTTGCTGAAATAAGTATCATAGGCCCTGCTTTCTCATTGATCTTTTTGCTTTCATTGGGAGTGGTTGTAAATATTGTCCTTTCCGGGTAAAGCCTGTTGAATTTACGGAAATAACTGCTCAGCTCCAGCTTCTTCTTATTATATATATGTGTTGCCTTTATTGCAAGAGGACTGTCGACATAGAGCGATACCGCAGGAGGAAGCTTTCCTTCAGTTTCCATCTGGTAGAGGTAAAAGAGTATGTTCTGTGTCCTTTCCACTGCAAATGCAGGTATTATAAGGGTTGATTCCTTTTTGAGTATATATTTTATGCAGTCATCCAGGACTTCGGTTATATCCTCTTCCTCATGGAGCCTGTTGCCGTATGTGCCTTCCATTATCAGAATATCCACATCCTTCTTTATAGCTGGATCAGGCGATATATCATCATCCCTGGAATTTCCGAAATCACCGGTAAAAAGCATCTTGAATGGCTTATTATCCCTTAAGACCTTGAATTCAATAAAGGCGGACCCGAATATATGCCCTGCATTTGAAAATTTAAACTCGAATACATCATTCACTCGAAAAGGTGTTTCATAATCAATTCCTCTCAGCAGCTGGCTTGCTGCGATAGCATCCTGTGTATCATACAGCGGCAATGGTTCCAGGTGCTTTGAATACCCCCTTTTTCTTGCAAACTTTGTATCCTCTTCCTGTATATGGGCACTGTCGGCAAGAAGAATTTCTGTCAGTTCCTTGGTGGTCCTGGTGCATATTATAGGATTATCATAACCGAAATGTGTCATCCTCGGCAAATAACCGCTGTGGTCTATATGCGCATGACTGAGGAAGATATAATCTATAGGCATCCTGGTGATACCGTCTGTACTCCAGTTCATTTCCCTGAGTTTTTTCTTCCCCTGGAACAGCCCGCAGTCAAATAGAAACCTGATTGATTTCCCTTTGTAATCAGCTACTACATAATGCTTTGACCCGGTTACGGTCTGCGCTGCACCAAAAAATTTAATCTTTGACATAATCAGTCCTTCCTTTATATATGTTTTGTTCTATATTTATCTGATATAGTACATTAAAAATAATATTTGAAAAGGAAAGATTATATGGATACTGCAAATATTTTTTCCAAAAGAGCATTAAACCTGAAGCCTTCACCCATAAGAGAGCTTTTTAAATACTCTGCTGACAAAGAGATAATATCCTTCGGAGGAGGCTATCCTGCACCCTGCACTTTTCCTCTTGAGCAGGTCAGCCTCAGGACGATTTACGGACAGGAGATAAGCATATCCAAAAAAGAGATCCTGGCATTTCTTCAATATGGGCCTTCTCAGGGAGATTCGAGCCTTCTTTCATCGATTGCAGGGTGGCAGCTATACAAAAACAATGTTAAAATGGATAAAAGCAGGTTTCTTATCCTTAACGGTTCACAGGAAGGCATATTTGCTCTGGGGTTCCTCATGATTGATGACGGGGACCTTATCGCAGTCACAGAGCCTACATATCCAGGCACGATCTCTGCTTTCAATGCCTTCAGGCCGGAATATCTTTCAATCCCCGTAACTTCTAACGGCATAGACCTTGACTTTTTTAGAGAAAAAATTGCTGAACTGAAGGGTGCAGGCAGGAAAATGCCAAAATTCATATATATAATCCCCAATGGCCACAACCCCGCAGGGGTAACGATGGACCTGAAATGCAGAAAAGCGCTGCTGGAAATATGCAGCAGATTTAATATCTGTATCATTGAGGATGATCCCTATGAGCTTGTAAGATTTCATGATAATCCTGTCCCTACCCTCCAGTCGCTTGACACAAATGAGCTTGTCATCCGTCTGGACAGCTTCTCCAAGATCCTGATACCCGGACTAAGGATAGGCTATGTTTCAGGGCCGGTACCTGTGATAAAAATGATAGAATTATTCAAGCAGGCTTCAAACCTGCATACATCATCATTTGCCCAGGGGCTCTTATGCGCTTACCTCAAAAGCACAGGATTTGATGGATTTTCAGGACATATAAAAAAGGTTGCCGGATATTACAGCCAGAAAATGGAATATACAGCCACGCTCCTTGATGAACATATCAGTCCCTATGCAGATTATGAAAGGCCTGATTCCGGGCTTTTTATCTGGCTTACGCTAAAGGAAAAAATAAATGCAGGAAGGCTTCTTTTTGACAATATAAGCCGGCATAAGGTCATAGCCGTTCCCGGAAGCAGTTTCTCAACATCTGGAGGGCTTCATAATTCATTGCGCCTGTCATTCGGCACTCTTGACAATGAAGATATTAAAAATGGCATATTGAGGCTTAAAACCCTTCTTGATACATACTCTCAATAATTACTGCAATAAATACTGCCATTAATCCTCAAAAAATGGATTGAGTTCCTCTATTTCTTCATTCTGAAGGATCTCAAAGATCTTTTCCGGAGTCTCGGCAGCAATAAGCTGCTCTTTTATATCGGGATTATGGCCGAATATCTTTGCAACTGTTGCAAGAGCATTCAGGTGAAGGTCATAATGAGCTTTTGGCGTTGCAATCAGAATAACAATATGAACTGGCCGGTCATCCAGGGCCTGAAAATCTATTCCATTCTTGAAAATACCTATAACGCCGCGGATTTTCGGCCCGCCTTCTATAATTGCATGGGGTATGGCAATATTATCGCCGATTCCTGTCGAGGATTCCCTTTCCCTGTCCATTACGCTCTTCAAAAGCTGGTTATGCTCTACATCCTTGCACTTATGGACCTTATACAGAAAATCTACCATCATCTCAAGAGCATTCCATTTATTGCCTGCTTTGGAATGTATAACAATATACTCCTCCTGGAGAAAATCAAGAAGGCGCAGCCGGTTCTTTGCCTCTTCGCCGGACCGGCGGATTACCCAGGATGTCATCACAGGCCCTATAAGTTCGAAGAATATTACAGCAGTAAGTATTATGCCGCTTATTTCTGATGAAATTGAACTGAATGCCGGATTTCCGCTTATAAATAAAATCAGTATTATTGCAAGGCCGGACAGCGGATAGAGAGAAAATCCCACCGCATGCTGCACTGTATTGCTGGTTTTCGCAAAATATGCTCCTGTCCAGGGGCCTGCATATTTGCCGGCAAAGCGCAGGATTATCAGGATGATCCCTGCGATCCCTGCACTGTAAAGGACTCTAAAGTTGATATGAATACCTATGAGGACAAAGAAGATCATATAAATCTCATTCTCTATTTCAGTAAGCGCGCTGAAGAATTTTCCCCTGTGCTTTGAGAAGTTCGTAATGATCATCCCGAGAAAAAGAGCAGATAACAGGCTGCTGAAGTGAAATGTTTCTGAAATACCGACAGTTATGAATACTGCGAATATGACCATGCTGAAAAATGAAATATTCTGCCTGCTCTTATTGCTCAGCATTATAAGCATAAGGCCTACCGATCCGCCAAGTATCAGCGATTCAAAAAGATAGATCTCCGGCTGGATCAATGCATTTCTCAGGCTGAATCCGCCTGCATGGGCTATCATATGAAACACCGAATAGAATATGATAAGTACAATTACATTGTTCAGCGCTACAACTGCTAGTATTGTCTTGGTCAATATCCCCCTGGCCTTTTTTTCCATAACAATATGAATGATAACCTCAGGTGTTGTCAATCCCGCAATAATTGAACAGAGAAGGCTGACCTGAAGTGATACGCCAGCAATATAGTAAAGCCCGCAGAAAACAAGAGGCATTACTGCAAAAAGGTCAGCGAATGTAATCCAGAGGATTCTCCTGCCTGCATTCTTAAGCCTTACCAGATCAAGATGGCTCCCGATGGTCAATCCTACAAGGCCCATTATAAAATTGATTATAGGCCACAGCTGGTTAAATGCCTGGTGTGAAACCATGTGAAGGAAATAGGGGCCGAGCAATATCCCTCCGATCAGCTGGCCTGTCTCGGTGGGGAGTTTTGTGAGCTTTGCAAGCCTGGTAAACAGCATCCCGGTCGCGATCAGAACAGAAAGAAGAAGAAGAGGGCTTACATTATCAAGGACTGCCATTTCTCATACCGTTCCTTAATGCTTTTCTGGTTTTTTCTCTTTGAAACCTTTAACATTTTATAATACCCGTCCGGCACTGATCTATTCAAACATCAGGCCCCCGTTAATTAAACTGGAATTTCTCTCCATCTCCACTTCAGGAAATAGTACTGTCAATCATATTATTTCTAATTTGCCTAAAAAAAGATCATCCCAGCTGTCTGCTTCATCAATACAGCATGGGGGCAAACCTTAAGCAGGCTTATATAAAGTATATTACAAAAAAACACCGCTTTAGGCAAGGCTAATCTCAGGGCGTATAAACGCAGGGTCAATCCATTATCCTGCAGCCTGCAGGGTGATCTCCCTTATTATCATGGCTGCTGCATCTATCAGCATATTTTTAGGGATATGGCATATATTCACATCCCTTTTTGCAAGCAGGCTGGCTGTATATTCAGTATCAAAGGGTATATGTAAAAAGATGCAATTATATGGCTTTTTTCTGATGTAAAAATACATGAAACTTGTATAATAAACAAGATTGCATATAAAGGTGCCTGCACTATAGCTGACTGCTGCAGGGATGCTTTCCTTCAGCAGGATGCTCTGGCAGGCATGCAAATCCAGGCCGGATATAAATCCGTCAGGGCCGTCATGTGCTATCTTCCGGAAGGGTATTATTCTCCCCTCATTATCTTCTTTCCCGCCGTAATCCAGAATATTCAAAGCTGTCTTTTCAAGAAGGATTTTTGATGTATCCTTTTTTAATCCTATATTGATTATAAATTCCGGATTTATTTCATTGATATACTCATTATATATGGTTCCTGCAGAAGATGAGACGGGTAGGGTCCTGGATACTGTATCCATACCGCTGAGGATCCTGACAATTTCCTCAGCAACCATGCCTGACGGATTATAGCTGAAATCTCCGAAAGGCTGAAAACCTGTGATCAGTATGCTCAAATCAGTCCTGTTTTATAAGGTTATTAATGAGCTGAAGCAGGTCTTTCTGGCTGAATGGCTTGCTCAGGTATCCCTTGGCTCCGACAAAATAACCTGTTTTAATATCATCTTCAGTGCTCTTTGCTGAAAGCATTACTATTGGTATATCACGGGTGATAGGGTCCTGATAGACGGTATCACAGAACTCAAAACCATCCATCTTCGGCATCATCACATCTAATATGATCAGGTCCGGTTTGACCTTGAGCACCATTTCCAGCCCGGCAAAACCGTCCTCGGCAAAAAATGATTCATAGCCTTCCATCTCAAGGAAGGTTTTAAGAAGCTCCCTTATAGCAGGATCATCATCTACGATAAGGATCTTCTTGCCATTTTTGACAGGTTCATGCCTGAGTGATTGAGTTGATTCAAGGCCGCTTTCAGATATTTTCTTTTTGATCTCCATCAGTGATGTTTTATGCTTAATAATAACATTATTGATCCTTGTAATTTCATTGCTGAGCTTGTCCAGATCAATTAATATCTGAGTTATATGAGCATCCAATTTTTCTTGCATATTTATACACTCCTAAACATAATGTTATAGGTTTAATATACTATTATAATTGCCCAAAGGCAAATAAATACTAAATCCCTATGAAAAGCTTTATCTATATTTTATTTCTTATTTTAGGCTTATTTATTGGTTTTAAGCTCTTAAGAAGGCTTATTTACAAAATCATCGCAGGAAAGCCATACAGATTCAGGTCAGGCAATGCCGGGACAGCTTTAATAAAGACAGATTTCTACCCCAGGCACTGCTTTACCGATGGGGATAACCTCTATTTTTCATCGGAAAAGGGATCAAGATCATATCTTCACAGGCTTGAGGGCAGTAATTTTGTTAATTTCTTCCAGTCGGACAGGAAACTGATGGCAGTACCATTAATTTCTGATGAAAGAATGTTCTGCGTTTTGGGAAACAAGCTGGAATTTTACAGGTCATTAAAGATGGTCTGGCAGGCTGATATAAAAAAAAGCCCCATTTCAGGCAACCAGATCTCACCCAGAATTGATGAGGATTTCCTCTACTTTCCTGAGTCAGACCTGATACTCGGTAAACATAAAAACAGAGCACCCGTCTCCGATCAGGCCCCCGGAATAAAAAGGTTCAACATTGATAATGGCCGTATCGACCTCGAGCTTCCCTTAAGCTATATAAAATCCAGGTACGGCTTTTTAAGCGGGTGCGATACAAATCTCGTATTTGATGACTGCTTTTTTTATGCAGGATTGCAGACCGGCTATTTCTATAAGATTGACAAAAGGACATTCATGGCAGCATGGTCCGTCAAACTCCCTGAGACCTCAAAAGATTACAGAAGAAGGACTGATTTTGATTTTGACCCCATCCTGGATGAAAAATATGCCTATATAGGTTATAATGGCCTGCTTTGCGTTATTGACAAGGAAAGTGCGGAGATAAAGGCGCGGGTCAAATACTATCAGGAACCGGGCTCTATGGTACTGACAGAAAATTCAGGGTATTTTTCAACAATGGGAAGCATATACAGATTAGATAAAGACACACTGAAGGAAGAGCAGTTTGTATCATTAAACAGGAAATACATTTTCCTTACTGCTGTCAATAATTCTATTATAGCAGCATTAGCGACCAGCAGAAGGCCTGCATATAAAAGGCTTTTCAACAGATACAGCGGGATTCTCCTTCTGTTAAATGCAGAAACCGGGGAAAAACTGCTGGAACTGGAAATTTACAATATTGGGAACCCTGCTATAAAGATCTGGAATAACAGGCTTGTAATAAGGAAGGAAGATAATGCTGTTATGCTTATAGATATCCCGGACAGCCTACTTTAGCGTTTTGAGGTCATCCTTAAGGGCATTGCCTATTTTCTGGATCTCTGAAATAAGCACTTCGATCTCGGCGACTATCTTATTGTCCCTTTCATAGATAGAGCTGAGATTATCAAAGGCTGACCCCTGGGTTCTGGCCTCAGGAATGGCACTTGATAAAGCCGAATTCAGCTTTTTAATCTTTTCTGTCAGGTTTTTCAGGTCAGACTCAAACATAAGGAGGTTGCCGGACATCTTGGAAAAAACCCTGGTAACTGATGAATTCTGTTCCTTTAGTTCATTTTTATTTTTCAGTGCATCTGAGAACCTTTCTTTTATTGTCTCGACATACTCATTTATATTCCTGAGCTCATCGTATATCGTCTGGGAATTATCGTTTATCATATGGGTTGAGTCAGATTGTTCAGTAATGCTCTTATAGATAATACTTATCTGGTCAAGTGTCGTCCTGGCCTTGTCCACAATGATCCTTAGATTGTTCCCGGCATTCTCGATCAGTTTCAGTCCATTCTCCAGCGTCGACCTGCCGAGGTTCAGGGCATTGGTTATACTCTCGACATTATCTTTGATACTTCCTACCATCTTTTCAATGTCCTTTATTGAAACTGTAGTTTTTTCAGCAAGTGAATGTATCTCATTTGCTACTATAAGAAAGCTTTTGCCGTATTCGCCTGATTGAGAGGCAATTATTGATGCATTAAGCGATAACAGATTGGTTTTTTTTGCGATTTCATGGATAACCTCAATAATAAAATCAATATTATTGGTCTTGTCTCCAAGATTTTCAATAAGGTAGGTGATATTGCTGAAATGGTTGTTTATCTGATAGAATGCATTCTTTGTCTTGTCTATAATTAATTCTCCATTTTCAGATGAATTGAAAGTGCTTTGCGCCAGTTCCCTTATTTCATTTGTAATTATCTGTATATGCTTAATGCTTGCATCGAGCTCCGAAAGCCCTGAACTGCTGTCAGAGGATATCTGAAAGAGGTTCCCGATTATTTCGTGCATATTTGTCAGTTCATCGTAAAATTTTTCAAAGAGGCTGCTGTCCTTTTCAATTATAGTGTTAATATTTGTGATATCTCCGGATAATTTGGTTATTAGAGGATGGAAATCCTCTAATTTTGACTGGATATTATTTCCTGATTTCTTGAGTTCTGAAGAAAGCTCCATGTTTTTATCCATATCATTGTTCAGTGTGCCGGATTCAAATCCCAGCCTTTCAAGCAGGGATTTTGCAGAATTGATATGAAGCCCGATATTATGAAGCTTATCCTTCACCATGCTGTTAATAGATAAGATCAATTCATCTATCTTCCTGAATTTTTCAAAGATATCATTATACCTGAAAACCATCATATTTATCTGGTAATCCAGAGCCCTGAACTCAGTATGCGATATAACATCAGTAATTTTTGGGCTATTGCCTCTGTTAAAGGCTTCTATCTTGTCATGAAGCACACTCAGGCTGTCCCCGTATGATGATGATATAAAGAACCCTGCAATGATAAGCAGGATAACCGCATAGGCCAGAATAATATATTTATGCCTGGCTTTAGAGAATATGCCAGTGAAACGGGACATGTCAAACCGGAAGATCATGCAGGATTCACCCATGTCCTTGAGCAGGTAAAACTGCCTGTCATTTGCATCCTCAATGAACAGAAGGCCATCCAGTTCAGTTTTACGGGTCTGCACAATATATGCAATTCTTTTTTCCTCAGCATCATCAATAAATGCAGATGATTTAATTATATTCTTCCCGACTGGATCAATAATTATTATATCGAACGGCATTTCATCCCGGAAAAGGTTAGCATCGCCTGATTTATAGTTTTCAATACATTTGTCTATATAAGGCCTGTTAAAGGAAGAGATCATGATCTTGCCGTATCTTGAGCATTCAAGGTTTGAATAGACGATTGCGACAAAAGAGAAAAAGATTATTATCATGGACAGGATCAGCGCCATGGTTTTTTTGAAGGCAAATCTGTCATAATGGCTTGTTTCTCTCTGTATATCCAGAAAAAAATCGTATTTATTTATCAGAATGCAATAATAGTCCTGCATCATCCTGTTAAACAGAATATATTCAAACAGGAATATAAAAAAGGCTGTTATAGCGACAGCCATAAAGCTCAGAAGAAGCCTGGCATATGATATGCTGGAGTATTTATACTTAAGAAAAAAGGATATCAGTATCATGCTGAATATAAAAAGCGATGTCCCCATTAATGACATTGCAGCTGGAAAGTTCTGGCCTGCCTTATAAGCCTTTTCAACATCTTTCCTCTTCTCATACCGCTGTGCAGGTTTCATCATCGGCACAAAATAATACCTGCGTGCTATCAGATAGTGGCATGTGATTGATAAAACCGCTGCAATAAACAGGACAAAAGAAATGGAATAAAAATAGTTCCAGATGAGGGAAAGTGTAATATAATTAACAAAAATATACAGGAATGGGAGCACTATTCCAAGACTTATGATAATTGCCAGAAAAAACCTTTTAATATAGCTTGTCATATACTGCTCTCCGAAAATTCAATATAATCCCCCTTTTCAACATCACATTCAGATTCCGGTGTAAGAACTGCTTTCGAGAACAGTTCATCCGCTTCCAATACCTCTATGAAGCATCCGGAGTCATTCTCAAACCCCAGCAGCAGTCCATTTACCGGGTCTTCGACAAGGGCATCACTGCTGAATACTTCAAAACGGTCTCCTGTCTTTACGTTCTGAAGCCTGCCGGCATTTATATAGACATGCCCGTCAGATACATCTGCAATCCTTCCTCTGAAAGGCTGAACGACTATCTGCTCCAGCATATGATAAACAGCATTTGTAACAGCCCTTTCAAGGATCCTGTATGCCAGCTTTGCGCTGTACTCCACACCACCGCCGATATCGGATATGTACACAGTTGTCACACTCTCCTCTGCCTCGCTTTTCTGAGCATATAATACTTCTCCGGTCACAGCATCCACAGCCCTTAGGTCAACACTGCACTTCAGTTTATAGTTCTTTACATCCAGGTGGTCAGTATACCATATCATATCTCTTGCAGATTTTGGTTCCTTCCCGGATATGGCCCACACTGTAAGATATAGCAGTGCACCTGTCGGAACGACGCTTTCTACATGTTTCCTCTCCAGAAGAAAGTTGGAAATGTTTCCCATAAACAGAACCTCAGCATTCAGAAGGTTCCCGGCTGTTCTAACTGAACGGCTATCCAGAATGCCATCCTCAGCAAGCTTCTGCTCGGACATAATATCGTCTATTCTCTGTCTTTCAAGCAATATGAACATGTTCGACCTGTCAAGGTTAGTAGTAATTATTGCTGATGCCGCCTCCGAAAGGGCAGAATCGTAACTGCCAGCAGGGTTGTCTCCCTCAAGGGCAAATCCGATATTAGCATATCTATCAGGGTCCTCAATACCTGCCCCGATAAGCCCTGCTTCCTGCTGGTCGATAACAGACCTTAAGTTGACAAGGTCCTGCCTTCCTTCATCATCAAGGTTTTCATTCATCAAAAGGTAATAGTTTGCCTTATTAATTCTGTAGGATGACAGAAGTTCCGCAGTATCGCTGTCCAGGCCTGAAATATCGTCGCAATAGGGAACGCTGTCTCCTGCATAAAGCATTCCCAGCGCTTTCACCTTGTTTGAAAAATCAGTATTATCATATACCCTGAGAACAGCAGCAGTCTTTTTTATGACAGGGAAACCGACAGGTTTGACCTCAAGCATTACCTGCTTCTTTGAAGAACATCCCGGCAGGAGTAATAAAAAAACTGCACATAACAATAAGCATAAATGCTTTTTGATAAAGCCTGAGCTATTATACATCAAAATATCCCATAGATATATATCAATCAGTTATTCGTGTGCAATCCCCTCAATCTCGATCATTACGGACTTTGGAAGCTCTGATACCTCCACAAAGGCCCTTGCAGGAAACTTTTCGGTAAAATAACCGGAATATATCTCATTAATAGTGGCAAAATTTCCCATATCTTTAACGAATACATTTACCTTGACAAGGTTAGACATATCCATTCCGGCCTCCTTAAGGATCGCCCTGATATTTTCCATTACCATTTTCGCCTGCTCTGCAATCCCTCCCTCTACAATGCTTCCGGTAGCCGGATCAATAGGGATCTGCCCGGATAAATAAAGGAATCCGTCAATCATGACAGCCTGGGAATATGGGCCTATCGCCTTTGGGGCATTGGAAGTTGCAATAATTGTTTTTTCCATTCTATAATCTCCTTGCTGTATTATTTATAATAATAGCTTATTTGTCTAAACTAATCAACAACTACCTTTTTAAGCAGCTTCAGGTTATCCAGCATGGCTCCAGCTCCAAGGGCAACACAATATAAAGGCTCCTCAGCAATTGTAATTGGAAGGTCTGTCTCTTCCCTCAATCTTATATCGAGGTTCTTCAGCAAAGCCCCGCCGCCTGCTAGTACTATACCCTTATCAGCAATATCTGCAGATAATTCAGGGGGTGTCCTTTCCAGGGTAGCCCTTATATTTTCCACTATCTGCTGTACAGTTTCACTGAGTGCCTGCCTTATTTCATCGTCCTTTACAAGGATAGTCTTGGGCACTCCTTCTGTAAGGTCTCTTCCCTTTATCTCCATTGTAAGCCTTTCTTCGAGTGGAAAGGCGCTTCCGATCTTTATCTTTATCATCTCCGCTGTTCTCTCCCCTATAAGAAGAGAATAATTGGACCTTATATATTTTATGATTGCCTGGTCCATTGCATTTCCTGCGATCCTGATGGATTTGGACACTACTATTCCAGCAAGTGAAATTACCGCTACCTCGGTAGTCCCTCCTCCAATGTCTACTATCATTGAACCGCTTGCTTCCTCAACCTTTATGGCAGCCCCTATTGCAGCAGCCATCGGCTCTTCTACAATATGTACCTCTGAAGCGCCTGCCCTCAGGGCACTGTCCCTTACAGCCCTTTTCTCCACCTGTGTTATCCCGGAAGGAACCGCAATTATAATCCTCGGCCTTATAAGGGTCTTTCTGTTGTGTACCTTTCGGATAAAATACTTCAGCATCTGCTCAGTACTGTCAAAATCAGCAATGACACCGTCCTTCATCGGCCTGATCGCTTCAATGGTACCCGGAGTCCTGCCCAGCATCTCCTTGGCATCTTTTCCAACAGACTCAACTTTTTTTGTAAGGGTGTTTATTGCAACAATGGATGGTTCTGAGAGGAGTATGCCTCTTCCTTTTACATATACCAGAGTATTCGCTGTTCCTAAATCTATTGCCAAATCTTTTGAAAACATACGGAAAAAGCCTTCAAATACCATGTCTATCTCCTGTCATGTAATTAATTAGCTTTAAGCTTCATTCTTTAGTGAACCTTTTATCAATTTTCTGCTTAAGGTCATTAATGGTCTGCATATGCTGGCTGTTCAGAAGCTTTGATAAAACTTCCCTGTCCTGACTTATGTCAACATCATTCTCAATCTTCTGTTTAATCTCCCCGCCAAGTATTATTAAAGTCAGTATTATTGGATTTGGATAAAGGGTAACCTCGGTCTGTATCTGAAAGGAAATATTTCCCAGTCTGACCTCAGACAGCCTTCCCATCGGCAGATTCTCAGAGCGGAGAGAAAAGATCGTATCTCTTGTAATATTCGGTTTATTATTTTCATCCATATTTTTTTTCTATACCTTCAATAAAAAGCTGTCATCCCTTTTAATGCTGTATAGCAGGTTGTTTATAAGTTCAGATGTAGCATCAAGATCATCCAATGATCCGACTTCTGACTGATGATGCATATACCTCAACGGGATATCTATCTGTGCAGCAGCAATATCCCCCGCTACCTGAATCACATTTGCATCTACAGGGGCCGGTTTTGCATAAGCTCTCAGCTGGTATGGTATCTGAGCTTCTTTTGCAGCTTTCTCAATAATATTAAAAAGCTTCGGATTGGTATTCGGGCCCCTTGTGATTATTGGCCCCTTACCAAGCTTAACATCCCCTGACCTTGTTTTGATGCATCCTGGTATATCCATGCTGTCCCCGACATCAATGGATATTCCAGCCTTCAGTCTGATATTCCGGCTCATAAAGGTTTTTATTCCCCGGAATCCGGATTCTTCCTGAGCAGTAAAGAGAAAATATACAGGTATATCGAGTTTTGAAGGATCAATGGCCAATATGGATTTTACCAGCGCCATCACACCTATCTTATCATCAAGGGACCGTGATGCAATACGGTTATTCATCAGCTGGACAGGGCCCTTGTCAATGACCACCGGGTCGCCTACCGAAACAAACTTCAGCGCTTCATCCCTTGATGATGCACCGATATCTATCCAGATAGAGTCTATTTCTGTCTCGGACTGCTTTGAGTCTTTACCTGATTTATCCTTGTATTTATTCCCAATTATACCCCTGGCAATTCCATTCGCATTATAGATCCTTACATGCTCCGATATAATCTTGTTCGGGTCAGCTCCATACCCATTGGTGAGGTAGATGAGCCCGTCATCATCTATATACTTGACTGCGAAACCGATCTCATCAATATGTGCTGCAAGTATGATACCGGATTCATCCCTGTTTTTACTGTTTATTACAGCACAAAAATTATTAATTGAGTCTGTTATAATATTATCTACTTTACTTTTTATATAATTGTGGACTATTTTCTGAGCCTGTACCTCATAACCGGAAATACTGCATACATCAGATATCTCCTCCATAAACTTAAAAGGTGAAAATCCATTCATCAGTGTAAACTCCTCTTATAGTATTTTGCTATTATTTCATATATTAAATTTTCAAATATAGCAATGAATTTTTTGCATAAATATCGCAAAATATATAGCAGAGATGGCAATTAAAGCAGATATTGCGCATAAAACAGCAGTGGACAATTCATCTTCTGCAGTACGTGCCAGCCCTTCTGCCTTCTTTTATTTCCCTTTTTTCAGCAGTTATTTTTATGATCCAGAGGCGGCATCTGTACTGACAGAAGCCGGTCTTTGATCATCCGGCATATACCTTATACCTGCCTTCCAGCTTTTCTATGAAAAGATCGCAGAAATCGATAAATTCTGAACTTTCTCCTTCTTTCCCGCTTAAGAAAATCGTTTTTACAAAATCCTGCCCTGCACATTCATATATCTTCCCTGCAGTATCCTTGTCAATCCCCTGCTTATCCAGGCTGAGATAGATGCAGACAATACTGTGCACATTCTGAAGGAGCTGGTATTTCAATCTCCACAGGATATCCCTTTCACTGCAGTGACTGTATTTGAAACTGCACCTGTCAACAGGCAGTCTCCTGCATCCGTCAGGCAGCTCTATATTCTGATCGGTAAGGATTATATCCCCGACATTCTCCAGGTATCCCAGTTTATGGTTTTCCCTGATCTTTTCATTTCTGTACTCATTTATACGGCTCTGCAGATAGCTTTGGTATTCAGATTCTTTAAGGCTTATAAGCAAAACTGTATTCTACCTTCTTCCGCCTATTTTAAACAGGGTATTTCCGCGGCTTATCAGATTTTCGAAAAACTCCAGAAAAAGCCTGACGCCATGTCCTGATGCACCCTTTGGAGAGAGTGCAGTCTCCTCATCAAGCCATGTTACCCCTGCAATATCAAAATGAATCCATGGCGTCTCTTTTACAAAATAACTCAGGAAAGCACCTGCGGTTATTGCACCCGCTTCCCTTCCCCCATGGTTCTTAATGTCTGCAACAGGGCTTTCAAGCTGTCTTTTGTAGATTTCCCAGAGGGGCAGCTGCCAGATCCTCTCATTAATGTTTTCACCGGCCTGAATAAAAAAGTCTACCAGTTCCCTGGAATTTGTTACTGCTCCTATTGCATGCCTTCCCAATGCTATGGTACATGCTCCTGTAAGAGTTGCTACATCAACCATGATATCGGGGTCAAGCTTCTCCCCGTAGCATAGTGCATCCATCAGCACCAGCCTTCCCTCTGCATCAGTATCAATGACCTCGACGTTAATGCCATTCATTGCTTTAATGACATCCCCTGGTTTCAGCGAGGTACTGCTTATCATGTTTTCACACAGCGGCAGAACTCCGATAAGATTTATCTTCAGGCCCAGCCTTGCCGCGGTCATTATTGCGTATAGAACAACAGCTGCACCTGCCATATCATCCTTCATCCTGTACATACCCTGGGAGTCCTTCAGTGATATCCCCCCGCTGTCAAAAGTAAGGCCTTTTCCGATAAGGACTACAGGTTTCTCCTGTCCTGCCCCTGTGTACCTTATATCTACAAGCCTGGGCTTGTTTACTGATGCCCTTCCGACTGAATAGAGGCCCTTCATTTTCATGTCAAGTATCTGCTTATCATTATAGACTGTACATTCCACACCCTTTATGGAGGTCATTTTCCTGGCTTTCTCTGCAATATATCTTGGGGTAACTATATTGGAGGGAAGGTTAATTATATCCCTGGCGGTATATACTCCATCCGCAATTATATCCGCTCTTTTCATCCCGTTTTCTGCAAGCCCTGCTACTGCCTGGTCAGGTTCTATTATATTGATCCTTTCAATATCAAAAAGCTTCTTTTCCTTCAGTGTAAGATTGTGTGAGAACTGGTACAACCCAAGCTTTGTTCCTAGAATTATGGCCTCTGTAAGCTTTTGGGCAGGAATTCCCAATGTCTTTGCATGGATTACGGTACTGAATTCCTTAAGCTGGAATTTTCTGATCACCTTTGCAAGAAGGCCTGATAATTCAGCCAGTTTAACAAGAGAAAAATCCTCCCTTGAACCGAGTCCAAGCAGAAATATCCTTTTTGGGCCGTAATCATCATTGGTATAAGCCCAGTCAGCCTCACCGTAATTGCCCCTGAAATCACCATGAGTAAGCATAGGCTGTATGGTTTTATAGAATTTATAAAACGGGTCTTTTATATCTATGCTTTCCGTAAAGGAAGGCCTTAGATCTGAAAAAAATGAGATAACAAGTCCCTGAGTATCAACTGACTCATAACTGCTGTTGATAATCCTTGATTTTATCATAAAGAAACTCCTTAATATAATTAGTAATCCGTAAATATAACCTATTCTACCTGTTTGCTGCCAGAAAAAAAGAAAAAATACGATATACCCTCATTTATTACAGGCATAATAGAGGAAGGCCATAAAAACTGATCAGCTATGTGAATTACCATAAAAATACAGGATTGCAGCTTATAATAAAATGGCATATTGCGTTTTGTATTTACAAAACATGCAAATGGTATAATTATTTATCTTCTATGAAACCCTATAGACTATTTGCAGTTGTTCAGCCCGGCCTGGAGAAGATCGCAAAAATGGAGCTGGAAAAGGAAGCCTCAGGTAATTTTGCTGAATATCCGGGAGGATTTGAATTTATCGGCCATAACTCTTCCATTTACAGGCTCAATAATACACTAAGGACAATAAGCAGAATACTTATAAGGCTGTCTGAGTTCTATGCAGATTCATTCTGGATGCTTGAAAAAAATATAATGAAGCTCGACTGGGGACAATTTATTAATGAACAGGCCCCTGTAATAAGGGTAAATACACACTCTTCAAAGCTTTATCACAGGGATGCAATAAAGGAAAGGGTAATCAATGCAATTAAAATGAGCTTAAAAAGGGACCTGACAGATACATCTGAAAATAAAAAGCCAATTCTGTTAGTGATCAATATACGAGAGAACCTTGTCTCCGTGAATATCGACACTTCCGGGGAGCACCTGCATAAAAGAGGCTATGCAGACTGGAAGTCATCTGCGCCTATCAGGGAAACAATAGCTTCAGCAATGGTATTATCAAGCCTTAATAAGACTTCCATAAAAAGGCTTGTGGACCCCATGTGCGGTTCAGGAACGATAATTTTTGAAACTGCGGCAATACTTATGAATCTCCCTCTTTATCCTTACAGGAATTTTGCCTTTGAGGATTTCCCCTGTTTCCAGGAAACTATATATCATTCAGTAAAATCTCAATTATCCGATGCAATTTTACCATTAAGAACAGATCTATACGGCTATGATATAAGCAGGAAGGCAATAGATACTGCAACTCATAATATCTGCAGGATGAAACTTCAAAACTATATATATCTCCAAAAAAAGGACTGCATGAATATTCCCTCCAAAGAGTTCTCCAATTCTGTTGTAATTACAAATCCGCCCTATGGAGAAAGGCTTCCAGCCCGCAATACAGGAAGATCAATAGACCATTTATACTCCATCAGGAAAAAGGGCCATATATCCAGCCTGTCTTTCATTATCCCTTCCTCTCATCAAAAATACAAACATATGCTTTCAGCTGATTTCAAAACCAGGAACGGAGGCATTCCCGTAAACTGTTTTTCATACTGAGCAAGGTCTGTCATTTTATATTTTAAACTTGCCATTAAATGCTATAATTTCTATAATCAGCAAGGATTTAAAAATTTATAATTAGGATTTTTCATGGACAGGCGCGAATTTTTGAAAAACATTGCTGCTGCCGGTATAATTGCCTCACTGGGAAAACATGCCACTGCCGGGAAAACGGCAGTATCTAGTAGTTTCAACAGGCCGGAAGGAAGAAATACATTAGTATTTATAAGTGATCTGCACATGAATATAAGTTCAGGATATTCATGGCTTTCAGATCATATTCAACCCCTCGCAGACTTTCTCTCAGGCTTAAACACAAGAACAGATGTATCTGAACTGATAATACTCGGGGACCTGGTTGACAACTGGGTAACCCCGGTAGATGCATCACCCCAGTCATTTTCTGATATTCTCTCAGACAGTATAAACACTCCTGTTATTTCAGCACTGCAGAATATCTGCAGTAATCCGGATATAAAAGTCACATATGTTACAGGCAACCATGATATGCTGAACTTTGAACCGGAAAATCAGAATATCCTTCTGTCCTTTTTCCCTGATATGAAGATAATTACAAATAGCCCCGGCTATGGATCATATGCACTGGATAACATACTATGGGCTGAACACGGGCACCGCTACTGCCTGTTCAATGCCCCTGACACATGGAGCAGGAATAACGGGAATATTCCTTTGGGCTATTTTATTACAAGGCTTGCAGCATCACGTTCATTATCAGATAACCAGGTACATACCACTCCTGAGGTACTTGATTATTTCATGAAGCTTCCGGGTGAAGAACTGAACAGAATATTAGCTGAATATAAAGGCCAGAGCATCAAAGCCCCTGAAAAGGGAATAGTAGAGGATGCACTTATTATTGCTGTATATGAAGCCATCTCTGTCTGGGCAGGGATAGCCCCATGGGACAGGTATATTATGAACGGCCTGGATAACTGGGATACAAATCCTCTTGTAGCAAGCATAGGGATTATATATGATGAGATCTTCTCAAAATGGCCTGACAGACAGGATATCGTAGGCAATATTGAAGCAGTCCTGGATGACATAGGCCACCTTGGAGGCGCTGCCAACCTTCTCTTTGAGATGCCTCCGTGGCTAAAGAAAAGCTACCCTTTTACTCCCGGGATCGTATTGTTCGGGCATACTCATCATGCTGCCATGCAGTACCATGCTGAAGGGAATGGTACAATATATGCAAATACAGGAACATGGATTGATAAGTCACCAATGTCATGGGTTGAAGTGATAATCGATAATAATTCTAACAGCCGTCAATATACGGTAGATCTATGGTTTCACGGAGACAGTGAACCCAAGCAGTCGGCCTCCATCTCAGTCCCAGCTGATAAAGATAATATACAGAAAAGATAAAGGCTATTTAAGCCTGATAGCTCCCTCAGGGCACATTTCCTGACAGCAGTAGCACCTTATGCACTTATGGTAATCAATCTCTACAGACTTTCCGTACTCCTTGCCGGGTTTGGATTTGAACCTGATCGCATCAGCCGGGCATGACTTGATACAGATACCGCATCTTGTGCATATTCTATCGTTAACCCTTGGAAAAATCAGTATAAACCTGTCAATTATCCTGTGGACAAAACCGGGCAGTTTATAGAATGTAAGGCGGTTTTTCCTTGGAGGCTTGAAATCTTTGATCTTCAGGCTTTCAATTGATTCTCCCTCTATTTCAATATTTTCAATGCTATACTCGGGAATGCCCAGTTTGATCCCTGAATCTATTACAGGGACATCTTCCGGCTTAAACCTGACTATATCACAAATCACCCTGTCAAGGGAATGAGCACTTTCTGAGGCTGATAAAAACCCTGTTTTTCTCCCCTGGCCTGATTGAGGCCCATTACCCTCCATGCTGTAAACTGCATCCAGTATGTTCAATGATGGTGAAGCGAACCTGCAGAGGTCTATCAGAAACCTCGCAAATACGCTGTAGTCATCCTTTGCTGCCATATGCCAGTGCAGTTTCTTATAGCCGGAAACAACACCGAACATATTCTTTACAGCAAGGGTAAGCATCATCATTCCATGAGTCTTGAGCTTTGCCAGGTTGATGATCCTGTCATAATCCAGGATATGGCTGTCCATCTCAATCTTCTTAAAAAGGTAACCATCTTCAAAAGGATATTCCTTCGGGCTGTCAAACTCGATTATTGGTACTGAATGCCTCCTGCAGACCTCATAATAACCTGCCCTTTTTGAATTCCACACAGCAGAACCGAAACCGGGGCTGTCACCCAGTTCAGGCTTCCCTCCGCATTCCCTGACAAGATTGATAACTGCTTCAATGACCGAGGGATGAGTATTCACACAATTCTCGGGCGGCTTCCCTATCAATATATTCGGTTTCAGCAGTACCCTGTCCCCGCTTCTGACAAAAGCCTCGATCCCTCCGAGAAGGTCAATGCTTTTTTTCAGGGCTGTATGGACTTCTTCCAGATTATATGAATCGCATTTTACCAGAGATACTTTGTATTTTCCCATAGCTTTCATTCCTGATTGTAAATGGTCTGCAGGTCTGAGATTTTAATTGTTATTCCAATAAAATCAATATTTTATTCAGCAATTCAACTTCACCTGTTTACCTTTTACAATTAATAATAGTTTTCCTGGAAATATTACTGGATGTATTTAGACTGCTCTCAAATCCATTCATTTAAGGCCAGGAAATACCCGATGTAAAATCATTATAATAGATGGCTGACCATCAGTCCAGCTTCCTGATCGAGTTGAGTATTCTTCTGTATATATCAAGCTCGGTCTCATCTTCATAAAAGCTGTACCTGTTTTTTGAATACAGGTATTCAAGTGCTTCCCTGTCTGTCCCTATATGCCAGCATGATGGAGGGGGCTGCCCTTCATCATACCTCTCGGATACATAACCGCCATTATAATAGCGAAATATACTATAGCCTTCCTTATCAGACATGTATTGCCCCTGGCCATTCTTAAGCCTTGAGATTATCTCCTGCTTTGTCTTTACAAGCTCTTTATAGCTCTCCAGATTTTTATAATCCTTTCTTGCATTGCTGTTAAGAAGCACTGCTGTCTTAAGATAACCCTTTTCAAGCGCAATATCATAGGCAGTCTTTTTGTTTTTATCCCTTAAAGAAGTATCTGCACGGCACTGAATAAGGGCCTTTGCAATCTTGTGCCTGTCATTCCTTACAGAGATCAAAAGCGGGGTATCACCCTGTTTATCTATTATATCCGGATCAGACCCGTTTTCAACAAGAATACTTACTGCATCAGCATTCCTTTTCAGGTCCGTATTCCCTGCAAGGTAATGCAATGCTGTCTTTCCCGTGCTGTCTATCGCATTCACATCTGACCCTGCTTTTATAAGCATCCTTACAGCTCCCGGCCCGCACCTGTTTGAACATAGAACATGGAGAGCGCTTTTGTCATCATCATTTACTGCTGTCACATCAGCTCCCCTGGAAAGCAGGTACTTTGCACCCCTTTCGCTGTAATTTCCTTTAAGATAAAGCATCAATGCAGTATTTCCCCGGCTGTCTGAATCATTTACCAGGGCTCCATGGCTTATATTAAGCTTTAATATATCCAGTTCCCCGCATGCGACAATGTTCAGCCATGCAGTTGTAAAGCTTCCGTCACCGTAAAAGATCCTCCTGTTGCAATCAGCTCCATTCTTAAGGAAAAACTCTACAGTATCATGGTCATGAGACCTGTATGCAAGAAAGAATGCAGGGAATCCCTGCTCATCACATGCATTTATGTCAGCCCCATGCTCTACCAGCTCCTTTATCCTGTCCAGCATCTTATATGACCTTATGCATGAAGCATCAAGGAGTAGCTCATTCAGCTCATCCATGTCTAATTTATTATAATCCAGAGGCTTATCCCAGTTCTCTATAAAACAAACCAGTTCATCCCTTGCCTTTTTCAGCTTCTTTATTTCTCTGTCTGTCAGATTATGCCCGTGGAGTTCCTCTGTTATTATATCCCTGAATACCCGCCTTACTTCAGGGACTTCAACATTTATGCCGTTTGATCTCAGTATCCTTGCGCATGCATGGTATCTAACCAGGTAATCTTCATCCAGGATCAGTTCAAGGTCATCTTTATTTATCATTCCAAAATCCTTATGCAAGCATCCTTATTCATATAATTCTTACCACATATCCCTATAATTATATAAATAATACTGAAAATTCTATATATTTCTGAAGGATCTTACTTATTTTAATTTAATCTTCCTTATGCTTATACCAGTTCTAAATATATTTTTTATGAGTGCACTACCACAGCTGAAGATACAGAAACTAAATAATAACACCTATCCGTTGATTTTTGAAAAAATATAGCATGGATTTTACAAATAATTTTTAATTTCCATAAGAATATCTGGAGAATACGCAATAAAAGACCTTGACTTGGACTAACAGTTTCCTGAGTATTCTATCCGTTTGAGTACCAAGTTTAAAATCATATTTCTCTAAATAAGCTACTATTGTACTGACCCAGCCTGTTGCAGCAGCAAACAATAATATTATAAAGCAATCTCTATTGTTAATTGCATAATAGATATGACCGTCTTATTGGTATCAGTCATAAAAAAGATATCCATGTAATTAAAACAAAAACGAAATGTCTCACAAACAAATGGTATTAACAGGTGCAAATAGTAGGTATGGAAGAATTAAAGGGATTTCCATTTAGTACTTATTGCTCAGAACACCAGTATTATGCTTTTATTTCACGTAAAGGGAAACTTTTTTTCTACAGATAGGTGATATTTATGTCCGCTTTTTTCTCATTGGTTCTATTAGGGTTATATAAAATAAATACGAATTTAAACCTAATTTCTATATTTACTTTTTGTCTCACATAAGCATAAGAAATTATCCTAATAGATTGCTCCAACTATTCTATAAGGGAAAATATCGGATTCAAGAAAACTTTTCCAAATGATGGCACTGAGTATGACTTAAAGCATCTACCAAAGCTGAATACCATAGAAATTAGGAGCATTAAATTGCAAATTGCAAAATATAGATTCATGGTTGCTTCCATATTTTAATAAGATCCTTAATGAAATAACCCGAACAGGGCGGGAAATGAGAGGAAATAACCCTTTCCCTGATAATGATTGGGTACATATACTCAAAATACTGAGAAACAGCATTTTTAAAAATCCATTGACATTCAAAGATTTATTTTTATTCTACCCTAATATGAAAAAGCTTTTTTATATTATTAAGAATTTACTTTTTGTAACAGTTCCCACAATCTTAATAATTCTAATTATCCTTGAGCTTGTTTTTCGAATTGCTGTTAGCGAATCTGATATGCCAGTTGGATTCTTTGATGAAAACGATAAAATGTTTCTGTTTTATGATAAGGGTGGCAGGGGAATGACTGCTGGCAGCACTGGAGAGACTGATGTCGTCTGGAGAATTAATAATATGGGATGGAATTATCCCATTGATTATGATCAAACAGATAATAAGAAAATGATTGCAGTAATTGGCGATTCATTCATTGAAGCCTTATTGATTAATGTTGATAAAAACTATCCCTACCTTCTGCATCGTATGCTTTTTCCTGATTACAGGGTGTATGCTTTTGGGAAGTCAGGAGCGCCTTTATCACAGTATCTTCATATCTCAAGGTATGTAAATAAATACTTTAATCCTGATATACTTATCATAAATGTTGTCCATAATGACTTCGATGAGTCAATTTATGAGTTATACCCAAAAAAAACCCAATTTATGCAGTTATCCATAAACAAGGATAAACATATATCTGAAATATCACCCCGTGGTGATCCCAAAATCTCTTTTGAACGATTTAGATGGTGGAAAAAACTATTGTATCGTAGTGCCTTATTCAGGTATGTAAGCAGACAATCCATTGCAGTGGGAAACAGGGCTTTTCTGAGATTCTATCCCACAAATTTTGAAGCAAATGTAAGGGTAGATAAGATAAATGAGCACAGAGACAGTATCTACCTGGCTGTTAATTATATAGTAGAAAAGATCAGAACCGAAAATAAGGATAAAAGAATTATATTTTTGCTTGATGGCTCAAGATATGCTATTTATAATGATAGGCTTGATTATAGCAAAGTTTTATGGATGCATGAGATGATGAAACAGGTTTGCAGTGTTCATAATGCTGAATTTTATGATCTTAACCCCGTAATGCTTGCAGACTACAAAGCAAATAAGACAATGTTTAACAGTGAGACCGATGGGCATTGGAATGAATACGGCCATAGTTTTGTTGCTGAGTTTCTTTATGAGGTAATTACAGGAAAAAGAAATAATTAAACTTATATTATATTAAGCCTTGGAAAAACATTATTATTACCTGAATTTCTTTTCTCTCTTAAATCAGAAAGGTTATGTCAAAATTTTTCTGTAAATTTTTTAGCCTGAATCCTAAGTTATCT
>CAYMEV010000012.1:0-110873 GCA_964389675.1 uncultured Candidatus Sumerlaeota bacterium
CAAGATAACTTAGGATTCAGGCTAAAAAATTTACAGAAAAATTTTGACATAACCACAGAGACCAATTACCCCCTTCTGGTAAAAGAGGAGGAATACTGCCCAACATCCAGAAAAGAGGCGGTTGATGAGGATCATTATGCCTCATATATGGTGAGGTATTATATAATTGCACTTGCATCGGGATGTGTCGGGAGGGTTTACTGGTGGCAGACAGCGGCTCATGGATACGGGCTTATTGATAATATATCAGGGGAGTGGAGAAAGAGAAAGGCATACTATGCATTTCTGGCATTAAGGTCAATCCTGGGAAGCTCCATGGTTATACACAGGGAGATAAATGAAAGATATCTGCTTTTCAGGTTCAGGACAAAGGATAAGAGTATTGTTTCTGCGGCATGGGCAAAGGATAAGGAGACAGAATACAGTCCTGATATCAATGTCAGGGAGATACTTGATATAACAGGGAAAAGGATTGATATGAGCCCTTTAGTGCTCTCACACAGCCCTTTATACCTTATTCACTGAAATTCCCCAGCTTTTCTTTCAGGTTTCTATCTTTTATGAATCTCTGGAAATCCCTGTCGTTTGGAAACAGATTTTTTAATAGATTCAGGCAGTCAGTAGCCTTTTTTAAGTCCTTCGACTGGATGAAGAGCATGGATGCAGTCATGGCTGCATCTTTGTAATATGAACTATATAGTATTCCGTATTTTATGGCATTATTCATGGCAGTCACTGCATCTGTATGATTTCCAAGCCTGGAATGATAGGCTGACTGAATATAGTATATCTCCGGATCTTCCGGGCTTATTACCTGCATAACATCTATCATATCAGATATAATTCTGAATTCTTCTGATTCATGGGGATAGTTTAAATTATAGGAGGATACAAACTTAATAGCTTCAAGGTTGTAGATGTCCCTTGAAAGGACCTGCCTGTATTCATCAATAATAACCTGATAGCTTTTAATGGAGCTTTCAATTATTTTCTCGAGATTTTCTTGCTGTGTAGAACTAATCGTGGGGTCATGAAGGACTGAATAAACATAATACCAAGCGGGTGAGTATAACGGGTCTATCTTAAGTATTTTTTCTGCGTTATCAGCTATTGTGTCTATATCATTTTCATAAAAAGCCATGATGATATTGTTCAGGTATAGAAATTTCGGTTTTGTATGCTCTTTCCTATAAGTTATCTCACTGTCCTCATAATTAAGGAAAAGAAATAGGAAAACCAGTATAATGATGATATTTATCATCTTTTCAATGTTTTTTTTGCGAATATATGAGAAAAATCGGCATAACATATAAGATGCAAAAGGAATAAACATAATTATCATGGGTATGCGCAATCTCTCCGTGATGTAAAATAAAGAGAAGAAAGCCATATAGGAAAATAGATATAATATAATATAAACATGGTCTTGGTTTTGCTTCCCCCATAGAATAATTCCAGCAATACCAAATAATGCTATCAGACCGCTAGGAATAAGGAAGAATGCTCGCTTAAGATAATAGCCCCGCTTTAGAGAACTTATCACATCATAATCGGCAAAAAAATGTATTGAATACCAGACCCTTTTTAAAGAAAGGGAAAGATATTTTTTGAAATTACCTAGAATCTGCTTCTTTGTTTCATGAAGGTAGAAACTATTTATCTCTCTTAAGGTCATTGGCCTGTCATGTAAAGCTTCCGCTATATCCTTGAATATTTTCATAGTATCCGGTGTGAATCTTTGATCTTTTGTATACTGAGATTCTAATACATGCAGAACACCGGGTGGACTGTAGCCCAAACCAGTGCTTCTGTAATTATTGGAGGAATATAAGACCGCAGCTCCTGAGTCCTCTACAATAACCAGCTCACCGCTTTTAATGTAATTTAGCAGAGTAATGGGAAGAATACATATTATAATTGCACTGATATAGTACAACAGATGCTTCTTATCTTTTATTACAAGGTAGAATGTCATCAGAATTGCGAATATCAGAATATTGGGCCTTGTAACAACAGATAATCCGATAAAAAGCCCGCTTAAAAAAATGTACTTCTTTTGGGGATAATCTCTGTGGTAGAGTAAGCATAAGATTGATGAAAGATTAAACATAATTACGAAGGGAGCAGCGAGCAGATCGCTATTGTAAATAATAAATGGGACAGAAAAAACATAGATAATTGCTGAAGTTATTGCTGCATTCGCACCAAACAGCCTTTTTGTAATAAGCATCAGTAAAAAAACATTAATACCAGAAATTATGTTTATAATCACAGCAAAGCCTATACAACTGGATTTAAAAAGAAGGCTTAAAATGGCAAAAAACATGGAATAGAGGGGGCTGTATTCAAAGCTTCTGGAAAATCCTATAAGGCCGTCTTTAATTATATCATTGCCAAGTGTCACATACTTGGAAAAAAAGCCGATATCCCTGAAAACAGTAAGGGTAAATGCCATATTTATGACCACTGTCAGCAGGGCTAGTATTATTATAAGCTTTTTCAAGTATCTATTCTCCTGTTCTTTTTACAAATACTGCTATAAGGCTTAGCGGGGCGATCAGGGGTATTTTGTCAAGAAGCCTTAAAACAGGGACGATCATATTAAGAAAAGTTATCTGTAAAAGGCTGAAATGCTTCCTTTTAAGTATTTTGCCGTTTATGAACCATCCCAGTGTCCCCAGCCTGTTGAACATTATCATCTTCTCCAGGGCAAGCCCTGCTTTTTCCCCTGCTTCTTTCAGGGTTTTACGGGTATATCTGCGCTTATGACCCAGCACTTTGTCCAGGCTGGAAAAAAGGTATGGGCTGTTGGGAACAAGGATAACTGCTTTGCCGTCAGGAGAGAGGATCTCCCTGAGGTTCTCAAGCGCCTGTATGTCACTGTCAATATGCTCAATTACATTGATGCAGATTATAGTGTCAAACTTTTCATCAGGACTGAATTCATCAAGATGCTCAATATCGAGATAGGAAACATCAAGGAAGGGCCTTGTATCTTTCAGGTTCTGAAGGGTCTGGAGGTAAAGGGGGTTTATGTCTGTTGCATAATAGTGTGCCCTGGGAAGAAGGCTCTTTGTAATATTTCCTGTCCCCGAGCCTATCTCAAGTACTGATTCACCTGTGAATGGCCTTATGGTATCTGCCATATATTTATTGAAGCGCTTTGCCCTGGAAAGCCTGCCGAGAATACGGGAACCGTATTCATCCTCAATGTATATATCATCAGAGAGCTTGTATTTCATGATGGCAAAAAGGGTCTTTACACCGTCCTTCCAGTTTATCTTCTTGCCCTCCTCATAGGTCCTTCCCTGATAGCTTATCGGGACTTCAAATATCTTTGCCTCTCTCTTGGAAAGCTTGATGGTCAGTTCAACCTCTATGCAGAAATCCCTGGAATAAAGGGGTATTGATCTTAACAGTTTTGTCCTTACAGCCTTGTAGCATGTCTCGACATCAGACAGGTTAAGGTCTGTGGCAAGGTCAACAAGCAGTGTTATAAGCTTATTCCCAAGCTGATGCCTGAAATAAAGCACCCTCTTGTACAGGGATGGCAGGAACCTGGAGCCGTAAACAGCATCGGCGTCTGTGGTGGTAAATACCCTGACTATCTTTATTATATCAGCGGGGTCATATTCCAGGTCAGCATCGTGTATTACAGTTATATCACCATTAACATGCTGTATGCCTGTCTGTATGGCTTTTCCCTTGCCTGAGTTCTTCCCGTGCCTGTGGACTTCCCATGAGTACTCTGTGTCCTTGTGGCTGCGGGGCAGTTCCTCAACAAAGCCTTCAAGCTCTCCTTCTTTTAAGTCCTTTGAGCAGTCATCAACGATCACGACCTGGACACGGCTTACCATGGAGCTATTTGCTATGCGAAGAAGCCTTCGCAGGCTCTCCTGATAGAAATACCTCTCATTATACATGGGGAATATTACTGACAGGGATACGGGCTTTTCCATTTAGTTTCTGCTTCTTACAAACTCCCTCTCTATTACAAAATGCCTTGTTGATTTCATCATGGGAAGGTTATAGGTATAGCTGTATTTTATTTTAAGTATCTTTTTTATTGCAGAGCTTCCCTGGCTTATTGTAATATTGTTTTCCTTTAAGTCTATTGTCTTGTACTCTTTGGAGACTGCAATTACCTTTTCCTTTATCTTCTGTTCTGTTGCGAGCTGGACTCTCAGGTCTCTTGGGGTAAGTTCTTCCTCGAGCTTGCCCTTGAACATGCGGTAGTCCATGTCCACTTTGAAATAGTGCCAGCCGTAGAAGATCCCTATAATAATGGCAATTACAAGAATAAAGTTGATAGTTTTGTTTCCTCTCTGCATTTTCTAATCCTCCTTTAGTATATCATTTAATTCTTCTTTGTATTTATCCGTTTTATACCTCATCTGCCTGAAAGACAGGGAGAGAAGTTTTGCGGCCTTTGACTTGCTCCCGCCGGCAATCTTAAGGGCCTGCTTTATGGCTGAAAGCTCTATCTGCTGGAGATATTCCTCAAGGTTAAAAAGGGTTTTGCCGAACTGCTCCTGTATGCCGTAACCCGGGGCTGACATGGAGGGGATGGTGTATTGGCTTTCGCCATTTCCGTATGGCTTCAGTGTTATTATATTATCAATTTTGAGGGTTGATGAATCCTCAAATGCCACAGCCCTCTCTATGGTATTTTCAAGCTCCCTTACATTGCCCGGCCAGTTATAGGACATGATGGGAAAGAGCGCTTCATTCTCTATGCCCTTTATATCCTTGCTGAAACGCTTTTTATACTTATCCAGGAAATGGAAAATCAGCTTCAGTATATCCTCTTTTCTCTCCCTTAGAGGCGGAAGCATTATCCTGCCAACATTGAGCCTGTAATAGAGGTCGCTTCGGAATTTCCCCTCCCTTACATAATTTTCGATCTCCTGGTTGGTGGATGACAGCAAAAGAAGGTCAACAGGAATATCCATATTACCCCCGAGCCTTCTTACCCTCTTATCCTCAATAACCCTCAGGAGCTTTGCCTGGAGGTTAAAGGGCATGTCTCCTATCTCATCAAGAAGAAGGGTGCCTTTATTTGCCTGCTCGAATATTCCTATCCTGGTTGCATGCGCGTCAGTGAAAGAGCCCTTCTCATGGCCGAAAAGGACGCTTTCAAGGAGTGTCTCGGGTATGGCTGAGCAGTTGACAGCGACAAATTTCCCCTCTGCCCCTGAAAGCCTGTGTATTGCCCGGGCTGTAAGCTCCTTTCCGGTTCCGCTCTCACCTGTTATAAGGATCGATGATACCTTCTGCTTCGCAAGCTTCCTTATCTGCTCCTTTACAAGGTTTATCTGGTCTGAATCTCCCACTATCTCCGGCATATCATCTGTGGACGTAAGCTGTTCCTTTAAGTATATGTTCTCAAGGTAAAGGCTTCTTTTCTGTATTGCCCTCTTTACCACAAGGGACAGCTCTTCCTTTGAGAAGGTCTTTTCAATGTAGTCATAGGCCCCGAGCCTTAATGCCTCTATTGCAGTATCCTTCGTGGCATAGGCGGTGATGAGTATGACATCTATGCTGGGGTAATTGGCCTTTGCATACTTTAGTATCTCAATGCCGTTTTTGCCAGGCAGGTTTATATCTGTAATAATCACGTCAATATTCTGGGCCTTCAGCTTTTCTATTGCCTCATCATAATTATAGGCCCCGAATACCGTATAGTTCTCTTTTTTCAGTATTATTTCAACGACAGCAACAACACTCTCCTCATCATCAACAACAAGCACGTTGAAATTCCTGTTTATGAATGCACTCTCTGTCATTTATCCCTTTCCTCAGGCAAAAATATTGAAAATGAAGTCCCTGTATTAATCTGAGTATCCACCTCTATCCATCCATCATGCATGTCAATAATGGAATTGACAACCGCAAGCCCTATACCGAAACCCTCTTTCTTGCCCGTAAGGAAGGGCTTGAAAATATATGAGAGCCTGTCCTTGTCAATACCCTTTCCATTGTCCTGTACCTTCAGACATAAATATTTCCTCTCTTCTGAGGATGTGTTTGCAGTATCAGCCGGGACCCTGCTCTCCCTGCTTATGCCTACCCTTATTATACCATCTTTATCAACCGATTCCAGAGAATTTTTAAGCAGGTTCCACAGGACCTCCTTTATCTGCTCAGCATCCACAGAAATATAGCATTGTTCATCGGTTTTTTCAAATATAAGCTTTGCATTGCCTTTTACGGAGTTTTTGAATAAAAAGAGGACCTCGTCCACAAGGGCACTAATGTCCGTTATTTCTTTCTGCGGCTTTTTCAGCCTGGTATATTCAAGGAACTCGCTAAGCTTCCTGTTGAGCCTGTTGCTCTCCTTAAGCAGTATGTCTATAAGCCTTTTGGAATCCCCCTCAGCCTTTATGTCCTCATTCAGTATCTCAATGCTGTTTATAATGGAGGATAATGGGTTCCTTATCTCATGGGCGACCACTGCAGAAAGCTCTCCTATTGTGGCAAGCTTCTGCTTCATCCTGACTATGGATTCGAGCCTTTTTATGCCGGTAAGGTCCTGAAGGTTGATAAGCTTGCCTATGGTGTTATGGCTGCTGTCAAAGAGCCTTGTCGTTACTATCCCTATATATATGGCATTGCCATCCCTTTCATACTCTATTTCAGTCCTGAAACTATTTCCGTCAATCCGCTCAAAATCATTAAATATATCCCTTATATCCTTTCCAATAAATTCATCATGTTTTATTCCGAGTATTGCCTCTCCTGCATTATTAATAAGTGTGATCCTGTCATCAAGGTCTGTTGTTATGATCCCTGACCTGAGGCTCTGGAGTATATACTCATTAAAGAGTATAAGGTCATCTATATTCTTCTGCTTTTTCTCTATCTCCCTGCTGGCTGATTTTAATGCCTCGGAAAGATAGGATGATAAAAAGCCTATTATTATAAAGCCTATGCCCTTGTATCCGACGGAAAATAATGCATTTAACAGGCTCACCCCTGCAGGCTTAATTAAAATTATATGGAGCCCCGATGTAATGGTGAAAAGAAGTATTGAGATTATGCTGAAATAGATCGTGCCCTTCCTCTGGAATATAATACCGGCAACTATTATGGTTATGGAATATAGAAATGCAAAGGGGCTGTCATGCCCGCTGGTGAGGAAGACAACCCCGGAGATAATTAATGCATCCCCGAAGAGCTGTATTATTCCGAATGCCTTCTGTTTTATCCTCCTGTAGAGGACTGTATATATAATGGATAAAAGATATGTAAAGACTATTACTATGTAAAGGGGGCTTAATCCAAGGTGCTGGTCCGTATAGACCTGGACAAGGATGAATGTCCCGAGGATTATTGTTATTACAATTATCCTGTAGATTATGAAATTCTTAAGTATCTTGTCTTCCCTGGGGCTGTCCTGTGTCCTGTAGTTATGCTCTTTCATAAAGAGGGGGCTTTTTCAGCCCCCTTTATTATTCTTCTTATTTGGCTGCCATTTCCCCGATAAGCTTGAACTGAGGCATATACATGGCTATGACTATAAAGCCTATTATTGTCCCCAGAACAACTATCATCAGTGGCTCCATCAGGGATGTCAGGTTGGCTACGGCAACATCAACCTCTTCCTCATAAAAGTCAGCGATCTTCTGAAGCATTGTATCAAGCGCGCCTGTCTGCTCTCCTACCCCTATCATTGATACGACCATAGGCGGAAACTGGTCTGTCTCCCGCAATGGCTCTGATATGCTCTTTCCTTCTGATATGCTCTCCCTGGTCCTCATGATCGCCTGCTCAATTATGGCATTGCCGGCAGTCCTTGCTGTGATCTCAAGGGCATCCAGTATGGATACGCCTGAGGATATAAGCGTCCCGAGAGTCCTTGTAAAACGGGATATGACTATCTTTCTTGTAAGTTCGCCTATAATTGGTGAATTCAGTATCAGCTTATCTATGAAGAACCTTCCGTTCTTGGTCTGATAGTAGTAATAGATCAGGACACCGATGCCTATAGAAACAGCAATTATAATTAGTATATAATCCTTTACAAAGTAGCTCATGTTGATGACAAAAAGGGTCATGCCGGGCAGTTCTGAACCCAGGCCCGTGAATATCAGCGCAAATGTCGGTATAACCCAGATCATCAGGATAATAACAACAACAACTGCTATTGAGATAATGACTGCAGGGTATGTCATTGCGCTCTTTACCTGCCTTTTGAGTGTCACGGACTTCTCAATGTATGTTGAGAGCCTCTGGAGTATGGTGTCCATGATACCTCCTGTCTCACCTGCTTCTATCAGGTTGGTGTAAAGGGCATCAAATACCTTGGGGTGCTTCCTTAATGAATCTGCAAATGTCATGCCCTCTTCCACGCTTGCCTTAACCTGGTATAATACCTCCTGGAATCTCTTGTTCGTCTGTGAATGGGCAAGGATCTCAAGACACTGGACTATTGGAAGGCCTGCGTCTATCATAACGGAAAGCTGTCTTGTAAAGACTCCGAGCTCTTCCTTCTTTACCCCGCTACCGAGGGTAGGAAGCCTTATCTCCTTTGCCTTCGGTTTGACAGATGTGACTATTACCTTCTGCTTCCTCAGGATCTCAATGACTTCTTCTTTTGTATTGGCAGATATGACACCAGACTGGGATTTACCTGCCCTTGTCCTGCCTTTCCATACAAAATTCTTCATATTACAGCCCCCTATATATAAGAATTAAATTAATATCTGCAAATTATGCTTTTCTTACCGGTCTCTCAGAGACCTCCTTTCCGAACATCTGCATAAGCTCATCCTTGTTCATTGTCCTTGAAAGAGCCTCCTTCTGCGAAATAAGCCTTCTTTTGGCCAGGTCATACAATGACTGGTTCATTGTCTGCATGCCAGAGGTTGTCTGCCCTGACTGCATATTGCCGTAGATCTGGTGGATCTTGTCCTCCCTGATGAGGTTCCTTATTGCAGCGTTCGGGACCATTATCTCCAGGGCGCATATCCTGCCTTTTCCGCTTGCCCTTGGGATCAGCTGAAGGGAAAGGACACCCTCAAGTACGAAGGAAAGCTGTGCCCTTACCTGAGACTGCTGGTGGGATGGAAAAACGTCGATTATCCTGTTTATGCTCTCAACGCAGGAGTTGGTATGCAGTGTTGCAAATGTAAGGTGGCCTGTCTCTGCTATGGTCATGGCAGCCTCTATTGTCTCAAGGTCCCTCATCTCACCGACCAGGACGATGTCCGGGTCCTGGCGGAGTATGGACCTCAGCGCCCTCTTGAAGGAGTGTGTGTCCTGGTGGACCTCCCTCTGGTTCACAAGGCAGGATTTGTGCTTGTGCAGAAACTCTATCGGGTCCTCTATTGTAATTATATGTGAGCGCCTTTCTGCATTTATCTTGTCTATCATTGCGGCAAGAAGGGTTGATTTTCCGCTTCCTGTAGGGCCTGTAACAAGTATCAGCCCTTTTGGGCGGTCTGCCAGCCTCTCTACTGATTTCGGTATTCCCATCTCGTCAAAGCCCATTATCCTGAAGGGGATTGTCCTTACTGCCGCTGCCACAGCATTCCTCTGATAGAATACATTGCACCTGAACCTTGAAAGCCCCTTTAATGCGAAGGAAAAGTCAAGCTCCTTCTCTTCCTCGAACCTGTGTTTCTGTGAATCACTCAAAACACTGTATATAAGCTGTTTTGTCTGCCCTGGGTCAAGCGGCGGAAGGTCCATGGGATGCATTATCCCGTCAATTCTCAGCACAGGGGGCGATCCCGTCGTGATATGCAGGTCGCTTCCCCCCTGGTCTATCAGGGTCTTGAGAAGGCTTTTCATATTTATCATTATATTAACTCCCTATTTTAGAGTAATCTTCAGTACTTCATCAATGGTAATCATACCCTCTTTGACCTTTTTCAGGCCGCTTTCGCGGAGGGTAAGCATTCCTTCAGACCTGGCTATCTCCCTTATCTCAAGAGAGCTCTGTCCGGAAAGTATTGCCTCTTTTATGCCGTCTGTTATGGGCATTACCTCATAGCAGGCTATTCTTCCCTTGTTCCCTGTATTATTGCATGTTGGGCATCCTGTGCCCTTGTAGAACTTGAATGTGCCTATCTCCTCCTTTTCAAATCCGAGCTTCAGGAGGGACTCTATCGGGGGTGTCGGGATCTCTGTCTTGCAGTCCTTGCATATCTTCCTTGCAAGCCTCTGTGCAAGTATCAGCAGGACCGAGGATGATACGAGGAAAGGCTCAACGCCCATGTTAAGCAGCCTGTTGACGGTACTCGGCGCATCGTTCGTGTGAAGAGTGGACAGGACCAGGTGCCCTGTAAGGGCGGCTTTTACGCCTATCTCTGCAGTTTCAAAGTCCCTTATCTCTCCAACCATTATTATATCAGGGTCCTGGCGCAGAAAGCTTCTTAATGCGCTTGCAAAGTTAAGGCCTATCTCATCCTTCATCTGTACCTGGTTTATGCCCTTGATATTGAACTCGACCGGGTCTTCAGCGGTCATTATATTGGTCTCCACCTGGTTCAGCTGGTCGAGGGCTGAGTAAAGGGTGGTCGTCTTTCCGCTACCTGTGGGGCCGGTGACAAGGACCATGCCATAGGGCTTTTTTATTGCTTCCTGAAAGTCATCCATGGCCTTTTTCTCAAAACCGAGTTTGGTGAGATCCAGCTGGAGATTGGACTTGTCCAGGATCCTCATTACTATTTTCTCCCCATGTATGCATGGAAGGCATGAAACACGAAGGTCAACATCCTTTCTCTGGACCCTGATCTTGATCCTTCCGTCCTGCGGAAGCCTCTTTTCTGCAATATCAAGATTGGCAAGGATCTTAAGCCTCGATGTAATGGCATCCTTGAGCTTCAATGGCGGTGTCATGTATTCATACATATCACCGTCAAGCCTGTACCTTATCCTGAAATTCTTCTCATAGGGCTCGACATGGATATCGCTGACACCTCTCTTGACAGCTTCATTCAATACAAGGTTTACAAGCCTTACAACAGGTGCATCTGTGGTGGATGCCTCCAGCGAAGCAAGGTCAATGTCCTCTTCCGTTTCCTCAACTACCTCGAGCATATCCTCCTCGAGGTCTTCCATTACCTCGGCAAGGACATTGGTTGAACCATAGAACTTGTCTATGGCTGTGCGGATGGCTGCCTCTGATGACACTACAGGCTCAACATTATACCCTGTCATAAACTTTATGTCATCAAGGGCAAAGACATTGGAAGGGTCCGACATGGCTACAGTAAGGATAGCCCCTGTCCTGGTGACCGGTATGACCTGGTATTTTCTGGCTGTTTCCTCGGGGATAAGCCTGATGACGCTTTCCTCGATGTCAAAGCTTGAAAGGTTGATGGAAGGGACATTATACTGCTTGCTTAAAAAGCCTGTGACATCTTCTTCGTCAATATATCCGAGCTTTACAAGATTGTACCCTACCCTGCCGCCGTTCTTCTTCTGTTCATCAAGGGCTTTCTGGAGCTGTTCTTCTGTTATCAGGCCGGCCTTTATTAATTCATCACCTAATTTCAGCAATAGTATCTCCTAACAAAAAGGATATATATAATACTAAAAATTTACATAGCATAACACTATTTGTCAATATATTCTTTAATTTAATTGTATTATGCTATATTTCTAAAAATATTCCCTTTTGATTTACTGCTTTTATAAGGCTCCTTGAATCAATAATGCTGTTAACTGCCTCAAAATCCCTGTAGAAGATTCTATCCTTCTCATAGGGCGAAATGCTCTGTCTTATGGTCTCTGATACAGCCATTGTACCGGGGCCCGGCATCAGGGGTTCCTGCAGGTATATTGCCTGCATTCCTGCAATCAGCTCAATTCCCAGAACTGACTGTATATTGGCTGTTATCTCTGAAAGCTTCAGGGCAGAATTGGTCCCCATTGAAACATGGTCCTCCTGGCCTGCTGATGTGGATATGGAATCAACGCTGGCAGGATGGCTCAATGTCTTGCAGAAGGATACAAGGGATGCACATGTGACCTGGGGTATCATGAAGCCGGAATTAAGCCCCCCCTCCCTGGTAAGGAAAGCGGGCAGGCCTGCTTCCTGTGCCCTTGTCAGCACATCGACCCTTCTTTCTGATATACTGCCGAGGTCTGTAAGGGCAATGGCGATAAAATCCAGCACATGCGAAATGGATGCTCCGTGAAAATTGCCCCCTGAAATGACCTCCCTTTCACTGGCAAAGATAAGCGGGTTGTCCGTAACTGAGTTAAACTCGTTTTCCACTATCCCTTTTACATAATTGTAAGAATCCTTGACGGAACCATGGACCTGGGGTGCACACCTGAAGCTGTACGGGTCCTGCACCCTGTTGCAGTGTTTGTGGCTTTCTATTATTTCGCTTTTCGAACAGAGTGCATTTATATTGATTGCAGTGTTTCTCTGTCCTATGCTGTTCTTTAGCTGGTGTATCTTAGGGTCGAATGCCCTGAGCGAACCCTTGAAGCCCTCCAGGGACATTGCAAGGGCAATATCTGCATGATAAAGCAGGTTCTTTATCCTTATAAGCTCTATTCCTGCAATGGCGGTCATTACCGGAGTCCCGTTGATCAGGGCAAGACCTTCCTTAGGGCCAAGGCTTACGGGCTTTATCTTCCTGCTTTCAAGATAATTTCTGGAAGCCTGCCTTTTTCCGTTTTCATCAATGACCTCACCCTCGCCTATAAGGACAAGCGCAAGATGCGCCAGGGGTGCAAGGTCTCCGCTTGCCCCCACTGAGCCCTTTCTGGGTATATATGGATATATATTGTTATTGATAAGCAGTTTGAGGGACTCGATAATATCTGTACTTACACCGGAATTGCCCCTTAAGAGGCAGTTAAGGCGCAGAATCATGACACCCCTTGCCTGATGATAGCTCAGCGGTTCGCCCACACCGCATGAGTGGCTCCTTATAAGGTTGGCCTGAAGGGTTTCCAGCTCTGGCCTGCTTATTACCTTGTTCTTGAAATTACCGAATCCGGTGTTTATCCCGTAAACTATCCGGCCGCTTTCTATGATCTCAAGGACAAAATCCCTTGATTCCCTTACCTTTTTCAGAGCCGGTTCGGCAATCTTGACACCCTTCTGACTGAATACTATATCTTCAAAATCAGAAAGATTAAGGTTATAGCCGTCTAATGAAATCATTACTTCCCCCTTTTTTAGTCGAAGCTTCCCCTCTTTATAAGCTCTCCTGCTATAACAAGGCTCTGTATCTCGTTTGTGCCCTCAAATATGCGGTTTATCCTTGAATCCCTGTACATCCTTTCAACGGGGTAATCCTGCATATAACCTGCTCCTCCAAATACCTGCATGGCCATATCAACTATCTCATCAAGGGCTTCCGAACAGAAAAGCTTGCAGATCGCTGCCTGCTTCTTAAACTTCTTTTTGTTGTCAACCAGGTTTGCTGTCCTGTATACCATGGATTCCATTGCATAGGTCAGCGAAGCCATCCTTGCAATCTTCTCCTGGTTGAGCTGGAATGAGTTAATTGGTTTGTCAAACTGCACCCTCTCTGATGCAAACTTGAGGGTGAGCTCTATAAGCTCCTTGGCAGCGCCGAGACAGCCCGCGGACAGGCTTATCCTGCCATAGTCAAGGGTTTCCATTGCCACCCTGAAGCCTCTGTTTCTCTTTCCCATAAGGTTCTCTACAGGTACCTTTACATCTTCGAAAAAGAGCTCAACAGTATGGCTTGCCCTTATGCCCATCTTCTTTTCGACCTTTCCGACCTTTACGCCTTCTGTCTTTTTTGGTTCGACTATGATCGCTGATATTCCCCCGGGCTTGATTATCTCAGTATCTGTAAGGGCAAACAGGACAAGCACATCGCAGATATCGCCGTTGGTTATCCATTGCTTTGAGCCGTTTATTATGTAATTGTCGCCGTCCGGGAGAGCTCTGGTCCTGATCCCGCCGGCATCGGAGCCTGCTGTTGATTCAGTCAGGCCGAATGCCCCAAGGTATTCACCTGTTGCCATCGGCTTTAAGTATTTTTCCTTCTGTTCAGGAGAACCGAACAGGCTGATCGACATGGCTGCCAGCCCGAGATGGGCGCCGAGCATGGTAACAAAACTTCCGCATCCCCTTGAAAGCTCTTCTAAAAGGACGCAATAGCCTACCTCGCCCATTCCCCCGCCATCATACTCTTCCGGAAGGCTCACGCCGAAAAAGCCGGCTTCCTTTGCTTTCTCAACAAGTACCGGGTCAAGGGCACTGTTGAGGTCTGCCTCGGCAGCCCTCGGCTTAATTTCCCTGTCAGTAAACTTCTTTGCCATTTCTCTGAGCATATAATGCTCTTCTTTTAAGATAAACTCCATATTAATACTCCTGAAAATTTATTATAATTAGTATTTATAAAAGCCCCTGTTTGATTTGAGCCCCAGGTATCCTGCATCAACCATCCTTTTTAGGAGTATGGAAGGCTTGTACGAAGGCTCTCCAAATTCCTCATAGAATATATTCTGCACTTTAAGTATTACATCAAGCCCCACCATGTCAGCAAGCTTCAAGGGTCCCTGCGGAAGGCTGGTCGCAAGCACCATTGCATTGTCAATGTCCTCTGCAGATGCAACATTGAGCTCAAGCAGCCTTATTGCTTCCCCTATCATGGGGACCAGTATCCTGTTCACTATGAACCCTGGTGTATCCTTGGCAGAAACGGGCTCTTTGTCTATTGCCCTTATGAAAGCCATTGATTCTTCCATGGTCCTGTCATCTGTCAGGTACCCCCTGACCACTTCTACAAGTTTATTATAGAAAGCAGGATAGAAGAAATGAAGCCCTACAAACCTTGATTTTATTTTCAGGCCTTTTGCAAGCTCCGTTATTGACAGGGATGAGGTATTGCTTGCAATGATGCATTGCTCTGAAATTATATTTTCAAGCTTCTTGAATATCCCGTCCTTTATTGCCTTTTCCTCAAAAACGGCCTCAATGACCAGCTCCCTGTCTGAGAAATCATCAAGGCTTGCTGAAAGGACAAGGCTTTTTTCAAGCATGGAGGCCCTTTCAGGGGAAAGCACAGCCCTTTTCAGGGATTTCTGAATATTTTTTATAAGCCTTGAATGTGATGATCTGGCAAGGTCATCATTTATATCAAAGATCTTTATATCAAAACCTGCCATCAGGATGGACTGGGCAATCTGGGAGCCCATTGTCCCAAGGCCTATAACACCTATTTTCTTTATTTTTGATTCTTTGTTTTCCATATCCCTGCCTTTCCTTTATTCTTCATACCTTTTTATTACGAGAGAACCATTCTGCCCACCGAAACCAAATGAATTCGAAAGCGCATAGTTTATCCTGTAATCCCTGTATCTGTTCGCAACATAATCAAGGTCGCATTCAGGGTCCTTTTCCTCATTGTTTATTGTAGGATGCAGAAAATTTTCATTTATCTGAAGGACAATGGCAATGAATTCAAATGCGCCTGCAGCCCCGAGCATATGCCCTACCATGCTTTTCGTAGAGTTTATGGGTATATTGTACGCCCTCTGGCCGAACAGGTTCTTTATTGCCCTGGTCTCAATGGAATCATTGAATGGTGTGGATGTCCCGTGAGCGTTTATATAGTCAATATCATCAAGGCTTATGCCTGCATCCCCTACAGCCCATTTCATGCATTTATAGGCGCCCTTGCCCTCAGGGTCGGGAGCTGTTATATGATATGCGTCTGCCGACATGCCATAACCGATTATCTCGGCATATATACGGGCATTTCTCCTTTTTGCATGCTCAAGCTCTTCAAGAACCACAGCTGCTGCACCCTCTGCTATTACAAATCCTGTTCTCCTGTTGTCAAACGGCCTTGATGCGTATTTCGGGCTTTCATACTTGCTTTCATCGGCAAGTGCATTAATTACATTAAAGCCTGCAAGGGAAAGCGGGTTTATAGCTGATTCGCATGCTCCGCCCAGTACCATGTCAGCATATCCGTCCCTGATCAGGTGGAATGAATCGCCTATTGCAATTGTACCTGTGGCACATGCGGCAACAGGAGCCTTATTCGGCCCTTTTGCGCCTATTTTTATGGATATATTGCCTGGTGCTTCATTTGCAACAATTTTTGGTATGTGAAACGGACCTACAGATTGCCAACCTGATTCAAGCATCTTTTTATGGTCCTCAAGGAGCGTGTTCACGCCCGCAATACCTGAACCGTATACAACTCCAAGCCTGTCATTGTCATAATCTGTGTCTTTCAGGCCTGAATCAGCAAATGCCCTTATACCGTTTATCAGTGACATGGAACAGAAGCGGTCAAGCCTCTTTATCTCCTTTTTTGACAAATGCTCCTCCGGCCTGAAATCCCTGACCTCTCCCCCTATAGTAACAGGAAGGTCATCATTCTCCTTCGTGAGTGACAGATAGTCAATGCCTGAGACTCCCTGCTTCAGGCTTTCCAGTATTGTATCCTTATTCGAACCTATAGGGCTGAATGCATCTATCCCGGTTACTACTACTCTTCTCATTTATAACCTCCTGTTTTGTTTAGATAATCCATCTAAGCAATGCTCCCGCTGCAACAAGGCCTGCTCCGAAAGATGAAAGGCATACAAGCTGTCCCTTCTTCAGCAGGCCCTTCTCATACATTTCTCCGAGGCAAATGGGGATTGAAGCTGAGCTTGTATTTCCGAACCTGTCAATATTGGTGTAGAATTTGCTGAAATCCACATTCATCCTCTTTGAAGAGCTCTTAATAATTCTTATGTTTGCCTGATGAGGGACAAACCAGTCAACATCCTCAATATTATAGGGTGACCTGTTTATGCAGTCCATTGACATATCCTCAAGAGCCCCGACAGCAAACTCAAACACAGGCTGTCCCTGCATATGGAGGTAGACCTCTTTGTTCTTTATGGAATCCTGATTAAAGGGCCTGTATGTACCTCCCCCGATCGCTGTGATCATTTCTGTCCCTTCGCCGTCAGCATAAAGTTTGGTTGCCATTATTCCCTCTTTTTCTTCCTCGACAGCATCCACTATTACAGCACCTGCTCCGTCACCGAAGAGAACGCAGGTATTACGGTCATCCCAGTCTGTGTAATGGGAGAGTATTTCCGTACCGATCACGAGGATTCTCTTGAAATTTCCGCCTCTTATGAAAGCATCGGCAATGCTGAGTGCATATAGAAATCCCGGACAGGCGGCGGTAAGGTCAAAACAGGCTGCATTCACCGCGCCGATCTTCTGCTGAAGGTAGCATGCAGTTGACGGGCACAGCCTGTCAAAAGATATGGTCGCTATCATTATAAGGTCTATGGTTTTGGGGTCTATATTTGCATTTTTGATTGCCATATCTGCTGCATAATAAGATATTTCCGATGTTGTCTGTCCTTCTTTTATTATGCGGCGCTCCTTTATTCCAGTTCTTTTTATTATCCATTCATTTGTGGTATCAACCATCTTTTCAAGGTCAAAATTGGTCAATATCCTTTCAGGTACATAATAACCGACTGACGTGATGCCAGCTCTTATTCCAGACATATTTTAACTCCCGGCATTTAAGTTTTTTATTTTTTCGATGGATCTTTCATTCCACAGACTGAGGAATGATTCCTTCTCCAGGCTAAAATAGCCTTCGTCTTTTTTATTGAGATAGCTGTACAGCTTCTTTATTGCCCTGATATTTTCATTATCCTTATTTATAATATCCCTGCAGAACCCGTTTGTCTTTTCCTCAAACTCAAGGCTGTCGTAAATGGCATTTGCAATACCTGCATTATATGCAAATTCTGCATCTATAATGCTCCCCTTCATGGTAAGCTCAAAAGACCTGCTTAATCCTATCTTTTTTGCAAGCTTATAGAATCCTCCCCATCCAGGAAGAACCCCAATATTGGATTCCACCAGCCCAAGCCTGGCTCTTGTTGAGAGCAGGATAAAATCACATGACAGTGCAAGCTCAAAGCCTCCGCCAAGAGCATAACCCTGGACCGCTGAAATGCTTATAATGGGAAGATTGCTGATCCTGTCAAATACAGCGTTTCCTTTGTCTATAAACCTTCCGATAGTCTCCCTGTCTGAATCTGCATATTCAGATATTGCCGCTCCAAGGGAAAATACCTTTCTGTTTCCCCTTATAACCAGAACGCTTGTTCCTTCATAGTCTATATTGCTTAATAAAGAATCAATTTCATCTATCAGGTCAATACTTATATAATTCTTATTTGGTGTTTTTGTTTTTATTTCAATATTCAGGATTTTGCCGTCTTTTGCGACAGCAATGTTTTCATATTGCTTCATGTTAAGACTCCGGATAAGAAAGGGGGAACAGGCCCCCCTCTTATTTTTTCAGTTTTCAGGATTTTTTTTCTTGGATATAGTTGACGAAATCTTTTACAGTGACTAATTTATTGAGGTCTTCTCTCTTAATCTCGACATCCCACTTTTCTTTAACATCCATTCCTAAATCCATGACATCAAGAGAATCAGCGCCTAAATCCTGCAGTGTTGTTGTTTCTGAGATCTCTGATTCATCTTTTTCGAACTGGTCTGCCAATAAAGCAACAAATTCGCTGTAAATATCTGCCATTTATCTTCCTCCTATTTTATTTTTATTGTGAACATAAATTTTTTACAAATAATAATTTTTTAAGATTTCATGTCAATACTAATATTTTAATTATTAATCAAGATTTTTTTCATTATGTCTTTATATTACATTTTAAATAAAAGCAAAATAATTTTATGGCATCGGGATATAAATAAGCATCATCAGACTCAATTAAAGCCCCCGGGATTTTGAACCTTTTATAAATACCTGTATTATATGGTGTTTAAGTAAATTTATTACAGGCCTTAGACTGCCGGAAAAAAAAATTTGCCTCCTGGATTTTAAAAAATCCGTAAAAATGCGGTTTTTAAACTTTGAAAATTTTTCAAAAAAGCTTGCTATGGATTTTTTCTTTTAGTATAGTAAAAGGTGTAATTAATAAAGTGGTCTTATTAAATATTTTTAATTATGCTGTTTATCAATATTACAGGCTTTAGAAATTATAAGTCTATAATATAAAGCTATTTACAAATATAATATTATTATTGTTTTTTGATGACAGCTTTTTTTATTTGTATTATATATATTATTTCTTAACTGAATATTAATAATTTTAATATACTAAATTTTGGATAGTTCGATGGATGATGACAGGTTTTATACAACCCAGGAGATAGCAGATCTTGTTGGAGTAAGCAAGAGTACTATCCTCAACTGGTTAAAAGACGAAAAGATACCGATGCCGCAGAGAAACCTCCAGGGCTGGAGGCTTTTCTCCAAGGCCGACCTTGCAAAAATAAGGGAGATGATGGGAATTTTCACCACAAACGGAAAATGCCACGTCATCACTCTCACAAACCAGAAAGGCGGATGCGGCAAAACCACCACAAGCATAAACTTAAGCGCATATTTTGCAATGGAAAATTATAAGGTCCTGCTTATAGACATGGATGCACAGGCACATGCAACAAAGACATTTGCAGAGGATTTCTTCTCCATAAAGAAGACAATATTCAATGTGCTCGTCAATCAGGCAAACCTTGAGGATATAATACTAAATACAAATATACCCAATCTGTTTATTGTTCCCTCTAATATAACCCTTGCTACGGTCGAGCCTCATTTATACACAAATCCTGACGGGTTTTTCAGGCTTAATATTGCTGTTGAAAAGCTTATCAAAAACAGCAGGTATAATTTTGATTTTATACTTATAGATACTCCTCCAACCCTTGGAATGGCAACGCATAATGCTCTTATTGCTTCAAAATACGTTCTTATCCCCATTGAATCATCCTATTTTGCCCTGGAGGGGACTGAGGACCTGCTTGATACTGTTCAGAGGATAAAAGCCAGGGCAAACCCTGAACTCAAGATACTGGGTGCTGTAATAACACTCCATGACCATCAGACAATACTTGCAAATGATGTTAAGAAGAAGCTTCAGATTCGCTTTGGCTCAAGTCTGCTGAATACTTGCATAAGAAAGAATGTCAGGCTTAAGGAAGCTCCTGCTTCAGGTGAATCAATATTCACATATGCCGAGAAATCATCAGGTTCGAGCGATTATAAATCACTTGCAATTGAAATATTGCAGAGGCTGAAGGAAGAGAAATGAAGAAAAAGGGACTGCCACAGGAATATATCAAAAATACAAGTACCTTTATTGAACACCCTTCAGACCTTATACCCATACAGGACGGATTCTTCACATACCTTGATATCAACAGCATAAAAATACCTGTTGAACAGGTAAGAAAGCATTTTGACGAACAGGGGATGGAGGAACTAATTCAGTCAATAAAACAGAACGGGCTTATTCAGCCTGTAATTGTCAGGGAGGATAATTCAAGCATATACCTGGTATCCGGCGAAAGAAGGCTCAGGGCGTGCAAAAGCCTTAAAATAGAGCAGATACCTGCCATATTCACAAATAAGAACCCTGATATCATTTCTCTTATAGAGAACCTGCAGAGGGAAGACCTGACCCCTTTTGAAGAGGCATATGCATACAGCAGCCTTAAGATGAAGTTTAAGGTAACATTATCAGACCTTTCAAGAATGGTTGGCAAGGATTACAAGTATATTAGCAGAATAATGAGGCTTATTGAGCTTCCTGACTCTATCAAGAATGAATTCGTGACATCACGAATTTCAAAGGAGCTTCTTATAAGGATATCACAGATAAATGACAAGCAGGAACAGCTCAGGATATGGAATATACTAAAGACAGGGGAATTCACTGTAAAAGAGGCAAAAAAGATACTTAAAACAAGGAAAAAAAGGGGCTCAAACCTTTTTAACAGCGCAAAGGTCCATAGATATATAAATACTATACAAAATGAGATAAGAAAGCTTCCAGAAGAGGACGTTCTGGATAATGCAGAAGAGATGGAATCATTTATAAAAGCGCTTGAGGACTTCATAGAAGGCCTGAAAAAACGGATAAATAAGAAGGATAAGTACCTGTTATCGGATAATGGGGTAAATAATTCGGATAATGGGTTAAAATAAATCAGATTATGAGATATTTTTATTTGATTTCTGAGATAAATTTAATCGTATTCCGGGGTAAGAAAAATTGGTTTCTGAGATAAATTTTAATATGTTTTATTCGTATTTTACCGATAAAATGAAATCATGTAATATATATTTAATTATATAAATAACAAATATTAACATATATAAACAGGGACTGGGAGATCATATTTGCAGGCTGTTAATAAAAATCAAAAGCATCTGATTTCAAAGGATGAAATGAATCTTGTAGAGTTTCCCTTTGCCCTCCTGTCGAACAGGCACCCGCTCAACAGTTCAAAGACCCTTATTTTCAGCGATGAGATCAGAGGGCCCATGAATGCTAAAATACTCAGGGAATGGGTAGTAACGGGTTCTGATATTCACGGCCTGCCTCTCAGCATGGATGAGGAGCTTCTTCTGGGTATCCTCTATCTTGGGCATTTATCGAAATTTGACGGGCCTGAGGTATATTTTATAAAGAAGCAGGTCCTGGATGTCCTGAAATGGGGGACAAATAAACAGTACTATAAAAGGCTTGAAATGGGTCTTGCAAGGCTTAAGGGAGTCTCAATATTTGCCAAAAATGCCTTCTGGGATAATGCTACAAAAAGCTATACTACCGTGGGTTTCGGAATAATAAGTGATTTTCTCCTTAAGAATGACGGCAAGGGAAGGAAGAGCAATGCCATTGACAAAGAGGATATGTCCATGGTCACACTTGACAGGTATATTTACAGAAGCATAAAAAGCGGTTATATAAAATCCCTTGATTTTTCCTTCTGGGTTGATCTTGAGACCTCCGTATCAAAGAGGCTTTTCAGGTACCTTGATAAGAAATTTTTCAGGGATAACTGCTTTGAGATAAATATTGACAAGCTTTGCCATGAAAAGCTCGGACTCAGCAGAAATATAGTATACAGGTCAAGCATGATGCAGAAGATAGAGTCTGCAATAAGTGAGCTCGTTAAGAAGGGATATCTTCAGAGATATAATCTGAAAGGGGATAATATACAGTTCATAAGAAGCGAAAGGTTCAACAGGGGTATAATACAGGCAGGCGCTCAGAGAGATTTTTTTGAGCATTCCTCTATTATCGGCGAGCTTAAAACACTCGGTTTTGATGATAATTCATGCTTCTACCTTATTAAAAGGGATCCGGACAGGCTAAGGTCAGCTCTTAACATATATTATGCAGAAAAGAACAAGAGGTTTGAGCATGGCAAGGATCCCATAGCGAACCCTGTGGGCTATATCAGGAGGGTTTTTGATAATATAGGAGAAAATGCTCCTGGAAATGGGGATAATCTTCTTAAAAAAGCAGAAACAGAAAAAGAAGGAAATGATATTTCAAGCGGGGATTTTAAGAAAGCTGACTCTATATGGAGAGCAATCCAGGATATCCTCTATGGCCAGGGCCAGAGCCAGGATGCCGATGACTTATCTGAATGGCTCAATCCCCTTGAAGCAGACAGGTTTTTCAATAATACACTCTACCTTAAAGTGCCTAATGAGATATACAGGAGATATATTGAGAGCACATACCTTGCATGTATATTTCAGGCATTAAAATCCATTGACAGGGCTTATTCAGTTCAGCTGGAAATATAATCAATCAAAAGCAGTATCCCTTCGCAGTCAAAGAAAATATAAAAATAATTCCTTTAATCCGCACTGGTATTTTTATATCTGAAAAATGGATCTTCCTGTACCGTTGATTTATCATTCTAAAATACAATTACCTGAAAATGAAAATGGTTATGCCTGTAGTATGCGTGTTCTCTGCTAATCCAGGAATGAATGCGTGTTTATAGTGAAATATATTGATAATCGCGGAGCAGGCCGTCTGCAAAATTATACAGGAAATATCCGCATTCCGTATTTTTTGCGGTTGAGCCGGGGTTATACTGAGTAAAGCCGAATTCTGAATCAGAAGAGATATATGCTTTATGAATATGCCCTGAGAATACATGCTTTATATTATTTTTCCTGATAAAATCAAAAATATCCCGGTCATTGCGAATCTTGTGGAAATAGCTGTCTTTTGAACCGTCAGGCCTTAATAGTGAATGGTGTATTACCAGTATGACGGGTATATTATCCCTGATAGAATCAAGGAATGCCTGCGCCCTGGCTATTTCAGACATGTCAGCATGACCTGAGGCATCAAAGAAAAGAGGGTTGAATCTGGCGGTATTAATCGATAAAAAGATTATTTCACCTTTAAATATTCGGATTTTGGGGTAAGGAAAGGAAGCAAAATCGTTTTTTGAGGTAAATATGCTGTGAAATAAATCGTTTTTTGAGGTAAGGTATGTATATTGGTCATGGTTGCCGGGTATAAGATATATCTTATCATCATTTATGGAGTTATATATTATCTCCCTGGCACGAAGGAATTCATCCCTGAGGGAAAAGGAGCTTATATCCCCTGAAAATATGGTATAATCTACATTCCTTCCTTTAATATCATTTAATACCCTGTTCAGATTCCTTTCAGAATAAGATAATTGATATCTCCTTCTTAGATATAGATTTACCATGCCTGTCAATCTTTTTGAGAAAAGTGCGGGAATTAGGCCGGCCCTGAAAGGGGCAGTAATATGGCTGTCGCTGAAATGAGCTATCTTCATTATAATTGCGGAGTTATTATTTTATTTTCCTTCTGATCAAGAAGACAGGCACTTCTACTACAGCCTGCTTTTCATAATCAAGCTCAATGATAATGCTGGCAGTCTGTGCCTGGAGCTTATCCGGGTCCTGAATAGCGATCTCAATTGCATGCCTTGTGAAAAGATTTTCAGTGCTGTATTTGAATGAAAGCCCTTTCAGCGATGAATGGACATTCTTAATCCTGAATTTATCATTGCCGGCGGAATTTATATAAAGTTTGCGGACAATTGGCTGCCCGGCCTGGTTATTCTCTTCCGGCGGCATTTCAGCGTCCAGGTGAATATTTATGGCATCGGGATAAGTATTGATATAGTGCTTTAATGACATATAAAGGGTTATATCGGTGCTTTTGAAGTCTTCATTGTCAGTTTTTATTGTGAATGTATAGATGGACCTGCGCGAACTTTCAAAATCAGGCCTGACCCTGTCAAAATCTGTAGAAATATCTATTCTGTATGCAGATTTTAGGCCCTTGAGAATATCCTGTCCTGCGGAGGGCCTTGGCGGTGTCGACCTCTGAGATTCATACTGCAGTATCTCTGAGAAGTTTTTTATCTTTTTGGTTTCAATTTCAAATTTGCCTGTTTTATCTTCAACGCCGGTTATCTTTATTTCACTGTCTGCATAGGAGATCAGGAAATATGTATCTTTTACCTCTTTGCTGTCAGGGAAAACATTGAGGAACTTCCTCTCATTGGGATATATCATATACTCATGGACAACATTTATGGTAACATTAAGCCTTAATTCTCTTGCATGAGGCGAGTTTGTCGTTATAAGAACGCCTCTTGAAACCCTCCTGTCATCCTTTGAGATCTTGATCTTTAATTCTATTTTCCCAGCCTGACCAGGCTGGATTATCTTGTCGTAACTTGCGACAGAGCATCCTCATGTAGGCTTGGCATTCAGTATCTCAAGGGGCTTATCGCCTGTGTTTGTTATTTCAAAGGTATGAACAAGAGCAGGCTGATATTTAAATTCCTCATAGACCGCATTTGTGTTCTCTATATAGGGTTTGGACTGAGAATATGCTCCCATTGAGGCAAATAAAATAATAATTAGCCATAAAAGCCTTTTCATATATTTAATCCTTTATATTTTCTTGATTAAAACTTAAACTTAAATATATATTTTGTCAATGAATAATTCAAGCCAGATATTTTATATTTCCCTTGCCGGGTATAAGAATATGTTTCTTATAACCTATCCTTTCCGCAGGAAGCATCTGGCATTCACAGGACTGCAGTCCAGTTCCAGGGTATTTGAGAATCCCTCAGAATACATGCTGGTGATAGAATCGCCAGAGAATGAAACATTCATAAACAGCTATATAAAAGCAAACAGTGGCGCTCCCTCTATATTTGATGAAATTATCAGTGTTAAAAGAAGGCTTCACAGGTTTGCAGGTTTTGATTATGAGAAAATCATCACCGAAGAAGAAAAGAAAGACCATATAATAACGGTCTCCTTAAACAGAAAGAGCATGCAAATATCGCTTTATGCAGACTATATTTCCTATGGCAGGGTATCAGACCCTTTTATTGTATCCTTCTCAGGTGACGGGGGCTGTTCAGAACCGATGTTCTATTCCCGGGAGGCAGGGCTGTACAGAATACTTGAGATGAATTATAATTTCGGGCTTTATAGAACAGGCTACAGGCATCAGTTCCTGATCCTGGAGAAAAACGGCTCTTTAAGGAGCAGTTTCCTGGGCGGAAGGTTTTTTTGCGAGCTCTATGAAAAGGCATATCTAATGCCGGGAAGGGAAAGATTTATCCGGGATAGTCTATTTTCAGATAAATCAGCCTGTCAAAAGATATTAAGCCTGAAAGCCTGAATATCACCTGAAATAAGAGCCTGAACCAAAAACATGTGGAAAAAAAGGGCTTTTTTTAAAAAAAATGCCCAAAATATGCATTTTTCTTGATTTTTTCTCTTGAAAACGAAAATTATTTGTTCTATTAATATTATCAAAAGTACCAAAAAATACGAAAGGAGTAGAAAATGAACAAAGCAGATCTAGTTGCAAAGGTTGCATCAAAGTCAGGCCTTACAAAGAAAGACAGCGAAATTGCTGTTAACAGCGTAATGGCATCTCTCAAAGAGGCATTAAAGAATGATGACAAAATCCAGCTTATTGGATTTGGAACATTCAAGGTTGTTCAGAGAAAAGCAAGAAAAGGCATGAACATTCAGACAAAGAAACCCATCACCATTCCTGCAAAGAAAGCTGTCAGGTTTGTTCCTGGCAAAACACTCAAAGACATAGTAAACAAATAAGGTTTACCTGTTTTAGATTGGGATAGCTTTATGCTATCCCTTTTTTTTTGCGCTGTTCAGTATCCGTATATAGGGAATAGCGCTGAGCAGGGAAACCAGCGCCAGAATATAGGATATAATATGGATCATATTATAAGCATATGGTATATGAACATAGTCCAGTGCAGCCCTTGCGATCAGTATTGCAATAAGGAGTATGGCCTGAAGGACCGTTTTGATCTTTCCGAATATTTTTGCCTGGGGGTTCAGTGACAGATAGCTTATCATAGGCCTTATTATTATGTTTACGGACAGTTCCCTAATTGTAAGAATGAAAAGTACGAAGGACGGGATCCAGTTCTGAAAAAAGAGAGCTGAAAAAGCAGTTATGTAAAATGCTACATCCGCGATAGGGTCAAGCAGTTTTCCCGTTATGGTTATCTGATTCCTGGACCTTGCTATATGGCCATCCATTATGTCGGAATATATTGCTAATGCAACACATGCCATGCAAAGCGATGATGAAAGCAGGGTATTGTCAATAAATACAAATACTGCAAAAAGAGGCGCAACCAGAAGCCTCATGGTAGTAAGCTTGATTGGAAGGTTCAAAATGAATCTCCATTCATGATTTAATAATATTTATTGAATAATAATAGACAACCATAAATAAATCTATAAAATTGTTAGAAATGAATATACTGAATATAAAGAACAATATACCCAATACTCTTACCCTGATAAGGATAGTGCTTCTGCCGCTTTTTATTATCCTTCTTGTATATCACTATTTTCACCTTGCCCTTATGACTTTTTTTTTTGCGTCGCTTACAGATATACTGGACGGCTATTTTGCCAGGATCTTGAACCAGAAGACAGAGCTTGGATCATATCTTGACCCGATTGCCGACAAAATTCTAATTAATTCTTCGCTGATAGTATTCTCGACCATAGAGCTGAATAATATGAGGGCTATTGTGCCTCTATGGTATATAATCGTTGTGATAAGCAGGGATTTTATAATCATTTTCGGATACTTTGTACTATTTTTCATCGTTGGCAAGGTAAAGGTGATACCAAGCAGGGAAGGAAAGGCAACATCCTTCCTTAATGTCCTTCTGATAGCCCTTATCCTTGTTTTCCTGAGCTTCGGGCTGGGGCAGTGGGCTTTTGATTCTCTCATCTATTTGGTATATTTAGTTGCAGTTCTATCCATTATAAGCGGAATGAAATACATTATCAGGGGAATTAATATTATCAATGCCGACCAGGAAAATATATCTGATTAGCCCGTATCCGGAGAGACAGCTCTGGAAAAAGAAAAAAAGCATATTCAAGCTTCCCCCCTTCACGCTGTTTCTGATAAAGGCGCTTACACCCTTCAGGTATGATATCACCCTTATCGATGAATCCCAGGAGGATATAGAATTTGACAGGATAAGGGGTTGCATAGTCTGCATCTCTATTATGACATCTAATGCAAACAGGGGATATGCCATTGCTGAAATCCTTAAAAAGAACCAGAACATAATAATCTTTGGAGGCATTCATTCCTCCGCTCTCCCCCAGGAGGTACTGAAGCATGCTGACTCAGTATGTATCGGTGAGATTGAGAACCTTTGGATCGGAATGCTCAATGATATTGAAAAGGGCCGGCTGAAGAGAGTTTACAGAAGCCAGAACAGGCCTGCCCCCGAGGACATATCAAGCGTATCTTATATCAAGGGATCCTATATAGTAAAAAACCTGATCTCAATTACGAGGGGGTGCCCGTTTAACTGTGATTTCTGCAGTGTAAGCAGGTTTTTCGGGACCAGATACAGGAAAAGGGCCCTGTCTTCAGCCTTTTATGATTTTGCTCTCAGGGGTTTTGGAATGTTCATAATCCTGGATGATAACCTTACTATAGACAAAGGCTATTTCCTGCGGCTTTTCAGGCTTGTAGGCATGCTTCGCCTGAGGTGGGTGGGGCAATCATCAATAGGGTGCCTTAATGATGAGGAGATAATTGATACAATGAAAGCCTCAGGCTGTTCAGCACTTCTTATCGGTTTTGAAAGCGCTTCAGATGCAGACGGGCAGACATATTCAAAGCATAAGGCCATTAATGATGTCGAGGCTATTATAAAAAAGCTTCATAAGAGGAATATACTTATTCACGGCAGTTTTATCTTCGGCTTTGACAATGACAATCCCGGGTCTTTTGACAGGACCCTTCTGTTCTGCAATAAAAACAGGATTGCTACTGCAAATTTCTCCATACTGGTGCCCTATCCGCAGACCAGGGTCTTAAGATGCCTTTCTGAACAGGGCAGGATGTGCAGGTTCTCTGACTGGGACAGCTTTGACAGGCTGGCATTGACCTTTAAGATGAACGGGCTTGAGTCTGAGTTTCTGAAACACAGCATTATCAGCCTGTATAAAAGATTCTTCAGCCTCAGGAATATTCTTTCTAAACTACCGTTCAACAGCCTTCATGTATTTCTCCTGTATATCTCATATACTTTCTACTACAGGAAGGGCATAAAAAAATATGAAGAGATATACATGTCCTCTGACAGCCCGTGATCCTGCTGTATCTCCGGATATGAAATTTTTAATATTCATACAGTGCAGGCAGGAACAAAACAGACTTTTTATGGTAGTAGATTATAAAATGTTTATGCTGTCGGTATCAGGATATCTTAAATATTAATAATAATATACCGGAATTAAATTATGTGGATTTATATAAAAAAAGCATTATTATCTTTTACAGGAATCTGATAACAGGAGAAATGACATGAGAAAACTTATGATGCCATGCCTGACTTTGCTTCTGTTGTTCTGCTTCTGCGCATGCACAGCGGAAAGCATACTGAGCATAGATGAGTATTATGAGCGGGGACAGGCTTATGAAGAGCAGAATGACATAAAAAGGGCAAGAAGGGCTTATGAGAACCTCCTCAAGTATTACCCGAGATCCCCCTATACCAAGGATGTCCTGCTGAAAACAGCTGATTTTAAGTACCAGGAAGAAGATTATATAGAAGCACTGGCTGATTATCTTATATACCAGAAGTATTATGAGAATTACGAGGAATCTGAATATATACTCTACAGGATAGCAAACTGCTACTTCTATGCGAGGCTTCCTTATGACAGGGATCATGAATTCATGAACAATGCTCTCTCAGAGTTTAAGAACCTTATATATAACTATCCGGACAGCCAGTACCTCCCTGATGTGATTGAGAAGATCAGGATAATAAACGGGGAAAAAGCACAGGCTGAGATGGATATTGCAGTCCAGTACTACAAGCTGAGGTCATTTACTGCATCCAGGGAAAGGCTTCTTTATCTTCTTGAGAACTATCCGGGGCATGGATTTGAGGAAGAGGCCTATTACAGGCTTGCCCTGATATTTAAGAGATTTGATAAACAGGAGGAATTTGAAAAGTACTACAACCTTCTGGCAGAGAATTATCCTGATTCGGATTATATTGACAGGCTGAAATAGGACTTCTTATTTTCTCATTGTAAAACGGCCTATGAATGTCCCGTTTTCCTGTATTTCAAAATACTTGGTGATTATGTCGCCCTTTACAGTCCCTGTATTATGGATCGTTATCTTGTTTTTGCATAATACATCGCCGTTGAGCTCTCCATGAACAAATATATTGTTTGCCTTGACCAGCCCGTGAACAGAGCCGGACAGGCCTATGATCACATCTCCGTCAGAATGTATGCTTGATTCAAAAAAGCCGTCTATCCGGACGCTTCCTGGGCAGTATAGCGTCCCTTCCTTAAGGGATGTGTCCTTTGAAAACAGGACAAGAATTGGAAGATTATTGCCGTTCAATGCCTAAAAGCCTTTTATAGATATTATCAAAGTCCTCTTTGGAGTAATAGTCAATTTTTATGGAGCCTTTTCCGTCCCTTGTGCTGTTAATCGATACCTTTGTATTCAGAATATTTATGAGCTGTTCTTCAACCTGCTTGATGTTCGGGTCTTTTCTTCTTTTCTTCCTGGAACTCCTGCTGTTTATTGTCTTTATCAGCATTTCCAGCTGATTTACAGAGAGCTTATGCTTTATTGTGTGATTGAATACCTCTATCATTTTCGGCTCAGCAGGAATTGCAAGCAAAGCCCTGCAGTGGCCCATTGAAATAATGCCATCGGCAAGCGCCTGCTTTATGACCTCCGGAAGCTTAAGAAGCCTTATGTGGTTGGTTATATTGCTCCTGTCAATATTGAGCCTTTGAGACAGCTCATTATGAGTAATATTGAGCTTCTCAACAATGGATTTGAAGCTGTATGCCTTCTCAAGCGGGGAAAGATCATCCCGCTGAATATTCTCTATAAGGCTGATAATCATGAACTGCTGTTCATTATAATCCCTTATCAGGGCAGGGATTTTGGAGAGCCCTGCCATCCTGGCGGCAAGGAACCTGCGTTCGCCTGCAATGATATAATAATCATCACCCTTCTTTGAAACCAGTATGGGCTGAATAACCCCGTTTGCCCTGATGGAGTCCGAAAGTTCTTTCAGGAGCTCGTCATTAAAGATCCTTCTTGGCTGGTATGGATTGGACCTTATAACTGAAATATCTACCAGATGAACCTGGCTGCCGTCCTTTTTGCCTTCAGGAAAATCCCCCAGTAGAGATGCCAGCCCCTTTCCCAGGCCTTTCTTGTTACTTGCCATTTACAACTATTTCCTCTGCTAATTTTAGGTATTGCTCCGAGCCTACCGACCTTATGTCATAAAGCATTATGGGCTTGCCATGGCTCGGTGATTCACCCAGGCGCACACTTCTTGATATTGTAGTATTAAATATATATTTCCCAAAGTATTTTTTTGCTTCCTCCAGTACCTGTGTGGAAAGGTTTGTCCTCCTGTCGTGCATGGTCATAAGTATGCCCTTTATCTTCAGGTCCGGGTTGAAGTTCTTTTTAATTATGTCAATTGTTGTAAGCAGTTGAGCTACGCCTTCCAGTGAAAAGAACTCGCACTGGACAGGAATTATTACGCTGTGTGCAAAGACCAGAGAATTAAGGGTCAGCAGGCTTAAGGAAGGGGGGCAGTCAATGAGGCAATAGTCATAATTGCCTGCAAATTCGTTCATATAACTCTTCAGGATATATTCCCTGTTCTCATAATCTGAATATTCTACATCAAAGCCCGCAAGGTCCATCGTTGCGGGTATTATGTGCAGGCTGTCAAGGTGCTTTTTAATTACAGCTTTCTCTGCAGGTGTCTTCTTTGCTATTACATCGTAAATATCATTGTTCAGGGAATTTTTATCAATCCCCAGCCCGCTGGTAGTATTTCCCTGCGGGTCAAAATCAATTATGAGCACGCGCTTCTCAAAACTTGCGAGCGATGTCCCAAGGTTTATAGTGGTTGTTGTCTTTCCAACACCGCCTTTTTGATTAGCTACTGCAATTACTTCTACCATTTCTATTCCTGTAATTTAACCCGTTTTATTACTATAAAACGTTTTCCCGTTTTATTACTATAAAACATTTAACTGTTTCATGTGAAACATATATCTATAATAAAAATTTTCAGTTTGCAAGAGAATAATCCATAATTTATTCTAGTCCGTCTCACCTGAAATGTCATCATAGAAGATCTTTTTTATGGTATCAAGGTGGTTATAATGGCTCAGAATATACTGCAGTTTGACATATGCTGCTTCAGTTGTAATATTCCTGCCGTTTATTGCACCGTTTTCAACCGCCTTTCTTCCTGTTTCATATGAAACAGGGTTGATACTGCCATGGATGCACTGGGATGTCAGGACAGCAGGCACATTCTTTTCTGCAAGCTCTCTGATAAACCGGCTGAACATGTCCTCATAATTTGGCAGGGTACCCGAGCCAAAAGATTCAATAATGATGCCGTCAGGCTGCATTTTAAGAATATTCTCAAGAAACCTGCCGTCAAAGTTCGGATAAACCTTTATTATGGGTATGTTTGATAATCTTATATTATCGATAAAAAGCGGGTCTTTCTGCTTTTTTTGTGCCTTTCTTATAAGGGAAGACCATTCTATGTCAATCCCGATAATTGCCAGGGGAGGGTAATTTGGCGAGGTAAATGCATCATAGCGGATATTGCTGAGCTTTGTCGCCCTGTTGGCCCTTAGCAGTTCATTGCTAAAGCAGATGGCAATTTCCCTTATGTCGCAGGCTGCGCACTCGATGCTGTTTATAATATTATTGCGAGCATCATTTCTCCTCTCACTGAGCGGTTTCTGCGAGCCGGTGAATATTATGGGCTTATTGAGATTTTTGAGTATGAACGAGAGAGCGGTAGATGTATATACCATGGTGTCTGTGCCGTGCATGACCACAAAACCGTCATACCCGGCGTAAAGTTCATATATCTTATAGGCAATCTGGTTCCATTCATCAATTCCGATCATGCAGCTGTCAGCATTGAGAAGGTTAAACCAGCCTATCTCTGCTATCTGGTTTATTTCCGGTATAGCCCGAAGCAGCATCTCGGGATCGCTGCACGGAACATTGGTATCCCCATGCCTGATCATGCCTATGGTTCCGCCGGTAAATATGATGGCGACCCTTTTCATACATCCCTCCTGTCATAAGAAGATTGAATCAGATATTAAACTATTCTATAAATTTATCCCCATATGAAAAGAAAATATTTGTATTTATGCAGTATTTGGTATAAAAATATAAACTGGTATAATTATATATCTATTTTTTAAAGAGGTGCTTTATGAGAAGATTGAATATAGTGCTGGTTTTCATTTCTCTGCTCTTTTGTATTAAAGGCTACAGCCAGAATAATATTGATATTCTGAGGTTTGATATATCCAGGTTTCCGAGTGTTAAGGCTGTTTGCCTCCCTTACAGCAAGGAAGCGGAGCCTTCTGCCTATCTGAATGAAGCCAGTTATGAAATAACGGAAAACGGGATGCATAAGCCCTCCGGTATAAATATAGCCCCGTTAAGCAGCAGGCTGCCATATAATTATATATTTGCAATAGATAATTCAGGAAGCACAAAGAACTTCCACAACATTATCCAAAAGTCAATCAATACCATACTGGAGTCTATTGATCCATCAGACAGGGTATCCCTGTTTCTCTTTGATTCCAGCACTGAAAAGAAAACAGATCTTGTAACTGACAGGGAGATTATAAGATCAATAATATCTGATATAAAGTATGATGGTAATTACACATACATCTATGATGCCATGTTTGAGATATCCAATTTCATAATGTCGAACAGGGCGGATATGAATATTATTATATTCTTTACCGACGGTATAGATACCGGCAGTATGGTCCAGCCGAATACAGTAATTGACAAGCTTACGACAGATAATATAAAGTTCATGAACATAGGTTTCGGGCAGGACAGGAGGCTGAGCAACCTTGAGAGGCTCTCCGGCATCACAGGTTTTGAGTCCTTCAGAATCAAGTCTGCCGGTGAGTCCGATAAACTCGGAGACTTCCTGAAGGACAGAATGAATAACCAGGTCATGCTGAGCTATAACAGCTCATTGAAGAGCATACCTGACAGGGATTACTTTGCATCAGTAAAATTCAGCTCAGATGGTTCAAATGCCGTCAGCTCATTCAGCACAGGAAATATTCTGCCCATTCAGAACTACATACTTTCCCTTGCAGAACCTGAGCCGAAGGAAATCCCGAAGTCCAAAAGCAGTTCTTCATTTTTTGCGGGTAATAACCTGATCATTGCAGCTCTGATCCTGGCCCTTGGTATGATAGCCTATGCTTTTATACGGAGGCAGAGGCAGAAAACTCCTGCAACGGCGGCATATTACGAGCCAAAAGAAGCACAGGAGTCTGTCTATGATGATTATGACGAGCATACCATGGTGCTTGAGGATATTCCTGACCTTACCGAGGAAGAGCTTGAGGAAGAAGAGTTTGATGACGAGATATTAAGCAATACCATCGTTATGAGCGAGGAGCCTGTGATCATAATCAAGCAGGGATCATCGAGAAAGATTACCTATGACCTCGGAGGCAAGGACAATTTCACCATAGGCAGAGCGGAGGGGAATTCAATAGTCCTTGCAAACAGGAGCGTATCTTCAAAGCATTGTATAATCAGGAAGATCGGGGGAGCTTTTGTTATATACGACCTTAAAAGCACCAACGGGACTTTTGTCAATGGGCAGAGAATAAAAAAAGCCCTCTTAAAGCCCGGGGATACTATACATATCGGAGAAACCATTCTGGATTTTCAGCTTAGAAGGAAATAAAGCCTGTTTAATCTTAATATAATATCATTTTATAAGGAGCATAGTTATCAATGGAAGATATTGTAGATGTAATTGTGGTTGGAGCTGGCCTTTCAGGTATCGCCTGTGCAATCGAGCTAAAAAAGGCCGGCCTTGAGGTTATCGTCCTTGAAAGGGGAGAGTTCCCCGGGGCAAAGAACAGCTTCGGAGGCATACTCTTTACAACCCTGCTTAAAGACCTTATACCTGATTTCAGGAAAGATGCACCGCTGGAGAGGGCCATTGCTTACAAGGACCTCAGCTTCATGAATGACAGTGATGCAGTAAGCCTCCAGCTTTATTCAAATAAGTGGGCATCCTGGGACTTATCCGACTCCTTTACTGTTTGCAGGGCAAAATTTGACAGGTGGTTTGCAGAAAAGGCATCGGAAATGGGGGTTGATATCTACGAAGGCATTGTTGTTCAGGACCTTATCAGGGAAAACGGGTCAGTAAAGGGTGTTAAGGTGAGAGGCGAAAAAAGCGGTGAATATGATGAATTCAGGGCAAATGCCGTTGTCATTGCAGAAGGCTCAAATTCCCTTCTTACTGAAAGAGCCGGCCTCAGGGCCGGAAAATCGATCATGGCCCCAAAGAACAGGGTATCTGCTGTAAAAGAGATCATAGAGATAGGCGAGGAAGAGGTCACAAAAAGATTTAACCTTGAAGAGAAGACAGGAAAGGCGGTAAGCTATTTCGGGTTCCCGAATGCATACATGGTAGGGGTCGGTTTTCTTTATACCAATAAAAGTACTGTCTCTGTCGGCCTGGGTGTGTTGATAGACGACCTTTCCTACAGGAAGGAGCCTATATATGACCTTCTCGAGAGGTTTAAGGCCCACCCTGTTATAAGCCCTGCGATAAAGGGAGGCAAAGTCCTTGAATATTCAACCCACATGATTGCAGAGGATTCACAGAAGCATCCTGTCCGCATATTTGATGATGGAGTCCTTGTGGTTGGTGATGCAGCGGGGTTTGTAAACATGTCATTTCATATGGAGGCAACGAACCTTGCAATGCTTTCAGGGATTAATGCCGCAAAAGCAATAAAGGCGGCAAAGGATAAAAATGATTATACAAAGAACACTCTTTTTATATATAAAGAACTGCTTGAAAAATCTTTCATGAAGAGTGATCTTGCTGAATCCGACCATTATATGGAGCTTTTCATGTCGGAAAGGAACTTTCTGAAGAAGTATCCGGAATTTGGATTAAGGTCCATGATAGATTTCTTTACTCCCCAGAATGTATCCAAGAAGGAAATAAAGAAGAGGATATTCAAAAACCTCAGGAAGGAAATAGGCCTGTTCAATCTGTTAAAGGCTCTATTTAAAGCAAGGAGGATCGTTCTATGAAACTTGAAGACAAGTTATCCCTCGTAAAAAGAAAGATTGACAGAGACAGCCATATAAAGGTCGATCAGGAAAAGTTCAAATCCGATAAAAGTAAGGTTGTGCTTTATATATGCCCTGCAAAGGTATATGAACTCAATGAGGAAACAGGGGAGTGCATAGTAAACTTTGATAATTGCCTGGAGTGCGGATGCTGTATGGTTTCTGCACGGGATTATGTGGACTGGGACAATCCTAATGGAGGATTCGGCATAAGCAACAGTTATGGTTAGGGTCAGGATTGCCTTCGGGGTTTATGCCTGTCTGAGCTGTCCAGTATTATAGTAAAGGGGCCGTCATTGATCAGGCTGACCTGCATGCTGGCCCGGAAAATTCCGTATTTTGCTGAAGGAAAGGCCTTTTTCATCTCGCTGTAGAACAGCTCAGAGAATTCCCTGCCTTTTTCAATATCCGCAGCATGGCTGAAAGAGGGCCTGTTCCCTTTCCTTGTTGAGGAGATGAGTGTAAACTGAGGGACAAGCAGTATCTCCCCTTCTGCTTCCACTATTGCCAGGTTTGCTTTCTGAGCGCTGTCTTCAAATATTCTAAGGTTTAGTATTTTGTGCACCATATACCTTATGTCCTCATACTCATCATCTTCATGTATCCCGAAAAGTACCAGCAAGCCCCTTTTAATTTCAGCAACTGCCCTGCCTTCGACGCAGACATCTGCTTTTATTACTCTTTGGACTACTGCCTTCACTTCCTTCTGCTATTCCTTGGGGAGTGTAAATACAAAGTTTGATCCGTTATGCAGAGGCTCATACCATATCTGCCCGCCATGTTTGTTTATGATCTCTTTTATAAAATAAAGGCCTATTCCGGTACCGCTTACATTTTTTGAAGAATCTGTATTTACCCTTGAAAAACGGTGAAAAAGCTTATCTCTGCTTTCTTCCGGGATCGGTTGCCCGCTGTTGAAAACATTCAGCTGGTAATATTCTCCCTTGTCTTCAAAGCCGTATGCCATTAAGCATCCTTTGTCCCCGTATTTCAGTAGATTATGAAACAGGTTCCTGTAAACATTCTGAAGCCAGAGCTTATCAGCGGAGATGACTATTGTCCTGTCCGGTATGCCCCCCATTGATTCATCAATTGTAATATTATGGTCTCTGAAGCTTTCTGCAAACTCTTCCAGAACAGGGTCTATTATATCAAGCCTTAAATCCAGGTTCTGTTTGTGTATCTTCAAATTGCCCTGGAAAATATTGGTCTTGCACAGATAGTTCTCCATTATGCCCAGAAGCCTCTGGGTCCTCTGGTACAGCTTGTCAACCTCTTTCTGTATAACATGGTCAAGCTGGCCGTAAATGCCTTTGGAAATTATTTTTATTCCTATGGCTATGCTGTTCAGGGGGCTTCTCAGGTCATGGCTTGCAATTGTGAGCATCTCAAGTATATGCTTGAGCAGCTGCTGATTGTACTGAATAAGAAGGCCGTGGTGGATCCCTGTCCCGACTCGCCTTGCATATCTCTCAAGGAAGAATACCATGTCAAAGCTTAACTGATTATCCTTATCCCTTATAAGCATGGCTGCAATTATATCATTTATGTTCTTGGGAAAATCAAGCTCGCTTTTTATTGATATCTTTCCTTTGCAGGGGAGGAAAAGGCAGTCTTTTTTCCTTACTATCTCATCCTGGATTATCCGTATTGTTATATCATCATCAAGGATTTTCTCATTCTTCATGGATTCCATATAATAGCGGTATGTTCCGTTATCTTCGGAATATTCGCTCAGGATATAGATATCGCTGTCCAGGTTAAGGGACTTTTTCAGTATATGGGTAGCTATATAGTGGATTTCCCAGATTGTATCAGCTTCTCTCATGAGGTCCTGGAGAATATTTAATATATCGCTTTTGGTCAATCCCTCAGTGATCTTGTCCTCGCAGAACTTATAATTATTGTAATCGATCCATTTTTTGCCTATCCTGTCATGGATATGTGTCTTTTTTTCTTTATCAAGGGGTGTTTTAAGGATTTTCATACATCATAACACTACCACATATCCCCATTGAAATCAAGATAATAAAACCGGATGTCAAAATGAATTAAATATTCTTGACAATGCGAATAAATAAATTATTTTTACTAAAACAAAATTTAATATTGAAAATTCAGCTGATCTGGATTAAACTTAGGAAAAAATAGTATCTTTAAGAAAAAAAATAAAAGAAGGAGTTGCCAAATGAAATCAAAATTGCTATTATCGCTGGCATTACTGCTGGTTATCACAAGCGCAGTCTTTATGTCATGCAAAAAGGGTGAAGGTGAAAAGGCTATCTTTGCAGGCGCAGAGTTCCTGCCCCAGGATTCAGCCTTCTTTCTGACAGCTGACTGGGAAAGCCTCTCAAAGATCGATGCTTTTAAGAAAGAGATCGATGAGATGAAACAGGAAGTTACACAGGAAGTCGGCCTGGATGTCTTTGCCGGGCTTAAATCAATCTCACTTTCCGTCATGGATTTTAATACCAAGGATTTTGAGGAATCTGGGATCGTTGTATTGAAAGGAAAATTTGAGAAGGACAAGATACTTGATGCTATTAGGTCTCAGGAGGAGATAAAGGGTATCAACGAGACAGAATACAGCAAAATAATGATCTATACTCCCCAGGATGAGGAGGAGTCAGATCTTTCCATGGCTTTCGCAGATGAGGACACAGTCATCCTTTCCGGCCTGGAGCTTGTAAAGAAGGCTATTGATGTCAAAAACAAGAAAGTTCCTTCTATCAATGACAACCAGAAGCTTGCCGATGCTTTGAAAGGAATAAAGAAAGGCTCCCAGATCTACGGCGCAGGTATTATCGATCAGCAGATGAAGGATTCCATTGCAAATGACCCGATGTCTGCATCCTTTGCTACGATTGATGTGTTCACTCTTTCTCTTCTGTTCAATGCAGGCAGATATGAGATGGATATTGTTGCAAAAACAGCAACAGAAGAAGACGCAAAGCAGATAGTTACAAGCCTGAACGGCTTCTGGGAAGGCATGGCCAAGCCCATGCTCATGGGAGAACCGCAGTATCAGGATCTTGCAGATGTCCTTAAAATAGACATGAAAGGGACAGATGCAATACTGAATATATCTATTACCGATGAGCAGATCGAAAAGATCAAGAATTTTTCACCAGGTTTCGAAGAGACAGAAGAAATCGAGATAGAAGAAGAATTTGAGGAAGAACCTGTTGAAGAGAACACTGAGGAAATTCCTGAAGAGGGAACACACCTTCAGTAAGAAATACTGAACAGAAGGCAGAAGGCAAAAATAAATTATGCAGAGGGCTTCCGCCCTCTGCATAATTCTTTATCATGGATATTTTAGAGGATTTTGACAAAGACTGGAACGACAGCCCAAACATATTTTCGGAAAGGCTGTTTAAGTATCTATTTTTCCTGCTGATAATTATGCTTCTTTTCTTTGTTTTTCATAACCTGTTCTTTATAATACCAGAAAGAATGACCATGTTTTCAATAGATATGGAAATACCTGTTATACCTGCTGACCCTGGGGAACTGAAGACCTATGACAGCAGGATAAAGGCCTTTGAGAATGAACAGCTCCTGAAATCATTTAATAAGGAAGGGATCTTTACCAGAGAGCAGCGCCGGAAGGGAATGGTAACACCTGCCGAATAAAAAAAGCAGGAGACGGTTTCCCGCCCCCTGCATGTCAGAATGCTTTTCTTTTAGTATAATTCGTTTATGCCGGTGTTCATCAGTGTTGTTAATTCATCATCGCTTGGAGGCCAGTTTATTACATTCATCCTTATGGCCTTTCTCTGAGATTCATCTATATAGGGCGGGTTTGATGGCTCTGCATATCTTTCTTCCTTGGGCCAGAACGGAGGAGCAATAAGCGTTCCTCTCATGTCCCAGGTGAAATTCCTGTTGAAGCCGGAGTTATTTGAGCCGAAAGTTCCATGCGCTCCATAGAGCTTCTCAATGTAGCCTCCCCTGAGCCTGACAGGGCCGTTGCCTGTTGCAGAGCCTCCCCAGTGGCTGTTTGAATACTCATAGACCTCTATCATGCCCTGAGATGACATTACAAAGGCATCGACATAAAACTCCCTCAGGCTTCCGGTCATATTGTTGGGATTATATAGTATATCGCCTGTTGCGGTGTATATGCCCAGCATATTCTGATGGAGGAATGTCCCGTCGCCTGCATCCATAAAAAGGCTGTCGCGGAAATTATAAAATCCGTCCTCATCAGGAGTATAGCCGTACCTGTAGATGCCGGCAGCGGAATTCAATCCCTCATGCGGGCTGTCGTAAAACTCAGGAGCGCTGGTCTGCCCGTAATTTGAATATAATACATTGCCATCAAGGTAGATATCCCCTTCAGAAGTGACATTCCACTGGGAATCGGATGTATAGTATATATCACCCATCGTATCTTCCCTTGGCTTCAGATTGCCTGATACAATTCCGCTGAGGCCCGGGCCAGTTCCGACTGCTGTAGCGTAGCCCAAATTTCCGTTTACAAAGAGCATCCCATTCGGGGTGCCATTATAGACATTCCATCTTACAGACCCCCAGCCGCTGGAGCTTGTGGGCCTGCTCCTTACATAGGTCTTCTGCTCCTTGTAGGAAATTCCGCCTAAACTGTAGTCGTCATCCTGGATCAGGACTTGAGTGATCGTATTATTGGCCTTTATCTCAACCATCTGGAAACCATTATCAAGCTTGACTGTATCGTTGGTATTAACAGAACCAGCGCTGTGTATGGGGCTTGAGGGCAGATTATTATGATCATTATCCTGCCATGGTGCAAGGAGTGATGAGTGATCCGGCCTTGTGCTTACAATGCTGAAGTGGACATAATCTGCAGCTGTGGGTACATAAATGCCCCCGACAACCTTGCCTGCGCTGGTATTAACCGTTGTCTGCGTGAGCGAATCCCATGCTGAGTTCCATGTCGTGGCCTTTGTATGCATGGATTTAAGCTTCTGGTCTATGGTATCTTCAGGGAAGTCAACAGAATCACTATATGCAACTGGCATGTAATGATAATCTTCAGGATTTCCCTTTACTTTCGGGTAATCATCATCAAAATAGCCTGATGTGAGACCACCTAGAAAGCTGGAGTATAGCTGGCCATAATGACCGGAAGAATAAGCATAGGGCAGATAACCCTGAGGAATGCTATCCTGGTAGTCTGAATTAAAATAGTATATATTTGCGCATTTAAGAGTATTGTTGAAAACAGGATTGCCGTAAATATTAAAATGGTCATTCGTATGGACAGGCCCCTTGAACTTGGTATTGTCAGTAAACCAGATTGCACTCACCCATTTGGGGTTGTCAAAATCCCTGTTCCTCTGCTTTTCCGTGCAGAGTACCCATAGGTTGAGAATCCTGTTGTTTAAGGGCTGTCTGAGATATCCCTCCTCAATTATATTGTACTGGCTTGCATATCTTCCATCTGACTCTTCAGTGCCCGCCATGGTTATTATCCTGTAGGGTATATAGGCTGTGAATGTAAAGCCCTCCCCATCCTGGAACTTGATCCTCCCGGGCAGGCCGAAATCAAAATCATTGGCAAAATGCGGCCATTCATCAGCTATCTCAGTCATTACGGTATCATCGTCATTAATAAGGACAGGCCTGTTTCCCACTACAAAATATGTATCAAGGTCAGTAACCGCCTTTTCATCAAATCCTTCGACAGATATCTGTACCGGGTTGTTCATGGGATCACCTATGCCGTTAAAGCATGTATCTACAAATTCAATATACCTTGTTACAAATAATTCAGGGTTTTTAGCAGGATCGGGGAAAATGCCTGTTCCTGGATTATCTGAGTTCCATTCTGAAATATACAGTACAAGATTATCCTTTATGGCCTGCCTGTATTGCCACAATGCTGAAGATACTGCGCTCTCAGCCCCTATTTTAACCCTGTTCAGCTCCTCCTGGTGGGATGTCTGTATTATCTGGCTTGTTGTCAGGTAATAGAAGGTCATTGAGAATAACAGCAGAACAAAAAGCACCATGAGGACAAGTATCAGGATTCCTCCTCTTTCTCTATCCATATAATCCTCCTTTATTGTTTTATATTAATATAACTGCAAAATATATGCCATAATATCGAAAGTCCGGCAGGCAGATATCAAAAGCACTATAAAACAGGGTTCTTCATGTATTTTCATACTGCAGGTCATTGATAGAAAAGCCGGATATGATGCAGTTATCTTCACCACAAGTGCAGAAATTTGCACATATAGAATGCTGTATCTTTATAAAAATTTCTTGTTTGTGCTGAACTGAAGTGGTATATAAAGCGTATGGACATTTATGATGACATATATGAACCGGAAGGCAAAGTACTTACAAAGCCCCTTAAGGCTGTATCATTAATTCTGCTTCTCAGCTTTCTGGCATTTGTCATAATAAATATGACATTTAGTATCCCTTCAAGCGATGCTGTGAAGTATAATGATATCGACCTTATTCCGGCAATAAAGCTTTCAGAATCTGAGAAAAAGGAGCTTAAGGCAAAGAAGGCTGATTATCTGGAACACAGGGAATATTATGAACGCGAAAAAGAGAGAGAGGATTCAGCAGGTGATGATCATGAAAAAAGCGAAGAATCCCGGAATATGCCGGATGGTGTCTTCCTTAATTAATAATAATTTTAAACAAAGAAGGTGGATTTGAGATGGCAAAGATGATAACGAGCATGAGTGAAGATTATTCAAGATGGTATATAGACATTGTCACGAATGCGGAGCTTGCTGACTACAGCCCTGTGAAGGGATGCATGGTAATAAGGCCTAACGGATATGCACTCTGGGAGAATATACAAAAGACGCTTGACAGGATGTTTAAGGAAACAGGGCACGTGAATGCCTACTTTCCCCTTCTTATCCCTGAAAGTTTTATGAGAAAGGAAGCGGAGCATGTTGAAGGCTTTGCACCTGAATGTGCTGTTGTGACGCACGGCGGAGGCAAAAAACTGGAGGAATCCCTGTATATAAGGCCGACATCAGAGACCATTATATGGTCAATGTATTCTAAGTGGATAAACTCCTACAGAGACCTGCCTTTACTCATAAACCAGTGGGCCAATGTCCTGAGATGGGAGATGAGGACGCGCCTTTTCCTAAGGACAACGGAATTCTTATGGCAGGAAGGCCACACTGCGCATGCAACAGCAGAAGAAGCCGAAGAAGAGACCGTCAGGATGATTGATATATACAGGGAATTTTGTGAGAAATGCCTTGCAATACCTGTATTAAAAGGGAAGAAAACCAATAAGGAGAAATTTGCAGGGGCTGTCCATACTTACAGCATTGAGGCCATGATGCAGGACAAGAAAGCCCTGCAGGCAGGGACATCCCATAATCTCGGGCAGAATTTTGCAAAGGCTTTCAATGTTACATACCTTGACAGCTCCGGGGAGAGGAAGCTTGTGTGGGCAACCAGCTGGGGAGTTTCAACAAGGCTTATAGGTGCCCTTATCATGGCGCATTCTGATGATAATGGCCTTGTTGTACCGCCGAAGATTGCGCACAGGGACTGCGTGATCATACCTATATGGAAAAGGGAAGAGGACAGGGGCCGAGTCCTTGATTACTCCTCAAAGATATATTCAGCCCTGAAAAAGAATGGCATAAATGCAATCTATGATGACTCAGACCAGTATAAGCCGGGATGGAAGTATGCACAGTATGAGATGCTTGGTATCCCTTTGAGAATCGAGGTTGGCCCCAGGGAGGTGGACCAGGCAAAAGCTGTGATAGTAAGAAGGGATAACAGGGCAAAAGCACTGTGCGATGTAGAGAATATTATTCAGTCAGTCGCTGAAGCAGGGACTGCCATGCAGGAAGCGATGTATCTCAAGGCAAAGAATATGCTTGAATCAAATACGCGAGAGGTGGAGACACTGAAGGAACTTGAAAAGCAGATCGAGGACGGGGGGTTCTTCAGGGTAAGCTGGTGCGGTGAAAGAGAATGCGAGGACGTATTCCAGGACAGGATGAAGGCCACGATCAGGCTGATAGATTCGGACTATGATGCAGGAAGGTGCATAATCTGCGGGAAAAAATCCCGTAACACCGTTATTGTTGCACGGTCTTATTAAGGCATGGCTCTTATTGCTGCAGATTTTACATCGTGCCTTATCTTCAGGAAAAGGGGGAAAGATATACAGTACCTGCTTCTTAAGAGAGCCGATGGTTTGCCATATCAGGGAATATGGCAGTATGTTACCGGGTCAATAGAGCCAGGCGAACACACCATAAGGGCGGTCATGAGGGAAATTGCGGAAGAAACCGGGCTGAGGGCAGTCAGGCTTTACAGGTATCCTGATATTGCCCGTTTTTATCTCCCCTGCGATGATAAAATACATATATCATCTGTTTTTCTGGCAGATGCCGGTGCCGGTGATAATGTCATCATAAGCAATGAGCATTCTGAATACAGATGGGTCAGGAAAAAGGAAGGGATGAGATTGCTGTACTGGCCGTTTGACAAGGCTGTCCTTGATATGTCATCCAGCATAATAAACAGTGATATCCCTCAAAATTTATTTGAAATTAAAGATATTGCTAAATATTTAAAAATATAGTATTATAATACGGAAATAATTTAACAAGTACAGGAGTAAGTAGATGGAATACTCGTATAAAATCATCAAGAAAGAGAATGTAAGCGAAATATTGCTCGCAGAGCTTCCGCAGAAACCGGGGATTGCAGCCGATATCTTTTCCGTTTTTGCAAAGGAAAAGATAAATATTATACTTATCCACCATAATTATACAGGGCTGGAAGGCGGAGATGCATCAGTTTTTGTCTCCAGGGAAGATGCAGAGAAAGCATATGAATTCATAATGAAGGAAAAGGGGAATATCGGGGTTAAATCCGTTGACAGGAATGACTCTCTTGTCTTTCTGTCTGTCTCTTCAATGCATTTCAAAAAGGCACAGACACTCGGGCTGGAGATCTTTAAGGCTTTGTGCAATGAGAACGTGCCTCTTCATATTCTCTCCATTGCAGGAGAAAATGTGAATATAGTCATCCCTGAGAAGAACATTAATTCCGCTTTAAGTTCACTGGAAAGGTACCTGGGAGAGCCCATTATTTCAACTGTATAGAAGAAGGGATGGCTTTCGCCACCCCTTTTGTGTTCCGGATACTATTTTTTTTCTGCTGATATCTGTATCTGTTTTGGTTTTACAGATTCCTTCTTCGGGAGGGTTATCTTAAGGACTCCCTCCTTGAATGTAGCATTTATCTTTTCCTTATCGATGTTTGAAGGAAGGTTGAAACTCCTGGAGAATTTTCCGTATATCCTTTCAACCCTGTGATAATTCCTGTCTTTTGAAACAGTCTCGTCTTTTCTCTCTCCTTCAATATTAAGGGAATCTTCTTCTATGTTCACCTTTATGTCATCCAGCCTCATTCCGGGGAGTTCAACATCCATTTTTATCTCTTCCTTGGTCTCATAGATATCGACCAGCGGGGAGAAGAAGCTTCCTTCCTCATCGTGTTTTCTCGGATACCTTGAAGAGAAGGTATCGTCAAACAGTTTGTTAATAGCATCCTGCATCACATGTAGTTCCTGAAAAGGATTCCATCTGATAATTGCCATTTTACAACACCTCCTTGTTTTATTTGGTTTTAATATTGATATTTATTGCTTTTTTCTTGGATTCAGGCAGTTTCGGAAGCACGACCGAAAGAACTCCGTCTGCATATTTTGCCTCTACCTTGTCCCTGTCAATCTTGTCAGGCAGATTGAAAGCCTTTTCAAAGCTTCCGTAAAACCTTTCACCCCTGAAGCAGCATTCATCTGTATATTCCTGCGGTTTTGGCCTGGTTCCCGAGATACTTAGAGTATTATTCTCAATGATCAGCTTTATATCATCTATGCTGAGGCCTGGCAGATCAACTGATATTATATAATTGTCATCCTTCTCATAGATGTCAGACAAAGGTTCCCATAACCCGCCGGAAGAAGGCCTTTTCTTAAGCAGGAAAGCGGGTGCCTCATTTACAAGAGATCTGAAAATATCCCTCAGAATCGGCCGGTCCATCAAATAATCATTCTTATAATCTTTCATAACTAAAACCTCCTAATGTTTTATCTAATTAATAATATATAATCTGATAGCATATTTGTCAAGTAATTTTAATAATATTTTTTATATTTTATATATTACATTGTATCACCTTTATTGGGAAAGATTTAATGAGTGGGATGAAAATATTGGCAGTTAACTATGAAAGGTTGCGAAATGCCCTAAAAAACAAGCTTATAGCCAATATTAAAATAGATGGTGTTCTCAGTGTAGGATTCCATTATTTTGGGTTTGTATTTAAGCTGTGAGATCCCGCCTTCAATATAGACATAATGGAATGGCATGATCTTATAGTAGCAGCCGGCACAGGAGTGTATTCCTGCAGTGCCTTCAAGCTCATAGTCAGAATGGTCAGGAAGCAGGTAATGTGCACCCAGTGCAATATATGGAAAGAATCTGTAACCGCTGGTTTCACGGTCACTGAAAGCATAGACAACATCGATGGAGAAGAGGTCTGCCTCTATGTCATCATCATTTTCAGCAAGATACTGATAGCGTATTCTAAGGTGGGTGGGATTCCAGAAAGGCACCTCTGTTGAAATACCCAATGAAATATGATCATTAATCGAGCCGGCGCTGAAATCGATGCATGGATCGTAGGAAAGCCCTATGTCCATTGCACTTACAGAAAATACTATAAATAGAAACAGAAACGGGAAAATAATCCTTTTCATTGGTGGTCTCCTTCCTTATTAGTTGAATGCTGAAGATTTATAATGTATATTCTATGCATGCATGCTGGTTTGTCAAGGAAAATTCAGATTTCTATATTGATAAATTGTTATAATATATGTATAATAAAGGCTTAGCAATTCTTAAAAAAGGTGAAAAATCTATGAATGATAAATGGATAATACAGGAGTGCAGAAATAAACTCCATGGCACAATAAAGCCATCCGGAAACAAAAATGAAGCGCTTCCCGCAATCTGTGCAGCCCTGCTCTCCGAAGAGGAGGTTGTGCTGGAAAATGTTCCTGATATAACGGATGTCAGGGATATGCTTACAATTATAAGGAGTATAGGGGCTCAGGTCAGTTTTGAAAACAATTCTGTCAGGATTATTCCCAGAGATGCCTATGACCTGTCAGATATGGACGCTGATGCTGCAAGGAGGATAAGGGCCTCATTCCTTCTTGCAGGAGTACTGCTGACAAAGCATAGATCTGTTTTCCTCCCTTCCCCTGGCGGTGATTCAATTGGCTCCAGGCCCCTTAATGTGCATTTTGACCTCTTTGCGAAGCTGGGAATAATTACAGAGGAAAAATCTGACGGATACCTTATGGAATGGAAAAAACAATCAGGAATTGACCATCTCTTTCTTGATGAACCCAGCGTAATGGCTACGGAGAACATTCTTATGCTGTGCTCCAGGATAGAAAAAACAATAATTATTGAAAATACGGCAGCTGAGCCTCATATACAAGGCCTTTGCAGGATGCTCTGCGATATGGGATGCATGATTGAAGGCATAGGTTCAAACCGGCTTATCATCACAGGCTGTTCAAAGCTTGTAGGTATCCGGCACAGAGTCTCCTGTGACCATATAGAGATTGGATCCTTCATCAGCCTTGCCATAGCGCAAAAATGCAGTCTGAGGATAATGTATGATAAATATGAAAATATAAGGCCAATTTTGAATGTTTATAAATGGCTCGGGGCGGGTCTGGATATAAAAGAGGGTATTATTGAGCTGAAAGAAAGGGAAGAATATGCCATAACCCCTCCAAAAGGTGTAGATATCCTGAAAGTAGCTGACGGGCCATGGCCTAATTTCCCATCTGACCTCATGAGTACGGTGATTGTTGCAGCAACTCAGTGCAGAGGAAGCATGCTGTTTTTTGAGAAGATGTTTGAAAGCAGGCTGTATTTTGTGGATGAACTGATCAGAATGGGGGCGAGGATCGTTCATTGTGATCCTCACAGGGTCATTACAATGGGCCCGTCGCCTCTGAGGGGAATACTCATGAGCTCGCCTGACATCAGGGCAGGCTATGCCCTCCTTATTGCGGCATTATGTGCAAAGGGTACAACTACACTTTCCAATATAAAGACCGTCAACAGGGGATACGAGGATGTTCTCGGCAAGCTGAAAAGCATAGGGGCATGCATTGAAAGCCGGTAGACAGCATAAAAACAGGCCAGGAAGGCTGTTTTAACGATGCATGGGGTGCTCTATGCGTCTTCCTGCTCAAGCTTGACGAAAAACTCTTTCGGGGAACAGCAGATAGGGCATTTGAAATCTATGTCTATATCTTCAAAAAGGGTATTGGGCTTCACATCAGCATCCTCTTCTCCTATTTGAGGATCATAGATATAATGACATATCTTGCATTCCCATTTATCCATTGTCTTTATCTCCTTTAACTGGCTTAGATTATTATACCGCAAATGAATATTAAAATTCAAGCCTTTTGGGAGAAAAAAAATGTGAATATGAAACATTTATATAACATATATGAATTTTATTTGTATAATCTTCTATATATATTATATTATGAAATTGCAAAATACCCTTATTAATGCAACTAAGAAAGTGGAGCTTTATTTATGGATAAAAAAACAAAGAACATACTTATTGGCATAGGGATCTTCCTTGCGGCAATGTGGCTTTTCCAGGCCTTTCTTTCAGAGGCTGTTGTCACAGAACTGCCCTATTCAGAGTTCAAGGAATATGTCAAGAGCAACAGGATAAACGAAGTAATTATTACAAACACATATATTATAGGAAAAAGCGCAGACAAGAGGGAATACAAGAGCGTAAGGGTTGAAGACCCTGAATTTGTCAGTCTGCTTGAAGAAAAGCGAATCAAGTATCAGGGAAAGGTGGAGGATAACTGGCTTAGAACATTTTTCCTGAGCTGGATCATTCCTATAGCAATTCTGGTACTTATCTGGAACTTTCTATTTAAGAAAATGGCTCCGAGCTCAAAGATGATGAGCTTTGGAAAGAGCAAGATCAAAGCAAATGTTGAAGAGGATGTAAGGATTAAATTTACGGATGTTGCAGGCCAGGTGGAACCCAAGGAAGAGCTTTCAGAGGTGATAGAATTCCTTAAAAAGCCTGAAAAATTCACAAAGATCGGGGGCAGAATGCCAAAGGGGATATTGCTTGTAGGCCCTCCGGGGACAGGCAAGACTCTGCTGGCAAAGGCAGTGGCGGGAGAATCACAGGTTCCGTTCTTCAATCTGTCTGGTTCTGAATTTGTTGAATTATTTGTAGGCATGGGTGCCCAGAGGGTCAGGGACCTCTTTGCCCAGGCAAAGGAGAAAGCGCCCTGTATCATTTTTATTGATGAGCTGGATGCCATAGGCAAAACCAGGGGGCATTCATTGTCAGGAAGCAATGATGAAAGAGAGCAGACCTTGAACCAGCTTCTGGCAGAAATGGACGGCTTTGATACACAGACAGGGGTGATCATTATTGCTGCAACTAACAGGCCCGAGATACTCGATAAAGCTCTTTTAAGGGCAGGAAGGTTTGACAGGAACATACTTGTTGACAGGCCTGACCTGAAAGACAGGGAGGAGATACTGAAGCTGCATATAAAAAATATAAAGATCGCTGTTGATGTGGATGTAAAAACAATAGCAAAAAGGACCCCGGGATTTGTTGGTGCAGATATAGCGAACCTGGTAAATGAAGCAGCTCTGCTTGCCGTAAGGAGGGGAAAGGACGAGGTTACAAGCGAAGAGGTTGAAATGGCGATTGACAGGATAATCGCCGGCCTGGAAAGAAAGAACAGGATTATTACCCCCAAGGAAAAGAAAATAATAGCCTACCATGAATCAGGCCATGCCATAGCCGGTTATTTCAGCCAGGACAGCGAGACCATACATAAAATATCAATCGTCCCCAGGGGCCTTGGAGCTCTGGGGTTTACAATGCAGGTTCCCATAGAGGACAGATTCCTTTTTACAAAAAATGAGCTTTATGCAAAGATTGATACTCTGCTCGGAGGCAGAGCTGCTGAAGAGGTAGTATTCGGCCAGATATCCACAGGTGCTCAGAATGACCTTGAAAGGGCCACTGAGATAGCCTTCAAGATGATAACCGAGTATGGAATGAGTGATAAACTCGGACCCATTGCAATATATAGAAAGCGCATGCAGTTTATTGATAATGAAACAGGCTATGGAACCAGGATGGAAACATCGGAAAAAACTGCACAGATAATAGATGAAGAAATAAAGAATATAATTAATGCGTCAATGAAGAGGGCTCAGCAGATACTGAACAGCAACAAGCCTGCCCTGGAAGCACTTGCAGAAAGATTACTGGAAAAAGAGGTAATCGAAGCCGATGAATTTACAGCGATCATAAAGGAAAACACTCAGGAGAAAGACAAGGCAGAGACTTCCTGAGCCGGCATTATGGATTCTTCATGTTCAAAGGCTGTCCTGTGGCCTCTATCACGCTCAGCCACAGGTTTCCGTACGGGTCAACTGTTTTCCTCCTGCTTATGGCAAGCTGTATTGGAACATTGGTCATTATCGTGTTCCACATGCCTACAACCATTGATGTTTTTCCTGCCATACCGGCATGTACCGCACATCTTGCAAGGTCCGCACAGAAGATGCTGTCTGATGGCGTAGCAGGAAGGCTTCTTATAAGATAGCTGGGGTCGAAATACTTAACCGTCATATCCATATTGATGGATTTAAAGTGTTTTTTTATCTCATCATACATGTATCTTCCTATGTCAAAAAGCTTCACATTTCCTGATGCATCTTTTTGATGCTCTTCAATAAAGAATTCCTGCCCGGCTCCCTCAGCAACTACAATTACTGCATGTCCCCTTGCCTTGAGCCTTTTTTCAAGATGGCTCAAAAAACCGTTTTCTCCAGGCATATCAAAAGGGACTTCAGGAATGAGGACAAAGTTTGCGTCATTATGGGCGAGAGCAGCGCTTGAGGCAATATATCCTGAATGCCTTCCCATAAGTTTTACAAGGCCTATGCCGTTATACGCTCCTTTTGCCTCTACATGGGCTCCGCTGATGCTTGATACGGCCAGGCTGAAGGCCGTTTCATAGCCAAATGTTTTTTCGATGTAAGAAATATCATTGTCTATTGTCTTTGGAACGCTTACAACAGATATTGGATAACCGTTTTTTTCAATAAGCTCTGCAAGATCAAGCGAGGCTCTCAATGTGCCATCACCGCCTATTGTGAAAAGAATGTCTATATTCAGCTCCAGAAGCCTGGTCAGTATAGCTTCAGAAGGGATATAGCCTCTTGATGAACCAAGGATGGTGCCACCTTCTGTATGTATTTTTTCAACTATCTGCGGATCAAGGAGGAGAGGCTTTATGTGTGCTTCTTTCAAAAATCCCTGGAATCCGTACCTTATGCCATAGATCTTATCGACCCTGTACCTGTAATAAAGCTCCATCACAAGAGCCCTTATTACATCATTAAGCCCCGGTGAAAGGCCTCCTGCCGTAAGTATGGCTACCCTTGTATTCTGGGGGTTGAAATATATGCTCTTTCTCGGGCCTGCCCTCTCAAAGCTTGGAGGGACAAGGCTGTTCTCCCTGTATTTAATGAAGTTTTCCAGGGTAGGGTCCAGGAGTATCCTTTCCTCATCAGAATGAAAGCGAAATCCCATATCCTCATATACAAGAAGTGGTGAATCAAAGCGTGGTGTGCCGAGGGATTTTACAAAAAAATCAGAATTATCCTTCTGCATTTTCTACTCCTATCTTTGCCAAGATCTTCTGAAGCATGATTTTATTGTACAGCTCCCATTTCTTTTCTGCTATCTCCTTTGAAACCTCTCCTGACAGAAAGCCGAGAGGGATCTCAAAAGCCCCTGCCTGCTTCTTTCCCCCTCCGTAGAAAGAACCCTTTTCATCCTTTCCGAATGCTTCTTTAAGAAAAGTATCAGGCTCTATGGTAATATTGCTTGTCCTCAAACTGCCTGTGAGCATTTCCTTGTTCTTTTCATCAACAAGAATGCCATAGACAATGGAAGTATGTATATTTTCTTCTGACAGAAGAAAATCTGCAGCCATGGGTATCGCATCTCTGTCTTCATAGCGCAGAAAGCCTATGCCGGAGACTGAAAAGCTGTTCTGGATCAGCCTGTTCTCCAGGGCTTTTGAGATTATATTCATTGCTTTATGGCTTTTTTTCTGGTTGGAAATGGTAAGCAGCATGTCCCTGCTGTAGAATTCGCTAAGATATGTTGCAGCTGCATAATCCTGCCCTGATGCTGTAACCAGTGATTCAGTTTCTGTCCGTATTCCGTGCATAAGGGATGTAGCCATTGATTTTGTTTCCTGCGATTTTGCCTTAAAACTATATGCACCCTTCTGTATTATCTGTGTATAGATGGTAGCAGTGGCCCCGATGGATACTATATATTCAAGCTCCGCCTTTATGACATCCTGCTTGTCATGGTGGTCTATTATCATCAGGGGTTTTACCCCCGCTTCCTTAAATATTTTTGTCAGTGATGAGGTGGTGCCCTGGTTATCAAGAAAAATTGTATGATCATAGCTCTTTATGTCCATATCCCCCGTGTACTTTATAAGATCAATCTCAAGAAGCGTTATAAGGGCCTTGTTCTCCTGATGGCTGACAATTCCATCATATATGATGTCGCTTTGTATATTGAACTGCTTTGAGATTATCTGATGGCAATAGGCGCATGATATGGCATCAGGGTCCGGATAGTTCTGGATTATTACAGCATGCTTCTCACCCCTGTGTTTATCGAGAAGATTTATGAAAGACTGGAAAAGATCCTTTTGCATTTTGCACCTCACAGATAGTTTGCTTTTATTATACTACAAAAAGATCTTATTTAAAATATAAAAGGGCAAAATTATTGGAGGCTAATAATAAGGCAGACTAAAAATAATAATCCAATTAATATAAATAAAACAAAAAAAGGTTAAATTGGAATAATAGCCTCCAATAATTTTGCCCGGTTTCTATACTACACCCATATCGATCATTGTGTCTGCGACCTTCTTGAATCCTGCTATATTTGCCCCGTTAACATAATTTCCAGGTGTATTGTATTCAATTGCTGCCTGCATGCAGTTTGCATGGATATCTATCATGATCTGCCTGAGCTTTTCTTCTACCTCTTCCCTGGTCCAGCTTAGCCTTATGCTGTTTTGGGACATTTCAAGCCCGGATACGGAGACACCTCCTGCATTTGCTGCTTTGCCAGGGCCGAAAAGGACCTTGTTGGCGAGAAATACTTCAACAGCCGGAGGCATTGAAGGCATGTTTGCACCTTCAGCAACACAGATGCATCCATTTTTGACAAGGATTTTTGCATCATTTTCATCTATTTCATTTTGAGTTGCACACGGGAGTGCTACATCAAAGTTAGAAAAGCGCCAGGGCCTCTGCCCTGCATAATATTTGGCTTTCGGGAATGCCTCTGCATACTGGGATATCCTTCCCCTCTTAACATTTTTCAGTTCCATGATATATTCCCATTTTTCCTGGTCAATTCCATCTTCATCATATATTGAACCGCTTGAATCACTCAGTGTCACAACTTTGCCTCCCAGCTGTGTCACCTTCTGGGTTGCATACTGAGCAACATTGCCTGATCCCGATACTGCAACCTTTAATCCGTTAAAATCCATATTGCGGGTTTTCAGCATTTCCAGGGCAAAAAAGACTGCACCGTAACCTGTAGCTTCAGGCCTGATAAGGCTTCCGCCCCATCTCAGACCTTTTCCGGTAAGAACCCCTTCAAAAACATTCTTCAGTTTCTTGTACTGTCCGAAAAGATAGCCTATCTCCCTGGCTCCTACGCCGATGTCTCCTGCAGGGACATCCGTATTTGCTCCTATATGCCTGAAAAGTTCATTCATAAAACTCTGGCAGAACCTCATTACTTCATCATCGGATTTTCCTTTGGGATTGAAATCGCTTCCCCCCTTGCCACCGCCCATAGGCAGGCCTGTAAGGCTGTTCTTGAATATCTGTTCGAAGCCGAGGAATTTGAGGATTCCGAGATTTACAGAGGGATGGAAACGCAAACCGCCTTTATAGGGCCCTATTGAGCTGTTGAATTCGATCCTGTATCCCCTGTTTACATGAATTTCTCCTCTGTCATCCTGCCATGGTACCCTGAACGATATAACTCTTTCCGGTTCGACAATCCTCTCCAGTATCCTGGCATTCTGATATTTCGGCTCACGTTCCATAACAAGACGGAGAGATTCAAGGACCTCCACAACAGCCTGTATAAATTCAGTCTCCCATGGCTGTTTTGCCTCAACGTCATTGATTACCTGATCCACATATTGACTCATAAAATTCCTCCTGTAAGGGTAATATAGTATCACTTAGATATTAGACAATTATATAAAAAATAGAATATAAGTCAACAATAATATTAATAAAATGATACAAAAATAACCAGTTAAGGATAAAGAAAAACAGCAGGAATTTATTATATACGGATAAATAAATAATATATAAAATATTGATATATATCCGGAATGATGATATAAATATAATAATGGTTAAAAATGTAACAGTTGGGTTTGATAAATACAGGTTCGATAATGAGCTTCTATACAATCTTATGCCTTTCAAGATAGGCGAGATCCTTCTTATATCTTCGCTGTATGATGCATATATACTTGAGAATGAGAGGATCTTGTCAGAGCAGATCTTCGGTGAATACCATAAGCTTAATCTCAGTTCTGCACCAAAGATAACCCATGCCCCTACACTGAATTCAGCCCTTGAGATACTGAAAAAGAAGAGCTTTGACATGGTCATTGTCATGAGGAGGATTTCTGACTCCAATATATTTGAGATCGGCGAAAGGATAAAAAGGCTTGATAACAGATGCTTCATACTTCTCCTTCTTAATAACAATTCTGAAATTGCGCTTATTAAGGATAAAAAGTTCAGCTTAAGCGGTATTGATAATGTATTTGTATGGAATGGCGATTCAAAGGTGTTCCTGGCGATGATAAAGTACATTGAGGATAAGGTAAATGCTGCTAATGATACAAAAATATCAATGGCAAGGATCATTCTTCTTGTTGAAGATTCAATCAGGTATTACAGCAGGTTCCTGCCTATTCTCTATACCCAGATAGTAAAACAGACTCAGAGGCTGATTGCAGATGAAAGCCCAGATGAAATGATCAAAATACTCAGAATGAGGACAAGGCCAAAGATAATGCTTGCAAGAAATTATGAAGAAGCTGTAGAAATCATAGACAACTACAGAGAGTATCTTCTGTGCCTTATTTCGGATGTTAAATTCCAAAGAAATGGTAATGATGATGAAGAAGCCGGAATAGACCTGATATCCTATCTCAGAAGTCTGAAAGCTGATGTCCCGACGCTTCTGCAGTCTTCAAACCCTGAGAACAGGGCTTTTGCAGAGAAACTTGAGTCAGCATTTATCTATAAGGAATCCCAGCATCTCGAGAGAGAGCTGATTGAATTCATGCTTAACAGCCTCGGCTTCGGCGATTTTATATTCAAGGATTCAAATGGCAATGAAATTGCACGTGCAAGATCAATGGAGGATTTTAAGCGCATCATTAAGAATATCGGCATAGAATCAGTGATGTACCATGCCAGGAGAAATCATTTTTCAGCATGGCTTCTGGCAAGGGGAGAAGTCTATTACGCAAAAATTCTTCATCCCGTGAAGATAGAGGATTTTAAGAATCCAATGGACCTTAAGGCATATATTATGGATATTTTTGAAACAGCCAGGATGCACAAGACAAAAGGAAGGATAATAAGCTTTGATGAGTCTATGCTTGATCAGCACAGCCATATATTGAAGCTTTCAGGGGGTTCGCTGGGAGGGAAAGGCAGAGGGCTTGCATTTATTAATAGCATACTCCAGAAGATCGAAAGCAACGGGCTTGTGGAAGGAATTGATGTGAAGATCCCTCTCACTACCATTATAGGGACAGACGAATTTGAATCTTTTATGGAAAAAGGCAGTTTTTCCGGCAATCCCTTCCATGAAAAGGATTTCAGCAAAATCCAGAAATCCTTTCTTGAATCTGATTTGTCATCAGAGCTTTATGCAAAATTAAAAAGGCTGCTGAAAACGTGGAGACAGCCTCTTGCAATAAGGTCATCCGGGCTTTTTGAGGATTCCTTTTCCTTTCCCTTTGCGGGCATATATTCAACATTTATGCTTCCCAACAATCAGAGGAGCATAGAAGAAAGGGCCCGAAAAGTATCAGACAGCATTAAACTTATATATGCATCATTATTTTCAAATTCCGCAAAATCCTATTTTAATGCAATAAATTATAATATTCAGGATGAGAAGATGGCAATTGTCTTACAGAATGTAATAGGAAGGAATTATAAAGGGGTGTTCTACCCGCATATATCAGGAATTGCCCAGTCATATAACTATTACCCTTCATCCTATATGGGTATGGAAGATGGAGTAGCAGTATTGGCTGTGGGGCTTGGAAAATATGTTGTCGAAGGGGAGATAGCCTTCAGGTTCTGCCCCAGATATCCTAAGATCGATATCATTGACAAGGCAGAGCTTCTTAACCATAACCAGAAGCAATTCTATGCCATAGACATGGAAAGGGATAGAATAAACCTTATTGAAGGGGAAGGCAGCACATTAAAAGAGCTTGATATCCAGGGAGTAAGGGAAAGTTTCATAAACTATTGCGTTTCAGTTTTTGATAAAGAGAACGACAGGTTTGAAGTTGGCTATAATATGGAAGGCCCGAGGGTTGTCAACTTTGCAAATATTCTGAAGTATAATGCAGTGCCTGTTGCAAAAGCCATAGAGGTTCTGCTTGAAATAATTAAGGAAGCAGTGGGGATAGCAGTTGAGATAGAGTTTGCAGTTGACCTGGGGGAAGATGTGTGGAAAAATAAACCTGTATTTTACATACTCCAGATTAAGCCTCTCTTTTCCAGTTTTGAAGAAGTCGCCGGGGATATACGCAGTGAGAAAATGGAAAACCTTCTGATAAAAACCTCAAAAGCAATGGGGAATGGCATAATTGACAATATTTCTGATATAGTATGCGCGGACATTGAATCCTTCAGCATAAAAAATTCTACTGAAATGGCCTTAGAATTAGAGAGGATCAATGAAGTTTTCCAGAAGAATAATAGCAGTTATATTCTTATAGGTCCCGGCAGATGGGGAACCAGGGACAGGTGGCTTGGAATTCCAGTGAAATGGGCGCAGATATCTAATGCAAAGGTTATTGTTGAGATAGGGATGCCGGATTTTCAGGTAGAACCATCCCTGGGTTCTCATTTTTTCTGCAATATAATTTCAATGAATGTCGGATACCTTTCAGTCCCCTATAAATCAGATAACGGCTTTTTTGATTATAACTGGCTGAAGAAAAAAAAGCCCTGTAAGGATTACAGGTACTTTAAGCATTACAGATTTGACAGGCCCCTCAGGGTAGTTCTGGATGGCAGAAGAGCTTTGTCCGTCATTTATAAGGATGGCCAGGGGGCGTGCTGAACATGCCCCCTGATATCTCTGAGGTTTTTTGGTCAGGCATAATCTTCGCAGTGCCAAACACCGCTTTCAGGCTTATTGTATGTACATGTTGCCAGGTTGTCGCATGTTGCGCAAAGCCCTTTAACTTCCTTTAAATTCTTCTCCTTGTGGGGTAAGCTTTTTTCAAGATTTTCTTCTGATGGCTTCTCTGTATCGCCTTCTGGCATTTCAAACTCTTCGCAGTGAAGTATCTGCCTGTTCAACCCGTTTAAAAACATGCATGTAGGCCCGTTCTTGCATGTGGCGCAAAGTCCGAGGTATTGCTTTTCCTGCTCTGGCTCGAGAGTTGTAAATTCCTCATTGTGATTTTGTTTCTGGCTATCCTTTATCATTTTAATATCCTCCTTAATTTTCATTCTGCTAATATTAAGTGCAAAATGTGTGCCAAACATTAAAGATTTAAGGAGGATTATGTGTTATAGCGTATTTATCCGGCGAAGCCAGGACTGGGGACTGCTGAAAATTTACTCTGCATTGTCAGATTTATTGAATAAAATGGTACCTTTTTACCCATGTGTATAATTATTTACCATGGGCCGGAGGACTAATCCTTCATCTTTTTAAGCTTTTCTCTCAGGGTTTTTCTGTTGATACCCAATATCTTGGCTGCTTGAGACTGATTATTTCCCACAGTTTCAAGCACATACAGGATATGCCTGTTCTGGACTTCTTCCAGTGTTTTAAGGCCTGTATTTTCACTGCAGATATTATATCTCATATAATCAGGCAGGTCAGGTACATCAATTGTGTCCTGCTCTACCATGAGGGTAAGGCGCTGTAAAAGATTCTCCAGTTCCCTTATATTACCGGGCCATGTATAATTTTTAAGAACAGAGAGTGCATTGTCAGAAAAATGCTGCCTGCTTTTGCCAAGCTCTGCACAAAACTTATCAAGCAGGTGGCTGGTCAGCAGAAAGATATCATCATCACGTTCTCTGAGAGGAGGCAGGTCTATATGCAGAACATTGAGCCTGTAAAAGAGGTCTTCTCTGAACAGCTGCCGGCTCACCATCTTGGAAAGGTCTTTATTGGTGGCAGTGATTACCCTTACATCCACCTTGCGGGGTTTGCTCGAGCCTACCATGCTGACCTCTTTGTTCTGCAGTATCCTCAGAAGCTTTGCCTGCATCGCGAGTGCCGTATCGCCAATCTCATCAAGGAAAATAGTACCCCCGTCTGCTGTCTGGAAGAAGCCTGCCCTTGACTCATTTGCCCCGGTAAATGCTCCTTTTATATAGCCGAATAATTCGCTTTCAAGCAGGGTTTCAGGTATGGCACTGCAGTTAACAGGTATAAAAGGAGCGCTGTTCCTCTTGCTTTTATAATGAATGCCTCTTGCAATGAGTTCCTTTCCTGTTCCGCTTTCACCTGTAATAAGAACTGTATAGGATGTTGATGCAGCCTTTTCCACCATATTGAAAACATTCTGCATTGCTTCTGATTCCCCTATTATCCCGTGCAAAGATCCTCCTGACATTGTCTTTTTGGATGAGGTCCTTTTCTGGTGCAGCTTATCAAGCGCCCTGCTTACTGCAGTAAAAAGCTCCTCATCTGTAAATGGTTTGCTCAGGTAATCTTCAGCGCCTATCTTTACAGCCTTGATGGCGCCCTCTATTGTAGGGTAGCCTGTGATCATAATTATTTCTGAATCCTTGAAATTCTCCTTCACGAATCTGATAAGGTCCAGGCCGCTTATTTTGGGCATTTTGAGGTCTGTTATGACCAGGTCGATATGTGTTGATTCAAGTATTTTTATTGCCTCAGAGACATTTGATGATGAAAAAACCTGATAACCCTTGATCATAAGGTTCCTTTTTATCACTTCAACTGTCGAGATAGAATCATCAACGACCAGTATCTTTTCTTTTGCCTCGCTATTGGCCATTTTTGACCTCCTTTTGGGTTTTTTGTCCCTCCAGGACAGGAAGGGAGATAGTGAATGTAGTTCCGCTTCCAGGCCTGCTGTCGACCCTGATTGAACCGTTATGGGATTTTACAATCCCATGCACGACTGCAAGGCCGAGCCCTGTGCCTTCATTTACATCCTTGGTGGTGAAGAAGGGAAGAAAAATCTGCTTTACTATATCCTCGCTCATTCCGGTTCCAGTATCCTTGACTCTTAGCTCCACAAATCCATTCTTTTTTCTTGTTTCTACAATAAGCTTTCCGCCTTCAGGCATTGCCTGTATTGCATTTACGACAAGATTGACCAGGACCTGGTGCATCTGGGAAGGGTCAGCATCAATAAGAGGGAGGTCCCTTGTGAGGACCTTGTTCAGTTCCACGCCGTATTTAATGCACCTTGATTCGAGGAAAAACAGCCCTTCATTTATCAGCTTGTTCAGGTTTACTTTAAGTTTTTGTGGCGGCATCTGCCTGCCGAATATCATGAGTTTCTTTATTATTTCACGTGCGTGGAGTGATGCATTGATTATATAATTCAGGTCGGATTTGATCTGTACCGGAAGATCTGGTGTTTTTATCGAGAGCTGGGCAAAACCCAGAATATTGCTCAATGGCTCATTCAATTCATGTGCAACCCCGGCTGAAAGCTGGCCGATCGTGGCAAGCCTGTCAGCATGCCTCAGCTGTTCCTGAAGCTTGCTTCTTTCTTCTTCTGCCTGTTTCCTCTCAATTATCAGCGCTATCTGCTGGGCTACTGTGTCAATAAGGTTCTGTTCCTCAATCAGAAATGGTTCACCTTCAATGTCCTTAGGGCTTTTAATATAGCCCACCTCGACACTGCCCCTGGTTTCATCTCGGAGGACTATATTTGCAGAAAGCTTATGAGGGGCATCTTCTATTTTGCTGGATGAGTACTCTTTATTGTCAACGATTATCCTTGCATAGGTCAGTTCCGGGTATTGCCATGCCGGAGGCAGCAATTCCACTATCCTGTTAAAGATATCAATCAGTGACACTCCCGGTTTTTTCACGATCTGGGCAATCTCATACAGGCAGCTGATTTCCTTGACCCTTTCCCTCAATGTTGCCTGCGCCTGCTGATGGATTATTGCATCCCCGAGAATTGTACACATTGATTCATACAGGTAGATATCTTTTGATGAGAAATAGTCCTTTTTAAGGTTCTTTAATATAAGTATGCCATTGTTTATGCCCTCTATAGAGAAGGGCAGGAAAGCAAGGGATTTGTACTTGCCTCCGATGGTGATCTTCTTTTGCTCTTTTTCTGAGCCCCTGGTTACTTTAATCTCGAAGCTTTTTGCAGAATCCCCGGTATAAAAACTGCCTTTTGATGTGAAGTAGGGCGGATTGAGCTCGATGCTCCGTCTTGATATATAGGAGCATATGATCTCAAGCCCTCTTTCATCATAACAGCATGGAATGAAGTGTTCCTTTTCCTTATAAAGGCAGTTTAGCGTCTCGAAATGATAACGGGTATCAGGTTCCATCTTCAGTTCGCACTGGTAGAAGAGCTTGTCCTGTTTAATCCTGAGTATCAGTGAGTCGCATTTTGTAAAATCCTTAAGGATCTTCAATATATTCTTAAGAAAATCAGTCTTTGGCGTTCCCTCCAGGGCAGCCTGGAGAATACTGTGCGACAGTTTGCAGAAACGGTTAAACATAAATCCTCCAGTGTGTGATACAATTATACCCACTAATTAACTTAATGTATGGTTTTCCAGTCATGTAAGGGTAATATTACCCCAATCATGAAAATAATCAAGAATATATTTCGGTATATCGGTATTTTTTTAAATGCTGATGACGCCGAAGCGGTGAGAGCGTATTATGAAAATCTTACTGTCTGTGTGGAATTCGACGGTCCTTCCATGGTTTCCCCCTGAATCTTCTGCAATTAAAGGTATCTCGAGGTTCTTAAGGATGTTTCTTATGGATGCAGTGTTTTTCTCACCGATATTCAGGGATTCCTTCTGTATCCTTTTGAACATGCATGACCCGCCTGCCATTTTGGCGCGAAGATTCCGGATCCCTATTCCCTCCGACAGGCATGTCCCTATTATATAGTTTACAGCGGTATCTGCAAATTTTCCAGGCGATGGAAGGGATGGAAACCTCTCGCTTTTTGGCAGCATAATGTGTGCCATGGCGGAATAACTGCTGTTAATATCAAATATTGCAAGGGCAACACAGCTTCCAAGCCCTACTATCTTCAGGATATCTCCGCTATTTCCGAATGCAATGCAGGACATCCCGACATTGATGATATTATTCATTTGCTGTTCAGTGAAATATCGTATTTTTTATATATTATCTTGTTCAGCAGTATCCCGGGAAAGAAAAGGGCCCTTATGTTCAGGAATCCATCCGGATCATTGAACTGCGTATCTATTACCAGTGACCTTGTAAAGCTCAGGCTCTGCCTTACAATGGCGAAGTCAATAAGAGCCTGTATATGGTCATATGCAAATGAGGGTATTGAGGGCATCAGTTTTATATTAAGCATAGAAGCCAGCCCCTTTATATAGGAGCATATTATAATGTTTGCAATTTCCTCAAGGCATGAGATATCCTCAGGAGAGAGGCTGTCGAAGTCCCTTTTCTTATTTCCCCTTATATAATTCAGTATGCCATCAATGGACCTGTCGTCAAAGATCAAAAGGAAACAACCGTCAGCATCTCCCAGTACTTCAAAGTATAGAGCTCCTTTAAGCTGATTTTCAGGAAAGAGTGTATCTTTGATCTCTGATATGGGGAAGATTGAAACATTCGGGATATTGATATAGATCTTTCTGTCCAGGATATGAGAGAGGGAATATGCTGCTGATCCTGTTCCTATATTGCCGAATTCCTTTAAAATGTCCTTCAGTATGAATTTGAATTTATGCTCTTCTTTCATTGGAGGTCTCCTTTAAGGGATATTTACAAGATTAAACCTGATCAGTCTTAGTGGGTCAATGATAAGCATGGGTTTGCCATAATCATCTATTGTCACTGCAGAGAGAAAATTGAATTTATTCATGGGAAATGCAAGCTTCTTTATTACCGCCTTCTTTGTCTCTATAATCCTGTCGATTATTATTATATTCGGATTAGGTGCATTTTCAACGAGGACAGCATGTAACGGGAATGAATCTATCTTATCTGCCGAAAAGCCAAAGCTTTTGTTTATCCTGTATGCAGGGTAAAGTGTGTCATTATGCCTTATGAACAGCGAGTCCTGGTCTATAACCAGATCTTCCTCCGATGCAAGCAGGGTTGTCATTATTGACCTGCTCGGGAATGCAAATTCATTTGCCTGGTTATTTACAACAACGACCTCCTGTATTGCCATTGTAAGCGGAACCTGCAGGATGAATTCCGTGAAGAGGCCCTTTTCTGTATTCACTATCAGGCGTCCGCCGAGGGATTCTATGGTTGATTTTACTATGTCCATGCCTACGCCCCTCCCTGATACATCCGTGGCTTCCTTGCGCATTGTGAACCCTGGCCGTGTAATAAGCATGATCGCTTCATTATCAGGGATTGATACAGACTCCTTTTTGTCTATCAGGCTGAGTTCCAGAGCCCTTTTTTTAATTCTTTCGACATCCAGCCCCCTGCCGTCATCCCTTATGCTGATGCTTATAAATTCTGATTTTCTCTCAACATTTATGCTGATATGGCCGTTGATGTCCTTTCCTTTTGAACCCCTCTCATCAGGCGTCTCGATCCCGTGGTCCACGGCATTCCTGAGAATGTGTACAAGGGGGTTTTTCAGCTCTTCAAGAATTATTCTGTCTATCTCTATATTATCGCCATGAATACTGAATTTTACTGTTTTGTTCTGCCTTGATGAGACCATCTTTATAATAAAAGGGAATTCCTCGCTGATTGTCTTAAACGGCACCATTCTGAGGTTTATGATAAAGCTGTAGATCCTGTCGATAATACCGGAAACATTGCTGAAGCTCTCCTTTACCGGCTGACTGCAGCTGTCCTGCAAGGATTTCTGCAGGATGGACTTGTGGATATAAAGCTGTCCAAGACTGCTTATCAGCCTGTCAAGCGAATCAGCTGCCAGCCAGATCTTTTTTGACTGTGAAGGATGCCTGCGGTGTTTTGATGTCTGGCTCCTCTCCTGCAGTGCTATGTCTCCTTTTATGACCTGCTTTTTATCAGGTTTATCAGGGATGCTTTCTTCTTCAGAGAATTCAATGCGCTCTATATACGATTCATTTGATATCTGCTTATTTAAAAAGTCAGCTATCCCCGGGCTTTCAGAACTGATTTTCAGAAAACCGCTGAACTGTCCCTTCTTTATATCCTCATAATCTGGGGTAAAGGAGGTTTCCGGATAGTTTGCTTTTATTCTCTTTATAAGAACAAAAGCCTTTGCAAGGGATAAAGGGATTTTCTTAAAATAGATCGTGGCTGACGGCATATTGCCGGGCCCTGGTTCCTCCTGTTTTATTTCAGAAGGCATCTTGAGCTTATCCAGGATATTCTTAAGGTCTTTTAGAATAGTATCGGAGCTTATCTCATCTATATGCTTCTCTTTTATGCATGATAATTTCTCATAGAGGATATCGATCGCTTCTGATAATTTTGGTATATATTCCCTGTCCAGCGCTGTCTGGGTTTTTCTGTAGTGATGAAATATGTCCTCCAGAAGATTTGCAGTCTCTGACATTGATTCATAGCCAAGGGCGGAGGACATCCCTTTGATTGAATGGGAAGCCCTGAATACTTCGTTAATTAGGTTCTTATCATATTTATCAAGGCTTTTGAGCTGGTCAAGGAGAGAGAACAGGTTTTTAATGTGTTTTTCAGATTCATCAACGAAAAGATGAAGGTACTTTTTCATATCCATTGCAAAATCAGTCCTCTAAGACCCGGTTGACCACCTCTTTTATATCTTCCGGGGTAAATGGCTTGACAATGAAATCCTTTGCTCCTGCTTCTATTGATTCCATTACAAAGGCCTCCTGTCCCAGTGCGCTGCACATTATGATGCGGGCCTGGGAATCTTCTTTCAGTATCTCTTTTACAGCAGTAATTCCGTCCATATCGGGCATTACTATGTCCATTGTCACTAACTGGGGCCTGTGCTTTTTAAACAGCTCAATAGCCTCCATGCCGTTCTCTGCTTCAGCAGCTATGACAATACCCATGCCTTTGAATATTTCTTTAAGCATTGTTCTCATAAACATGGCATCATCCACAATCAGGACATTCCTTTCCATTAAAAACCCTCCTTGTAGTGTAGGTAATAGACTGAGTCCAGGCTTTTATTCAAAAATAAAACATACTTTTCAATGTCAATTATATTGACACATCCTTCTCTGTATTGAAAGCATTCATGTATATAGTCTGCCTTCCTTTTGTTTATCCTTGATATCATTTCATGCTCCACAATTAGAATATCTGCAATATCCGCACAGAAGAAAGAAAACTTGTGAGTTCCTGAAATTATAACAAGGAGGAGGTCTTCAGCAGAAAGGCCCCCTGCGCCATATGGATTCAGGACAGGGACAATGTCCCCCTTAATATTGGCAATCCCGCTTATGCACGGGTGAAGATAGTCGATATGCAGACACTGGGACTGTATAACAGCTTCTCTTATAAGCCTGAATTCAACAGCGTAGAAACTGCCGCCTGCAGTGAAAATAATATATTTACCGGCATTTTCACTCATCAAATGTAAACCTGCGCAGTGTACCGCTAAGCTGTTCTGTCAGCCTGTAAAGGTCTTGTATTGATTCTACCATTTCCTGCATTGATGCTGTCTGTTCCTGGGTAGATGCAGTTGCCTCCTGTGTGCTTGCTGCATTGTCTTCGGCTATTTTTGATATCTGTGTTACAGCCTCTGCTACCTCTTTGAATTCATTAAGCTGTTTGTTTGACAGGGAAGAGATCTCCTTGATGCTCAGGGCATTACCCATAACATTCCGGAATATTTCGCTTAGTTTGGTATTGATGTCATTGAGCCCGGTTTTTCCCTTATTAATCTGCTCTGCAGCGTTTTCCATAGTCTGTATTACCTTTGAAGAATTCTGGTTGATCTCGGATGAGATGGAAGCAATCTTCTTTGCGGAGCTTTTTGATTCATCTGCAAGCTTTCTTATCTCATCGGCCACAACCGCAAAGCCTTCGCCGTACTCACCTGCCCTTGCAGCTTCAATTGTAGCATTTATTGATAGTATATGGGTCTGAAGTGCTATATTTGTAATTATCTGCACTATATTCTCGATCTCCTGGGTTTGCTTCTCAAAACCCCTGATTGAATCAACTGATGATTCAAAGTATGTAAAGATAGATTCCATGCCTGAAATAGCACTGGTAATATTATCGATCCCGGTCTTTGCACTGTCAAGGCTGTCCTGTATCATATTATAGATTTCATGGGATTTAGAGGACATCTGTTCCATGAAAAGCGTATTCTTTTTTGTAATGTCCACAACCTTTTCCGATGCTCTTGCCTGATTTTCAGCACCTGATGCGATAGCCTGGACCGTGGAGCTTATTTCCTGGGTTGAAGCATTCATCTCCTCTGAAAAGGCGGATAATGACTGTGAAGCATTATTGATGGTTTTTGAGATAGTGCCTATCTCCCTTATCAGCATGGAGATAAAGTCTATCATTTTTTTAATGGATTCACTGAGCTTCTGGACCTCGTCGCTCCCTTTCACATTAAGCTTTACCGTGAGGTCGCCTTTTGAAATATTATCTGCAAAAACAACAAGCTTTTTTATCTCCTTGGTATAGATCCATGACAGGTAAAATGAGATTATAAATGCGCTTATAATTGATATGATGACCACTATCAATGCATTTCTGAAATTCCCGCCGTAAAAGAAAAAACCATTTATGGCAGTTGTTATGACAAGTATTACCAAAAATCCCAATAATATTTTTCGTCTCATGATTAAATACACTCCTAAATTGATTTATCATATTTTATCAAATCAAGATATTATTATCAATCATTAAAACATCAGGTATAATCCCTGATATGGCAGAGCCGTTGATTCATCAGGATGAAAACATCGGAGGAAACCTTACCGGGCCCGTCACCTGATGATCTCATCGCTGTTGAATACATATATCCCGTCCTTTCCCCTTTCTTTAATATAATACATTGCAGTATCAGTATTATTGATAAGCTCCTCCTTGTTATTGGAGTTGAAGGGAAATGTGGCAATGCCGAAGGATGCTGTAAGATGTTCGTTTATGCCGAGGTTTTCAAGAAATACATATGCATTGAGCTTTTTCCTGAATCTTTTTACCAGAGTAAGGGAGTTCTCAGAGCCTGTTTCAGGAAGAAGCATAATAAACTCGTCCCCTCCATACCTGATTGCGATATCCATCTTCCTGATGCTTGACTTAAGGAGGAGGCCTATTTCGCTTATCACCTGGCTTCCTGCAAGGTGCCCGTAATTGTCGTTTATCCTTTTAAACCCGTCAATATCGAAAAAGACCATGGATATAGGCTTTTTTGTACGCCTTTCACGCTCAATCTCCTGCTCCAGGTAATAATTCAGGTAGCGTGAATTGTATAATTTGGTCAGGTCATCGATCAGGCTGAGTTCTTTTGTCTGTTCGAAGAGAAAGCAGTTCTCAAGCGCTATTGCGGCAGGTTCAGATAATATCTGGAGAAGCTCCAGGTCCTTCTGGTCAAAAGGCTGATTATATTTCTTGTTCACTATCTCTATTGCACCGATAGTTATCCCGCGGCTTTTCAAAGGGATGCAGATAATTGAGCGGGTATTGAAATTATATGTAAGGTCTATATCCTCATATTTCAGTTTATCCCTGGATACATCATTTATCAGGACAGGGAAGTTGTTTTTAAGAACATAGCCGACTATACCTGCATCTGCAGGCATTTCCTTTCCCTGAAGCTTACTTCCTATTGTGCCCTTGGAAGCTTCAAATATAAGCTTATCCTGCTCTTTGTTAAGAAGGAGCAGTGACCATCCCTCGCATTTGATTATCTCCTCTATCTTCTGCATTATTGATTCCACAACTGTCGAACGGTCCAGAGATGAATTGGCTTTTTTGACTATGTCTGCAAGTATATTAAACTTATAAAGAATCTGAAGGTAGATTTTCTCATAATCAGTGCTGTATTTGGCCTCCTGATAATTCTTGATGGCCTTTTCAATTGCAAATATAAGCTCTTCACTGCTTAGAGGCTCATTCAGCAGGTATGCAACATTCCATAAAACAAGGTTATTTACCTCAACCTTCTCATTATCCCTTTTGATAAAAATGACCGGCAGGTCAAGGTTCAGTGAGGACAGGACAGATATGGTGAACTGTATATCGCTTGCGGGGAAATCACTTAAAAGGATTATTATATCAATAGACGGCTGCCTGGATAATATGGCCTTTATCTCATCTATGCTTTTTGCACACATGAAACTGCCTGAATAATTACCTGCAAGGAGGCTTTCTATTAAATGAGTGTTCTTTCCCAGAAGCAGGATATTTATCATGGAGCCCTTTCCTAAATTAATATCTGTACTGTTATATTCTCTGCTGTCTCAAGATCGTTTTTGGGATTCTTTGCAACAACCGTTATCGTGTGCTGGCCGGACATGCTGAGTTTGATCGTAGCCTGGAAACTTCCATCATCATGAACATCAAATCTTTCTTTATTTACGAATACAATTGATCCCTTATCTGTTGTACCTGATATAATAACGAAGGGCCCGAATATGAGGGGCTGGTCAAGAGACAGTGCAGGCCTCAGCTGGCTTCTCTGGTCAATTTCACCTATAACCTTAAAAAAGAAGGATGCGGACGGGGCACCCTGTATTCCTTTCCTGTCTACTGCAAAGACCCTCCAGTAGTAATTTCCCTCCTCTACATTGGTAAACACTATCTGTTTTGTATTGCTCACAGTTGTGGAGATCTTTTCTGTGAAATAGGGATTTGTAGATACTTCTACAATATATTTATTTATATTCCTCTGATCCTCCCACTGGGCAGTTATGTTTTTTTCCTTTGAAAGGGAGATCACTTTTTTGTCTATAGGGTTTATGAGCGATACTGGCTGGGGTATGTCAAATATGTCGGCCTTGTCGTCCTTTGTATCTATTTCAATGGATTTATTACGCTGGAGGACATAATCCTTGTCAGAGCTTTTTATGCTTGCCTCGCCTTCATAAAGCTTTACGTCTATCTTCTCTTTGCTTTTGTAATCGACCACTCCGGATGACCTTTTTTCAACTATGCGTGTATCAACCCCAGGTGTCTGAATGGTCAGGTTGACATTATTGCTCTCTGTAACAAAATCAACCTTGCTCTCTGGTTCATTGAGAAGGACTTTGCTCTGCCTGCTCTTTGTCCTTTTATCTTCCCAGAGGTCGCCTATTTCCATGTAAGAGTTCGGATGCAGCTGCATTTTTGAGCCATCCTCAAATGTGATGAATGCCTGGCTGTTTGAGAGGGTTCTTATGGTATCCCCCTTTTCAAGCCTGACATTCTGCTCTGCCTTGATCCATTCAAGCTCTCCTGATTTCCTTATGTTCACGGTCCCCTGAAGATGTGTTATTATGGCATTCAGGTTTCTGTGAGGCTCCCTCTTAAGCTCTATTTCCTCGTTCATCCTCTCAAGTATTTCAAGGGATTTCTTTGAAAAAGCTATGGAGACAGAAAAGCTTTCCTGGTCATAGGATGATTTTGCATTATTATAGAAATCTGTCGCTTCTTTGAGGTCCGCCTGGCTGTAGTATCTTTTATCAACCTTCTGTATATTGCTTATCTGTATATTTATTGACTGCATTAATTCCCTTGCTGTCCTTGTCTCCTCTGGAATGCGGGTAAAGTAGTAGTAAATCCCTACACTGAGAGCAAGTATGAATATGATAAAGCTTACAGTAAGTATCCTCAGCGTTGTATAGGAAATTGCAATTATATTCCATTCAAATATGCTCTTTATCTTATTTGCCAATTCTTCAGGACCTCCATGGTTTTATTGGCAATATCTGCAGGCATAAGCTTAAATAATCTGAAAAGCTCTTCAGATGAGCCTGACTCTCCGAATCGGTCTTCTATGCCCATTCTTACGACAGGCAGTGGACTTTTTTGCACTATACATTCAGCAATTGCAGAAAAAAGGCCGCCAATGACTGAATGCTCCTCAACCACAAGAATTGCTTTTACCTTACCGGCAAGACTCTCAAGGAGGTCACTGTCAACAGGCTTGATGGTAGGCATATTGATTATATAGGGGGTGAAATTATATTCATCCCTGAGAATGTCATATGCCTTAAGTGAATTGTGGACCATATATCCTGCGGAGATAATGGCAATATCAGAACCCTCCCTCAGGATCTCACCCCTTTTAAGCTCAAAGCTGTATGAAGCGTCGTATATTACCGGGAACTTCTCTCTGGATGTCCTTATATAGTATGGCCCTTTGTTTCTGTATGCATGGTATATCATCTGCTTGGCCTGGTAATAGTCAGCAGGCATGAGTATCTTCATATTTGGTATGATACGCATCAGGCCTATATCTTCGGTAGTCTGATGGGATGCCCCGTCAGGGCCGACGGAGATTCCTCCGTGGCTTGCTACTATTTTTACGTTCAGGCGGTTGTATGCAATGGATTGCCTTATCTGCTCCCATGGCCTGCCGGTGGCAAAGATGGCAAAGGTCGATGCAAATACGGTAAACCCTTCACTTGCCAGCCCTGCAGCTGTCCCCATCATATCCTGCTCGGATATTCCCATATTAAAGAACCGGTCGCTGTAAAGCCTGCCGAACATCTGGCTCCTTGTGGAGCCTGCCAGGTCTGCATCCAGGACCGCCACCATAGGGTCGCTTCCTATGTCCTGAAGGACCTCGCCATATGCATCCCTTGTTCCAAGTAGCTTATTGGTCATTATATTTCAGCAGCTCCTTTTCTATTTCCTCAAGGTTATAATCGAGTTCTGAAAGGGCTTTTTCTGCCTCCTCCCTGTTGGGGGCATTGCCATGAAAGCTGATATTGTTTTCCATAAAGGAGACTCCCTTGCCCTTGATTGTCCTGGCTATTATAAAAGAGGGTTTTCCCTTTGTTTCTCTCGCCTTCGAAATAGCATCATATAAATCAGAGTAGTTATGGCCATTGACTGTCTGGACAGACCAGCCGCAGGCCTTGAGCTTTTCGTCTATGGGGTAGATAGATTTTATCTGCTCTATCGTACCGTCGATCTGGAGATTGTTATTGTCAACAATGGCAATAATATTGTCAAGCCTGCGATGAGATATACCCATGATTGCTTCCCATACCTGGCCCTCCTGCATCTCACCATCGCCAAGGATGCAATATACCTTCCGGTTTTCCAGTCTTTTAAGCCTGAGAGCGAGTGCCTTGCCTTGAGCCATGCTGAGGCCCTGTCCAAGTGAGCCTGTCGATACCTCTATTCCTGATGTCCTGTTCCTGTCAGGGTGGCCCTGCAGGCATGCACCGAGCTTCCTGAGGCTGTAGATGCAGCTTTTCTCAAAGAAGCCCTTATCGGCAAGGACAGCATATAAAGCAGGGCAGGCATGGCCCTTTGACAGTATGAACCGGTCCCTTTCTTCGGATTTGAATATATCAGGGCCTATTTTCATTATTTTGTAATACAGCACAACAATGATATCTATAACGGAAAGCGAGCCTCCAGGATGGCCCGAGCCGGCATTTGCCAGCATGGATATTATATCCTTCCGCAGCATTGAAGCCTTTTTATGCAGCAGAAGCTCTTCTAATTTCGAAAGACTCATCTGGAAAATTCCCTCCAGAAAAATAGTTTAAACATCAATCCTTAATTCAGGATAAAATTACAAATCAGCCATTATAATTTAATATCATTTTATAATTGAGTCAATTATTTTAGGAAATTTATAAAAATAAATCTATTCCATTATCAGCCATTTTTCAAGGATATCAAGGATAAATGTCTTGTAGCAGTTGTGTTCGGTAAACAGTATTACAACCTTCTTTCTCGGTTTTGTATTCTTTATTTCCTGTATAATGCCCTTCCCGTATTTTTTATGGTATATGATCTGGCGGGGTTTAAATACGGATGTATCCTTTTTCCCTGCAGCATTTTTCTCAGGCTTTTCCCCATGATCATCCTGGCTGAAGCTCTCTTTGCCGTCTGCTTTATAATTGAAGGCTTTATCGGGTGCTGACCCGCTGCCGATTATTCTGGATAAAAGCATATCATGGTTCTCTATCTCAATTGTATCTGCAGGCACTTCCCTGAGAAATCTTGAGGGGCTTGAGGGAAACCTGTTTCCGAACATGAATCTGTTTTTTGAAAATGAAAGGAAAAGAGCATTTTTTGCCCTTGTGGATGCTACATAAAAAAGCCGTCTTTCTTCTTCGATCTGCTGAGGCTCGTATTGGCACCTTCTGTGGGGGAAAATATCCTCCTCCAGGCCAACAATGAATACGACTGGCCATTCCAGCCCCTTTGCAGTATGTACGGTTAGAAGCTTTACTGTATTGTCTGTTTTTGTCAGGTTATCCTGATCGCTTATAAGGGAGATCCTGTCCAGAAAATCCTTGAGGCTTTCGGCTTTCCCCTTCTTTTCAAAGCCTCTGCAGAGATTCAGAAAACTTTCCAGGTTTTCAATTCTTGCTTCAAAATCTGAATAATATGTTTCAAGGTATTCATAGTACCTGGTTTCATTTAAGATATACTCAGCGAGTGAGCTTATGGAAGGATCAACCTCCATGAAGGCGGATATATTCTTAAACAGCTGATAGAATATCCTTATATTTGGATTTTTCTCAGAGGAAATGATCTGATATAGGCTTTCAGAACCGTTGAACCTGGATTCTATTGAAGCAAAAGTTTTCTCTCCTATCCTCCTCGGTGGAGTATTTATTATCCTCTTTAAGGAATTTATATCAAATGGATTTTTCAGTATTCTTAGGTAGGCGATCATGTCCTTTATTTCTTTTCTATTATAAAACCCGACATTGCCCACTACTTTATAATCTATCTTATATTCCCGCATGGCATCCTCAAGCTCCCTTGACTGTGCATTTGTCCTGTAAAGCACTGCAATGTCCCTGTAGTCATACCCGGACCCCTGCAGGTCGAAGATATGCCTGCAGACATTTACTGCCTCAAATTCAGTATTCATTGCCCAGAATACGGTTATCCTGTCGCCTTCATCCCTTGTTGGCTTCAGTTCCTTTTCCATTCTGGCCTGATTATTCTTTATTACATGGTTTGCCAGCTTCAGTATCCTGCCTTTTGACCTGTAATTCTCTTCAAGCTTGATAATCACAGCATTTGAAAAATCTTTCTGGAAATCCAGTATATTATCGACGCAGGCCCCTCTAAAGCCGTATATGCTCTGGTCATCATCACCTACAACAAAAAGGTTCTGGTGATCGCCTGCAAGCCTTTTCAGTATCATGTACTGAATCCTGTTGGTGTCCTGATATTCATCGACCATGACGAAACTGTATCTTGACCCGAGCTTTTTGCGTATATCATCATTATCCAGCATTTCATAGAAATACAGGAGTATATCATCAAAATCCATCAGGTGCTGCATCTTTAAGGATCTCTTATATTCCCTGTAGAAACCTGCTATTTCATCCCTGTCATGGAAACCCGAAAGAAATCCATCGATCTGTTCTTTTTTTGTAAGGCCATTGTTCTTAATTGAGGAAACTGTGTAGTGATAATCCATAAGAAGCTTTATATCGAGATTCATATGCTCCAGGATCTTTTTCTGTATCTTTTTCTGATCATTTTCGTCTATTACATCATAATCATCTATACCCAGAACACTGCCGTAAATCCTTATATATCTTAGACAGAAGGAATGGAATGTTGACATATGGGGAAGAGTGTCATTATCTGAAACTGCATTCAATACCCTTTCCTTCATCTCATCCGCTGCCTTGTTTGTAAAAGTCAGCGCCAAGATCCCGGGGGCCGGGAAACCATTATTGATAAGCTTTATTATCCTTTCGACAATTACAAGTGTTTTGCCGGACCCGGCCCCTGAAAGGATCAGCGCTGGACCGTAAAGGTGCTCTATGGCAAGTTTCTGGGATTGATTTAAGATCATCTTTTTAGCTTTCTTTCATCAAAGGTATTCTTAAGCAGGTTAAACGGTCGCAATTGATAATCATGCCTGCCCTCACTTGAAGAATATAAGATAGATGCTGAATGAATATATCAGGACAAGGAGGATATATACAATTGCCTTCGTCTGGCCGAATTTTATTGAAAGCGGTATTGAGACAGCGCTTCCGGTTATATTGCCTGCTGCAAGGACCATGGCGATCCCCCAGTCTATTTTTCCCGAAAGCTGAAATATCATTATGGCAAAGAATGTATAGACCAGTACAATTGCAAGTTTTATGGGGTTTGCAAGCTTATAGCTGTAACCTGCGGCAAGTATGAGGCTGGTGAGGATGAAATATCCTACGCCCACCTGGAGAAATCCCCCGTACAGCCCTACAAAAAAGAATAGTATCAGTACCTTCGGGGTTATATATGAATCCTTCTCCTGCTTTGCTACGATTGCATTCTTGTTCAGCAAAAGGGTGGTCCCGACAATAAGCAGGAAACACCCTATTATTCTGGTAAACAGCCTTTCAGGGATCTGCAGAGAGATTCCTGCCCCGATAATGGAGCCTATAGACGCTGGAATAGCTATTATAAGTGCGTCCTTGAAGCGCAGAAGCTTCTGGCTCCTGAACCTGGAGGTTGCAAAAAGATTCTGCAGAAAGATCGCAATTCTATTTGTTCCATTTGCAACATGGGGGGGGAGGCCTGCAAAAATAAGGATCGGAAGCGATATGCTGGATCCTCCGCCTCCGATGATATTTATAATGGCTGCAAAGAAACCGGCAAAAAATATTATGATATATATATAGAAAGGCATGATGGTCAGTTATCTTCCCTTAAAAAAGGCTCAAACGTTTCTTTATTTATTGATTTATCAAAGGCGGAACGGGGTGAGATAATCTTCTGCCTGAGAAGTTCCATAATGCTTTCATCCATGGATACCATACCCTCCTTTTTTCCTGTCTGTATATAGCTGTCAATCTGATGGGTCTTTCCCTCCCTGATAATATTTGCCAATGCCGGTGACCCGAACATAATCTCGATTGAAGCGACCCTTCCTCCTCCTGTCCGCGGCATAAGCTGCTGGGCCATGATACCTTTGAGCGTCTCACCAAGTATGGAGCGTATTGTATCCTGGTCCTTTGCCGGGAATACATTTATAATCCTGTCGATAGTCTTTCCGGCACTGTTTGTGTGAAGCGTTCCGAATACAAGCAGGCCCTTCTCTGCGCTTTCAAGAGCCATTCGAATAGTCTCAAGGTCTCTCAGTTCTCCCACGAGGATAACATCCGGGTCTTCACGCGTGGCTGACTTGAGCCCGTCTATAAATGAATCCATATGAATGCCCAGCTCTCTCTGATGGATCAGTGATCTGTTATTTTCATGGACAAATTCTATCGGGTCTTCCAATGTAATTATATGATAGCCTTTTTTCTGGTTTATCATGTGTATTATGGCCGCAAGTGTGGTAGACTTGCCGCTGCCGGTCGGGCCGGTTACAAGGATTAGGCCGTGGTCCATCTCAGCAAGCCTTATTACCTGTTTGGGGAGGCCGAGCTGTTCAATGGTCATTATCTTAGAGGGGATAATTCTGAATACTGCTCCTTCGCCCCTTTCCTGCCTGAAGATGTTAATCCTGAACCTTGCAAGTCCTTTTACTTCATATGCAAAGTCTACATCATTTGTCTTCTGATATTCTTCCCAGAGGTCTTCCCTTGTAATTGGCTTTATAAGCTCGTTCCAGTCATTCTGGCTTATGATTTTATACCTTATGGGCTCCAGGATTCCCCCTATCCTGAATATGGGAGGCCTCCCGACCGTCAGGTGAAAGTCCGATGCCCCTTTATCCAGCATAAGTTTAAGGAATCTTAATATTTTGTATTTAATCATTGAAATTCACTTCTGAGGAAATATTTTCAAGATAAGGCGCGAAAATGTCTTTTCTTGCAGCCCTGCTGTAAGCAGTATCTGCAGTTATTGCTCCGTTATTATATAGCTCCAGCAATGCATTGTCGAATGACTGGTGGCCCTGCGATTTCCCTATCTCCATCAGCGAGCTGATCTGGAATATCTTATTTTCCCTGATGAGATTAAGTACATTGGGCGTCCCCATGAGTATTTCAAAAGCTGCAACCATGCTTTTTTCATCCTTTGACTTCAGAAGATACTGTGATATTACGAGCTTCAGGGATTCAGAAATGCTTATCCTGATCTGGGACTGCATATCCTGGGGAAAGGAGGAAATGATCCTGTCAATTGCCTTTACAGCATTCGTGCTGTTCATTGTACAGAATACAACATGGCCTGTCTCAGCCGCGGTAAGAGCCAGTGATATGCTTTCTGGGTCCCTCAGTTCGCCTATTATTATCACGTCAGGGTCTTCCCTCAATGCTGCCCTGAGCGCTTTTGCATATGATGATGTGTGTTTTCCTATTTCCCTCTGGTTGACAAGACAGCTTTTAAAAGGGTGTACGAATTCGACAGGGTCTTCAATGGTCAGCACATGGTCCCTCTTAAACTCGTTTATAAGATTTACAAGTGTATTTAATGTAGTGCTTTTTCCGGAACTGGAAGGGCCGCATATTATAATAAGCCCCTGGTGATATGAGATAATCGAGGCTATACGGTCCGGCAGGCCAATTTCATGTAGTGTCGGTGGTTTGTCGGGGATGACCCTGAAAACAGCATTCATCCCCTTCTGGTCATAAAACACATTTGCCCTGTACCTGCCGACATTCGGTATATAGTGACAGAAATCAAGGTATTTCTGGCTTTTCAGTTTATCTATCTGGTAATCATTCAATATCTGAAATATCAGGTTTTTAATATCTTCGCTTGAAAGGCTGTTTCCTTTTACATTTATGAGATCGCCCTTTATACGAAGCTTTGGCGGGATCCCCACTGAAAGATGAAGATCAGAGGCATTCTGGTTCCTGGTGGCGATGAGATACCGGTTCAGCTGCGGTTCATCCCTTTTTAGAAGTATCTCCTTTGCCTTTTTCAGTATCTCATTTTCATTATGCAGGGAGACATTTAGCCTTTGTTTCATCTCTTTGATCGCTTCAACTGCCCTGTTCCTTATTGAGATCATGGGATCATTCGAAGCGGTTTTTGCAATCAGTTCAAGGACATTCGGATCATCAAAGCCCTTAATTGCATTAAGGGCTTCAATCCTGACATCCGGTGATTTATCATTTATAAGCGAAGATAATGCCGGCAGGGCTCGTTTATCCTTTATCTTGCCCAGAGCTTCCGTCGAGGCCCATCTGATCTCGGCATCTTTAAGCGATTCTATAAGATCAGGGACAACATCGTCAAATCCCATGTCACCCAGTATTTCCGCGGCTGTAATCCTGATCCACCAGTCATTGTCTTTCAGGAGGGCTGATATGCTTTTTGCTACCTGCGGGCTAGGAAAACTTGAGGCAATTATCATTGCTGTGGCTCTTGTATCCGGGTCAAGGTCTCTGAAAAGGGCAATAAGATCGTTAATGATGCTTCCTGAATAAGCCTTCAGGGAGACAAGGGCCCTTTCCCTTATCCATCCCGGCAATTCCTCAAAATAGTGTATAATGGTCTTTAATACCTTTTCTCTGTCGCTGACCTTCAGGAGCACCTCAAGTGCTACTATCCTTGTATGGTCATCGCTGTCTGAAAGCAGGGGGATGAGTTGCCTGGAGATATCAATATTCCTTTTGTAATACAGGTCGAGTATCTTTTCCCCTATCTTGCTTTTCTGGTTAAGGCCTGCTTCCTTCAGGTATGTGATCAGAAGGTCTATATCTGTAATATTTGCTGTATTGGTCACTATCTCAATTAATTTTTGCTTGATCTGCTCATCTTTTGTATTGCTGAATCTTGGTATTAGTTTTATGATTGTCTCCGGATTTATGTCTTTCAGCTTGTCAAGCACCTTCAGTCTGAGAGAATGCTCTACCTTATCGAGGATGGAGAGCATTATATTCTCATAGTCAGCCATATCAGGAAGGTCAAATATCAGGGAAAGGATGTTCTTGTCAAGGGAACGGTCCTTAATATAAGTGTTTATGGGTTCTATCAGAAGAATGCTTTTTTCCCTTGATATCATGTCCAGTATGCGTCTTCTGGCAACAGCCGGCTGTTCTTTCATTGAGTTCAGAAAAAAAAGAAAATCATTCCTGTCAAACTGATGCAGCTTTACAAAATGAATGAATGCCCTCAGAAGTATAGGATCACTGCTGTATGCAAACCATATGATGTCCTTAATCCTGGTTTTTCTATCTGCAAGCAGGGTTTTAAGGAGCTCTATCTTTTCTTCCTTTGAAACACCTATATTGGTCTTCAGAGTTTTTAATATTTCCGATTTATCTTCATTAAATATAGACATCAGGAGAAAAATATATTAAAATCCCTATAATATCAAATAAATTATGGGGAGAATGGAATATGATACTAATGGAGGATAGAGTCGGTGAGCTTCTCAGGAGATACCCATATCTGGATGAGATTTTCTATAGCTTTACGGATAACCCGAATCTTGTTTTTGATGATGCCGACTACAGCTTGAGGGATTTTGCAGAAATGGTCGGTGCAGACATTGAAGAACTTATCAAGGACCTTCAGGCTAAGATTGCAGGAAGATAAGATTATTTTTTTTATAAATTATATAAGCCAAATAAAAGGAGGTTTTCAGGATGGCTAACGGATCTTTCACTACGACATCATCGCGAAGCTGGTTTTCAAGGATAAAGGAATCCATAAAGGGAATACTTCTTGGGATTGTTCTTTTTGTTATTGCGTTTCCCCTTCTGTTCTGGAATGAGGGAAGGGCTGTAAAAACAGCCAAGGGCTTGAAAGAAGGGCTTGCATCTGTTGTGAGCATAGACCCGGGCAGAATTGATCCTCAGCATGATGGCAAGCTGGTGCATCTTTCAGGAGAAGCGGTAACCCATGATATTTTAGAAGACCCAACCTTCCCGGTCTCATTGAATGCCATGAAGCTTAAAAGGGATGTGGAAATGTATCAGTGGAAAGAATCAACATCTTCCAAGACCAGGAAAAAGCTTGGAGGAGGGGAGGAAACAGTAACAGAATACAGCTATAGCAAAGTATGGAGCAATTCTCACATAAACTCCGTCAATTTTCAGGTTTCAGACGGGCATCAGAACCCGCCTTCAATGCTTTACGAATCTGAAAGCTGGACTGCAAATGATGTGAAAATTGGAGCGTTCAGCTTATCTCCTGGCCTGACAGGCAGGATTGATAATTATGAGAACTATTTCATCGAGGATGATGATGAGAAGACTCTGTCTTCCAGTCTTTGGGAAGGCATAAAGATCAATAACGGGCTCTTTTATTATGGCAGTGACCCTGCAAGCCCGCAGATAGGAGATATGAAGATATCCTTCAGGTTTGTCGGTCCTAAACAGACAATCAGCCTCATTTCAAAGCAGGTAAAGGATACCTTCGAGCCGTATAAAACCAGCGTGGGAACTACAATAGAAAGGCTGGCCCCTGGTGTAGTATCTTCAGATGCCATGTTTGAAGCAGCTTTCAAGGAAAATACCATGATGACATGGATATTGAGGATCGCAGGCTTTTTATTGATGTTTTTCGGGATATCGCTGATTCTTAAGCCATTATCAGTTATTGGCGATGTGGTCCCATTTATAGGCTCGATAATCGGAATGGGAACAAGCCTGTTTGCAGGTATTATTGCATTAGTCCTTTCATTCATTACAATTGCCATAGGATGGATCTTTTACAGGCCAGTTCTGGGGATAATACTTCTCATAATTGCGGGAGGCCTCCTGTTTCTGCTGGTTTATCTGATCAGGGGCGCAAAAAGGAAGAAAGTAGTCGAAGCATAAAGACAGGGATTTAGGGCATCATGGACAGGCAGTTGAATACTATTTTTGCTGCCTGTCATTTTTTGACTTGTAATAAACCTGGCCTGACTGTGTGTTGATGCGGATCTCAAGGTCCTTATTTGAAATGACCAGGATATTGCTGTCGTAATAGGTCATTTCAACGGGCGTCTGCCCATAATAGAGGTGGAATATAACATCACCTATATCTTCCTTGGATTTTGTGCTGGACAATACTTTGTACCTGAGTTCCTTGTTTATCTCGATTATGTTCTTTAGATAATCCATAATAAATAAGCTCTGAGTGATTTTATTGTTAGAAAATCCTAACAGGTCTGAAGCAAATTGTCAATAATTAAGTTTTTTATTAAAAAAAAACTGCAAATGGTGTAAAAGTATATTTATCTATTTAATCTGGGGGAAATACTGATACATGGATATTATAGACAGAAACAGGAATAAGGTAAGCGGATACATTAACAGCGAAGGGAAAAAAGAGCTGCTGCTAAAGGCAGGGAATACGGACTTTGTCTTCATTAATATTCCCGGCGGGGACTTCATGATGGGCAGCCCTGATAATGTGAAAATATCCAGCCCTGATGAAAAACCCTGGCATTGTGTCAGGTTAAGTCATGATTTCTGGCTGGGAAAGTTTCCAGTAACCATTGAGCAGTGGGAAGCCATAATGATGGATGTCAGGCCATACGAAAACAAGGATTATTCTGGCAGAATAGCCAGTTGTCCCGCCACACATATTGCTTTTGATGATGCATTAACCTTCATAAGCAGGATCAAAGAACATACAGGGCTTCCGGTCCGTCTTCCCAGAGAGGCTGAATGGGAATATGCAGCAAGGGCAGGAAGCAGGACAAGATATTTCTGGGGTGATGAAGATACTGGCTCCGAAATAGGCAAATATTCCTGGTATTATGGAAATACTGGAGCAAAGGGGCTAAAATCACCTCAGCCAGTGGGGCAAAAACTTCCAAATAATTTCGGTTTGCATGATATGGCCGGCAATGTCTGGGAATGGTGCGAGGATTTTTACAGTGAGGATTATTACCGGAAAAGCTGCTGGATTGACCCGAAGGGGCCTGTATATGGGATGAAAAGAGTCCTTCGGGGGGGGTCCTGGGGAGATGACCCGAAGTATCTGGGAAGTGCTGTCAGAGACAGCTATTATCCATATAAAAGATGGTATCTGAATGGATTTAGACTTTGCCTGGAAAATCTGAATTAAATATATTGACTATTTGGGAAAATTAAAATAAGAATATATTTGAAGAAAAATGCCGAAGTGGCGGAATTGGCAGACGCGCCAGATTCAGGTTCTGGTGGGTGTATACCTGTGGGGGTTCAAGTCCCCCCTTCGGCATCCTTAGGAGGGGCTTTATGATCAGGAGAAGGTTCAGGCTAAAGAAGATAGAGGTTACCGATCTTGCTGTCTTAATTTCATTAGCATCAGGGGCTGTCGGTATTATTTACGGATTTTTCTTTTCCATTAAGGCATTATTTTTTACAAACTATATCGTAGAGGATTTTCAGAGTTTTAGCTACTCATCAAATATTATCAGGATTATTCTATTTATTCTGGCAATATCATTACTTCATGCAATGATATTTGCTGTTGTCGGATTCGTATGCGGGCTGATAAAGGGCCTTTTGATTAATCTGGGATTCAGGCTCACTGGCGGCATAAGATTCATGGTAGAAGAATAGTGTATCCTGCAGATACCCCATAAGGAATTTGATCCCCTTAAAGCAAAAAAAGCTTTTTGCAATTTTTATTGATATTGCAGGCCTCTTTCTTTCCCTCCTTTTTTCCTACATGTTATACAGGATCATCAAAAGCCCTGCTGCTGTTAGGTACAACCTTCAGTACTACATTCTGTTCTCTTTGAGCGCTTCATTTTTTATGATATCAATTTTCTGGATAAAGGGGATGTATAATACCAGGTATTTTTTATATAAGGTACTTCAGGTCTACAGGATAATATACAATTTTTCAATAATATCCCTTGTGATATTTATTGTCCTTTTCTTTTCGAAAATGATAATTGTTCCAAGGTTCCTGCTTGTCATAATGTGGATAGGCGGCCTCTCTTCTCTCCTTTTACCGCGCCTGCTGTTCCCGAACGTTTATAAACTGCATGATAGGCTTAACATCCTTTTCCTTCAGGATACAGGTTTGCAGAGAAACATAACTGATTTTGAAAATCGGGATTTGCGCGTAAAATACTTTGATAACGATGGCAGAAGGCTGAAAGATATTAGAAAGGTGCTCGGTGATGAAAAGATCGACATACTTATAATTAATTCTGATAATATTCAGAAAAATTTTCTTACATCCATTTTTCTGTACTGTGAAAAAAATAATGTTGATTTCTTTTATGCTGTCTCTAAACCTTTCTCTGACAGTAGAATGTACAGGTTAAGCATCTGGGAGGGCCTGGCTTTCCTGTACTGCGGGCCTCTTTCATACCCCCTGATATACAGGTTAGTGAAAAGAATGACTGATATAATAATATCCTTTGCCCTGCTTCCAGTATTTGCCATTTCATTTTTATATTTATTCGCCGCAAAAGGCTCCAACCCTGTTATTAAAAAAACTGTTGAGGGTCACAGAGGTAGATGCTTTGATATGTATCTTTTTGCTGATACTGGTGTTTCAGGTTCAAAAAGCAAGCTAAAAGCCGCTTTTGAAAGATTGCCGTTGGTAATAAATATATTAAAAAACCAGATGACGTATACAGGGGTAACTCCAAAAAACTATCCTGCTGTGAAAAAAGCATGCATAGGGTCTGATTCATGTCTGAAACCTGGAATAATCGGTATGGGGAACATATTTGAGGATGATCTGATGCCCCTTTTTGACAGTAAAAGCCTGGACTTTGTATATCTCCTCAATCCATCTGTTATAATGGATCTATCCATAATGATGTTCTGCTGGACAGGCTTTTTCAGAAAACTGTTCTTCAAAAACAGCAAACAGATAAGACATTAATATCGAACATATTATATTTAAGCTCGAATATTATAAGATTGACAGCTGAGTTGTACAAATATAAAATGCTGAAAATATTAAAATTTTAGGAGCAGAGAAATGTCAAAAAATGCAGTAATGCTTTTAGTCATACTTTTTCTTTTAATTGCGATTACAGCATACCCACAAAGCGGGAAAAAGGTCTATGTTATGGGAATAGACGGTCTTGATCCCACTATTATGGAATATCTCATAAAGCTTAATAAGCTTCCCAATATACAGAAGCTTATTAAGACAGGAACCTACAGGCACCTCAAGACAAGCTGCCCCCCGCAAAGCCCTGTTGCCTGGAGCAATTTTATAACCGGAGGCAATCCGGGCCAGCACGGGATCTTTGATTTTATTCACAGAGATCCTGAAACATATCTTCCGCTGTTATCAACATCCAAGACAAACAACCCTGAAAAGATTCTCAAAGTCGGCAATTATCGGATTCCTCTTTCGTCCGGCAGTGTAGAGCTTTTCAGAAAGGGCAGGCCCTTCTGGCAATACCTTGAAGACGCAGGCATATACTCCACAATATTTAAGATACCTTCAAATTTCCCTCCAGTTGAGATGAAGTACGGAGAAGCTTTCTCAGGCATGGGGACGCCTGACCTTCTTGGTACATCAGGTACTTTCTACCTCTTTACAGATATTACGCATGCCATTGATGAGGATATCAGCGGAGGCAAGGTATTCATGGTCAGGGTGGATAACAACAGCGTGAATACCTTCATAGAAGGTCCCCCCAATACATTTGTAGTCAGTGAAAAGGACAGCCGCGGCAGAGATGTCCATCCTGAGCTGAAAATCCCGCTTGATATCTATGTTGATCCTGTGGAAGAGATAATTGAAATATCTGTCCAGGATCATGATTTCCTTCTGAAGAAGGGGGAGTTCTCTGACTGGGTTGAACTTGAATTTGAGGTTATCCCTTATGTTCAAAGCCTTTCGGCAATTGTAAAATTCTACCTGATTGAATCAAAACCCAATTTTAAGCTTTATATGTCTCCTTTGAATATTAATCCCAGTAATCCTGCATTGCCGGTCTCTTCCCCAGCCTCTTTTTCAAAGAGGCTTGCCCGGGAGTTTGGATATTTCTATACCCAGAATATGCCTGAGGACACAAAAGCATATTCCAACAGTGTATTCAGCACGGAAGATTATATTAAACAGGCTGACATGGTATTTGAAGAGAGCATAAGGCTTCACCGGTATTTCCTTGATAATTTTAAGGAAGGATTTTTATTCTATTATTTCTCCACACTTGATCAGAATACACATATGCTCTGGCAGCTTGCAGACATTAATCATCCTGCCCATAATGAAGAATTCAGCAGGAAATATGGCTTTTATTTTGATTCTGAAGAATCGGGCAATATCCCCTACTTCCTGGATTATGACAGGCATGATTCATTCAGCGGGCACCCTTATCTTTTTGAGCTATACGAAAAGATTGATGATGAAATAGGCTATGCTCTATCCCACATTGATGAAAATACAACCTTTATCATAGTCAGCGACCATGGTTTTGCGCCATACTACCGGTCTGTGCACCTCAACAAAATACTGTATGATAATGGATATATCAGCCTGAAGGATGAATCAGTAAGGGGGCAGTACCCCTTTTTCAGAAATGTGGACTGGTCAGCAACCAGAGCCTATGCAATAGGCCTCAATGGTCTTTATATAAATATAAGGGGCAGGGAAAGGAATGGAATAGTCAATCAGGGCAGGGAGCTGAAAGATCTTGTCCTGGAGATAAAGAACCTGCTCCTGGAGGCAGAGGATCCGGAGACAGGGGACAGGATGATATCCAATGTATATCTGACAGATGATGAATACAGCGGACCCTATAAAGAGCTTGCCCCGGATATAATAGTAGGCTATGCAAAAGGGTACCGTGCTTCATGGGAGACCTGTCTCGGCAAGATCCCGGAAGAGCTGGTAAGGGATAATACAGATCCCTGGAGCGGCGATCATTGTATGGATCCAGCTTTTCTGTCGGGAGTATTCCTTTCTAACAGAAGATTTGACATTGAAGAATATTCCCTGTCAACTATGGCTGATCTGATTCTGTCTGAATTTGGGCTAAATAGAACAGAATAATTTGATTTTTCAGGAAAAATATTATAGAATATGTTTCTAAGGTTTATTGAAAAAAAATGAAATCAGGCAACAGATATATTAAGCTTCTGGAACAGCTGAACGATATAATCTTTGAGATTGACATGAAGGGTTATATCCGTGACATCAGGGGAAAAGGGCTTTTTGAATTCGGTTATTCTGTTGAGAATATCCTTAATAAAAACTTCAGTTTGTTCTTCAACAGCCATGACAGCTATGAAAGCCTTATCCTCAGACAGCTTGCAAAAAAAAGGGATATTTTTCTTTCAAATATATATCTTTATACATCAAAAGATGAGGATGTCCCATGCTCCCTTACCCTAAGCTATATAGATGAGACAGGTACCTATATGGGGACGGTCAGGAACATTAATGAAAAAATAAGGCTGGAAAATGAAAGAGAAGAGCTTAGACAGCTTCTCATAAAAAATGAAAAACTCTCATTTATTGGCAGCCTTGTACAGGGTTTTGCGCACAATCTGACCTCTCCTTTGTCAGGTATTCTGGCCGGGTGCGAGATACTAAGCAAAAGGTATGGCAAACAAAGGGAGATCGAGCTGATAAAGTCACTTACGAACCGTGTTAATGATGTTGTAATCAATCTACTGGATAAATCAAGAAAGGAAAATATGATATCCAATCAGTATTGCAATCTCAACAGCATGGTGCATGAAATATTGAAATTCCTGGAGGCAGACCTTAATTTTAAGCATAAATATACAAAAAAACTTTTTCTTGATGAAAATATTCCGGATGTATACGGGATATACGGTGACTTTTCCCAATCCATTCAGAACATAATTGTAAATGCCATAGATTCAATGAAATCACTGGACAAAAAGGTACTTACCATAAGATCCATGATGGATGACCAGAATCTTGTGCTTGAAATAGAAGATACGGGGACCGGGATCAAAGAGGAACATAAAATGAAGATATATGATCCCTTTTTTACAACCAAACAGAAAGAAGAAGCAAAAGCCCAGTCAGGTACAGGGCTCGGGCTTACAATTACGAAAAAACTGCTTTCTTCCTATGATGTAGACATTTCATTGAAAAGCCAGGAAGGCAAGGGAACAGTATTTAAGCTGACATTCCCCTCCAGGATACTGCGATATTCCTGATTAATCTTCCTTTTTGGTATCTTTTAAGAGGATCTGTGCTATATCTTCAGGTATTACAGTATTTTTAAAGCTCTTTTGCTCTTCCTGTGTCTTTTTCATATAGTCTTTATACACTTCTTCCTCTTTTTTGCTTTCAATTCTCCTGGAGCTCGCAAAAACCATTTTACTGTCTTTGTCAATCCTTGTTATTACCGCTTTGACGGAATCGCCGATATGAACTGAGTCGCCTGTAAGTTCGCCCTGCCTGATAAAAGCATCGACACAGGGCATTATCTCTATGAAAACCCCTCCCTTTTCAGGCATGGAAACTACCTTTCCTTCAATTATTGTATTTTCCCTGAATTTTTTCCTGAACAGCTCCCATATTGAAAGGCTAAGTTTCTTGTTCTTTTTATCAAGCTTAATTATCTCAGCTTCAATGATATCCCCGGTTTTTGGCTTTATATCCTTTTTCCCGTTAGGTATCTGAGAGATATGAAGCAGTCCGTCAATATTGCTGGATATATTCACAAAACAGCCGAAATCCTCCCACTGCACTACCCTGCCCTGTATAGCATCACCAAGTTTCATCTTTTCAAATAGAATATTGACAGGATTTGGCTCCAGCTGTTTTATAGAAAGGGAGATCCTTTTCTTTGAGGGATTGATATCAATTATCTTTGCTTCAACATTATCCCCCAGTTTATAAAGGCTGTTCATGTCAGGCGCATTGTCATCCCATGATATCTCTGACTGATGGATAAGACCGTCTATATCATCATTAAGCTTCACAAATATCCCGAAATCAGTAATATTGTTTATCTCCCCCTTGATTACACTGTTTACCGGATGTTCAGTGGAAAATGCCTCCCATGGGTTATCCAGACACTGCTTAAGAGACAAGGATATCCTTTTATCCTCTGTATTTATATCAATTATCTCTACCTCGATCATATCACCAACATTGCCATACTGTTCAGGATTCCTTGTAACCTTGTCCCACGAAAGCTCACTCACATGAAGCAGGCCCTCCACCCCGGGTTCGAGCTGAACGAAAAAGCCATAGGGTTTGATTGACATTATGGTGCCCTTGATCCTCTGGCCAACTGTATACTTTGTGTTTACCAGAGTCCATGGATCAGCAGTTTTATCCTTATAGCTTATCCGGATTGAATTTTTCTTTTTATTTATAGATTTGATTATTGCTTCTATTTCCTGGTCCTTTTTAAAGAGGTCTGATGGTTTTTCTATCCTTCCCCAGCTCATTTCCTTCCTGTGCATGAATGCGGTAATGCCGTCAACGTCTGCTATAAGGTGGTCAGGCTCCAGCTTTCTTATTATTGCCTTAACAAGCTGTCCCTTATATAGCCTGTCAAGTGTTTCACGCTGGATTTTCCTTATCTCATCCTCAAGAAGGTGCCTTCGGCTAAGGATTATCTTCTTTCTTTCCGGTTCAATAGACAGGATCTTTGTGTCTATAATAGTGCCGAGAGGTATTTCATCCTCTTTATATATGCTTATGTGGCCTGCCGGTACAAATCCGCTGAGAACGCCAAGGTCAACCACTATTCCTCCATTGTTCGCGTGCTGTACTACCTTGCCCCTGATTTTTCCCCCGCTGTCTTCCAGTTCTTTCAGCCTGTCCCATAACAATATCTTGTCTGCACGGATTTTTGAGATCTTCAGGTTTCCCTGTTCATCCTCAGTATTTTCAACATATACAGATACTTCGCCGCCTTCCCTGAAATTCTCATCCTTAAGCTCTATTTCCCTTGAAAACTCATTTATAGGCAGTATGCCTTCCGATTTGAATCCAATATCAATAAAAACATCACTATCAGTAATCCGTATAATTTTACCTTTTACTATCTGTTTTGCCTTTATACTGCCAATGTTCGTATCATAATCTTCGATCATCTGGGCAAAGCTCATATCGTCATCCTGGCCGGATGCTTTATCATCCTTCGGCAGCTGGATATCACTATGGTCTTCTTTTGCAGCCGTACCTCCATCTTTATTTATGTCAGTGTTATTAGTTTTATCATCTTTAAGGATGTCTCCATTCTCATAATTATCCATCTTACTTAAAGAACCTCCATTATCTTCTATTTTCAAATTGATTATATCTGCAATCTTATTTATTACATCTTCAAAACTGAGACTGGTAGTGTCAATGAGAATACTGTCCTCTGCCGGTTTCAGCGGGTCTATCTCCCTGCTGGAGTCACGTATGTCCCTTTTTTCAATCTCACCTTCAATACTGTCCAAATCTCTTTCAATATTCTGCTCACAGTAATCCTTCTGGCGTCTTTTTGCTCTTTCACCCACAGCAGCAGTCATATAGATCTTGATTTCAGCATTGGGAAAAAGCACTGTTCCGGTATCCCTGCCCTCTGCAATTATATTCTCGACCTTTCCGCGCAGATTATCTGCATAGTCCTTTATGATATTCCTTACTTCCTGTATCTGGGATATGCATGAAGCATAGTGCGATATCTCAGGCTTTCTTATCAGGTCAGTCACATCCTGTGAATTGAGAATATACCTCATAGCGGAGCCACTGTGCCTAATATCAGGGGTTATGCTGTCAAGGTGTGATATTATACCCTGTCGGTCTTCAGCATCTATACCCTTTTGCAGATAATAGTAGCCGATAGTTCTGTAAAGCGCACCGCTGTCAAAGTAAAAAAATCCGTACTTTTCTGCCAGGGCTTTTGAAACCGAACTTTTCCCTGAGCCGGATGGTCCATCAATTGTTATAATCATAGCGCATATTAAAACACATATATTTTTGTTTACAATAAAATAATTTGCAAATTCAGCAAAAAATTAAATAAGAAATACAAAAGAATACAAATAGGGAAAATTGTCAAGATTAAAATGCACTTTATGGTGTATTTAAATCTTTCGTCATAAATAATTCCCAGATGCTTTTTTTAATTTTCAGTTTTTTGAGTTCTGTGGTGAAATCCTTGTCTCTAAGAAGGAATGACAGCCTTGAAAGCATGTTTAAATGCTCGCTTACATGATTCCTTCTGCCAAGAATGAAGAAAAAAAGGCTAACAGGCATGCTGTCCAATGCATTAAAATCTATGCTTTTAATCGTCCTGCAGATCAATATTACAGGCTTCTCCAGTGCCTGCAGTGAAATATGCGGGACTGCTATGCCATTGCCCAGGCCTGTGGAATTGATCTTCTCACGTTCCATAAAATCTCTTTTTACCGTCTCTGCATCCTTTTTATCCGGTATAATCTTATGTATGCAGAGAATTTCGGAGACATATGCAAACAGATCCCCGGCAGATCCTGCATTGATGTCGGTAAAAACAAGCTTATTACTGGTATAATCTATGAGTTTCATAATAAAGGTCAAAAATCCTTAAAAAACAGGTTCAATAAAAATATCCTAAAAAATATCGTTAATATTTTTGAAAAAACTATTTTATATATTATAAATATTGTCAAAATAAAAATGATCAGGGTTATGCTATGATAAATCCTCTATTAAATATACAGATCAAAAGCAGGGATCTTGCCAACCATCATCAGTCATACCTGCATGTAATAGGCAAATATTTCGGCGAATTAAAAGATGCCCTTGAGAAAAAGGGCCATCTGGAGCGTATTAATCTTTTTACACCAACAATAAACTACTCAAACGAGATGGAGATTATAAGCGCCTTATCAAATGAACCAAAAAAGCGGATTGAAATGCTAAGCTGCTATTATTCACTGCAACTGCTCATAATGAATATAAGGAATCTCTATATACTTAAGTCAAATGTTCTGGATATTAAAGAAAGCAGGACCTTCAGCGATAAATATATCTATTATGAGGATTTTATGAAGAGGATGGGTTTCAGCTTCAGGGGCCTGTCAGCTTCATACATGGACCAGATTCTGAGGATATATGACCCTAATATTGATTATTCAGGATTTACAATTATGGGTGTGGGTACGCGTGCAGACCAGGATGATATAGATATTGCAGTGGTGAACAGTGCAGGCGCTCCAACTGCTCCAATGAACAGGGTGTTTTCAAAACTGAGGGATGATATGATGCGTTATGCTACTCCTCTTCACTTTTACCTTTCTGAGCAGTTCCATTCCTATAAGATGTCAGCTTCAATTGAAGAATATGCGGGAATGATAAAAAACAAGTTCTCAAACTTTGTGATAATAAGTGAGATATTGAGTGCAACCAGGATACTCGGTTCCTACACATTATATACAAGTTTCATGGACAGCATTGCCTCAAAATATTTCTGTATAAACAAGATAGGGGCAAAATTCAGGATAAATATGTATCATGAGGGTTTTTTAAGAGGGATCCTCGGAGAAGTAAGGTCTCTTATATCAAAGCCTGACAGGGAAAGCACACTGCATCCAAAAGAAGACGGCCTCAGGGTAATAAAAGGGCTGATATATGCCTTAAAGAGTATTCTTAATATAAACAGGACCTATTCATGGGATATACTTTCCGAACTCAGGGAGATAGACAGTGATAATGACGAAAGATATCTTATACTTGCAAGGGGTCTTGATTTTCTTGAGACCTTCAGGCTGGTTTATCAGATTCTAATATCAGAGGACGAAGAGATACCTCTCAGAGAACAGCATTCAAAAAAGAACCTGCAAAAGGTGGCAGTTGCAATGGGTTACCGTGATGCAGGAAGCCTGAAGTCTTATGACCACCTTCTTGTCGATTATTATGAACAGACGCATCAGATAAAAAATGCTATAGAATTCTTCCTTGAAGAGATAAGGGTACATCTTCTAAGGATAAGCAGTCTTAATGCAATTGCGAGAAAGAAGGATCCCCAAAAAGAAAACAGGGAGCATTTCCTGCTAAGATTTCTCAAGATAAGCAAGCCTTTTTATGGTGCAAAATACTGGGATGACATTATTTATAACCTTGAGAGAAAGGATTACAGCCTCCTGGATGATTTCTTAAATGAATTCTCACTGCTAAATAATCATCAGAAATCTCTTTTGATCAAATCCTATACAAGGTGCGGCCTTCTTGCAATCCATGCTCTTCTGAAGCTCATCAACCTTTTGAAGAAGTATTCCTCGAGGAACAGGGATGCAGGGAAGATACTGAATGAGCTTAACAGGAGATTCATCCATAGCCTGTCAAGAAGCCAGGAGCATGCATATGAATTCATAAAGGTTTTTCATCCATTTCCGGAAATAATTAATTCATATCTTTCCTGTCTTGATACATCTGACCTTGAAGTGCTCATAAACAGTATTTCGAAATGTGATGTGTATGAAACTGAACTGACTCTCATCAAAAACAGGCTTCTGAGGCTTATGAGCCTGTATCTTTACGGAAGCCACTATTTTAAGCGCTATTTTACAAATGTATTTGATAAATTTCCTGAAGTTATAAGGTCTGTAACGGATACCGGCAAGATTAAGGAACTTGCCATTGGATTTTACAGCAAGCTTCTTTTCAGCAATGACTTTTTGGAAAATATAAAAAACATAGGGCATTATTTTGACCTGGAATTTGTAAGGCTGGGGATCCATCTTCTCGAACAGAGGCCGATAAGTGAGATAAACAGGGAATTTACAGAGGTTTCAGATGAATGCCTTCAGGCACTGTTTATTTACTCAAAAGGCCTGGTTGAACTTCAGCACAATACAAAGATTAAAACGGAAAATACCCTGGGCATTTTTGTATCAGGGGGGCATGCCAGGGAGCAGGCTTTTGCTGATGATTATGATATTATCATCGTCCTTGACAGTAATGATGAAAAGCTTAAGAACATGTGCTCAAAGATAATTTCAAAGATGAATACAGAGATTATAAGGAGGTCTATACTCCCCCAGTACAGGTTTATGGATTATTTTGACAGCTACATTGCCACCTTCTCAGAGATAAGGTCCCTGCTTGAAAAAGACAACCCCGGAATATATGTTGAGCAGTCACAGCTTCTTGGGTGCAGGCTGGTTTATGGGAGCGAATCGCTTGAAAACCGGTTTTATGAAGGCATAGTAAAACCTTTTATCATTGAGAAGAAAGAAAAATATATCCGGAGAATGGCGGACGAGATCATAGAAAGAGCCATTGATAGCCGGAATAACATATATAATATTATAAATATAAAGGAACAGCCTGGAGGCTTGAGGGATATTGAGATGGTCCTGCTTATAATAAAGGCATTTCTTGATATCAGGATAAATATCAATTCGGTATTTATTGATGAAGCAAGGAAACAGCTTCCCCAGATTGATCACGAGATATACTATATCTTCAGGTCAATGAATCTGCTTAAGAACATCAGGGATATCCTCAGGCTTACCACATCCGCATCTGACGAGATTGAGCTTTATGACCTCGGCTATGCAGCTTCGGTACTGAAGTATGGAACTGCCGGCACTGCTCCTTCCAGGGCTCTTTACAATGATATTGTGAACCGTAGGAATGATGTTATGAGAAATATTTCAAAGATCATGGATTTCATACTGGGGAGCAATTCCTTTTCCCAAAAATATAAGGCATTTAAGCTAAAAAGAATTTAAATTTATTGACACAATATTTATACTATGTAGTTTTGAATAAAATTTCTATAATTGGAGTTAACTTAATGAAATTAAAAGAGGCTCAATTAGAGGTTATAGAAGATTCAAAAACCAGGATTGAGATAAATCTTGCCTGGTGCAAGGGATGCAAGCTGTGCGTCTACTACTGCCCCAAAAATGTCCTTAAGATGGAAGACGGTAAAGCTCATGTTTACGACATTTCTAAGTGTATACATTGCAACAGGTGCGAATCCTTCTGCCCTGACTTTGCAATTGTTGTGTATCCCAAGAACAAGGCTTAGGCTGTTTTAGGAGATATGATATGAGTAATAAAAGAACAATGCTTATAAGTGGAAATGTTGCGGTTGCAATGGCTGCTATTGATGCAGGGCTGGGGTTTTTCGCAGGCTATCCTATTACACCTTCCTCCGAAATAGCGGAAGAGCTTTCTTACAGGCTTCCTGCGAATGGCGGCAAGTTTATTCAGATGGAGGATGAGATCGCAGCCATGGCAGCTGTAATCGGCGGGTCACTGGCTGGTGCAAAGGCTATGACAGCCACAAGCGGGCCGGGTTTTTCCCTGAAACAGGAAAATATCGGCTATGCCTGTATGACTGAGGTCCCCTGTGTAATCGTAAATGTTATGCGAGGAGGCCCGAGCACAGGCCTTCCCACGTTGACCTCCCAGGGAGATGTAATGCAGGCGAGATGGGGAACACACGGCGACCATCCGATAATCGCGCTTGTCCCGCACTCTGTCCAGGATTCATACCACCAGACCATTAATGCCTTCAACTTTGCTGAAAAATACAGAGTACCTGTCCTGCTGCTTCTGGATGAGGTCATTGCCCACATGAACGAAAGGGTGGAACTGCCTCCGAGGGAAGAGCTGACCATTGTCAGCAGAATGATGCCTGATGTCCCCCCCGAGAAGTTTGTACCTTATAAGGACACAAAGGATCTGGTCAACCCAATGCCCCCTTTTGGTTCAGGATATAGACACCATGTGACAGGCCTCTGCTATGATGAGATGGGTTTTCCAACAAATGATACAGCAAAGATTGCCAAATTGCTGGACAGGCTTCAGAGCAAAATGGTAAAATTTGCTCCTGAACTGGAACAGGTTGAGTCTGCAGGGCTTAAGGATTGTGACATAGTACTGGTCTCTTACGGTTCTGTTTACCGTTCCTCAAAAACAGCTGTCAAGATAGCCGGTGAAAAGGGCATAAATGTCGGGCTTATCAGGATTACCACGATGTGGCCTTTTCCCTATGAAACATTAAGAAGAATTGTTGCAGGCAAGAAAGCTGTAATTGTTGCTGAACAGAATCTTGGGATGATATCTGAAGAATTAATGAAATGCACCTGTTATGACAGGGTTTATCATATAGGCAGGGCTGACGGAGAGATATTATCTCCCATGCAGATAGTAGGTAAGATAGCGGAGGTAGCCGATGTTATTAGATTATAGCAAATATTTAAGAAATGACAGGTTCCCCCATATTTGGTGTCCTGGATGCGGCGCAGGCATAATATTGAAGTCTATCTTAAGGGCGATCGACAAGGTAGGGTGGTCAAAGGATGATACGGTAATAGTATCCGGAATAGGCTGTTCTTCAAGAGCCCCAGGGTATCTGGACTTCAATACTCTTCATACGACACATGGAAGGGCAATCGCATTTTCTACAGGTATAAAAATGTATAACCCCAGGCTTAATGTTATTGTCATAACGGGTGACGGCGATGCTACTGCAATCGGGGGAAATCATTTTATCCATGCATCGAGGAGAAATATCAACCTGAATGTCATTCTTTTTAATAATTATATATACGGAATGACCGGAGGACAATGCTCTCCAACGACCCCTGTCGGGAGGTACGCAACAACAGCTCCATATGGCAATATTGACCCGAGTTTTAATATAAGCGGGCTTGCAGCAGCAGCAGGGGCATCTTTTGTTGCAAAATCGACCACTTATCATATATTGCAGACGGATAAGTATATAGAGAAATCTTTCAGGAAGGACGGATTTTCTCTTGTTGAAGTAATGTTTGCCTGTCCCACCAGCTTTGGGAGAAGGAATAAGATTCCAGACGGAATAAGGATGATGGAATATTTTAAGGAAAATTCCGTTTCCATAACCAAGGCCCAAGCCATGGAGGAAAAGGAGGCAGAAAATAAGATAATTACTGGTATTCTCGTTGACAGGGATAATCCTGAATATACAAGGCAGTATCAGGAAAAAATATTAAAATTAGCTCAGCAAGGACAAAAGTAAAGGAGCAAATATCTATGGGAAGGTATGAAATTCGTTTAAGCGGTTCAGGCGGTCAGGGAATTATACTTGCAGGAAGGATATTAGCCTATGCAGCAGCAATCTATGAGGGCAAAAATGCTGTTCAGAGCCAGAGTTACGGACCGGAAGCAAGAGGTGGAGCATCAAGAGCGGAAGTTATCATATCGGAAGAGGATATTGACTATCCCAAATGTACAAATCTTGATGCACTTTTGGTACTGACCCAGGAATCACTGAATAAATATCTGAAAGATCTCAAAGAGGGCGGTATATTGCTGGCTGACTCAGATGCAGTAAAGGATATTCCTGAGGGTAAATTCAAGCTATACCATGTCCCGTTCATTTCTACGGCTACTAATAAGATAGGTAAGGGCATAGTGGCTAATATAGTTGCCTTAGGGTCGCTGGTAAAGGCTACAAAGATCGTTTCGGAGGATTCTATTACCCAGGCTGTTCTCAACAGAGTTCCCAAGGGGACTGAGGATCTTAACATCAGTGCAATTAAATCGGGATTTTCACTTATAGAAGATTGATATAATGCTCTCACAGGAATTATTAATACTTGTTATTATCTCAGTTGCTTGCCTTATTGTAACATTGTTTTTCATAAAGAGGCTTATAAAGCTTTTGTATTATATCGTGATTGCTTTATTATCATTTCTGCCGGGATTTTATTTTGGCGATTATATATCTGTATATCTTAAGGGATCAATTGAGAATGCAGTTCTTCTCAATCTGGTAAGCTTTGCAGTCTCGTTTGTCTCAGTTTATATCGTTCTGATATTTTTTATCAACTATTTTACCAGGACTAGGAAATAACAGCTGTTCATCTGTACTGATCCTGAACTGCTGTTAAATCAGGAGTAAGTTTAGGCCGTGGATTTTGCTTTTTATCATGAACCTGTTTTTACATGGTTAATCCTTCCACTTTTAATATTCCTTGCGAGAATCATTGATGTCACCATTGGCACAATGAGGTTCATATTTGTATCAAGGGGCTATAGGTATATAGCTCCCATCTTCGGTTTTTTCGAGGTTCTTATATGGCTCCTGGCCATAGGGCAGATAATAAACAATCTGAATAATGTAATCTGCTATATTGCATATGGTGCTGGATTTGCTGCAGGGAATTTCCTCGGTATGTACATAGAGGATAAGTTATCCATTGGGAATGTTCTTATCAGGGTCATCACAAAAAAAGACAGTACAGACCTTATAAATTACTTCAAGAAAAGCAATATCGGCGTTACCTATCTTAATGCCCACGGTGCAACAGGCAATGTAAGGATAATATTCACAACGGTTCCGAGAAAGGACCTTAAGGGTATCATAGCCGAAATCAAAAGGTTTAACCCCAATGCATTCTTTACCATTGAAGATGTCAAACAGGTAAATGAAGGCATATTCCCAACCAGATTGCCCCCATATAATCCAGGCAGCCTTGGAAGGCTTTTCAGGAAGGGCAAGTAGAACAGGCAGGCTCCTTCAGGTTTGAAACCGGACAGATGGTACAGGGCTTTTTTATATTGATTTATATCTGTTTAAATTCTAACTTATCACTAAAGTGCCAATAAATAACAATCTTAATAGTCCAGGATGGGTTTTTTTTGAAGGAACAGATTGCAAAGCAGTTAGTGATATTTATAAGCCTGCTGAAATGGGTATCTCTTTCATCATTGGTTGGGCTGGTATCCGGTGCTCTCGTGGCTGTCTTCGTGCTGAGCCTGTATTATGTCACAATTTTTATTCACAATATTGACTTTTATTATCTGTTTTTGCCTCTGGCCCTTTTTCTAAGCGGCTTTCTCATTCATAGATTCTGTCCTGAGAGCAAGGGGCATGGTACTGAAAAGGTCATAGAGGCTTTCCACCAGCGGGATGGAATAATTGATATCCTTGTAGTCCCTTTCAAGCTTATTACCTCGGTACTTACCATAGCATTCGGGGGATCGGCAGGCAAGGAAGGGCCCAGTGTACAGATGGGAGCAGGAATAGCTTCATATCTGGCAAGGCTATTGGGACTGAATTCCTTTGACAGGAGAAAGCTGGTGATATGCGGGATAAGCGGCGGCTTTGCTGCTGGCCTGGGAACCCCCCTGTCCGGGGCCTTTTTTGGAATGGAGGTCCTGTTCGTCGGAAAGCTGGTATACAAGGTTATATTACCCTCAATTGTTGCATCAATAACAGCATTCAAGATATCCAATGCCCTGGGGATCAGCATAATCCGATTTCCCCTTGATGTATTCATATACGGGATTGAATGGAGCCATATGACATGGGTAATAGGTGCTGGCATATGGTTTGGGATTGTATCGATCCTTTTTACTGAGACATTCAGGTGGGCACAGAAATTATCCGAAAGAATAAGGATCTATGCGCCTGCAAAGGGTTTATTAGGGGGAGGGCTGCTTATAATCCTTGCATTACTGTTTTCAGACATGTATCTGGGGCTTGGCATGGAAACCATCAAACATGTTCTCGGGGGGAATGAGATAGTCTGGTATGCCTTTCTTGTTAAAATCCTGTTCACTGTCATTACATTATCATTCTGTGGCAGCGGCGGGCTAGTCCTTCCCATGCTTTTTATTGGTGCCACGAGCGGTGCCTTGTATGCGCAGGTATTTGACCTCAGTATCATACAGTATTCTGCACTGGGTATGGTAAGCATGCTTGCAGGGTGTGCAAATACACCGATTACTGCATGCATACTGTCAATTGAGCTTTTTGGCTCGGGCCTGGGAAGCTATGCGGCAGTGTGCTGTATCATCAGTTTTATAATTACGGGGTACAGGACAGTATACCCGACTCAGATTCTTGCCATGAATAAGTCTGAATCGATCTATGCTGAGGAGGGACAGGAGCTTGAACATATTGAATCTTCAATTATACACAGGGAAGGGGCCATATCAAAAAGATTCCTGAAATTTCTGAAACTGTGGGAATTTAGAAGCAATAAAAAGGATTCAGACCCGGAATAATGGATAAAAGCATATCCTTACTTACTTATATATTTTTGTTCATTTTTGGGTTTTTAGCTGGTTTTGTTGATTCAATTGCTGGAGGCGGAGGGCTCATATCCCTGCCTGCTCTTCTTTTCGCCGGACTGCCTCCCCAGGTTGCCCTTGGAACCAATAAGCTGCAGTCAAGCTTCGGGAGCTTTACAGCATCCGTAAATTATATAAATAACAAAAAAGCTGATATAAAAAAATCGGTAACCGGTATCATCTTTGTTTTTATAGGTGCTTCTGCCGGTACATCACTTGTTCAGATAATTGAATCAGGCCTGTTACAGAGGATCATACCATTTCTGCTGCTCCTGGTCCTGCTTTATATGATATTCAGCCCTGATATAAAGGATTATGACAGGCATGCCAGGATTAATGAGAGGTTATTTTATATTGTATTCGGCCTTGCTATCGGGTTTTATGATGGATTCTTCGGTCCCGGGACAGGCAATTTCTGGGTTGTTCTCTTTATTGCCCTTCTCGGATTCAATGTAGTCAAGGCTACCGCATATACAAAAATTATGAATTTTACAAGCAATTTTGCTGCCCTTATATTTTTTGCAATTGGGAATAATATCTGCTACAGGACAGGTCTTGTGATGGCAGCGGGGCAGCTTATTGGTGCGAGGCTGGGGTCAAACATGGTAATCAGGCGCGGAAACAGGATAATAAAACCCCTTTTCATATTGATAGTGACCATAATCATATTAAATCTGTTCTATAAAAATTTTTTATAAACGGCAGAAGAACTGAATGAATTATTTGACCATACTGCTTATTGCTTTTGGTTTATCAGTTGATGCATTTGCAGTATCAGTATCCAACGGAATATGCATCAGGGACCTGAAAGTCCGTTTAGCCTTTAGAATTGCCCTGTTTTTCGGATTATTTCAGGCTCTTATGCCTGTTTTAGGCTGGTTTGCGGGCAATCAGCTTATTGCTTTCATAGGTATATATTCAAGGCTTCTAAGCTTTCTAATCCTGTCTGCTCTCGGCTTAAAGATGATTGCAGACGCAAAGAGAAAGGAAGATAAAAGCTGTTTCAACTGCAAGAAATTATCTGTGCTTTTCCTCTTTGCCATTGCTACAAGTATTGATGCGTTTGCTGTCGGGTTCAGCTTTTCTCTGCTTTCGATATCCATATTGAGGCCGGTCATAATTATCGGGCTTACTACCTTCATAATATCTCTTGCAGGCCTGTGGATAGGCCGTAAAATAGGGCATTTCTTTGAAAACAGCATTGAACTTATTGGCGGAATTGTGCTGATCCTGATAGGGATAAAGATTCTTACAGGCTTCTGAAATTTAATATAAAACCTGTTGATTGCAGGCATTGATAGTGGTATTATGAAAATTGCCGCTATGATATAATTTCAGGGAAAAATTTTTTTAATGTGGAGGCAGTGCTGCTAATTGTCTAAACACAGCAGACCTTTCTTTGTGAAGTCATTATCCTCAAAGATTGCTCTTGTTATTTCAATTACCCTGGTATTGATGCTTATCATTATTAATTTTTTCTTTATGAGGCTTTTCAGCAGATTATTGATGGATTCACAGGAATCAAAAGCACGCGAGATTACCAGGATGTTTTCAAAGATAAATACCCCCCCATTGATCAGAAACGATTATTACACTCTGGAGCAGAATGTGATCGAACTCCAGAAGAACAGGGATATTGTATCTGCCCAGGTATATGACAGCGATTTGTTTCTGCTTACTCTGTCCAGCAATGTAATTAAGGGTGAAAATAACGTGATGTTGAGGATATATGAAGAGGATATAAAGAATTATGAGGGAGGTATTATCGGGCATGTAACAGTGGGTTTTGATATAAGCGATATGGTCCTTTTTATAAAACGATACCGGCTGGCGCTGTACATAGCAAGCTTTATTGCTGTATCCATTACCTTCATGATACTGCTGTTCCTTATTAATATCATTGTCAGCAGGCCATTAAAGCTCCTTCTTGATTCTGTAAACCGAATATCCTACGGCGATCTGGACCATGAGGTGCCTGTTGAAAGAGCTGATGAGATCGGGGTTCTTGCTAAGGATTTTAATCTTATGACAAAGCGCCTGAAAAGCTCTGCAAGCAATCTTGCGTGTATTGTCGATTGCATGCCCTCGGCAATAATTACAGTTGACAGGGATAAAAACATCCTTGAATGGAACAAATCTGCTTCCAGCCTTATTGGTAAAGGCAAGGAAGATGCCGTATCCAGGAATCTTTTTGATGTCTTTCCCCAAACAGAAAATTACAGGCATATAATTGAGCAGGTGATGGCAGAAAAGAAACCTTACAGGATTGCAAGGGAAAAGCTCTTTACTGAAAGCAGGTCAATTTATGAACTATTCTTTTTCCCTCTGAGAAATGAGCAGGCGGAAGGGGTTGTTATAAGGATTGATGACATTACGGAGAGAGAAAAAAGGAAGCTTGAGCTCATTCAGGCACAGAAGATGGAATCTATTGGAAACCTTGCAGGAGGGCTCGCTCATAACCTTAATAATATACTTGCTGGAATAGTCGGGACTACAACATTTCTGGAATATAAGCTTGAAAATGGCCAGCCTGTAAGCAGTGATGTCCTGAAAAACAAACTGAAGATCATAGATGATTCAGGTCAGAGAGCTACTGAGCTGATCAAAGAGCTTATGGCAATATCAGGGAAAGATAAGAATATAGATTATCAGGTCCATGATCTGAATCTTCTGGCAGCCAATGTAATTAAGATGTGTCAAAACACCTTTGATAAGGCTGTTGAAATAATACCCCGCTATAATGAAGAAAAAGCCCTCTTTCTTGGAAACAGCAACCAGATAGAACAGGTCATCCTTAATATCTGCATTAATGCATATCATTCTATGACTGTGATGCGAAAACAGGGAGAGAATAAGGGAGGCAGGCTTACAGTATCTATATCAAGGTTCAGGGCTGATGACCATTTTGTTGCCGTCCACGAGAACGCATCAAAGAGAAACTACTGGATGACAAGCATCTCTGATACTGGGGTCGGAATGAACAGGGACACCATATCCAGGATCTTTGACCCCTTTTTTACCACAAAGAAGGAATCCGGGGGGTCAGGGCTGGGCCTTTCGACAGTCTTCACTACAGTCAAACAGCACGGAGGGATTATTGATGTATATTCTGAGGTTGGCAGGGGCACTACATTCAGGATCTATATTCCTGTCAAGGAAGAAGAGGATGAAAAAATATGCAGGGAAAGCCAGGAGGATGATTTATCTTTGCAGAAGGGAAAAGGCTCTATCCTCATAATAGATGATGAGGATAGCATAAGGAATATTAGCAGGGAAATGCTGAAGGAATGCGGGTATGATGTATACACTGCAGAGGATGGCATCAGCGGCCTTGATCTGTTCAGAGAAAAAAGCGGAGAAATAATCCTGGTGATAATCGACATGATCATGCCGAAGAGATCCGGCCTGGAAGTCCTGAAGGATATTAAGGGGATAAACAGCTGTGTAAAGGTCATTATGTCATCAGGGTTCATGGGTGAAAATGACAGTGACCTGTCTTTGTATGGCCAGGCAGATGGTTTTTTGTCAAAGCCCTTTACTATTAAAGCCCTTTGTGAAGCAGTGCACAAAGTTATCAATAGATCTGATCAGGAGGTATAAATGAGAAAGCTGATTCTATCAATTATGATTATAATAATATTTTCTGGGATAAGCTGCAAAAAGGAAATACAGGAGACATCAGGCCGGCAGGAAGATCTTCCTGTCAAGGAAAAGCCCCGGTATAAATTCGGCTTTATTGCAGGAATGGGGGGTATGGGGGATAAATCATACAATGATATCATTTACAGGGGATTAATAGTATCAAAAAAGAGATTTAACATAGATATCAGCTATAAGGCACCTGATAAACCGGAAGAATATGCCATACTGATGAATGAACTGATTGATGACGGCTGTAATGTTATTATAGCCGGCGGAGGTTGGTATTCCATAGAGCCTGTTGATATTCTATCACAAAAGTACCCTGATGCCCTGTTCGTGCTTATAGATGATTATGCTCAAAAATACCGGGAAAATGTATGTTCGCTGACCTTCAGGCAGAATGAGGGCTCATTCCTGGCAGGAATGCTGGCATCGCATATGAGCAGGACAAAAAAGATTGCCCTCATCGCAGCTACCGATGCTGATGTGATCAATGATTTCATCCTGGGTTATAAGGCCGGGGCAGAATATGCCGATCAGAAGACTGAGGTTATTGTCCGTTATATCGATGCTCTTACAGATGTCCCGGACCCTTTTCAGCATCCGGAAGCAGCCTTCAGCATCTCCGAAAAGCTTATACTGGATAATAATGCGGATGTTCTTTTTCAGGTAGCCGGCGGTTCAGGCATAGGCGTGTTTAATGCTGCAAAACAGCACGGTAAATATGCTATTGGTGTAGACCTTGACCAGGATTATCTAGCCCAGGGGGTAATCCTTGCAAGTATGATGAAGAATATTGATATAGCAGTAGAGATGATTATAGAGAAGATACTGAAGGGAGAATTTAAGAACAGGCCATATATCATGGGCCTGAAGGAAAATGGCGTATCATTGTCTCCAATGACCTATACCAGGGATATTATTCCGGAAAATGTACTGGAATCGATAAGGACAGCGCGGGAGAAGATTGTAAGCGGAGAGCTGGAGATCCCATCCGCATTTAATTAATTCTCTTAGAAACAGTGTTTTATTCATATATTGACTAATCCTGAAAAGAGGTATTATAATTATGAGCATGATCAAAAGCCTGCAGGGAATCCTGAAAAGAATAAAAGCTAAAATCTTTTTCGTTATTTTATCGGCAATGCTTTTTTGCATCCTCTTATCATGCGGCAGGCCCAGGGAAACTGAGGAGATTAAGAAGGACCATGTTGTCTTAAGGCTTCAATGGAAGATACAGTGCCAGTTTGCAGGTTATTATACAGCTCTGGAAAAGGGTTTTTACAATGAATCAGGCCTTGATGTAATCATCGAAGAGGGCGGATATGGACAGAATAATATTTCATCGATCAGGAACGGACTGGAGCAGTTCGGGACAAAATGGATGGCCGACCTTATTGCCGAAGGAGGGGAATTCATTTCTCTGGCGAATATCATGAAATCAAACGGAATTACGCTTGTCAGCAAGAAAGATAAAGGGATCAATGAAGTCAGGGACTTCGCCGGCAAAAAGCTGTCAACGTGGTTTATCGGGAGTGAATATCAGCTTTATGCCCTTCTCAGGGCTCATGGCCTGTCTGAAAATGATGCGGCAATACTTAACCAGAAATGGGATATATCCCAGTTTTTCGAGGATGAAGTGGATGTTATAACTGCAATGGTATATAATGAATTGCTTCAGATCTACAGGAAGGGGTATGGGCCTGATGATATAAATATATTCAGATATGCTGATTATGGGCTGGATTTTCCTGGCCATTGCCTGTTTACAAGCAAAGACTATTACACCAGCAACAGGGATATATGCAAAAGGTTCATCCAGGCCTCAATAAAGGGCTGGGAATATGCCATCAGCCACCCCGAGGAAGCAGTCAGCATAATACTTAAATATGACAAAAAAAATGAGCTTGATTATGATATGCAGCTAGAGCAGATGAAGATAATCTCTGACCTGGCTGCAATTGACAAGTATCCGTTAGGTTTGCATATAAAAGATGATCTTATAAAGATATCAGATATCTACTATGAATATGATGTTATTAAAGATTATCCGGATATAGACAATCTTTTTACAAATGAATTTATAAAGCAATAAAGGATGCCTTAACATGTTCAAAAAGCATTTTGCCCGCTACAGGCTTAAGGATATTTTCCTTGCCATAAGCACTCTAATTATCTGCGTGATGATAGCATATTTCTTTCTAAGCGTGTTTATCAGCCACAGGATGAGCAGTATGCTTGAGAAAAACATTACCCTGTCTGAAATGATAAAGAAATTCAGCAGATTCCACATACAGTTCAGCAATATTGAATTAAGCACATACAGCTTCTTGCACAGGCATACAATATCCGACCTGGGCCAGTTGAAGAGGGATCTTTCTGTGCTTAATGAAGAATTTGACGGGTTTGTCATGGAGATCAAGACCCATAAGATGCCTTTTGATCCCGATTCAATGGAGGTAATAAAAAGACAGCTGAAGAGCATCAACAGCATCATAGGCAGGATTGAAGGCTACCCTGTTTCATCCAGCGACATGAAGGAGCTGTATGATGCATTTTTTGTATCAAGGCTGGCTTTCAAGAGGCTGGATAAATCATTCTCTCTGCTTGCTCAGGAGAATGCAGATAATATAAGGTGGACATTCAGAATGAACAAATATTACCTGATACCCCTTATATTTGTAATTATATTCCTGTCCATGGTTTTATTCTACCAGAATAAGGTTGTTAATAAAAAGATAGAGGACCTGAACGAGTATATTCTTTCATATGAGATCGGCAGGGCTGTGGAGAAAAAGGAATACCCGTATGATGATGAATTCGTTTCCATTGTTGCTTCATACAAAAAGATAATAAAGACGGCAAAACAGTATATTTTCGAGGTTGAATACCTCAGAAGCTATTTGATGAATATAATAGATTCAATGCCTTCCATGCTTGTTTCCATTGATAAGAACGGCGTAACGACACAGATAAACAAATGCTCTGAGAAGTACATCGGCATATCAAGGTATGATATGCTCGGTAAACAGTTCTGGGCCCTGAATACACCTTTCAATAAGTTCAGGAGGGATTGTGACGATATTATTATCTCAGGGTCTGATCACAAGATTTTCAAAAGCAATCATTTTTACGGGAGATACTGGGATGTTCATATCTTTCCTATTATCCAGAAGGAATTGCTTGGCATTGTGATAAGGGCAGATGATATTACAGAAAAGGAAAAGACAGAGCAGTCTTTAAGGAGAGCACAGCAGATGGAGCTTATCGGGACCATGGCAGGAGGCCTAGCCCATGATTTCAATAATACTTTAAGCGGTATAATAGGAACCCTCTCTTTAATAAAATTCAAGATAAAGAACAAAATCCTTACCGATATTAATGATCCTGAATTTGTAAATTACCTTGGGATAATTCAAAATTCAGCAGATAATGCATCAAAGATTGTAAAAAGGCTTCTAGCACTGGCTGAACAGCAGGATGCTGAATTTAAAAATATAGACCTCTTAAAATCAGTTGATAATGTAATCTCCGTATGCAGAAACACATTTGAGAAAAGCATAAGCATTGAGCTTGATACAAACTGCGGGAATGCATGTATTACCGGCGATTCTATGCAGATAGAGCAGGTACTTCTCAATATTGCTGTAAATGGCTATCATTCCATGACGATCCAGAGGACTGATGGAGGGACAGGGGGATCTCTGATAATTAAGCTGGAAAAGATATTCAGTGATGATAAATTCTGTGAAAAGCATCCCAAAGCTGAGAAGGGCTCCTATTTTAAGGTTTCCATCATAGATTCGGGCATCGGGATGGACCAGCAGACACTTGAAAAGATATTCACACCCTTTTACACAAAAAAGAATAAGGAAAACGGGATTGGCCTGGGACTGTCAATGGTATACAGCATAGTCAGCAAGCATAATGGCTTTATTGAGGTTTCTTCCGAGATCAACAAGGGTTCCAGGTTTGATCTGTATTTTCCGGAATGCATGTATGCCGATAATGAAGTCGCTGATATAAAAGATGAGGCTGTTTCCTCCGGTGAGGGGACTATCCTGATAATCGATGATGAGGAGAGCATAAGGCATATAACAGGGGATATCCTGAAGGAATGCGGCTATGAAGTAATGCTTGCAAAAAACGGCAATGAAGGAATAGAGATCTATAAGAAACACAGAAAATCCATTGACCTTATTATCATGGATGTAATCATGCCTGAGAAGTCCGGTAAGGAGACATATATTGAACTGAAGGAAATAGATAAGGATGTAAAGGTAATAGTAATATCAGGTTTCAAGAAGGATAAGAAAGCTGAATTTCTTCTGGAACAGGGTTGCATGGCCTTTCTGCAGAAACCTTTCAGTTTTCATGCACTTGCCGATGAGGTTTTCAATGCCATGAATAAAAAAGCATGATATATTCTGATGGTTTATAATGAGGAACCATCTTTCTGGCAAGAAGATGCCTTCTAATTTTAATATAGCCTGGAATAAATGAGATATATTTATAGAAAAGCAGCAAAATTCCTTATCCTTTTATTATGTATAATCATTGCTATACTAATATTCTTTGCTTACAGAAAAAGAATAGAAACAAGAGCCAGAAAATTATATATATATGCATCAAATTTGTATTTAAGTCATTACCTTAGCATAGAAAAAGAACTTGATAAGAATTTCCCTGACGAAAACAGCCAGAAAGAAAAATATCTGGAATATAAGCTGCTTTGGGAAAAGAAAGAAAAGATATATAATGAAGCTAGCCAGGTATTTCTGGAGATTCATGGAAGATTTCCTTCAACGATATATGGGGAAAGATCGCTTTATAACATAGCTTATATGAATTTCCAGAGGAGAAACTACAAGGCTTGTATGAAAATGCTTAAACGTTACATTGAAATGTATAAAGAAAGCTCCATTTTCTTTATTGCAAGCATAAAGAATTTAGCATGCCTGTATGTTATAACGGGGGATAATGCAAGGGCATATGATTTTATAGACGGATTTATCTCAAGAGATAATTTCATTCAAGACTTCCCTGCAGAAATATTACTTTTCCAATCAGGACTTTTATTATTTGGGAAGGATTCTGGCAGCGCATCTGAAATATTCAGGTTTATATATAATGAATATTCTGGGAATAATATTGCAGAGATTGCATCAAAATATATTACTATTGAAAGAAACATCATAAATAATGCAGATAATGAAGCAGATATTCAGGATATTATTCCTACTAAGTCTGTATTTGAAGATATGGTTTTTGATGAGGTAAAATGCATAGAGGATTTCTTAAGGCCAATATGAGGATTTGTCGAAAAGAGCATCTGCCATTTATAATTGCAACAGTATTTGTCATAGCTATTTTTATAAAAAATTCATGGGTATCCGAGGATGCTTATATTTTGTTCAGAAGTCTTGAACAGTTGTTTGCAGGAAACGGGCCTGTCTGGAACCCTCATGAAAGGGTGCAGGTATTTACCAGCCCCCTGTGGTATATTCTGCTTGCAATAATCCGGGTCTTTTCGGGAGATTATTTTCTAAATTCAATATTATTATCATTAGCATTGCTTATCACTGTTTTAATCATTTTAAGATTAATGTTTAAGGATAATACTGCATTTTTATTTTCAGTTTTATTTTTATCTGCTTCTAATGCCTTTTTTGATTATACCAGCTCTGGGCTGGAAAATATACTGGGTTATGTGGTAATTGCCTTTTTCCTATATTTTTATTTTTGCATATTTGATAATAATATAAGTAAAAGCAATATCAATTTCCTGATCCTGTTATCAGGATTGATCATCCTTGTCAGGCATGACCTGTTGCTTCTTCTTTTGCCTCCGGTATTATACACAATAAGCAAAAATTTTAAGCTGTATTCGCGAAAGCAATGGACTATTATTATTCTATTATCTCTTTTTCCCGTCTTTCTTTTTACATGCTTCTCTGTCATATACTATGGCTTTCCTTTCCCAAATACTGCCTATGCAAAGATCAATACAGGAATTGATAAGATAGATATATTCAAACAGGGTATCTGCTATTTTTATTCTTCCCTGATCCATGATACCATTACTCTTTTAGTGATCATTGTTGCCATCTGCATATCAATGATCTCATGTATGAGGCATATTCGTTATCTGGCATATGGAATTATCTTGAATCTTTTATATATAATTTATGTAGGGGGAGACTTTATGCAGGGAAGGTTTCTCTCCTATTCTTATCTGATATCCGTTATCATTATAATAGCCAATCTGCAAAGGTCTGCAGTAAAAAAAATTAAGATATTTTCCTTGATCATGGTATTAATCTATTCAGTATTCTATTTCCATACACCGTTGAATTCCGGATTTGATTATAAAAACACAGAGATTGATATGGGGATTGCCGATGAAAGAGGTTTCTATTTCCAGTGGCTTTCATTGGATGAATATCTGTTCTCAGACCTTGAAGACAATCTGTTTCGCAATCCTGGATTGGCCAGGGATGCTATAAGATTTAAATCCAGCGATAAAAAGATAATTGCTGCCTGCAATATTGGTATATTCGGCTATTATTCAGGTACAGACAAAATAATAATAGATCAATATGCATTATCAGATCCCCTGCTGGCAAGGATGCCAGTCTCAGGGATATGGCGCATCGGCCATTTTAAGAGAAGGATACCCGATGGATACATAGAGAGCATTTTACAGAATAAAAATGTTATAAAAGAAAAGAACCTCAATCAATATTACAGAATACTAAAGATAATAACCCAAGATGATCAGCTATTATCCATAAAAAGGCTTAAAACCATACTGATGTTTAATCTGAATTATTATGATCACCTGCTTGAGAGGGAATGTTATTACCTTATAGAAGATGATTGAGCAATTCCAAAAAAGGAGATTAAGTGTCTTGGTATAGTATGTGCTAATTTTAATAGCAATTAAAAATACACCTTCCATGGAAAATAATTTTGCAACTTTTAAAGGAAAAAAGAAATCTTTAATATCATAGAGAAATCAGTCTTTGGGAAACTGAATATCCATTATTTCTAACTTATCATCTACAATAATAACAGGATATCCAGGTTCATCTTTATTGTAAAGCCTGAATCTTGTATTAGTATCCCTGAAAACATAATTCAGTGCTTTGCCCCTTCCCAGGTGCCACCAGAAGGGGGGTATGTCCCACAGAGGTACCTGTGTAAAATTAGTATGGTTTTCTTTTCCTTTAATAAATACCATTGAATACTTCCCTAAATCTAATTGATTAAGCTCTGATAGAAATAGCCTTACATTCTGCCCTAAGGGTTCTCTCAAATTAAAGACCACCCTGTCGATACTCCAATAGAGATTTATACCCAATAATAGGATTAGAACAATTGCCAATACCCTGGGTTTTGCGTATTTTTCATATGCATATACTAACGAGCAGATATAGAAAATAAATGGCAATGCTATGTAGTTAACATATTTCTGATAAACCAGAAAAGCAAAGGGAAGAAAAAAGGAAAAGGATAGTATAATTGGAGTAATTAGTAATTTGTCTTTTTTAACAATTGCAAAAGCTGTTATGGTAATTATGGACAAAGCGACTATTACTGAAAAGTGCCCGGTATAAAAAATAAAATTAGAGATAAATTGATTGGTTGATAGATTAGCACTGTAAGGATTTGTCTCTTGTGTTATACTGAAGGTACAGGCAAAAAATGCAATATAGATTAATCCAAAGGCCAGTAATAGCAGGACAGGTTTTACAGATTTATTTATAAAAAAGAAGAAGATAGCCCCAGGAAGTACAAAAATAAAAAATGCATTACTAAATATACCAATAAAAAAAAGTACAGATAAAAGCAATAATTTCACGCCAAACCTTAGATTCTCAACTACAGCAATATATAAGAATAAAAATACAAATAAATGTCCGATAAGATGCTGTGAATTTGAAATCCATGAGAAATTGGAAATGGTAGGGTATCCGATAAAATATACCAGAGAAACTAAATATGGCAAATATACCAGTCGGAACATATGCTTGCTAATATTGAAAAGAAGACAAGTATTGAGTAAAATTATCAGAAAATTTAGCAAATAGTATAGAGATGCATTGATATGAAATATTCTCTGCAGACTGAACCAGTATATGTTCCTGGAAAAAAACCGTGTAATATAGTGAAACTGGTTAAATCCCCTGGAGTGAGTATTAAGCACCCTCTGAAATCCAGTATTATTTTTGAATTCCCACAAAAATGAAAAATCATCCTGGTAAAACCAGGCACAGTTTGAGTATAAGATATAAAAAAATGAGAAAGCAATAAGTAATAATAAAAATAATACCTTATAGTATTTAATACACATAAACCCCAATATTACATTGAAATTTTGAATTTAAAATTAATTTGCTGTTTATAATTCATCTATTCTGATTCTATAAGCACAAGCTTAGGCTGAGCAGTTATTTGAATACTTAGAGAGCTAATATTATCATAATATGTATGATCCATGTTAACAAGGTTAATGACTACAGCGCTCTGAATATTGTCTATCTGATATATATTAGGTGGTATGCATTGAATATCGCTCCATAAAATATCGAAACTATCATAATTATTGTATTCATATATGAGATTTTTTTGAAAATGGTATATATCATAATTTGAATCTTTTGATAAAAACATTGAGTTGCTGACTATTTCAGAAAGCATTTTATAGGTATAATATCCGAGTTTTCTTTCATTGTCTTCTCCTTCGCAATCACAATCATTGCAGTTGCATGATTCTGGTGGGTATATAGTTTCATCGCGATATATGCCATCAAAAATTAATGCATTATGTGCATGCATGGATGTTTGTTCAAAGATTGTTGTTTCCTTTAAACCATAAGCCCAACAAATAGCATTAATATTCCCAAATTGTAATGGATAGATAAACCTCCTTACAACATCTATCGCCTGATCCTCCTGTGATTTAAATTGATCTTGAAAAAAAATATTGCAACATGTATATGTACTTGTTTCGCCGATTATTATATTTATGTCTGAAAGGTTAGCAGAACTTAAATATGAAAATAAATCATTGTATAAATCTTTCATATTAAGGTAAACATAGTTAGGATTGCTGATATCATCATGATAGTGGGTAAAGCTATGAAGGTCCAAGTGTGTAATTTCTCCTCCTAAAGACAAATAATAATCTATAAAATCTCTATAAGAATTATAATCGTTGCTATCCTTGTTGACATGAGCTATGCTTACTTCAATCAGATTTATATCAAAATTGTTATCTTCTATTATCTCTTGTGCAATATTTGCACTCTAGTATACTCTTTTACAGGCAAATTGCCATGTGTGATTTCTTTTGTTATTCATCTCATTTCCAATAGAATAATACTTAACTGCTGAAGAATACAACGGACTAGATGGATTGGAATATCTATTCATAATGCAGGCCACTCCGTTTCTATAGTTATTCTCTAAATATTGGTTTGGAGGCCAGAATATTGGTGTAGTATAAACAGGTGAAATTTCAAATATTATATTAATGTTATTGTTTGAACAAAATTGCACAAAATTATCATAAAAAGCCCAATTAAATGATGCATTACAGGGGTGCTCGCTATCCTCAATGTCTAAGCTAGGATTTATTGCAAAGCCACTTTGCTTATACAATCTAATACCAATATTTATTATCTCGGGATGCAATTGAGGATAATATACATCCGTTCCATGTAATCCAAAATAATCAGCTGGAACTAAATGAGCGCAATAAATTAGGTTCCCATTAATAATAAAGCAAAAAGAAATCAAAAATAATATAATATAGACATATTCTTTCATTTATAATATATCCTCCTTATTTCTATAATATTGAATCATAAAATATAGCCTGCTTAATGTCAATGAAAACGTAATTTTTTTATTAAATTATGCAATTCATATATAATTGTCCTGGACATATAGCAGAATGTTTTCATTATTGATCAGCGACAACTATTAATGAACACTGGCAAAATCTAAAAATACCCGGCGACGACAATTATAAATACCCATTTGGAAAAAGATGTTAGTTATTCAAGATAACT
>CAYMEV010000013.1:0-102511 GCA_964389675.1 uncultured Candidatus Sumerlaeota bacterium
CAGTATAACAACAGACTCCGCTGTACTGAACGGCATAGGCAATCCGCAGGGCTGTTCTGCAAATGTATATTTTCAGTGGGGCACGACCAGCTACAGCAATACAACGTCAGTTGAGTCCATAGGCTCAGGGACATCCAATGTAGCATTTAATGCCTCAATAACAGGCCTTTTGCCAAATACCACATATAATTACAGAACAGTCATAGTATCTGACGGAGGTACTGTTTACGGCTCAAATGTAAGTTTTACCACACAATCATCAGGAGGCAATTTCACCAGGGATGTCCTTATAGTTAATGGTGATAAGAACGCGGACTATACAAGCCATTTCATATCAGCAGTACAGTCAGCCGGCTATGACCCTGACACATGGGTATATCAGACTTCAGGCGCGCCTTCAGCTGATGATCTGTTAGAATACAGGGTAGTTGTATGGACCACAGGTAATGATTACGGTTCCACTACATTCACGGATGATGAGGAAAATGCCCTGTCTGCATACCTTGATGAGGGCGGGGCCCTTTATTTCTCAAGCCATGACTATCTATATGCAGAGTATGGTTCCGGCAGCTCAGGGCCTTCAGTATCAGGCCAGTTTGCCAGGGATTACCTGCTTATTGATACATGGGACCATGATGAGAATTATACTTCCGTTACAGGTGTATCAGGAGATATTATCGGAGACGGCCTGAGCATAGCAATAAGCTCAGGGGCATTTACCAATTATGCTGATTATATAAACCCTGCAAGCCAGGCAGCAGCATTCCTGAAGGCAGGTACGTCGAATGCAGCCATAAGGGATAACGGCAGTCTCGGTTTCAGGGTCGTTACCACCGGTTTTGCCTTTGAGAACATAACCACCACGACAAATAAGAATCTATTGATGCAGAGGATACTTGATTATCTGATGCCGTAGATGAAATAACCCCAAAAGAGGAGCCCTCATAATGAGGGCTCCTCTTTTATCTCTATACATTCCCATTAATTCTAAATTATGATGAAGATATTTCTCGCCTGTTTTTCAGGTATTATCTTTTGTACCGATATTTACAATATATTTGAATATATTAATTAAGAAAAATTCTATATATAATAAAAATTGACATTTTAATATAAAATTATAAACTTTTCATATGCATATGATATCAATGGAATCTTCATGGTTAGCATTATATTCAGCATGGAAAACCAATATTTTCATAAAAAAAAACAAAAAGGAGGTATTATCTTGAAAAAGATTTTTTCATTTTTAGCAATCATGGTGATTGCGGGGTTCATTACAGTTTCAGCACAGGAGGCACTGCCATTTTCGGAGAGCTTTGACGGAAGCGGTATGCCTGTTGGCTGGTCGACTGAGACTGGTGCTGCCGATCCAGTATGGGAGATCAGCCTGACAAGTAATGCCGGCGGAACTGCAAATGAGCTGATGGGAAGGTGGAGAAGCTATGACGGTACATCAAGGTGCTATACACCCGCACTTGATACGACCGGTATAAGTATGGTAGTCCTTAATTTCCGCCAGTATTATGATGATTACGGTGCTGGTGTTACGATCAAGGTCCAGTACAGCACAGACGGGACGACATGGATTGACAGCGGATGGGAGATACTTGGAGGAAGCGGAGATACAGGCCCGTCAGAAGAAGAGGTCTATATTCCCAGTACAGCAGATACGCTCTATATTGCATGGGTAGTTGACGGTAATCATTTCCAGATCAACTACTGGTATATTGATGATGTTGTCGTAACAGAATTTGACGGTATCCTGTTCCCATGGACAGAGACATTTGAAGATGATTCAGCAACAAGGGATGACTGGACGCAGATATACGAAGTCGGTACTGGCGACTGGACATGGGCATTAGGTTCAAGCGGGGGCCTTATAACTACAGCTCACAATGGCGTGCTGAATGCAAGGTATGTAAGTGCATCCGGTACCAATGACCCAGTAACAAAGCTTGTTACACCGGTGCTTGATATTTCAGGCATGACCAACCCGACACTGGAATTCTGGTACGGCCAGGATGACTGGGCAGGGGACCAGAACACTCTTGAGGTTTATTACAGGGTTTCAGAGGCAGACCCATGGGTATCGATCTGGTTCTCAGATGCAAATGTTGATGTATGGACAGAGGTGATACTTGAGCTTCCTGACCAGTCAGCAGACTACCAGATAGCATTCGAGGCTGCAAACAACTGGGGTTATGCAAATGTACTGGATGATGTTTCAGTCTATGATGTTGAATGCTATCTTCAGGACGGCCTTGACAATCCTGACCTTGAATGGACGACAAGCACCTGGCCTGAAGGCCTGAATGAATGGTACTGCCAGACAGAGCATTATTACTACGGCGGTTCCGCTGCACAGAGCGGAGCAATACTGGATAATCAGTCAACGTCAATCCATACCAGCGTAACAGGCCCTGGATACTTAGGCTGGTGGTGGATGGTAGACTCACCCTATGGCTATCTGGAATTATACTTAAACGGAATTTTCCAGACCTTTATAAGCGGGACTACCAGCTGGAATGATTATGGATTATTGCTGCCTGCTGGCGAACATGCTATTACATGGACATTTTCTAAGATTATAAATAAGGGTGATGGTTCAAAACAGACCGATGACAGCGCCCTTCTTGATTATTTCATCTGGATTCCTATGAGTGATGGCCCTGATGCATCAATAAATGAGTCTGACATAAGTTATTCCCCGTCTGCACCAATGCCGGGCGATACAGTGACAATTAGTGCAATTGTACGCAATTTGGAATTCCCTGTAGAAGAACCTGCAAAGGATGTTATGTCAGGAAATGCAAGCTTCTACTACAGCCTTGAACCTGGCGTGGACCTTCAGCTGATCGAGACAGTAGCTTTCGGCCAGATCCTTCCGCAGGAATTTGTTGAGGTTTCTGTAGACTGGGTAACAGATCCAGGTATGGACCCGAGGACATATGTCATTACCGTTGTGCTTACCGATATTCTGCCTGAGGATGTTGACCCGAGCAATAATGAAGCTTCAATTGACCTTGCACTGCCCGTCATACTCGGATACTTCACAGCCAATGGCATGGGAAACAGGGTTAATGTACAATGGCAGACATTGTCTGAAGTAAATAACCTTGGCTTCAATCTCTACAGGATGAAAGGGGATAAGGTAAGCCCGTTTATATCATTTACACCTGTAAAGCTGAATGATACACTGATACAGGGGCAGGGCAACTCATCAAGCCCCAGTTTCTACAGCTTTATTGACAGTGTAAAGAATGGCGGCAACTATATCTATATCCTTGAATCAGTATCAACGATAGATATGGAAACTGAAGAGTACAGAACCAAGCTTGAGTGGCTGTTCTAAAGCATAGTTATAAAGAAAACAGTAAAGGGGCCGGCATGATACGGCCCCTTTACTGTTTTTAAAGCCTCATATGACCTCCTCTGGATTTTGTTAAAACATCAGGATCATAGCCTTAAAAATATTAATAGTTTTATCTTAGAAAATGCCTTGACCTGTTTTCTCTAATGGTGTATCATGGATAATTATGATGCCATTAGTCTACATTATTATTGCATTTATTAATAATTATGCATCATTACCTGATCCAGAAAATAATTTTCTATTATAACCAAATAAGGAGGTATTTATTTTGAAGAGGTTTTTATCCTTTTTTGTAATCATGCTGATGGCAGGCTTAATCTCTGCTTATGCACAGGAAACACTGCCTTTTTCTCAAAGCTTTGACGATGCCGGATGGCCTTTGGGATGGGGAGTTGTAGATCCTCAGGGGGCTATATGGTCCGTTAATGCTTCAAATAGTGCCGGAGGAACAGCTAATGAGATGAGAGCAAGGTGGCAGAGCGGAACATGGACAACCCGCGTAGAGACACCTGTTATTACTGTAACAGGAGTGTCAGAGCTTAATGTCAGTTTCAAGCATTACTGGGACGACTACGGTGCAGGGGTTACTGGCAAAGTTCAATACAGCACAGATGGAAGTATCTGGACAGACACAGGCTGGGAAATTGTCTCAGGCAGCGGTAGTGTAGGGCCGGAGACAGCAAATATCGTAATTAATGTTCCCACCAAGGCTGATAATATTTATATTGCATGGGTAACCGACGGAGATCATTACCAGTTTAACTACTGGTACATAGATGATGTGCTTATACAGGAAGTTGCTGCCTATGCAGTCCAGCTTACCCAGATCACCCCGGACGGCCAGGGCGAACCGGGAAGCACACTCTATTATCAGCTTCAGGTTGAAAATACAGGAGGAAGTGATGACAGCTATACATTTGCCCTTTCAAAGGCATGGGCTGTCGGCGTATATGCAGATACATCAGATACACCTCTTCCGGATCCGTTTACAGTTCTGGCAGGAAACACTGCAGATGTCTATCTGAAGGTTAATATACCATCAGGGGCTGCTTCCGGAGATTATTCGGATGATATTGTCCAGGTATCGGGTACCGGGGTCTCGGACTCCGTTACCGTCAGGACAACCGCACAGGGGCCTGTTACCACATTTCCGTGGACAGAGACCTTTGAAGACGCTTCAGCAACAAGGGATGCATGGACGCAGATATATGAAGATGGAACAGGTGACTGGACATGGCAGACAGGAAGCAACGGAGTGATCACAACTGCCCACAACGGCACTCTTAATGCACGCTTTGTAAGCATGTCAGGTACCAACAGCCCGATCACAAAGCTTGTATCGCCTGTACTTGACCTCTCAGCATATAGTGCCGTTCAGCTTGAATTCTATTACGGACAGCCTGAATGGTACGGCGACCAGAACACGATGGAGGTCTATTACAGGACATCAGAGGCCGGAAGCTGGACATCTATCTGGTCATCAACTGTCAGCGTAACTGACTGGACTCTGGTACAGCTCTCGCTTCCAAACCCAACCGCTACATATCAGATAGCATTCGAGGGTGTGAACAACTACGGTTATGCAAATGTAGTAGATGATGTACTGGTTCAGGAGGCTCCTGAATACGGTGTTGACCTGACACAGATAACACCTGACAGCCAGGGCGAACCTGGTGATACTATCTATTATCAGCTTCAGGTTGAAAATACCGGAGGTGTTGATGACAGCTATACATTTGCACTATCAAAGGCATGGGCAGAAGGGGTTTATGCAGATACATCAGATACACCTCTTCCGGATCCGTTTACAGTTACAGCAGGAAATACTGCTGATGTATATCTGAAGGTCAATATCCCGTTATCAGCGGTCAGCTTTGAGACTTCTGCAGATATAGTCCAGGTTAACGGGACCGGCGTATCAGACAGTGTTACTGTTACAACCATGGCAATTGCACCAGCCAGCCTTCCATACACACAGAGTTTTGATACAGCAGACTGGCCGGCAGGATGGACAGTTACAGACCCGCACGGTGCAATCTGGTCAATAAACGATTCTGCCTCCGCTGGAGGAGCTGCGTATGAAATGAGGGCAAGGTACCAGTCCGGCACCTATACAACGATGGTATCCACACCGATGTTTGATACAGCAGGGGTTACAGCAGTCAACCTTAGTTTCAAGCATTTCTGGGATGACTATGGTGCAGGTATCACCGGTAAAGTCCAGTACAGCACAGATGGAAGCATCTGGACTGATACAGGCTGGGAAATTATCTCAGGCAGCGGCGATGTTGGGCCTGAAACTGCAAATATCGTAATTACCGTTCCCGTCAAGGCTGATAATCTCTATATTGCATGGGTAACCGACGGAGATCACTATCAGTATGACTACTGGTACATAGATGATGTAACGGTTGCTGAAGCCCTTGAATACGATGTTTCTTTGGCAAAAGTAACTCAGGATTCAATGGATGAACCCGGAGTAACACTGTATTATCAGATGCTGGTAAGCAATAACGGGACAAGTGCAGACAGCTATACATTCAATCTTTCAAAGGCATGGGCTGTCGGAGTCTATGCAGATACATCAGACACAGCACTTCCTGACCCGTTTACCATTGCAGGAGGAGGGACAGCGGATGTTTACCTGAAGGTTAGCATACCCTCGGGAGCAGCATTAGGAGACCAGGGTGTTGAAAATGTAGAGATCGTAGGAAACGGGGTTTCTGACAGCGTTGTCATCACCACCACGGCAATTGACCTTCTCTTTGAGGAGCATTTTAATACAGAAATACCTGCAACATGGACAATCTATGAGATGGGCGATACTACAGATCCTACTGTGCTCTGGCACTGGGTAGATGATACAGCAGGAGGAGGGTATGTCCGTCATACATGGACTGCGGTTGGAGTATGGGCTGACAACTGGCTTGTATCACCTCAGGTACCCATAACAGCAAAGGCTGATGGATCTGTATGGCTCGGTTTCCTCGAAATGGGCCCGAACCCTGTAGAGGATGGCTTCTATGAATACCATGGCGTGTGGATATCCGAAGGCAGTGGAGATCCGAATGACGGAGAGTTCATAGAGCTTTCAGAGATACTGCCGCTGGGCCAGGATGCCGGATGGCAGTGGTACAGCATTGACCTGGCTGCTTATGTGGGTAAGAGCATCTATTTTGCATTTGTCTATACTGGTGAGGATATGGATGCATGGCTGATAGATATGGCAACGATATACAATGACGGCTATGTCCCGCCTGTAACATATTCAGTAAGCCTGTATGCAAATCCTTCTGATATTGGTGTTGTGCTCACAGGAGCAGGGGATTATGAGGCAGCAGAAACAGTAAATATTGCAGCAGATCTTCCTTCAAAGGGATATGAATTCCTTGAATGGACAGGCCTGCCAGAAGATATAGCCCTTCTCGATGATCCGTATTCATCATCAGCATCCTTTACCATGCCGGAGAGGAATGTAGAATTTACAGCAAATTATGAGGAAGTGGGGGATTATATACCCGCATATATAAGCATAGAAAATGAAATGATAATGGGCCTCTGGAAATGGCAGTACACAGTAAGCAAGGGTTCAGTATGGCAAAGGCTGGTTGAAGAGACTATTGCAACAAAGATGCTGACAGGTGATATTTCCGGGGATGGACTGCTGGATATAGTAGCATTGTTCCCTGACAGTTCACTCTGGTATTATGATGTCAATGCAAACAGCTGGGGACTGCTCCTGGCAGCTGAAACCGGTGTAATTGATTTCACCCTTGCATCAACAGGAACGGGAAATCCTGACCTTCTTGTACTGTCCAATGCAAATGACGGATACAAGATATCAAAGGGTATTAATTACCTTGAAGTAGGTGTAGGCTACCAGCTGATCTCCACTGTTACGGCTGATGTAATGTCCGCCGGCGACCTAACAAATGATCATGTAGATGAGCTTATCATTGCTTTTACCGGTGTCGAGGGTATGTACCTGTATGATTTTGCTGCAGAGACCACCACAAAGATCGCCCTTTCAAGCCCTTCACAGGTAATCAGGGCGGATGTGACAGGTGACGGATACAGGGAAGCGGTAGCAGTTATAGATGGCCTTGGAGTCTATCTGATAAGATATATACCTGATAAGAACCTGGTAATTCAGATGGCAGGCAAGGATCCTTTTGACCTTGTCAGGGATATTCCTGAAAACTCTGTATGGGTATCAAAGAACAAGGGAGGAAAGGGCCTGCAGTTCAACAGGATCACCTGGGGTACTCCTGATACAGGTACCCTTATCTCATACGGGGATATCGTATCAGGTGTCGGTGAAGAGGTATTCATTGTGCATCAGAACAGGACATACTATTACAACTATGATTCATCATCATGGTCAACACTTCTCTATGCATCGCTTAAGAGGATAATCTCAGGAAAATTTACGGGAAGGACAAAAGACGACCTGGTAGTATGCGATACATATTCATATGATATATATCTCTATCATACATACACCGATTCCTGGGAAAGGACCTTGATCGGCGGCAACACTAATGCTATGACAACTCTTGAATAAGCAGTTATAATATTATATAAGGGCAGTGCAATGCACTGCCCTTTTTTTTTTACATTAAGATAAATTTCTAAACTTATTTTTTTGTTATGATATAAAGGTAGTATGAGAAGCCCAATGATAATCCACAACCGCTATGCAGTGGCAGAGAAGATAGGTGAGGGCGGTATGGGCAATGTATACAGGGTCAGGGACACCCTCCAGAATAATATTGATTTTGCCTTAAAAGCAGTCAAGAGATCTGTGTTTTCAAAGGGAGATCCAGATGTACTGCTGAGATTTAAGAAAGAATTTGATATAATGACCAGGCTGAAACACCCCAATCTTGTAAGAGTACACGATTTTCTGACAGACATCGAGGAAAATTCATATATTGTCATGGAATATGTTCCCGGAATTACCCTTGGAAAACTTCTTAAGAGGGAAAATACCATTGCCAGAGGCCAGGCAGTTGAGATCATTGTGCATATGCTAAGAGCTCTCGGGTTTATACATTCAAGGAATATAATATACCGTGATATAAAGCCGGATAATATTATAATAAGCATAAGCGGAAAAACTGCAAAGCTGTCAGATTTTGGCATATCAGACATTGGCTGCGCTGAAAGTGAAAGGATAAAGGGGACACTGCTGTACATGGCTCCTGAAGTGCTTGAGGGTGATATTACACCCCAGATCGATATCTTTTCACTCGGGATTGTCCTTTTGCAGATGACAACCGGTAAGCCCTTCTATAAGGGTGAAAACTATAATATGAGCACAATAGTTGATATACTCAAGGACAGCAGTCATTATGAAAGCATTAGGAACAGGGAGTTTGCTGAAGTTGCTGATAAGGGCCTGAGGCATATAATTGAAAAGATGACAGCTTTTGACAGGCATGAAAGATACCAGTCATGTGCAGAAGCTATAATGGCCATCAATAAGCATTTGTCCATGGATTATGAAATAGAGACAAAAGCCACAAAGGAAAGCTATGTGCTTGGTGCGCCCTTTATTAACAGGCGCAGTGAGTATAAGGAACTTATCAGGCCTCTTGAAGCAGATAGCGTATTTTGTATAAAAATGCTGCGCGGATCACAGGGTTCAGGGAAGAGCAGGCTGCTTTCCGAGCTGAAAAAGCACTGCCAGCTGAATAATGTACTCTTTGTTGATGCCTGCTGCCCTAAGCAAGGGGAAAGGCCATTCGGTGTGTTTCTGCCTCTGCTTAAAAGGATATTCCTGCATATTGACAGAAAAAGTATATTAAAGTATGCCCCGTATTTAAAGAGGATTATGCCGAAGGAGAAGATCTTTGACCAAATAAGCCTCCCCGGCGTTCAGGATTTCGAAAAAGAGATGACGGCAGTCTGTGATTCAATAGTAAGGATCATATTTGATTTTGTAAGCTCCCTGCAAAAACAGGCTGTCATAGCAATCGATGATATATCCTATGCTGACAGCTGGAGCATTAAGGTCCTATGTGCACTTATCAGGGAAGTGAGGACAGATGAGATCAGCAATATACCTGTTAAGGCTTTTTACTTCACAATATCAGATGAGGCAGGAATGGAAGATATCAGCCCTGAATGCGATATAAATGCAGAAGAGATTGCTCTAAAACCATTTACAGAGAAGGATGTAACAGAGTATATTGAATGCATTTTTGGTGAGAATAACCTTGATGAGAGCCTGATAAGCGAGATTGATAGTATAAGGGAGCAGGCAGGAGGAAATCCCTATTTTCTGGAAGAGTATATTAAGACCCTTGTGCAGTCTGATATTATACAAAGGAAAAGCAGAATGTGGTCGATCCAGAAGATTGATAGAAAATTTCATGGTCTGGACCATCTAAAAGCCATAATTGAACAAAGGATAGAAAATACCGGGTTTAACAAAGAACAGAAGGAAGCTGTATCCATGATATCCCTTATTGGGAAAGAGCTTTCCCTGGAGAATATCAGCTCCCTTCTGAGCAATTTCAGTACAGAATTTATGAACAGTTTCGTAAGGGAGCTTGAAAGGCTTGAATTCCTTACAGTTTTAAGGAGTGCAGACGAAATTAAGTACAGGGTATCCAATAATCTTATAAGGCAGGCCTTTCTGAAGGATACTAAAGACTTAAGAAGCAGGCATGCTTATCTTGCAGAAAGGTTCGAAAATGTATTTGATGACAGTCTTGAAGATTTTTATGAAGAGATCGCGTATCATTTTTCTGAAGCAGGCAATTCAGGAAAGGCTGTTTTTTACCTGGAACTTGCGGGTTATAAAGCTTCAAGGAACTATCATTACTCTGATTCAGTCAAATACTATGATAAGGCAATCTCATTGGAGAATCCGTACACAAAGAATTATTATAACCTTATCCTTAAGAAGACAGAAACTATGGCACAGAATAACCAGTGGAAAGAATCATTTGCCATCCTTAGGTCAGTAGAGGGTAAAATCACTGATACTGAACAGCTGGGGCAGATGTACTACAACCTCAGCCTTGACTATTTTCTAACAGCTGACTATCCGAGGGCAGCTGATGCAGCAGATAAATCGCTGAAATACAGGGTCCTTGCTTTCGGCCCGCTGGATAAAAAGGTAATAGAATCAATAACGCAGACCGCCTCTGCATATTATTACAGGGGGGAGTATAACAGTGCCCTTGCTGAATTCAGGAGAGCCCTTGACCTTCAGATTAGAGTTTCAGGTGAGGCTGATGTTTCTGCAGCAGAACTGTATAATGATATAGGTGTTATCTTCTGGTGCAAAGGGGATTATGACAATGCCCTTGAAAATATAAAAAAATCCCTGGATCTTAAGATAAAACTGCTTGGAGTAACAAGTCCGGATGTTTCAGTAGGATATAATAATCTTGGATTGATCTATTCAAAAATGAATAAATACGAGAAGGCACTTGTCTATTATGAAAAAAGCATGGAAATTGCTGTGAGCCTTTTTGGCAGAAAACACCTCAGTGTTTCAACAGAACTTCATAATATCGGCATGATCTATGAAAAAATGGCAGATTATGACCAAGCAATAAAGCTTTACAAGGAATCCATATCGATCAGGAAGCGTTATTATCATGAAAACCACCCCGATATTGCAAATTCCTACCATAATATAGGCGGGATTTATGTCAGGACCAACAGAAATGAAAAGGGGCTGTATTATATTACAAAGGCCATGAACATATGGCTTAAGTTTTATGGAGAGGAGCACCCCAATATTGCTTCATCCTATAACCATCTGGGATACCTGTACAGCAATCTCGGAAAGTACAGGGAAGCTTTTGATTACCATAACAAAGCTCTAAGTATAAGGCTGAAGGTATTTGAAGAAGGACATCAGGACATATCAGGATCATACTATAATCTTGCCGATACCTGCTTTAAGATGAAAGATTTCAGCAGGGCACTTTATTATTATGAGAAGGTGATGAATTATGAGTCCAATAATAAAAACAGGGATGAAAAATACTATATTAATATAAATAAAAATATGGGGATCATATATAAAAATCTGGGGGACAGGGCAAATGCAGAAAAACACCTTAAAGAGGCACTTGATATATCCAGGTCTGTTTATGGAAAAATAAGCTCCAAAACTGAGGAAATAAATGATATAATCAAAGAACTGAAAAGAAAGGACCCTGCTGAAGGATGATTAAGAAAAAGAGATTCCCTGATACCCTTTCGATAATATTTGCCCTGATGGTTATCTTTGTGATACTTACCTGGACTGTCCCAGCCGGTGAATTTGAAAGAACGGAAGAAAACGGGAGGGAGGTCATAGTTGCGGGCTCATACAAAAGGGTTGAAGCAAATCCTCAATCCATAGAATTCTTTACAGCGCCCATAAAGGGGTTTGTATCAGCTGCAGAGATTATTGCATTTGTATTTATAGTAGGGGGGGTGTTTTCCATAATTAATATGACCGGGGCTGTAAATGCACTGATCTTCAGTATTATTAATATTACAGCAAAAAGACCGTCATTAAAGGGTCTTATAATACCATTGACAATGATACTCTTCAGTCTGGGAGGTGCTACTTTCGGCATGTCTGAAGAGACGCTGGTATTTATCATGATAACGATACCTCTTGCTGTTTCCCTCGGGTACGATCCGATTGTAGGAGTTTCCATAGCTTTTGTGGGGGCTGGCCTGGGATTTGCAGGGGCTTTTCTCAATCCATTCACTGTCGGCATTGCACAGGGGATAGCCGGCATAAGCCTTTTCAGCGGGCAGGAATACAGGCTGATAGTATGGTCTGTGCTGACCTTTATTGGAATAGCGTATGTATGCAGGTATGCCAGGAGAATTGAAAAAAAACCTGAAAAAAGCCTTGTAAAAGATATATCCTTTGACTGCAAGCTCTCCGGTGAAAAAAAAGAGGATATGAAGCTTACAAAAAGAAGGATGCTGGTCGTGATATCTCTGGTATTGGCGCTTTCAGCTATTATTCTGGGAGTTCAGGGCAAAGACCATATCATATCAGGCATGTCCGGATGGTATATCGAAGAGATAAGCGCTGTTTTTCTGGGACTGGGTATTGTTTCTGCCATTATCTGCGGTTTTTCACCCGGGAGAACAGTCAGGGCATTTTCAGAAGGGGTCAGAGATATGGCAATGCCAGCTGTCATCATAGGGTTTGCGAGGAGCATCCTTATCATTGCAGAACAGGGAAGGATAATTGATACGCTTCTCTATTATGCAGGTTATATCGGGGGAGGGGTGCATTCGGTGTTCAGTGTCCAGATAATGTTTATCCTGCAGACATTTATAAACTTTTTTATTCCGTCAGGGTCAGGTCAGGCTGCCCTTACAATGCCCATAATGGCTCCCTTAAGCGATGCCCTTGGGTTTACAAGGCAGACTGCAGTGCTGGCATACCAGCTTGGGGACGGGATTACAAACATGATAATCCCGACCAGCGCTGTACTGATGGGTGTTTTGGAGATTGCCAGAATACCATATGATAAATGGTTCAGGTTCATTCTGCCCCTGATAATACTGCTTTCTGCAGCAGGCATGATAATGCTTGCTTTTCCTGCTGTAGTGTTTCAATGGAACTGACAGAAGGCAGATGATGGAAAAACTGCTTATTGATATTGCTATTAAGGGGCCATTTTTTAAGGGATTCACATATTATACGGATATAAGGTACAAAGAATGCATTTTCCCGGGACAGCTTGCAGAGGTGAGCTTCGGAAAAAGGATTGAGACTGGATATGTCATGGGCTTTTCCGGGAGTAAAACTGAAGACTATCCGGGCATAAAGCCAATTATAGATATTGTAAACATCAGTCAGACATGCGATGATCATATTCTTTCAGTCATAAATTTCATAGCAGAATATTATCACTCCCCTCCAGGGGCAGTATATTCATTTGCTGTCTGCAATTATGAAAGAATACTAAGGATTGCAGCAAAAAAGGACAGCGGTCCCGCGGATAATTCCCTGAATACCCGGGAGGCTGAAATTCTCAGCTATATCAGGAGCAAAAAGAATACTGCATTATCTTCTCTGAAACACAGGCTTAAGGATTGCAGCATGCTTAAGCTTGCTCTGTCCCTGCTTTGGAAAAGGGGGTTTATTGATATTGTTTTTGATGATTGCAGGTCAGCAGAAATTGAAAGGAAAATGAAGGACTTCAGCCTCAGTGAAAAGCAGAATGCTGTATATAATGCTATATTTTCAGAACTCGAAAAGGGATTCAGTACGCACCTCATATACGGGATCACCGGCTCGGGGAAAACGTTTATATACCTAAGGCTGATACAGGATATTATAAAGGCAGGCAAACAGGCATTGATCCTTGTCCCTGAGATAGGCTTAAGCATACACCTGGAGAAGATGTTCCGGGAGTTCATTCCGGGAACAGAAATGCTGCATTCTTCCGTGGGAAAGAGGCAGAAAAGGTATATACTGCAGAAGGCCAGGGACGGCAGGATAGACCTTATAATAGGCCCAAGGAGTGCTCTTTTCATACCATTTCACAGGCTCGGCATAATCATTATTGATGAAGAGCATGACAAATCATACAAGCAGGAGAGCATTCCATGCTATAATGCCAGGGATGCAGGGATATTCAGGGCAAAAGCACAGGATGTGCCGATAGTGCTGGGGAGTGCTACGCCAAGTATTGAGTCCTATTACAATGCGAGGATAAAGAACAAGTACATGTTCCATGAACTTACTGAGAGATACGGGGAATCCAGGCTTCCTGAATTATTTCTTGTTGACCTGAAGGAGGAAAAGGCAAAGAAGAGGTCTACAATCATCAGCCAGCTTCTCCTTGAAAACCTGAAGGAGATGTTTGAAAAGGGGGACCAGGGGATACTCTTCATTAACAGGAGAGGGTTCTATTCAGCAATAATATGCCTGAAATGCGGTTCCAGCATAAGATGCACAAGATGTTCCGTGTCCATGTCATATCATCAGGAGATAGACAGGCTGGTATGCCATCAGTGCGGAAGGCAAAGGCGGATGCCAGACAGATGCCCCTACTGCGGAAGCGAAAAGCAATCCAGCTTCGGATTCGGGACAGAACATGTGGAAGAACTGATTAGATCATATATACCCGGGATCAGGATATTGAGGTTTGATTCGGACAATATCAGGCAGCGGGATAAGGACAAAAGGCTCTTTGAGTTTGGCATGCATGAATATGATATTATCGTAGGTACACAGATGATAACCAAAGGATTTGATTTTCCGAAAGTAAACCTTGTAGGTGTGATACAGGCTGATGAAAGCCTTTATATGCCTGATTTCAGGGGGGCAGAAAGAACATACCAGATCATCAACCAGGTCAGCGGAAGGTCAGGAAGAAGGAATAAGGTTGGCAGGGTCATTATACAGACATATCTTCCTGAACACTATTCAATACAGTACAGCCTGAAGAATGATTATTACGGTTTTGCAGAGAAGGAGCTTAAATCAAGGAAGAAATTCGGATACCCGCCTTACAGAAGACTGTGCATGATATCTTCTTCGGGCTATAAGAAGGAAAGGGTGCTTGACCTTATATCAAAGATCTATGAAAGGCTGTGCAGAGTGAAAACAGGGGATATCTCAATTATCGGCCCAGTTTCTGCATTTGTTGAAAAAAGAAAGAATATGTACCGATGGAACATACTCCTCCAGGGGAGCATAGGGCAGATAAACAGAATGCTTTCTGATATCTCGGAAATATACCTGTCCAACAGCTCAGCAGTGACTATAGATATGGACCCTTACACCTTTTAGGATTGATTGGTTCAGTACTCGGAAATTATGGCCTTTATAAGTTCTATAAGGCTGAAGTAATCATCCTTTGATATTATAGAATTGGGTGAGTGCATGGCAAATGCGGGCAGTGCAAGGCCTATGCCGTCCGACTCCAGTTCATAGCATAATTTGCCGAGTTCACCATTTCCGGCCCTTGATATCATGTCCTGATACTTAATACTGTTTTTCTCTGCAATCTCAATTATCCTTTTGCTGATCTGGGGGTTTGAAACATATGAATTATCCATATGAGCGATCACAACACCCTTGCCGATCTCTGCGCCGGTTGGCATTACAAAGGGAGCTAAAGTCCCCGGGCATATTTCAATATTGATAAAAAGATCCGGTTTCAGCTTATGCTCCCTGAAAGCTGACCCTATCTCCCTGTGAGGCCAGAATGTTGTTTCCTCTCTTGCTGAAAAAACGGCAACTGTCTTATTTGATGTTTTTTCAAGAAGATGGCTGGAGTGCATAGCAGATACAATCGCTGCAATGGCTGCCCTGGCGTCAAAAGCCTTTCCAAAGATCTTGCTTTCCCTGACTTCGACAGAATTTTTTGCCGAACCTGCTGAATATACAGGGACAAGCCTTTCTGCATCCTCTTTATTTGATACTCCTATATCCACATAGTATGTCCGGTTCTTATCCTCTTTTCTGACTGTAAGGATCCCCGAAATATTGCCCGGATTAAATATGATCTTCTGATTATTGAAGTCATCAGAGATAACTGAAATAGGAAGGACCTCGATCAGGCCGTTATCAAGGTATCTTCTAGGCTTGATCCCAAGCTCGTCCATATGGCTTTGAAAGACTATGGTCCTGCCTGATTTGTTTTTATCTGATGGATTAAAGACAACAAGATTTTTATGGGGAGTGACATAATGGAAAAATGACTGCCCAAGTATCTGCTGTATTATGTCAAGAATGTCATCTTCGCAGGAGGAAGGACCGAATGCATCGCAAAGTGTCTTCAGGACTTTCATGTTAAAACTCTGTTCGTTCATATAAATACCTTCTATTATCTTTTTCTCTGATTTAAGCATATAAAAAGCATTTAGCAAAGCAAAAAATCCTTAAGCAGGCATAAATTCATTCAATGCATGAAGCAAAGAAGCATTGTCTGAGAATTCCAGGGAGACCACAACACCGGCTAAAAGTAATTTTTAGGTTGAGAATGAAAAAAATGGGTTTATAATAAAAATATATGCAAAGAGGAATAGAATGAAGCTTACTGTAAAATCAGAATATGCATGCCTTGCAATGATAGATATGGCTGAGAACTACGATAAGGGGTATATCAAGATAGGCGACATAAGTAAAAGGAAAGAAATACCAAAAAAATTCCTTGAGAGCATACTGCTGACCCTTAAGACTTCAGGCTACTGCATAAGCAAAAGGGGAGGAGATGGAGGCTATATGCTGGCAAAAAGCCCTGATAAAATAAGCCTGGCTGAAATTATGAGGATTATGGACGGTGCCCTGGCACCGGTTGAATCAGTCAGTATGTTCTTTTACAGGCATACACCGATTGAAAAGAACCCCAAGCTCAAGCTTATATTAAGGGAAATACGTGATTATATAGCACTTAAACTTGAAAATATAACATTTGCAGATTTAATTTGATTTTTTTTATTGACTTTATATATATTGTCTATAGATTTAGTAGAGAAATGATGAAAAAGGAGATTTTGTATGAAAAGATCTTTATTTATCCTGATTCCGATATTAATAATGTTTTATTTAACAGGCATATGCTGTAAGCCTTCAGAAAAGCAGTCAGAATCCGGAGGGCTGGAAGGCACAATCAGCATATCAGGTGCATGGGCGCTTTATCCTCTTGCTGTCTCCTGGGCTGACCAGTTCAAGCAGCTGCACCCCGGCGTAAGGATAGAGATATCAGCAGGCGGAGCAGGGAAGGGAATGGCAGATGTGCTTTCAGATCTTGTCGACCTTGCAATGGTATCCAGGGAAATATATCCGCAGGAAATTGAGCAGGGGGCATTTTATGTACCTGTAGCCATTGACGCGGTAGTTCCTGTAATAAACGCAGAAAATCCAGTTATAGGCCTTGTAAAATCAAAGGGAATAAAGAGAGAAATATTTGAAAAAATATGGATACAGGGTGAAAGCCTTGACTGGGGCAATATATATGATGAAGCATCTGCAGGCAGGATAAATGTATATACCCGGTCAGATGCATGCGGAGCTGCTGCTACATTTGCAGCATTTATGGGTAAAAAGCAGGAGGACATGTTAGGAACCGGAATATTTGGAGATCCAGGTATGGTTACAGCTGTCAAGGATGACACTCTCGGCATCGGGTACAACAATATAAATTTTGTTTATGACAGAAATACTAAAAACCCTGTAGATGGTGTTTCAGTAATTCCAATAGACTTAAACGGAAACGGGATACTGGATGAGAATGAGGATTTTTATGAAAACATAGACCTTATAGTCAAGGCAATCTCAGAGGGGAATTATCCTTCACCGCCGGCAAGGGAGCTCTATTTTGTCACAAAGGGGAAACCCCCGGAAGGGTTAGTAAAAGAATTTTTGGAATATGTGCTTTCCGAGGGACAGGCTCTTACATCTGAGGCAGGGTATGTGAATATATCCCAGGACAAGATTGATACAAGCCTTGATAAACTAAGATAATCAGACATTTATGAGAACCAGAAGAAAAAGAATAGACAATACTGCAAGAATTCTGATGGTTATTACAACTGTTGCAGTAAATATTGTCCTGCTGTTCATAATATTCGGGCTGTTTTCAAAGTCCAGGCCCATCTTTGAACACCATAATATACTTAAGCTGGTATTTTCTTCTGAATGGTTTCCTTTAAGAGGATGCTTCGGGCTTTTCAATTTTATTTTCGGGACATTTATTGTAACAGCCCTTTCCATAATTATAGCTGCTCCATTATGCATACTGACATCAATATACCTTTCAGAGTATGCTTCAAAGAGGATTCTTTACTGGGCGAAGCTTTTTATAGACCTTCTGGCCGGTATTCCTGCTGTTGTATATGGTGTCTGGGGGATACTCGTCATTGTTCCGGTCATAAGGGACTATATAGCCCCGTTCTTCAGCAGAACGACAACAGGATACAGCCTGCTGGCAGGAGGCATAGTGCTTTCAATAATGGTCTCTCCCATAATTATTTCTGTCCTTCTCGAGATCTTTGCATCAATAGAGGCTGAACTGAAAGAATCTTCCCTGGCACTGGGAGCAACAAAATGGCAGACAATAAAGTTCGTCATACTCAAAAAATCATTCAGCGGAATAATATCAGGTATAATCCTCGGTGTGTCAAGAGCACTGGGAGGCACAATGGCAGTGCTTATGGTCACAGGCAATGTCGCAATAATACCAGAGAGCATATTTGAGCCGATATATACAATACCTTCTCTGATAGCCAATAATTACGGCGAAATGCTTTCAATACCCCTCTATGATTCAGCCCTTATGTTTGCAGGCTTTATTCTTCTGCTCATAATACTTGTCTTTAACATAGCCTCAAGGCTCATGCTTATGAAATATCACAGGATGACATGATAAATGGACAAAAGATCAATTGAAGAAGGTATTTTCAAAATACTTATGAAGATCAGCACAGGGCTTATCTTTTTAGCGCTTCTGGCTATTATAGGTACCATACTGTACAGAGGGATAGGCTCTTTGAGCTTTTCTATGATAACACAGCTTCCAAAGGGGGGGTATTACCTTGGCAAAGAGGGAGGAATACTGAATGCCATCATAGGAAGCCTGATGATAGGGGGATTCTCTACATTGCTTGCTCTCATGCTGGCTCTTCCGATAACCTTTTATATAAATATATACAGAAGGGGAAAATCAAGGTTTGCATATTATACAAGGTTCTCACTTGATGTGCTTACGGGTGTCCCCAGCATTGTCTATGGCCTTTACGGTTTTATAATACTGAGATTTCTCGGTATAAGGGCATCCCTTCTCGGCGGGGTTTTTGCCGTAGCACTGCTTATCCTTCCCCTCATGTGCAGGACTATTGACGAGGTTATAAGGCTTGTGCCAAAGGATCTTATGGATACTGCATACAGCCTGGGCTCCACGAAATTTGAAACTATCATCCATGTAGTGGTAAAGCAGATTTCCGGCGGAATCATCATGGCTGTAATGATTGCTTTCGGCAGGGGAATAGGCGATGCAGCTTCAGTGCTTTTTACGGCCGGGTTTTCTGATTATATTCCGACATCTTTATTTCAGCCTGTTGCAACACTGCCTCTGGCCATATTCTTCCAGCTCCAGAGCCCTTTGCCTGAGGTTCAGGAGAGGGCTTATGCATCAGCATTCATACTTACTGCTATCATACTGGTAATTAGCGTGGTGATAAGGCTGATCGGAAAGAAATTCTCAAAACATGTTATAAGGTAAAGGTGGAAAAATGACAGAACATCCGTTTATTGAAATCTCGAATCTTAATCTGTATATAGGAAATGACAGGATACTTGAGGATATAAGCATAAAGATACCTGGCAACAGGATAACGGCAATAATAGGACCTTCAGGCTGCGGGAAGACAAGCCTGCTGAAGTGTTTCAACAGGCTTGTTGATACAATTGAGGGTTCCCGGGTTACCGGCAGAATACTGGTGGATAATGAAGACATATTTGACAGTAAAGCAGATATATCTGAGATAAGAAGGAAAATGGGGCTTCTTCTGCAGAAGCCGTATCCTCTGCCAATGTCAATATTTGATAATGTTGCATACGGGCCAAAGATCAATGGGATGAAAGACAAAAAAAGGCTGAGTGAGATAGTGGAGCACCAGTTGAAGCAGGTTGGCTTGTGGGAAGAGGTAAAAGGGAAACTGCAATCACCTGCCGCAGCGCTTTCTGTAGGCCAGCAGCAGAGATTATGCCTTGCAAGGGGCCTCGCTGTCGAACCGGAGATAATCCTGGCAGATGAATCCACATCAGCTCTCGATCCTATCTCAAGCGCACGTATAGAATCAAGGTTCGCAGCACTGAAAGAAAAATATACAATTATAATGGTTACTCATATACTCAGGCAGGCAAAAAGGCTCGCGGATTATGTGATCTTCATGTATTACGGGAAAGCCCTGGAAGCTGGCCCTGCAAAAGAGATCTTCGAAAATCCCAGAAATGAAATCACAAGGCAGTATATAAACGGAGTCATAAGCTGAGTTTCACAAAAATTGTGTGATTTCTGTCAGACGCCTTGCCTTTCAGGTATATATAATCGTCTGCTTTCAAATATTTACTGATGAATCTGCACCCTGTCAGGGAGCCTATAAATTATGGAATTTTTGAGTTTTTTGACCTGCCTCTGTAAAATCTTCTTCTGGTACCCTTTTTATCACCGATGCCCTTATTTATCCTGTAGCCGGGTGAAAGGAGGCCGACCTTTCTGAAATAGACCATAAGGACCAGTGTGATTACCGCCATCAGTATGAGTACGAATGGATATCCGTAAACCCAGTAAAGCTCAGGCATATTCCACCAGGAGCGGATAATAAAAGCAGGATCCCTGAATGCCTGGAAGTTCATCCCATAGATGCCGGCAATTAGTGTCAAAGGAAGAAAAATTACGGAAAATACCGTAAGTACCCGCATGGCTTCATTTATCCTGAAGGTTGCTTTTTCACTCAGGGTGCTTGCAAGAGCACGAATATTATTTATCTCTTCCCCAAGTGTGCGGATTGACCTTTCAGTCCTTGAAAGGCGCTGGTCCAGGTTGTCAAAAAGGCCCCTGATATACCCGTATTGCTCGATATTGAAGTTTTCTGCTGTTTTGGCTATATCACTGCTTTTGATCCATGAATCTATTGCTTCTTTATCCCTTGTCAGGCTTTCCGGAACAGATATAAGAAGTACCTGCTCTGCGCTGAGTTCGCTCAGCCGGAGCTGGACATGCATAATTTCTTCACTGTCCTGCCTGCGTATTATTTTTTCCTGGTCATTAAGGCAGTCCCAGGACCAGGAAATCCATCCCTGAAGATTGGATGTGAACATGATTATACAGTTCATCATGCTGTAGCCCACCAGGAAGTTCTCCAGCGGTGCTGAATCAGCAGATATCAGCAGCATGCCGTGCTCTCCTGTTATTATGAATTCATCTTTGCATAATGTATTGGCACTGATAATGTCAAGATGGCCAAGAACCTGGGTAAGCTCAGCAGAATAGCCATCATCAGAAAGGGCATCGTTCATGCTTAAGCTTTTCCCTCCGCTATTTTCAAGTTTTTCCGCAATTATCACCAGAGACTTGTCACGGTGAAGGCTCTCGTGGCAGAAGACAATATCCAGCAATTTACGCTGATAGGAATTGAACAGGGTATTCATGACCTTGCTGGAATCAACGATTAGGTCAGCAATTATGTGGGAGATATCATCAAGGCTCTGCCTTCCCTCAAGTTCAATACCATAGCTTATCTTCCCGTCACTGGATATTTCAATTCCAATAATCTCACTCTGCAGGTCGCCTCCCGTCTCAGCAATGTCAACATTGCTTTCCAGCCTGATGTATTCCATGTGTTTATAATCAATGACACGCATGCTGATCTCCGTTTTCCCCGACTCTATAACTGCAGCATTAGGAAGCTGGTCTATCTCTTTTGTTATGTAAAAATTCCTGCCTGAAGATGTTCCCTTAACACCAGGCTTGTATGCGGATTGATGACAGCGAAGCTTTTTCTGAAGAGTGTAAATAAAATGAGCGCCTATGGGTACCCATTCTGTCAGGACTATCCTGACTTTCCCGTTTAAAAATGCCAGGTTTTTGCTATCCATTATGTGACCCTCCAAAAAAATAGGGTTTGCATTTATATTCAACACTGCCTATTGAGAAGAAATCCTCTATGATAAATTCTTCCATATGGCCAGCCTTGAACCAGAGGTCATTCTCAAGATGACTGCCTTTTGAATAACAGTTGCAGGCTTTGGTAATAATCAGGTGAACTGACGGGTAATCCTTGCGCCCGACAGCAAAATCCATCAGCTTGCCGCATTTTGGACATTTTAGAATTTTGTCCAGTTTTTTTAATTCATCTTCTGATAGGATCTTTAATTTCTGAATAAGGTCCATACCCTTGTCTGATATACGTGTTGCCGTCATTGATGCATAATAACGGGTATTTAATATTATGCGCTCTATCAGTTTATTCCTGAAAAGTACCTCCGAATCACGGACGGCTTCCTGGCTGACCAGAGCGAACATCTTTATGCCCCGGAAGTCTATTATGCTTGGTGCGAGGTCGTAATTCTCAAAAAGGCCAGCTCTAACGCATAAATGAACTATAATGCTGATATTAAAGTCTTTCAGCCAGGGCCTCGCATTGCAACCGGTATAAAGGCTGACCAGAAATAGAAGCCTTAAGGCATCTCTTGAAAAGGGATATTCCTGCTGGTCTGATTTCATGATTCTCTCCTTTATCTCATGCATTTTGCAGAAAATTATAACAGCTTTATATTTTATATATGCTTTATCTTTTCCTGTTTGATATAGGGCTGTATTTTCCTTAATGAAGGATTGGGACTGCCTTTTATCAGGATTGCCATAATCATCAGAACAGCAAATATTATGAATAGAATGGAGTAGAAGCCGAGTTTTTTTCTTTTTCCCTTCAGGTAAAATCCGCAATAGGGGCAGTTCCGCTGATCGCCAAGTATATAACCCCTGCACTCAGGGCAGATCTTTGACAGCTGATCATTCATCAGTCAGCTCCTTAACCATGAACATCTGCGTTTCTACTTCATCAAAGCCCTCTTTCTGATACCATGAACAGGCATTCCTGTTACTGGATGCAACATCAAGCAAAATTCTTCTTTTACCCAGTTTCTGGGTAAATTCATATATGTTTTCAATCAGTATTTTTCCCAGGCCCCTTTTCTGAAAAGCATTATCAACGGCAATTGCAAGAAGATAGACCGTATCATCGTTCATGTATCTGCTGTGATAGTATTTCCTAAAATATTCATTATCATAAAAAAGCCAGTAGAAGCCAATTATCTTATCCTTATGCTCCAGTACTCTTGCGGTATTGTTTTTTCTGAAGAGCATGTCAAAATCAGAGTCCCTCAATCCCTGCTTCTCTACCAGCCCCTTCTGGTTCAGCGTCGAGTCGTTTATCATTTTTATAGGCTTTATATCTTCCTTCCTGCAGTTCCTGATTATGAAAAGCCCTTCCTTCAGTTTCATCTCTTTTGAATAATCATCCTGCCCGTTTCTGAACCTTCCTTTTGCTGCTTCATTTGCAAGCCTGTCCACCATTATGTTAAGCGGGTCATCACTGTGAGCTTTGACCTTTACCCACATAATGTCGTGCTTTTTGGCCAGGGCTGAAAGCTTTTCCCATAGATCCCTGTTCTTAACAGGATTTCCTGTGCTGTTCCGGTAGCTGTTTTTTTCCCAGCTGTAGAGCCATTTCTTCATGAATGCATTATAAATATACTCGCTGTCAGTGTGAATGGTAAGGGGAAGAGGCTTTTTGATCGACTCAAGAGCTTTAATGACAGCTGTGAGCTCCATTCTGTTGTTCGTGGTTTCTTTCTCGCTTCCTGATGCATTCAGCTCCTTATCCCTGTATTCCAGATGATAGGCCCAGCCTCCCGGCCCCGGGTTTTTAAGGCATGAACCGTCAGTATAGATTATTATTCTATCTTCCATAAAACAAATATATACATAAAATGTTAAATATTAAAGAATAAAATAATTGCCTGCAGAGATCAAAAAAGGGGCTTGAAATTATAATTATAAGGTGTTTTGTTTCATTATTTTTGACTTTTTATGCCATGGGTCATTATAATATCTACCAGGTCAGATATGAGCAGAATAGAATTTTCAGCAGGTAAATTGGACTCTATTTATTATAGAATAAAGACCAGAGGAGTATACATAAATGCAGAGGATATTGATTATTGCTTTAATTGCATTATTTTGTTTTTCTGTCAGCGCGCAGACTTCCATAGAACCCGGAGGTTCAGGGACAGAAGATGACCCCTACAGGATTTCAAACCTCAATGAGCTTTACTGGATAGCAGAGAAACCGGAAAGGTGGGTTTTCAGCTATGTTCAGACAGCTGACATTGATGCAGGGCAGACAAATTCCTGGTTTAATAACGGGGATAAAGCCAAAAGCCAGGGCTGGAAGCCCATAGGAAATCATGATTTTATGTTTACAGGCTCATATGACGGGCTTGGGCATAAAATAGATAATCTTTACATCAACAGGCCCGGGGAGGATAATATCGGCCTTTTTGGCTATATTCTCAACCCTGCAGTGGTAGCAAATATTGCTCTTACAAATGCGGATATAACAGGCGGCAGATGTGTAGGTGCCGTTGCAGGAAGGGCAAGGTCAGTACCTTCCATTTCTGGCTGTCACTGTACCGGTTCTGTAAAGGGAGATCGCCTGGTGGGAGGCATTGTGGGATATGCTACATACACCCATATTGACAGAAGCTATAATGAAAGCAGTGTCAGCGGGATATACGATACAGGGGGCCTTGCGGGTGAGATTCTATCTTCAACTGTATCATACTGCTATAATACCGGTTCAGTTACCTCCTCAGAAAGCAGAGCAGGGGGGCTGACAGGGACTGCTGACGGTTCAACCTTTACATACTGCTACAATGCAGGAAAAGTAAAGAGCAAAAAAGACAGAGGCGGGCTTGTCGGCCAGCCTTACTGGTCAGATATTGCAAGCTCCTACTGGGATATTGGTATAACAGAAATAGAAACAGGCCAGGGGGGTGAAGGCAGGCGCACTGAGGAAATGGTATACCCTTATTCAAAAAACTCATATGAGGGATGGGATTTTGAATGGACCTGGACTGCAGACATTCAGAAAAAGAATAAAGGTTATCCGTTCCTCTCCCTTACTAAAGAAAAAAACATAGAGTTCAGGATAAAGGATATAAACGGCTCAGGCATTCCTGGAGCACGCATAAGCATATACGACCCTGAAAAAAAGGTTAAGCTGGCACTGGATACTGATGAAGAGGGGGCTGTTTCTGCTGCACTTCCTGATGGAGAATTCCAGTATTCTGTCAGCTGCAGGTGTTATGGCAGTATTACTGAAAACATACTTTCAATACCGGAAGATAGAATTAAAGAGCATACTCTTACCCGGTCAGAATACAGGGTGACAATAAGCATTGACAATATAGATACCTACCTTATGGAAGGAATTAATTTACGTGTATTGAATGAAAAAGACCCTGATGCCCTTATTTCCGACAGCGAAACAGATGGGGAAGGGAGAAGCATATTCATGCTCCCATGCGGAGAATACAGGCTTGAAGTAAAGGATAGTTCAGGATGTAATAAGGAATATTCGGACACCTTTTCAGTTATTGGTTCTGATGTGAATTTAAGCCTGAACCTTTCAGCGGTAGCTTTTGATGCTGTCTTTACCCTGTCTGATGAATATCGTGAACCTGTTAACGGAGCGAAGATTATCATCTTTAAAGAGGATTTGAAGGATATCCCGCTTCATGTCATATATTCAGCAAACGGCACTGCCGGCATATCCCTGCCATGCGGCAGCTATTCATATTCAATTACACACCGTTATTATGAAACTGTTAATGGGAATATTACCATAGGCGAAGGAAGCGGGGAACAGGCAAAAAGAAAAAGCATTATCAACAGCAGGAAACAGAAAAAATCCTACAGTATTAACCATACCATGGTAATTAAGCCTTCTTCCGGCAGGGACGATTCTGATACCGGTGAGGACTGGGGAATTCCAGAGGAGACCAGAAGCGAGAGCAGGCCTTCTCCTGAGAGGCCGAGGCAGCCTGATGACTATCAGGTTGAGAGGTACTCTGTCGATGATCTGAGGCCTGAGACAGGCACATATACAGGAACCAGATAGGAAATATTTTTTTATGTCCGCCTTCAATGTTTTTATCCAGGCTGTCTTAAATCAGCCTTGAATATTATTATTTGAATTATATTATTATAATTACAGGAATGATATTTAAAGATTTAAGAATGAAAGCAGGATTGATAAAGAAATATAAAAATCCAGAACTAAAAGGAGTTGAAAAATGAAGACCTTTATTCTAATGACCAAACTGTCGCCGGAGATTTCAAAACGAATGAAAGAGAGAAAAGAGATAGGAAGAATGTGGCTCGATGAGGTCAGCGAGAAATGTCCTGAAGTCAAGTTCATTGCCCATTATGCTCTTCTGGGTTCATTTGATTTTATGGACATATATGAAGCACCTGATGAAGAAAGTGCGGCAAAAGTCTCCATGATAAGCCTCCAGAACGGGGCATTATGTTCTGAAAGCTGGTTTGCCATACCTTATAACAGGTTTCTTAAACTGACCAATGAGATCTGATATTTTGATGATACTTTAGTTTTTTCTGGTTTTATCAGGCCTTTTCATAATGACTGGTATATGATATTTCAAATTTACTCTGAACCTGTATAAACCGGCCTGGGAAAAGTACCTTTCAGCTGTATTATTTAATATGGTTTTTTTCCAGTTCAGTAAAACAAAGGGCTATTTATTATCGTATAGATCTTATATAATATATAAATAGTTGAGAGAATGGAATGATTATAATAATTATTGTTTCAGGTGATCTTCAGGAGCTTTTAATAAACAATCTGAGAAAGCAAAAAAGCATTCATTTTACGTTCTTCAGCCCTGTTTTTGGCAAAGGCAGCAGCGGTATCAGGTTTGGGAAAGATTTTGCGCCAGGTGAAAACTCACTTTTTCTCATAGATACTTCTGACAGTGATGAGATTGCTGCAGTAAGAACAATAGTCGATGAAATAAGGGAGAAAAAGAAGCCAAAACAGGGTGTTCATGCCATATTTATGCCCTTCACGGGATAATTATCTTTTTCTTTCATTTCCCCAGAGGATTTTGTGAAGCTGAACCTGCAGCCTAACAGGAATATTATCGTTTATGACCCATTCTGCGAGAGTTTTTGGATCAAGGCAGGGAATTGCCGGACTGAATATTACTTCCCCTCTGAAGCAGGACAGGTGGCTGTTAATGAATGATTTTGCATATTCATAGTCCTGTAATGAAGATATGACAAATTTTATTTCATCTGAATCTCTCAGGCGATCCAGGTTATCAGTCAGGAAAGAACCTGATTCACCGCTTCCGGGGCATTTTACATCAATAATTCTTTTCTGGGCACGGCTGATTGAACTTATATCAAGGCTGCCGTTTGTTTCAACAGATACGGAGTATTCAAGAAATGTTAGCCTTTCGATCAGGTCACACAGGTCAGCCTGCAGGAGGGGTTCTCCTCCTGTAATAAGTATATTTTTTAATTTATGGGATGAGAGGATCTCAATAATCCTGTCTATGCTGAAGACTTCAGGTTTTCCTTCCCTTGCAAACTCAGTATCGCAGAAAGAGCAGTTCAGATTACAGCCCCATGTCCGGAGTATAATTACAGGATAGCCCTGCATGGATGATTCGCCGTTGATACTTTTGTAGATCTCACATATATTCAAGACAGATGGCCCCGGTAATCATACAAAGGAATCCGGCTTGCTTCTGTAGATAAATGGAGCAATGATACTCATCAGATGCTCTGTATTGTCAATATCAGTTTCTGTAAAATCCCTTCCTGATTCCTCAAGGCTTGGCCCCCTCCTGCTGATCCACAGCACTGCAAGAACAGAATCACTGTATTTCACAGGGATGCTGATAAACTTCTGTATAGGCATGGGCTTTTTCTGGGCTGCCCTTGCCATCTCGTAGAATGACAGGCGGTATACCTTGGCTGCATTATTTGACATTACCGGCCTGCCCTTCTCAAAAACATCCTTTGTAACTGTTGCTTTGCTTATCGGGAATGAATTCCCTTTGCTAAGGAATGTGATAGGCAGTACAAATGAAGAGAACCTGTCTCTGTCCTTCATTATAAGGGCAATTTCATCGCTGTAGACAGAGAAAAGCTCTGCAAGGTAATCCCTCATTGCTGTGAGTACTGACTTAAAGAGCATATCCCTGTCATCTATGTGCTTCTGTTCGAGTGCCTTAAAGCTTTCTAACAGCTGTTTTAAGTTCATTTTTTTCTCCTATTCAGGATTCTCCGGCTTTTCCTCTTTATCCTCTGTAATGACCTCAGGCTGCTTTTTGAAAATAAGCCCGGCTATAAGGCTTCCTACAGATGTAAAGATAATGGACATTATCAATGCTGTAAGCCCGTGTTTTATAATGGTCCCGATTGTCTGGTTCTTTGCCATTTCAATAGCTTCATTGAATTTTTCATTCATCTCAATAGCAGCTTCAGGAGGAAGATCCATCTTCTCAAAGAAGGCCATCATCTTTTCCATGAAGTGAACCTGCTGATTGAAGCCAAGAAGATACAGGATAATATCAATTATTTTTGAAACAAGCCCTATCACAAAACCAGTGATAACGCCGATAACAAGACTGTCCGAAAGCCTGAGGACATTGCTCCTTTTATTGAATAGATAAACCGCAATGAATCCGGCACCGAGGTATCCGAGGAAACAGCAGTTAATAAGGTTAATATACGGGATGCCTATGATAATTCCAGCAACCAGTCCTGTCATGATACTTACATTTAAATGGACATTGCTGTAAGTAGAAGGATTCTGAATGTTCGGTAAATTTTGATCCATATTGTAACTCCTTAACTATTTTTTAGTATGCTGTTTAATGCTTCGAGAAGCAGTATCGGTATAAGAATCCCAAACAGGAATCCTCCGGCGAACCTGATGTACCTGTTAAAATCGATGGAGAAAAACTTCAGCATAATCTGAATTATAAACGGAAAAAGCAAAAATAAAAGATATTTTTTTGATCTGATAAAACTAAATTTTATTAGATATACCCAGTAGACTGCAAGGAAACACAATGCACCGGCAAAGATCCCGGCGCATCTTGCACAGACAGGCGTGTAAATGCTGTTTATCAGAAAACCTCTTTCCGGGTTATTACTGCAGACAGGGCTGAAAAAGGATTTTGAGAATATATACAGGTCAGCATTATCTGAAAAACCCGGAAGATATATAAGAAGATTAAGGGTGAAAAACAGCAGGAATATAAATATATAAGCAGGAAAAAAAGCCTTATGCAGATGACCTGTTGCTATAGGATCTATTCTCCCATTATTTTGATAATAATATGCCTGTCCCGGCTCCTGTTGTCAAAATCGATCATGACTATCTGCTGCCATGTCCCCAGCATAAGGCTGTTTGCAGATACCGGTACAGAGAGAGAGGCTTTAAAAAAGCTTGCGCGGACATGAGAGAAGCCATTTCCGTCACCCCATCTCGAATTATGCTCATATGCTATATTCTGGGGAATCAGCTTTTCGACAAATTTCTGAAGGTCCCTTATTACACCTGTTTCATTTTCAATTGTTGTTATTGCTGCTGTTGACCCGGGTATAAAGATAAGGCATATTCCTTCATTGATACCGCTTTCTTTCAGTGCTGATGAGACATCAGGAGTTATATCAGCTATATCACAGAATCCTTTGGTCTTCTTAAAAATATCTTTCTGGTATATCATAAATTTCATTCTCTCTTAAGATCATAGAGCAAATTGTCTTTATTATAGATGAATAATGGTCTGCTGCCATAATTTAAAAGACTGCCCTCAATATAACCTTTGCTTGCAAGTTCTTCAAGTATATCAGGATAGGTATTATTTATAAGATAATATAATCTCAGGGATTCCCGGACATAATTCTCTTTTATCCCAGTTTCAATGCTTTTAATCCCTTTATTTTCTAAGGATGATGATATGTTTCCGGACAGGTTCATGCCGGATGAAATAAAAAATATGCTGATAAACACGGTTATTATAAGATAGGCTATGACAGGAATGGCTTCCTTAAGCGAAAAGCCTGGCTTCATATGGGCCTGGATGATCTTTATTGGCTCTTCAAGTTCTGGCCTTATTACTATGTCTGATTTCTCAATAAGGTACATTTTTTCAAGTTCAACTATTGCTTTGCAGGTCTCAAACTCATTATATGGACTGGTCTCTATTATTGCATTAATGTCCTTTGAACCGTCTATCAGGTCATAGATCTTTGATTGACGGGGGTCGAGGTTTTTAAGCCTTGCATCATCATCGGGCGCATCCATTTCATTTATGATATCATCCGTATCAACAAGGTATTTTTCTGATACCTTTTCAAGCTTGTCCTTTTCGACCATAACCTTCTTGAATACTATATCATATGTCGGGATCACCTGCTCTATAAGGGGCCATTCATCCAGCATCCTGATGCCTTCCATAAGGATCTTTTCAGCTGGTGTCGGTTCTATGAAATCCCGGTTATAGTCAACAGCATTCTTGGTATAGAACTCATATTCCCCGCTTTTCCACCGGAACATCCTGTAGATTATCTGCAGTATCTGTTTCTGAAGTGCTTCTTTAAGCTCAGGAAGGGTTATCATATCATTCTCAATCAGAACATAACCAAGCTGCTGAAGAGTTTCCTTCTGAATTGCAAGCGCTCTTGCCAGCTGTTCCCTGGTTATCTTCCCTGATCTTACAAGAAGCTGTCCTATCCTGTCTTCAATCTTTTTCAGCCTTGAATCAGCACCCACTATCATGCCCTTATCGAACAGAATCTTTATTTCATCAAGCTCATCCCTCAGTACAAGAATCCCGATCTTTTTCTGGAGGCCTATAAGCTGAAATATATCAGCAAGTGAAAAGTCTTTCAATGATCCCTGTAAAGGCATATCCTATTTCTCCGAGTGGTATTTTTGTGATAGCTTATCCATGGATTTAATGCTATTGAATAATATAATTAGCATAATAAAACCCAAAAAGATCTTCCCAAGCATGTAATCAGTAACAAAAGGAAGTTTATAGCCTGGAAATATTGGGACAATGCCAAATAGAAGAATAAATACTGAAATATAGAAAAAGATAAGAAAGAACCCCTTAAATACTTTATCAAAAAGAATATAGCCTCCTCCAAGGGTAAGAACAGTCAATAACCTTGAAAGCAGGAGCTTGTTCTTTTTATATTTATCAATATTTATGATCTTCTCAACCCTGACTTTTGGGTGTATGCCCTTCTTGATGATAAATACCTGATGACAGCTTGGGCACATTGTTTCGGAAAAGAATTTTGTCGAACATCTGCTGCAGAATATTTTGCCGCATCTTCTGCACTTAAATGCAAGGTCCATCCTTATCCTGAAAAGATTGACAATCAGTATGAAAACTAATGACAGGGTGCCTATATATGGCATCTGATCAGGGTTCATGCCAAAAACAGAAATATGTACAGCTCTATCCTGTTTCTGCATTTCAGACTGCATATGCTCAAATAAAAGCTCTGCAGGAAGCCCCGTGCTTATAATTAGGTTGATATGCTTGTGGGAGATCTTCTGATACAGGTCTACCAGGTCAGGAGAATACTCCTTCGTCAGATCAAAGTATTTGTGGGTATCCTGTGAAAAAGTAAGCTTCTCCAGGGACATCTGCGCAAGGTTGAATGATGCTAAGCCCTGCAGCTCAGATTTATCCGTCACCTTTTCATAATAGGACTGCGCTTTGTAATAATCATTCAGGATATAATAGAGGTTTCCTATATTTATGTACAGCTCCGGGAAGGTCCTCTTCTGTTCAATTGCATTATACAGAGTGAGGGCAGGAAATATCTTGCCCTTCCTGCTGTAATAATTTGCAAGTGTAAAATTAACAGCAGTATTGTCATTATGCTTTTTCTGGTATTCTTCAAGTATAAGAACTGAATAAGGGTCATACTCTATTGAATAGCTGTTTATAAGTGCCTTTGTTATATCTGATTCCGATAATAGAGCATATTTGCTGAAGTAGTCGAAAGTAAGTATGGATAATATAAGGCTGAAAAAACATAATATGATGATGGCCCTTTCAAAATTATTTGTGTAGACGAATATTAGAGCTGTAAGAAATATCATTGAGGGTATCATTCCTGCATAAAACCAGAAAGCGGTTATACCTATCGCGGCAAGAATGAAAAACCTGCTGACCGGTGTAATATGAAGGATTTCATGAGCTTCGTGCACAAGGAGAGGAATATACTTGATCAGAAGAATGATAAAGAAGATGAAGCCTGATAAAAAGGCAGCAAAATGTATATAATATATCAGTGATGGTATATATATGCTTATATCATCAACCAGCGCAAAATTTGCAAGCAGTCCCTTGATATAATAATAGATCGCAGGGATAAAATAGATAATGCTTTTTTTCAGTGTAATTTTTGATTTAAGAGTATGTGCCTCAGCTGAGTATGGGTCTACTACAAGGATCTTGTCAATGTTTTCATCCAGGTGATTTATCTCATCCCTGGAAAGGTTGCTGTTTATGATAAATTTAGAGATATGATAGCAGAGAGCTTTGGAAAAATCCGGTATCCTGTTCAATCCCTTTTTCAGCTTGAGCATAATAAGGTCATTGAGAAAATCCGAGAGGTCAAAGTTCTCGCTTCCGTATGTTGATGACCACAGGCTGTCAATGCTGGAGGCATAGAGCCTCTTCTCCGCGAAAGCGGCATCTTCGTACTGCTCTAAATCCTTTGTTCTGGTAAATAAAGGACTCAGGTCAAGTGTAGGGATTGAGTCCTGAGCTATACCCATTAGTGAGAAAATCAATATAGCAAAGGATAAAAGTAAAAATCTATTTCTTAATGGTTTGAACATATTTCATTCTTAGGTCATATAGAATGTCACCGAGTATCTTCTCCTCATTTTCATCAAGATTGCCCTTTGTTTTCTTCTGAATCAGCTCCATCAGATCTATGATGTATTTGGCAGAAGGAATATCCTTTTCAATCTTCTTTGTTACAGGGTTTTCTATTAATCCGAGAGAAAAAAACGCCTGAGTTGCAAGAGAAAGAATATACCTGTCAAATGATACCTCATAGGCTTCTTCTTTAGGGGGCTGTTCACTTTTTTTCTTTTCTTCTTCAGCCTGTTCTTTTTTATCAGGTTTATCTGCGGGTTTATCTCCGGTTTCTTCAGAATTGGCTTTTCTTTTATCTACTATCTTGAATTCCTCTTCAGTTCTGCCCATAAAAACCTCCATTACCAATTAAGATTTACTTTTGTCTTCAAAGTGAGATTAAATCATAACAGCTATAATATCCCACAATTACAAATACTAATAATATTTTATTAATACGACGCGGTCAAGTAAAAGTATAAAAAAATCTTAGCTTTACAAATCTGGCATAAATGGTAGATTATTGGATAATAATTATTCATGCAAAAATGAGGTGATTTATGATAACACTTATTTATAACCCAAAACAGATAGCCACTCCTTTTGATATCTATCCGGCAAGGGGTTCAGGCCTCTCAAGGCTGAGGATAATAGAGGACTGCCATATACTGATAGAAAATGACAGGATAAAGAGCTTTATAAAAAAGAATGAAAGCCTTCCCCCTGTGATTGACAGCTTTATAAACTGTACCGGAAAAACGGTAATTCCAGGCTTGATAGATTCGCATACCCATCTTGTCTGGGGAGGGTACAGGGAAGATGAATTTGAAATGAGGGCAACCGGGGTCCCATATGAACAGATAGCAAGATCGGGAGGAGGTATTGCAAACACTGTCAGAAAAACAAGGAAAGCAAGTTTTGAGGATCTGCTTAAAGATTCCGCAAAGAGGATGGAGAGGGTCATCAGGAACGGCACGACATCCATTGAGATAAAAAGCGGATACGGGCTGAGTTTTGAAGATGAGGTAAAGATGCTTAATGTTATAAAACAGCTTAAGAAGCATTTTCCGGCAACAATCAGGGCTACATTCCTTGGAGCCCACGATATACCCGTGGAATACAGGAAGGACAGAGAAGGATATATCAGGAAAATTATGGATGAAATGCTTCCATATGTTCAGGAGAATGAGCTCGCAGACTTTGTGGATGTGTTCTGTGATACAATTGCATTCTCCTATGATGAAACTGAAAGGATTATCAGGAGAGCGGCAGAACTTGGGCTGAAAATAAGGCTTCATGCGGATGAGATTGATAATACGATGGGTGCTGAACTGGCAGTCAGATACGGAGCAAAAAGCGCAGACCACCTTATAAAGATTTCAGATAGCGGGATAAAAGCTGTTTCAGGTTCAGATACGGCTGCTGCACTTCTGCCTGGAACCTCATTTTATCTGAAAAAGCCCTTTGCCCCTGCAAGGAAGCTTATTGAAGAAAACTGTATCGTGACCATATCCACTGACCTGAATCCTGGAAGCAGTGTACTGGAGAGGATGCCGATGGCAATGTTCCTTGGAGTATGGGGATATGGCATGAATATAAATGAGGTTTATAATGCTGCAACTGTCAATGCCGCCTACTCACTGGATATATCACCGGAAAGGGGATGCATTGATGAGGGCAAGAAGGCTGACCTTCTTATTCTGGACTGTGACAACTACAAGCATCTGATATACAACTACTCAGCCAATCTTGTCGAAAAGGTCATGATAAACGGAGTATTATTCTAACCCAAGATCCAGCAAAGGTTGTCAGCAGAAGGATCAGTTTCTCAGATACCTGATCCCTTCCGGGGTATAAACCTCATAGTAATTGTTCCAAAGCCTTGATGAAATAAATACCGGATTGGAAAACAGTGAATCAAACTGGGTTTCCATAAGGTATTTTTTATGTATATATACGATAAAGACATCATCAGGCCCCGGCGAGATATACAGCTTAAATGATTTATCAGTTTCAGAAACAGCTGCTACTGAGCCGTAAAAGCAGCATTTATCCAGGGGCTGAAGACACCTGTCATAGGTAAATATTATACCTGCTGTGGACAGAAATACAGGGAAAAAGGCAATTATGACAAGAATTGCTAATTTTCTTTCCAAAGCCTTTCAAATTCCTCCATGTATTCCTCGATCACATGACAGGACTTCAGAATAAGTATATTCTCATAATTCTTTGCTATTGCTGAGGCTGTCCAGTTAAGGGAACCTGTTATGAGTATTTTGCCGTCAATAATTGCAAACTTATTGTGCATTATCCCATCCCAGTCATTGGGGTTTTCAGCTTTCAGACCTGTAACTGTTTTTACTTTGATACCGTTAGCCATCAGGAAACCGCCCTTTGCATACTGGTTGTTCTCATTGCTTTTATGATCCAGTATTACCCTTATATTAACCCCTCTCTTCTTTGCATTGATCAGTGAATATGCCAGTTTGCGGTTTGTGAATGTATACATGCAGACAGATATGCTTTCTTCAGCATTGTCCAGCTCATCTATTACAGATTCCAGAAGCTCCAGGGAGGGTGAGAAAAAAGCCCTTATTTCACATGAATGGGAAGAATAACAGGATATTATTAAAATCAGAAGAAAAATTATAGATATCTTACTATTCTCCATTCTAATTAGCTTAGATATATTGCACTGATTGTCAAAGATATTTTTCATGGACAAGATTGTTTTTTTATTTATCATCTGTTTATCATAAATTTTCGCTATCATCTGAAAGGAGGCGCATAAAATGAGAGTCAGAGTAAGTGCAGTTTATGAAAATGACGGTAAAATACTATGCATGAAGTATATCTACGGAGGGAAAGAAGTGTACGGCATTCCCGGCGGAGGTGTGGATAAGGACGTATCTGTCCTTAATTCGCTCAATGACGAGTGGAAGAATGAACTCGGAGTCAAGATAGAAGCAGATGATATAATTTTTGTGGGCGAAGCGCAATCAACGAAGAGGCACCCTCAGACCATACATATAGTTTTTTTAGCTACTGAGATACACGGAAACCCTAAAATCAGGCCGGAGAATACCCATTCCATTGAAACAGCCTGGCTTGATATTGATGATATAAAGAAAAAGTACCTTTATCCCGATATAGGAGAATATCTGTATCAATATTTCAGGGGAAACAGGAAAAAGGCAGTTCCCTTCATACAAAACTGCATGGAAAGGGGTTTCTTTTAATATGAGAATAATAATCAAAGGAGGAAAATATAAAAATGTGTCAAATCTGCTCACTTAAACCAGAAAGGCTATGGTTTTATTTTAATGAAATATCAAAGATCCCAAGAACATCTCTTGATGAAAAGAGGGTAATTGACTATATTGCAGAGGTCGCTGAAGGTCTGCAACTCGAGAACAAGATAGATTCTGTAAATAATCTTATAGTTTATAAGAAGGCTTCCAAAGAAAGCAGAAGCGGAAAGATCCTTACTCTTCAGAGCCATGTTGATATGGTTGGAGTAAAAAACTCAGATTCAAAGCATGATTTCAGCAGTGACCCGATCGATATATTTTACGAGGATGGATATGTAAAGGCAAAAGGTACTACACTTGGAGCTGACAATGGTATTGGCGTAGCTCTAATGATGGCACTGATGGAAGAGGATTTTGAAAATACTGACCTGGAATTCCTGTTTACAATAAATGAAGAATCAGGTATGACAGGTGCAAGGAATCTTAAGGAAGATTTTGTCAGGGGAAGAATGCTTCTAAACCTTGATTCTGAAGAATGGGGGTATATATATGTATCATGTGCCGGGGCTTCAGATTCTGTAATCAGTTTTCCAAAGGGTGAGTATATATCATTCAGCGGGTTTATCCCTGTTGCAGTATCTGTTGATAACCTTCTTGGAGGACATTCAGGAATAGAGATCCATTCAGGGAAAAGGAATTCAAACAAACTTCTGGCAAGAATTTTAAGGGCCATATCAAAAGAAACGAAAATATCTGTCTCAGATTTTACAGGAGGGACAAAAAGAAATGCAATTCCATCATCAGCAAGAGCTGTAATACTGATAAAAGAAGATGCATACAATAAGGCAGAAGAAGTATGCAGGGACTGCCTGAGCATTTTCAGAACAGAATTCGGAGATATTGAAAAGAACTTCAATATTGATATCACCATACTCGATTCTGAGGGTGTGAAGGGTATGTCCATTGAAAGATCAGATGAGCTTATCAGGCTTCTTATGGCTCTGCCAAATGGTGTTATTGCAATGAGCCCAAGCATTGAAGGGCTTGTCGAGACATCTACGAACCTTGGAGTCGTTGAATCCAGGGAAGATGCTTTCATTATCCGTATGCTGAGCAGGTCATCCATCGATACATCTGTTGATGAGCTTAATGACCGGATCAACATTATATCAGGGCTGTGCGGTGCAAAAGTTGAGCTTTCACCAGGATATCCGGGCTGGAAACCGAATTTAAAATCCGAACTGCTTAACAGGGCAAAAGAAGCCTATAAATCCATGTATGGGAAATATCCTGAAATACAGGCAATACATGCAGGACTTGAAACAGCCATAATAGGCAAGAAATTTGATAATATGGATATGATCTCAATAGGGCCGAACCTCTATCATCCTCATTCACCTGATGAAAAGGTCTGCGTTGAGACTGTTGAAAAACTCTTTGATTTTGCGAAAAAAATAATTAATTCACTTTAAGAAAAAGCATGCACAGGGGCTGTGCGGGATAAAGCCGGCACAGCCCCTGCTTTTCCCCTTCGATTATGACACAGTAATCAAGTAAGGCCTGGTTTTCCAGCCTTCTTTCAGTAATTTATATATCCTGTTATGACAGGCCTGTCAGGAATTCATGTTTTAATCAATGTATCCAAGGGACCTCAGGGCATCCAGTGAGTCTTCCCGGCAATTATCTGACCTTTCATCTGAAATGAATTCAGCTGAAATATTATCATAAAATATTTGAAGCCTTTTTGTCCTTTTATCAATAAAACCTGAATAGAGTTTGACCGAATCTGGATAATCCTGTGCGATATTGTTTGTTTCTGCCGGGTCCTGCTTTATATTGTAAAAGAGAGGTACATTATCCTGGAAGTCAATAATAAGCTTGTAATCGCCTTGTGTAAAGCTTCGTTTGGTACCTCCGTAAAGGACACCTTCCTGAAAAACATCAAGGCTGATGTTCTTATCTTCCAATAAGCACATAAGGCTTGTTCCCTCAAAGCATGAGGAATCCGGGTACTTAACAGATGCAATATCAAGGACAGTAGGAAGGATATCGATTGTCCGGACATTGTTTTCTATTCTGCAATGAGGCAGAACTCCGGGGTATGAAAGTATCAGAGGGATATGTGTGACCTCAGCATGCAGGCTGTGCCCGTGTTCTAAAAGACCGTGATCCATGAATTCCTCACCATGGTCAGATGCAAGTATTATCAGAGAGTCCTGCAGCCCTGCATAATTCTTTATATAGCTTATTATTTTGCCGACTATTGAATCAGCTGCCCTTATTTCACCGTCATATAATGCTGATGCTTCAGAGATGACGTCAGAGCATGGATTTGCGGGCATATACCTTTCAGGGGGGCAATAGGGCATGTGCGGCGTAAGTATATGTATCCAGGCAAAGACAGGGCGGTTTCCATTATCCTTAAGCCAGCCACCGAATTCTTCTGCAAGCAGTGTGTCAACCCTGAATGCCTCGTTAGTAAAATCCCATGACTGGGGAAAGACATCTTCTTTGTTTTTCCTCTTTTGGATCCTGTCAGCAGAAACGGGATAAAAATAGCTGGTAAAACCCTTCCCATAGCTTATGTTCTGGTTCAATGCAGGCTGGTTGACAAATGCTGCGGTCATGTAGCCGGATTCACTCAGTATCTGCGCCAGGGTTGGAACCGTATCCGGTATTCTTCTTCTGAGTTCCTCCCGTTTTTCACGAGGAGCATATATTTTGCCGCCTTCAGATGGTTTTTCAATCAGGCCTAACTGGCGCGGGTACATTGAGGTCAAAATGGACCCAATGCTGGGCCTTGTCCAGCTGGCAACGCTCATTGCCCTGCTGAAGAGAATTCCATCCTGAGCAATACTGTCGATTGCAGGGGTCTGATGAGATTGGTACCCGTAACATGATAATCTGTCAGCCCTTAGTGTATCAACGATTATAAGAAATATGTTTTTGGGCTTATTTTTATGATTAATAGAAAAGTCTAATTCATCTCTCTGTATTTTCTCTGATTTTTTTTCCGGCCCGCAGGCGATAATGAAGATGCTAATTGATAAAAAAATGCAGACAAATAATGAAAGCCTTGATTTATTTATTTGTTTATTAAAAGAATTGTTTATTTGAAAGACTTTTGCAGAAAAAAGCATACAGAGTCTAATGCTTTCCCATCCAGATATTTCTCATAATGGAATTCTTAATCAGTGAAAAAGTGCTGTTAAAGATGCTGGCTTTTTCAGGGAGGTCTCTTATTATACGATAGGCTCTCTTCGGGTTATAATAGAATCTCTGATACATCCTCTTGATTATCGGATTAAGGTCAATTCCGGTAATCTCCTGGTAAAAGGATTTTCCAGAAAAGAAAAGATACCTGTCGTCATATTCATAATCAGGATTTATCTCTCTTGCCATATCATAGAGGTCTGTGCCAGGGAACGGAACTACCTGAAAGGCAGCCATTGCATGAAGATCTGATTTTAATGCAAAATCAATAGTCATATTAATTTCTTCAATGGTTTCAGTAGGGAACCCGAGCATGAAAAAGCCCTGTGTAAAGATACCCCTTTTTGAAGTATAACTTATTATTTCCATCAGCTTGTCAAGCTTTGCATATTTATGGATAAGGTCCTGGATTCTGCGTGATCCTGTCTCCACAGCATATCTGATAAAATATGTACCTGCCTGTTTAAGCAGGTCAATATCATCAAAATCCAGCTGATCCCCTCTTAATCCATTAGGAAAGCCTATTGACAGAGACATTCTATTATCGATAATAAGCTGGCAGATCTTCCTCATCCTTTCTTTTGCAAGGTTGAATGCATCATCAAGTATATGCAATTCCCTTACGCCGTGATTTTCATATAGATCTGCTATTTCACTGAAAAAATTTTCAGCTGAGCGAACCCTTAAGGTTTTTCCGAACATTTTATGGCAATATGCGCATTGGTATGGACATCCTCTGCTAGAAAACAGCGGTACCGATCTGCTTTTCTTTCTGAAATAATTGGTGGGCCTTATCCTGCTGTTATTATAGGAATCTATATCAATTATATCCCACGCAGGGTGAGGAATAGAATCAAGGTTTTTTATAAAGGCTGCTTTTTCCTTTATGCAGGTTTTGCCGTCCTTATTATAGGCAATCCCATCTATACTTTCAGTACTGCTGTTTGAGGTTAATGCATTCAAAAGCTCTGGAAATCGCTCTTCACCCTCTCCCATAAAGATAAAATCTGCTTTTGGGTTGTCTTTCAGTGCAAGCTCAGTTGATGCTGAGGCATAAGGTCCTCCTATTACTACAGGAATACCAGGATCGCTTTCTTTCAGGCTGGATACAATGCTGCTGACTATATGCCTTTCACTTGTAAATGCTGAAATCCCTACTATATCGCTGTTAAGCCTTTTAATTTCGGCATGGGCTTTTGCAGGAGACATTGAATCTTTCTGCATATCAATTATATTGTATCTGTATTTTCCAGGATATTTATCCCTGAGTGATGATATAAGAAAAAGAATACCTATAGGCAATTCCAGCGTATGATTCGGTTCAGGCTTATAAGTCCTTATAAGAGTAAGATTAAGGGTGCCCTTTTTGCTGAGATCTGGATATTTTGCAGTGCTCATTTATATTTCTCCATTTTAAAAAAATCTATATCTTTAGGTTTCATGAATGAATCTATTTTCTTCTTCATGATTGCCTTTTTATGAAGCTCTGGATACCTTACCAGTATGCTTTCAAAGATGCGGCCTGTATTTTCCCCCTTAAGAAGATCTTCAGGCCCTGTAAGATGAAAATTTATTGTCATTATTATTTGCTGGCCGTAGTATTTTGAAAGGTCAATGTTTATATTCCTTTCTATATATTTTGATTTTCTGCTGTAGGGAATATCAATAATGTTCTGAAGCCTCTGCAGTTCATCAAAAATATGTACCCTGAAACTGTATGTAGGTTCTGAAGGGCCAATTTTGCGTTTTACCTGCTTGTTCTGCCTTATGAGAGTGTTGATGTATCCATCCTCCGGTACAGTGAATGATATGAAAAATGAGCTGTTGCGGTGCAGTTCAACAAATTTTCTGGTACCAACGGCAACAGTTTTATTGCCATTCAGTGCTATATTTGCCGGGAAAAGGTTTGCGGATACCGGGACAATGGTTTCTGCCTTTTTTATCCTGATCTGAGTATAATGGGATCTTACTGCTAAAATTCCCGAAATACAGATCAGGATCAGGACAGATCTTTTAAGGTCAGAGATCTTTGAAAGGTATATTGCTGATACAGCTAAAATGGCAAACAAAGCACAATAGAGAATGCTATTCATAATAATCACCATAATTTGCAGATATGGCTATATATATAATAAAAAAGAGCCCTATTACTGATATATAGAAAATATGCTGAAACAGCGCAATGAAAATTATTGAAACAAGGCTGGCTTTTATCATCATTGAGAACAGGGATACCGATCTTTTAAAAACAGCAAGGGCAAGCAGGATTGTGAAGGGGAGAAAGAGTAAAAGCCCTCCCTCTGCAAGTATGTTGAGGTATGTATTGTGAGCTGTTGAATGATAATATTTTACAATCATGGGGGTATCTTCCGTAAAAAGCTGTCGGGCATTAACAGCATATTTTCCTATACCGCAGCCTTTTACTGGATTATCCAGGAATATCTTTACCGCATATCTGTACAGATAGAGCCTTGGGTTATTGCTTAGATGTGCTTTAATATCAATATTCTCATAAATATAAAAAGCAGAAGCTGAAAGGATAATCAATACTATGAAAATTAAAGCGGTTCTATAAAGATGGCCTTTTTTTCTGAGATGCCTGCAAGAAAAAGAAGCAAGCATTAATAGCGTGACAGCAAGAAATGAGATATAAGCTGCCCTGGCAATGGTTAAAACAAGGCTTAAGATAATGCACAGGGCAGAAATAGAGAAGAATATTCTGTGAAAAAGACTCTTGCCCTTTATGATGAAGAATATGGACGGGAAAAGGATAAAAAGGAGAAACTGCCCGTACCAACCTGGATTTGCAAAGAAAGCTGAAAGCCTGGGAATATTCAGATATGAATAGTTGCTTTCATAAAATAAAGGCAGGTCAATATGAGTATAATATTTTATCAGTCCAAGCATTACAAGCAGGGACGAAATAATTATAAAGTGCCTTATAATGGTCTCAATGCGCCTGTTTTTTATAATATTGACAGTATAAAAATAAATGCAGGCAGAGGAATAGAAAAGCATCATTAGAGAAAGAGGATACAGCTCACTGTTTTCCTGTGCAAAGAGTATCATGCCCGGGTAGCTGATTATGCCCTGAAGTGATTTGTGAAATACATGGCTGAAGGATGAAATAATGATCGAAAGAAAAGAAACCAGTGCTGTAAATATCAAAAAGAGCAGATTTGCTATATTTAAAAGTGTCTTTTTATGGCTTCTGATCAGGAAAGGAATTGAAGTAAATCCTGAAAAGAGAGAAATAATGATTAAAAGAGGAATGAAATCATTGCCGGGATTATTGCCTGTAAAAGGTATCAGAAAGAATATGCAGTATATGAGCAGGTCAGGTTTTGCCAGTGCTGTCAGGATTATGGATATAAGTATGCAGAGCTCTGCTTCAGTGCATACAGCTCCATAGGACAGAGTAAAGAATGCTGTAAGGGTTATATGAAGAGCCAGGAAAGCTCCGGTAATATATCTCATAGGAATAAGCTTATAATCATGTTTTCTTTATTGTCAAAAATAAATTGACACCAGCTCCAATACTATATATTAAAAATAGGAATGTACAGGAAAAGCCATGTAATAATCATATCTTTTTTTATTGCCTTCCAGATAAGCCTTCTGATCTTTACTGAAATAAAATTCTTTGAGGATGACGAATGGACCTTTTACTTTGCAGCTGAGAACTACTCAAAAGGGAGATTTTCCATAACAGGTGAAGAATACCTTGCACAGCAAGCAATAGCCAGGGTAAGGTCTGAAAAATACAACAGCGATAATTTTACTCAATACAGGCAAAGAAAGGACGGCTTCTGGGTATCAGAAAAACCGCCCGGATACCCTCTCATACTTTCGGTGTTTCATTACCACTCCATACCCAAATTACCCAATATCCTGCTTTTCATTGCAATGGGCTATGCCTTCTATTTTATTAAAAATGATTACCTTTCAGTCAGGGAAAGGTTCTATACCTCTGTTCTTGTCATGACATGCCCTCTGGTGCTGATAGCTTCATCGCGGTTTTATATGGTTGATTTCTTTTCATTTTCCCTGTCGGGCCTTGGGTTTGCCACTTTCCTGGGTGCTGTTTCATTATATAAGAACAGGCTGTATAATATTCTGCTTGGTTTTGCATCAGGTATCTTTATATCTCTTTCTTCCTTCAGCAGGATAACGGGGTATGGAAATGCCATTTTTATTGCTGTATTTATTCTTCTTTTTATAAGAAAGGCAGGCCGGAAAAGGATAATCACAATACTTATATTCTTTATAATAGGTGTCATGGTTTTCCTTATTCCAAATGCAGTTTATAATTACAGGGTACTGGGGGGTGTGTTCCAGAACTCTTATTTCATAGGGGATATGCCCCTTAAAATCCCTAAAAACTGCTTCAGTTTCCAGTATCTGTTCAGTGGAGAGCCTCCACATCCATTCTTTTATGTTTTCAGAAATATTATCACATCTCCCCAGATAATAATGGTTGCCATGCCCGCAATTTTATTCATGTTTCCCGGTATCTGCACTTTTTTCAGGAAAAAGGATAAAAGGATAATGCTTTTTCTCTTACTCGTCTTCGGGGCTATATTTGGCCTTTATCTTCAGTTCTACAGAGTAAGCACGGTCAATTATCTATGGAATGCAAGGCCATATCTCCAGGGTTTTTTCCCGGTAGCTGTCTTTTCCGGTGTGTTTCTGTCAAGGCTAAGGAGGGATTACCGGGTCATAATACTGATCACTCTGATATTTATCGGTTATGGCCTTTTCTTTGATTTTCTTTACAATAATAATCAGGACCCGTATTATCTGGGGATTAAAAATCTGTGGCATATAGACCAGCGAACAAGGACGAATGATAATTGAGATACCTTTTCAACATAGCGTATGACGGAACAGATTTCAATGGCTGGCAATCCAATCCGAACGGCAGGACAGTCCAGGACACTGTGGAGGCTGCCTTGAAGAAGCTTATCAAGAGGCCTGTAAGGATTACCGGGGCTTCCAGAACGGATTCCGGCGTGCATGCGATGGATCAGTATGCACATTTTGATTCAGAGAAAAGACTGCCTTTTAATATGCTTTTTGACGGAATGAACTCAGCCCTTCCATCAGATGTCAGGATAAAGGGAGTAAGGGAGGTTCCTGAGGAATTTCATTCAAGATATTCTGCATTATTTAAGATATATGCATATATAATTACATCAATGCCGGTATATTTGCCGATATTAAACAGATATTCGCTGAATATACGGAAAAAGCTCAATCTTGAAAGGATGGAGAGGGCTATGGAATTATTCAAAGGTAAAAAGGATTTCAGTTCATTCAGGGCTTCAGGGTGCATAGCCAAATCTCCTGTTATAACGGTTGAAAATGCTGATATGATAAGAAAAGGCGATAAAATATACCTTGTTTTCAGGGCAAAGAGCTTCCTTCAGCATATGATAAGAAATATTGTCGGCTGTCTGATATATGCCGGACTGGAAAAGATTGATAATGATCAGATAAATCATATATTTAATAAAAAGGACAGGAGGATTGCCCCGCCTACTGCAAAGCCGAACGGGCTTTTCCTCATTAGAATAGGGTATTAGAATATGTCAAAACCTGTTATATTGCTGACAAACGATGATGGCATACATTCACTGAGCTGGAAATTCATGATTAAATGCCTTTCGGGGTGGGCTGATGCAGTAGCAATTGTTCCTGAATACGAACAAAGCGGGAAAGCTGTTTCCATAACGCTTAATGACCCGTTGAGGGTCAGAAAGCATGAAGAAAGGCTTTTTTCAACCAACGGGACCCCGGCTGACTGTGTAAATTTAGGGATAAGCATTCTTCTTGACGGGGAAAAGCCGGATTATATCGTGTCAGGCATAAACAAGGGATTGAATGTCGCTCAGGACATTCTGTATTCAGGCACATTCGGGGCTGCGATTGAGGGTTTTACAAAAGGCATTACATCATTTGCATTGTCGCTTGATTATAAAAGAGGGGATGATTATGCTGATTATGAAAAGGCTTCAGAAATATGCAATCAGATCATACTTTTCATAACTGAAAGGATAAGGAAACCCTATCTTTACAATATCAATCTGCCATTTGATTCAAAATACTATCGAATGGACAGAATAAGAACAACAAGGCTCGGCAACAGAGAATATGATGACATGGTAATAAAAAGAAAAGATCCCAGAAAAAGGCCCTATTACTGGTATTCCGGGGTGAAAAAACGAATTAAAAAAGATCAATTATCCGATATACACATGATAAGCAATGGTTATATATCAGTTACTCCCATAAGGGTTTTAGCAGAGGATACGGATGCAGATACAGAACTGAGAAAAATTTTTGAGGGTTCTTGATTATGGATGATTTCAACAGGAAGATCATGGCCAAGAAAATGGTCGATTCTATGGTAGACGGCTGTTCTATAATCAGCCAGCGAGTAATCGACGCATTTCTCAAGGTCCCCAGGGACAGGTTTGTCCTTAAGGGTTTTGAGAAGGAGGCATATGTTGACAAACCTCTTTATATAGGGTCCAACCAGACTACATCCAGGCCATCTATAGTAGGCTATATTATTGAACAGGCCGAAATTAAGCCGGATGACAGGGTCCTGGAGATCGGGACGGGGAGCGGATATCAGACAGCTCTGCTGGCAGAGCTTGCAGGAGAGGTATTTTCTATTGAGCAGATTCCTGAACTTGCTGAATTTGCAAAGAACAATCTAAAGATGTTTGGATACGATAATATAACAATAACAACAGGGGATGGAAGGGATGGATGGAAAATATACTCCCCTTTCAATGCAATCATTGTATGTGCGGTAGCAGAAAACCTGGTAAAGAATTTAGTTGACCAGTTATCGCTTTCCGGTAGATTAATCATTCCTGTTGAAAATGAAGAAAGCCAGCAGATAATCAAGATCGTGAAGCACAGATATTTTACCGAGAGAACAACTCTTAAGGAATGCCATTTTGTAAAGCTGAACAGGGGGTAATAAAAAATCGTGTTTAGAATCCTTAGAAGGTTATATGATTGGGTATTGACCTGGGGGGACAGTCCTTACGGTCCTACTGCCTTATTCTGCCTTGCCATTGTTGAGGCTTTCTTTTTCCCTGTACCACCGGATGTTCTGCTTATTGCACTCTGTATTTCAATTCCGGGAAAATCCTTCAGATTTGGATTGATCTGCACCGCAGGCAGCCTGCTTGGCGGTACAGCTGGTTATTTCATCGGCAAATACGGTTATGATCTCATTGGATCAAGGATAATTGAATACTATGGCAGGCAGGAGCTTATGGAAAAGGTAAATATACTATATCAGAAATACGGGTTTTACGGTGTTCTCACAGCTGCACTAACCCCTCTCCCATATATGGTTTTTACCATAGCCAGCGGTTTCTTTTCATTTTCATTCCATAAGTTTTTAATAGCAAGTGTTATAGGGAGATCACTGCGGTTTATGGCAGTTGCAACCCTGATATATTTTTTTGGAGCACCTATCAAAAAGTTTATTGACAGGTATTTTAATGTCCTGTCAGTAGCATTCGTATCCCTGCTTATACTGGGCTTTTTGGCAATGAATCTTATCAAATAAAGAATAATCTGCGCCTGATAAGGATTTCAGGTTCCATAATATAATATGGGAAAATCATATATCTTATGAAATTAAGCTGTCTTATAAGGGATGATCTGTTTTATCTCGTGTCCAGCAGCCCCAGAAGAAGCTGGCTGATGTCATATCTCCCTGTCCCTTTTAAGGTGCTGAAGGCTGACAATGACTGCAATGAGCTGAAAGAGAAAAAAACCATCTGCCCTCACAGGCTCGCGAGGGTCAATTCATACCTGAAAGCTCAAAGGGCAGAGGCCATAGTCCATGATGGATACATTATAGGCTGTGATACCGTTGTATTCATGGGGGGAAAGGTATACAGCAAACCTGCAGATGCTGGCGAAATTTACCATTCCTTAAGAAGCCTTTCAGGCAATACGCATTTTGTTGTTTCAGGAATCACCATTATTGATGCTGAAAATAAAAAACACTGGACAGAGTCGGAAGAAAGCCTGGTGAGATTCAGAGAGATCAGCGATAAAGAAATCAGGTCCTATATAGAGTCAGGCGAGCCATTCGGAAAAGCCGGGTCATATGCATTGCAGGGCTATGCAGTAAATTTCCTGGCCCAGTTGAAAGGAACAAGGAGCAATGTATACGGCCTTCCTTTGAAAACACTCATTTCAATGATAATAAAAATAAAATCAGAAAAAATCTGTTAATACAGGCCATATATTATTTCTTTTCTTTTTGTCAAATTATGGTAAGAAAGATCTATGGTTTTTAGCGTATATATAAAAAAATAAAATAAGGTAAGAATTATGAGTATTGATAAAGTTCTTTCAGATTATAAGGGTGGCAGAATCAGCCTGGAAGAAGCAAAAAAGAAGCTGTCCCTTGACTGGATTCAGACATCAGAGAACCATATTATCGACATAAACAGGCAAAACCGGCTCGGTATACCTGAAATAATATATGCCGAACACAAGACTCCTGATCAGGTTATTGATATTGCTGACGAGATGCGCAAAAAACAGCTGAATGTGATAATATCGAGGTCCAATGACAACAGGTTTATCTGCGATCACTTCAAGGACACTTCAGAGACTGCCTGCGGGGAAAGGATTGCAGTCATCGGCAAATTTCCAAAACCCTCCTTTAATATACTTGTAATAAGCGGCGGGTCTTCCGACAGGCCTGTTGTTGAAGAAATAGAGCTGACCATTAAGGCTCTCGGGGCTTTTCCTCTGATATTTGAAGACAGGGGTATAGCTCATCCATCCAGGGTTCTGGAGGCTATAAAGGCTGGCATAGAAAATGAATGCAGGGCATGTGTCGTGGTTGCAGGAATGGAGGCTTCGCTTGCAACATTTGCAAGCTCTCTTCTGCCTCTTCCGGTGATAGGCGTACCAACGTCAATAGGCTATGGCTATAGAAACGGAGAAACAGCACTGATCTCAATGCTTGCCTCATGTACCCCCAATCTTGCTGTTGTAAATATTGACGGGGGTATAAGGGCAGCTATTATATCTTATATGATTGGAGCAGGAAAATGAAAAAACTGATAATAGACCCGAGAGGAGGGCTTTCAGGTGATATGTTCGCCGCAGGGCTGATAAGCATATGCAGGGATAAAAGAAGTGTCATAAATGCAATGACAGAAGCAGGTAAAACACTCGGAGAATGCAGTATTGAATACAGCAGAGACGGGGAAGGATCAGCAAGGCTCAATATAGACATATCATCAAAACACCATTCTATTTCTGAGGATGAGGCTTTTAATATCATAGAGGACATATTTAAAAGATTTGACATAGACGAATATTACAGCAAAACAGGTTTCAGGATCCTTGATATACTGGTAAATGCCGAGAAGGAAGCCCATGCAAAGTATGATTTCTTCAAGAAGGGAAAGATAAAAAAACTGCAGCATGTTCATCATCATAATCATGAAAGTGATAAAGCGTACCTGCATGAAGCTCAGGACATTGTCATAGATATAACAGGTGCAGTCATGGGCCTGCAGATGCTTGAAGCTGAAGATTCAGCAGCTGCATTATATCCTGTTTCTGCAGGCGGGGGAAAGATTGAGTTCTCTCACGGCCTGCTTTTTGTCCCTGCCCCTGCAACAAGCATCATTATCAAGAAATATAATATTCCATGGGTGAGAGGGCCAGTTGACCATGAGCTTTTTACCCCGACCGGTGCATCGATCATGGCGGGTTTAGGTACTGTGCTTGATGAGAATGCAGTTATTCATGATCCATCAGGGCTGGGCATTTCAAGGGGAAGCAAAGACTATCCTGTCCCTCCCCTGAAAATATACCTTATGCAGTCAAATCAGGCCTGACATTGAGTCTAGGAGCTGAAATATGAAGAGATACCTGCTTAAGTATTTTTATGCCTGGATTTTCATTCTCTGCCTCATCATTGAAAGAACTGAATCGTTAGGAGACATAATCCCTCTATATATCACAAGGCCCCTGCTTTTAGTATGCGGGATTATCATTATTGTAAAGATTTCCCTGTGGGTATACAGCAAGCTGTTTTACAAGGTAAGGAACAGGATACTGGGGATATTTCTCTTTACAGGTCTTATTCCTATATTCTTCCTGATAATCCTTTTTATGATTATATTCTACATATTTATAATGCAGGCCGTCAGCCTGGACCTGGACTATGCCATGCTGCAGGAGATCTCAGCATTAAAAGAGCTTTCCCTGGATATAAATGCTCTATTTCTGCAAAAAGACAAACTGGACCATGACTCGTTGAACGGTTATATAGAAACAAATAAGGGTTATTTTGATAATCTTATACTCACTGTCTACAATGACGATATGGCTGTTAAATACCATTATGGCAAGCAGTCGGTCCCTTTTCCGGAATCCCGGGGGCTTGAGGAATACACCTATTTTATCTATGATGAAAGACCCTTTTTAGTACTGGTTTTTGACAGGAATATCTCCGGTGTTTATAAATATAATTATCTTGCTGCAGTTCCGCTTGAAAAGCCATATATAGATAATCTTTCGGACAGGCTGGGCGGGCAGATATTTTTCAGTTATATCGGATTCGATGAGGAAGTTCTGGAGGAAGATGACAGGAATGTGGATATAAAAATATCCCGGGATGATAAAGGCGAGATTGCGATTAAAACTCCTGAGGGTGTTGATATATCTTTTCTGAATAGCCAGAAAGAGGGGTACAGGGAATGGAAAAAAAGCCTCAACAGCGGCTGGAAATACTTTAAGACAGCCCTCTATAAAAGATCAGTCGTTATTGATGAAAGCGGCAAGGTGAAAGACGCAATGGTACTGGGTATATTTCAGGCCAATTTCGGCGCAGTTATCGATAAATACCTTAAGGGGACAATCTCATATTTTATTCCCAAGAATACCATAGTCATAATTATTGCCATTATAGCAGGAATGGTACTGGCTGCACTGATGGTTTCCCTCATTATAAGCCTTTTCTTTTCAGTATCAATAACAAGCATAATCAGCCAGCTCCATAAAAAAGCAAAAAGAATAGCAAAGGGGAATTTCCCTCCGCCGATAAACTCCAGGCGCAAGGACCAGTTAGGAGAACTGACGAGGACATTTGATAAAATGTCTTTTGAGATACAGGAGCTTTTAAGCAAGGTTAAGGAGAATGAAAAGCTTGAAAATGAGATTTCAATTGCACAGATGGTTCAAAACACATTTTTCCCAAAAAAATTTCCTGATATAAAGGGAGCTGAAATCTATGGCAAATGTATACCGGCAAGGATGGTAAGCGGTGATTTTTATGATTTTTCTCCTCAGCATGATGATATGTTCGATCTCTGCATTGGTGATATAAGCGGAAAGGGTATATCGGCATCTCTTCTAATGGCATCATCACTTACCTTTCTCAGGATGGAGTCTCTGAAAAGGCCGATACAGGATATTGACCGGATACTCGACAGCTTCAATACATATCTGTATGAATACAGTGCCAGGAACCAGTTCTGTTCATTGATATACAGCAGAATATATACTGAAAGCCTTAAAATGGAATATATAAATGCAGGCCATCCTTCTCCCATAATTATAAGAGGAGAGAATGCCCTGCCGCTTGAATCAAATAATCTGGTCGCCGGCGTATTCAAAGACCAGAAGTATGAAAGAGTAATGCTGGAACTTCAGAAGGGTGATATTGTCTTTATGTTTACTGACGGATTTGTCGAGATTATGACGAATAAAGGCTACAGATACAGCTATGATGATCTGGTAAGGGAGATAATCCCTTTAAGAAAAGAACCTCTCGAGTTGATTTACGAAAGGCTTATATTGTGGGTAAAGGACCTTTCATCTGAAAACAGCATATCTGACGATATGACAGCTGTACTTATAAGGATATAGAATTTTTTCCAGTTCCGGAGATACAGTTTCTTCGTGAAATACAAAAGATAGTATAATGCCGGTTCAGGTATTAAACAAAAGCATCCAGCCTGTAAAGGATATAGGAGCATAACAGGACTATACCGTAAATCATGAACACATACAGGAATACCGCAGGGCTTCTGTGATATTCATCCTTATGCCTTGAAAATCTGTAGGGCCTGATGAAAAGCAGATAGGAAATCAGAGAGAGTACCAATCCTCCTATTCCATCAAGAAAGGTATGGGCTTTGACATAGACTATGCTTATTCCTATAAGGCCTGCTACTATTAGCGGGATTATTGAATCCTTTTTATTCAGCCTGTAAATAGCTAAGGCAATACTTATGGAGCAGGCCATGTGCAGGGAGGGAAAACAGTTATAAGGCTTATCAATCATGTGATTGAGATAGACCATCCAGTTAAGGAAGCTGTCAGGTTCAACGCCGACCCTTACCATTTTAACCGGATAGAGAAGGAACACTACATAACCGCTCAGGTATTGAAACATGATAACCTTGGCTATAAGCTCAATATACCTGTTGTCTTTTATGTAAAAAACAGCAAAGAAAGGAAAGAGGAATATGAATATGTACCATAGCTGGAAAAATGGAACAAATGGTATCATTTCATCAATAAAGATGGAATTCAGGCTGAATCTGCCTGCATTGTGAGTATAGATATTAACAGGATAATAAAGAAGATAGACCATATATGCGATAAACAGATAGTACAGTTTTGTGTATTTGTGCTTGAATGCAAGGACTATGTTCATATTTTAGAGAAAGTATTCTACTGCATTCTTCATTATCCGGGTACCCAGGGGGAATTCCTGAAAATCCTGCCTCTTATAATAGGGATTATTGGCAGGGTGGTTGAATGCTTCAGGGTGAGGCATAAGGCCGAATATCCTGCCTGTTTTGTCACAGAGACCGGCTATGTTGCTGACAGATCCATTTGGATTGTAAGGATAACGGGCATCCTCCCCTGATGGTGATGTATATGCAAGACAGTCTGAATTATTTTCTTCAATAGTCTCCAGGATTTTCCTGTCCTTTATTACGAGCTTTCCTTCCATATGGCGTACTGGAAGGAACATCCTTGTTATTCCCCTGAGAAAAATGCACGGGTTGTCCTTTTTTGCCAATAAATAAACCCACCTGTCTTCAAAAATACTTGAATCATTTATGCACAATGAAGCCTGCTGGGTCATTGCAGGATATCCGGGAAGAAGCCCGAGCCTTATTAATACCTGAAAACCATTGCAAATTCCGATTATAAGCCTGTCTTTGTCCATAAATTCCCTCAGAACATCCAGCAGTACAAATTTAAGCTTATTGGCAAGTATTTTCCCGGATGCAATATCATCAGCAAAGCTGAATCCACCTGGAATGGCAAAAATATGTGCATGACCCAGGATATCCCTGTTTTTGGAAAGTTCATTGAAATGCACTCTTTTTGCATCAGCCCCTGCAGTTTTAAAGCTATATTCCGTTTCATAATCGCAATTTATGCCATAGCCTGTAAGAATAATTGCCAAGGGTTTTTTCATTTCCAAACTCCTTAAAAGATTAGTGATTTGCAGAATCCATCCTTAAGCTTATCCAGGGAGTATTTAAATACCCCGGCGCCTGATGTGAAAACAATGTTTCTGCTGCTGCTAACCCTGCCTATTACAGCAAAGTGCGATCCTTTCATTATATCAAGGATTGAACTCATGTTTTCTTCCTGAAAGCTTAAGATGAACCTTCCCGGAGATTCCGAGAACATGATCCTTGCAGGATTCATCTTTTCTGATACTGGAACCTTTTCCAGATCAGCATTGAATCCAGTGTTTCCTCCTATTGCTGATTCAGCAAGGGCACATGCAATACCTCCGTCAGAAACGTCATGGATTGACAGAAGCAGGCCCTGCGCTATGATCCTGTGTATCTTTTTGAAAAGGGCCTTATTTGAGATAAAATCAACTTTTGGTATGTGCCCGTTTTCTATTCCATAGTATTCATAAAGCTGGCTGTTTCGGAGCTCATTTGCAGTAAGGCCAGCTACTGCAATCAGGGATCCCGGTTTTTTGAAATCTGTTGTCTGGGCATTTTCAATATTACTAACCTTGCCTATAGCAGTAAACAAAAGCGTAGGAAGTATGCTTATTTTATCAATGCCTTTGCCATAATCATTTTTCATTGAATCCTTGCCGCTTATAAGAGGTATCTCATATTCCTGAGTAATGTCAAAAAGAGCCTGAAGCGACCTTACAAGCTGTGCAAGTTTAAATTTCCCATCTGGTGTCTTTTCACTTTCAACCGGGTCAGGCCAGCAGAAATTATCCAGCCCGTAGAACTGTTCCGGGTCGGCACCAGTGCAGATCAGATTCCTTACTGCTTCATCCACTGAATTGGTCACCATATGATATGTGTCAAATTTTGAATATCTTGGTATAATCCCCAAACCGATACCTATGCCTGTATCAAGGCCAAAGGCAGTTCTGATGGAAGTTCCATCCGAAGGCCCGTTCAGGTTTTCTCCAACAAATGGCTTTATTATGCTCAACCCCTGCACTTCGTGGTCAAACTGCCTTACCCAGTATTCCTTGCTTGCAATATTCCAGCTTGCCATTAATTCCGGCAGTGCTTTTTCAGGATTTGGGAGCTCCCCGTCACTGATGAATCCTTCATCTTTAGCTGACCATTCTGCTTTCAGTGTCATTTTAGGAAGCCCGTCATGAAGGAATGACAGAGGAAGGCACAGGACAGGGATTGAGCCGTATACTACCTTAAGATAACCGTCATCTGTGAACTTTCCCAGTACCGTGGCTTCTGTGTCCATTAGCTTTGCAAGCTTCATGAATTCGTCAAGGCTGTCGTCAGGGACGGAAAGAGTCATCCTTTCCTGTGATTCGGAAAGGAATATTTCCCAGGGCATCAGGCCGGAATATTTTAGAGGGGCATCAGAAAGGTCTACACAGGCACCATTGGAAGAAAGAGCCATTTCGCCCACACTTGAGGATAAGCCTCCTGCTCCGTTATCTGTAATATTGTTATAGAGCCCGAGATCGCGGGCTTTCATGATAAAATCACTCATCTTTTTCTGGGTAAAGGGGTCTCCGATCTGGACAGCGCTGGATGGGCTCTCTGATGTAAGCTCTGCAGAAGAAAATGTGGCTCCGTGTATTCCATCCTTTCCTATCCTGCCTCCAAGCATTACAATATTGTCTCCAGCTATTGACCTTTTAATATAGCTGGGCCCTTTGGGGGTTTTGCTGGGAAGGATCCCGCATGTTCCGCAAAACACAAGAGGTTTTCCTATATAACTGCTGTCAAATACTATTGCTCCGTTTACTGTAGGTATTCCACTTCTGTTTCCGCCGTGTTCTATGCCTTTGTGAACACCCCTGAACACTGTTTTGGGATGAAAGAGGTTATCAGGCAATGTGCCTGAAAAGTCAGGCGGGCCAAAGCAGAATATATCTATATTGAATAATGGCCTTGCCCCCAAACCACAGCCGAGAATGTCCCTGTTGACGCCAACAATTCCTGTTATCGCGCCCCCGTAAGGATCGAGGGCGGAAGGGCTGTTGTGAGTTTCAACTTTCATGGCTACTGCGCAGTCGTCACCCCAGTCAACTATGCCTGCATTGTCGGAAAAAACTGTCAGAAGAGCTTTCTGCTTTTCAGTCAGGAGCTTTGTAGTCCTTTTAATATATGTGTTGAACAGGGAGTCTATTCTTTGTACCTTAAAACCGTCATGGTAATCAATTGCAGCATTGAATATCTTATGTTTGCAGTGTTCAGACCAGGTCTGTGCAAGACATTCTATTTCACAGTCTGTTATATCCTCAGTGATTCCGAAATCTTTTCTTGCTTTTTGAAACTTATCATCCTCATAGTATTTCTTTATCGCTTCAATCTCTTCAGCTGTCAGAAAGAGGTGGTTCTTTTCTGAAAACTCTAAAATATCAGATGTGGCTGATTTCCTGGAAATAGATGATACAACGGGATCTGAAGGTAATTCAACAGGATTTAAGGGGAGGAAAACATTGGAAATCTGCTCGCCGGGACTGTATTTGAGTATTTTCCAGCGGTTGATCAGGGGGGTTCCAATCTCGTTTTTAATAATTTTATCCAGCAGAGCATCATCCCTTATGCCTTTGAATATATACTGCCTGGATGTTGATATATAGAGGCAGTCCCTGTCCAGGAAAGGAAAAAGGTCCAGCAGAGCATCCTTTGAGGTATCAGCCAGATTATCCTTTACGCCTTTCTTAAACCCCATTTCAACTATAAAATCAAAGGCAAATCGGTCAGCGATGGGTTTATCAACACTGTATTCCTCAATTATAGGGTCACAGAAAATTTCTTTGGCTGCTTTATCAATATCAGATTTTGCTAACTGCTTTGAACTGATAATGTATACATCAACCATAGCCATATACTCCAGCCGGCATGAAATGTCTGCTTCAATCTGCCTGCTAAGTATGCCTGCCTGAGTCTGGTATTCATTTAATTTCGCCACTTCAATCCTGTAATTCATAAAAAATCTCCTATTGATTTTCAAAAATATATCATACGTATATTGGTATTATGTCAATAATTATCATTGCTGGATCATCACGGTTCAGGATATTTGCATAAGGTCTGCAGACAAGGCATTATTTTGCAAAGCTGATATGTATATTTAAAAATTTACAGATCTTATTTGTTCATTTAGTATTTACAGAAATATATGAGTATTCCTGAAAGGAGACAGGGATGGATTTTTTAAGATACCTTGATGAGAAAGGGATAGTATTATGCGACGGAGCAATGGGAACAATGATATACAACAAGGGCATATACATTAACAGATGTTACGATGAGCTGAACATCTCTAATCCGGAAATTATTTCAGGGATACATCAGGAATATGTACAGGCAGGGGCTGAAATTATTGAGACAAATACATTCGGTGCTAACAGATATAAACTAAAATCCTATAATCTTGATAAAAAGGTGCAGGAGATTAATTACAAGGCAGTCAAGATAGCAAAAAAGGCTTCGGGGGATAGTGTTTTTGTAGCTGGTTCTATTGGGCCTTTAGGCATAAAAATAGAACCATGGGGCCCGACAAGCAGGGAAGAAGCCAGGGCAGCCTTCAAAGAGCAGGCAGAAGCTCTTCTGGATGGAGGGGTCAGCCTTATGGCCATTGAAACATTTACAGATATCTCAGAAATTGAACAGGCAATCAGGGCAGTAAAGGACCTCGACAGCAATATACCCGTAATTGCGATGATGACAGTTGGTATAGATGGAACATCTCTCTATGGGACGACTCCGGAGATATTCACAAATAGGATTGATCAGTGGGGTGCAGACATTATAGGGCTTAATTGCGGTGAAGGCCCGAAGGTTCTTCTCGAGACCTCGCTGAAGATGCTTAAATGCACATCAAAGCCCATTTGTGTTATGCCGGAAGCTGGACGGCCCCGGAATGTAAATGGCAGAAATATATATATCTGTACGCCTGAATATATTGCTGAATATACAAAAAGGTATATTAATGCCGGAGTTAGAATTATAGGAGGATGCTGCGGTACTACGCCTGAACACACGAGGCAGATGGCAAAAACAGTGAAGTCCCTCTCAAGATCAGTAAAGGTACATGGATACAGACCTGAGAAGGCGGTAGAGTGCATAAAAGATGAAACGGCCAGGGCTTCCAGAGAAGTGCCGGCAGAGAATAGATCAGAGCTTGCAAAAAAGATAAAAAACGGTAAATTTGTGATATCCGTCGAGATTCTTCCACCCAGGGGAACAAAGATTGATAAGGCATTAAGTACTTCAAAAAAGCTTAAGTCACTGAATATTGATGCATTCAATATACCTGACGGACCAAGGGCCTCTGCAAGGATGTCAGCCCTTGCTTCTGCTGTATTGCTGCAAAAAAATACAGCAGTAGAGACTATTCTCCATTATACATGCCGGGACAGGAATATACTGGGCATGCAGTCGGATATGCTCGGAGCCCATGCCCTGGGCATAAAGAATCTCCTGCTTATTACAGGGGACCCTCCAAAAATGGGGACTTATCCGGATGCGACGGCAGTATTCGATATAGACTCAGTTGGCTTGACCAATATGGTCAAAACGCTTAACCGGGGACTGGACCTGGGCAAAAACAGCATCGGGAAACCGACCGGTTTTTTTGTAGGCGTAGGAGCAAATCCCGGTGCACTGAATATAGATTTTGAGCTGGAAAGATTCTACTGGAAGGTGGATGCCGGTGCGGAATTTGCAATAACCCAGCCTGTTTTTGATTTGAACCTGCTGTTCAGTTTTCTTGAAAGCATTGATAAGAGAAATATAAAGGTGCCTGTTCTGGCCGGCATATGGCCATTAACAAGCCAGGCTAATGCTGATTTTATGAGAAATGAAATACCCGGCGCATGGGTGCCTGACGAGATGTATGAACGGATCAGCATGGCAGGAACAAATGAAGAAGCTGTCAGGACAGGGATAGACATAGCTGTGGAAATTATCAATAATATCAGGAAATATGTGCAGGGTATACAGATCAGCATGGTCGGGAGCAAGTTAAGCAGTATTTCAGAGCTCATAGGATCAATTCAGAAAAAAAATCCATGATCAGGTCTTTAAGTTACCAGGGCGTTTTTCCAGAGTACATGAGAGCCTGATTTTTCAAACCAGTCAACCCCTTCCATTACCAGGTCAAATTTGAATGTGAATAGCCCCTGCCTTTCAATAGGGGGTATCTTGATATCTATGGTGTCCTTTTCCCCCGGCATTATGGATTTGTTCAGATAAGCTCTTGCAAAATTTAGATCAAGCAATTCCATTTTTTTAGAATAGAGCTGAATCCCAAGCCTGACAAACCTCCTCCCCAGCGGGGCTTCATTATAAAAGGGCGTTTCTGATATATTCCTGACAGATACAGCAAGCTCTTTTGGCCTGTTTTTGCTTAAAACAACCGGTAAAAACCTGTTTATTCCTGTAAGCCTTATTTCAGCTTTCGGTGTGTATCCTGGAATTGCATTCCCAAGCCCTTTATCCCAGGTTTCAAATTTAATGGACTTATATGAATCAGTTCCCGGGGCATATTTCCTGGAGAAGGCATCTTCTGGATGGTCTGTTATTTCCCATGTCAGCCTGTCTACACCAATTTTTTTTGCAATTTTTACAGCCTTCTGCATTTCATCATCACTGTCATTCCAATTAAAAAGGATATATCGCCAGCTTATATAAGGAAGCCTCAGGTTCTTTTCGTTTCTGCGGGAAACCAGAAAACTCAGGTTCGACAGGGCCTTTTCAATGCTACCCCCTATCCTGTATTTCCCATAGCTTTCCTGAGTTGCCCCGTCAATGGAAAAGGTGATCTCATCTATACCCGAATCAATGAGTTTTATCATTGACTGTTCAGTAAAGGCAAGCCCATTTGTGCTTGAGAAAAGATATATAGAGGGATACTCATCCTTTATATATGAGCACATACCTACAGCATTTTTATTAAGGAATGTTTCTCCATAATTAAAAAGGTCTATTCTTATCAGGTGTTTCCCGGTTTCATCAATGATCTCCCTGAAATGACTGAAGTCCAGGAAATGTGAATTTCTGTGTAACAATATTTCTGAGCTTTTTCCACAGCATGCTTTATAGCATGAAAGATTGCATAGAGAAGACGGCTCAATGAATAGCCTGGAGGGATATGGGGGAGGTTTTCCGTTATCCACCGGAAGCTCTCCCTCTTTAAGGAAGTCTTTAAGCGGGCATCCCTCGCAAAATTCTGAATAGCCGTCAATTGAGATCTGATTTCTCAGCCTGGTTATTTTTTCCCCGTTCCAGATATCGTGAATACTCTCTTTATTTGAATCACCCAATATCTTTTGAGCATAGGGGTCACCGCACCCGCATACCACTTTTCCGTCACTAAGTATTACAAGCGTCGTCCATGGCCAGGTACATCTGTATTTCATTTTAGTCATGAATATCCTTATTATATTGCCTGTTTTCTTTGACAAGAAAAAGGTATGTCTGCATATGCGATTCAGCATATTCTTTCATTTCTTCCACTATGCTGCTGCAGTCAGCTGAATAGTCGCGGGTGTCTTTTTCCCTGTATTTATATAAGGAGAGTGTCCCGTCATTTCTTGCTATTAAAAACCAGTCATCATTTATTACTCCGAATTTATCATATTCGCAGAAAAAGCTGTATGCCCTTGACCATGAAAGAAGGTCCATACCAAGTGCATTGTTTATATAAGGGATTTTCAAAATCCCCATGATGGTAGGAAATATATCCATTTGTGTTGCATAATTCTCAAATATGCGAGGTTCTTTAATTATTGAAGGAGCATAAAATATAAGTGGTGTATGGTGATAATCGAGTGAGAGGTCATAGTCAGACTCAAGAGGGAGCCCATGGTCAGCGACAAAAACGAAAAGGGTGTTCTCAAACCAGGGTTCCTGCATGCAGAGAGCAATAAATTTCTGAAGTGAATAATCTGCATATTCAACTATCTGATTCTTAATGTGACTTGTTTTTGGTTTGAAATATTCAGGTATATAGTAAGGCTTATGATCGCTTGTTGTGAGAAAAACAGCAAAAAAGGGTTTATTTTTCTGATGCAGATCATTTAGAAATGGCATGCTGAATTCAAACATATAGTCATCAGGAACACCAAAAGCGGTCTTCCTGGCGCTCAGCGGGTAATCATGCTTTGATATTACCTGGTCAAAATCATTGGCGCGCAGAAATCCCTCGATATTATCAAATTGCCCGTCATGTGTGGTAAAGTATATTGTCGAATAGCTGTTTTTCTTTAGAGTGGACGCAATTCCGTCATATTTAAGCATTGAGACATTTTTCATTGCATGCCTTTTATATATGGCCGGGAAGGAAAAAAGAGTGCTGAAGATGCCGTGATGTGTGCTTACCCCTGCTGTATAAGCATTCTCGAAATAAAGGCCTTCATCTGCAATTCTGTCAAGAAAGGGAGTAATATCATACCTGTTTCCATGTCTTTTCATTTTTGCTGCCTGCATGCTTTCCATAATTATAATAATTACATTATAGTTTTGAGGTGATGAGTTACCGAATTCAACTTTCCGCATAATGGGGTACTCGGCGGAAATGGGATTAATATTAAAATATCCCTGTACATTGTGTACAGCTTTATTGCTGTCCATTATATAATAATCCCTGTTTTCTTCATTGAATTTATCAACAATGCTCCTCATAAGTGTATAGGTTGGATTAAGCCCGAGCTGATTAAGGAATCCGTTGGTTGAAAAATAGGCTGTCCCGACCCTTATAGGGGATGTGAACTCCAGTCTGCCCCTGATGCCAACGACAAAAAACCCCAGAAAAAGGAGGCAGATCAAAGCCTGAGACACTATTACAGATGCGTTGCTCCTGAGGAAATGATCCTGCTTTTTCATAGAGAACCCCGATGAGAAAAAACTGAAAGCCATGATTGATATAATAAATGGCACTATTGCAATCCAGTAGCTTTTTTCCCTGATTATCATGGTAAAGACAACTGCAGGGCTGTCCAGCCATTGAAAGGCAGCTACTGATAACCTTGAAAAGAAGTGATTGAAATAGGGAAGGTCAACTGCGGAAATAAAGAAAGATGTGCAGAAAAGGACTATTATATAGAGGTAGATAATTTTGCTGACAGCCGGCTTATTCTGCCTGAAAAAGTAGAGTAATGTAAGGATTAAATATGGGATTATAAGAATGGAGCATATGATAACACTGTCAAATCTTATTCCAATCAGAAATGCTACTGCAATATCAGTAACATCCATATTAAGAGAAACCTTGTCTGACTGAGTCAGGAGAAGGATCAGCCTGTATGCTGTAAAAATAGCCAGTGCCTGGAAATAGATTACTGCAATTCTCTTTACAGGCGGAATATTTACAATGTTTTTCATGATAAATAAATCTCTTTTGGGTTTTATTACAGAAAAACTCCGACAGGTCAATAAAATCTTGGGATTGATGGCTAATTAATAGTATTCTGAGAGCTTTATCTTTTCATGAAATAATCAAGTTTTTTATGGAAAAGCTGGGAAGTTTCCTCATCAATTTTCAACTTTTCAGCTTTATTAAGGTATTTTTGCGCAAGGTCGAATCTTTTTATCATTATAAAATATTTTACATAAAGAAGATAAATATCTGATATATCAGGATCAAGCTTTTCTGCTGTCCTGATATTTTTCAGGAAATTTTCATAATCCAGGTTAATGAGATCCTGGCCGGCAAGCTGTATAAAATAATATGGATTGGTATTCTTCATTTCCTCAAGCCTGGTTTTATAAAACATGAGCTTATCATGCTTCTGCAAATATTCACTCAAAAAGACCAGATTGGTAAGAATACTTATATTTTCATCGTTATACTCATATCCCTTTTCATAATATTCATATGCCTTTTCAAATTCCTTTTTTCTGCTATGAGAAACACCAAGGTTATTATATACTTTATCAGATGCCCTGTTCAGCCTTAAAATGTTCTCAAACAGCTTTATTGCTTTATCTGTCTCATTCTCCCTCAGCAGTTCAACACCCAGATTATTATAGAAGTAGGCAATAGCCAAGAGATCATCAATTGCTTCAAGCTTTCTGTATGTCTTCGGCCTTGAGGGGTAAAAATCCACCGTTATATAACCAGAAGGGACACCACCCCTTATCTTAAGCTTATAGAAGTTCATTCCGGCAATTATATGTCCGTTATTCATTATGATATCCCCGTCGGATGTCCATGCTATGTGGTCAAGAACCTCAATGAAAAAGGTTTCCAGACGGGCAAATCTTGACAGGGCGATAAACATATTTGTCAGTGAAAGACAGTTTCCGGTCCTTGTCTGGAATGTCTGGATTGCTGTATTTGTCTTTCTTTCATCGTATATGATCTGTTCATTGCTGTCGAAAATGGCGTCCACGAGGCTGTTGAACATGGCTTCAGGTGTCTGGTATGCTTTTATGTTATCATCAACAAAAACCTTCATCTCATCATTTATTTCAAACGGGTTTAAGATGGGAACAGGAAAATCCTCGTCAAAAGTATCATTAAGGAGAGCCAGGATCTGACGGTCACTCATAATTTCAGCCTTATGCCTGCTTTTTATGCCGGAACAGGCTGCCATTGATATTATTATAAATAAAGCCAGAAACAGTACTGCTGTTTTTTTCATAAATCCCTCCTTAGAAAGCTCAGCGAACAAAAATATATAATATATAAAACGTAGAAAAGCTGAATAAAGTTTGAAGATTCTAGCGCTTTCCGCCAGCCAGGCCCGGTATGCAGAGTAAAGCTGTATACTTCTTAAAGAATCTGTTTATTAGTATTGTTCAGCATGTAGATTATCTCATCCACATCGAGGGAAATTGTGGAAAGGTCATTCTCAATTATTGCTCTCGGCATTCCATATACGATACACGAATCTTTTTTTTGGGCCACCGTTATACCACCCTCCCTTTTCTGTTTTCTGGAAGCTGCCAGTCCATCATCCCCCATGCCTGTAAGAATAATACTCAAAACCTTGTCATAATAGATATCAATACAGGAAGAAAGAAGTGCATCCAGGGATGGTATGTATTTGGATGCCCCTGCTTTTTCCAGCTTTATTGCGGTCTTAAGTCCGTCTTTTTCCAAAAACATATCATATCCGCCTTTGCTGACAATAACAGAATTGCTGTTGACTGTCATATTGTTTTCAGCTTCACAGACTACCATATCTGTTGCTGAATCAAGCCTTTCTGCAAATGTTTTTGTAAAAATAGGGGGCATATGGATCCCTATTAATATTGGAACCGGGAAAGGTGTCTTTATATTCTTTATTATCTCTGCTATTATGCCTGGCCCTCCTGTGGATGCGCCAATGAATACAATTTCAAACCTTTTCGATGATATGATCCCATTTATCGAATTGATCTCAGTCTTTTTAGTATCAGGGTCAATGGCTGATTTACCATGAATAGTATTCTTGTTGATCTTGAGATCTGATACAAAATCAATCTTGGCAATAAGGCGATCCCTTATAGGTATGAACAGGTTTTGTTTTTTAGCAGATGTAAAATCAGGCTTAGGTATGAAATCTATGGCCCCTAGTTCGAATGATCTTATAATGTTTTCCCTCTTATCCGTGCTGGATATTATAATTGTCGGTACTGGATGGTTTTTCATCAGCCATGACAGGAACGCAAAACCGTTCATTTCGGGCATTTCCAGATCAAGGAATACAATATCAGGCTTGTATCTCATAGTCAGGTACATTGCATCGGTACCATCGGGAGCAAAGTTTACAGATTGAATTCTTTCAAAGCTGTTCAGGATCTGGTACAGACTTCTTCTTATTAATGCTGAATCATCAACAATAAGTGCCTTGAGCTTACCTGTCATCCTTACCGTCAGGCAGTCCTTCTAATCCTCCATGCTTCTTCCAAACTGCTTTCCATAGGCTATATTACTCCAGAATTCATTCACATCAAGTGCATAAATAATCAGGTCTTTCTTGCGATCAACTATATCCCGGGCAAAACCCTTTAAAACACAGTTTTTCCTGAAACCAAGAGGTTCAAGTGCTTCAGAGGAACTGGAGTCATCCTCGATAGTCCTTATGATCAGTGTCATGATATCTTCATTTTCGGCAAGGGATACCCTGAAAATTGCATGAAGAAGCTTTTTGGCAATTCCCAGTTTCCTGAAATCAGGATGTACTATTCCCTGTATCTCTGCTATATTTCTCATCCATCCATATTCAGGGAGCTTAAGTACAGTAAAGCCTGCCATAATATTATCATCAAACTCTGCAGTCAGGCACACCTGCCGTCCAGCCTTGATGGAGCTGATGAAACAGTCAATGGTCTTTGCATCATTTTTATTGATATTTACAGAAAGCAGATCCTCTTCAGGAATCTGTGCTATAAATCTTTTAAGAGAATCAAAATCCCTGCTGCTTGCTGTTTTAGAAAATTTAACTATCCTTTTGTCCGGTAATTCCAAAAAATCAATATATTCCTTCAATTTTCTGCTCCTGTTATTTTGGATAAATTTATCTTTTATAATATATTAAATGTGCTAATATGTCAAAGAGAAAAAAAGGAGGCTGAATTTGGCCCTTAATATACTTGTTGTTGATGATGCAAACGAGTTTGCCGACCTTATAGTCATGGACCTTATCTCCAGGAAATTCAGTGCAAGGGCTCAATATTCCGGTTTATCCGCTATAACTTCTGCCCTGACACTGCAGTTTAATGTGATCCTGCTTGATATTATGATGCCTGGTGATATAACATTAAGAGAGCTTTTGCAGATACAAAGGCTTGATTATTATAATACTCTGATCCCCCTTACGGATGACATCTTTTTTATTGAATCACAGTCAAATATTCCGATAAATGATATTATATCAGCAAATATGATGGATATTCAGGCAGTCCTGCAGAAGGATGAGAGCAGTAATATCAGTTTATTCCAGCCACTGCACGTTATAGAGGAGATGCAGAATATCCTTTTCAGCATGGGGGAGCTTTTTATCCACCTTGATGGTTATGTGACATCCGCCATAATAAAATCCACATTAAAGGACTTTGAAGAGCTGAAGATCCTGTTCTTTACAGCCGGTGGCGTAGATGATGCCTATTATAGAAAATACAGCAGGTTTTTTGCGGATAATCTGTTTCTCAAGAGCAATTATTATGATAAAGTGCTTAAAGAGCTTGAGGATATTGAGAAGTCCGGCAGTAAAGACTCTAAATAATGAATGGATTTATCAGCTGTTGAAAAACCATCAGCCAGTATTCATTAAACCCCTGCTGAATAAAATCGCCTAATGCTTCAAGCTGTGCATAGTAATGCACTGCAAGGCATATGCTCATTACAGTATTAATAATCCATATAGCCCGGGTCACCTGTTTTTTGCTTTTGAAAATGAAAAAAAGGTAATTAACGGACAGGTAGAGTATCAGAGGATAGAATGCCATGCCTGAGCTGATGTATACAGAGCTGTCAATCTGAAAGTGGCCCGGGGGAATTCTGGAAATATTGATGAAGTATAAAGTGAAAATTAAAGAGAACTCGACCAGCATCCTGGAGGATATATTTCCTGCTTTAAGCAGGAATACCGGTACCAGGAGAAAAAATATATAATGATACCTAAGACCTGCAAATGCATTATAGATAAAAGCAAGCTTGTTTATATAAAGAGGGTCTGAAAGCAGAAACAGAAGGGCAAATGCAGAAATTACGATCAGGGCCCTCAGAAAGATCCTTAATTGCCTTTCTTTTATGCTGATCAAACCCTTATTTAGATAAAAAAGAATGATGATACATAAAACCCAGAGGTTTTCAGGATTCAGGAAAAATGCTGCAAAAAAGGCTGTTATAACTATCATAGAAGATTTTTTATACCTTTTGTTTGATGCAAGGATAACAATTATGGAGAAAAGCATGGCAGGCATGTCCATCAGGAACCCAAAAAAAGGCCTGCTTATGAGAAGCATAATAAAGAGGGGTGATGATATAAGCAGGTGGAGATATTTTAAGAAAAATGTATTAGCAGTTATACCTATCAGCAATATGCAGCTTAAACATAAAATTATTGCCTTCAGCATGCTCAAAGGGATATGCTGGTTAGCTGCAAGGTTTAATGCATATCTTATCATGCTGATGAAAAGAATGGGCTTTTGAGTTAAATTACCTCCATGTTCATGCTTTTCAGGAAGTGATACTATTTTATTATCCTCAGGCCTTCTTAATTCAGTTTTATAGATATCAATGCCATCTATTGAGTTTTCCCTGATCTGCCATGCTTCTTCCGGTGACAGGATTTTTATATTGGGCAACAGAAGGATAAGGCATATGAAAACAGCTGTCAGAAATCTTTTCAAGATGCTCTCCAGATAAAAGGGATCAGCTTAAAATATGGATTTGTCAAAGTATTTGTGAAAAAAAGGAAAGAAAGGTATGACAGGGCGCTGAAAACTGACATAAATATCAGGGCATATGATAAAGCAAGCCGGTCCCTGATATTTAAGGCGACAATTAATGAGATAAAGCCTAAAATTGGCAGGAACATTCTCAGGATGAATATAAAATGCAGATTCATTGGCACCTTGTATTGAAAAAATATGAAGAAAATCCACAGAGTGCTTGCCAGAAGAAAGCCATATGGAGGTTTCCTGTCTGTCTTTTTAATTAATAGAAAGATAAAAAATATTGGATAGGCGATAATAAAATCTCTCAGGAACATTGCTGCATTCCTGAACAGTATGCCCTTAAGATTGACATTCTCAGGTGAAATTATTTTCATGAAAGCAAAAGGATAGCCGATCCTCCGGATGTTCTGAGTCTGGTGATAACCTGTCCATACAAGCTGGCCATAGAACAGAAGGTTGGTATAGAAGAAAATGGCAATGAAAGCCATGGCACAGAGGATTATGGTGAGGCATAATTTATAATGTCTCTTTATTCCATTTTTAATTATCTCAGAAATTAGAAATGGCAGGAGTATAAACATTAAGAGGACGTTTGGTATTCTAATCAGTACACCTGAAAGCGTGGCTGCAAAAAATATTATGTACAGGGCTCCTGTAGAGCATGAATTATATCTATTGCGGAAAAGAATCAGATAAAAGGACATAAAGGACAAAAAAATACATACCATGGAAGAAAAATCGCTCATCAGGGGCCTTGAGAACATGATTGTGCAGGCTGGATTAAGATAAAGAAGAGAGAGAAAAGCAGGCCAGTATTTGCTGACCGGCCTTATATATGAATAAGAGAAGATTATAAGGATAAAGCTGAAGAACAGGTTTAAGACCCTGTAATCTGAATATTTGTCGAATAAACCTACTATCACGGGGAATAAAAAAGATTTTGAAATTGTAAATCTATCATCACCTAATTCTGTATAACCTAACGGATTCGGGCCTATTGCAAGTCCCTTCTCCTGGGCATCAGCAATCTGGGGCATCAATTCATCCAGCGATAATGTATATTTCCCCTCTATGATGTTTCTGCCTGAATATAAGTAAGAAGTTTCATCGGGTTCATAAAGTTTTGGAGGAAAAAGGATAAGGAGAGCATGATAGGTTAAAATTATCAGTAAAAACGATCTAAATTTCATATCCGGTTTCAGACAGGCCCAAAAGTATTAATGCAATAATGAAATAGAAATGTATATAAAGCATTATCCAGTTGAGGCCATCTATCATTGTCATATGCGCAAGGAATAGGATTACTCCCGCAAGGAGTGCTGATATATGGGGATTTTTCAATTTCCTGTTATCAAGCCATGATATGTAGATTATATACATTATTGGAAAGAAAAGGGTGATAAAACCTATCAGTCCTCTCTCTATCAATATATAAAGATAATAATTATCAGTCGTATACCATGCACGGCTGATCTTTTCAGGACTTGCACTGCTTTTTGAATTTTTAAGGACAGCTTTGCCTACATTGCCAAGGCCATCTCCAAAAAGAAGGTTCTTATGCAGAACATTATATGCAGCCCTGTATGAATTTTTTCTGTGTATGTATTCTTCAGTCTTTGTAATATTTCTGAGAGAAGAAAACCTTTTTTTAAAGGGGTCAATCATTCTGTTAGGAATAAAAAACAGCAGTGCTGTCAGCAGGATTATTGAAATTGCTGCAACCCTATAACTCTTTCCGGATTTTTGAAGGCTTTTTTTAAGTATATATAAAGCTGAATATACAATCGCAATAATTATAGCTCCTCTGCATACAGTCATTACCAGGGCAGTTAAAATAAAAATAAAGGCAATTGCATATAGCGGCTTTTTAGCAATTCTATCCGATGATATAATCTTCTGAAACAGCTGAGGAAAGTATATCAGGAGCAATGATGCAAATACAAGAGGATGCACCATTGATGCACTTATCCTGTTTCCTATCTGGAAGCTGAAAAAGCTTCTGTAGAAAAGGCTTATTATATTGTCATACAGTATATTATAGCCCAGGAAGAGCTCAAGGAGTGACAGAAAGCAAAGGAAGGCCACACTCAAAAACAATGCTTTCAGGACTGGTTCAAGCTTGTCTTTTGTAAAAAGTATAAAGGCGATTATAAAGACCAATACCGGAGCAATAATGGAATTCATTGATATATCAAAGAATATATCAAAGGATTTGATTTGGCTTATATTAGCAGCTGAAATAAATATATGAAGACCCCAGAAGAGAAGGATAATATAGAAGATAATCCTGCTCCTGGCTGTCTTTACCCTGTTTGATTCGAAAAATAACAGCGACAGGAAGAAAAAGGACATTAGTATGCTTGTGCTGAAAGTAACAGGGAGATAGCCGAAATATCTGTGTTTAATAAATATTATTTCAAAGGGGAATAAAAAGGAGAACAGAATAAAAGCAAAAAAAAGCTGTGACAGGACAAGCCTGAAATTCTGCTTTTTTGCTTTAATTATCCTGACCAATAAGAATTCATGGTTATGAAAAATAAAATAGCACAGAAATAAGAAAAATGAGATCAACAGGAGTATTGAAGGTATATATATATTTATTAATTTTGACTGTTTGATGAAGAGTGTGATATCAAGAAAAGGATCGTCAATTATCTCTATTTCTGTAATGACTGTATCTTTACGTGAGAATGGGCCGATCATCAGGGATTCTGCATTACCTTCAAAGCCTGGTATATGCTTCATAACTATTATATAGGAATTTTTCTTGGATCCCAGGGGTTCAGGGAAAAGAAAAGATTTTACAGTTTTTGGGGCTGATGTGCTGTCAGTAAGATGCCAGAATGCATATACAGGATTTCTTATGTCCTTATCGGGATCAATCCTGCTTGATGTTTTCAGATGGATTCGGAATGTATCCAATTTTTCAGATGGTAATCCCAGGTTGGTTATCAAAAAGTGCTTTTCAAAATTAACTCCGTCACTGAAGATGATTTCACGGAAGTCTGCAGCCTTCTGACCTGAAGAGGAATATATTATTCTGCTTCCTCTGTCCCCTGAATTCCATATCTTTGCAGCTGATAATGCAGAAATGATAATTATAAATACAAGGGATACAATAAGATATCTGTTTTTATTCATTGCTGAATTCCTTAAATCCTTTAAATATGCCAAAAGAATATTTTAGAAAATATATGCCCCCCTGAAGAAAAAACCTGTAAGAAGGAATCTTTAAAAAGATATAATACAACCTTCTAAAATTTAAATAAAATTTTTTATATGCATCCTTTTGTACTGGATTGAGGTCAAAATCATATGTCTGCCTGTAAAAGCTCATATCAGAATAATAGAGAAGAGATTCCGCATTATATTCAAAATCCGGGTTCGTCTGCCTTGCAAGTTTGTAAAGAGCTGTTGAAGGGAATGGGACAACCTGGAAAAATGATGCAGTATGAAGCCTGGACCTCAAGGCAAAGGATATTGTCTCTTCAATCTCCTCTATTGTCTCAGTAGGAAAACCGATCATAAAAAATCCATGCTGGAAGAATCCCAGATCATGGGATAATCCTATAACTTCCTGAAGCTTCGCCAGGTTAATATTTTTGCGGATCAATTTCTGAAGCCTCTCTGAACCGCTTTCAACAGCAAATACCAGCCTGTAGGCGCCAGCTTTCTTAAGCATTTGCAGGATTTCCTTATCCAGGATATCGCCCCTTAGCCCGTTGGGGAAAGCTAATTTGAACCTGTATTTGCCTTTGATCAGATAATTAAGTATCTTTTTAACCCTTTCTCTGTCAAGGTTGAATACATCATCCAGAATGTGGAATTCCCTGATATTAAATCTTTCCGAGAGATAGACCATCTCTTCCAGAACCCTCTCAGGAGACAATGGCCTGAACCCCTTGCCGAAAACATTATGGCAGTAGATGCATTCATAAGGACAGGCCCTGGACGTAAATATTGGTGCATATTTTTTTAGCCTGATCCAGTTCATATTTCGAAAAATATGGTTATTGTACCTGTCAAAATCAACAGATTCAAATGAGGGCATTGGCAAGGAGTTGAAATCCTGTATATATTCTGTTTTTTTGTTTATTATTATTCCGCCTTCCCCGCGGTATGCAATTCCATCGATTGCCTCCAGTTCCCCTCTTCCGGAGAACTGGTATTCAAGGAGATTCATGAAGCTGGCCTCACCCTCTCCAATTACTATATAATCAAGATCGGGCGTGTCAGTCATGGTCTTTTCCGGGTCTACACTGCTGTGCGGCCCGCCCATGACAAAACAGGGCCTGGGGGATATTCCCGCTGAGAGCTCAATGATTTTTTTCATTACAGGGAATTCATATGTAAAAGTTGAGAATCCTATAAGATCAGGCATCATCTCAATTATTAAACTGCTTATATCTTCCGCACTGAGAAGGTCCAGAACCATGTCTATGCACTTTACGTCATACAAGGAAGATTTTGATTCAATGTAGCTTTTCAGTGAAAGGATGCCGAGGGGAGGGGTAATATGCTGATTAGCGGCAGGCCTGTATGTCTTGAGAAGCAGTATTTTTTTCCTTTTCATAATTGCCTATTATACTTATAATACAATCAGATTACAGAAAAAATGGAGATAAATTATGCCGAAGCTTTTTATTGCTTTAGATTTTTCGGAATATGAGAAATCAGTGAAATTAATAGATAATATTAAGCATATAAGGGGGATAGGCTTCAAGGTCGGCTTACAGCTTTTTCTTTCTGATGGCTGCCGGATTATGGAATATCTGAATAGGAACAGGTACCCGGTTTTCCTGGATCTGAAGTTTAATGATATACCCAATACAATAGCTGGAGCTTTTAAGAGTGTAGAAAGGTACAGCCCTTTCATGATAAATATGCATATTTCAGCAGGGCCGGCTGCAATGAATGCTGCAAGGGATGAAGTGGAGAAATGGGAGAGAAAACCACTGCTTATTGGTGTAACAGTTCTTACAAGCCTGATGAAAAGTGATCTGGAACTGATGGGGTTCCATGGCATAAAAGATATTGAAAGCCTTGCAATTTCTATGAGCAAGGCAGCATATGACAATGGCCTGGATGGTGTGGTTACTTCAAACCATGAGGTTTCAGGCATCAAAGGAAGTATCTCTGAGAGATTCCTTACGGTTGTTCCTGGAATAAAAACAGGTACAGCCGCGAAGGACCAGAAAAGAACAGCTACTGTGGAAGATGCAAAGCTTTCAGGAGCAGATTACATCGTTATAGGAAGGGGAATTACTCAAGCTGATAACCCGGAAAAGGCAGTTGAAAGCATTCTTGACAGGATAGACCTGTTTTATGTCAGCTAAAAAAGCAGTAATCTGCATCTTATTTTCATTCTGTCTTTTTATTAATTCAATTTATGCCTCAGACAACCCTGAAAGCGTGAAATCAAAAAGGGACTGGATCTCCCTGATGGTAATTGAGGACAGAATCCCAGAATCATCATGCATGCCGGATATCCGGCTTTTTGATAATATTAGGTCACTAAGGGACCAGTTTTATTCAGAGCATGGCATCAGACTTGAAATACTTTACACAGTTGCTGAGAGGGATGAAGATATAGAGCCAGCTATAATATCAAGCCTGCTGAGGTCTCAGGTGATCATTACTGAAGGCAGCAGGACCGGTAAATACCTTAGCCGGTATTCAATGGAATATCCTGATAATATTTTTCTTCATATAGGGAATTGTGAACCTGCACATAATTTGATGTGTTTTGAGGCAGATTATGAAGCTATAGCTGAATTAATGGCCGAAATATCATGCATTGTTTCTTCCGCAGACTCAATTTTTGTATCAGGGCCGGGAAAAAAGAGTGGTGAGGAATGCATATTCCATAAAATTTTATCTGATAAAATTATGCAATATCAAAAAAGTGCTGTTTTCAGCAGGCTCATCCATGAAGGCGGAGTCCGGGAAAAACCTGCCAAAATGGATATAGATACCTGTTTAGCATTTAATCAGGATAATGGTTATAATCTGCAGGATGAAGATATGCTTCTGATCTGCTGCAACCTGTTTGATCCTGATGCCTGCAGTCAGAATACAATGATACTTCAGCTGGGATATTTCAGCATTATAGGTGAATATCTCCTGAAAATTGCATCAGATGAGCCTTTTTCTTCAAGCAGTATTAGTTATCAAGGGGTACTTGAAAAATCAGCTGTTTTTATTTCGCATAAAGCATATAAAAATTTAGGGGATGAAAGAAGACAAATAATGGAAAGCAAATATGGCTTTTCAATAATCTCAGCAGGTGATGAACAATGAGTGTTGAGGATTTCTTCTTTGAAATAGGGATGCTGAACAGGCTTAAAAGATCAGGCTTCAGCTTTTTGGGGAGTGGAGATCAGTCAGTATCAGAGCACAGCTACAGGACTGCCATTATATCCTACTACCTTGCAGGAAGGCTTAAAGCAGATGTGCTGAAGGTTTTGCTGATGTCATTGTTTCATGATGTCTGTGAAGCAAGAACAGGCGACATGAACTACGTGAACAAGATATATGCAAGGACTGATGAAAAGAAGGCAGTCGATGACATGCTTGAGGACCTGCCTTTCAGGGATGAGATCAGGGCTGTTATTTATGAGTTCAATCAGAAGGAAAGCATGGAGGCAAGAATATGCATGGATGCAGACCAGCTGGAAATGATCCTGAGCTTAAAGGAGGAACTGGATAAGGGAAACCTTTTTTCGCAAAAATGGTTCAAGCCAGTTGTAAAAAGGCTAATTCTGCCAGAATCTAGGGAAATTGCTGATATAATAATGCATAAATCTTCATATGACTGGTGGATGAAGCTTTTATGAACAAAGCAGTCGTGGAAGAAAAGGCCGAACATTCCATTCAGCGAGGGCATCCATGGGTTTTCAGCGGAAAGGTCCTAAGCATTGAAACTAAAGAAAATAATCCGGTTGTATCCGTTTATTCAAGAGATAACAGGTTTCTTTGCAAGGCTTATTATAATCCTGATACAAGCATTGCTTTACGAGTACTGACAAGAGATAAAACGGAGATTAATAAAGACTTTTTTTATAAAAGAATATATAGATCGCTTAACAGGAGGATATGCCTGGGGATTAACAGGCATACAGATTCTTTCCGTGTCGTGAACGGGGAATCTGACAGGCTTCCAGGATTGATCATTGATAAATACGCTGACACTATTGTTGTCCAGATACACACCCTTGGCATTGATTTTTTCAAAGGAGTTATAATTGACATTATTGATGATATTTTCAAGCCTGAGACAATATATGAAAAAAGCGAAAACCTGTCCATCTGTACAGAGGGTCCCGGAAAGAGGAAAGGCACCCTTGCCGGAAAAATACCCGGCAGTTTTATCCTTATCAGGGAAAATGGCCTGAATTATGCGGTGGATATTGTAAATGGGCAAAAAACTGGTTTTTTCCTGGATCAAAGGGATAACAGGGCTCGCATAAGATATTTTGCAAAAAGAAGAAGGGTATTAAACCTCTTTTCCTATACATGCTCTTTCGGCCTGAATTCAATAGCGGGCGGTGCAGAGTCTGTGGTAAATGTCGATATTTCTGAATCAGCACTTGAACTGGGCTCTTATAATAATAAGCTGAATGGTTTTCCAGATGCCAGCTGCATTTTCAGGAGAAGTGATGCCTTCGAATATCTTAAAGAAGAAAAAAATTCCTATGACCTTATAATACTGGACCCTCCTGCCTTCATCAAAAGCAGAAAGGATATCAAAAGAGGCATGGCTGCCTATAAGCAGATAAACAGCCTTGCTGTTGACAGGCTTGAAAAAAATGGTGTTTTGATGACTTCATCATGTTCCTCGCTTCTTAAAAAGGATGAATTTGAGAAATTGATCTGCAGCCTTACTGGCTATAAAGATAAAGCATTTCAAATTATCGGATATTATGGACAGCCGGCGGATCATCCCGTAATCAGCTCATTTAATGAAGGACATTATCTAAAGAGCCTTTTTTTAATGAGGATCTGAAGTAATTTCAGGGGCTGCTTGCTTACAATTATAGTTGACTTTATTGCTGGTTTTAATAATCTTTACTATGTTGGAATTTCTAGTATTCATATAAATTAGAGGGGTGATGGATTATGAAAGATCTAAAACAGCTAATATGTGAGTTCAAGAAGGATAGTTTTATCTTTAAGCAGGGAGATGAAGGCGACTGTATGTACGTTATACAGGAAGGCGCTGTCCTTATAAAAAGGGAGATCGCAGGCAAGCAGAAAGAACTGGAGGTACTGCGCAAGGGGCAGTTCTTTGGTGAGATTTCTGTGATAATCGATAAGCCCAGAAGTGCATCTGCATATGTTCTTGAAGACAGCAAGCTGCTTAAAGTGACAAAGGATGATCTCGAGCTTATTTTCAATAATAGGAGTGATATAGCGAAGAAGCTTTTTATAGGCTTATCAGAAAGGCTCAGCAGGGCAAATAAGCAGATTGACCTTCTTTTAACTGCGGATCCATCCAAAAGGATACTGGGAGGCCTTATGCTGCACTGCAGCATGTATATAGCCTACAGGGTAGGAAATACTCTGAAGCTGAACATAACCGTGGATGAATTTGCATTTGAACTGGGAGTTGAGCCAAAGGAAGTAGAGAATTTAATGAAAGACCTTAAAACTGAAAAAATTGCTGAAATTAAGGATGATTCAATAGTTATAAAGGATTTAAAAAAACTGAAACATTATTTTGAATATTTCAAGAAGTTCTGATTTTATTCTTGTTATGAAAAAAGCCCTGATACTGATTTTTTTATTCCTTTTTCTTTCTTCAGCTTTTGAAGCTCAGGAGAAAAAAAAGAAGGATGTCCTTATAATGACGGACACTACGGAAACTGAGGAAACTGGCTCAGAAAATCTGCCTGGAGGTGAAAGTGAAGGACAGGATGCTGAGGATACTGATCAAAAAAAGGAAATAGACCTGACACAGATGCATATCAGAGCAGGATACTATGATTATGTGAATGAAGACCTTCTTATCCTGAAAAACAATGTTGAGATAAAATACCAGAGCATAGAGCTTTATTCTGACAGGCTTGAATTCTACAGGGAAAGCCTTTTGCTGATTGCCGAGGGGAATGTTTATTTTAAGCAGGAAAATGATTATATAAGCGCATCAAAAATGGAACTGAACCTTTCAAGCAATACGGGCATTATATATGATGCAGACGGTTATATCTCTGAAGCCTTTTATATCAAAGGTGATAAGATCGTTAAACATACAGACCGGGAATATGAGTATGAGGATACAGAGCTTTCATCATGCAGCGATGATCACAGGCTCTGGTTTTTTTCGTCCTCATCCGGGATCATTACCAGGGAAGAATATGCAAAGCTGAAAAATGTTGTTCTCTGGTTTGGCAGGATACCTGTATTTTACCTGCCGTACCTTGTCTATCCTGTGAAATCCGAAAGGTCAACCGGGTTTCTGATCCCGGCTGCCGGATACAGTGCAAATAGAGGATTCTATATAAAAAACAGCTTTTTCTGGGCAATATCTGACTATGTTGATTCTACTGTAACATTTGATTATTATACAAAATTCGGATATAAAACATCGCTTGAATTCAGATATGTTCTCGGAGAAGGCCAGGCAGGGACATTCATAGGTATGTACAGCAAGGAATATGAGAATATATTCGGGGATGTAACAGATGATCCCATTAACAAATACAGCATTAATTATCTTCACAGGCACTATATAAACCGGAATCTGAATGCCCTTCTGAAAATTGAATACATAAACATTGACAATTATTATAACCTGTATGGATGGGATACAAACTACAGCACCAAAAATCAGGTGAATTCCTTTCTGTCATTTTCCTATAATACGGATATTCCAAGAGGCAATCTTCTGCTTCTTTTTGATATCAGGAAAGACCTTAGAGAAGAGAAGGGTGCAGAATTATCCAAATTGCCCGAGCTCAGGTATACTGCAATGAGAACCAAAATACTGGGTGATTTATATCTTGGCTTCGATGCATCTTTGACAAATTTCCGATACCGCACAGGAATGTACAATATTGAGGAACAGACATTTAAGTATATCTACAGGAATGATAGAGCAATGAGGGCAAGATCTAATGCAGATATATCTTACCCGATAAAAATATCAACGTTTATGACTGTTACTCCAACAGTAAGTGTTCATGGTTCCTACTATACAAGAACTCTCGATATATACGATGAAAACAATAATTATTTTAACAATGACCTTATAGACAGAGGGGAATTCGTATATAACTATAATACATCAGTTGCAAGCGAAGGGCCCAAGTTTTACAAGGTATTCGTACTTGAGAATGAAAGCAAAATCATGCATATAATATACCCGGTTTTTGAATACCATTACAGGCCATACTCTGATTACAGAAGGATTCCAAGTATAGACGGGTATGATATATTAGCTCCAAGCAATTATTATAAGTACGGTATTACTCAGAAATTCCTGTATAAGCCAAAATCACCGGAAAAGGGAAAAGAAAATGAACAGAAGGCTAAAGGTGGCAAATCACAGACAAGGGAGATAGCCTCTATCAGCATCTACCAGAATTATGACAGGTTCAAGAAAGAGCTTCTGCCGTACTCCCTTTTTGATCCTGCAAGAAGGACAGAAAAGCCAAAGTCAGATTATTATTTTGATGCCAATATATATCCCACGGACTATTTTCATCTGAAACTGATGGTAAGATATGACCCATACTATGAAGAATTCCGCTCTTATGATCTGGATTTCGGATTTAACAGCTCATGGCTTAAATCAACACTAAACTATTCTCATTATGTAGTAATGCGGGATATCCCGGATATGACAAACTTTGAGAATACGTTTTATAACAGGTCCAACAGATATATATCAACCAATACCAGCATAAAGATCAAGGATCTCATAGGGCTGGGCTTTTCATTGAGTTATGATATAGAAAGGGAAGAACTAAGAAACGGATTATTCCGGGTGGCATATCTTCATCCCTGTTTCAGCGTTCAGGTATCAGCGATAAAGGAGATTAATTACAGGTATTATACAGATAATGTGGAGGACTGGAGATTCGAATTCAGTTTCCTTTTCCTGAACATTGGCTCTGTGGGTTCCTCTGATGTCCCTAACGATTTTGTCGAAGAATGGGGAGCGAGAAACTACTGAGCCGATAATTATAATTTACAAGAAAGGAGTTATGATTTGAAGGGTCTTATATTGTCAGGAGGTACAGGGAGCCGCCTCAGGCCTATTACATATACCCGTGCCAAGCAGTTAGTACCCGTGGGTAATGTTCCTATAATCCATTTTGGGATCAATGCAATAAGGGATGCTGGCATAACTGATATAGGCATTGTGGTGGGAGATACCAGGAATGAGATCATGGAAAGCCTCGAAGACGGTTCAAAATTTGGTGTTAAATTTACCTATATATACCAGGAAAGGCCGCTTGGCCTTGCTCATGCGGTGAAAGTATCAAGAGATTTTCTCGGAGATGACCCATTTGTCATGTACCTTGGTGATAACCTTATTCTCTCTGGAATCAATTCACTGGTTGAGGAATTTCAAAGGGCAGAGCCTGATGCCCTTCTGCTGTTGTCGCGCGTCAAGGACCCGCAGAGGTTCGGTGTTGCAGAACTTTCCGGAAGCAGGATAATCAGCCTGGAGGAGAAGCCGGAGCACCCCAGAAGCGACCTTGCGCTTGTTGGAGTGTATATGTTTAATAACAGGATATTTAATGCAATTGATAATATCAAGCCTTCAGCGAGGAATGAGCTTGAAATTACAGATGCGATACAATACCTTATTAACAATAACAGCTCTGTTCTCTCACATACTGTAAGCGGATGGTGGAAAGATACAGGCAAGCTCCAGGATATGCTTGAGGCAAACAGGATGTATCTTGATACAATTAAAACAAAAATCGAAGGCGAGGTTATTGAAAGCAAGGTGGAGCACAGGGTTGTCCTGGGGCAGGGCAGTATTGTTAAAGATTCAACAATCAGGGGGCCTGTCGTTATAGGAAACAACTGCCATATCGAAGACAGCTTTATTGGCCCATTCACATCAGTGGGAGATAATGTCAGGATAATCAACTCTGAGATCGAAAACTCTATAATTATGGAGCAGTGCAGGATAATTGATATAGAATCGTCTATAACAGACAGCCTTTTAGGCAAAATGGCTCAGGTAATCAGGACAAAGGATAAGCCGAAGAGACACAGGCTTATGGTCGGAGAGATGTCCTGTATCGAAATATTTTAAATCCAGGAGGGTAAATTTGTGAAAAATATACTTGTTACAGGCGGAGCCGGTTTTATTGGTTCTAATTTTATCCACTATCTTATAAATAATTTTGATAATGTTAATATTCTTAATATGGATAAACTGACCTATGCAGGAAACCTGGAGAACCTTATAAATCTGGAGAACTGCCAGAGATACAGGTTTGTAAAGGGAGACATATGCGACAGGGAAATGGTGGACAAAATTGTCAGGGATATGGATTACATCGTCAACTTTGCTGCTGAGACGCATGTTGACAGATCAATATTTGATGCTGGCACATTCATAAACACAGATGTTTATGGGACCTTTATACTGCTTGAATCAGTCAAAAGGCATAAGATCAAAAAATTTATCCAGATATCGACTGATGAGGTGTATGGAGAAGCATTCAATGGCAGGCCCAGCATAGAGGATGACCCCTTATATCCAAAAAGCCCGTATGCAGCTTCAAAAGCAGGTGCAGACAGGCTTACCTTCAGCTATTTTTCAACCTATAACCTGCCAGTTATTATAACAAGATGCTCAAACAATTTTGGCAGGTTTCAGTACCCGGAAAAGCTGATACCCTTATTTGTTACAAATGCTCTGGAGGATAAGCCGATGCCAATTTACGGGAACGGCCTGAATACACGTGACTGGATATTCGTTGATGACCACTGTGATGCAATATCCAGGATATTGTTTGAATCCGATGACTATGGAGAAGCATTTAACATTGGAGCCTCAACAGAAAAAAGCATTATTGAGATAGCAGATATAATACTTGATGAGCTTGATAAGCCATCAGAACTGAAGGTATTTGTACCTGACAGGCTGGGCCATGTAAAACGGCACGCGGTTGATACTGAAAAGATAAACAGGATGCTTGGCTGGAAAGCAAAATCGGATTTTGAAAGCTCATTAAGAGCTACAATACAATGGTATAAGGAAAATGAGAGCTGGTGGAAAAGCATAAAGATGAAATCTGCAGATTACCGGACATACTATACTAAACAATATGGGGAGAGGCTGAAATGAAAAGGGTTCTGATCACCGGCAGCAAAGGGATGCTGGGAAATGCGCTATGGCTTTCAGCCCCTGATAGAAACGATGTATTTCTCGTCGATATAGAAGAGATGGATATCAGAGATATTGAATCTATCAAAAGAATATTCTATACAGTAAGGCCTGAATATGTAATACATACTGCTGCCTATACAATGGTCGATAAAGCTGAAGATAACAGGGAATACGCTCTGCAGATCAACAAATACGGAACATCAAATCTTGCCCTGGTATGCAGGGAATTCAATACATATATGATCTATATAAGCACAGATTATGTTTTTAACGGAGAAAAAGAAACACCCTACAATGAAACAGATACTGTTGATCCCAGAAGCGTTTACGGCATGTCTAAACTGGAAGGCGAAAGGGAAGTGGAGAATATACTTAAGGATTATTCAATTATAAGGACAAGCTGGCTTTATGGCCCATTCGGCAAGCATTTTGTCCAGACCATGCTCAGGCTTGCAGAGACGAGAAAGGTTATTTCTGTTGTCTCAGACCAGTTCGGAGCCCCAACATATACCCTGGACCTTGCAAGAGCTATATATATGCTTATATATTTCCCTTTGGTCAGAGAAAGGATATATCATTTTTCAAACTTCGGATATACAAACTGGGCACTATTTGCAAAAGAAATATTTGCCATTACAGATCAGCATGTAGAAGTGGAGGAGATACCGGCAGCCAGGTTTGCATCAAAGGTCCAGAGGCCTAAGAACAGCAGATTTGATCTTTCCAGATTCATAGGTTCGACCGGGTTTATGCCAAGAAGATGGGAAGATGCGCTTAAAGATTATCTGATGACTTATATTTGATAATATGTTCAGCCAGATCGGAACAACAGAATTAATTGTAGTAATTATTATTGCCCTTATAGTGCTTGGCCCAAAGCAGATACCAGTAATAATGAAAAAAGCAGGCAAGATCTACAGGGAGCTTAATATGCTTAAAAAAAGCCTAATGGATAATATTAACAGCCTTGATAGGGATGATGAAGACCATGAACCTGAAAAAGACAAAAAAGATGAATGATGGGAAAACCAGTGAATCTGAAAGCCTTTCCGAGATGGACCTGCTTTCACATCTTAATGAACTGAGATCCAGGCTTATCAGATGTATTATATACCTCTTTGCGGGCATGCTGGCAAGCTATGTATTTAAGGAGAGGGTTCTGGATATAGTCATATATCCAATACTGAAACTCAACCCCGGCATCAGGGAGAACCTGGTCTTTATTTCACCTGCAGAAGGCTTTCTTGCATTCATAAGGCTATCTGTATATTCAGGGCTGCTGATCGTAATGCCCCTTGTTTTTTATGAGTTATGGCAGTTTGTAAAACCAGGTTTATATAAAAGAGAGAGGAATATATCTTTCAGTTTCTTCATGATAAGCCTCCTGCTTTTTTACGCAGGACTGATGATTGCCTACCTTCTCGTCATCCCCTATGGTTTTAATTTTCTTCTGGGTTTTGCCGGTGATCAGATGACACCAATGATAAGCATAAGAGAGTTTGTGATCTTTATCTTCAAGGTGCTTATATTATTCGGAATTATCTTTGAAACACCTCTCGTACTGTTTATTATGTCACTTTTCGGCATAATCAACAGCAAAATGCTTTCAAAATTCAGGAGGTATATAATAATACTCATATTTATAGCAGCTGCAATGCTGACCCCCCCTGATCCGGTGACACAAATTCTTCTTGCAATTCCCCTTGTTATACTATATGAGATATCTATCATAGTTATTAAAATAGGAGAAAAGAAGAATTAATCCTGAAAATATCATTCAGTTAATAAAGGAGCATTATCCTGTCTCAATCCCCCTGCTGATAATTATTTCCCTATTCTTAACATATGCTCTGATATTTATTCTTTTGCGGATAAAGGACATTTTCAAGGCCAGAACAGATATTCTGATAAGAGGGTTCAGAATGGACAGGGAAGCTACTATCAGACAGTTCATGCATGATGATTCAAATCTTTCCGACTTTGAGAAACAGCTTGTATACGAAACAATAGAAAGGGATGACAAGTATCTTTTTGCCTTAAGATGCTGGACTGCAAGGATGGAGAATATAAGGTCGCATATCCCTGCGGTGATAGTCTTCGCAAAAGACAGAATCCTGATAATCCCTTTCCTTAAAAATGGGGGTTTTCCTTTTGAATATGCCTATTACAGCCAGATCTCAGATGCAAGGATGAAAAAAGGGATTTTCTCGTATAAGCTTAAGCTTTATGCTGAAAAAAAGCGCCTGGGTGTAATCCTTGACAGCAGGTATCCGGGGGTGGTAAAGCATATGGCTGATTTCATAAGGAAAAGGACTGACCTGGCTTAGAATGCTGAATGCCTTCAGCAGATATATCAGGGAAACAAGAAACCCTGTTTACAGCTTCATATTAATTTTTCCCCTTATTATCCTCTATGAGATACTTATCTTATTGACCAGGCCAAGATTTGTTGCAAGGGCAGGTGTCTGGGCGGACTGGATCCTGAATCTGGTGAATGTAAATACAGTATTCGGCAAAATGCTTCTTGTAAGCCTGCTTATTATAGTAATTGGTTTTTTTTCATTGAAGAAAAAAAGGCCTGAGATCAGGATTGAATACTTTCCTTTAATGTTTTTAGAAAGTATTGTCTATGCATATTTTTTTGCAAATGCAGTCTTTTTTGTAAGAAGATCTATTCTTCTTGGTATTTTTTCTTCAAATGAGGGCCTTGTGCTTTCAATTGGTGCAGGTTTCTATGAAGAGCTGTTCTTTCGGCTTATACCCATCCTTTTATTGAAAATCTTTATAAAGCAGGGTGATAAAAAAACTCTATATATTCTGGCAGTGGTACTGTTTTCCAGCCTTTTATTTTCTCTGTTCCATTATATAGGATATGAGGCTTTCAGCTTTGATTCTTTTATCTTCAGGTTTATCTCATCGGTAATTCTGTTTATAATATTTTTGACCAGAGGGTTCGGGATTGCAGTGTATACTCATACTATCTATGATATAATGTGCTTTTATTAGAGCTCAGATTGCCTCCAGCACACCGAGATAAAATTTTGTTCCCTCACCCCCGAAAGCAATATCAAATCTGAAATTTACCCCGTTACTGGAAAGCTTATACCTCAAACCAGCTCCCCCCGATATCTTGACTTCATTGAATGACATCTCTGATATATCTGAAAAGGTGCTGCCGATGCCTGCAAAGACTGCTGCAGCAAATTTTTCAGACAGCCTTATCCTGTATTCAGCCTGGACTGCTATCAGGTTGTTGTCCCTGTATCTGTACCTGGTTATTCCCCTTAAGAGGCTGGGGCCTCCAAGGGAGGGCATGAAGTAAAAGGGGCAGTCACCTGTGTTGAAATGCGAATAGAGCTGGAGGGCTATTGAATTGCCGTATAAAGGCCTGAAAAAACGAAAGTCGATCTGATAGCTCGTGAATGAATAATCACTGAACAGGCTGGCATTGTACAGATCAATCATTATATTATAGAGCTCTCCCCTGAGTGAATAGAATATATTATCTCTTGTATCGTATGATATATGAAGTCCTGCACCAAACACAGCGCTGTCATCAAAAGAAGAAAGGTACTTCTGCCTTTCCGGCTCGCCGCCATCCAGTTCAGAGATCCCAATATTTTTGTAATCGAAGCTCAAACCGGCATAAAGGTCCTTATATATCTTTTTTTTAAGGCTGGATGAAAACTGATAGCCTTTTGCTGTAAATTCTGTGTAATCGTCGTTTGAAGTATTTCCTGTTCCATAGAATTTTTCAGGGTAATCCCTGAACCTTATTTCAGATCTGGATATAAATTCCTGATTATTTAAATAAAAGGTCGGAATAATGGTTATCATTTTCTGGTTGTTCTGTGTATATATAATATTAGTGGAGATACTGGAAGGTTTCTGGCTGTTGCTGTCCTCATCAGGCTGAAAGAAATAAAGAAGGCCTGCTGCAAGCCCCCATCTGGTTTCAGGCTGATAGAAAGCTCCTGGAACAAAAATAATGCCGGAGCTTTCAGTCTCCTGATTAGTTTCTGTGTCAGCCAAAATCCACGGCGATATTACAAGGATATGGATTATGGTAATTATAATAGACATCCATTTTAACATAATTTTATATCTTCCTTTCTGACCTGCATTTATTCTGTTACTATCATTTCCCGGACTGCTGATGCATAATTTTCTCCAGTATATACGGTCAATAAAGCTGGCTTATTAATGCCAGCTAAATAAAACATATAAAATTACTAAAAAAAAGTAAAAATGTTGCATTTATAAAAGGATCTATTTTTTGCCCGGCTGTTTTTATTATTTTGACATACCCGGTAATTAAATTAATATTTTACTGTTATGGAAACAGAGAACAAACCATTCCTGAAATTCAGGGATTATTCTGTCTATTACGGCAATTATCAGGCAGTAAAGAATTTTGACATAGAGATTGACGGAGGTATAATCGGCCTGCTTGGGCCGAATGGTGCAGGGAAGACGACCCTTATCAAGGGTATACTGGGCCTTCAGTCCAAAACGGAGGGTGAAATAGAGGTATATTCAAGAAATATAAGGGATAAATCAATGAGAAGGAATATTGGGTATATGGCAGAGGATGATACTCTTATTACAGGGGTCAACGGAATAAACTTTACCGCATATATGGGACTTCTGGCTGGTATGCCCAGGGTAGAGGCTATCAAGAGAGCTCATGAGGTAATAGGCTATATAGGCTTAGGTGAGATAAGGTACAGAAATGTCGATACATATTCAAAAGGCAATATGCAGAAGATCAAACTGGCAGCAGCTCTTGTCCACGACCCTGATTGTCTGTTCCTTGATGAGCCTACCAGTGGCCTGGATCCAAAAGGGCATTCGGAGATACTGGAACTGATAAGGGAATTCGGGCACCTGGGAAAGGATATTGTCATATCAAGCCATTTAATAGATGAGATAGAAAAGATATGCGATAAGATCGTCCTTATTCAGGATGGAACACTGAAGCGTTTTGAAAAGATAAAGAAACTGAAGCAGAAAGAGAACCTGATTTTTGAAACAAGGATATATGGTGATGCTGAATATTTTGAAAAGGCGGTTTTTGACCTGCCTGGGGTACATATAATAAAAAAAAATAACAGCAGTTTTGTCTTAAGTATTGAAAAGCCTGAAAATAAGCAGGAATTATTCAAAAAATGCATTGAAGGAGATATTGAGATAAGGCTGTTTGTCCCATCAGAGCACAGGCTTCAGGAAGTAATCATGGATATTATTGACAATGGATGACCAGAACAGGGCATATTTGAGATTGAACAGGTATTCTGCCTGGAACAAGCTTTTTGTTGAAAGAAGGTTTTCTTTCATGCCTGTCATAGAGTTTCATCTTAAAAGATCCCTCAGGAAAAAACTGTGCAAATACCTGCTTTTTGTATGCATAGTGATCACGCTATTCTTCCTTGTTACTATTGTCTTTGACCAGATAAAGGATTCTGAACTTGCAAAAACAGGTTCAGTGTCAGCAATGATTGATATGCTAAAAGAAATCAATTTCATGGCTTTCGGCAATACCCTTTTTTATAATTATATATATTCCCTTTTGTTTATCTGGTTCCTGCTTTTTGTGATATCAAGCAGTGAGATAATATCAATGGATAGAAAGCTTAATGCAACCGTTCTCTATCTCACAAAACCGCTGAGCATAAATGATTATATTGCAGGCAAAATGCTGTCAATCGTTATATTTATATTTGCAGCGGGGTTTTTGCCGATAGTATTGATGTATATTGTGAAGCTGATTGTATCTCAGGATTTCAGCATCATTGCAGGGCATTTTATCCTCCTTGTAAAGCTGCTGCTGTTCTTTTCCGTCTATTCCCTGTTTATTTCATCCATAATAATGCTGATCTCAGCAATAATGAAATCATCCAGAATGGTTATAATTGTAATTTTTGCCTTATATTTTATATCAGGCATTTTTTCAAGCATTATCGGTGCTGTTGGCAAAACAACAGGGATATTTCCCCCGGAATATGCACAGCTGGTTTCCGTAAATGGTCTTATACAGTCACTGCTTAAAGGCCTTATAAAGAATGAGGAGCTGATCCTGGGCATGTTCTCCTTTTTTATAATGATAGGGTTTTCTTTGTTATTTCTTGCTGTCATAAGGATTATTGTAAAAAGGTCTATATAAATGATCATTTTTAAAAATGTTACTAAATGGTATGGTGATGTAATAGGGATCATGTCAGTGGATTTCACGATAGACAGGGGCCTTTATGGCCTCCTGGGGCCTAATGGAGCAGGAAAATCAACGATAATGAAGCTGATACTGGGCCTTCTAAAGCCTAATCAGGGCAGAATTGAAGTGGCAGGCGAAAACCCTTCCACTTTCAGGCTTAATAAGGGCAAAATAGGTTATGTCCCTGAGATTGACCCTTTTTACTCAAACGAAAAATGCCTCGATATTGTAAAAAGATATGCAAAATATTATGATATCCCTGAAGTCAAACTCCGAGAGAGGCTTGCATTTATGGAGAAAATCATAGAGGTCGGGGATTTTATGAATAAGAAGATCAGTAATTGCTCCAAAGGCATGAGGCAAAGGCTTAAGGTATTTATAGCCCTTCTGCATGACCCTCGTATACTTGTCCTCGATGAACCTTTCAACGGGCTGGATCCCATTTCAAGAACAAAGATAGCACGGTATCTGAGTTCAATAGCACTGGACAGAACAATAATCATATCAAGCCATATACTGTCAGAGGTTGAATCTCTTACCGATAATATAATCCTGATTAATAACGGCAATATCTTTGCTACAGGCAGCATCCTTGATATCAGGGAGAAGATGGATAATATACCCAGAAAAATTTTTCTTGTTGCAGACAATATAGACAAGCTTACCATGAGAATTATAAATATGGATGAGATAAGCGGTATTGAGATTGATAAGGAAAAGCAGGGTATAAGGATATTTTCAACAAAACCCTCGATGATTTACAGAGAGATTATGAGGGCCCAGTCTGAAGATCTGATTGATATAAGATACCTTTTCGGGGAAGATGAGGACCTGGAATCAGTTTTTTCATATATTACGGACAAGAGGTCATTGAAATGAGATTCAATCAGTTAATTGCCGTTGAGATAAAAAGAAGGCTTAAAAGATCTCTAATCAGATTCATGCTATCTCTAATGCTTCTCCCAGTCCTGTTTGCAATAATAGGGCTGATAATCAGGATCTCAGCCAGTTTATCATTCAATACATGGGATATTCTGCCAATCCTGTACCCGCTTTATTTTTTAATCACTATTCTTGTTTCTGTGGGGACTGTAAAGGAGGATATTGATGACAATTCATATGTTTTTATAAATATCCTCCCTTTTTCAAAGCATATGTATTATACTGTAAGGCTTTTAAGCAGTTATATACTGGTATTTGCATCATTTTCAATATCACTGCTGCTCTTTTACATCATTTCTTTCATATCTGCATCAGGTATGTTATCAGAACTTGAATCATTTTTTGATTATCTGATCGGTTTTGCTTTTGGACTGCTGGCATACTGCTGTGTATTTTCGTTTTTCGGTACAGCTTTCAGAAAAGCAACAATCTACTCAATAATTTACCTGTTTTTCTGGGAGGGTATATTTGGATATGCATTCTTTTTTCTTGAGAAACTCACAGTTATATTCTATATGAGGAATCTTCTCCCTTTTACTCAGGCAACAGGGTTTAAGAGCTTTTTCCTGATGAAGCAGGATATAATTTCTGATGTTCATGCCATAGCCGGATTACTTGTTTTTTCCGTTATTTTCTATCTTGCCGGATTGTATGTCTTTATAAAGAAGGGCTATATAACAGGAGAATAACAGGCTTTTCGGTAAGAACTACCCCTCTTCTGCACCCTTATAGCTGAATGAGGATGTAAGGCTTTTTAAGTCAAGATTCTTAATGTCAAGCGTAATCTCTTTGGTTATGATTGTGTTGATGAAAAGCTCTATAAGTTTCATATACTCATTTGTAGCCCGTTTTTTGCATGGGACATGAAAACCCAGGTTTAGCGTCTTCATTGCAGCCTCTTTCTTTGTTATATCCCTTATGGCTGTTGTATCGCTGCTTGTGCTGAAGAGAAGAGCCAAAACAGGCGCATTGATATTATAGGTCTTGTTTTTCAAATCAGAATTAAAGGGAGTGGAATAAGCGATAAATTTCTCTCCGCTGTTTTTAACAAGGACAAGACTGTCAGAAAGAAGGCTCTTCTTGTCTATAAGGTCAGCAAGCTGTTGCCTGACATCAAGCCAGCTCCCTGTAACTATGAAAGACATCTGGTTTTCTATGAATCCAAGTCCGTGTATGAGTATTGAATCTTCAAGCAGGGCGATCATGCCCATTATTGTCCTGAGGAAATTATCAAAGGTTATCGGGTGAAGGAAAACTCTGGCTTTGATCGTGCTTCTGGCCAGATCATAATATCCCTTATAAAAATTTGTATAAAATTTAATGATGTTCTTTTCAATTGATGTTTCCAGCTTATCTGACTTATTCTCGATCTGAGGAAGTTCTTCAACAAAAATATTGTATCTCGGCAGTTTTGCCGCAAAGAAATTGTCATACCTCTGGTGAAAATACTTAAAAAAGGCAGCATTATTAAAGGTAAGTGCTATCGGTATTCCGCCAATTTCTATTACACCGCTTACAATCATAGCCTAAATCTTAAGTACTTGATTATATAAGTCAATAAAAAACTTATACATTATGATTGCTTTGTCAGGATGTATACATTTGGCTCATAAGGTTTCTCATAAAATTCAAAGCCAAGGCTTAAAAGGAAATCTACAAGCCCGGAACTTTCTTCCGGTATCATTATTTCATAGTATCTGCCTTTGCCTGCAATATATGAAAATGCCTTCATGTAGAAGGAAAAGGCCTCTTTTGAGAATTTCAGAGGCATGAATATCTGGTCGCTAATATTTTTTATTGCATAAAATTTATAGATTCCTGCCTTATGGAATGTGGAATTTTTGATTATCCATTCTAATCCTTCAGCAGAATTTTTAATAAATTTCCAGCCATAGGGAATATACTCCCTGAAAACCTTAAAATCATCATCAACAGGTTTCCAGGATGCAGGAGGGGATAAATCTGTTCCTGCTTTCCGGTTCAGGCAGAAAAACCTCTCTTTTATTCTGAAACCATTTCTGGATGCTATACTGAGGCTCTGGGCATTCTTGTAATATGTTGCAAATTCGATGTACTTTCCCTTGCCTTCGCTTATACATTGAAATGCTTTATCCATAATAAAGCCATTTAATATATTCCCTATTTTTCTGCCCTGGTAATCAGGATGAACTCTAAGACCTTCAAGCCATATTGTTTTTTCAGGAAGGATTGTAAGTTTGACAGTTCCTATAACCCTGTCATTATCCAAAGCTGCATAGAATCCCCCTTCTTTTACCCATCTGGCAAAAACACTGCTCAGATAATCAGAGCCCTCCCAGGTAATCCTTGATATTTCATCAATATATCCTTTATCATTCAGAGTGCATTTGCGTATTTTTATCATGCTATCCATCCTGCAGGAAATATTTTATAATCAGATTGATATCAACCTGCTGAACATCTCCTTGTTTGCAGTTATCTTTGAGCTGGATCCGATTATGCATTTATATGAATTCCGGAGAGATTCCCTGATATATGGTGCAAGAGCTACAATATCCTCTGGTTTTGTAGAAAGGATCTCTTCAACCGTTTTCTGCTTAAAAGCAATGCTCTTTCCTGAAATCAGGTCATTCCTGGCAAGTATTCCCCTGGTGTCTGGATTGAGTAATGGATCGAAACTCGAATAAGCTCCTATAATGAACTGCAGGAAAAGCTCATCACCAGCACTGAAATTTTCGAGATCATCAGGAAGATTATTATATGCCAGGTATGTCTCTTTTACATTTGGATCCCTGTAGCTTCCAAGCAGAAAATCACCTGTAGAGGAATCAATGGAAAAAGCGCTTCCATAAGCGCCACCTATAAGTCTTATATGTTTATAGAGATAATCCCGTGCTATATATTTCGAAAGGACTTCCAGGCATCCGTGATATTTCAGGCCTGTTTTGTACAGATTAGCACCTGCATAGGCAAAAACTACCTCTGCAGGAGTAAGAAATGCCTCGTTTGCTTCAAGAGGCTTAAAATTCTTTTTTTTGTATTGAAAATCCTTATCATCCATGGAATCCAGTAGTGTATCAATATTGTCCATGAAAAGGGATGCATTATTCTCCTCGCATATTATATTAATAAGAAGGTTTTTCCTGTTAAACAGCTTTTCTTTTATCCGGAGGAAGCTGGCCTTGAGAGATTCTTTTCTGTCAGCGTAATTATTCCTTATATCTTTAAGGTAATCAAATGCGGAATAGCCATATACAGATTCAGCAAGCCTGCCTTTTTCACCAAGATAAGCCCTGAGCCTGAGAGAAGGGACTTCATCCCCCTCGGAAAGAATTTCCTGCTCTGTTCTGATAAATATCTTATCTATAATATCCTTGATTCTATTTTCATCGTCAAAGGTAGTACCTGACAGAATATCAGCCATAAGTTCAATGCTTTTGTTAACAAATCCTGCAGTAGTGCTGAATTTCACCCAGAAATATGTTTTCAGTTTTTCCGGATTGTCAAATTCGCTGAATACATCGAAATAAGATGATACATTTCCAGTATAGTTGGATTTCAGTATCGAAAGCTCCTCATGGCTCATGGTTCTTGTCCCGAGATCCGTAAGTACTTTACCGAAGAGCCTTAGAAGGTGAAGCTCGTTCTCATCGAGAGAATCTGCTGAAAAGCCAAGCTCAGCATATATTATCCCATTTGTATACAGATCGCTTATGATCGTTGGTATTTCGTTTACTGAACCCACAGCTGGCTTATGGAATCTTATCTCCTTATCTATATCGCTGATTGTGAGCTTGGGAATGATACTGAGCTCTTTATCAGTTATATTTGTCCCGGATTCTTTCCTCAGGTTCTCCGCTTCTTTGATATGCCTGTCAATATCTTCAGGAGAGAGGGAAAGCTTTATTTCCTCAAGCCTTTGCTCAAGCTTTTTATTTATCTTGGATGCTTTCTCCGGGTCGGGGACCAGGGTTATAATAGCTGTCCTGGGATTATTCAGGAGATACTGGTCTATGAGATTTTCAAGCAGCCTTCCGTTCAGGGCTTTTTCCTTAATTTTTTCCAGGATGGGTGACAGCTTAAGAAAATCAAATATATTATCAAAATTGTGTATGCACGGGTGGAGAAGAAAGTATCCGTATTCCAGTCCCCTTAAGGATGTGGAGTTTCTTTCCCTTAGATCAAACTCAAAGCGGTTGACCTCTGAGATTGTGAAAGATTTATCGAAACCCTTTTTTACTAATTTCTCCAGGGTTTTCCTGTAGATCTCCATGAAACTGTCCCTGTTCTCCCTTTCACTTCCTGAGAGGATGGTCAAAAAAACAGTATTATAGAAGTGTGTGCTGAAATATCCGCCAAAATCATTACATATCCTGGCTTTAATTATTTCCTCTTTGAGGGGAGATGCATTTGATTTGTGAAGCAGGTTGGAAAGAAGAGAAAATGCTATGGACAGTTCAAGGTCACTCATATCCGATATTATTGAGCCTATTTCTATGAATGTTTTCTCCCTGGTCGATGAACTGGCATCTATGCTGTATGAATCTTCTGAATAAACAGGTTTTTGAATAAGCCTGCCCTTTTCAATTTCAATATTATAATCTTTATAGTCAAAATCTGAAAGAAACCTGTCTATAAAGGCCAGTTCCTTTCCCAGTTCAGTATCCCCATAGACATAGATCATGCTGTTTGACGGATGGTAATACTTATGGTGATAATTGACAAACTGCTCATATGTAAGATCCGGTATTTCAAGAGGGTCACCGCCTGTATTGTAGGAATAGCTTGAACCCGGCATTAATGCCTTGGCAAGATTGTTTGACAGAAGCTCATAGGGGTCTGAATAAGCTCCTTTCATCTCATTATACACTATACCATTGAGTTTCAGCGGTTCATTCCTGTCCTTTATATCAAAATACCAGCCTTCCCTTAAAAATGTATTCTTTGACAGAAGGGGATTCAGTACTGAATCCAGGTATATGTCCATTATATTAAAATATTCCTTTTCATTTCTTGTTGAAAATGGGTACATTGTGCTGTCCAGGCCTGTGAATGCATTTAGGAATGTGTTCAGGCCTCCTTTTGCAATTTCTGAAAAAACATCCTTAAGAGGGTATTTTCTTGATCCGGATAAGACAGAATGCTCAAGAATATGGGGTACGCCTGTAGAATCCCTTGAAAGGGTCTTGAAGCTTATGGAAAATGTCTTGTTATTGTCTTTATTCTTGATCGCAATAAGCCTGGCCTTTGTCTTTTCATGAATGAAATAAAATCCTTCGGATTTTATCTCCTTTATAAATTCCCTGGTTTTTAAGACAAACCCGTTATAGGTCTCCTTTTCTTCATATATCACTTTAAGTTCTCCTTATCCTTTAGATTTTTGCAGGCATAATCGATAATATAATAAAATTAGAATCTCAATCAAGGAAAGAATAGCTTCAAACCTGATTATTTTATAAGCTGCAATTCAGGAAATGGTAATGCTTCATTACGGATATGTCAAGATATAAGGAATTCTAAAAATCCTTGATTTTACAGTGCAAAATTAATATTCTTATTATTAGAAGAATAATGGAGCGAATGCAGATGAGCTTATTAAAAAAAGGCTTTGGCCTGTATGATTGACAGGTTTTTCAGACTCAGAGACAATAATACCACTGTTTTTGCTGAATTTGATGCGGCATTAGCCACCTTCATGACCATGTCATATATCATATTTGTTAATCCCATGATTCTTGCCACTACCGGTATGGATAAGGAATCAGTAATGGTCGCAACCTGTGTGTCCTCAGCAATAGCTACTATTATAATGGGTATTTATGCAAATTACCCGATAGCTCTTGCACCGGGGATGGGCATAAATGCATATTTTGCATTCATAGCTGTTCCATTTGTTCAAAAAAGGCTGGTCGAGCTTGGAATATCGGATATGCATAATGCCTGGCATATTGGACTTACGGCAGTACTTGTGTCCGGAACATTGTTTTTGATATTTACCCTCTTTAATATAAGAGAGATGCTGATGTATTCCATTCCTGATTCCATTAAATTCGGGATTGCAAGCGGGATCGGTATCATGATTGCATTTCTGGGATTCATTGATGCCGGCCTTATAAAGGGAGATCCATCCACACTGGTTACTATAGGCAATATTACAGGATTTAAGGCGGTTGCATCTCTTCTGGGTTTATTCCTGATTGCTGTTCTGCTTGCAAAAAAGGTTAAGGGTGCAATCCTGATTGGGATCTTCTTTGTAGCTATAATAGGCATTGTTTTTGATGAGGCTCAGGTGCCTGAAAAGCTGGTCGCATTGCCCGATATATCACCGACAATGTTTAAGTTTGACTTTTCGGGTCTCTTTAAGGTCGGTGTCATTGATGTTATATTTGTTTTTCTGTTCATGGACCTGCTTGATACCCTTGGGAGCATAATAGGCATAGGGGAGCAGGGGGGGTTTATTAAGGGGAATAAATTCCCCAGAGTAAACAGGGTGATGACTGCAGATGCAGTTGGGACGGTAATTGGAGCCTGTACCGGAACCTCCACAGTAACAACCTATATAGAGTCATCGGCCGGGGTAGCTGAAGGAGGGAAAACAGGGCTTGTTTCAATTTTTGTCGCATTATTCTTTCTGGTTGCGATATTCTTTTCCCCATTAATATCGATCCTTCCAGACTATGCTACTGCCCCGGCACTTATTGTTGTTGGAAGCTTCATGATTGCAACGCTTAAAAAAATTGCCTGGGATGACCCTACAGAATCTATTCCGGCTTTCCTTGTCATGATAGGCATACCGCTGACATTCAGTATTGCAAACGGTATTGCAATGGGTTTTATCTCTTTTTGCCTGATAAAGGCTTTCACAGGGAGAATAAAGGATATTAAGCCATTGACAGCAATTCTTACAATTCTTCTGATCGCAAAATTCATATTTATAGGATAGGCAGTGTCGTTATCAGTATCTAAGCACTGCAGCAATCCGCTGATATGATCCCAGTGAACCGTCATCCATAAAATAGACCTTGCCGCCTTTTTCAATTGCTTTTTCTATGAGGTTATCTACTGCATCATCCATTGTGCCGGGTGATTTAGTATTTTCCTGCTTTATAAGGCGGCGGCCATCAGCAGAAAGTGCAGCGGGATAATGAAATCCTTCTTCCACGAGAAGAGTATCGCATCTTCCTTCCAATGTAAATCGCCATACTTCATCGATCCCGGATGTTGCTCTCTGTGCACTGACTGCATTCTTCAGCTTTTCAAGAAGCTCGTTTCTCCTCTTTTTAATATGTCTTGATACTACAGGCCAGATCAGCCTGGAAAGGTCATGTTCATTTGCCCTGTCATAATTTCCTTTAATTTCCCCTATAATGATCTCCTTATTGCCAGTTACCTCATTATAGAATGCCAGGTCCCGTTCAACACCCAAAAGTATTAAAGGAAGCTTTTCTTCATTGTAGATATTAAAAAATGCCCTTTCAACCTTTCTGAAAAACATTCTGTGATGCTCATCCCGGAATGAAGATTTGTTGGTTGCAAGCTCCCCCGGAAGCGGGGCAGATTCAGCAGGATTTTCATATTCTAAAGGGAATATGCCATTTTTTATTTCAGTCAGCTTTTCATGAAAACCCTCAAATAACCTTGTAGGCTTTTCACTCAGGACAAGGACATAATAACGAGGGCTCCTGTTTATTGCAAAGACAATATCTCTTGTAAGGAATGTACTATCTATTGACACCTGTTCCTTGACAGTAAAGGGCAGAAGAAATTTGGATGAGTAGTCCTTATTGATAAAAATTGCAAGGCCGTCCAGATTATATATGTGATTATGCTCCGATGTCAGGCTGTGCAGCCTGTCAATTATCGGCTGAGATTCATTTTTCGGAAATTCGCCCTGAAGCCTGTTTACGAGCTCCCTGACCAGGTTATTAAGCCTGATTGAATCCTGCCTGTTTTCAGGAAAAGTCCTGTGTGTGGGGAAAAGTATCGATACAGATGGGTATGCCTTGCATGAGATTAACTCTGTCAGATCCTTTCTATTCATTATAACAGCTCCTTTATGAGGATATTATTTTCAGGTATCTTATAAACAAAGATTGCATTGCCATAAAAATAGAATTATATATAAAAATATACAATAATATCATGATATTGTTCAAATATTATTAGGAGACTCTATATGGAAATGATTTTTCTCTTGCTGCTTTCAATCGTACCCGGCTTATTTCTGATGGGGATAGTAATATATATGGACAGGCAGGAAAAGGAACCGATGAGAATGATAATGCTTGCTTTTATACTGGGGGTATTAAGCACCATTCCTGCTATAATTATTGAGCTTGCTTTATCAATAATACCAATTTTCAGTATTCCAGGCATAGCAGGGGCATTTTTCTCCTCTTTTATACAGGTGGCTCCTGTAGAGGAACTGTCAAAGCTGGGAGTGATACTGCTTTTTATATACAATAACAGGGAATTTAATGAAGAAAACGACGGTATTGTTTATGTAGCAATTAGCGCCCTCGGTTTTGCAGTCTTTGAGAATATCTTTTATGTTTTTCAGTATGGTTATGAAATTGGTATTCTCAGGGCAGTTACAGCAATTCCGATCCACTGTTTTACCGGTATTATTATGGGCTATTTTGTGGGCCTTTCAAAGTTTGCAGAGAACAGAGATGCAAGGAAGGGGAAAATAATTAAAGGATTCATGATTGCATACATAATACATGCCTTTTATAATACCTGCGCTCTATCAGGCACCTATATCGCCATTCTTATTCTCCCCACAGTTATTGCTACAATTATTACAGGAGTAATATTGCTCAGAAAGGGAAGGATGCTTTCAATAAAAAGATGGCATGAAAATCCAGAGCTGATATATACAGCGGAAAAAAAAGCAGGCAGATGGAAAATATATATATCGCGTACAGGCTTTGTTCTGATAGCATTGTTCTGGATTCTCCTTGCAGCGGGATATGCCACTCTAGAATCCAGCCCTGGTATCAGCCTTGCAGGCGTCCTTGCCGGCGGGGTCTTTCTGAGCATTTTTCCATTCATGATATCCCTTGTTCTCGAACTATCATACAGAAAGGGCAAGAAAAGGGCCCTTAAAGCAGATAGAAGCATTGATGCAGTCAAAAATGCTTAATAAGCATGAATCTGGTTTTGATACTTAATTAATTTGACATTGCAGGGTCAGTTTGCTTAAATCATCACATAACAAAATAAAGGGGGCAGTCTTATGATAGATATTCTTAAGGGCTGGCTGGTCAGCAGTGGTGTGCCTGGTCTATGGGCCTATTATCTGGCAGTGGCTATACTTCTGGTTAATATAGGGTTTATTGTAATAGTCGTAAACTGGATTACCAAAAAGATCATTTTAAGGATCCTTTACATATTTGTGAAAAAAAGCAAAACAAAATGGGATGATGTGCTCAATGAAAAGCGCTTTTTTCACCGAATATCCCACATTTTTCCGGCAATTGTAATATTTGCTTTTGCAAGCGCTTTCGGGCAATACCAGGAGCTTATTCAAAGGCTTGTAATGGCTTACTTTGCAGTTCTTGGATACCTTATCATATCATCTTTCCTTGATTCTGTTGATGCAATCTACAGGACATATAAGGTATCGAAGGAAAAGCCAATAAAGAGCTACCTGCAGGTAGTGAAGATCTTTATTGCAATACTTGTAATAATAATTGCAATAGCAACGATCCTTAACAGGTCCCCCTGGGGATTGCTGAGCGGCCTGGGGGCCATGACCGCAATAATCCTGCTGATATTTAAGGACAGCATACTGGGTCTTGTTGCAGGGGTACAGCTGTCTGCAAATAATATGCTGCATATAGGTGACTGGATAGATGTTCCCCAGTACGGTGCTGATGGTGATGTTATCGAGATAACTTTAAATACTGTTAAGGTTCAGAACTGGGACAGGACAATCACAACAATCCCGACCTATGCTCTGGTCTCAGGGTCGTTCAAAAACTGGAAGGGAATGGAATTGAGCAGGGGGAGAAGGATCAAGAGGTCTATTTTCATTGATATAAACAGCATAAGGTTCTGTACAAAAGAGATGATAGATAAATTCGAAAAGATAGAATATATAACTGATTATATAAAAAGAAAACAAAAAGAGCTGGAGGAGCATAATACCAGCCTAAAGGCAGATCTGTCCGTCATGGTGAACGGAAGGCACCTGACCAATATTGGTACATTCAGGGCATATATTTACAATTATATCCAGAATCATCCGAAGATAAAGAAAGAGGATACTATCCTCATAAGACAGCTTCAACCAGGAGAGAACGGGCTTCCGATTGAGATCTATGCATTTTCAAATGATATTCGGTGGGCTAACTATGAAGCTATACAGGCTGATATTTTTGACCATATTCTTGCAATAGTGCCTGAATTTGACCTCAGCGTCTTCCAGAACCCGTCAGGAAGGGACTTTAGCAAATTTATCAGCTGATCCCGTATATGCGTATTTTCGCATTTGTTGATTTAACTGTAATTAACGGAGTTATTATTCATGGGCTTCAGGATAGATGATTTCCTTAAGGCTGTTGATTCAGGCAATCTTAATATAAACACCTCTATACTGAAGGATATGCTTGAGATACTCCCTGAAGCAGAAAAACCGGTTGTCATTTTTCCATTCAATAATTACAGCAAATATCTCTTTAACATTTACCATGAAGACATCGCAGGCATTATGGATGATGATAAACCCGGCTGGAGCTACAGGGGAAATAAGATAATCTCTCTGGATCAGTCCATGAAATTGAATGCCGGAAGCTTTTTTTGCTGCAGTGTGCAGTTTAATAATGAATTAACAGGTTCAATAAAGGCTCATAGATTGTTCAAAAATCAAAAGATCTACTATTTTCCAGCCCTGGATAAGTACAAGAAGGAAAAAGATCCCTATAAAGATCTGCAATTTTACAGCCATCTGCAAAAAGAGATGGATTATCAAGAAATTGTAACAATGCTTGACCCGGGAAAGCTGTTTACACTTCTTGAGATGCTTAAGGCATGCAAAAGCATTGAAGGCGATATTCTGGAATACGGCGTATGGCTTGGGGGCAGTGCCTTTGCTATAGCAAAGGCACTGAAGCATAATGCTATTGATAAGGATCTTATACTCGTAGACAGGTTTGAGGAATCTGATCAAAATAGTGCATATTCTGTTATGTGCATTGATGAGATAAGGCACAACCTGTCATTTTTTGACAGAATTAAGATTGTTCAGACTGATTTTGAAAAAGACCCGGCTTTTTTTGATGGTCTAAAATTTGCATTTATTCACTATGATGCACCCTATAATGAGGGTGTGCTCATGCATCTCCATAAATCCCTTTCCGCAGGGGGTATAATGATAATAGACAATTACAATAATACTATTGGCAATTATGCTTTGTATGACAGATGGTTCAGCCTGAATACGCCATCCAAACCGATTTTTTCCTCTGTTAATATCAATCAGGGTATTTTTATAAAAAATTTTGTTTAAACCATTTTAAGCTTTCTCATGTCTATAGAATCAGAAAAAAAACAGGAGGAGACAAATGAAAAGGTATCTGACATTATTAGGTGTTTTGGCGGTGGTACTTGCTATATCTGCAGGGTATATATATGCTCAGGAGCAGAGGCATGAATGCAAAAATGAGCATAATGAGGGTATACATCATATGAGAAAAGGCCCAGGTGAGCATATGGGCATGAGAGATGGTGTCGGCCCGATAAATTTTGCAATGATAGAAAGGATGAAGACTGTCCTTGAATTGACGGAAGAGCAGATTGAAAACCTCAAAAAGCTTAAGAACAGTGCTAAAGAAGCTGTTGAACCATTAATGGAAATGAAAAGGAAATTTAATGAAGAGCTCAGGGATGAACTGAAAAAGGAAATACTTGATGAGGCAAAGATAAAGGAGCTTGCTGCGAAAATTAAAGATGCTCAGTCTGAGATGTTCGATCAGATGATCAAAGATATTACTGATGCAAGGAAGATCCTGACATCAGAGCAAATGAAAAAGCTTGAAGAGATCCGAGAGATCATGCGTGAGAGAAAGGATGTCCTCAGGGAAAGAAATGAAATCAGGCAGCAGAGAAGGATGGAGGAGAAGGAACAGAGAGGAAACTGCCCTAAACCTAAACCTGAATAATCCTGCGGATCTGCAGAGGAAAGGCAGGGGCATGCCCCTGCCTTTTTTTTATTGTTAGGCTTTAGCTCAGCAGCTTTTTTTCCAGTTCTTCAATGTCTATCTGCTTGAGTATGAGAAGGGCTTTATTTACAGCATCCTTATATGTGCTGTCCAGTTTTGATTTTACTTCAGGCGGAAGGAAAATCTTGGTTCTTTCCAGAAGTGCCAGGTAATGGTTTATCATATCAGTGTCAAAGGATAGCGACTCAAGAAGGGAAAGCTCTTTTCCTCCAAGAATATTCTTGGATATTATCCCTGTAAGGTATGCATCATCAAGGTACCCGAAAAATCCGTATTTATCTTTTGGAAGAAGGTCATTGGGTTCAAGCAGGTAGCTTACAAGAAACCCATAGATCAGTTTTTCCTCGGCTTTCAGCATATTCTTAAGCTGAAGTGTGTTAAGCACCTTTATTATAAGGGGCATACCCAGGATGAAATCCCTGATTGCAGTGATTGATGATTCATTCAGGAGATTAGGATGGTTTTCTTTCAAAAATTTTTCAATCTGCTCCTTTTCATTTTGAAATTCCAGCTCCAGTTGATTATAAAAAGCTTCTAACATGATACTCAAACCTCCTTCTTATTTGTTAAGGATTTTAAAATCTGTTTTTTCTCTTGTCAACATAAATGATAGACCTGATTATCATGGAATATATTAAAGGCACAGCCTCCGATAAGGACAGTAATTGCAATTACCTGAGGATGTCATGTCCTGGCAAAACGGGACAGCCTGGTCGTTCATCTCCTTAATTATGGCCTTTATTACCGGAAGATAATGATCATATATGAGGCTCCTTGAATTAGTGAGTTCATTTTTATTTCCCTTTGAATACAGTTCCTTGATGCCGGTCTGAATAATCCCTTTGCTGAGGCTTTCAAAATTTCTGAAGGATATATAGAAGGCATCGCAAGGAAATTTATCAAAAAGGAACATATATACTGGAAGCTGTAATGAGTTAAAACTGTTTTTTATTTCAGACCGGGACTTCAGGCCATCAAAGCTTGTATTGACTGGCCACTTATAATTTTTAAAAAAGGATTTGCCTGTCTTATAGTCAAAGATACACCAAAAATTGCTGAACTTATCAATCCTGTCAATTTTCCCCGAAACCTTAAAATTGTGATGGTCAATGCTCAATATTTTTTGAAAATGCTCTTCGATGTGAATAATCTCTGCATTGCTATTTTCAAGATAATCAATGCTTGTTTTGATGAAATTTTTCAGGTAGTTTCGGAAGGCCGCCCGAAACAGGAACAATGAGCTGACCTGTTTGTTCTTAAAGGACTGATCAAGCAGATATTCGAAATGTTCATTTATATCATTAAAAAAATTAGTCAAATCAAAATTTACATTTGCATCCTTAATTATTCTATATTGCTTAAATGCGTATTCAAGTACTTTATGCACAAGCCTTCCGATTTCAATATGGTTGATCTCTCCTATCTCTGTATCTTCTGATTCTATATTCAGTATATATCTGAAATAGAATCTTAAAGGGCAGTTGAGATATGTATCAATTTTTGTAGCTGTATATTCCAGATTCCCTAATATATCAATGACCTCATCTGATTTAGATATGGTTATCTCATTAATTAGCCTGGGGTTTATATAGAGTGATATATTTTTTATTTCAGGAGGCTTTTCTTTTTTTATCTGGAAATTCCATAGGATTTCTTCCATGAACCTGCTTCTTTCCCTGTCCATTGAATTATTGTATATAAGTGAAGCATTCTTTGAGCTTTTTATAAGCCTGTTGACATGATACCTGTATATCTGATTCTTTCTCTGCCTGTGGCTTATTTTAAGCATTTCACGAAGCCTGTTTGGAATAAGGGGTTCTGACTGTCTGAATTTGGGAAGGCTTCCTTCATTAAAATCAAGTATATAAGTATTATCAAAACTCAGGCAACGGGTCTCCAGTATTCCCAGTATCTGCATTTCGGCAAGGGGGGCTCCTGTCAATGAAATATATGAATCCGAAAGCATCTTGATCAGCAGGCTGACCATATCACTGCTTTCAAGACCTCTGCCTTCCATGCTGATCAGATGCATTTCAGCAAGGGAGCTGACAAGGGTATCAATACTCTCTTTTCCGAAACTAAGTTCCTGGATATTGCCTTTTTCGCTTATCAGGGAGATGATCCTGTATAGCTGTCTGGAAAAATCCTGAAAGGTTAGAAGGCTGTCAAAGCCCTCTATAAAAAGCCTGTGGAATTCAGATAGAAGCTTTATGATCTTTTGTTTTGAATCAGGAGTGGCCTCAGCTTTGGTGGAATTATCACTGCGGATCTGTTCAATAAGATTACCGGGACAGATATTCAGTATCTCATTATCCATAATAAATGTAATGATTTGTGGAATAAAAGTATTTATTGGCAAATCCTCATCAATGCCATCAAGACTTAAAAATCGGATAATGCCGTCCTGGATAAGTTCTAAATAATCGCTGTGCAGATAGTATTTTATATTTTCAGAAGTTTTCGCATTTTTTTGCAGATTCAGGATCTTAAGGACAGTTTTGTATAATGGAGTGAGAGTAACCGGGTATCCCAGGGATATATTGAATTTTTTTTCAAGGTCCGGAACAATGTCATAAAGAACTGGTATAAGCGAGGAAGCTTCCGGAAGCACAATGCAAATATCATCCGAGTCATTGTTTTTTTTCAGGGCATTTTTCAGCCCTAATACCTGCGAATGGGTGTCAAATCCCTCAATGATACTTATTTCAGGAGCTGAGATTATTTCAGGTTTTTGAAATATCGGATCTTTGCCTGAAATTTTGATCATTCTTTCTATCGGCCTGCTCAACCTGTCTTTTTCATCCTGTAATAAGAGGATGAATCTGTCTTCTATTCTTTTTGATAAATTTTTAATGACAGCTATCTCAGATTCTGTGGGGTCAAAAAAACCCGCAAAAATGACCTTATGATACCTTTCAAAATCTGAATAAGAGAAAGATTCAGCAGAGCTGTACATAGTGCCTGTTGTTGTCAGCTTTTTATCTTCAAGGGCCTTTTTATAGAGACTGAAAAGCTCCGGCAGGTTCTCCCCGATCCCTTTTTCATCATATGTGCTGGTGTAAAAGCTGTTGAATTTATCCTTTATGTTCTGGTCTTGTATTCCTTCAGAAAGAAGCTCTTCGAAGAACTTATATATTTCAATTCCCCATTCATAAAAGGTGTTAAGGTTCATTTCCCGGAACTCATCAATGTTCATTCTGTTCTTTATGAGGCTGTAGATAATTATTACGGCTTCAAAGGAACTGATCTCACGTTTATGAGTATCCACTGCCCTGCTTAAATGCCTGAAAAAATTGTCTATTGAAAAGATCGCAGGCGGGACCAGTGTAGCTTTAGCCTTTTCAGAGAGTTTCTTCAAAAGATGCAGCCCTGGCTTTTTATTGGGGAAGACTATAATGTAATCTGAAAGGTCCGAATTACCGCCTGCATCATTCATTATCATGCAAGCCAAAAATTCTATCATATCATCTGAAAAAGGCAGTATGTGAATCACAGGCGATACTCCTTTATCCGGCAGTCAGAGACAGATACCAAAAAAGCTGTGATATCAAAGCCACTTAAAAAGCCTCTCAGTTT
>CAYMEV010000014.1:0-77102 GCA_964389675.1 uncultured Candidatus Sumerlaeota bacterium
TGCTGATGCCGGCATCAGTTACGGTATCTATTACATCGCTTATATCCTTGTATGCCTCCGGGTATTCCTCGAGTATAGTATGCCTGCCGGCTGCAATTACAAAGATGCCCTTTTTCCGAAGATCTTCCACAATATTCATCCCTTCAGCCTTTTTAATGGCCTGATGCCTTGAAAGCATTCTTCCTGCTCCGTGGCATGTGCTTCCGAATGTGTTTTTCATCGCTGATTCCGTCCCAAGAAGTATGAAGCTGTATCTTCCCATATCACCCGGGATAATTACTGGCTGGCCTATGCTCCTGTATCTTTCAGGTATATTGCTGTCACCAGGCCCGAATGCTCTTGTTGCACCTTTTCTGTGGACACACAGCTCCATTTTTCTGCTATTTACAGTGTGGTTTTCTATCTTGGCTATATTGTGGCATACATCATATATGAGTTTCATATCAGCACCGCAGTTTTTGCCAAATATATCAGAAAATGATTGTCTCACCCAGTGAGACATTATCTGCCGGTTTACATAGGCAAAATTTGCTGATAGCGCCATAAGAGACAGATATTCTCTGCCTTCAGGTGAATTTACTGGGGTACAGCTTAATTGCCTGTCAGGTATTTTTATTTTGTATTTATTGGTAGCTTTGATCATTTTATTCAGTGAATCTGTGCAGACCTGATGCCCAAGCCCCCTTGATCCTGAATGTATGGAAACTGTAACCTGCCCTTCTGTTTCTATGCCAAGGAGCTTCGCTGAACCTGGGTCATAAATCTTATCCACATAGCCTATTTCTATGAAATGATTGCCTGATCCCAGTGTACCGAGCTGGACAATTCCCCTTTCAATTGCTCTTGATGAAGGCATTATATCCATAAGGGGCTTTATATTGCCATTATCTTCTGTGCATTGTATATCATTTTCATTGGCAAATCCATTGTCAAGTGCCCATTTAGAGCCGTTAGTGAGGATCTTTCTGAATTCTTTCTGTGAAACCTTCAGGTCCTGCCTGCGTGAACCTACACCGCAGGGTATATTGGCAAATACATGCTTTGTTATCTCTTCCAGCCTGTCCCTGATATCATCAGCGTGAAGAGGGGACACAAGGACCCTGACCCCGCAGTTTATGTCATAGCCAACACCGCCCGGGGATATTATTCCTTCATCTGTTGAAAAGGCTGCAACTCCTCCTATGGGAAAGCCATAACCCTGATGTATGTCAGGCATGGCAAGGGCATTGCCTGTAATGCCTGGAAGGCATGCAACATTTCTTATCTGGGAAAGGGAGCTGTCTTTCTGTATCTGTTTCTCAAGCTTTCTGTTCACATAGACTATGCAGTTTGTGTTCATGTCCCCGGATCTTGGGATCTCTATCCTGCAGTCATTTATCCTATTATAATCAACATCCATATTTCCTTCCCTAAAAAAGCTTTAATCTTGCATAAAATAGTCTAATCCAATATATTGGCATTGTAAAACAAAATTGATAAAATATGAAAATACTTCTGATCTCTCCATATATAAGCGATTTTTACTCTTCACCAAGAAGAATGAGCTATCTTGGCCTGATCTCGCTTAAGGATGTATTTGAGGCCTCTCATGAAGTAAAGATCCTTGATCTCTACAGCCCGAAGGGGAAAATGAGGCCGCTTCCCGATGAACTCTCATATTTGAAGCCCTATCTGGAAAACAGCCCGGGGCCTTCTTCCTTTTTTTCCACATATAAGACATTCAGTAGGAGTAAAAAGCTTTTAACAGACTGCCTTAATGAATTCAAGCCGGATATTGCAGGTATTTCAGCATTCAGTGTCTGTTATTACAGGGATATTGCCGAGATAGCAGATTCTATCAAGGCTTATAACAGTAGAATGCCTGTAGTTGTCGGAGGGACGGGTGCTACAGCATTCCCCGGGGCTTTCTCCAGAATCCCTTCCATTGACCTGGTAATAAAGGGGAATGATGCAGAAAGCATACTGAAAATAATGGAAAATATCCATTCGCATACGGATATAAAGGTCATTGATGCAGGCTTCTCAAAAAAATGGGATGCGGTGAGTAATCATGGTTATTCCCGATACCCCTTAAGCTTTGTCATGACAAGGGGATGTCCGAACAGATGCAGTTTCTGTTCTGTCTATGATGTATCGGGTAAAAAATTTATAAAGTCGGATATCGGCAAATTTGAAAGCATATTAAGAAAGATCGGGCAGGAAAGGATATGGATAAATTTTGAAGATGACAATATTTCATGCGACAGGGACTATTTCGATGCTCTTATTGCCATTATTATAAAAGAAAGGGAAAGAAAGGACATATCCCTTACTTTCATGAACGGGATTGATTATTCGACACTGGATGAAAAAAGCATTTTGAGCTTGAAAAAAGCGGGGATAAGGTATCTGAACCTGACACTTGCTTCAGTCAGCAGTGTTTCTAAAACCAGGCTTAACAGATTCCAGGATAAAGAGCAGTATGAAAAGATTATGGCGTTTGCAAAAGGGCATTGTATTGATGTCATTACATACTTTATCTGCGGTATTCCCGGAAATGACCCTTCAACTGATTTTGAAACACTTGAATACCTTAAAAGGGGAGAGTCACTTATTGGCATTTCACCCTTTTATCCGGTCTCTGAAAACAGGATACCTGAAGGGTTTGAGAATATGGACCCTGTGCTTTTCAGGGGGAGTGCAATGATCCCCTATAATAAAGGATTGACTACCCAAGAGCTTGTCGAATTATTTAAGGCTGTGCGCATTATTAACAATAAGCGTATTAAGTGGGATTCAAAAGCTCTATAATTCAAAAACACTTGATTTATAAAGCAGGTATTTTAATATTAGTCTATTAATCCATTATAATAACAGGAGTTTTGGCATGAAGTATTCTTTAGCTTTATTTTTAATGCTTTTCCTTGTTTTTATCATTACCTTACCGGAAAGCTCAGCCTGCACATCGATACTTGTAAGCAAGGGCGCTTCAAAGAGCAATGTCCCGCTGATAAGCTATTCATGTGACGGAGAGTTCCATCCCCATCTCAGTATTATTCCCGCCGCTGAGCACCAGCCCGGTGATATGTATGAGGTAAGGGGATGGGGAGGGCCGAAGGGAAGTATTCCTGAGGTGGCACATACATATAGGGTTGTCCATCTTATGAATGAGCATCAGCTGGCCATGGGTGAGACCACTTTCGGCGGAAGGGAAGAGCTTATCAATCCTGACGGGATGTTTGATTATTATCCCCTGATGATAATAACCCTGCAGCGCGCAAAAGATGCAAGGGAGGCAATCAGGGTAATGACAGGGCTCGTTGAAAAGTACGGCTACTGCGGGGAGGGAGAGTCAATATCAATTGCTGATACTGAAGAAGCATGGCTGTTTGAGATATCAGGCACAGGCCCGGGAGGAAACGGGGCAGTCTGGGTGGCTATGAAGGTCCCTGACGGGAAGATAAGCGCTACAGCCAATATGTCCCGAATTCACGGATTTCCTCTTGATGATCCCGAAAACTGCATTTACAGCAGTAATGTCATAAGCTTTGCTATACAAAAGGGTTATTATGACCCTGAAAGCGGGGGTGATTTCAGTTTCAGCAGGGCATCTAATCCTCAAACGGAAGAACAGATAAGGTTTTCTGATCGCAGGATATGGAGCATATACAGCAGGCTTGCCCCTTCAATGGGATTTTCCCCTGAATACAGCAACGGCCTTGACGAAGGGAGTCCATACCCTCTGTTTGTCACCCCTGATGAGAGGGTCGGCGTGCGTGATGTAATTGCAATGCACAGATGTCATTATGAGGGCACGGAATACGATATGACGAAGGTTTTAGTATCAGGGCCTTTCGGATCGCCTGACCGTATCCGGCCCTTGAAATGGGAGTATGAAGGCAGGAAATATGCCTGGGAACGGCCTATTGCCACCCAGCAGGCTGCATTCGTATATGTTTCTGAAGCAAGGCCCCATCTCCCCGTTGAGCTGGGAGGCATTGTATGGTATGGCATCGATAATCCATATACAAATTTTTTCATCCCTATATATACAGGGATCAAAGAACTGCCGCCATCCTATACAAGGGGCAGCCTGAAAAGCTACAGCCAGGACTCGGCATGGTGGGTTGTCAATTTTGTGGCCAACTATGCAAATCTGCGCTATTCAGATATGATCAGGGAAATAACTGCTTTGCAGAAGGAAATGGAGGATATGGCTTTTGGTATACAGGAAGTAATTGAAAAAGCAGCAATGGAGCTGTATAAGAATAACAGCCCCGAATTTGCAGCTGAATTTTTGACAAGGTACTGCATTGACAGCGCAGAGATGAAGGTGGAAAGGTGGCGCCAGCTGGGCAACCGGCTTATAACAAAATATAATGACGGCTATATACAGAATGGGAGCGGAAGGCCTGAAGAGTCAGGATACCCGGAAGATATGCTCAAGGAAACAATCGAAAAGGAAGGCAGCAGAAGGATCCTAAGTGCAGAAAAGGAAATTGACAGGGAGCTTTAGGGTTTTTTGTTTTGATCGAATATTATATCGTATTTTATATTCTTTGCTTTGACATATTGCCATATAGATAATATTATTGATTTAAATACCAGGGGAAAGGGGAGAAAAGATGGAAAATTATATCTCAATGTATGAAAAATTAGGCCTTTTTTACTTAGGGAAGATAGTGGATCAGAAGACATCTGAAATCACGGAAAACCTGTTTCTGTACAAGTCAAAAGACCTTACCACACATGCGGCGATCATAGGAATGACCGGAAGCGGCAAGACAGGGCTCGGTATCTCTATTATCGAGGAAGCTGCAATTGATAAGATCCCTTCAATTATAATTGACCCCAAGGGTGATATGGGTAATCTGCTTTTAGCATTCCCTGAACTGAAACCGGAGGATTTTGCCGGCTGGATCGATCCCTCTGAAGCATCCAACAAGGGTGTTGATACGGCTGTCTATGCAAGGCAGACTGCAGAAAACTGGGAAAAAGGCATCAGAAGCTTTTATCAGGATAAGGACAGGATAAGCCTTTACAGGGACAGCGTGGACCTGTCCATCTATACCCCGGGCAGTTCAGCCGGAATGCCATTGTCTGTATTAAGCAGTTTTGATGTCCCTTCGCCTGAAATAATGAATGATCCGGATACCTTTTCCTCAATTATCAATTCCACAGCGATGGGCATCCTGTCCCTGGTCGGCATAAAGGCTGATGCACTGACAAGCAGGGAATATATTCTGCTTGCTGCAATATTCTCCTATTGCTGGAAGAAAGGCAGAGATCTGTCGCTGGAAGAACTTATAGGCTATATTACACATCCTCCTTTTGAAAAGATAGGCGTTTTAAGCGTAAATCAGTTTTATCCCCAGAACGAGAGGTTTGAACTTGCTGTCCTTCTGAACAATATTCTTTCAAGCCCAGGATTTTCAATGTGGCTTGAGGGTGAGAGGCTGGATATCAACAACCTCCTTTATACAAAGGATGGGAAACCAAGGGTTACAATCCTTTCCATTGCGCATCTGGACAATACACAGAGAATGTTCTTTGTCACGCTGTTTCTAAATAAATTTATAAGCTGGATGCGACAACAGAAAGGTACGCCGTCATTAAGAAGCCTTCTTTATATGGATGAGATATTCGGTTTTTTTCCTGCAACATCCAGCCCCCCATCAAAGAAACCTATGCTTCTTCTGCTGAAGCAGGCCAGGGCTTACGGAATAGGTATTGTCCTGTCAACTCAAAATCCGATTGACCTTGATTATAAGGGCCTGTCCAATATTGGAAGCTGGTTTTTGGGAAGGCTTCAGACACGACAGGACAGAGACCGTGTCATTAACGGCCTGATCAAAAGCAGTGAAGATGCCATGGATAAGGGAGAAATCGAATCCCTGCTCGCAAATATGGGCAAGAGGCATTTCCTGCTGAAGAGCGCTCATCTTGACTCTCTCCAGCTTCTGCATACAAGGTGGGTCTTATCATATCTAAGGGGCCCGCTTACAAGTACAGAGATAAAAAAATTGATGGAAGACAGGAAGAAAGACAGCCCTTCCCGGATAAAGGACGATAATGCCCTGACCAAGCCTGATGGGAAAACACCGGGCACCACTGATATCATACCTCTGATCTCCGATAAAATAAAACAGTATTTCCTGAACAATCCTCCATTCAGTGAAAACAGCATTTATGAGCCGGGCATTATAATTCAGGGGGAGGTCAGGTTTTACAATCAGAGCAGGAATATAGACCAGAAAGAGTCAGTTTCCCTTAAGCTTCCCATAAACAGGGACACCACTGATATAGTATTTGAAGATGCTTTACTCAATACTGACGATTTTGACCTTTATGACACTAAACCGTTTGCCGGTGCAAAATTTGCATTATTGCCTTCAATTATAGAAAAAATGGACAGCATGAATACGGTTGAAAAGCAGTTTGCTGATTTTCTGTATGATACTCGAAGAATAGAGCTCTACAGCTGCAGAGATCTTAAGCTTATTTCCCGCCCCGGTGAAAAGCTTTCAGATTTCAAAACAGTTATGATGGATTCAATAAGGGAGAAAAAAGACAGTGCAATTGAAAAGCTTGCTGAGAAGTTTGAAAAGAAGGAAAAAAGATTAGAGGATAAGTATTCAAAGCTTCTTGAAAAACTTGAAAAAGAAGAGGCTGATGTCAAAGCATCAAAAACTCAGAGCCTTCTGTCCTTTGGATCCAGCATTCTCGGTGCATTGCTCGGCAGAACCAAAGTAGGGACATTGAGCTCCGGAGTGACCGGCCTGAATAAAGCCAGCAGGGTTTTAAGGCAGAAAAAGGATGTTGACCTGGTCAAAAAGAGGATAGAGGAATGCCAGGAGGATATTCAGAGGCTTGAAGAGGAGCTCAAGGAGAAAATAGAGGAGATCTCAGAACAATACGATATTGACAGGTATGAAATTGAAACTGTCAGCATAAAACCGAGAAAAACAGATATTTTTGGAATTAGCGCCCAGCTTCTATGGGAATCCAGATAATAAGGATATTACAGTTTTCTCTGTTTATTCCGGGTAGTAGTGAATAATTACCCTGGGTATTATTTTCCCCTTTTCAGAAATAGTGCTGGTTTCTTCTTTTCCGATGGAAACCGGAATGCATGCCAGCTGATATTTCATGGCCGGCCAGTGGAAGACCTCTATTTTTATATTATAATCCCCGTTTTCCACTCTTTCCCCCTTTGAATCCGTAAGATCCCAGCTGTATATATGATGCCCTATATCAATGCTTGCAGATGTCATGGCATCAGCATCTGCAAATTTTGATGATTCAGCCCACTGGGAGAGGGTGACCTGCTTATCTTTCACAAATCCTGCAAAACCTGAGACATAAATGGTTTTTATGAATTTCCCGTCATTGTCTTCTATCCAGACTGCAGTCTGAGGCTCAAGTTCATCCCTGAAACCGAGGATAAAATCTATTGTAAGGACAGGCTTCGCGGCGTTTTTATGGTCAAAATGGCTCACAGCAGGCCTCATGGAGTCATATACCAGTTCTGTGGCATGGGATTCAGGATAATCCTTCACAACTTTATTCCAGCATGACACTGCCTTTTTTCTGTATGCATAGCCGATCCAGTACAGGGCTTCAGCCTTCAGATCTTCAGATGCATCACTTTCAGCGATCAGGTTCAGGTCTTTGATCCCCTGATCAAGTTTTCCGACAAAAAAGGGCATATTGACACCTATTATGCCTCTTTGAAGCCTCATTTCCATATTATCGGGATCAAGCCTGACAATGGCATCGAATATGCTGGCAACCTCAAAACCGAGAGCTGCACGGTAGTTTGTGTCATCATATATCCGGTCGTCATAAGCGCTTGATAAATTATCCAGTGTGGAGGCTAAAAGCAGATATGCCTCGAGATTGTCAGGGTCATTTTCTATTATCTTTCTTAAAAGCCCCGCAGCCTTTTCATAGTCGCCTGAATCAAACAGGGCCTCTGCGTCTTTGATCGGCTCAGGATTCAATGGCTGCTCACCTTCTTGAGCTTTGTCCCCTTCTTCATTATTTTCCTGAGGAGTTTCTGATTTATCCATGGTTTCTTTTAATTGTGCTTCAATCTCATGGATTTTCTTCTCTGCCTCCTGGCCTGTTTTATCCTCCAGCCCCATGGAATGGACCTTTTTCCATGTTTCAAGGGCTTTTTCGAGCTGGCCGTCGCTCTCATATCCAGCAGCAAGGAACCTGTAGCTTGTTATCAGTGTTTCTATTGGAAAATCCTCCCTGTTTTCCAGGTAGATAGCCTCTATCTTAATTAAATCATTTAAGGCACCTTTTAGTCTGCCCAGGAACCTCGGGACGTTTATCCCCATTATGCCCCTGTAAAGAAGTGCATTTGCATTCTTTGGGTCAAGTTCCAGCGCTTTGTCAAGCAGGTTGAAAGATTCTGTTGTATATGAGAAAGCTTCCATCATATCATCCGTGCCTCCTGCCATTTGACCTGTATACAAGCCCCATGCGGCATATATGTCAGAGTTGTCAGGGTATTCTGCTGCAGCCTTCTTAAGTGTATCTACAGCTTTGCTTAGATCTCCTGATCCGGCGGCATCATTTGCATTACTGATATATTCGTCTGCAGTCATGCAAAACAGGAGTGAAACAAAAATTAAAACGGATAAAGGCAGCAATATCAATCTTTTCATTTTATATGCCTCCATTATGGTAATATTATTAAAATTTTAACTATGAGTGATCTTAAAAGCAATATATATTGTATTTCTTTTTATAGGCTTTTCCCTATACCGAAATAGTTTTTTATCTGGTCATAGGATTTGCTGTTAAGGATACTGCTTTTTGTTGCCCAGGCTTTCTGGGCTATTTTTATGCCTATATAGCTGTTATAAAAATCTTTTTCCTGATGGATATCAAGGGATATTAAGGATCGAAGCCCCATTTCCAGGCCCTTTTTCAGGAAGAACCAGTCAATATCCATTCTCTGGGGATGTGCATTTATTTCAATACATTTGCGGTTTCTGACAGCCGCCTTTATAACCCTGATCATATCTACTGAATACGGGTCTCTCTTCTGGATGAGCCTTCCTGTGGGATGGCCGAGTATATCGAGGTATGGATTTTCAATTGCCTTTATTATTCTGCCTGTCATCTTTTCCTTATCCATTTTGAACCCGGTGTGTACAGAACCGATCACAAAGTCAAAGCATTCAAGGATATTATCATCATAATCAAGCTCACCGCTTGGCAGTATGTCGCTTTCTATGCCCTTCAGCAGCTTTATCCCGTTATTTGCGCTGTTTATGTTGTCTATCGTCTGCCATTGCCTTTTCAGGTCGTCCTCAGTCAGTCCTCCGGCATAATGGGCTGAAACTGAATGGTCTGCTATCCCTACATACTCAATTCCCATTGAAGATGCAATCTCTACGATCCTTTCAAGGGATAGTTCGCCATCAGACATATCTGTATGACAGTGGAAGATGCCTTTTATGTCTGACTCGCAGACCAGTTTCGGGAGTTGCTTCTCCATGGCGGCTTCAATCTCCCCCATGTCCTCTCTAAGTTCAGGAGGGATATACTGTTTCAGGCCGAGGCTTTTAAAGATATCTTCCTCGGTGTCTACAGGGAGCCGTGAACCACTCTTGTTAAATATTCCGTATTCATTGAGCTTCAGGCCTTTTGTCCTTGCAATGCTTCTCATCCTGGTATTATGTTCCTTGGAGCCTGTTAAATAATGCAGGGCCGGGTAGAGCTCATCCTTATTTACTATCCTTATATCGCAGGGTATGCTGGATTTTGTAATAAGGTTTATCTTGGTCGAGCCTTTTTGCGGGACCTCCTTTACAAATTCCGCTTCTGAAAGCCTTTTATATATCATTTCAGTGTCATGATTATAGGTGACAAGGTCAATATCATGCACAAGCTCCTTGAATCTCCTTAAGCTTCCTGCAATAAATACCGGGTTTTTTGTTTCTGACATGATAAAAGCCCTGATTTCTTCAGCTGCCTTGAGCGCAATATCATATCTTATCAGCCCGGTGTTCTGGCTTAACAGCTCTATTCCTTTCAGTATATTTTTTGCAGTTTTTTCCTGAAACCCCTGCAGTTTTAGGAGAGAGCCGTTCATGGAGGCCTTCTTTAGGGATTCAATGTCCTTAATTCCGAGGTTTTTATATATCGCCTGAATCTTCTTTGGCCCGAGGCCAGGTATGTCAAGCATCTTTATCAGGCCTTCAGGTATCTTCTTTATGAGATCATCAAGCTCCTGGAAACTGCCTTTCTGATATATCTCATGTATATGCCCGAACAGATTTTTCCCTATCCCCTTGTATTCCAGAAGCCCTTTGTTTTCAATAAGCTCATTGAGGTCATTATCTGTGAAACCTCCTATTATCCGAGATGCTTTCTGATATGCCCTGACCTTGAAAGTGTTTTCTCCCCATAGTTCCATCAGCACGGCTGCATATTCAAGCTTTTCTGTAATGCTTTTTATTGTAGCTGAAATTATATTTCTCCTTTCTATGCCTTTTTCCCGATGGGAAAAACATAAAGGGGCTCATCATCAATGCCAAGAACCTTCTTTAGTTCAGCATCATTGAAAGCCCCGACGGCAACCGTCGCCAGTCCGTTGCCTTCAGATTCCAGGTATATGTTCTGTCCTATATGGCCGGCCTCTATATGAACATACCTTTCAGCTCTCGACCCATACCTTCCGCTTGTCCTCTTATAATCAGCGGCGAGAATGATGATAACAGGCGCAGTCTGTACAAAATTCTGGTTAAAACACACAGTTCTGACATTTTTTCTCATATCACCTTTTTTTAGAAGTGTTATACTGTGATGACTGCAGTCATATTTATATAAAGCATCAGGAATATCCTCCAGGCCTGTTATGATTATGAAGGTATTAAATGGATATGTTGCTCCGGCTGAGGGAGCAGCCCTGAAGCCGTTTTTCCTGTCGGTAATGCCCTGGCTGGCCCAGAGAAGGTTGCTGATCTGCTGTTTTGTTATCTTATGGCTGTCAAATCTTCTTACTGACCTCCTGGCATTGATGGCATAATTAAGATCACACTGTATATACATCAAAGGCTTCGGGAGTTCATATGTTCTAATATCGCTGTTCATGATACACCTCTATATAAACAGGTTCAGGTTGGACTTATCTGCTTCTTCAAGGTAAGAAGCAACCCCTCCCACCACAACATTATCGTAGAGCTCTTTTTTGTCGATCCCCATGATATCCATTGTCATCTGGCAGGCTACAAGCTTTATATTGCTGTCTATAGCACTTTTTATCATTTCATCAAGTGAATCAACCTTTTTGGACTTCATCCGTTTTTTCATCATCAAAGTACCTATTCCCATCATGTTAAGTTTCGACAATTTTAGGTTTCTTACGCTTCCGGGAAGCATTCTGCCAAACATGGCACCCATGAAATCCTTTTTTATTTCCGGTTTTTTGGGTTTCTTAAGAATATTAAGCCCCCAGAATGTAAAGAACATTGTTACCTGGCTTCCCATTGATGCAGCCCCGTTTGCAATTACAAAACTTGCAAGGGCCCTGTCAAGGTCATCGCTGAATACAACAAGGGTCTTGCTCTTATTTGATACAGCAGAATTATAATCCCTGGCTTTATCAGATTTTTTTATCCTTGCCCTGATTATTCCCTGCTCTGATGAAATCCCTATGAGTTCATTCCCGGTAACATTGCACCAGGCTTTAACATCAGGCTTAAAACCGGGATCAGTTGATGTTATTGAAATTATATCCCCATTTTCAAGGGACCCTATCTCCTTTTTCAGCTTGAGTATCGGCCCCGGGCACTGCAGGCCGCATGCATCAACTTCTATATTCCTGACAGTGGAGTCTTTATGGCTTGGGTTTTCAGCAATGTCTGGTATTGTCCTGTAGATAAGATCATCCTTTCCTATAAAATCCTTTTCAAAAATATCTTCATTGCTCTGTTTCTGGGCTACATGCTCATAGGTCTTATACCCTCCCGACAGATTGAATAGATTTGTATATCCCTTCTGATAGAGTATCCTGGCGGCTATATATCCCCTCATGCCGATCTCGCAGAATAGTACTGTCTTTTTGTCACGGGGGATTTCATTAATTCTTTCACGTATCTCATCAACAGGTATATTTACAGCACCTTCAATTGTTCCCAGCTCAAACTCATCCCTTGTCCTGACATCCACCAGTAAAACACCGGAAGGGTCAAGTTCCAGTATGTCATTCCAGTGAATTATCTTCATCCTGTCATTCAGTATATTCTCAGCTACAGCCCCTGCAATATTAATCGGGTCTTTTGCTGATGAATATGGGGGTGCATAGGCATGTTCGAACTCAATAAGGTCATAGACTGTTTTCCTCAGCCTTATAAAACTTGAAAATACATCTGTCCTCTTATCCACACCCTCATATCCGATAATCTGTGCACCATATAATAACCCGTCATCCGGTGAAAAGACTATCTTTATTGTCAGGGACTTAGCCATAGGATAATATCCTGCATGCGAACTGCCATGGGTTATGCTTGATATATATGGGATATTTTCCTTCCTGAGGATCTTTTCTGATACTCCTGTGCTTCCGACAGTAAGGTCAAAAACCTTTGCAACAGCAGTTCCTATGGTTCCGTCATATGATTTATGATTTCCGAAGACTATATTGTCAGCAGTTATTCTGCCCTGCTTATTGGCAGGGCCCGCTAAAGGTATGAGCATATCCCTGTCAATCACAGGATTTTTAACCTCTATTGCATCTCCCAGGGCATATATATTCTCATTGCTTGTCTGGAGGTACTCATTTACTTTTATTCCCCCTGCACTGCCTGTTTCCAGCCCGGCTTCCTTTGCAAGGATCGTTTCAGGCCTTACACCTATGCTAAGGATAACCATATTGCAGGTGATCTCCTTTCCGCTGTTGAGTTTTACTGTTATTATATCATCATCCTTTTTGAATGAAGAGACCCCGTCCTTTAAATAAAGCTCTACATCCCAGGTTTTGAGATGCTGATGAATTTCTGCAGCCATTTCGTAATCAAGCGTAGTCATTACCTGGTCGACCATCTCGACAATAGTAACCATTATCCCAAGATTATGAAGGTTTTCTGCCATTTCCAGCCCGATAAACCCTGCCCCGACAATCACTGCTTTTCTTGGCTTTTTCTTCTCAATAAATCCCTTCAGTTGATCAATATCAGGGACATTCCTTACAGAAAATATATTATCGCTGCTGATACCCGGAATTGGGGGTTTTAAAGGATTAGCACCGGGTGATAATATCAAATAGTCATATTTCTCGGTTATTATTTTATCACTGTCGAGCATTTTGACATCTGCTGTTTTTTTGTCCGGATCGATCGATATTACTTCCTGCCTTGTCCTGATGTCAATGTTGAATCTCTGGCTGAAGCTCTGCGGGGTCTGAACGAAGAGATTCTCCCTGTCTTTGATTGTGTTTCCTATATAATATGGCAGGCCGCAGTTGGCATAGGATATATAATCACCCCTTTCAAAGAGGATTATCCTTGCATTTTCATCCATTCTTCTCAGCCTTGCAGCTGTTGTCGCCCCTCCTGCAACCCCGCCTGTAATAATATACCTTCTCATATATTATCTCCTTATGTATTCTTATGCATAATGGTTATATATATAAAAACCATTAAAATTGTTTTAAATAACCGCAGTCATAGAATATCAGCAGAGCACAATTTTCTGCTATTTATTCTTAAATGCTATGATATTCTGTGATAACAGGGCTTTGATAAAGCTTATTATTATATCCTCTTTTAATGCTGAAAGGAGCTTTATGTCCTTAATGCTGTTTTTTCCGTTTATATAGCTCAGTATAAAACCTTCCTCAGCGGTAAAATTTTTATTCATCAGGTCATGCAGGTCTTTCTTTAAGTAGGGGACATTCTCCATTGAGAATACATCTGCCGACAGGCTTTTGGACTGCTCTTTCTCTACCGTTGATATTAACAGCTGGGCATTGGAATTAGTGGGATTGATCTTAAGGATCTGCTTGAAATAATCGATCGCTTCTTTAAGATTCCCGGCTCTGTGAGCTTCCAGCCCCTTCTCCATAAGTTCATTTATCCGGTTGAGATCTTCGTCTTCAGGTTCGTCTATTACTATCTTCTCTCCGATTATTTTGAGATATTTCTTATCATAATATTCATGCAGGACAGTCAAAATTTCATATTCACTTGCAACTACATTTTCTATAATATCATCAATAGAGTTCTCTGAGTTTATCATGGAGAGTATTTTCTCATGAAGCGGCGTTTTCTGGTCTGTTTCCTTCACTACCAAGGGGTCCGTCTGAAACACGATATTCGTGCTGTTAAAAATGCTTTTTATCTCATTAAATTCATCCACTCTTCTTATGCCTTCCATGATTATCCAGTCTATTCCTATAGTGATAGGGAAGAGTGTCTTTTCAGGGAGCTCATTGTCATAGAACTGGAATTCCCCGTTGTCCCAGAGAAAGAGGCTGTAGATAGTCTCTTCAACCTTGGTCTTGAGTATATTTATCATTGTTTCTTCTTCAATTATTCCCTTTCTCACCAGGTACCTTCCGAGTATTTCCTTTTTTTCCTTGTGGGTTTCAAGGGCCTCTTTAAGTGATTCCTCATCGATCAGCCCATTATTTATGAGGTAGGCACCCAGGTATTCACGCTTGTCATTGGAGGATGCAGATATTATTTTACCATCCCTGAAATAGATCTTCTTTATTATATTCTGATTTATTATCGTCAGCGTGCCAGTTTTGTTACCAAGGCTGAGCCATTGCAGGATATCTGCAATGGCCATTGTTTTTAGGTTTCCTTTTAATGCCATATTTCTATATTATATATATGTCAAAAAATTCAAGAAAATATTTAGGTAAATGCATAAAATTTAATCAAAAACTATTGATAATTAATGATTTTTTATTTATCTTATTATAAAATCTACATATATTTTTATATTACTGCAAAGATTATGCAAAAAGGAGATACTATTTTCAATGGATAACTATGAGAACAGTCTTGATTCTATTATTTCACTCACAAAAAGAAGGGGTTTTATCTTCCAGGGAAGTGAGCTTTACGGAGGCATTAACGGTTTCTGGGATTACGGCCCTCTGGGAAGCCTGCTTAAAGAAAGGATAAAGCGATTCTGGTACAAAAAGGTTGTTATGGAAAGAGAGGATGTGGTCCTCCTGGATTCAAGCCTGGTTATGCATCCGGATGTGTGGAAGGCTTCAGGGCACACAGAAAATTTCTATGATATAATGGTTGAATGCAAAAAATGCAAAAAGCGATATAAATATGATACTATAGAGGGAGATAAATGCCCTGAATGCCAGGGGGACCTCACAGAAGGGCGCCAGTTTAACCTTATGTTCAAGACCCATGTAGGGGCTCTTGAGGAAGAAAGCAGCGTTGCTTATCTCAGGCCTGAAACTGCACAGGCAATTTTTATTCATTTCAAAAACGTTCTTAATTCAAGCAGGCAGAAAATACCCTTTGGCATAGCGCAGATGGGAAAAAGCTTCAGAAACGAGATAACACCAAGGAATTTCATATTCAGGTCCAGGGAGTTCGAACAGATGGAACTGGAGTTCTTTGTCGAGCCTGGAGATGATAATAGATGGTATGAGTTCTGGATTGAACAGAGATATGACTGGTATAAGGAAATGGGTATAAATCCGAAATACCTCAGGCTGAGGGAGCATCTGAAAGATGAGCTTGCTCACTATGCCACAGGGTGCACAGATATAGAATACTATTTCCCTTTTGGCTGGAAAGAGCTTGAGGGTATAGCCAAAAGGACTGATTTTGACCTCAGGATGCATTCAGAGTATTCAAAAAAGGACCAGAGTTATTTTGATGAATCAAAGAGGGAGAAATATATACCCTTTGTTGTAGAAACTTCTGCCGGTGTTGAGAGAACACTGCTTACGATCCTCACAAGTGCATACAGGGAAGAGATCGTAAGGGATGAAAAAAGGGTAATACTGGGACTGTCACCGAAAATTGCGCCTGTGCAGACTGCATTCCTGCCTTTATCAAAGCAGCTTAATGAAAATACCTACAGGATATATGCTGATATGAGAAATATATTTGAAAGCCAGTTTGATGACAAGGGCAGTATAGGAAGGAGATACAGGAGACAGGATGAGATAGGTACGCCATTATGCATTACATTTGATTTTGACTCACTGAATGATAACAGTGTTACAATAAGGCACAGGGATACCATGAAACAGAACAGAGTTTCCGTCTCAAATCTTAAGGATTATATAGAAAAGGAGCTTGAAACCTTTTAAGAAAATCATATGAAAAGGAAAAAATTCCCGATATCATTAAAGATTGCCCTGATGGTAATAATCTTTGTAGTTATTACAACGGCTGTTACTTCCTATTACAGGATAGTCAAAGATGAGACTGTGCAGAAAGAGATACTCCATGAGCAGATGAAGAACCTTGCTCATATTGTTGCCGATATCCGTCATACACAGCCAGTAAGCGAAATGCATGTTGACTGGCTTTTATGGCAGGATTTCATAGACAGGATTATTACCTATTATGACAATATAATATATATAGCAGTCTTTAATTATGAAGGAGAGATCAAGGCTTTCAGCATAAAGAAGGATATTATTAATCTAAGGGATGAGAGCGGGAATAGAATAGAAAGTGTCAATCCTGAAATACTTGTAAATGCCATAGAAAAAGAATCAGCTTATATACAGGGGGGGGCAAATATCATAAATATCCGGTTTGAAACATCATTTGCCGATCAGTATGGTAGAGTCAGCTTCTGTTATTCAGAAAAGATGATAAATGACAGGCTATATGAATCCAAGATAAAAACACTGATGCTTGCCTTAAATATCATCATCCTCGGCGTAATTATCTCACTGTTCTTTTCAAGGCGGATTACAAGGTCGATAAATGTTCTGCTGGAAGCTATCCAGGAGATTGCGAAAGGGAAATTTCCGGACAGGATAAAGGTATATACAAATGACGAGATATCTACCCTGTCTGAGAACTTCAACGAGATGAACAAAAGCCTGTACTTCAAGAATATAATTGAAAGCTTCTCATATGAGCTTTCAAAGAAGAATTCAATATCTGAGATAATCAGGCTCAGCGTGGCTGTATTCAGCAAGATAGATATAGTGGAAGATGACGGCCTTCTGCTTATAGAGGATGAAAATACCCTTGTTTTTTATGGCAAGGATTCCCAGACAAAGCAGTACAGTATAGACTGGGATATCAAGAAACTGACAAAGATTGAAGAGGGTGTCATTGAAAGGGAAGAATTTGCAGAAATCATTGACTCCCTGGATGTCTTCAAGGCATTTATCGATGGCCATATGCTTAAAATTACAACTCAGACAAAAATATACGGCTTTATTCTGCTGAGAATAAGGCCGGGATGCGCAATAAGCCAGAAGGAATCTGAACTTTTCAGAAGTATCATACTCAGGCTTTCCTTTGCGATTGAAAACTTCCTGTTGAACCAGAAGATTGTAGAACAGGAGGTTTACAAGAAGGAACTTGAGATTGCAAGCAGGGTTCAGAACAGGCTTCTGCCGGAAAAGATACCCTCTACTGATCTCTATGACATTGCAAGCACTATAATTACAGCAAAAGAGGTGGGCGGAGACTATTATGATTTCTTCCGTTTCGGAGATGAAAAGCTGTATATTCTCATAAGCGACGTTTCAGGGAAAGGCACATCGGCCAGCTTTTATATGGCCCTTCTAAAGGGTGTGCTTCTTGGAATAGTGAATAAGGATACTGAACTGAAAGATGCTATTGAAAAACTGAACAGTTTTTTCTTTAATAATACACCGAAAGATATTTTTATTTCTCTTATTTTTGGGGTATTTCATGAAAAGGAAATGAGCTTTTCATTCATAAGAGCAGGACATTGTCCCCTGCTGTATTATTCAAAGCAGAAGAACATGGTGGAGGAATTAAGGCCAAAAGGCATAGCCCTCGGTGCCCTGAGGGATATAGAAGGATTATATGAGACTGGAAACATAAGATTAAATAGAGGAGACTTCCTCCTGATGTATACTGATGGTGTTTCAGAAGCTATGAACAAGGATCTTGAGGAGTACGGAGAGGAAAACCTGAAAAAACGGATTCTTAAATCAGCAGATAAGGGAATTGATATCCTTATAAAGGATATACTTTATGAGATCTGGGAATTCAGGGAGGATTTTCAGCAGAATGACGACATTGCACTGGTAGGTATAAAGATAAAATGAAAAAAAGCGTTCTTGTTACAGGGGGTGCAGGCTTTGTCGGTTCAAGGCTCTCTTTGGCCCTTGCAGATAAAGGGTATAATGTAGTAATCTTTGATAATCTTTCCAACAGCACTTATGATGATGTACCAGAACGGAGCAATATTTTGTTCATAAAAAAGGATGTCCGTGACAGGGATCTCACTGTTCTTTTCAGAGAGCATAATATAGGATCTGTCTTTCACCTGGCCGCAGTGATATCCATAACGGAATCAGTCAAAAGACCCCTTGAGACGCATACAAACAATCTTGATGCGACAATAAACCTTCTGCAGGCCTCCAAAGAAAGCGGGAACATAGACAAGTTCATTTTCTCATCCTCATGCGCTGTCTATGGAGATAAGCCGGATAAAAGGATCAATGAAACGGATGCTGCTGTTCCCATGACACCCTATGCGATTGACAAGCATTGTTCAGAGCTCTATATAGATTATTACGGCAAAAATTACAGTATACCCTATACTGTCTACAGGTATTTCAATATCTACGGCCCTCCGAAATCGAAGCTTACTCCCTATTCAGGGGTAATACAGATATTCAGGGAAAGGATATCCGGCAAAGAAGGCCTTGAGATATATGGAACAGGATGCCAGAAAAGGGACTTTATACATGTTGATGATATAGTCAGGGCAAACATTTTTGCCCTTGAAAATAAAAAGACAGACTATAAGACCCTGAATGTGGGGACAGGAAGATCAATAAGCATCAACAGGCTGGCAGAGGTTTTTATGGAAAAATATAATGCAGATGCAAAAATAGTATACAAGCCGGCAAGAAAGGGTGATATCCTTTATTCAACCGCTGATACGGACAGGATCAACAGTATGGGGTTCTATCCTTCGGTCAGTATTGAGTCAGGCCTTTAAAAGGGGGTCTGTGCCTGGCATTCCTAAGACCGCCAAAGTAATGAATAACCGGTAGACGGCCCGATTTCAATGCGTTTTTTATTATAGCTGTTCAAAACCCTTAATGGTGATCTCTTTCCGGCTTTTTAACTCCAGATAGTTTTCCTTAAAAAAAAGCCTGGTGCTGTCAAGACTTATCTCAATCCTGTTTGAGCCCTTTTTGAGCCTGATATTCATCATATCCTTTTTATTTAATGAAATGTTCATATCATTGTCATCATAATTATTTTCCGCAGTTAATACAACTTTGTCCTTATTTCGGAAATACCTGTAAGGGAGCTGGTAAGAGAAGCAATCACCTGATTCCTGGGGGGAAATAACTGCTATAATGCAGTATTCATCAATGGAAATATCGCTTATCAGATTCATTTCGAGCGATCTGTACAAGCTCTTTATCAGGAATTCCCATTTATACATCCTGCTGGGCATATCTATCAGGGCATCCTTATGAAAAACAAGGATATATATGCCTCTGTCTCTGAGGTATTTTATGACATCAGCATCTGTTAAATGAGTGCACATGGTATTATATCCCTGAAGGTAGCCTCTCCTTATTATCTTCAGAGGATCAAAAATTCCGACACCAAAATGGCTGTTGTAAATCTGTTTATCATGGAAAATTGTATTCAGTTCATAGATATGCTCCCTGGGCCCTCCATTATAATATGGCAGTTCCAGCACTCCATAGTAATCCGGATATTTTTCAAGGTATTCATAGCTGGCTTTTTTATTAATTGTAAATCCTTCAGGCCTGCCTACCTGCACAGAACCAGGAAAATTCTCAATGACCAGCAGAACAGCAATAATATAAAATGCATTCATATATTTATATTTCGCCCTGCCTTTCCCCAGGAGGCTTAAGCCCATTACAGAAGATATTATCCATATGCTCTGGAACAGCAATTGCATGCGTGGTCCCCTCATCCTTCCAAAAAACCCGATGTATTGCGATAGAAAACGGAAAATGTTAATTTCAAACCCGATAAACCTGTATATGCCCTGGAAAAAGATTATAAGGCTTACAGCCAGCATCAGGAAAATAAATTTCTCGCCTTTCCCTAAATACTTCCAGCACAGGATTAAGAGAATGACAATGACCATGGATATCATAATCAGTCCATGATCAGCATATTCAATCCTCTGCCCGGTGTCCAGGCTTGAATAATTTAATATAATAAAGCCTGCAGCAAGTGTCAGAAACAATAAAACAGAAAGCGCCTTTGCTGTTTTCTTATCTGATTTTTTATAAAAGAAGCAGGAGAGTGTGAAGCAGGCTGAAAAACCCAGAAACATCGGGATACTGTCTCCTGTGGGCTTTGGATGTCCCATTGCCCTTGTCGTAAATAAGGCGATTGAAGGCAGGAGGTTGTCATATCTGAATAATGCCTGAGAATACTGGAATCCAAGAGGATTTGCAATATAGGGATAAAAAACCACTGCAACTGTGCCGGCTGAAATGATTGCCATGCCGGTGAGAGAAAGCAGGGAGCATAGAGGGATCCTTTTAATTATGAATATATAAACAATAACAATGACTGGGATCATAAAAGACAGCATGAAAAAATAGGAGAGGTCGAATAATGCCTGTATAAAGTAGAATAGCCCGAAAAGCATAAGGTCCCTCTTTCTGTTTTCCTTTAAATATCTGTAGATATAAAGTATGGAAAAGATAGAAAAGCATATGAATAAAAGGTTCAGATGCGGCAGGTTCTGTTGCTTTATTGGCATTAAAACGAAAATTATGCCTGCCATGATTGATGTATTGTCATTTTCTGATATTTCTTTTGTAAGGAGATATACGGAATACCCTCCCAAAAAAAAAGAAAGAAAGACCAGAATATTATTCAAAAAGTAAATATTCTCAATGCCAACAAGGCAGAGGGGCAAAACAAGTATTGCCTGGCCAATCAGCAGAGGTCCTGCTACTGATACATAGCTATAAGGGTAATAGGAGGGATAGTGGTATATATTATTAAAATCAAGGCTCCTAAGAGATTTCAGGCAATTTGAAAGCAGGCTTAAATTAAGGTGGCTGTCATAATTACCGTTAAATGAAATAGATGTGTGAAAAGCAGTCAGCAGAAAATGAAGTGATATAAATGAAAAAAGCAGGAAAATAAATAAAGCCTTTAGATTACTTCTATCTTTCATATAGATTGCCTGATATTTTTATTATTCTCAGCCATTCATCCAAACCTGTTTTAGAAAATCTTTATCTTAGTTATGTGTTATGTCCAGATTTTTAAAACCGGTACTCCACCAGGAGGGCTCCTTTATAATATATGTTGTATCCTGTTGCATTATTAAAAGAATTATCTTCATAAATCTCAAAATTTATATTAAATAAATCCATAATTTCTTTGTTTATTTTATTTTTTAATGTAAATATGCAAAGACGATATATGGTATTTTACATTTAAATCTATAGACAAATTATATTATAGGAGCATATACATGAGACTGATAACTTTGAACAGCATCATAATTATTATTATCGCTGCTGCATGCTTTATCTTTATCAGCTGCAGTTCTGGTTCAGATGGAGGCCCTCCAGCACCCGATCTTGCACCGCCTTATCTGTTATATCCGGTTAATGGCCTGAAAATGTCCTTAAGAAAGCCATATTTTGAATTTAAGCACACAAATACAGAAATAGACGGAATATATTATGATTTCACGCTCTCTTCCTCCAGTTCATTCTCGGATATTATTTATTACCAGGATAATATCTATCCCGGGTATGCAACATACCGTGTAGATCTGCCCATTGAGCTGGAACAGGGGAGAGTATATTTTTACAAATCTACAGCCAGGGTTATAGGTTTTGATGAATTTGCAGATTCAGCAATATATAGCATCTATATAGAGTTTATTGGAAACAATATCCAGAATCTTTTCATGTGTGCAGGCGACAGCATTACAAGTGATTTCCCCGGACAGAACTATCCCAGCTTTTTGCAGGAGTATCTGATGTCCTATTTCGGGGATACTGCACGGACTATTAATGAAGGTATACCAGGAAGTTTCAGCTATGAGCTGGAATCAATAATGAACCTTCTGCTTTATGGAAATACTCCTGCTTACTCAATTATTCTGATAGGGGTTAATGATATCAGGTATCCGGCAAATTGCCCGGACCCCTATAATTGCGACACTTTCCAGAATATCAAGGACATTGTCAATACCTGTATCATTAACAGCAGTATTCCTGTGGTATGTACATTGATCCCTGCTGTGGGCTATAGCGGGACCCTTTTTGATGAGCAAATTAGAGCCTTAAATGAATCATTAAAGAGTTACTGCGCAGGTTCCGGTATTGATTTGATCGATCTCTATGGTGCTGTTATGGGTTATAGCGGGGATATCATGGAATTATACGTGGATGACATCCATCCAAGTGTTGCAGGCCATAATTATATTGCATCTGTGATGTTTGAATATTTTAAGAACAGGTCCGTCAACAGCAGTCAAAACCTCAGCACAGGAAGAAACAGCTGGAAAAAAGCAGATTCCGGACCTGAGAAATTTGGACAGAAAAAGAACAGGATATTCAATAAGGGCCTTCCTCTCATCGGCAGGAGATAGAGTTATTCTCTGTTTTGAAACATCGTGTTCTTAAGGATCTCTCTTAAAAGATATCAGAAATGCTGTTTTTTATTATATTTTTCCTTAAAGAAGGTCCCTGATTTTTAAAAAATCCTTTACAAATTCAAATGCATTTACCAGGTCATCTTTTCTGACCGATGAGATTGCAGAATGTATGGATCTGCACGGGGCTGAAACTGTAAGAGAATATGCATCAATGCCCAGCCTCTGGACACCTGCAGCATTAGTACTCCCGAATATCGGCCTTTTATAATGCCACATGGCTTTTGTCTTCATAGCATCTATTTTTTTCTTCATCCTGGAGGAGAGGATGCTGTTCTGGTCGGCGATCGTAATGCAGGGCCCCTGTCCCGGATAGCATGGTGTAAGATTATCAGGAAGATTAGGAAGGTCAGAACCGGTCGTTCCTTCAAGCGCTATCACCAGATCTGGCTTGACCCTGTTTAAGACCTTCATTATGCCTATGAGGCCGTATTCCTCCTGGACAGAGAATGAAAAATAGAGATTGTACCTGCTTTTTTCCCTGAAAAAGTGCTCTGCAAGGTTAAGCAGGACAAAACAGCCTGCCCTGTCATCGAGAGCTTTTGCAAAAACAGATCTGTCCTGCTCAAAGGATTGAGTGTCAAATACTCCCGGATCACCTATCTCAAGCCCCAGGTTATTTACTGCTTCTTCTTTGCTTATGGCCCCGACATCAATGAAAAGGTCCTGGAAGGATAAATCCTTTGATGAGTTCTGATATTTCACTATATGTATAGGTATTGTGGAGACTATTCCCCTTACCAGGTCGCCCTTCCTGTTTTTGAATACTATCTTGTGCCCGAGGCTGTTCTTTGCAAAAAGGCCTCCCAGCGGAAGAACCTGGATATACCCGCTTTTTGTGATGTTATTTATTATAAAGCCGCATTCATCAGTATGGGCATCTATAAGTACCCTTGGCATATTTTTCTCGCCGGGCATTTCAATAATTATATTATTTGCCCTGTCGATAAAAGGGCTGCATTCTTTCAGCCTGCCACCTATATAGGATACAACGTCATCTTCAAATCCCGGCGGCCCGAACAGGTCACAAAGTTCTTTCAAAATTGAAAAATCAAGCATAATAAAATACTCCTTTCAGCTTTTATGAGATTTTATATTCTTTAATCTGGACCAGAGAGGCCCCTTTGAACCGAATTTTCTAAGATGGATCAATTTTTCCGGGTAGTAGTTTATCTTTAATGAGGGGATTATCCACCTTGAATCCTCCTTAGCCAGGGTGCTGAATTTCTCTGAAGCGTAAGCCATGATATCATCATTAATAAAGAAAAATGGTTTAAGCAGGCTGTCCCGTTCAGAGACAAGCCCTTTTTCAGCGCAGTAGCTGTAAAGCCTGGTGTTCGGATAGACCCTTATTCCAAGCATAACAGCAATAGCATCGGGGGATAATTTTTGTATGAAGCCGATGCTTTCGTCTATTGTTCTTCTGGTTTCAGCGGGAGAGCCAATAAGAAGATAAAACATTGTCTTGATCCCCAGGGAATCGGAAAGGTGCTTTGCCCTTTCTATGTGTTTTATGTTAAAACCCTTTTCAAGGCTTTCAAGAATAGCATCTGAACCGGATTCTACGCCAAATTCAACCTCGGTACACCCTGTATCCCTTGTCAGCTCAAGAAACTCTTCATCAACAAACCTGGGATTAAAAAAGCCTGTCCACCTTATCTTGATTCCGGATCTTTTCAGGCATCGGAGAAAATCCTTTGTCTCCTCAAGGGGGTAATTGAAAATACTGTCAACAAAGTAAAAATAATCGAAATTAAACCTGGACTTCAGATAACCAATTTCCTCTATTACACTGGATGAAGTCCTTATCCTCAGGTGTTTTCCGTCAATATCCGGGTAAGTGCAGTATATGCATTTGAAAGGGCATCCTCTTTTTATCTGTATGCTTATCATTCCTCCAGTTTTTATATAGGGCTCTGTAAGCCTAATATCCCTTTTCGGCCATGATTCAGAAAAGCTTTTATTGATCTGGGGATTATTTCCCTGCCCCTGAATTATCCTGTTCTTGCTGTCGCGGGTATAGATATTTGGAATTTTTTCAAGAAGAGCATTATCCCGGATATTCTTAAGCGCTGTCAAAAGGACCTGCTCACCCTCACCCTTTATTCCGTAATCTGCACCGCAGTATTTGAGCATTTCCCGGGGAAATATGGAATAACCGCTTCCTCCAAGGATAACTGGTGCTCTGGAAATATTCTTTATTTTACCTACTATATCCCTGATTTCGTCTATATATGATACCGTGGAAGGATAGAGAATATTGTCTATATTCCGTATTGAAACACCCACAGCTGTGTATTCATTTTCTGCAAGGCAGCTTCTAAGCTGGGGTTCATAATCCCTGTCAAGGTAAAGGTCTATGATATCTACGCCTATATTATTCTTTTCAAGATAGTCCTTTATATAAAATACACCCAGAGGCATGACAGGGTAAGGCGATATTTCGTAATTAAAGGATATGAGCAAAAATCTCATTATAAAACGCCTTCAGGCACTTTTTTCAGATTCCTTTCCGGATTTTGGAATCATAATAGGGTTTTGACCTGTTCCATGCCATTCTGAATCCAATATTTTGAGGGAGGAATATCTGCAGGCTTCTGTTCAGCTTGAATAATCTGCGAAATAAAGAAGAGAATGAATAGATCTGGCTGTTTATCTGATTGAACATTTCCTGCAGTTTTTCCGCTGATATTGATTTCGGCTGGAATACAACGGTATTCATATCATAATCATCCCAGTTATATGAAATTATTCTCTTTTCCTCCTCCATCCTGTCATGTATTCTTGTTCCAGGAAACGGCGTAAGGATAGAAAAAAGAAGCGCATCCATCTTTGTCCTGTTGACAAATCTGTACACCTTGTCGAAACTGCTTTCGGTATCATTGTCATAACCGAAGATGAATGAGCCCTGTATCCCTATGCCTTTATCCTGTATCTTTTTGATCTTTTCTTCATATGAGCTTATCCTGTTGAATTGCTTTCCCATTAATTTCAGATTTTCATCATTCAATGATTCAAATCCGATAAAAAGCCCCATGCATCCGCTTTTCCTGGCATATTCAAGAAGCTCATCATCATCAGCTATCTTTATGGAACTCTGGGAAAGCCATTTTATTTTAAGGGGTATCAGTGATTTAAAAAGCGACTTCGCATATTCCTTGTCCCCTGTAATATTATCATCAACAAAAAAAATGAATCTCGAGTGTTCATTATCAAGCTCCCTGATAACATGCTCTATGCCCTTTTTTCTGTAAGTCCTTCCGAAAAAAGGTGTTACAGAGCAGAATTCACAGTCAAAAGGACATCCTCTTGTGGTCTGGAGTGTCCCTTTGAAAAAATATTTTCTGGATAAAAGCTCTTTTCTGGGCAGGGGAAGACCGTCCAGACTGCAGAAGGATTCAGTTTTATAGACAGGCTGAAGGCTGTTCTTCTCGATATCTGAGATCATTCGATGAATATAGCCCTCGCATTCGCCTACTGCTACTGAATCAGCATGCTGAGATGCTTCTGAAGGTTTTATGGAAGCATGTATCCCGCCAAGTATGACTTTTGAACCCTTGTTTCTGTATATATCAGCTATTTCATAACCCCTTACGGCATTTGGTGTCAGTATTGAAATTCCCACAATATCAAAATCCTGGCTGAAATCAATCTCCTCTATATTCTCATCAAAGATTTTTACCTCATATTGTGCCGGGAAGAACGATGAGATTGTAGGCAATGAAAGGTACGGGAATTTAAATGGATTATTGGCCCAGAATCCTGATCTCTTCCATTTAGGAATGATTAAGGCTATTTTCATATATTATCCTGGATACTGCCTTTTCTTATTATCATATCCGGTGAGTATAAATTAATCCATACAAAATGAGAAGAGAAAAAAATTGGTTTACAAATTGGCTGCATTTCATAGAATAAAGAAAAATATAAGGATAAATGATAATGAATATATCAAAGGTCATATACTGGGCTGAAAGGAGATATGGAGATAATACAGCCCTTATCTACAATGATTCTGAGATCAGTTTCCATAAGCTCAGGGAGAATACAGAAAAATATATTCATTATTTCTCTCTGCTGGATCTTGACAGGAAAAAGCCGATAGCGGTCAGCCTTCCCAATATTCCGGAATTTATCTATATAACCATGGCACTAAACAGCCTTGGCATACCTGTAATACTTACCAATACTGCCATATCAAGTATGGAGCTTTCCTATATACTTGAGGATTCAGGGGCTGAAATGCTCATATCCTACAGGATACCGGAAGATTATGCCAGAAGGGTATCAGCATTAGCAGCACATTCAGGAAAGAATATAAAATTTATTGATATAAGGGAACCGTCTGTTATGGACCCGGGTTCTCTACTGACTGATTATATTGAAAGGCTGGAGCCGAAAAAGGTCTTTATTCCGCTGAAAGACCCATGCTCTTCTGTAATAATATATACATCCGGCGAAGAGGGCTATCTCATGGGAGCGTCCCTTTCATATTCAAACCTGATGTCAAACATCCTTGTTACAAGGGAATATATGAGCCTTACCATGAATGATGTCTTATTTTCACTCCTGCCCTTTTATCATGCATTCGGATTTTCAAACACCCTGCTTACAGGCCTGCTGGAAGGCTCAAAACAGCTTCTTATTGACAGGTACAGGACATCCCAGATACTTGAATTCATACAGAAATACAGAATTACCAGGATTCAGAGTGTCCCCATGATGTTTTACACCATATTCAATCACAGGCATATCGACAGGTATGATATAAGCTCCCTGAAGAAATGCATTTCAGGCGGTTCGCCTATGGATGCAGAATTTCAGAAGTATGTCAATGAAAAGTATCAGATAGGCATCCACCAGGGCTTTGGTATTACAGAGGCATCTGCAGCTGTTACCTTTAATTTCCTGGATGAGGATATTGTATACGGGTCCTGCGGCAAAATTCTCCCAATATTCAAATCCAAGATAGTTGATGAAACAGGCAGGGTCTTAAGGGCCGGAGAAACAGGGGAGATGCATATTAAGGGCCCAAGCATCACAGACAGGTATATTGGCAGGTTTTCAGACTGCAGGGACAGGTTTGCTGAAGACGGCTGGTTTAAAACAGGGGATTATTTTATGATTGATAAGGAAGGAAACCATTTTTTTAAGGGGCTCAAAAAGAATATGTACCTGGTCGGGGGCTATAATGTATATCCCAGGGAAGTGGAAAGGATAATAGCAATGATTGAAGGGGTTGAGAAGGCCAGGGTATATTCTGCAGAAAAAGACAGCAAGGGAAACTACATAATATCTGCAGACATAACCATAAAAGGATCGGCTGAAAAAGAGGGTATCTTCAGGGAAATCTGCACATTATTATCACCATATAAAATTCCATCAAGGATAGAATGGATAGTAAAAAATGATTAATAACTCGAAAGCCAGGCCGGCAGTGGCTATTGTAAAAAACAGCAGTATCAGCCGCAATAACCTGGATTTTTCATCCCCTGAACTGGATGCCATAAAACAGCTGATTGAACGGGGAGCAGGATATTCAGACAACTTTTTTAGCTCAGTCAGGTCAATGAAGGTCTTCATAAAACCTAACCTTGTAAGGCCTGACCCGGTAAACAACCCTTCGCTCTCTACTGATGGAAGGGTGATACTTGCTTTAACAGACCTGCTTTCAGATCATGGTGCATCTCAGATCGCCTTAGGGGACAATCCGGGATACGGGCTTGATTTTTCCACTGCTTTGAAGGATTCTAAACTTGAGCCTGAACTGAAAGCCAGGGGAGTCAGGCTTGTAAACATTGATAAACTGCCGAGGAAAAGCGTTTTTAATGAAAATGCCGTCCTTTTTAAGGATTATCAGATGCCGGTCCTGGATCATGATCTGTTTATAAATCTGCCAAAGATGAAGACACACATGCACGCAATGGTCTCCCTTTCAGTTAAGAACCTCTACGGCCTTGTCGTTGATGACCAGAGGCTTACTTTTCACAGGGAGGACCTGCACAGGAAACTTGCAGAACTTCTGTATATACACTGGCCTGATCTGAATATTATTGACGGGCTTATACCCATGGAAGGCCAGGCACCTCTCTATGGCAGTGCAGTATATGGATTCAATACCCTTGTAATCAGCAGGAATATTATGGGTGCTGATACAGTAGCTTCAGGCTTGATGGGTTTTGACCCGCAGGAGATAACAAAACTTAGGATAGCCCGCAGCCTTGGTTTCGGCTCTATTGACATTAATGATTACAGCCTTTTCGGAGACAGCTTTGAAGAGATAAAGAAAAGGTTTTCAAGGCCCGTGCTGAGCAGTGCAGGGGTTTATGACAGGATCCTGTCGCTTGAGTGCGGTGTATGCAGCGGATGCCTCTCCGGGATCAGGCACAGCCTTGACAAGCTTTCTTTTGAGGGCAGCCTTGAAAAAATTAAGGGGGAAATTGCCATATTCAGCGGTAAAGCTGTTCAAAACCGGGAAATATTAAAGGATTTCCATGGAAAGCTTATCCTTTATGGGAACTGTGCACTGGATGTCCAGTTCTATGATTCAGCAAGAAGGAACAGGGCTGTTATAGTACCCGGATGCGCCCCGCATATTTTTGACCTTTATAATGCCATTAAGAAAGGATTATGATGGGAAGGCTGCTGGGACTCGATATAGGAAAGAAGCGCATAGGGATCGCTACCTCTGATGAAGCAAGGATCATTGCTTTCCCCCATTCAGTCTATAATCTTAATTCACTGGATGATTTCATTATTTTCCTTGATAAGCTGATTAAAGAGAAGAATATTGACAGAGTGGTCATCGGCCTGCCCAGAAGGACAGACAGGGAAGGTGAGACTGAAAGCTCCGTCTTTGCAAGGGAGATGAAGAAAACGATTGAAGAAAGGCTGAATATTGATACAGTTCTGTATGATGAGAGATTAAGCACTGTAGAGGCAAGAAGGGACCTTACCTCAATGGGGATCAATGCAAAAAAACAGAAAAAGATGATTGATATGGCAGCAGCCCGGATCATACTTCAGGCATATATCGACAGCCAGAGATGAAAAAAACCGCGATCCATAAATTTCTTAAAAGAGCTTTCCTGGGTATTTCCCTTCTTCTAATTGCAGCAGTCTGTACTGCATATTACTTGTATAACAGGCTGGAGGCCTTCGGCAACAGAATTAATATTACAGATGAGCCGGTACTGCTGAACATTGAAAAGGGTGCTTCAGTATCTGAGGTTGTCAGACTGCTCTATGAAAAGAAAGTGACAGGAAGTGAAGCCAGGGCCCTGCTTTATTACCGTGTGTTCTTCAGGAATCAGACTCTGAAGGCCGGCTTTTACAGGCTGCCTGAAGCATCAAGCCTCCATGATGTCCTTGACATGATAATAAAGGGGGATATAGCAACAGAAAAGCTGACAATCATTGAAGGTTCCACCATATGGGAGATAAATGAGGTGATCAGCGGTTCTAAAATTACCGGCAGGGACGATTTTTTTATGCTATGCTACAATAAAGAGTTTCTGGCGGAGCTGAAAATACCCTTTGGCATAATAGAGGGCTTTATATACCCGGATACTTATGTATTTCCTTTAGGCATTCCTGTTAAGGATGCTGTAAGGATAATGGTGGCGAGGTCATTTGATATATATGAAAAGATATCAGAAACAGCAACAAACCCGATGGATATCGGGGAGGCAATGATCCTTGCATCATTGATTGAAAAGGAATCCCCCAGTAAGGAAGAGGGCCCTGTTATTGCCTCTGTATACCTTAACAGGCTGGATATAAACATGCTCCTTCAGTGTGACCCTACTGTAATATATGCACTGAAGAGGAACAGGCTATATGACGGGAGATTGCTCAAAAAGGACCTGTCCTTTGATGACCCCTACAATACATACCTTTATAAGGGGCTTCCTCCCTCGCCAATCGCAAGTCCTGGATATTACTCCATATTTTCCGCAATGAACCCTGCCAGGACTGATTATTTATATTTTGTGGCTAAGGATGACAGCTCGCATGTGTTTGCTGAAACATACAGGGAGCATCAGAGAAATATTATTAAAGTGAGGAAAAACAAAAAATGAAAAATAAAAAAGCATACCTGCTTCTGTTCAGCCTTCTTTTTGTCTTCTGCTGTACAGAAAGTATCTGTATCGGTGACTGCAGTTTTGATATTTCAGTTGATACCGGGCTTCTTATATATCAGCCTTCAGATTTTAACAATACAAGGGTAAGAATAAAGGTCCCCGGAAAATCTTTCACTGTATCAGATGGTGAAGGCAGGGTGAAATACAGGGATATTGACAGCAGAATACCGGTCGACACCGCGATTATGAATGATATAAGAGATCTTCCCGATGCTGATATCTATCTTTATATTCAAATTACAGAGGGAAGCATGGTCTTACGAGGAATAAGCTATAAACTTTAATACATAAGGAGATTAAAATGCAGAAAAGATATCAGGCAGGTGCATGGATCCTGATCATTATTGCATTAATAATGATTCAGTTCTCATCATGCTCATCCGCCGGAAGGGAATACAGAAATGAAATTGAGTACACTGTCCTGTTCTTCAATGATATTCACGGGACCCTTTTTCCCTATAGTGAGGATGAGGACGGGCAGGTAAATCAATATGGCGGAATTACATATATTTCAAGGCTGGTCAAGGATATAAGAACAGAGAATGGTAAAACAGGCAAAAAGACCTTCCTTCTGTTTGGAGGGGATATTCTGCAGGGCAGCCTCATGTCGACCATATTCAAGGGTTACCCGGATGTACTGTGCTTTAATGAAATGGGGGTCGATGTAATGGTAATCGGGAATCACGAGTTTGATTACACGATACCAAATTTCATGCTGCTTATGCAGACAGCAAAATTTCCGTTCATTTCATCAAATATTATGTATGACGGAAGGCTGATGTGCAAACCTTTCGTAAAGCTGGAGCTTTCAGATGATCTTTATATAACTGTTATAGGGACCACAATAAAGGATATATTTGATGTTGCTGACAAAAGGCTGCTGGAGGGGATTACAACAACAGATTCAGTGGAGTCCATTAGAAAATATATTGATGAATTCAGCCAGGAGGGCCCGATAATTGTACTTTCCCATAATGAACTGGATACCGAGAAGAAGATAGCTGAAACCTATAACAGCATAGATGCCCTTATAACAGGGCACGATCATATTCTGATCGACCCCTGCCTTCAGCTAAATAATGTGTGCATATTTCAGGCATACCAGAAGGGAAAATACCTGGGCAGGCTTGAAATGGCGTATTATCCTGATGATGGTGAGTCGCTGATAAAGGATTACAGGTATTATAAAATAACCCCGGAATTAAAAGAGGATGAAAATGTAAGCAGGATAATAAACGGCTATAAGGAACAGCTTGATGCTCAGTTTTCAGACCCGATAGGCCGTACAGAAACATTTCTGGAAGGGGAAAGGCAGAAGATAAGATGCAGCGAGACTAATCTCGGAAATTTCATCGCAGACAGTGTAAGGGGGTTCTTTAATACTGATATCGTATTCATAAATTCAGGGTCAGTAAGGTCCAGTATTAACAAAGGAACGATATCCCTGGGTGATATCTATAATTCTCTTACATTTGATAATGACATATACATTCTTGAATTAACCGGGAAGGAAATAATGGAGGTACTGGAAAAATCATTCGGCATAAACTATAATTATGGCGGTTTCCTTATTCAGTCAGGACTGAAAATTGAGCTTGAGGAAAGAGAAATTAAAAAGGTTCAGGTCATAAATGCAGGCGAAGAGCTGTTGCCTGATAAATCTTACAAGGTTGCGGTTAACAGCTTTATTGCCAACGGCGGGGATCATTACAGCATACTTGCATCAAAAGGGAAGGAAAAACAGTATATTTCCCTGAGGGATCTTGTAATCGACACGATAATGGCAAAGAAGACTATAAATCCATCAACAGACGGCAGGATTTTATATAAATAGAAATTAACTTTACAATATTTTGATATTGGCATATGCTCATATTGCAAAAATTAAAAATATCAAAGGAGAATTTTCATGCATAATCTAAAAGATTCAAAGATAGACACAAAGACAGTACATGCAGGTATCTACGAGGATTGTTTCGGCTCTGTGGTACCTCCTATCTACCAGGTTTCCACATTCAAGTTCAAAAATGCTGACCATGGTGCAGACCTTTTTGCAGGAAAGTGCAAGGGGTATATATACACAAGGATGGCAAACCCGACAATAGAAAGCCTTGAGTGCTCAGTAGCCGCTCTCGAGAACGGGCATAAAGGCCTGGGCTGCGGGTCCGGCATGGCGGCTATTACAACCATACTCATGTCACTGCTGAAAAAGGGTGATCATATTATATGCTCTGATGCAGTCTATGGCCCTACTAATACACTCTTAAAGACCATCCTGAACCAGTATGGAATTGAGAACGATATTGTTGATACAAGCAATATTGATAATATAAAATCGAAAGTCAGAAAGAATACCAGGATAGTCTATGTCGAAACCCCTGGTAACCCTACTCTGGTTGTATCAGATATAAATGCCATATCAAAACTGACAAAGAAGATAGGGGCATACCTGATTGTAGACAATACATTCATGAGCCCGGTACTGCAGAGGCCTCTTGAGCTTGGTGCAGATATTGTTGTGCACAGCATGACGAAGTTTCTGAACGGCCACGGCGACGTTGTAGCCGGGATGATAGTAGTCAAGGACGAAGACATGTATAAGAATGTTAGAAGGACACTTAACCATCTTGGCGGGACAATTGACCCGTTTAATTCCTTTCTGGTGCACAGGGGGATCAAAACACTTGCAATAAGGATGCAGAGGCACTGCGAAAATGCTTCTGAGATTGCAAAGTACCTTGAATCTCATAAAAAGGTTGATTGGGTTAGATATCCAGGCCTGAAAAGCCACCCGCAGTATAATATTCATAAGAAACAGACTTCCGGGGGAGGTGGGATCATATCCTTTGGACTGAAAGGCGGCCTGAAGGCGGGGAAAAAAATGATGAACAGCGTCGGATTATTTGCACTTGCTGTCAGCCTCGGAGGTGTAGAAAGCCTGATACAGCATCCTGCATCAATGACCCATGCAGGAATGAAAAAGGAAGACAGGCTTTCTGCAAATATAACAGACGGGCTGGTCAGGATCTCCGTGGGAATAGAGAATGTTGATGACCTTATCAAAGACCTTGAAAAGTCAATGAGCAAATTATAGGTAATGAAATGTCATCTCTGCATCGATAAAAAGTGCCATACAGAAGGCAAGGACTGCTCCGGGATTGAAGGGAAGCCGGAATTATCCAGGGAATATATTAATGCAGGCAGTATCGAGGCGGATTATTATAATAAATATAACAGGTTTCAGGAGCTTGTTGAATATTGCAGATTGAACGGCTATACCAGGATTGGTATAGCCTTCTGCATAGGGCTTGCCTCCGAAGCTGAGGCTTTCTGCAGTATGCTTGAAAGCTTCGGGTTTATAATAGATTCTGTCTGCTGTAAGATCGGCGGTATAGACAAGGATGATGCTGGATTAAAAAAGATAAACAAGGGGCAGTATGAGTCCATGTGCAACCCGTATTTTCAGGCAGAGATACTCAACAGGAGCAAAACGGACCTGAATATTATCTTTGGCCTATGTATGGGGCATGATATCGAATTTTCAAAACACTCAAAAGCTCCTGTGACAACATTCCTTGTCAAAGACAGGGTGCTTGGCCATAATCCGGCTGCAAGTGTCTATTCGAAGTATGTACAAAAGAAAATAATGCAGGACGGCTGAAATTATACCGGCCAGAAGTAAAACAGGGATTCAGGAACTGTTTTCTTCAAGCCCCCTTATAATATCAATAAGCCTGCTGATCTTGTAAGGTTTGGGAAGAAAGATAGTCCTGTCCCTGGTGTTTGCTTCGCAGCAGTCTTTTTCCAGAAATGAGCCTGAAGTGAGTATCACAGGCACGGGCCGGTTGAGCTTGCTGATCTCGGATATGAGGTCCTCACCGCTTAAATCCTTCATCTGTTTGTCAGTTATGACCAGATCGATATCCTTATTCATATTGAAAGCCTCGAGCGCCTGAAATCCCGATGAACAAGGGATAATACGATAGTCAAAGCCTGAAAGGACCTCGCTTTCTATGGAAAGCAGTGTTTCATCATCATCAACCAATAAAATAGTCCTGATCATGAAACCATTATAATTGCTGATATCAGCTATGTCAAAAATAAATTATTCTATTATTTACTTGAAATTTTTAAGCAATGATAATATAAAATTTGGTGTAGAAGGCAGGGTAAAAGGAGGATCTAATGTGCGGAATTATTGGTTATATAGGAAAATCAAATGCATATGATATACTTATCAATGGCCTGAAAAAACTCGAATACAGGGGTTATGACTCAGCAGGGCTTTCCATCTTTCATGGAAAAGGCATAAAGAGGCACAGGGTAATAGGTAAGGTTGCCGACCTTGAGAAATATATTGAAAAAAAGAGCCTTTCAGGAAATCTCGGGATTGCTCATACAAGATGGGCTACCCATGGCAGGCCTTCCGTAAGGAATGCACACCCCCACTCTGACTGCACAGGCAGTATACACATTGCTCATAACGGCATTATAGAAAACTACAGCGAGATAAAGCAATTCCTGAAAGCCAGGGGGCACAAATTTTCAAGCCAGACGGACAGCGAGGTCATAGCTCATCTTATAGAGGAATACCTTGATCTCGGTTTTGAATCCGCCATTAAAAAGGCCCTTGGCGATTTGGAAGGCGCATTCGGGATTGCAGCCATTTACAGGGAAAAGCCGGACAGCCTTGTAATAGGGCGCAGGGGCAGCCCCATGGTATTTGGCATCGGCGATGACGGTTTTATTGTTGCATCAGATACTCAGGCAATGAACAGCAATATACAGAAGGTAATATACCTTCAGGACAATGAGGTTGTTTTTATAAGAAAGGACAGCTATGAGCATGTTTCTATTGAAGATAAGCCAATACACAGAGAGATCCAGAATATTGAGATAAAGGACATTGTAATGGACAGGAAGGGCTATAAGCATTATATGCTCAAGGAGATATTCGAACAGCCGGAAACAATTGAAAATGCAATAAAGGGAAGGATCGACCAGAACGATGCTGTTTCCAAGCTTGGGGGGCTTGAAGAGATCATATCCAGTCTTAAAAGCAAGAAAAGGCTGATGCTTGTATCATGCGGGACTTCCTATTATGCAGGCCTCTATGGAAGATATATATTTGAAAAGCTTACAAATCTTGATGTTGAAGTAGAGCTTGCCTCTGAATTCAGATACAGGTATCTGAGGCTCAATGAGGATGATATAGTGCTTGCCATAAGCCAGAGCGGCGAAACAGCAGATACCATAGGTGCTATAAAGGAGGCAAAGAGAAGGGGAGCGCTTGTACTGGGACTGGTGAATGTTGTAGGCTCCACGATCTCCAGGCTCACGGATGCAGGTGTTTATAATCATGCCGGCCCGGAAATAGGGGTTGCTTCGACCAAGCTTTTCTCATCCCAGTGTGTCATCCTTCTGCTGATGGCCCTGTTGATAGGCAGGCAGTCATACCTGTCCTATGGCGACGGCCTAAGGATAATCAGGTCGATACGGAAGCTCCCCATGAAGATCAAGATTATTCTGGAAAGGAATGAGGAAATCAAACGGATTGCAAAAAAATATGCAGAGTATAAGGATTTTCTGTACATAGGGAGGATGTATTCCCTGCCGATAGCCTATGAAGGTGCATTAAAGCTCAAGGAAATATCCTATATCCATGCTGAAGCTTATCCTGCTGGTGAAATGAAGCATGGCCCTATCTCGCTTATTGATGAGAAATTTCCCACTGTTGCTATAGTTCCAAGCGATGTGTCCTATGAAAAGACCATTTCAAACATAGAGGAGATCAGGGTAAGGAATGGCAAGGTAATAGCAATAGCTACAGAGGGAGATAAAATGATAAAAAATTATGCTAATGATGTAATATACATTCCCAGGGCTGATGAAGTGGTCCAGCCTATCCTGTCGGTAATCCCTCTTCAGCTGTTCGCCTATCATGTTGCTGATATCAACAGGAGGGAGATTGATAAACCCAGGAACCTTGCAAAAAGTGTTACGGTTGAATAAAAGCCACCTAAATACCATTATCTTCCTGTCAGGATTCTATTTCCTGTATTCCGAGGTCCTGTGGCAAAGAATACTGAAGCTTGTTCTTGGAAGCTCAACCCTTTCAAACAGTGTTGTACTGACAGCTATTATGAGCGGGCTTGCTGCAGGATATCTTCTTTCACTAAAACTGATAGGGAGAATAAGCAGAGACAGACTCATAAAGTCAGTCTTTATATTGAACATACTGACCGCAGGAACCTCAGTCTTCGTGCTTCAGAATATCGATTATTCAGTATTTATTTCAGGGTTTCTGGATATTGAAAAAACATCAGGTATTATTATAATTATCTTCAATTATGCATTTTCCCTGATTATCACATCTCTTCCCTGTATTACAGCAGGAATGATGATACCTGTTGTGCAGTCACATTTTCCCATTTCCTCATTTTCCATCACATATAGCCTGTATAATGCCGGGGGCCTTCTGGGAGGCTTTATATGCGCATTCTATTCAATAAGGTACTTTGGGTTATATAAGGGTTTTTATCTGATATCTGCCCTGCTCATGGCCTATGCTTTAATGGTTGCATTTGCAAAAGCCTTCTGCGACAAAGGAAAAGAGGATATTAAAAGCCGGGGTATCAGTGCAGGTCCCGTGAATATGCCCCTGAAGTGGATAGCAATACTGATCTTTATGCTCGGATTTGCTTCGCTTGCAATGCAGGTACTTTATGCCAGGGTGCTTACCGTTATTGTTTCAAACACAACATACAGTTTTTCGACCGTGGTCCTTGTATATATTGCAGGAATATCTGCGGGCAGCTGGCTTTCAAAAAAGGTAGCACTAAAGGGCCGGAATACCATCGCAGGAATAATATTTATTCTTGTATCCTGGATATTTATACTTATTCTTCTGCTTGAAAGCCTGGGGGGGATCTATATATTTTTTGCAAGGCTCTTCAGCGACAGCTGTTTAAGGACTGTATTATCCGTCTTTATTCTCTCCATAATTCTGCTTTTTATTCCTGCTGTGTGCCTGAACATGCTTTTTGTATACCTTACACGTATGCTTGGCGCAAAGACCAGCGAAGGGACAGCATCATCAAAAAGCCTGCTTTATTCAACCGCCGGGTCTGTCCTTGGAGCGATTACAGCTACCTTTATACTTTTACCCCATGCTGGAATAACAAAATCACTGCTTCTAATTTCACTGGCCTTTTTAATTGCCTGTATTGCCTTTATGCGGAAAAGGGTATTGAAATTTGGGTCATATGGTTTATGCGGTGCACTTGTTCTCATGTTCCTGTTCTATAATGCAAAGATACTGCCGCCGTCAATATTCAGGATGGAGCACAGGGATGACAGGCTCCTTTATTATAAGGAGACTTCGCATGGAAATGTATGTGTGATAGAGGATAAGAAAAACGGCCTTCTTGCCGCCTATGTCGATAATAATGCTGTTATCGGGACAGCCTATGATGCTATGAAAACTGTCAACATGCTTGGTTTTCTGCCCCTGTTGTATAACCCTGAGCCTGAAAGCATCCTTGTGATAGGGTTTGGCATGGGGGTTACAAGCGGTGTTCTCGGTACAGCAGTAAAAAACCTCATATTCAGTGTTGAAATAGTGCCTTATATATTCAAGGCCGCGGAATTTTTCAGCGAACATAACTATAATATACTTGAAAATAGCCGCCTGAAGAAGATTTCGATGGATGGAAGGGTCTTTCTCAACTATTCAAAAAACAGGTATGATATTATATCCTGTGACCCCACCCACCCGCTTCTGGGATCAAATTCCCTTTATACAAAAGACTATTTCATGCTTTGCAGGGACAGTCTCAAGGAAAAGGGGGTAATGACCCAGTACCTTCCGATGCACTTTCTTTCTCACAGGTCTTTCTTAAGTATTTTGAAGAATTTCAGCGATGTATTCGATGACCTTACCATATGGCTGTCCTATACACACCTTGTGATCATGGGCAGAAAGGGTGATATTGACATGGATTTCAGGAATATACGCAGTATTGATATATCAGTGCGAAGAAAGATGCAGGCATTCGGCATAACAGACCTGAGCAGCCTGTTGTCCAGCTATATATGCGACAGGGAAGCCCTGATAAACAAAATCCCTGCCGGAATAAAGAATAATACGGATTCATTCCCATTTGTGGAATTTGATACCTTCTTTGACAGGGAAGAGGAGTTCAGGAAAAATATAGACTTTATCGCAGATCTCCGTAATGTCCCCCTTCACCTCGCAGGAGATGCAAGCAGGGAGAAGATCATTATGGCATATAAGGCCAAGGAATATATGATAAAAGCACTGATACTCGAGAGAGAGGGCAAAACAGGCGAAGCAGTGAAAATGATAGAAAAGGGCCTTGATATATATATGGGCGATGCTGAAATGCGCAACTACCTCTATTTCCTTAAAAGCAATATGTGAACCTTAATACCGGGGCTTACCAGTTCAGAAGCTGTCTTCAAACAATATCTGAAGATCTGTCTGCAGGCTGGCAGGCTTCAGTTTTTCATTAAGCGGGGATTGAGCCCTGATCTGATTCGGGCTCTTCGTAATTATCTTTTTACTGGCAAGGATGCCAGCAAAATCATAAATCTTTCTGGATATATCACCGGGGATCTTTGATCTTTTGCATATCAGCTCAAGGTCAGCTCCGTTAATAATGCTTTCCCATATAGCAGAGGCATTTTTTGAAAGTATATATATTTTATTATTGTTAAAATCTGAAATGCATATATGGCCGTCTATTGTATGGAAATATATATTGCTGTTAAGGGTATAGCTGTCCATGATTTCTTTAGTATAATGCCTCAGTTCAGCCAGTTCAATAAAATATTGTTATTTATGATCTGTAGGGTATAATACTGAAAACATTAAAAATTTTTATTTTCAGGTAAGTATGAAGATATTCACCAAAATTCTTATTGCAGTTCTATTTTTAATACTTCTTCTCCTAAGCTTCCTGCTTTTCTTTAAGCTGGATTTCCTGATTGACAAGCCTGTCGGGATATTAAGCGACATCTTCTTTCCGGGAAGCGGATTATGGAGAGTGCATTCAGGAAATAGCGATGGAAAAGCCATTTACACGAATTATCTGGAAGAACCTGTATCAGTTATTATGGACAATTGGGGAGTCCCTCATATTTATGCAGAGGCAGAAAAAGACCTTTATTTTACTGCAGGATATATTCATTCCAGATACAGGTATTTTCAGATGGATATGACCAGGCGGATGGCAAGGGGGCTTTTGAGCGAAATAATTGGGGCCGGGGGGCTTGAGAGCGATAAATTTCATCTTGCCCTTGGCATGGATTACTGGGCGGGCAGGACACTTGAGGAACTGGAGGGCAATGAGGAGAACAGATACCTGGCAGAGATCCTCAATGCTTATTCAGAAGGTGTCAACCATTTCACAGCTTCAAACCATGATAATGTATCGCTTGAATATGTAATCCTGGGAGTAGACCCCTCGGAAAGAAAATGGACAAGTACTGATTCACTGGTATTTTCAAAAGTAATGGCCAGAATGCTCTCCTGGAATTATTCTGATCTTTATAATACAAAAAGCCTTAATGCCTTCGGGAAGGAAAAATACATTGAGCTGAAGGCAGAAAGCTGTTACCAGATCCCCGTGATTGAAGGATACGGGGATTGGAAGGAATACTTTAAAAACCTTAAAGATGAAAACCCTGATGAAAAGCATGGGAAGATTGCGTCGGCTTTTATTGATGCGATAGGATCATTGCCATTTGAAAAGCAGTATCTTGAGCATGAGAAACAGCACGTATTCGGGTCTAATAACTGGGCAATAGACAGCAGGCTCAGCTCCACCGGCTCACCGCTCCTGTGCAATGATATGCATCTTGCACGCAGTATTCCGATAATATGGTATGAAACACATCTAGTCAACAGGCCATCAGGCCTCAATGTATATGGATACTGCCTGGCGGGGGTCCCATTTCCTATTACCGGTTTTAATGATAATATTGCATGGGGTTTTACAAATACAGGGTTTGATGTTATAGACTGGTATTACTATGACCTGGTGGACAGCAATACTTATATAAGAAATGGCAAGGAAAGCAGGTTTACCCGCAGTTTTTACAATATTCCAGTGAGAAATGGCTCCCCGTACAGGCTTGAGGTAAGGCATACTGAAGAGGGGCCTGTCCTGAGTGATGTGCTTGAGCTGGACATTCTGGAATTCCCCGGGGCTGAAAAGATAATTGTTCCCAGGTGGACTGCATATTCTGTTACATATGAATTAAAGGCAATTCACGGGATTAACAGGTCCAGAGGCCTGGAGGACTTCAATTATTTTTCAAGTTTTTTCAGCAACCCTGCACAGAATTTCCTCTATGCCGACAGAGTGAATATTATGATGCGCCCGACCGGCAAAGTGCCGATAAGGAAGGATGGCACAGGAGAGTTTATTTATAATGGCTCTGAGGGAGCAGAATCATGGGACTCCTTTATCGGTTTTGAAGCCCTTCCCTTCAGTTTGAACCCTGAAAAAGGCTACCTTTTTTCTGCAAATCAGGTGACTGTCGGGCCTGAATACCCATATACCCTGCAGACACGCTGGGATGAGTCATACAGGCCCAGGAGGATTGACAGCCTGCTCGGCAATTCTTCTAAATATCCATTAACCCATGAGTATATGAGATATATGCAGAATGATGTATACTCAGTTCCTGCTGAATCATTCATTCCGGTAATTTTTGATGTACTTGAGGAATACCTGATTGAAAATGACGACAGGATGGTTGAAGAAGCCTTAAAAATACTGTCTGAATGGGATTTCTTTATGCATAAGGACAGCCCTGCTCCGGCGATCTATAAGGCCTGGGAGAGCTTCTACAGCAGGGGAGTGTTCCAGGATGAATACAGCAGGCATGGGCTGTCAGGTTACCCAAAACTCGGATTCCTGGAGTACATAACCCTTAATGATGCATATTCTGAATGGTTTGATAATATAGAGACAGAAGGTATCGCTGAATCAAGGGATGATATTATTCTGGACAGCTTTATACGGTCGGCGGATTTCCTTAAGGAGCTTTTTGACAGCGATTTCCCGGGTGACTGGATATGGGGGGATATGCATAAAGCCGCCTATAACCATACTGCCAGGCTAACCGGGTTTCAAAGAGGGCCCTATCCTGCTGGCGGTGACGGCCTGACAATAAATCCCGCACCATTTACGATATCAGCCAGGCCAGGCCCAAGCACATGGGGAGCCTCCCAGCGCCTGATTGTCGATCTGTCAGACCCAAAAAAGAGCTTAAGCTGTATTCCGGGAGGTCAAAGCGGGAGGATAAGCTCAAAGCATTATTCCGATCAGCTTGAAAAGCTTTATCTGAATGGGAAATACCATGATGTAAATTTCTATGATGATGAAAGCTCCTTTCCAGCAGAAAACATTGACTATGTAATTAAGCTTTTTCCCGGAAAGAAAATTCATGATTTTCACAAGCCTGCCGCTGGAATACTGTATTCTGGAATATCTATCCTTCTCCTGATAGCCTATCTTAATCTATATAGCAGAAAATATTCCGGTCTAATGATAATCCTCATGTTTCTGATAGTTTCGGATATATTCCTCATTTCAGTTCTGGGGATGGATTTCTGGAAAGCGGTCTTTTTCTCTGTAATATTCTTTAATATGTTCCTGGGATCAAAGAGTGAAATATTTGCTTTTTCTATACTGGCAACAATGATCTCATGGTTTGGATATATAATATACTCTTTATATTTCAGTGATACCTTTGCAAATCTGGGCCATATTACCCAGGCAATTGCTGGTTACCGCAACGATACTGTCTCAGTTATTGTACTTATGCTCCTTTCAATATATTGCGGCATCCTGTGCGGGGTGATATCCATTATATTCAGAAGGATCTTCTACAGGTCGTTCAGAGGCTGAAATGAAGCGATATATAGGAGTTGCCGACAGATACGAGATTATTGATCTGATAGGCAAGGGAGGAATGGGTGAGGTCTACAGGGTTTCCGACAGGTTCAATAATGATTCCCCGGCGGCATTAAAGATCATCTCCAGCGATATAAAGATTCCAAATACTAAACTGCTGAAAAACGAGTTCTTATTATTGTCGATGCTTGCCCACCCTAATCTTATAAAGGTATATGAACTGGGATTTTACAGCAGGGAGATGCAATATATCTATTATACAATGGAGTATATAGACCAGAAGAATCTGGATGCAGTCCTTCCCCTGCTGGATAAGATACAGAAAGTGGAGATAATAAAACTCATACTGCATACACTTCTCTACATACACAGCAGAGGTATACTCCACCTGGACATGAAACCGAAGAATATACTGATACCTCCTGAAAAGTCCATGAACAGGCTTAAAATAATTGACTTCGGTCTTTCAGAGCTGAAGATAAATTCCCAGAATCTTAATACTTCGAAGGGCTCTCTTGCATTTATTGCACCTGAAGTGCTTGCAAGGGAAAAGGGGATAGATGAGAGGGCAGACCTTTTCTCACTTGGAGCATTGATATTGAGGATGTACAGCCAGAAGATGTTCAGGCTGTACGCAATGAAAGACCAGAGCATAAAAGGTCTTCTTGTAAGGCATATACCACCGAAGCTTGTAAAGTTCGTTGAGAAGCTCCTGTATATAAACAGGAACAACAGGTTCCAGAAGACAGCTGAAGCGCTGAATTACTTCATGGACCTTATGAACCTGAGCCCGTATGTGCTTAGCAAGGATGACTATATAGATATTTTGAGCAGGAATCCCCAGTACAGCCTGGATGAAAGAATAAAAAGGGTCCTGGATGCAATTGAGCTTAAAAATGCCAGAAAGATACTGGTCTATGGAATAAATGGGACAGGCAAAACAAGATTCCTTAAGGAACTTGAACTGCATTTGAGAATGAAAAACTATAAGACATTCTTTATCGGAAAGGGCATTAATTCATCGTTTAAGTATAACCTGATATCAGAACTCAGCATGCAGGGCATAATAACAGCTGAAGAAAAGGAGGCCATAGACAGCGAGATATCCAATCTCATCAGGGGATATTCCTCATCGCAGATCGCAAATCTGAAGAAAATTATAGCCTATAAGCTTGCGGATTTTCTTGAGGATAAGCTGAATGACGCAGTCCTTCTTGTCGACGACCTTAACCTTATACACAAGCATGAGGGCGATATTATAAAGCATATGCTGCCATTGCCCGGGCTGTATATGTCTGCTGTAATGACCAGGAGCAGGTCAAAACCGCTCCGGGGCTATGACCTGAGTATCTGTATGAAAAACCTCTCTCAGCAGGAGACTGGAAAGTTCGTTTCTCTCTGTCTTGGCCTCAGGGATATAAATCCAAAAAGCGTATCAGAAATTTCTGTCTCTACAGGAGGAAATCCCAAAAAGATAAAGGACTATCTGTATGCTTCATTGAGCCGCGGATTTAATGATACATCAGAAGGCCTTGTCCTGAGCATGCCTGCAGAGATTAAAGTGCAGAAAGAGATCGATCTTCACGACAGCATCCTGGATTTCAGGCTGAAAAGACTTCTGCCTGAAGAGCAATTGATATTGTTCATACTTGATAAATTCCCGGCTCCGCTTGATATTAGGGAGATAAAGGTAATTTCCGGTAAAGACGGCAGGGATGTAGAATATGCACTAAAAAAGATGCAGAAATTAGGGCTGGTGGACAATATTCAGGATAAATTCTCATCAGCATACCCTGTGCCGGAAAGCTGCCATGAAAAAAATATAAGCAAGGCTTCCATGAAGGATATGTTTGTAAAGATGTCAGGATTTATATCTGATAAACCGGATGATTATAACCCTTATAAGATCATGTATATATATAATGGCATAAACAGCCCGTCTGCGGGTTTCGAGCAGATTTTAAAAATAGCAGTCAGGCTCTACCGGTCCGGCAATCCCTATAATTCGCTTGATGTATTGAATTACCTTATAAAGGAGTACAGGAAGAACAAACCGGACAGCACTCCTGATAATATATACTTCAATATAATTACCCCTACCCGCTATTTTGAAAAGCCGATTGAGTTCAGCCTGCTTAACCTGGGCCTCCTCAAGGCAGAGCTTTTAAGGTTTACAGGCAGTTACAGGGCTTCAAACAGGCTGCTTATGAGGCTTTTGAAAGAAAAACCCGGGAATGAAGCGAAATGGAATATTAAATACAATATTGCAAGAAACCATGTAAACCTCCATGATTTTGAAGAAGCTCTGATTGTGCTGGACGAAATAATGGCAGAAATTGATGATATAGATAATATATACTTTTTTCAGAGTGTCTCCCAGAAATGCTGGATTTACATACAGCGCGGAAATCTTGACAAATGCGAATCCCTTCTGAGCAGTTTCTATAAAGTGATCGATGATATGCCCTCAACGCTAAAAATGATTCAGTCTGCCATATACTACAGCAGGGCAAAATATGATGATGCCATAAAGGTACTTCTGGAGATATGCAGTGAAAAAAGCCGGCTTATTGACAATAATACACTGTCCAAGGTTTATAATAACCTTGGTATATTATACAAACTCAAAAACAGGTTCGATAAAAGCAAGGAATTCTTTAAAAAAAGCTATGAAATAAAAAAAGCAATGGGCGATTATGAAAGCCTTGCAAAGACCTATAATAATATGGGCAGTATTTATCTTTCTGAATATGACCTTAATACCGCCTATACTTATTATAAGAAAGCCTTAAAATCTGCTGAATTTGTAGGAGACAGGGCAAGTACCATGAGTGCCTCCATTAATGTTGCAAATCTGTATATCATGTTCGGGGATCCATATCAGGCTCTAAATCAACTCAATAAGATCCTGCCGGGAGCAATATCTGAAAACGACCAGGATATCCTGTTTCACATATATATAAATGCACTTGATGCAATGATCCTGCAGAATAAGATAAGCAGAGCATATTATTATCTGGGTCTGATCAGTGAGATAGCAGAAAATACAAATAAGGAGCTGTTTTTCTTTCATCATAAAATCAATCTTTTCTACCTGTCAATGATCTCCCTTGACCTCAAAACTGCCAGAGCTGCTCTTTCTGAACTCAGCAATGATCCTTCAATAAGGCAGTTATCCGGAATTTTCAGCAGATTTACTGCAATGCTTTTAGATTTTACAATGCTCAGATCTCTTACAGTGCCTGATTTTGAAAAATATGCATCAGAAATGACAGAAAGATACCTTAATCTTTATGCAAAGAACGATAATATAAATAATTTACTGATAAAGTACTCTCTGTGCCTGCTGATCATGACAGGCAAATCCCGTGCCCTGATGAAGGCAGATGAAAAAGAAAGCCATATCCTCCTAAAAAAGAACAGGAAGCTGTATGATACCATGGCAGAATTATACAGCATGAGAAATTCAGATGATGCAGGCAGGCCTTTTCTGCTTTTTCACAAAGCTGCCAGGTCCATGGACGGTGAAAGAGAAAAGCTGTCTTTAAGCATCAGTTCTGTATTAAAGCTTCTTTCAGAGCTTGATCATATCTATATAACGGTACTGCCGTTCATATATTACAAATTATATGTTTTTTGCCGGGACCGGGGATTTATGCAGGAGGCTGAAAGGATAAAATCAATTATTGCAGCAATTGCTGATAAGAGGATAAGCGTGCACTCCGAGGAGAAAAGGGATCAAATAAAAAAAAGCAGCCTTTTCAGCCTTTTAGCTGATCTTAAAAGCTGATTGGCCAGCCAGAATATTATTCAAGGAGAAATCCATATGGCAGATTCAAAAGAAAACGACCGGAAGAAAATTGGAAAGACAGAGGAAGGTTACCTCGAAGTTACAGGGGGAAAGGTCTGGTACCGGATCCTTGGCTCTGATAAAAAAAAGATGCCGCTTATTGTAGTGCACGGCGGTCCAGGTGCAACTCATGATTATCTTGAGACGATTGGAGACCTTTCCGCCCAGAGGCCGGTTGTTTTCTATGATCAGCTCGGGTCCGGGAATTCAGACAGGCCCATGGATAAAAGCCTGTATGCAGTGCCCAGGTTCGTTGATGAACTTGACAGGCTGATAAAAAAAACAGGATGCAGAAAGGCCTTTCTTCTGGGTTCTTCATGGGGAACAATGATTATATCAAAATTTATGGAAAAAGGCAGTGAGAATGTTGCCGGGATAATATTCTCCGGCCCGGCGATAAGCTCAAAAATGTTCACCAGGGATGCAAGAAGTCTTATAAAAAAACTTCCGGAAGATTCTCAGAAGGCAATTTACGAGGGTGAAAAAAAGGGTGAATACAATGATGAATATCAGAGGGCAATGCTTCTTTACTACAGCAAATTCCTTTGCATGCTCGAACCTTATCCGGACTGCCTTAAAAGGACGCTTGAGAAGATGGCCCCGTTTGTTTATGAATATATGTGGGGGCCCAGCGAGTTTACATGCACTGGCACATTAAAGGATTTTGACGGAATTGAAAGCATAAAAAGGATAAAAGTGCCGGTATTGTTCACCTGCGGCAGATATGATGAAGCCACTCCACAAACGACCAGGTACTACTCAGACCAGATCCCGGGATCAAAGGTAGTAATCTTTGAAAATGCCTCCCATTCTCACCATCTTGAAAAAAGAGACGAGTATAATAAATGTATTATGGATTTTTTGTCTGAAATAGACTGATAATATTTGACAGGGATTTTTTTCATTGTAAAAAAACTCTAAGCATTTATATATGCATAAAGGGTATATAAGTCAGCAGAAAGCAATACATAATCAAGAAGGTCAGTATATGGGCAGAGAAGCCGGGATAAACAATCCAAGCAATGATGAGAAGGAGTATATGCTTTCTGATATAATAAGCATTGCTGAGCTGCAGGGCCTGGTTGACAATTATTTTAATCTGGCCGGCATCAGCACTGCCATAATAGACAAGGGCGGTTATGTCATCGTATCTGCAGGATATCAGGAGGTCTGCCAGAGATACTACAGAAATCACCCTGAAACATTGAAAAGATGCCTTCTAAGTGATAAGAATATAAGGGATGATTTAAAAAGGGGTGAATACCAGCTCTATAAATGCAGTAATGGCCTGTGGAATGCATTTACTCCAATTTATATCGAGGGTTCCAGCATTGCAAATCTTTTTCTTGGTCAGTTCTTTTTTGAAGATGATGAAATAGACCCTGATGTGATACTCAAAACTGCAGAAATATGCGGTTTTAACAGGGGTGAGTATCAAAATGCACTCAAAAAAGTACCCAGGATAAGCCACGAAAAATTTGAATCAGCTGTAAAATTCCATGTCGAGATGGCTGGATTGATTTCCAGCCTTGGCAATAAGAATATCGGCCTTTCAAAGACTCTTTCTCAAAGGGAATCTCTGCTTGAATCATTGAGGCAGAGTGAGGCAAAATTCCGCAGATATATTGATAATGCACCAAACGGTATATTCATTACGGACAGGCATGGCATATTTAAGGAGGTAAACAGGACTGCCTGCGATATAACCGGCTACACAGAGGATGAACTTGTGGGCAACAGCATGATGATCATGGTGCCCAGGTCCGAGCATGGCATTGTAAAGGAGCATATAGCAAAGCTGAATGAGTTCGGCAGGACATATGTCGAGATACCCTTTATCCATAAAGATGGCAATATCAAAGTATGGAGCGTCGATTCCATATGTATCTCTGAGAATTCCTATGCCGGTTTTACCAGGGATATCACTGAAAGGAAAAAGTCGCAGGAAAGGGTAGAAAAACTTGCTGATGATTATGAAAAGTTATTTAACGGACTCCAGGAGGCAATGTTTCTTATCAGGGTAAAGAAGGGTCCTGAGTTTATATTCATCAGGGCCAATACACGTTTCCAGAAAAAGACAGGCATTCCCCTCTCAGACATAACAGGAAAGACTCCTGCAGCTCTTGCAGGAGAGAAGCTCGGGAAACAGATGGAAAGACGATTTCAGGTATGCCTGAGAAAAAAAGAGCCATATTCATTCGAGGAAAAGGTAAGCCTGCCTGACGGGGAGCATATATGGCTGACCACACTGAATCCTGTGATTTCAGAAGGGCAGGTGAATTACATAATCGGCAATTCGTTTGATATTACAGTAAATAAATCCGCTGAGGAATCATTAAAAAGAGAGCTTCGTTTTGAACGTTTCATCGCTGAAATATCATCTGATCTGATCAATGCCTCACCTGAAAATATTGCCAGCATTATAAATTCAATGCTCGAGAAGGCATGCGCTTTCTTCGGTGTTGACAGGGGTTATATATACAGGTTTTCTGATAATGGTACAGGGATGAAGAAGATATATGAGTACTGCAGTGATGATTATCACAGCGAAGAGGGAATTGAAAGGACTGTTGAGGATTATCCATGGTGGTCAACACAGATTAAGGGCCATGATCATATCTATATTGAGGATATTGATGAAATGCCGGATGAAGCCAGTATTGAGAAAAGGGTCTTCTCTGACCAGAAGATAAAAACCCTGCTTAATATCCTCATAAAAAAAGGCGGTTCAACCATTGGATTTTTCGGATTTGATTCCGTTTTCAGGGTAAAAAAATGGACAAAGGAGCAGATCTCGCTCATGTCCGTCATAGCGGGCAGGGTTTTCGACGCCCTGACTAAAAACAGCATGGAATTGGAGCTTATCAGGTCAAAGGAAATAGCTGTTGCTGCCAATAAAGCAAAGAGCGATTTTCTTGCCAATATATCACATGAGATAAGGACCCCGCTGAATGGGATCATAGGCTTTGTCGACCTGCTTATGGCGACTGAACTTGGAGAGATCCAGAAGCAATATCTTGAGAATGTCAGTGTTTCTGCAAGATCACTTCTTGAGATCCTGAATGATATACTGGATTTTTCAAAGATAGAGGCAGGAAAACTGCTTCTTAATGAGCAGAAGACAGACCTTATCTCTCTTATCGAAAATGCAATTGATATTACAAAGTACAGTGCAGAGAAGAAGGGCCTGGAGCTCCTGATGAATATAAGGCCTGATACTCCCAGGTTTATTCATATTGACAGCCTCAGGCTCAAGCAGATACTTGTCAATCTTCTAAGCAATGCCATAAAATTTACAGAAAAAGGGGAAGTTGAGCTTCTTGTATACCCTGTATTTTCCAGAGACAGCAAAGGAAGGGCAAAATTCTGTTTTTCAGTAAGGGATACAGGCATAGGCATATCCTGCGAAGATCAGGGGAAACTATTTTCTGATTTCTTCCAGGCTGATTCAACCACCACAAAAAAATATGGAGGCTCAGGGCTGGGCTTATCGATCTCAAACAGCCTTCTTGAGAAGATGGGTTCATCTCTGAATGTCTCAAGTGCCCTGAATAAGGGAAGCACATTCTCCTTCAGCATTGAAAGCAGATATGAAAATGATGAAGATGATAAATGCCCGGATCTTAAGGGCTTGAAAAATATAATGGTAATAGATGACAATGATTCAGGCTTAAGGATTATTGAAAATATGCTGAAACACCTTAATTTAACCTGTGAAACATATACAGACCCGGGAAAATGCATAAAACGATTGAAAGAGTCCGTGCAATTTGACCTTATCCTTCTGGATTTCAATATGCCGTCCTTAAATGGCATAGAAATGGCAGAAAGGATAAGGCAGGAGACCGGCATAAATTACGATAAATGCCCTGTTGCCATTATGTTCTCAAGCAGGGAGGAAAGTGAGAATTACTATTATTGCCAGCATGCAGGAATAAGGCACAAGATCCAAAAGCCTGTCAGGATGTCCGGCCTGATAAAGCTCCTTGCAAGGGTTTCAAACCGCGATTATGAATCTGAATACAAAAAGCCCGAAATATCCCCGAAGCATAAGGCTGAAACCCGTATAAGCTCCCAAAAGATAAATGTCATACTTATTGCAGAGGATAACAGCATGAGCATCATGCTTCTAAAATCAATGATAATGAGGCTTCTGCCAAAGGCTGTTGTAATTGAGGCAAAAAACGGCCATGAAGCTGTGAAGCTCTATAAAGAATATATGCCTGACCTTATATTTATGGATATTCACATGCCTGAACTGGATGGCTATTCTGCAGCTGCATGCATCAGAAAGGCTGAGAAGGATAAAGGTTCCCAGACACCTATAATTGCCCTTACTGCAAGAGCTTCCAAAGGGGAAAGGGAAAAATGCCTGAAGCTGGGAATGAATGATTATATTTCCAAGCCGATAACATTAGAATATATTGAAGATGTTCTGAAGCGGTTTATTGCAGAAAACGGGAATTCTGATACGCATTTTAACAGGGAAGCCCTGCTGAAAAACCTCTATGGCGATGCTGACCTGCTCTCAATGATGATAAGGGAAAGCGTAAGCGCTATGCCCCTTTACCTGAAGGAAATCCAGGATGCCCTGAAGGAAAAGGATCTGGGCATGGTGAGGGAGAAAGCACATAAGATCAAGGGTGCAGCACTGACCATGCAGTTTAACAGCCTGTCCAGGATCGCAAAGACCATAGAGACAAATCCGCACTATGATATCAGCAGAATTGAAAAGCTCATCAAAGACCTGGAGGATGAACTTGATGCTGTTATTACTGAACTGAGAAAAAGCCTCTGACAAGGATATTATAAAAATGCATCAGTAAAGCTGCATGCAGGTATCTGGACTTAGATGCTGCCCTTTTTTATCAGTTCTTTTTCATAAGCTTCAGGAAATGATCATAATCGTCTGCTTTAATTATATTATCGGTCAGTGTTTTTACCATTACCATCCTTGATATCTGTGAAAGGATGTTGAGATGCTGCTGGACAGGCTGGGATTCAGGGACTACCAGCACTATGAGTATGCGGGGCTTTGACCCGGAATCTGGGATATCAAACCCTGATCTGTTTACAGCAGGGTATATCTGAGATCCCTGAACCTGTTCTGTATGGGTGTGTATCAGGAGTATATCCGGTGAGAGATCTATGGGGTAATCCCTGAGGACTGAAGAAAGCTCCGTCGTAATATTTTCGGAAATATCGGGATAGTGTTTTTCCGCTATGTACTGAAAAATTTTCACGGGGTTATTTTCCCGGGTATTGATAATATAGTTATCACCGGGGATCTCGTTTAAGAGGTTAAGGTCTTCAGGGAATATTTCGCTGGTGTCTTCATACTCTTCAGGATGATAATAGGGGTATACTACAATAAGGTTATTATCCGGAAAATTCTGCTTTATCCTGTAGGGCATCTGGTCAAAGGACAATCTCCAGGCTATCCTGCCCTGCCTTGATATCATCTGTATGAACATATCATTCTGTGATACAGTCTTGTGAAGCTCCCTGCAAAGATTCTTCCAGCTTTTTACTTCCACGAAGCCGGCTTCTTTCTCTGATGCCTTAAAATGATGCTTTATCTCTGCATAGGTTTCTGATTCTGCAAAAACGGTTATCCTGGCATGAAGGTCATTGCAGAGCTTTATTATGCTGCTTAAGGTATCGGTAAACCCATATTGTTTATTAATAAAGGGAGGAATTATGAGTATGATCCTGCGGGTTATGTTCAGAGGTTTTACCAGCCTTGATATAAAAATCATTTCATCACTGCTGTCGACAAGCTGTTCAATTATTGAATCAAAGAATTTATGTTTGAAGCTCGCAGGCTCATTCCATCCGAGTATTACCTTTGAGATCCTCTGTTCAGCAATTGCCTTGATTATTCCTGAAGATATTTTGTAATCTATTTTAAGGAGAGGCAAAACCTGTTTCTGCATTGTGCTTGCCCTTATGCTTGCCTTGGTGAGTATATTTTCCCCGTCAATAATATCTTTTTCGGAATTTCTGCCCTCAAGCGCAATATGCATGGGATAAAGAGGCTCCTTGGAGCCCTTTGGATGCAGAAGCACGGCAAGGTCAATCATCTCATTTACCTTATCAGGCTTTGATATCGGGATCAGTATCCGGTCAAGAGTTCCTGCACTCTCTGATTCAAAGCTTTCTCCCCCTGTCAGGATAAGCTTTCTGGAGTATTTCTCAGTCACAATTGAGCCGATGAAGGTTGTTATGAGTATCATCATGATGGTGCCTGTCAGGACAGGCTCTCCGAAAATTTCAACCCTGTAGCCGATTATCACGACTGCAAGTGTGGCTGCTGCCTGGCTTACGCTTAATCCGAATATAATGCCGGTCTCAGCACTGCTGAATCCGGAAATTTTTGTGAAAAACCTCGCTGCAATGTATTTTGACAGTACCGCAATAATTATCATGGTTATAGAAACCCTTATTGTAGTCAGGTCTGTAAGGAGAAGCCCGGGATTAATGAGCATCCCTGTTGATATAAGAAAGAATGGGATGAAAAGCGAATTGCCCACGAACTGTATGTGGTTCATCAGCATGCTTTTATCAGGTATGAGGGAATTCAGTGTAAGCCCTGCCAGGAATGCCCCGATGATCGGTTCAAGGCTTGCAATATGTGAAAAAAAGGCTGATATGAACATGGCTGTAAAGACAAAAGCATATTCTTCAACACCGGTATCGGATGAAAAATTCCTGAAGAACCAGCTTCCGATCCTGGGAAGGAATCTTATTATCAGGTAGCTGTAAAGGGAGATTGACAGAACCAGATTGACCCAGAAGGACAGGTCGAGCCTTCCATGCCTTGATGAGACGATGACAGCAAGGATAAGAAGCGCAAGCGTATCTGTTATTATAGTCCCGCCCACGGTTATGGTCACTGCCCTTTTCTTTGACAGGCCCAGCCTGCTTACGACAGGAAAGGTAAGAAGCGTGTGCGATGAAAACATGCTTGCAAGCAGGATGGATGCGACAATGTTCATGCCAAGAACATAGTACCCTGCAAAGGTACCAAGTATCAGGGGGAAAAGAAAGGTTGAAATTCCGAACTTTGCGGTATTGTGCCTGTCTTTTTTCAGGCTCTCAAGGTTTATCTCAAGCCCTGCCTGGAACATTATATATAAAAGGCCAATTGTTCCGAGAAGCTCAATTGTCTGGTCCCTTTCCAGTATTCCGAAGAGATGCGGGCCAATGATTATGCCTGATGTGATCAGCCCTATTGAGCCGGGGAGCCTGATCTTTTTGAAAATGAGAGGGGATATTAGAACAAGTGTCATGACTATGGAAAATATCAGAACTGGATCATGTAATGGAAAAGTCACTGACTTTGCTGCAGCCCTCTATAATAATATTATTGGAACATATAATATCAGTAAAAAACGAAATCGTAAATTTATTAATTTTGTAAGCAGTTCATCCGATGGAAATTATAAGCTCGACAGGCTGGATGAGCTTTTAATAGTTCATGATCCCCAGTATGAAAGCAATTATATATAATAAGCCTATTATGCCCCAGAATATAATGACTATAGCCACTATTGCCTTGAAGATACAGCCCAGGCTTTTCATGTTTTCATCAAAATCAAAGAACCTTTTCATTTATTTAAGCCCCGCTTTATTCTTTATTTCTAATTATCATAGATATTGTACATTTAAAAAATTCACCTATAATAATTAATATATGCTTTAAATATAATATATCAAACTTTACTTAGGGATATATATGAATCTTTTTTGCCTGTATATTTTTTTTCCTATTCTTTTTTCATTTGTTAAATCAGGCAAAACAGCCATTCCTGAAATTGATGGAATTTTGAAAAGGGTATCAGAGGACAGGAATGATGGCAAATTTTATATTGTTATTCTCGATGAAAAAAACAAAACTGAATATATTTGTGATGATTTTTTCATCATAACAGCCATAGAACAGCATTATGGCATATTTTTCGAGGATTTTGCAGGCAGGGATATCAGCCATCTTGATATGAGGTTGATATTAAAGAATATTGGATTGATTACTATTACCCATAATAAAAGAAAAATGAGCAAGATAGATTCAGGAGATTCAACCTGTATCAGATTGAATTCCGATGATGAAATTAAATACTCAGATATAAACCCCGGAAGGCCGGAGCCTGATTTTTACCACAGGTATATAGATGTCCCGGTCGATTATAAGGATAAGGATTCCAAAACCTTCAAGCTGTATTATGAGCTGAGTACGGATTATGACCCGTCAAAGCCCATTGTTATCGTGCCGGCTGACGGGCAGAGATTCTATTCACAGGCAGGCTGGGCTGACAGGTATAAGAATATCTTTAACCTTGATTCATTTAATGTCGTTACCTTTGAGTACAGGGGCATGTACCTGTCCCGTATAGAGGAGCTCAAGAAGGGCGACTGGCAGGAGGCTTACAGGATACTCAATACTGATAATGCTGTAGAGGATATTGAGATGATAAGGAGGGACCTTGCAGGGGAAGGCAGGGTCAATATTCTTGGCGGGTCCGGAATTGCAATGATGGGGCTTAAATATATCTCAAAATACCGCAATTACGTGGATAGGGCATTTCTGATGAGTTTTTTCAGGGATGCAAAGGGAAGCAGTGAAGCAGGCAACAGGTATTTTAAGAGATTCCTTGAGAAAAATGGGCTCAATGCAGATTTTAAAAGGGTGCTGTCTGACCCGTCAGCTGATATTCCTCAGCTTCTTTATATGGTACAGCGGCTCTTATATAATGATTCAGATGAAGCAGCCCTTCTTATCAGGGATACTGCAGAAAAAAGGATGAAGAGGTTTGAAAAAAACCGGAAGAAATTCGGCAGTGTTGACTTTTTCGTCAGGTTTTACCAGAAATACTGCCCATGGTCTGTGGTTTTTATGTATGAAACAAATATACCTGAGGAACCGGAAACCGGATATGATATAAACTACCCCTATCTGAAATTCGGCGAACCTCTCATTGAACTGGAGAAAAAAGGCTCAGTCAGGTTCAAACCCTTTTGTATAGATTCCCTTGAAAAGGTAAGAACTGAAATACTTCTCATCGGGGGCACTCTTGACCAGGTTGCCCCCCTGGAGGAAACAGAGAGGATATATCGTGATCTCCCGAATTCTAGATTTGCAGTATTTGAAGCATACCACTGCCTTCAGGTACTGCCTGAAACCAGGAAGTGCAGGAATGATATAGCAAGCCTTTTTTTTCAGTACGGGCTTTATTCAGAAGAACTTGAGAATTACCTTAAGATAAATGGAAGCGTGGGAGGGTTCATAAAGTTCTATGAAAAAGACACATTTTCTGGTAAAATAAAATAGGAGCTGAAGAAATGGAGATAGAGCTTAAAGGATTTAACAGGGAGAGGTTCGAGATATTCCTGAAAAAAAACGGTATCAGGTATGATACTGTAAAAGACAGGGTGATCATTCCTGATTTTGTCTTTTCTGAAGATGAAAAAGAATATATAGCAAGGCACTTCAGTTTCCTTGATATTTTCTACTGGGGAGACAGGGGCATTGAGAATGTCATATTATGGGAGAACCCGCCAAGAATACGGGATGTTATTACAGAGTTTAACCTGCTTTTCCCGAATGCGGATTTTGACTGTTTCGTATCCATGGAATCAAGAGGGTTTATTCTCGGGGGGATCTTCAGCTATGAATACCTTAAACCCCTGATCGCCATAAGAAAATATAAAAGGGTTCATGACAGTGTCCCGGGGTTGAAGCATCACTATGTAAACTGGAATAAAGAAAAGGAGACTATCTATCTGTTCAGGACCGATTCCAGGCTTAAAAAATGCATATTCATCGACGATGTCATGGACACAGGGAGATCACTGAAGGCATCCGAGGAATTACTGAAAATGCAGGATATAAATATTATAGGGGCATTCTATCTCGCCGATAACTCAAAGCCCGGGACAAGAGAGTCCTTCGACTTTCCGGTAAAAAGCCTCGTAAGGCCACCTGAAATCAAATAATGCCGGTTTTTATCCCTTATGCGGCAAAAATGAGCTTACTGAAAGATGAAGCATTTAAGGGAAATTTACTTTATTTCAGATATTAATTTGGTAAAAGGTATATATTGAGCTTTAAAGTGCGATAATATATGAATTTTTATATAAATCTTTATAATCAGCAAGTTCTATCGGGTCAGCACTGTGGCTAATCAGGAAGGCCCAAAATTCATCGGAAACAGGTACGAGGTCATAAGCAGGCTTGGACAGGGCGGTATGGGCATAGTCTACCTTGCCAGGGACACCATGAGAAATAATGCGGTTTTTGCAGTCAAGACCATCAGGGAAGAGCATATCTCGTCATACAGGGAAAAGGGGATCGATAATTTTAAGAATGAATACGAGATAATGACAAGGCTCAAGCATCCTAACCTGACACAGGTATATGATTATGGAGAATACAGCAGTTATCATTTTATTGTGATGGAGTATCTTGACGGTATCCTGCTATCTGAATTTATAAAATCCGAAGCAAACCGTTCAGAGGAAAAAACAAACGGTATCATTGTCCAGATATTAAGAGCTCTGGATTATATACACAGCAGGAATATTATATACAGGGACCTAAAGCCAAAAAATATCATGATATCAGGAGAACATGCCAGGCTTATGGATTTTGGGCTCTCAAACCTTATAAGCAGGCGGGAGGATACAGTCAGGGGAACTGTCATGTATCTGTCTCCTGATGCCTTATCAGGGGATATAAGTTTCAGCATGGATTTTTTTTCACTTGGCCTGGTCTATTATGAGATGCTTACAGGAAGACTTTTTCTGGCAAAATCTAAACCAGGGGTCAGATCAATACTGAGCCTGCTTGATAATAAGGCTGAATACGAATGCCTGAAAAAAGAAAAGCTTGCTGTGATCAAAAACAGCAAAATCAGGCAGATCATAAGCAAAATGACTTCTTTTGAAAGAAAGGAACGCTATCAGAACGGTGGTGAGATCATAGCAGACCTTAATTTCCATCTTGGGACAAGTTTTGAGTATGAAACGATTCATACCAGATCTACTTATGTCCTTGGAAATGCATTTGCAAACAGGAAAGAAGAATTAAAAGCCCTGAAGTCAAGCGTTCTTTCAGAAGAGAAAAAACACAGCCTTATTATCTACAGCGGTTCAACGGGTATAGGCAAAACAAGGCTTTTCAGCGAGTTTAAGAAATTCTGCAGATTGAACAGCATAGCCTTTTTTGATGCTTCATGCATAGAATCTGAAGCAAAGGAATATCATTCTATAAGCGAGATAATAGAGCAGATGATATTATCTGCATCAGAGGATATTATCTCAAGGTTCGGGAAGTATATCCGTCTCATTCTTCCAGGCCACGAAAAGCTTAGCGGCTTTTTGCCGCCTGATATAGGAGAAAAGCCTGATATGCTGAAAGACGTCATTGTGTACAATATCTCATCTTTCATAATAGAATTCTCAAAAAGCTCTGAAAGGAATGCAGTCCTGTATTTTAATGATATGCAATGGATCGATGAAGGCTCTCTGGATATTCTGGTTAATATCCTGCAGAGAATGGAAATAAGGCCGGATGAGTCAAAAAGGATTATAATTCTCTCAAGCCTTGATGAAAACAAGATTGCAGACCAGGCTAGATTCAGGTTCCTCTCTGAGTCGGACAGGATCAATAAGCTGCATCTGCCTCCCCTTGATAGGAAAGGTGTGGAGGAATTTGTCGAAAAGGTTTTCGGGTTGAATTTCATAGACAGAAAGCTGCGTAAATCAATTGATATTATAATGGACAGGGTAGGAGGCAATCCCTTATATCTCGGCGAGTTTTTAAGGGGGCTTATTGAGAGGGATATAATAAAAAAAGAGAAGTTATCCTGGACAATTACCGGAGATATTGAAAAGGCTGACATACCGGCAAACATCATCGAGCTTTTTAAGCAGAGGGTCAGCAGATTGCTTTCTAATGATGAAATAAGGGATATTCTCCAGATATTATCATTTATCAGGACAGAGCTCTCTTCACAGGAAATAAAATCCATACTGAAAAGCAGGGCAGCAAGCTTTCTGGATGAAACGCTTCTTAAACTTGAGAGGCTTGAGATCCTGCAGGCTGATATTACAGCTGACAGGATCAATTATTCCTTCTCCAGCGGACTGATGAAAGACCTTGTCAAAAAAACGGTGGCTGATAAAACCGGGTTGAGCAGGTATCTGGCAGAAACACTGGAATCATTATACGGGATTGATTCTGAGAAATTTATTGAGGAGACGGCATATCATTACCTTGAGGCAGAAAATACAGACAAGGCATTCTTATTCTATAATAAGTGCAACGAAATTGCCCGGAAGAATTATTTTCTGGATAAGGCCTTGTTGTATCAGGACATACTGCTTAAACTATCAGAATGCGGTGATAAAGGCGAAAACCTTCGTCTGATGCTGGAAAAATCAAGGACGCTGGAGATACTGAACAGGTGGGATGAAGCTGTCATTCTGTTAAACAAAGTAAAAATGGAAGCTTCTGGCTCTGATAATAAAAGGTACCTGGGCAAGGCAGCTGCTTTTTTAGGCAGGATAGAACTGCAGAGGGGAAATATAGCAGAGGCAAAGGAATCGTTTGACAGAAGCTATGCTATCTCAAGAGAGGTAAAAGATGAAGAAATGCTATCAGAGAGTGTAAACAGCCTTCTGTTCTATTATTATGACCAGTCGGATTTTGATAAAGCTGTTGAGCTTTTCAATCAATACAGGGATTTCTGGATAAAAAGCAGGGACTCGAAGGGTTATGCCCAGGCGCTTAATAATATGGGAAATATCCATTATAAAAGGAACGAGTATGATGAAGCGCTTAACTGTTATGAAACCTACAGAAGTATCATGTCCGATGATAAAAAGTACATAATAACCGCTTCTTTGAATATGGGAAATGTCTACATGTCCAAAGGCGATAATCAAAAAGCCCTTGAGTGTTACGAAACGGCCAGGAGCATATCTGAGGAGATGGGAGCAAAGAGGTCACTTGGGAGAGCCCTTTTTAATATTGCGAATATTATCAAAATACAGGGTCAGTACAATAAAGCCCTCGAATACTTTGAATTTTACAGGGATATATCTGAGGAGACCGGTGCGAAGTCTGGGATTGGAAATGCTGTAATTAATATAGGTCTTATTTATCAGAATATGACAGAATTTTCAAAGGCTGTTGAATACTATGAGAAAGCAAGGTCGATCTTCGAGCAGACCGGTAATAAGAACGGAATAAGCGCTGTGCTTGGAAATATGGGGATTATATCCTTTTTCAAGGGTGAATTCCAGCAGGCCCTGGATTATTACACCAGGCTTAAAAAGCTGTCGGAGGAACTGGGAAATAAGGCTAACCTATCCTCTGCGATCGGGAATATAGGGCTTATTTATAAAAGCCAGGGCAGATATGATATGGCTCTTGAATGCTTTGAGGAAAAAAGGAAAATTTCAGAGGAAACCGGAAATAAGAGGAGCCTGGGCATAGCTTACAGCAATATTGGTGAAGTCTATGACTGCCTCGGCAGATATAAAAAGGCTCTGGAGTATTACAGGCTTGACCTTGCCATATCCGAGGAATTGAAAGATAAAAATGGAATGGCTGTTACGCTGAACAATATAGGAGTTACATATCAGCATATGGGGATGCTGGACAAAGCCCTTGATAACTTTGACTCATATTACCGGGTTTCAAGTGAACTCAATGATAAGCTCGGGATCGGCATATCCCTTGTTAACATAGGCAATATATCCTATGATATCGGAGATTTTGACAAGGCCCTGAAGAATTATAATTCTGGAATTAATATTCTTCAAAAAGCCAATATCAAGGATAAGATCCTGGCATCAGCGCTTATAAGGAAAGCTGGTATCCTGCTGAAAAAGGATATGTATGATGAAGCAGAAGAAGCAAACTCTGAAGCAGAAACGATATCCTCTGCGATCCAGGATCCCGATACCCTGTTTGAAGCCAGGCTTCAGAAATGCAGGATCGATCATAAAAACGACGGGGATAAGCTGGTAGAATCACTGAAAAAGCTTTTGCTGAGTGCAGAAAAAGATTCAGAAAAGGCTGCAGTATATTATGAGCTGTTTTTAGCGGAAGGGAAGAGAAAATATTGTAAAGAAGCCCTTAAATTATACATCGGCCTGTACCAGAAGACCCCTTCATTTTCATACAGAAAAATCATAAGGGAGCTTAAAAAATCCTGCTGTGAATAATGGCCCGGGATAAGGCAGTATTACTGTAAAGCCTTCAGCAGGTTTTTCCCCCACTCAAGGGTATCTATCCCCCATGCTTTCCCGAGGATTTCAAAGGCTCTGACCTCATCGCGCTCAAATTTAAGGTCTGCGAATATTATGGTAAAAGCCCATTCCAATATCCTGTAGATTTCCTTTTCCGTTGCCTTTTGTTTGACTATTACGGCTGATTCTTCAATGTTTTTGTACTTTTCATCAAGGGGCATCTTTTCAAAGCTTCTTATAAGTGTCTCAAGGTCCTGACGTTCCTGAGCGCTGTAATTCTCATAGTTCTTTTTAATATATGCTTCAATGACATCTATTTCCCTCTCATCAATATGCCTGTCTATTGATACAAGCGAGCATAGAATTGTAAGGACTGCATTGTGCTTCTCCATCTGATCCTCCCACTAATAAAACTTTATAAGTGTATACACTAAAAATAAGAAAATGTGAATAGTTCTCTTCTTATTTGGTATTGATTTTTGATAAATATTATATTATTATTTTATCAATGGACCCGTTTTAAGGAGAAAAATATGGATATTCAGATCCTCATAAGGTTTTTCATGTGGTGTACCATCATAAATGCAGGCCTGATGATTTTATCTACAGTCCTCTGGCTTATTGCATCGGACCTGATATATAAGATGCACGGGAAAATGTACCCTATGCCGAGGGAAACATTTAATGCGGTATTTTATTCATTTATGGGCGTGTTTAAGATTTTTATATTTATCTTTAATTTTGTTCCCTGGATAGCGCTCCTTATAATATCATAGATACTGCATATAAAATATTTTATTTCTTGAATGCCTGGAAGTTCATCATTCTGGTGCTTCCGGGATTTTTACTGAAGCTTGTGCGGAGTGCCTGACTGAAGGATCTTGAAGAGACCCGGTTTTTATTCCCGGATCATGGAACACTAATATTGGCGGAGGAACTTAATATATGGTTTTTGTAGACAGGAATTTATGCATAGGGTGTGCTATCTGTGTCAATCTATGCCCTGAAGGGTTTGCAATGAAAGATGGTATAGCTTATGTTACAGACAGCGATGCGGATTGCGTGGATAAAGCAATGGAAGAATGCCCGACCGGGGCAATAAAGGAAGATGGCCTGGGGGAAAATGAGCTGGCTGATAATGATATGCCGCCTTCAAATATGCCTCGGGCAGGCCGGGGAAAAGGCAGAGGCATGGGAAGAGGGCCCATGGATGGAAGGGGTGCAGGGAAAAAGAAAGGCGGAAGAAAAAGGAGGTAATTTATGCCATGGATCAAAAAAGAGATTTGTACTGGCTGCGGTGTATGTATTGACAGTTGCCCGGTTGATACCATATACCTCGAAGATCAGACAGCAATCATTGATATGAATGGATGTATCAGGTGCGGTATATGCCATGATGCCTGCCCTATGGACGCAGTAAGGCATGATAGTGAAAAGACTGAAGAAGATATCCAGTCAAACCTTGATCTGACTGAAAAGTGCATGAAAGAATGTATTTTGCACCTTGGCAGTGAAAAAGAGGGGCAGAAATGCCTTAACAGGATGATCAAGCATTTCAGCAGGCAGAAAAAGGTGATTGAAAAGACACTTGCAGCATTGCGGGATATCAAGGGTCAGCCCTGATATGGTTCTTATAGAAAATTTAAGCTTCAGATGCCTGAAAGCTTCATCATTGCCTGATGGATAAAATAAAAATATTTGATAAATATTTCAAAGAATATGACGATTGGTTCATTGAAAATGAAAAACTGTATCTCTCTGAGATGAAAGTAATCAGGAGCCTGATGCCTTCATTTAATGAGGCTCTTGAGATAGGTGTGGGAACCGGCAGGTTTGCTTCTCCCCTGGGTATAAAGACAGGGGTTGAGCCATCGGAAAATATGGCCGGGCATGCCCGAAGGAGGGGTATTGATGTCCATACAGGGATCGCGGAGGATCTGCCCTTTGCTGATAACAGCTTTGACCTTGCATTGATGGTCACCACGGTATGCTTTGTGAATGATGCGCTTAAGTCAGTCAGGGAGGCTTACAGGGTGCTTAAGGAGAATGGCTGTCTTATAATCGGGTTTATTGATAAAGAAAGCGAGCTTGGAAAAGAATATCAGAGGAAAAAGGAAAAAAGCCGATTCTACGGCCCTGCAACCTTTTTTTCAACCCGGGAGATTATCCGTATGCTGAAAAAAGCACATTTCACAGACCTGAAAATAAAACAAAGCCTGTTTTTCATAAATGGCGGGATTGATACAGAAAGCATGGCGGATGGATATGGGTCAGGGAGTTTCGTGGCCGTAAAAGCCATGAAAAAAGGATAAGGGTATAAAGCAGAAATTATAACATTAAGCTGTTTTTTGCTATAATATTGTTTATTTACCTAACCATAAAGGAGGAGGGATAATGAGAACAGTAATTTTTCTGTTAATTCTGGGGATTCTTCTGCTTCCTGCAGGCTTAAGAGGGGAGATCCTTACTGCCACCCATACTGTCACTCAGGCAGATCCTGCCGGAGATGTAAGTGACAGCGGTGATGATCCCGGCAAGGATATAGTGGAAGTCACAGTAGAAACAGACGGAAAGCAGATGAATATCACCATTGTTCTTGACAGGGAGGCGAAGTATTATCTGGAAGGGCACCAGGCAGGTGATGTAGCAGATGTCATTATCGATGCGGACAATAACTGCAAAACTGGTGGAAAACCCTTTTTCTACCAGGGGGAAGGCGGATTTGACTACCAGATCCAGGTCGGCATGTGCATTGAATATGAAAATGGAGGGATAGCATGTGCAGGAGCGCTGAATAATGTAAAAGCAGTCAACTTCTTTTCCACCTATGACCTGGACAGGTTCGCAGAAGGTGATAAGATGGAAGATATCAGTGAAACCTTCAACTGGAAGGACAGGGGTAAAGATATACAGGGAGCGAGTGTGGAGGTATCCATCCCCTATGACCTGATGAAGCTTTCCCCCGGCCAGAAGATAAGGCTGGCTGTGAAGGAGAGGGATGATGCAACCTTCAAGGAGGAATACCTGCCCGAAGTACTGCTTACAGTCAAATAGGCATTAGAGCATGTTATCAGGGTGCCTGCGGAATACAGGAACTGGACCCCTGCACTGCCTGGATAGTTTTCTCGGGCCTTTACCCCTGCTATTAAAGATGGATTATGAAAGCAGTCATCAGGCTTTCCTTTATAATGCAGGCCCCTGATCTGTCATTAGAATTGCATAATAAGCACTTTTTTATTTATCTTACCGGCATTTAATGAAGATGAGCCTGCAATTAAATTTAGATTTGTATTGCAGGATTTATTGACAGGGTCAGCTGTATGATATAAACATATTGGACAGACTGGCAAAAATGCAGGATATAGTGTCCTGCCTGAGTTAATTTTAAATTCTATGTAAGGAGAGAGAAAACAGAGTGAAGATAGGAATCATAATATGTGACCGCTATAAAAGCTGTGCAGGCGGAAAATGCTTCCGCTCAGCGAAAAACAGGGAGGGAGCCTTTGATATCTACAGTAAGGATGAGCCTCTCGATGTGGTAGGCTATACAACCTGCGGGGGATGCCCGGGGGGAAACATTGAATACTGCCCTGAAGAAATGATAAAAAACGGGGCCGAAGCAATTCACCTGGCTACTGGTCTTGTTGTGGGATACCCGCCCTGTCCCCGCATCGATCATTTCAAAAGATTCATTGAGGAAAAGTACAAAATACCAGTTGTAATAGGGACACACCCCATCCCCCAGAAGTATCTGATTACACACAGGAATCTTGGAACCTGGCAGGGGGCGAAATGGGCTGAAGTTACCTCCCCAACCATGTGTGGTGAAGCTTTAAGGAAGCAGTACGACTGACAATCATGTATAAATACCTTTTCGGGCCTGTACCCTCAAGAAGGCTTGGTATGTCACTCGGTATTGACCTTGTGCCGAAAAAAGTGTGCTCGCTTGACTGTGTCTATTGTGAAGTAGGCAAGACTACGAAACTTACAGTGGAAAGAATGGAATATATCCCCTGTGATAGAATAATCAGTGAACTGAAGCATTATTTTGATAATAATCCTGATCCTGATTATATTACCTTTTCAGGCTCAGGCGAACCGACACTTAATGTCCGCATAGGGGATATTATAAGCTTCATAAAGGGCATAAAGCCTGATGTGCCTGTAGCCGTGCTGACAAACGGGACTCTTCTATGGGATAAAAGGGTAAGGGAAGATATTGTTTCTGCTGACCTTGTCCTTCCTTCACTTGATGCTGCGACTGCCGATGTTTTTAAGAAAATAAACCGGCATGAAGAATCACTTGATGTAAAAAGGCATATAGAGGGACTGGTTGAGTTTAGAAAGGAATTTGCCGGCAGGATATGGCTTGAGGTCTTCATCCTGCCTGGATATAATGATACATACGAGGAACTGGCAGAGCTAAAAAAGGCAATAATCAGGATAAGGCCTGATTCTGTCCAGCTTAACAGCCTGGACAGGCCCGGCACACTGCCCGGCCTGAAGGCTGCCAAAAGAGAAGAACTGCAGAAAATACTCGACCTGTGGGGCCTGGAAAATGGTGAGGTTATTGTATCCGCACCGAAAAGGAAAGAGTTGAGGGCCTACAGGAAGGATGCTGAGAACGCTATACTGAACACAATAAGAAGAAGGCCGTGTACTGCTGATGACCTCGCTGAAATTCTCGGAATGCATATAAATGAGATAAACAAGTATCTTGATGTACTTGAAGCTGAAGGGAGAATAAAGGCTGTAATGCAGGACAGGGGCGCTTTCTATCAGGAAAATAAAGAGATAAACGGAGATGATAATGAAAACAGCGATTGAATGTATCCCATGCCTCATAAAGCAGGCAGTAGATTCAGCAATGCTTGTAACAGATGATGAAAGGGCGATAGGCAATATACTGAAGATGGTCTTTGCAGAGTTTTCAAAAATCGACCTGTCATTGACGCCACCAGAGATAGCCAGTATAGTGCAGTCAATAATAAGAAACGAGCTGAAAAACAGCGACCCGTACCTTTTGATTAAGGAAAAATCCACGAAAAAGGCTTTTGAACTGGCACCGGAGGCTGAAAAAGCAATATATGATTCAGAAGACCCTTTTTCCACATCCATTGCATTTGCAATAGCCGGTAATATACTGGATTTTGCAAAAAATATAAGCTGGGATGAGGAGCTTATTTCCAATACTTTTTCAGTAGCTCTTGATAAAGCATCAAAATTTGATAAGAAAAAGGTCAATAGCCTTTTCAATGAGTTAAGCAATGCTTCAATTGTGCTTATGCTCGGGGATAATGCAGGCGAAGCGGTATTTGATAATATACTGATAAAAAACCTGCCGGGAGCAGCCAAAGTCTATTATGCCGTCAAATCATCACCGGTAATTAATGATGTTACAATGAAGGAGGCACTGCAGTCAGGAATAGATAAAAATGCCGTGATAATTGAAAACGGTGCTGATATTCCGGGAACAGTCCTGGAAACCTGCTCCCCAGAGTTCATTGATATCTTTCACAGGGCAGATGTGGTTTTGTCCAAGGGGCAGGGCAATTATGAGACACTCAATTCAGAAAAAAGGAAGATATGGTTCCTGTTCCAGGTTAAATGCCCTGTTATTGGAGGGCACTGCGGTTTTGACAAAGGAAGCTGGATAATCCTTGAAAAGCCATCCATTTATTAGAAGGCGGTCATTTATAATATCAGTTTTTTAAATATAGACTATAGCCTGCAAATATGATTTTATGATGCCAGTTTCTCTCCTAAACGAAACGCCTTTTCGAGATAGGTTTCTATTCCCCGGGTTTCCAGTGCCCCTGCATAAAGGTCTCCTGTCAGTCTGGTATTCAGACAGCTTTTCATCACAGCCTTGATCTGTTTGCCTGCATCATTGCAGACAGGCTTTAAAATTGGCGGTATTGTGGCATTTGTTATTATTATCCCAAGCCTTCTTTCTTTAGGGGATCTTGGTCTCGGTATGCCCTTTATGCCGAATACCTTTCCCTTAGGCTCTGCAAAGCACCAGACAATCCTTTCCAGGAATATTGACACGAGACCCGTTACACATCCGGAATGCAGGGGATTTCCCATGATATAGGCATCTGCCTCATAAATAAGGTCATACAGCATATCCATGTCATCACGCATAGCACATCTGACATAGGGTTCATTTGTAACAGCATCCCTGCATTTAAGGCAGTTCATGCATGGCTTTATATCATAATCGATCAGGTCCACCCTGGTAATATTTATATCCGGCCTTTTTGCCTTTGCGCCCTCAACTGCCTTATTTATGAGAGTTTCAGTAGATTTGCCCTTTCTCGGACTGCCTGATACTGCTAATAGGTTCATTGGATTGTCTCCCTTCAAAAAATATGATTATGCCTGATATTATATTTCAATTTTAGTTCAATATCAATACCAATTGAAGAAAGTAAATCTAAATTTATTGCTTGTCTGCAAATCCCTGGAGGATTATAATATAAGTCAGTGAATCCTTCTGGAGGGAGGCAAAAATATGATGAAGAGCAAGGCTTTATTTATTATTTTTATGCTCATGGCTTTATCTGAACTTCACTCTACAAAGGTATATACGGTGGATTATGAAAGCCGGGCTGATGTAAAGGTATATGTGGTAGAATATGAAAGCCAGGCTGACCTGAATGTCTACAGGGTTGAATATGAGAGCCAGGCAAAGAAGAATGACGGAAAATGGTATTTTACCAGGTATGAGAGCCGGGCTGAAAAGAAGATATTTTTTGTTGAGTATGAAAGCCAGGCAGATGTGAAGATATACTTTGTTGAGTATGAAAGCCAGGCAGGCTGGCGAAGCAATGAAAAAAAGCATCTGTTCTATTGATAAAGCAGTTCAGAATAGGTGATGCATGTTCCTCTTTGAACCATTCCAATTTCTTCCCCGGGGAAGAATAGCATAATGTCGCCGTGTCATATGATTCAATAATTCCTTAAAACAGGCCTAAAATTATTAGAGATTTTTCTGAAAGTATCAGAAATAAAAGACAGGGTCGGTGCATTTATTGAAAAGCACAGGAGTTCATGCTCAATTCTACAGATTTTCTGGCAAGGTTTGTATTGACAGGCAGAGTATTTAAATATAAATTTGAAAAAAACTTGCAGCAGCTGTCCGGGATTTATAATAAATAACTGTTAACCGGAAGTGGCAGGTACAAATTATAACCTTGAACTGTAGGAGAACAAGATGAGATTCTTATTCATTATGAACAGATCAGCAATTGCAGGAGCTCTATCAGGAACACTGTTTCTGGGGATTGCTTTCCGCCTGATAACCCTTTTAATAGCATATATCCGCACTGATCCACTGAACCTTACAATGCATAACATGGCGGAAGTGCTGCTGCTTAGCCTTGTATTAGGGATTATCGGGGGGATATTGTTCTGCATTCTGCATGAAATATTTAAAGACATGAGATTGAAGATCGCAGGAATGATCAGCTCCATTTTCCTCTTTGTCACACTGGGCCTGGTACAGATCTTAAGAGGGTTTATCAGCCTTTCCCTGCTTCCTGTCCAGCTTGCCATGTTCCTGCTGGCCCTTGCCATGTTTCTGCTTTATGGAATATTCCTGGCCGTTCTGGCTGAAAAACTGATAAAGAATTAAGGGTGAAGAATATGAAATCTAATACTAATATTTGCTGGCTGCCCTTCCTGTTTCTCCTGTTGGGAACTATCGGCCTGCTCTTAAATGAATTTGCCGTTAAACTGGATACTGCATGTGTCATTATATCTGCACTGCTGAATCTCATCGGGCTGTTCATGCTGTTTGTCTATCCGGGATACATCAGGAAAAGATAAGATACAGATTAAAAACAGAGTGGCCATTCATGGTAAAAGATAGGTCTCTCTCCCTTCAGGAGTGAGAGCAAACAAATATCTGGATCATGTATAATCTGTATAATCCATGCATATATCCTCATAGTCTGTTATGGATCTGTTATGCATAATTCTGCTTTAATCCAGTATTACAGTTTAACCTCATATTTAAGCAAAAATAAAAGCAGGGCCAAAATACACCTTTTAAAAAAAATGCACTTACTAAATCAATAACACTTAATGACTGCAGTTCTAATATTTGAAAATGGATTAATATTTTTTCAGCAAATAAAAATTTATTATAAAAAGTAAAATATTGGTTTGATAAAATTGATTAAACTGCAAAATTATGCTAAAATAATAAAAAGCATTATATGACTTACTAAAACTGAATTAAGAAAAAATAGAATGGAGGGGGCCTTTATGAAGTATTATTTTTCAATGATTCTGTTGATCAATGCTTTTTCATTTGCCTATGCCCAGCCTGATTTTCTCTGGGCTAATCAGGCCGGAGGCGCAGGCAATGAGGTTTCCTTTTCAATTGAGACTGATGGCTCAGGTAATTCTTTTGTTTCCGGTTACTATGAGGGAACAGCATCATTTGGCACTTATGACCTTGTATCTGCAGGAAGTTTTGATGTATTTATAACCAGGCTGGATACTGACGGTAATTTCCTGTGGGCAGTATCCGCAGGAGGGACAGGAGCTGAATTTATATATGGAGGAGCTCTTGACACTTCCGGGAATTATTATCTGACAGGCTTTTTTATGGGAACAGCAAACTTCGGTCCAACTATGCTTGTATCTACAGGATATCAGGATTTTTTTATTGCCAAAATTGACACTGATGGCAATTTCCTCTGGGCCAAAAGAGCAGGAGGAGCTGAAAATACCATGGGATATGATGTGACAGTAGCTTCATCAGGCAATATATACTGCACAGGACAATTTTACGGGACTGCTTATTTTGGATCAACAGAGCTGATAGCAGGAGCTTCATCTCAGGCCCTTTTTGTAACTGCACTGGATGCTGATGGCAATTTCTTGTGGGCAAGGAGTGCAGGTGGTGATGATAGTTATACCTATGGCCTGGGTATTATTACTGATTCCTCTGAAAATGTATATATTACCGGCACGTATTTTGGTTCTGTCTCATTTGGCCCATACAACATTAGCAGTGCAATTGGCGACTATGATATTTTTGCAGCAGCCCTTGATGCAAACGGCAGCTGGCTGTGGGCCCAGAGTGCCGGAGGAAATTACCCTGACGAGGGACGGGGAATTGATATCGGGCCTGACGGCAATATTATTATTTCTGGATACTTTTTTGATTCAGCATCCTTTGGCTCTATTGACATTGTATCTTACGGTGGCTCTGATATATTCTTTGCCAAAATTGACCCGGACGGCAATTTCCTGTGGGCAGTATCGGCAGGAGGAACAGTAAGTGATATAGCATATTCTATAAAAATAGATTCTGCTGGAAATATATATGGAACAGGCCGTTTTGAGGGCACTGCATCCTTTGGTTCAAGTTCAACAGAGCTGATATCAGCCGGAAGTTTAGATGCTTTTATCGCCATGGCTGATCCTGACGGTAATTTCATCTGGGCTGAAAGAGCAGGCGGGACAGAATATGACATCGGGCAGGGTATCAGCCTGGATGATTACGGCAGGGTGTATGTTTCCGGGTTTTTCTCCGGGACAGCTTACTTTGATTCAATTGAAATTGTCGGAGGTGGTTATGACGATGTTTTCATTGCAAAGCTTGAGGGTGGCCCCGATGCATCGATCCTGCCCGCTGATATAACATATTCGCCAGGCCTTCCTCAGCCGGGTGATACAGTGACAATCAATGCCAGGGTATATAATCTTGGCGACACTGAGCTTGATTCAGGAAATGCAGGTTTTTACTGGAGCATTGAGCCTGACGTAGACCTTCAGCTGATCGGGACAGTCCCCTTCGGACCTTTACTGCCTGGCGATTATGAAGATGTTGCTGTTGACTGGGTGACAGCACCGGATATGGACCCTATGAGCTATATCATCACTGTTGTGCTGTCGGATGTGCTTGCCTGGGAATCAAGAAAAGATAATAATACAGCATCAATGGAGCTTCCCCTTCCTGTTGACCTTGGATACTTTTCTGCAACAGGGATAGGGAACAGGGCGAATATTGCATGGATGACAGTCTCTGAAACCGATAATCTCGGATTCAATATATACAGGATGAGAGGGGATAAAATAAATCAGTTCATAGCATTTTTTCCTGTAAGGCTGAACTCAGACCTTATTCCGGGACAGGGGACGTCATCAGAGCCAAAGACATACTGCTTTACCGATTATGTAAAAAACCATGCAAATTATATCTATATACTGGAATCTGTCTCAACCGGGGGAGAGACCCAGGAATTCAAGACAAGGCTTGAATGGCTTAATTAAGAATATATAAAGGGACAGCTGGCGCTGTCCCTTTGCTGCAGATCTGAGCAGTCAGAGATATTGCTGAGTATCATAATTTTATATGCTTTATAACTGCTGTAAATGTAGTGGCACGGAATTAATAAGAGCCTTTGCCTGAAGCATTTTTTTATTATTTTCCCTTAATATATAATATTTTGTCTTGAAAAAAGTATTAAGCCATGCTAATTTATACAGCATGATAAAGCTAAAACTTCCAACCAAATTTATAACAAAGGCCGCAGTTTTCGTTTTTATCAGCATTATCTTTCTATCTCTATCTCTTTATGCCGGGGAAGGCAGTAATGACCTTACGAGAGAAATACTGAAAGAGAAATACGGCGATAATGCTGAAGATATCCTTAAAAATCCGGGATTGGGTCATTACCTGGATGCAGAGGAAATATTAAAGCCCCTTCCTGAGAAGGGTGATTCAAGCAAAGCACCGCCATCAGGCACTGTAAGCCCTGTTGCTGAATTTGACCCTGCTGAGGCAGTCCTTATAAGGTATCCTCTCGGGATACCGTATTCATTGATAGCAGACCTTTCAAACCATACAACAGTGATAACGCTTGTATCAAGCTCAAGCCAGCAGAGTACAGTTGAATCCCTTTACAGCTCCAACGGTGTAAACCTTGCAAACTGTGAGTTTGCAATCTATGATACTGATTCTTACTGGACAAGGGATTACGGGCCATGGTTCATCAGGGATGGTGAAGATGACATAGCCATAGTTGACTTTGAATACAACAGGCCCCGTCCTGATGACAATGATGTACCCTTCAATATGTCCAGTTACCTTAGTATGCCGTATTATTACATGAGCCTTTATCATACAGGCGGAAACTATATGAATGACGGCTACAGTATCGCAGCATCAACCGACCTGGTCTATGAGGAGAACTACAGTATGACCGAAGCTGAGGTTGACGCCATGATGCAGGATTATCTCGGGGCTGATACCTATCATGCTGTTCCCGACCCGAATAATACCTATATAGACCATATAGACTGCTGGGGAAAGTTCCTTGCTCCGAACAAGGTCCTTATCAGAAGGGTCCCTACAAGCCATGCCCAGTATGATGAGATAGAGGCTACTGCAGATTATTTTGCAAACCAGGTATCTGCATACGGGACTAAATACAAGGTTTACAGGGTTGACACACCCTCAGACCAGCCCTATACCAATTCCCTTATCCTGAATGATAAGGTTTTTGTTCCTATTACCGGATCGCCAACCTATGACAATATGGCAATTGCAGCCTATCAGGATGCCATGCCGGGTTATGAGGTGGAGGGTTATACAGGATCATGGGAGAGCACTGATGCCCTGCACTGCAGGACTCATGAGATTGCAGACAGGGGAATGCTCTATATCAGGCATTATCCCCTCATGCCTTATCAGCCTGTGCAGTCCGGTTATACTGTTACAGCTGATATAATCCCATACAGCGGATCAGCCCTTACTTCAGGTGACCTGAAGGTATATTATCAGACAGAGGGCTCTTCAAAGTTCAGCTATGTCCTGCTTCAGCATGTTTCAGGCAATTCATATGAAGCAACTATACCTGCCACACTTGAATCACAGACCATGAGCTATTACATTACAGCAGGCGATGCATCCGGCAGGACAGAGAATCATCCATATATCGGCCCGGCAGACCCCCATCAGTTCATGACCATTGAATCAGATATTGTATCACCGGTATCGCCTCTGGATTATGAGAGTGATATCTCTATTGAACTGGATGAGCTATGCTGGTATTTTGATTCAACTGTGCTTGAGATTGAGGGATTCAATATATATTTAAGTACTTCGCCTGACTTTTCTACAGGTACATATACAGATTATATGGCATTTAGCGAAAGTGTAGATGATACATACTGCTACAACACTGAAAGCTATGCTTTTGAAACAAGTAAAACATATTACTGGAAAATAGGCCTGGTGACGAATGATATGGAGATTGACTGGACTGATGAGTGGAGTTTTGTTACATCATCCTATGCGCCTCCGGCAAACCTCTCTGCATCAACCATCTACAGCGACAGGATAGAACTGGGCTGGGATGTTCCCGGGACGATGCTGAAGGGAATATCAGTATCGGGATATAATGTTTATAGAAGCACACAGTTAAATGGCACATATACCAAGATCAACTCAAGCCTTGTAACTACTCTGTATTATACGGATTACTCGGTATCCTGCCCTGAGACATGGTATTATGCTGTTACAGCTGTCTACAGTGACAGCATGGAGAGTGCTTTAACAGATGGCGTTATGGGAATGACATCAGAGGGAACATATTATGCTCTATCCTTCATGTCAGACCCTGAGTCAACAGGTGCGATATTTACCGGTGCAGGAGATTATACAGAGGGAGCACCTGTGGATATTTCTGTAAATTCCCCGGCCGGATACAGCTTTCTTTACTGGACAGGTGCTTATGCAGGGCTTCTTGATGATGCCTATTCACCTTCCGCTTCATTTACAATGCCTGCTGATGATGTTATAATGACTGCAGTCTTTGAGGAATCCCAGTATGACTTAAAGGCTGTTATAGGGCTTGAGAACCCTGCTTATGAAGGAGTATGGCTGTGGAACTATTCAGACAGCAAGGCAAAAGGCTCAGTATGGACAAATATCCTGTCAGGCCAGACTGCAACCGGGATTTCAGCAGGAGACATTACCGGAGACGGCAACCTTGAAATAGTGGTCAATTTTCAGGACTACGGTTTATGGTACTACACTACCGCAGGCGCATCATGGGTTAATATCATGTCAAATTCAGTTACATGCACAGACTTTGCGCTTGCTGATACAAATTCAGGTACCCCTGTCCAGGTAATAGCATCGTTCTCAGGGAACGGGCTTTATAAATGGGAATATTCAAAAGGTACCTGGGTAAGCATAATAGGCCAGACAGCTACAATTGTGACAGCTGCCGACATCAACAGGGACGGGACTGATGACCTTGCCCTGGCATTCAGCGGTGTTGAGGGTATGTTCACCTATGATTTCACAACGCAAACATTTACGAGGCTTGTCATGGTAAGCCCTTCCCAGATGACATCAGATGATATTACCGGTGATGGCTATGACGAGATCGTATGCGTATTTGACGGTTTCGGCATCTACCTTGTAAGGAATATACCGGATAAGAATGCCGGATCTCAAAAAGAACAGCTTTATGATATTGACCTTATAAATGATATACCCGAAAGCCGTAAATGGTACTCCAGGGACGGAAGCAGCAAAGGAATACAGTTCAACAGGATCACATACGGCTCCCCTGATGAAGGCCACCTTATAGGGACAGGCGATATTACGGGCGGGACAGGATCAGAGATCATAATGACCTATAACGGTGATGCATACAGCTACTGCTATGAGACCCTTTCATGGTCTATCATGGTTTATGCTCCTTTCAACAGAATAATATCCGGAAAATTTACAAACTCTTCATGGGATGACCTTATCGTGTGCGACAGCTCCACAGGAAGCATATACCTGAAGAACGCCTCACTGGGTTCATGGGAAATGCTCCTGCAGTCAGGCCATACCCATGCGATGGCGCCTCTGGAATAATAATGTAATAAACATACAGGGCAGTGCGATGCGCTGCCCTTTTTTATTAAATAGAAATGAAAACAGGGTTTATTATGGCTCATCACACAGTAAAGAAAGGTTATCAGGACCTTGTAAAAAGGCTTAACAGGTTTCCGCAGGGAGCCCCTCCCAGTGATACACTCTATCAGATCCTGTCCATCCTGTTCACTGAAAAGGAAGCCAGGCTTGTATCACTTCTTCCGATAAAGCCGTTTACAGCAGAAAAGGCTTCCAAAAACTGGGGTATGGCTATCCATGAAGCTGAAAAGGTACTGGATGAGCTTGCATCAAGGGCCATTCTGCTTGATTCCCTGCACAACAATGAAAAGTACTATATACTTCCGCCTCCGATGGCAGGTTTTATAGAATTTTCGCTTATGAGGCTCAGGGGGGATATTGACCAGAAACTTCTGAGTGAGCTTCTCTATAAGTATATCAATGTAGAGGAGGATTTCATTACAGACCTTATGGCAAGGGGGGATACCAAACTTGGAAGGATGTTTGTCAATGAAAAGGCCCTGTCCAGTGAAAATGCCCTTTATGTACTGGATTATGGAAGGGCAAGCCATGTAATTAAAACAGCCTCTCATATAGGCATCGGGATCTGCTACTGCAGGCATAAGATGTCACACATGGGCAGGGCATGTGATTCTCCCCTGGAGATATGCATGACCTTCAATACAACAGCTGCTTCCCTTATAAGGGCAGGGTATGCAAAGCAGGTGAGTGCTGACGAATGCATGGAACTCCTGTATAAGGCATATGATTACAACCTTGTGCAGTTCGGGGAAAATGTCCAGAACGAAGTAAATTTCATCTGCAACTGCTGTAAATGCTGCTGTGAGGCAATGATTGCCGCAAGGAAATTTGCATTCCTGAATCCTGTCCATACGACAGGCCTTACTGCCAGAATTGAATCATCCTGCACCGGATGCGGGAAATGCGTATCAATCTGTCCTGTTGATGCAATAGAGCTTGTCAGCGCTGAAGAAACAGGAGGAAAGCAAGGAAAGACAGCTGTAATTGATGAAAGGCTCTGCCTCGGGTGCGGCCTGTGTGAAAGGAACTGCCCGGCTGGCAGCATAAAGCTTGTACCGGGGAAAACCAGGACCATAACACCTGTAAATTCTGCTCATAAGGCTGTAATGATGGCTATAGAGAGGGGGAAACTTCAGAATCTCATATTTGACAACCATGCTCTGTTCAGCCACAGGGCCATGGCTGCAATACTTGGTGTGATAATGAAGCTTCCTGTTGCAAAGCAGATACTTGCACTAAACCAGATAAAGTCAAAATACCTCGGGAAACTGCTTTCCAGCAGGTAGAAGAATTTATTATAGCACCTTTATGAAGGTCTTTCAGGAAAATATATATAAGGGGCTTCCCTGCTTGAATATTTAAATAAAAATAATAAATATAAAAATTATTATGGAGGTTTATTATGTCATTAATTGGCGGTGTTTCAAGTAATGTTATATCGAGGGCAGTACCTGATCTGAATCCCATTGCGGACTCGATAAAAACTGCCGGTTCAAGCCAGGCAGGGCCTGCATGCGGATTATCATCAATTAACACAAGCATGGGAAATCTGTTTGAAAAAGCTCCTGATATGTCAAAAACCCTGCAGAACAGTATCTCCAACAGCAGTATAAGGCCTTCCACCGCAGGCACGGTTCAGAGGCCATCAGTACTCGATTTTCCCGGAAGTTTAAAACCCTCAGGTGTTACAATTTCTCCGGGGCAGGTACCAGGAGGTGTGACCATATCACCTGATATAAAGCCTCAGGGTGTTACAATATCCCCGAATGCAAAGCCTCCTTCAGAGGGCATCAATCAGGCCACGCTTACCATTACAGCTGAAACAATGCCGTCAAGAGCAACTATAGCTCAGGACCGCAAGCCTGCAGGGGTTACGATCTCCCCCCGTATGCAGCCTTCAGGAGTTACAATATCCCCTCACATGAAGCCTCAGGGCGTTACAATATCCCCGAATGCAAAGCCTCCCTCAGAGGGCATCAACCAGGCAACGCTTACCATTACAGCTGAAACAATGCCGTCCAGAGCAACTATAGCTCAGGACCGTAAACCTGCAGGGGTTACGATCTCCCCCCGTATGCAGCCTTCAGGAGTTACAATATCCC
>CAYMEV010000014.1:77202-95967 GCA_964389675.1 uncultured Candidatus Sumerlaeota bacterium
CTCACATGAAGCCTCAGGGTGTTACAATATCGCCCCATGTAGCAAGGACACTCCAGAATACGGCTGCCCAGGGATTAATGGAGCAAAGAACAGGGGTTATGAGCCAGTCCATCTCTGATAATCTGCACAGGCTTGCTGACAGAGCAGAAAAAACAGAACAGAGTCTAAGAAGCATGGACGAAATGGAACATATGAACCCTGGCGAGCTGCAGAGAATAGTTCAGGCATTGCAAGGGCTGGATATCATCTACAGTAATTTCATGAAGAATCTGATGGACATACAGAATGCTGCCATAAGGAGTCTGAAGCTATAAGCGCCTCTAATCCTGCCAGAAGGATTCAGGCGCTGAAACCGGAGCAAATCCTGTGATCTTTGCATCTGATGACCTGTGTATGCATATCATATTAGCAGATATAATACCGGGAAAAACATTCTCTTTGTTCCTGAAGTAGTTATCAGGGCTGTATAAAAATGGCAGATGCCAGTAAAGGTCATATCCAAGCGACTGCAGGTAAGCAATAAGGGCAGGTGCCCTGCTTCTGCGGTCATTCTCAACATATAAAAAAGGCTTATGCTCTTTTATTGTCCTTTCAGCACCCTTCAGCACTTCAAGTTCCATCCCCTCAACATCTGCTTTTATCAGCGTGCATGAAGAAAGCTTCAGGCTGTCAATGGTGCTTGTTTTGACAGGGGTTCCTGTCGGGACTTCCTGGAGCTCAACCCCCCCGAAATTGTTGTCCTGGCTGTAATCAAGACAGGGAAGATACAGCATGCCTTCTTTACTGCCCAGTGCTTCGCTGAAGCATATTGCATTCTTCCGGTTATTAAGCGCAAGGTTATTGCAGAGCGTTTCAAAAAGGGTTTTTTGAGGCTCGTAAGCATAAACAGAGCCTTCATCCCCAACGATTTCAGAAAATACAAGTGTATGAGGTCCTATGTTTGCACCAGCCTCAACCACTGTACTGCCTTTATGCAGGACCTGACGAAATATGTGGCACTCATCCTCTGAATATTCGCCATAGAGCATAAGGCTTCTGCCTACAACTGTGTCAAACCTGTTTGTCCACATCAGGCCATGCCTGGTTCGGAGGAGTATATTTATGCCATCTTCAGCTAATCTGTATTCGTGCGGTTCTTTCAGCCTGATCTGTTTATTATCATTCATCAGCCTGCCGGCTATTTCCCGGAATACATCTTCCCATTCCTGAGATGCCTTTCTTCTAAAAAGCTTCATGGATGGGTACCATGGTGTCCTTTCACCCTCTATCTGCCATACCCAGAAAGGAACAGTGCCCAGGACATTCCAGACAGGGACACCCATAGCCCCTGCAATATGTGCTACTGCGGTATCAGGGGATATCAGAAGGTCAATATTATCAAGTACAGCAGATGTATCGATGAAAGAACAGCCATTGTTGTCCAGGTCTTTACCAAGGTCAGTGATCTCCGGTTTCAGTATCCCATTCTCGATCTGATCTGAACCAGGGCCTTTCTGCAATGAAATAAGCTGAGTATTATGCAGGTGCATAAGGGGCTCCATGGAAAGCAGGGGAAAGCTTCTCAGTAAATCGCCATGGAATTCAGGATTGCCCTGCCAGGCAATGCCTATTTTGAAGCCCTCATACTTATCAATCCGTTTTTTCCAATAATCTGAAAGGTTTCTATCAGCAGAAAGGTAGGGAACTGTTCCCGGAGTGGACTTTATATCTTCACCAAGTACAGCAGGGACATCCTGGAAACTGCAGAAATAATCACAATTCAGTTCTTTTTCATCATGGGATATCAGCCTGTCTATGCCCAGGCAGTTTTTAAGCAGGCATAATAATGACCTGCTGCAGGCTACAACAGTTGTGCACTTATAGATGCTTTTAAGGATCGATGCATACCTTGCAAAGAGGACAGTATCTCCGAGCCCCTGTTCCGCATATAGAAGTATGGTCCTGTTGTCAAGGTTCTCGCCATTCCATTCAGGCTTTGAACAGGGCGGGAGCTTCATGCTTTCAAGCTTCCAGCGCCATCTGTATTCCTGCCATCCTGTCCTGAAACTGCCTCTAAGCAGGTGAATGATCCCTTTATATGTGTGGCCGTATGCATCGGAGGGGTCTATGGAAATAATCCTCTCATAGCATTCAAGGGCATCGTCATAACTGCCGTTCCAATAAAGCACATCCGCCTTGTTCCTGTATGCCCTTATAAAATCAGGCTGGATTGAAACAGCCCTGTTGAAAAAATCAATTGCCTCTTTTGGCCTGCCTGTTTCATAATACAGCAGGCCCATATTATTCCATGCATCAGGATTTTCTTCATTTTCTTTTAAGACTGACATGTAGATCTCTTCAGCCTGGAGAAAATTTCCTGACTGCTGTAATTTCAATGCCTTCTGAAGAATTTTTTCTGATTTATTCATAAATAATAGGGAGAATGCAATTTCAAATCCGTATTTCTCATTAAATTAGAGTATCCCAATTGACTAAATTTTGCAAAAAATATCAGGCTGTCTTCAGCATTTAGTGTAATACTGGCCTGAGGGATAAATATCTGATGATAACTGGCAGATTTTTCTATTCCAGTAACTCTTCCATCATTTCATCATTAAGGGTCCTGAAATGCATTATGTGTATGGTAACAAATGCGCCTGTCAGTGCAAGTACTGTTACAATCCAGATATTGCCAATGGCAATCATTGAAACTGTCATGGTCAGCCACAGGGTGATTATGGAGATGGTTTTTGTTTTTGCCGGTATGGCCTTATACTGGTGATAGCATTTTATATAGGTTCCCAATATTCTGTGCCTCATCAGCCAGTTATACAAATATGCCGAGCTTTTCAAAAAACAGCCGGCTGAAAGAAGAAGAAAGGGCGTAGTGGGAAGCAGGGGGAGAAATATTCCTGCAATTCCCAGGCCCAGTGAAATGAATCCTGATATCAGGAGAATAATTCTTCTCAACTCTCTCTCCTTACAGGAGCTGCGGCAGAGCCTGCCGCAGCCTGTGTTATTATGCTATTCTGCTTCACTTAATGGTATCCCCAGTGCTTCAGCAACGCCTCTGCCATAAGCCTCGTCGGCTTTCATGCAGTTTTTGATATGCCTTATCTTTATATGCTTTGGGGCATCGCCCATATTGCGCGCTGTATTTTCAAAAAGGATTTTTTTCTGTTCAGGGCTCATGAGGTTAAACAGGGCTCTGGGCTGAGAGTAGTAATCATCATCCTCCCTGTGGTTCCACCGCCCTGCTGCACCTTCAAGGGGCAACGGGGGTTCTGAAAAGTCCGGCTGTTCCTGCCATTCTTCATAGCTGTTAGGCTCATAACCCAGTGTGCTGCCGTAATTGTCGTCAACTCTCATGGCTCCATCCCTGTGATATGCATGGAACGGGCATTTCGCCTTATTGACTGGGATTAGGTGATGATTTACCCCCAGCCTGTACCTCTGGGCATCGCCATAGGAGAAAAGCCTTGCCTGAAGCATCTTGTCAGGAGAAAACCCGATACCCGGGATTATGTTTGCCGGATTGAAAGCCGACTGCTCAACATCAGCAAAATAATTCTCAGGGTTCCTGTTAAGCTCCAGCACTCCTACTTCATGCAGGGGATAATCACCATGGGGCCAAACACGGGTTACATCAAAGGGATTGAAAGGCACTTCTGAGGCCTGTTTTTCAGTCATTACCTGAATGGACATGGTCCAGCGCGGGAAATCCCCCTTCTCAATGCTTTCAAAAAGGTCCCTCTGGTGGCTTTCCCTGTCTTTTGAGATAATTGCCTCCGCTTCCTGGTCTGTCAGGTTCTTAATGCCCTGTTGTGTTTTCAGGTGGAACTTGACCCATACCCTCTCATTTCTGCTGTTTATCATACCGAAGGTATGGCATCCATATCCGTTCATGTGCCTGTAGGAATAGGGTATTCCCCTGTCGCTCATGGTGATTGTGACCTGATGGAGAGCTTCCGGCAATGAGGTCCAGAAATCCCAGTTGTTCCTGGCACTGCGCATATTGGTTTTGGGGTCTCTCTTTATAGCATGGTTCAGATCAGGGAATTTCAGTGCATCCCTTAGAAAAAAAACAGGGGTATTGTTACCCACGAGGTCCCAGTTTCCCTCTTCGGTATAAAATTTTATTGCAAACCCCCTGATATCCCTTTCTGCATCCGCGGCACCTCTTTCTCCTGCTACAGTGGAGAACCTTACAAATACACCTGTCTTCTTGCCAATTTCTGAGAACACTTTTGCCCTGGTGTATTTAGTTATATCATGGGTGACAGTAAAATGGCCGAATGCGCCTGATCCCTTTGCATGCATCCTCCTCTCAGGGATTACCTCCCTGTCGAAGTGTGCAAGCTTCTCAATAAACCATGCATCCTGAAGAAGCATTGGGCCTCTTTTGCCTGCAGTCTCAACATTCTGATTATCAGGAACAGGAGCTCCTGTAATCCTGGTAAGTTTTTTCTTGTCCATTATTTTCCTCCTTTTTTACATTTATTGCAAATTCCATAAAAATATATTGTAAAGCCTGTTATACTGTCCTTAATATTTTCCATTGCGCTCTTTAATATGTCTTCAGTGAAGGGAAGGCTAAAGTCTCTTGCTGACCCGCACTCATTGCATATAAAATGATGGTGAGGATCAGCCACTGCATCATAATGGTCAGCTTTGTCCCCGAAATCCCTTCTGGTAATCCTTCCTTCCTCAATTAGTATCTCCAGGTTCCTGTATATATTGCTTAGGCTTATATTAATATCCTTTCCTCTTAGATAGGTGTAGATATCAATAGCTGTCGGGTGTGTATCAGATTTTCTTATGCAGCTGTAAATTTTCTCTCTGTGAGAGCTTTTTCTTCTTTTTGTATTCATAGTTAATAATAATTCTTATTACTATTATATTTGTTTTAAAATTATTTCAATAAAAAAATTTTTTAATATAAAAATGAGAAAAAGCATAAAAGGCCATTAATTTTCAGAAAATACATAAATACCCTGAGTGCAGTGGTTTATCTGCGACCGCCAGACAGCTGTTTCATATATGTTATGATGGCAGTCATAAGGCTTGCTGTGTATTCACCGGAAGGATCACATCTAAGGTTACAGTCAGGATATATAGATCCCCATTTGACTATTTTCTGCAAAAAAAACTGCAAATAAGCCTTTTAATTTTGGATAAAAATATAGTATTATTATTTTTTAGCCTGAAGTTTGTGGATCATTGGAATATTGAACCTTTCATAGCAGAAGATAAGGCAAGAATTTCTGAATTGCAGAGATTTATCGTATGGTATCAAACTGTTAAGGAGGAGATATGATGCAAAAGCTGGAAAAGAAAGCATTAAAGGAGATAATTTATTTCAGTATCCTGTCCTATTTGCTGGCCTGGGCATACTGGATTCCCTTCATGGCACGGGGGAACGAAGGCATGAGGTCTTTCCCCGGGCCCTACGGCTTTGCCAATGGCATGTTTGCTCCGATGATAGCAGCACTCATAATGAGGATCTTTATCTCGCGTGAGGGACTGGGAGGCTCAATGGGAATAGTAAGGCATGTCCGGTATTATGCGCTGGCTATGCTGATGCCTATGCTTTTTACCCTGATTCTTGTGGGTACCATTATCATTACTTCAAGGATCAGTTTTACCTGGCCCGGGAAGAATCCTCTTTATATTGCGGTTTTGCTTCTTATGCTGAAAAGCCTTAAAGAAATCCCGCTGGGAATAGGGGAGGAGTATGGCTGGAGGGGGTACCTGCTTCCAAGGCTTATGCCTGCAGGGGAAGCCTGGGCAACGGTGATACTTGGTCTTATATGGGCTTTCTGGCATCTTCCGATGATGGTTCTTGGCATGAACTATCCAGGTCAGAATGCAATAATATCCAGTATAGTATTTGTTGTATTTGTAGTGCTGATGAGCTTTCCATTCACCTGGCTTTATCTTGCCTCAAAAGGCAGTGTCCTGGTAGTTGCCCTTTTCCATATATCCCTTGATGTATTTACTGATACATTCTGTTCACCTGCATGCCTTCCGGGTGGAAACCAGCTTTTTGTCAGCAGTGCCGGTATTATCAGCTGCTGTCTTCTTGCGGTGATCATTGCTCTGCGTTATACAGTGTTTAAGGGCATTAAGGCAGAACAAAAGGCCTGAAAATACGACAGGATAATTCTGTAATTTTAATCTTTTATGTTCTGATTAAATAGAGCGATTAATATATATTTATTGTCACAGCGGCCATTCCCGGCTCAAAAATTTGCCAGCAAGCATTAAAATAACGGATACTATAAGGCCCGGATCAGGAATTTTTTTGATTATGCCATTGCTTACCTTTAATATTTATACAAAAAGCTCTAATTTTGTTTTTGAAAAAGGAGCAAAGTCAGAAAGGCTATGGTTTGCTTTTGCAGAAATTAAAAAATTTTCTTGATGATTCATCCAGCTGGGCATGGGGAAAATTCCCTATTTTCAGGCTGATACTTCTTCTGATATTTGTCTATGCATGGTACAGGCATATACAGGACCCGAGGTACGGGAGCATATTCTTCGGCCTCAATTTTGGTATTCATGAGCTTGGACACTTCGTATTTGCACCTTTCGGGCAGTTCCTGATGATCCTGGGGGGTTCGCTTTTCCAGTGCCTGGTCCCTGTTATAGGATTTGCCATGTTTCTTTACCAGAAGGATTATTTCGGAATAGCTTTCACTTTTGGATGGGAAGCAACCAATCTTTATTATGTAGCGACCTATATTGCGGATGCCAGGGCAATGAAGCTTCCATTGCTCACTCCTTTCGGTGTTGAGGCATATCATGACTGGAACTGGTTTCTTTCCAGAACAGGGCTTCTCAGGCAGGATATACTGATAGCGTCAATGGCAAGGGTACTGGCATCAGCCTGTATGGTCATATGCCTTGCTTACGGAGGATGGCTGGTATGGATCATGATCAGATCGTTCAGGGCTAACTGGAGTTCATCATGATCAGGATCTTTATCCCGGCCCCTTTTTCAAAGTATTTTAATTATCTGGTGTTCAGGCTGTTTGCAAAATGAGAAATTTATAAATTATTTATACATTAATTAATGCAGGGGCCAGGTATATGAGCAATACAGCAGTTTTTATAATTGTTGCAGCTGCAATTACAGGCGGGCTGGCTTTCCAGTTTTTCATAACATGGCGAAGTCACCAGAAGGACTACAGGGAACATCTTGGGCCCGTCTTAAGATCTCATGGCCTTCAGCTTCTTTCCTCTAAGTGGCAGGGGATAGGCAAGACAGGGCCTTTTCCGAAATTCGAGGTGAGGATAGGCAGGCCGCAGACCCGTATAGGCAATATACGCGGAGAATACAGGGAATACAGGCTGGTGGTATGCAGGGGTCAGGAAAAAAGGACATGCACCCTATGGGCACTGCTTGAGTTTGAAATGTTCCGGCTTAAGCGCATACGATGGAGGGCAACAGACAGGGATAGTATTCCGGAATACGCACTTAGCCTTATTGAAAACTGAATAATTAAAGCCATCAGTAATGATCAGGGATTCTTATCCAGGAAGAATGCCTGGCCCATTTAAATCCATGGCAGAGGAATATGAAGAAGGCCTGATGTTCTGCAGTATATCAGCCTTTTATAGCTCCACCCCGGGAATATTTTTTTATGTATAAATAACTATGGCATCAGAGGGTTTTTAATTGCTTCTGCTGTTTCATCAGCCTGTATTAACAGATATTCTGCCTTTTTCTTATTACCCATTTTTCTATAAGCTTCTGACATCCTCTTTAGAATGAGAATGCAGAATCTTTTATCACTGATATCCATAAGGAGCGGTTCTGCTTTAATATAATATTCTAATGCCTTCGCAGAATCTTCTGTATCCTCATAGATCATTGCTGTATAGCACAGGGCCTTGCAGTATTCTTCCGTGTATTGTGACTTATCAAGAAGCTTTAAGGCTTTTTTACAGTAATTCATAGCGATATCATATTTTTTCTGCAGATAATACAGGTAGCCTATGTCCCTGTCTATTATACCGATGCTTGCCGGGTCTTTCATTCTGACAGCATATTTCCTTGAATCCTGATAGCATTTCATGGCCTTTTTGTAATCTCCCAGCTTTAAATATATCTCACCCATGTTTTCCAGATATATGCTGCAACCTAAAATATTTCCAATATTTTTGCATGTTTCTGCTGCTTTATTTGAATATTCCAGAGCTTTGTCATATTGTCCGATATCTGTATAGATGCTCCCTAAATTTCCAGTACTGTTAGCATACATGTATTTATCCCCGATCTCTTCGGATATCTTTTTCTGATCTTCATAAAGCCTGACAGCATTTTCATAATCATAGGATTTTTCATATAGTGCAGCTATGTGGCCGAGCGATCTTCCGTATCCCTTACGGTCTCCGATTTCCTTGAATATATTTTTTGATATTTCAAAATAATCCATTGCCTTATGCAGTTCATTCCTTTTGCTGTAAATATTTCCCATATTACCCACAGACATTGCGGACAGTTTTTTATAGCCGATTTCCTTGCTTATTCTGTACTGGGCTTCAAAGCATCTTAAAGCGCTGTCCAGTTTTCCTAAAGCCTTGTATAAAACTCCGATATTTCCGGTATTAACGGCGTATAGCCTCTTATTGCACGTTTTTTTAAATATCCTGCCGGCTTCCTTGTAATACTTCATGGCTTCCCTGTATTCATTTCTATATCTCAGTATATTGCCGATGCTTCCAAGAGTTGATGCATATGATGTTTCATTCTCAGGATCTTTGATTAGTGTCAGTATCTCATGAAAGCACTTGTATGCCTTATCAAGATCAGCAATTGCGGTCAGTGCATTTCCCTTTGACCTGAGATTCATTATATAGCCTTTCATGTCTGAAAGACCGGAAGATATATTAAGCCCTTTTTCTGAAAGGCTCAGTGCCTTATCAATATCCCCCCTCATGATTGATATCTCTGAAAGGTTCATATAAGCAACTGCCATCTGATCCCTGTAATCCCATCTTTTTGCCATATCAAGGGCCTTAATATATTTTTTTTCAGAATCCTTCAAATTTCCGTCAATAACGTACAGATAGCCGATATTACACAGGGTTTTTATGACCTTTTCAATATCTGCCTCTCTATCCAGGTATTTAATCAGGCGCGTGTAATAGTATATTGCCTTCGAATTCTGGTATTTGGCACTGGTTCCTTCAGCAGCCATGTCCAGGTAGAACCTGGCTTTTTTATTGTTCTCAGCCCTGTCATAATGGTCAGCCAGCTCCTCATAATGATTTTCAAGATCATTCTCATACAGGCTTTCAATGACTTCACCTGCTAAATTATGGATCAGTCTCAATCTTTCCTTCAGCTGTATATTATATACAGTATCCCGTATTAAAGCATGATGGAATATGTACTTAAGTTCATTCAGCTTATGCCATACCTGCTCCTTATCACCTTTTGTCAGTATATCAGCAAGCCGGTACTCATCAGAATTCTGCAGATTATGCAAAATTCCCCTCAGAACCTTAACTGCAAATTCCCTTCCAAGGACTGACGCGGTCTTTATTATCTCTTTGAGCTCAAAGCTGAGCTTGTCAATCCTTGATATAACTATCTGGCTGATCTTTTGCGGTATTTCCTCAATACTGGCAGTCAGTCTCATATTCTCATCAAGCAGATTGTTTTCCTTAATATACAGTATGATCTGTTCCAGGAAAAACGGGTTGCCGTCGCATTTACCAGTTATGAACCTCCTGGTTTCCCTGGGGATTTTTCTGCTTTGCAGTTTTGCCTCAAGGAAGGGTGTTATATCGCTTGTCAGCATTTTCCCTATGCTTATCCTTTCTGTTTCTGTTTCTTTGTCAGGCCTGAAAAACTCGAATAAGGATCCGTCATCTGAAGGCCTGCAGGCTGAAATGATGGCAATGGGAAAGCCTTCAATATTATTGATGAGCCTTTTTATCAGTTTCAGGCTGTCCTCATCAATCCACTGGCTGTCGTCAATGATAAGGATAAGAGGGTTCAGGAGCCCTAAAGACAAAATGAAATTTTTCAGTGCTATTATGGTATTGTCGAATTTTCCCCTGGCATCAAGCATTGTTATCAGTGAGTCCTCATATTCCAGGCCCAGAAGAGATGCAATAATGGATTCCGTCCTTATAAGCTCTGACCTGATTTCTTCATTATCTGTTTTCTCGATATGTTTTTCGTATTCAGCCCTGAACAGTTTTGTGTTCTCTCTTTTCGTGTTTTCAGGGTTCTGGCTGAAATACCTCTCCAGGAAGTATATAAAAGGGTTGAATGATTTCTTTAATATCTCATCGCATGGTAAATACAAAAAGGAAATTTTGTAAGCAGAACAGGTTTTTGCTTCAGCAGTTCTCCTGAAATGCTCCAGAAACCTGGTCTTGCCTATCCCTGCAGGGCCGTCAATATAGATTATGCCGGCAAACCTGCCATTATATACAGGTTCTAACGCCTTATCCAGAAGCATTAATTCCCTTTCCCTGCCTATGAACGGGTCGCCGTGGTATATCTCATTATACTGCTTGATCTGCCCCTCCAGGCTGAAAGTCCCAATATCCCTGTTAAAGCCTTTATACCTGTAGGTCCCGCGTTTTACTGCATCATATCTGGTTTTAAGATTATTGAATAAATTCTCATCTATTAGTATCTCACCCCAATCTGCTCTGGTCATCAGCCTGGATGAAAGGTTGACCATGCTTCCGATTGCTGTATATTCGGCTCTAAGAGGGGAGCCTAAAAAGCCGGTGAAGGCCCTTCCTGAGGTCATTCCTGCCCGGAAGCAGAAATTTGGGATATCTCTAAGGCCCAGCATAAAATCAGATGCCCTTCTCAGCATATTCTCCCTTGCAACAGGAGCACCGAAAAGCACAAGTATTACAGCGCCCTTGTCCCCGAAAGCAGCTCTGTTGAAATATCCACCGTACCTGTAAACCATCTCTGTTATCTTTTCTATGGCCTTTAAATACCTGCCCTTCAGCCTGAAATTTACCATGCATGAAACAATATTCCTGAATTCGCCTTTTTCTTTAAGCTCTATCACCTCGCGCGGGAAAAATCTCTGAAATATGGTGCTATCTGATCCTTCACACCCGTTATAATGGTCTGGCTCATAATTTTTTTCTGCAGTATCTGAGATATCAAGGATAAAATAATCCTGGCCAATCCTCCTGCATTTATCATGCCCTATTCTGTCATAATAGCTTCTGTCAGCTATTATCTGCATGCTTTCTGCAAATCCCTGCGCATCAGCGCTCCTTTTTACCGGGTCTCCGGAAAAAAGGAAAGTATCATAATCCTTTCCCCTTATAATACGGTATTCTGACCTGCCGAAAGACATGCCTGCTTTGACATATATTGCAAATCTTCCATATTTTGTCTCAATTATAGAGTTCTTTTCTATAAAATTAAAGATCATTGCTGCAGAATTATATGAATAAACAGGGCTTTTTACATGGAAAAAGGCCGTAAATGCATCTCCTTCAAAAGTTGATATAAATCCCTTATGATTTTGAATAATGCTGATACATGGAGAAAAGATGCGGTTGATGATGCCGGTGAGGACCTCAGCCCCTTCTATGCCATGGGACATAAGCTTTTCGGTGATATCAGTGAACCCCTTTATATCTATCGACATTATATAGCCTGTGATCCGGCCTTTGCTTATATTCTGCCTGTATCTGGAGCATATAAAACCAGGAAGGAGGTTATACATAACTGCCTGATCCTCTAATAAAGGATTTCTCAGCATATTTAACTATGAAAAGAAACGCCATAACTTATATAATAAACTCTGGTAAGGCTTGTTGCAATACTTTATTGCTAAATTGCAAAAACTTTCTTTTATATGTGCAGTAATTTGACTAATAGAATCTTAGATTGCTTCCATCAGGAGATGCCAGAATAGATACTGCATTTTAGCCCTGAAATATTTTAATTCCAGGCAGGGATATTTAGGTTGAAATTTCATTCTTATGGAATTAATATCTACAAAAATAAGTAAGGGGGATTATATGGACAGGGAAAATGTACTTTCACGCTATAATGAACTTAAGAAAAAAGTAATAAAAAGGAAAGAGCAGTTTGACAGGCTGATGAGTTTCCTGGAGGGAAAAACCGACTGGCTGAGATCCCCTGCAAGTACAAGGTTCCATTTAAGCGAGGAAATGGGGCTTTTAGCACACTCTGTAAATGTTGCAGAGACGCTGCTGCTTCTGAAAGGCCTGCTTGCACCGGAAATATCAGATGAATCCTGTGTAATTACAGGCCTTCTGCATGACCTGGGCAAAGCAGGCGTTCCGGGCAAACCCCAGTATATTCCTAATGAACCGTCAGAAAAGCAGAAAATGTACCAATACAAGCCAAATTACCCCTACAGGTTCAATAAGGACCTGGTATATTTAAGCGTGCCCGTAAGAAGCCTGTATATAATTTCAAGGTTTGTGGACCTTACAGAAACCGAAGCCCAGGCAATCGTCTACCATGACGGCCAGTATGTTGACGACAACAGGTCTGTTGCAAACAATGAAGAACCCCTTACCCTCCTGCTTCAGTATGCTGACAACTGGAGCGGTTTTGTCCTGGAGAAGAAGGAAGAGGGTAAAGATTAGGGCTTTTCACAGCCTCATCATCATTTCATCTATGCAGATAATACCAGTCCCTGACTGATGTCCTGCCTGTCATGATAAAGGCCGTTCTAAAAACTGATATAAGGAATAATATGGGAAAAAAGCCTTCTGGGCAATTGCCCTATTAAGCCTGCAAGCCTTCTTAAATATCATATTTGCTCTTAAAAATTTCTTGCATCCCTGCTTTTTCTAATACATTATGAAAATGTATTTCAGATATGAGGTAGTATCTTATGAATAACCGATTGACACTGGACAGGTTTATAAAACAGTATGACAGGGAGGATGCCGTTGTGCTTCTTGAGGGCAAGCGCAAGGTAGAGGAAAATGATGCTGAAAAGCTGATAAAATTGGGCAGTATCCTTGCCTGCCGTACACAGCACATGATCTTTCGCTCAGGGAATGCCCCGGGAGCGGATGAGCTCTTCTGCAGGGGTGTGGCCTCTGTGGATGCAGACAGACTGCAGACTGTCATCCCTTATACCGGGCACCGGCAGGAGCAGAACCTTGCCTCTGACATAATATCCCTTGGAAGCATTGACCTGGCAGAAGAAAGCGAGCTTATAAGGCAGACACTCCTGAATAAGAAAAACTCCAGTCTTATAAAGGATTATGTCAGGGGAATTATTAACAGATATACAATAAAAGCGACATATCTCATAAGGGATACGCTCAAGGTAATAGGCACAAAAAAGATAAAAAAAGCATCATTTGCGATCTTCTATGATGACCTGGAAAATGGCATGTCAGGGGGGACAGGCCATACCATGATGATCTGCATGCATAATAAGGTCCCTTTCATAAACCAGACTGTCTGGCTTGAGTGGCTTGAATAACCCTGTCCTTTATCTCCTGGCTTACAGCTCTATCCTTAAAAATCCGCCAGTGGGTTCTTGTCCCATTTAATACAGATCTCATTGTATTCCTTCCTGAACTCCTCTTCCTGGCTTTTCATGGATTTAGCCATTTTTTCTGTCTTCTTGAAGAACAGGGATATAACAATGATTATCCCGTTCAGGAAAATAATGAGCAGAAGCCCTATTTTGCCTACAATCAGCCCATAAAGGCCTACAAACAGCATGATGCCCTGTATTGCTATCTGAAGCAGAGCCATCTTCATCTGGGTCCTTACCATATCCTTGAACTTTTCAAGGTCAATCCTGGTATCTATTGCCCGGGTACCCTGCAGAAACTTTCTTATCTTGATATGGGATACAGTGCCGTTTATTATGGCCAGGAAGAACAGCAGTATAAAAATTCCCTTCAATGTCAATGCATTACTCCTTTATAAATTTTTTTATCCACATAAAAGCTTTCATAATCAAAAGCAGATTATTGTTAGATCTCTTCTGATAATAATAAAACTGCTGTCAGGGTATGTCAAGCCTGTATATTAAAGAAAAAATATTCGGCAGATCTGTCGCATGGTTCGTAAAAAACTACCGTGAAATATTCCAGCAGGCCAGTAAAATGCGAATATAACTAATTGGCATATATTTTGCTTATAATTAATAGCGAGTATGAGGGAAGATAAAGATAAACTTATATTCTTGGAAAGGAGGTAAATTAAATGGAAAGAAGATATCTATACGGTGTCCCTGTATGCAGGATACAGGTCTTCTTATTGCTTTTTTCTATGGTATTATTCAACAGTTCAGGTTTTTTGCCACAGCTTGCATCTGCACTGGCAGTCCTTATGATCATAGATGGCAGGCATTTGCCGATACCATGCAAAGAACTGCAGGCCCATCAGGAGGCATGAGCTATGTATTATACTGTAAATTCTATTAATCAGACAGAACTGGCAACTCTGTCAATTGATGACTGCATGACAGACAGGGAGATAATTAAAAAATTCATAAATTATTACCCGGTAAGGCTAAGGTATCGTCTGAGCAGGAAGATCTGCTGGGAATCATATGATAACTGGAAAATTAAGAGATATATGAACAGCTGTTTTATTGTGCTGATGGTATTGGATTCAGCAGGGTATATAATAGATTCAGTGCATCTAAAAAGAATCTATGTCATTTAAAGGGGGAAACTGCTGATGATAATCCTGACAGAAGAAGAAAAGAAGCTGGCAAAGCTTCAGATAATGGCAAACTTTATCAGACAATTCTGGGATGATCATGACAACAGTGACTATTATGATATTATAGACAATAAGCTTGACCTGGGCTATCTCGGCCATGACGGGGAATTCATAGAAATAAGCGAGACTGATGCTTCATGGGATGATGTGTTTTTTTCAATGGAAATATCAGGCAAAAGGCAATGCCTGATAAATCCCGACTGTGATTTTATCATATTCAGTTCCCTTGATGCAGTCCTTGAGAGGGAATCTGACTGGCAGAAAGAGGACAGTGCTGATGACTGGAGCCATAAGATAATGGAATTTCAGGAGATGGAGGATGATATCCTGGATCTTCTCTGGTGGGATTAGTCCTACCTGTCGGCTTTGAGAAGTATTGCCTTTATCAGCCTTATAAAAAATTTTCGTTTTTCCCTGTCAGGCCTTCTGCCTGTGTTTTGTCTGTTCATAAGGTCTATAACAGATTTCAGGGCCCTGTTATCGTTCATAATAATGTCCATATCCTCAGGTATCTCAATATTAAATGATTCTCTGCCATTATCATGTGCTTTTTCTTCCGGCTGGCGTGTCCCGGGATATTCATCACCCTGCTGTATCTCTCTGAATTCTGATGCAGTAAAAAGAACAGCTCTCTCCCGTGAATAATCTTTCCAGCCGCACTCATGGAACAGAATCCTGGAAAACAGGACAAGGTCCCTGCCATTAGGGTTTACTTTGCCTGCTCTCGGATATACTTCAAAAAGCAGCCTTATTGAGCGCTTGTCAGCTGATATAAGTTCCAGCCTCTTTATGGAGGCATATCTGGCATTGAACTTTGCCAGGGCATATTCTATATCATTTTTCTTATCCCTCAGGGATATGGATCTTCCTTTTTCATTCGGGGATTTAAGCCTGAAAGTAACAGCATACTGTTTTATCATTAGCCTGCTCCTTTGATAAATATAATAGATCAAATGTGCATGCTGTTCAAATATAATTTTATTCTTCCAAAAATATGATCATAATTATTCTTTATAATTTGCATGACTGATAGCATATATGTATACTGATAAATATCCCAAAATACCAAATGTATCTTCTGGGAGGTTTAGATTAGATGAAGAACCTGGTCCCGCGGTTTATTCTGGATAAGTACAGCAAAAACCTACTCTCCGGCAAATTTAAGGCCTATACCATGTTCATTGATATATCAGGCTTTACCCCGATGACCCAGGACCTTATGTCCCATGGCAATATCTGGTATGCAAAATTTCTTTTGTGTTTTAAAAATTATTGAAAAGACTTTGCATAAAAGATTTTTGTAATATGGACAGACTTTTCTTATGCTCAGTTAATATCGGTTAATTTGTAATTTATTATTATTTCTCCAGTTCTTGAATCTATTTCACAAATAAATTGCTCCATAGGATGCATTGGCTTAATTAAAATTGTATATATTTTATTTCCATAAAATTTTAGAAATGAATTGCTATAACTGTAAATATTATAATCTGTTGTCTTATTCTGCCATATTACAGTACCTGTCTTAACATCAACTGCATATAAAAAATCATAGAAAGAACCAAATCCGCTAATATCAAGTCTATATATAATATCTGAACATAGCAGCAATTGGGAAGCATAGCCATAATCGCCGGGTAAAAAGCAAGACTCCATCCATCTATTAATACCTGTATTGATGTCCATATACTGCAGATAGCTAAAATTCTCCAGGGAGCCTGGGCGGGGCGGTCTTTGTTCTTCCATAATGATCTCACCCTGCAGATTTTTAAGAGGATAATAAGCTGTCCCTATATGTGGTGATATTTTTCCCGGGACTCTGCTTACAAAACATAAGTGATTTTCAAATGTGAATATCTCTCCTCTAACTTCACCATTTGTTCTGTATTTCCATAATCCAATTCCGCTATTCTTATCAATAGCATAGATGTTCCAATTCCAATTTCCAATAAAGATTATATCATTGCAGATTGTAGGAGTTGAGCTGATACCTCCACTTATATGGAATATCCATTGTGTTCTGCCATTAAAACGGTCTATTGCATAAACATATCCCCTGTCTGTCCCAAAATACAGAATATCATTATTAAGTAATGGTTTTGAAAGAACATTTCCAACAATTTCAATTTTCCACTTTTCTTTGCCGTTTTTTGAATCTATAGCAAGGAAAAAATTATTAGAACCTGTCAAATTAATGGGTGTACTTCCTGACTTATGAATAAAACAGCTTCCTATATATATATTATCTTCATATATAACTGGAGGAGAATTAAGAATTTTCTGACCAAGATCATATTTCCATACAAGGTCACCTGTAGTGAGATCCACTGCGTAGTATGCATTAGATATTACCTTCTCTTCAAAGTCACTTAATATTTTTTTTATGGTCTTTCCTTTCATTCCTTTTTCCAGCTTTGTTTTTAATTCAGAGTCATTAATTTCTCTTCTTGTACTGCTTACGATACCTGCCTCAAATAATAATATAGGCAGGTCGAAAGCAGATGACACTTTAAAAAGTGATGCAGGTGCGACCTCTTCAAATGGATACTTTACAGAATGTATTATTTTCCCTTTATGAATATCATATGCTGAAATATGGCATTCTGACGGATATATCCGTATGTCTTTTTCTTTTTGTTTGTTTATAAGATCATAGAAAACTATAATATTTTCTGATGATAATGGATATGATGCAGCCAGATCTCGCTGCCTAGTTTCCCAGCGGAATTTATCCTGCATACTCGAAATAGCGTATAAAGCTGTGTAGCAGACATCACTGTTATATAACTCTGTTCCATAATACATTACTTCATCATGTATTACCGCGGGTGAATTAAGCTCATCAACGATATAGTAATAACTGCTGCAAAGCCTCGGATTGTGGGGCTGGTGCTTGTCCCTATTTTCAGGAATACCAAAAATGCTGCCACTCGATCTTCGATAGTTTTCATTGCCTGTTCGCCACCATGTATTACCAATACCAATCTGATGGATCATCTCTCCTGAGATTATTATCTGATTACTGGGTATTTCTGATTCTAATTCTTCTACTCTATATTCTGCAGGAATATTGGTATAGATTTCCCTGCAATAGATTTCATATTTCCAATCTTCTGTACCTGTGTGTGCATTAAAGCAGTACAGATATTTGTAACCGTATTTTTTTTCATTATCATCAACGATGCCGGTAAAATAGACCCTTCCTTTATTCACAGCACATTGCATTATCTTTTGAAATGGGCCTGCTTTCCAGATCTCCCTGCCTGAATCTGCATCCACTGCATGAAAGTGATCTGTACCCAGAAATACAATTCCCTCGTATATGGCAGGAGAGTTCCTGGTAGATGCTCCCATGCTGATCTTCCAGATGAGATTCCCTTCTGTGTCTATGGAATATAAATGGCCATCCTGGCAGTTTATGAATATTCTGCCTTTATATATGGCAGGTGTTGTTTTAATTTCTCCCTGAGTTTTATACTTCCATACAATATTGCCTGTCCCGGTATCTAATTTGTATAAATGCCTGTCCATACTGCCTATATACAGAGAACCCTCATAGATCTTGGGACTGGACAGGTGAAGTCCAGGGATCTCGGATCTCCATATCATGTCTCCATTGTCCTTATTAAGCGCATATACATATCCGTATGCAGTGCCGAAATAGACTGTACCATCAAGGATAACAGGGGAGGAGAAGACAGCAGGAGCAACAGGTCTTGAATAATCTGTAACATCCTCCCTCTTTACAGATGGCCTGCCTATTCTGGCCACCCATTCTTCCTTTCCTGAATCAATATCTACTGCATAAAAATGGCCATCATCCGTGCCAAAATATATTATTCTGTTAAATACTGCCGGTGTGGAGTGTATTAAACCCCCGTGCTTTATTTTATAGATTAGATTACCCTTACAAAGCTGTGGTCCATCCTCTGGCTGTTCCTCTTCAATATGGATTCCCCTTATTCCATCGCCCGGATATACTCCTGTATTCTGAAGATCTCCACCGAACTGGGGGGCAAAGCCCGGATAATCTATATGCCATACTCCATCCT
>CAYMEV010000015.1:0-89202 GCA_964389675.1 uncultured Candidatus Sumerlaeota bacterium
ATCTATTCAATGGTTTTTTCAGTATTCTTAAGGCAGGATTCACCGCATATACAGCCATATGCTGTTTTTCTTTTCAGCGGTCTTTTGCCCTGGATCTGGTTTACAACATCCATTCTCGAATCAACGGGTTCCTTATTTGAAGGCGGTAACCTTGTCAAGAAGGTAATTTTCCCGACTGAGATACTGCCAATTGTAAAGATACTGTCAAACCTTGTTAATTTTCTGTTCAGCCTGATCATGCTTATCCCGTTCAATATATACTACTTTGCTGTTAAAACACCCGAAAACCCTCTTTACAACCCGATATCGGCAAATCTTCTTTTCCTTCCTTTAATCATAATAATTCACATGGCTCTCATGACCGGGATTTCATTAATGCTGTCATCTCTTAATGTTCATTTCAGGGATATACAGCAGCTGATCGGCAACTTTTTAACATTCTGGTTTTTCCTCACCCCTATTATCTACCCTAAAGAAATCCTGATAGAGAATAGCAGTCTGCTTTTTCGCCTGCAGTATAAATTGAATCCCCTTGCACATATTAACAGTGCATATCAGAGCATATTCTTTTATGGCAGGATGCCTGACCCCGTAGCTATGCTTAGAATGGCAGTGTTTTCCATAATATTATTCTATATCGGCTACTGGGTATTTGATAGAATGCGGGATTCATTCTCTGAGGTCGTATAGTTATGAAAGAAACATATCCAGTTATCATTAATGATATTACAAAGGTCTACAGAAAATGGGACAGGGCTAAAAAATTCCTGACTATCAAAAGTGCCTTATTAAAAGGGGAGCTCTTTAACACCCTTATGGACAGCAATTCAAAAGTATTCTATGCACTCAAAAATATCAGCTATAAGGTCAAAAAGGGTATCACACTTGGTATAATCGGTAAAAACGGATCAGGAAAAAGTACACTTCTTAAAATAATAGCCGGCATAACAAAGCCCGCAGAGGGATATGTAAAAACAAATGGAAAGGTAACTGCACTCCTGGAACTGGGGGCTGGATTCCACCCGGAAATATCAGGTAGAGAGAATATTTTTATAAATGGAATTATGCTGGGCCTCACCAAAAGGGAATTAAATGAAAAATTTGATGATATTGTCGAGTTCAGCGAACTTGAAGATTTTATTGATGCTCCTGTTAAGACCTACAGCTCCGGAATGTATATGAGGCTGGCCTTTAGCGTCGCAATCAATGTAAATCCGGATATACTGCTAATAGATGAGGTCCTCGCAGTTGGTGATAAATCTTTTACAAACAAGTGCCTCGAACGCATAAAACAGCTGAAGCAGCTTGGAAAGACAATAATATTCGTCTCTCACAGCCTTCAGACCATTGAAATGCTCTGCGATGAGGTCATCTGGCTTGATAAAGGCAAGCTTATAAATGCAGGAAAGCCAAGAGAAACAATTGAAGAATACCTTTTGAAAATGGCTGAGGATGAAGAAAAAAAGATAAATGTAATACAGAGCAAAACAAGCAGCAAGGTTGATAAGCATAATCATCTCAAGGTCTATGAAGAATCTCATCAGGATACAGATAAAAAATATCTTGTTGAAATAATATCAGAACCTGATGATACTAATCCCTTTCCGAGAAAAAGATGGGGTTCCAGGGAAGCAGAAATTCGCAGCGTAGAGATTTTTGACAATAAAAAACGCATAAGATGGGTACTGAAGACCGGTGAAGATATACTAATCAGAATCCATTATAAAGCCAGCAAACTGATCAAAAACCCTGTTATTGGCATTGGAATCTACAGGATTGATGATTTATGCATATTTGCAACAAATACATTTCTGGACAAATTTGAGATTGACCATATAGAAGGAGAGGGATTTATCGATATACCTATATCCCATCTGAATCTGCTCCCAAACATATACTTTCTTGATGTAGCAATTCACACATTAGAAGGCTTCCCATATGATTACCATTACAGGCTGATAAGATTCAAGGTGTATTCAGATCTCAATGATCTTGGCATATGCAGGCTAAGCCACAAATGGGAGATACAGTAATATGGAAGAATCCTATAATATAGGATTGTACAGCTCCTATTTCAGTTCTGACAAAGAATCGGGAACATATAGCCAGAAAAGCCTTATAAAGGCAATAAACCGCCTTGGCCACTCATATACCATAATGGTTCCCTCCAAATTCGTATTTAATGTTTCAAATAAAAACACAAGGGTATTTTATGATTCCCGGGACCTGGATATAGACGGGCTCATAATAAGGGGCACACATGGCGCCAAGGTTCCGACATCCCTCCTGGTGAACTGCATGTGGTACCAGAACATCCCTACCATTGATAAAAGACAGGCATTTTCCGGTCAGTACATGACAAAATTCGGTGCGCTTTTGAGAAGGTACTCAGAATTAAGAGAATATGTTCCGGATACATTTCTGATATACAGCAGGGAAAGCGCTTACAGCCTTATAAAATCTCATTCCATTTGTGCACCTCTTATCAGAAAACCGATCCATGGAACAAGGGGCGTAGGGGTAAAAGTGCTGACTAAAAATGACATTATCAAGGAATACATTGATAATTACGATTTCCATGAGCCTCTCCTTCTTCAGAAATATATAGAAAATGCCCGGGAATTTAGATCCATTGTGGTAAATAATAAATGCCTTGGCGTAGTAAGGAAGATTCCAAATAAAGATGGAATTGGCAATTATTCTCAGGGTGCTGAATTCATCGAGCCCGATTCGGCAACAGATTCCATCATCAGGGGAATATCTCTTGAAGTAGCAGGCAGATGCCCCTATGATGTACTTGGCATAGACATACTTATCCGTCCTGAAAATGACCTGTATATAATTGAAGCTAACAGAAATCCGCAGTACAGGGGTTTTGAAACGGTCTATCCCAATATAGACGTTGCCAGCCATATTGTGTCGCTTTTAGCAGAACGGATAAAAAAAGCCAGGGACAGGAAAAAGAGATAAGCTAACCGCCTGTTTTACTCTTGCTGCTGAATTCAGCGGCAGCATTCTTAATAAAGCCCCTTTCATCCTCCATCATCTTTTTTATAATGTCTTCTGCCGGGGGTTCTTTATTATCAAAAAGAATCTCCAGTATCAGATTAATAATGAAGCCGCGGTCTTCCCTTTCCAACAATTTCTGGCTCTTTCCCCATAAAACATCTTCAATAAATTCAAAGGACTCTTTGCTTGATATTCCATGGAGAGACGTCATTATAGATTCCAGCAGTTTTTTATTCCTGCCTGAAAACAGCTGATCTCCTCTAAGATAATCTTTTATTGGCTTCAGAAAGTTCAGGAGCTCATTTGCCTGAAGGCTGTTAAGTATCTGCAGTTTCATTTTGTCATCAAGATCCAGAAATTTTTCACTCAGGGCTTTTATTGCAGATTCAGACCTTATTTTAAGAAGAGCCTTTACGGCTTCTTTGGATATTCTCCGGTCATCATGGACAAGGAATTTCTTTATCAGAAAAATAGTTGACTCAAACCCAGTCTCTCCGAGTATAAAGATTATATTGCGATATACATGCCATGGATAGTCTTTTTCAAGCTCCTGTATAATCGAGTCTACTACAGCCTCCTCTGCTCTGGAAAGATAGCGGGCAGCCTTTTTGCCTGCTTTTTTATCTATGGGATTCTTAATAAATTTCATCACCGGGTTTATGAATTCATCCGGATATGATTCCATTAGCTTGACCTCCGGGCTGTCAGGAGTGGATACTCCTTCCATATAATCCTTTACTGCAGAATCATAGTATGGTTGCTTGTCTATTCTGTTATATATGCTGTAAGCAAAATATACCTGCTCTTTCTCTCTGGATGAACCCTCATTTTCAATCTGGTTTTTCAATGAGAAAAGAAGCATGCCTGCAATGTCAAAATATCCGCATTTATAAAGAAGGCCGATGTTCTGTTCCAGAACAAATATCAGGCCGGCATACCAGACTGAAAGCTCTGTTTCGCTTTCTGCCTGACTTAGCATGCTTTTAACAATATCACTTATTGTATTTTTTTCTGCTTCTGGGTCCGAGATCAGGTTGTTTAATTCTTCAGAATAATATTTCAAAAACTCATCATAGGGCATCCGATCATTGTAGATGCTTTTCCTTATTTCGTCAAAAACCCTGGTATGGTCGCTTTTATCCAAAACCCTGAATAACTGTCCAATGCTCCTTATTTTTGGAAACTCATCTATCTTGGGAAAATTAGCCCTGATATCATTCAGAATCATTTCGTCAATCTTAAGCTTATGCTGACCTGATTGTTCAGCTTCTTCTGCCAGGGAGCCGCTTAAGCTCTTTTCATTCTTTGGTGAAAGGGAGTGGATATAACTTTGCAGTTTCTGCAGAAATTCTTTGACTCTCTTCCTGTAAAGATCTTTTTTATCCGGATGAAGCTTTTCAGTCTGCAGGTTGAACTGAGGTTCAAGCCTTTCTATTTCATCTACAAAAGCGCCTAAGGTCCTGTCATCAAGATATAAGATCAATTTATCAGCATCAATAGTGGGTTTCTTCTGAGTTGCGACCCGTGTCATCAGAAAGCTGGTGCTAAGATCAGGCGATATGTTCTTAAGCATGGAGAAAAGCCCTACAAGATATTCCTCCTTATCCTCGGGAATAAGGTTTGCCAGCTTATTAAGGGCTGTTGTCATATTTCTGTTCTTCTGAACGTGGGACATTTCATAATTGTTTGATATCAATGAATTCAATACCCTGCCAACACTCTCAGGATCTCCGTAAAATCTGTTCAGATCCAGCCCCTGATCAATTTTATCTAAAACCCGCCCTTTATCAGGTTTTATCAGCCTGTTTTTTATTATATCAGCTATATCTACCTCAGCTTCATCCAGAGCTTCCTTGTCCTTTCTTGCCATTGCTATGTATATTGTCTCATCAACCTTTATTTTATTTATTCCCCTCCTGGCCATTATTTCCTGCAATGAAGATTTTTCGGTGAGGGCTTTTGATTTTATCTCATTAATGATCTTGAAAAAAGCTACTAATTCATTTTTTTCCACACCCTTGTAAACAGTGATTGATTTCAGGTCAAGAAGCTCAAAGAGTGATTGGATTGAAATGATTATAGGGTTTTTATTTTGTTTATCATCCATAATTTTGTCATTTACAATTATCTTCCCTTCGGCTCTTGATATATTAAAAACATCTTCTTCTGCTTTAGACTCAAAATATCCTGACAAGCGGTTTGTTAATGCATCCAGTGTCCTTGTTACAAGCTTATTCTCAGCAGGGTAAAGCCTCAGGGTGGTAATGCAGGAATTCAGTTCCTTCAGAATACCTATAGATACTTCCAACCAGAATCTCCTTAGAATAATTTATTTCATAGGCTTTATACTATCATAAATCAGTTTCTAATTAAAATAATTTTTAAACACAAACTAAAAACCTTTCGTATATATAATAGAAAGATAAAGGAAAAGTACGCTTTCTAATATATGTTTAATTTTCAGGAGGATTTTATGCATAGAACATCAAAGTTAATGTCGATTTTATTGATCTTGGCCATTTTTAGCCTCGTCCAGCTTTCATGTAAAAAAGGGACTGTATCGCAGGATATAAATAATTGCATACCTGAAAATACAATTTCTTATATAAAGATTAACAAAATATACCAGTATAAGACTCAGCTTCTGGGAAACGAGGAAGATTTCAACAAAATAGCAGAAGAGCTTTTAAATCTCATTGTAAAGAGCCTGGATAAGCATAATCCTGAAACAAAATATCATAATATGGCGGTTGATTTCTTTTCATTTTTCAACGATGACCTGCTTATAAAAATATTGAAGGAACAGGCTGTAATAGGAATGGTAAGCGATGAGAAATCTGTTCCTTCTCCTTTTGTACTGATTTCATATTCCAGGGAAAATACGGATTCTTTTGATGCTTTTTACGATAATCTGGAAGACCTGTTTGAAAAGTACAGCTCGGAATCAATTGAAGATGAGCACAAAAACATTAATTACCGGACTTTTATTATGGAAATTGATCAGGAACTCCAGGATCCATCAAAAAATATATTTGAAAAAATCCATATGGCCAGTATTGAGAACATGATTATGCTCTCAGCCCATAAAGATGGGTTCAAGAATCTTATTGAGCTTTTATCGGGTCAGTCAGATGATAATATATATAAAAACCCATCCTATCAATCCCACATGAAAAAAGGCATATTTTATGATGATTCCCCTTTGGAATACTACTACAGTATAAGCAATGTATTGAAAAATGAGTCATCCCTGGCCTTAAATAATGAAAAGGCTAAAGCTTATGAGGCTTTTTTCAGGGGTATTACATCCATTGTTGACAGCATATCTGTAAGCCTGGATAAAAATACCGGAGATTTACAGCTAAAGTCATTTATTTTGCTGAATGAACAGATTAAGGATAAAAAATTACTTTCCCTTTTTAAGATAAAGCCTAAAAAATTCAATTTTTTGCAGTATGTACCCAAAGAAAGCCTCTTTATCGGGGGATATCAAATATGTAATGCAGCGGATGTATATGATTATATTGCAAACGATTCACCTCTTCCTCCAGAGATAAAGGAAAATATTACCCGGTACTCTGAGAATATTGACCCAAAAACTGAATTGATTCTAAAGGATGATATAATTGATTTATTAGGGCAGGAGATGGGGTTTGCCCTGCTGAATTATGGCAATTTCGGCTTCCTCGGCACGGAAGCGGTATTGTACCTGCAGCATAACAGCATGGAAAAAACCGGAAAACTGCTTGATAAATTTGAAAAAATTGCATCCGAGCATCAGCCTTTTAAAAACTATAATGAAACCTATAATGATTATGAATTTACTGTATATCCGCTTGGTATTCTATCTCCTTCACTGCTTCTTACGGATGATTTTTTGATAATTGCCTCGACCAGGATAGCAGTCAAAAAGGTAATAGATACGATCAATGACAAAAATCTGAATATGTTTAAGGACCCTGTTTATTCGGAAAACATAAGGGAGATGAGGATAGATGATAAAGCCAATATTATCTATATCTCAAAGAATGATGAAATTCTGGACAATTTCCTTTCGACATTAAAAACCATTGAAAGTTTTTCTGAAAAGGCTGAAAACCATATTCCTTCACAAAAATCAATGTTTGAACTATCCAGCAGTATAATTAACTATCTTAATGTTTTTAAATCCTCTGCCCTTAAAGGTTATCTTACAGATGATGGATATATGATAGAAGCAGTCCAGAAAAAGAAATAGGTTTACTTTAATTCTTCCTCTAATTCTTCTTTTAAAGCCCTGAGTCTGTCCATCACACGTTCAACAATGGCCTTTGCAGTTTCCTTATCGTCTTTCATGCAATACAAATCTTCCAGTTCAACAGGGGGCCCTATATTTATATAGACCTTCCTGAACAGCCTGGGCAAAATAGAACCCTTTGGAAGTATATTCTGTGTACCTCTTATATATAATGGGATGACACATGTTTTACCAAGGTAGATGATTTTCCCGACTGCCTTTTTTGCTTTTCCAAGCTTTATAACAGGCTGCCTGGTCCCTTCGGGATGTATCAGGACAAGATTGTTCCTGGAATTGGCGGCAATCTGCTCAAGGATCTTCATATCAGCATATCCCCTGCTGACAGGAAATGCATTTAGCAGTCTTATCAGGTTGCCAAGCAGAGGGTTTTTGAAGAGTTCCTCCTTTGCAGGGAAAAAAACTGCCTTAGGAAAAAATATATGGCCTATGGCAAAAGAGTCCATGGCTGATATATGATTTGCACAGATCAATGCATATGAATGCTTTTTATAGTCACTGTACCCCTTTATAATAAGCCTGTTAAAAATCCTGAAAAAGATAAAGCATAGCATTGCTGCCGGAGAATATATGAATATGTGTATCAGATTTCGGAAGAACAGTCTCATTTTACAATTACTGGTCTGGCATATAAATTGGAATTATCTCTTCAACTGTGTCTTGATGATATTTAATATTGCCTGCTCCATCTCAGTGCCTATAGTATTTTTTACTGCAAAAAGCTGAGAATATAGAAGTTCATTCAGGCTGTCAGTCAGTATCTGCCTTCTTTGCCCTTTTGGTATGGCTGTGAGGTTTTCAAGTATCTGGTTTGCATCCAGAGTCCCGTCTTCTTCTATAGCATTGACATCCTTAAATACAGCATCTTGATCAAGCCCTTTGAAAAATGTACCCAGAACAACGCTTGCTCCCTCTCCGATAGCAAATTTAACCGATTCATAGATTGTTGAGAATATATTATTGTACTGGTTTATTATATCAGTATACTCCATTAAATCCTCATCCTTAATCTCCCGCGGTTCAGGAACAGCTGATGGTTCAGTTTTCTCTTCTGCAACGGGCTCTTTCTTCGGGGTCTTTTCAGGTTCCGGTTTGTGTCTCATCTTCTCGGTTTCTGATTTAAGATATTCCTTTTTCCTGATGCTATTGGTCGAGAGAAGGCCGTAAAGAATATGAACCGCCTCGAACTTATCAATACCTGATGCTTCAACTATATCAGCAATGGTCTTTTCTCCGTCAACTATGTCCAGAACTACCAGTTCATCAGGTTCCAGATTGATATCTTTTCTGTTACTTGCCTTTTCGAATACAATATCCATGGAATCTATCTCTTTTCTGATGCGTGACCATTCATCGATCCTTCTAGCACCCTCCATTACCAGGTTTGTAAGGGAAATAGGGATGAATATATCTGTATTTGCAGGAGGGTCTTCGTCAATAAAGCTAAAACTTCCCTTTTTCTCCATAAAAAGGTCATATATACTTTCTTCAAGCTGATACCTGATTACCTGCATCAATACATCTGTAGAAATTTCTCTGTTTTCCAGGATAACAGTATTGATGTCCTTATTCTCCTCCTCTGCCTGCTTCTGTATTTTGTCTACAAGCATTCTGGATATCTTCTTTCTCTTTTTAAACATCTCAAGAAGATGCTCTTCAGGTTTGGTGCTGAGCGCTATATAAATCTCACCGCTGACCATGAAAAATACCTTTTTGGCCTTTTCAAGCTCCAGGAAAAGCACTCCTGTTTTCTTTGCAGCATTGAGGAACATCAGTATATCCGATATTCCCACAGTAGCTATATCACCTTTGAACTGGATCTTTGATTTCTCTTCTGCAGATATATGGACTGCTGACACCATCATTTCAAGAAATTTGCCTATTTTTTCCCTTAGTTCAATATCCTTTTCACTTAATTCATCAGTTTCTTTCCTTTTTTCTTCCATCTTTAACAGAATAAAGTATCCGTCAGCAACTGAAAGCTTATACTTTTCGCCCGGGTTAATCAGCCTGTCCTGCATAATTTCCTCAGGTATCATCACCCTTCCTTCATTATCAACTTCAACAATGAAGCTTTTTGTTTCTACCTTCTTCATTCGTCTTCAGTCACAACCTTTATATTTAGTGTAATTTCAAAGGTAATATCTTTTATCCTTGTTCCCTTGGGAATGGTAATTGGAGCTGAAATTACCTTCTTTATAACATCCTCCTGTATACTTTCTTCATCAATTTTAACTGCATTATTCTGAATTGGATGTTCCGTTTGATTTTCTTCCAGCTTTGGCGCCGGGCCAGATATCGAGGATGCTTTCCTTAAAGAATTTATTTCTTCTTCAACATCAAATTCCTCTTCAATCATATCTTTTCCCTGGTCGCCATAATCTTCCTGTTCTTTCTCCTGCTGATCCGGATAAGCAGTCTGCTCCCCGGACGCTTGCAAGTGATCTGTTTCCCGGGATTCGAGTTCCTTTTCCGAATTTTCTTCAGGGTTTTCAGTTTGTTTCTCCTGTATCTCAGGTTTTGACTTCAGTACATTTTCAGTAACCGGCTTATCTATCTTAACGAAACTGCCCGATCTTTGCTCAACAGCAGCAACAGTCTGTCCTGAAGGGGTTTTCTTGGACCTGTATTTCTTGGATAAAACCTCCAGAGTGAGCTTAGAAATCATTTTCAATGTCTCAAGGACTCCATCCCCGGATGTTGCGCAGGCAGCAAGAAATGGCCTGTTTAAGCTGTTAATCCTTTTATTGAGTTCTTCGATTGAAACAATATCATTTAGATCTCTCTTATTATACTGCATTACCAGGGGAATACTTTCAATATCAATCCCCTCATCATGAAGGTTGTCCTTCAGGTTTTCAAAACTCTCAATATTGGCCGGCATCATCCTTCTCTGAGAATCTGCAACAAAAACAACCGAATCTGCTCCCTTTAATACCAGCTTCCTCGTGCTATTGTAAAAGACCTGTCCAGGAACCGTATACAACTGGAACCTTGTCCTCAGGCCGCCTATCTGCCCTAAATCCAGGGGCAGAAAATCAAAAAAAAGTGTCCTGTCTGATTTAGTTGCAAGTGATATCATTTTCCCCTTGGTTTTAGTCGGAACCTTTTTATAAATATACTGCAAATTAGTCGTTTTACCGCATAATCCTGGACCGTAGTATACAATTTTTGCAGTTATTTCCTTTGCCCCGTAATTGAAAAGAACCATTGAGAAACCCTTTCAAACTCAAAAAAAACTAATAATGTGATACTAATAACATTTTATTTGATTTTAGTCAAATGATATTTATTTTTTTTTGGCCCTTTCTTTAAAGATGAGGTCTATATAGACACCATCAAGGTTATATTCACTTCTAAGCCGGCTTATAATATACCTTTCAAAATTTGTTTTTACCTGCTTTGGGAAATTCGTCCATAATATGAATCTATGCGGTTTTATTCCGACATTTGCTGAATAATATACCTTGACATTACCTTTGGGAACAGTGCTTCCATGCGATTGAGAGGACATAAGGGTGCCTAGAAATGCATTCAGCCTTGCTGTAGCTATCCTTTTGGAACTTGTTTCGTTAATTATGTCTATCTTATTAAAAATATGTGTTATTCTGCTTTTATTTTTTGCAGAAAAGCTTATCACAGGGAATTTTCCCCAGTTTGAAACCCTTTCATATAAATCGTCCTGAAATCTCTTAAAGGTCATGGTATCTTTTTCAATCAGGTCCCATTTATTCAGTCCGAGCATAAGGTTTTTCCGCTTTTTTTCAACAATGTTTATTATCTTATGGTCCTGATTTGTAAAACCCTCACTGCTGTCAATCATGATCATGACTATATCACTGTTTTCTATGCTGCTTATTGTCGAACTGTTGAACAAGCCCTCTATGCCATCCTTGACACGGCTTTTTTTTCTCAGTCCTGATGTATCTATGAATATATAAGGTTTCCTGTAATAATATACCATTGTATCTACTGAATCTCTTGTGGTTCCGGGTATTTCACTGACAATCAGTCTTTCTTTGTTAAGCAATGCATTAATATAGGTGCTTTTGCCCACATTAGGCTTTCCTACTATACATATTTTAGGTATGTCTTTTATGGGAATACTGTTATAAATGCTCTTTGGAATATAGGCAGCTATCTCCTTTTCCAGCTTTCCTATATTGATATTGTGAATAGCTGATATGGTTATGAAAGCGGTTATTCCACTTCTGAAAAAGTCATACAGCTGTTCTTCCCTGTGTTTATTATCAACCTTATTGATAATAACTATATAATCTTTCCCACTTTTTCTGACCATCTCCAGTATTTCGATATCCAGTGGCAAAAGTTCATTTACATCGAGTAGAAAGAGAATCAGGTCTGATTCTTCAAAGGCATATAATGCCTGCTTGGTTATCATACTCTGAATTGAATCCTTTTTTGAGAATATTATCCCTCCGGTATCAATAAGCTCTAAATGACTATCTTCAATTGCAATTATTTTTGATTTTCTGTCTCTTGTTATCCCATACTCCTCGTGTACGACAGCTGCCTTGCTTTTTGACAGCCTGTTAAAAAGGGTTGATTTGCCGACATTTGGCCTGCCAATAATCGATACTGTAAACAAACTAGGTTCTCCTTAACCGTTTTTTAAGAATGGTCATTAATGATCCTGCATCGCTTCCTGTAAATCTTATTTTATTATTGAAATCTTCTATATCATATTTAGAGAAGTTATCAATAGTAATATTTTCATTGTTAAGGATTATATCAGGTATAAGGACCTGCTCTGCCTTGCTTTCCAGTATGAATTCACGCATATCACTGTAGGTCAGCAGGCCTGCGACATTAACGCTTTCCCCGAAGAACAGATTATCAACAGCTTTAATTTCTACAGAATCATCAAAAATTCTGTTCCATTTGCTTATTAATCTTTTCAAAACGGGATAAAACCCAAGCCCCGTAAGAATACACAGTTTTCCTCTTTTTCTGTCTGCTTTTAATCTGCTGTTTAAGGAATAAAGCCTGTTATTGAACTCATCTGTAAATATTCTTACCAGGCCCACTCCGTTGGATATCTGGCTGAAGTCCTCATAATAGTCAGCCCCCGGGATATTTCCCCCGGTCTTTAGAAAAAACTCATCTGACATAAACACAAACCTTGTACCGATTTTTTTAAGCAGAAATCTATTCCATTTCTTTATCTGCCTTTGGATATTTCTAATTTCCTGGTCACTGAATGCCCGGATAGGGTATAGATTATCCCTGTATTTTGTAAGGCCGACAGGTACAACAGCCAGGGATTTGAGATACGGATACATCCCATACAGCTCCTCAATACTTTTATCAAGTAATTTTTTATCATTGACATCAGGTACAAGCACAATCTGTCCATGGAATATGATCTTTCTCTTCTTCAGCATTTTTAATTTCTCAATTACAGGTATTTTCTCCTTTCTGCCAAGGATATGTTCCCTGCATTTTTGATCAGTTGAATGGATTGAAATATAAATGGGGTATGTCTTAAATCTGTATATATATCCGATTGTTTCTTCATCCAGGTCGGATGCAGTTATATAGGCACCGAAAAGAAATGACTGCCTTATATCCTCATCTTTTATGTAAAGTGTGCTTCTGTAACCCTTCGGCATCTGGTCTACGAAACAGAATATGCATTTATTCCTGCACCTGTTTACCCGGATATTGAAATAGATTCCTGAAGGTGCGTATTTATCCTTATTTATTATCTTTTTAATCTTAAGGCCATTCCTTAAGATTATAAGCTCAAGCCTTTTTACCTGTTCATAAAAAGCAAAATCAAGATCGTAATATACCTTTCTTCCATTGCAGAAGAGTATTATATCTCCAATTTCTATTCCGGATTTTTGAGCTTCAGAACCGGGCTCAAGGCCGGATACGACCAGTCTGTTATTCAGCATGCTAAAAAAATGGGGCTTAAGCCCCATTTTTTTATTCAACTATATCTTTCTGCCTGAATGGACCACCTGATATGACTTCACAAACAGCCATATTATCCATAACATTTATTACACGGATCTTTCCTACATCCTCTTTAACTGATCCGAGGCTCTGGCCTGTTTCAGGATCAATAATCTCCTCTACATTCCTTTTTACTGTAAATGTATCACCAACCTTAACACCCTTGCTGGTACCCGCATTAATATAAATCTGGTTATTTGACACCTTTGCAATCATGTGGGAGGCTGATTGAATCGCCCCTGAACCAGACTGGCTGAACCTGTCTGATTTAATTATCTTTTCTGCAATATCATCAATAGCTCCCTCAAGTATATCTTCTGCCAGTCCCCTGTCAAAATCAACTCCTCCTCCGGCTCCCATGACATAAACCTTTGAGAAGGTTTTATCTGAACTTGCTTCATCTGTAAATACTATCTCTCCGGTAGTTGTATTGAATGCTCTGACATGCAGGGTTGTTTCAGCAATGGTCTTCTTCGCAGAACCAACAATAAAGGATACATTCTTATTTTCCATTGAGAATTTTGTTATTGTACCAGTGATAAGATAGTCAACACCCAGAAGCTTTCCAATTCTTGCAGCGCTTTCAGGGGTAACATTGCCGGAAACACCCAGGTTCTGCTCCTTAAGCACTTCATTGAGCCTGTCTCTCTCCATCACAGAGAATTTACCGCTTTTTACAAGCTGGGTAACAAGCATATTTGGGGCTACATCATCAAGGTGGCCTACCCACCAGCCCGATCTGTTGTCAAATGTAATTACTGCAACTCTTGGTTTTGCAAATGACAAAACAGAGGCAGAGATAAGCAAAAACAGGAAAATAAACATTGCTTTTTTTGAAAATGCTGTCATTTAAATAACTCCTTTTTATTTTTTCTAATTCGGTTTACATAATCGTTCATAATGCATAATTTGTTGCTATTAAACCATTAAATTTTTATGCCTTTTAATATATAATATATTTAATTTATAATTTGTCAAAATAGATATTATGAGTAGAATATGACTCATGGAAAACACTGGATCAGCCTCCATAAATGATAAGATTCTTGACAGCTGCCTTGCTTTTAACCTGATAAAGGACCGGGACCATTTCAGCTCAGACAGTGAATTTTTCGAAAAGATCATGTCTCATTACAATCGCATTTACCAGTCTACAGGTCTTCATTTCATAATATTCACCATCAGTAACAGCTTTGATACCTCTATACAGGTCTCTTCTGAAAACTGCAATATTGACATAATGAGAAAAACATTTCTGAACATTAATCCTGCTAAAATAAAAGAACTCTTCTATTCTGATCTAAACACCCTATCTTATCCCCTTGACAACAACAGGACATTCCTCATTGCAAAGCTTTTTTCAGACAGTCAGGAATGCATTTATATGGGGATATACAGTTCAGAACCCAGGGATATCACAAGCTTTGAATTTTCCGGGATATCTGAGTCCCTTTCTATTGTAAAAAACAAGCTGTATACTCATAAGGAGATTCTGCATATAAGGAACGAGAATAAGAATCTCAGGTTCTCAGTAAACCTCCTGAAGGTGACAAATCAGATAAACGAATTTCTTATCAACTCAATGGATGAAGAAGATATATATTCAATACTTTTACTGGGAATAACTGCAGGCCAGGGACTTGGTTTCAACAGGTGTTTCATTTTTAAGCTTAATAATCAGAAGGATGCTCTGGTCGGTGAAAGGGCAATTGGCCCTCTTGACCCTTTTGAGGCCCATACAACATGGGAAAGGGTTGAAAAGCAGTATGCAAGCTTCAGGGAAATCCTTGCCAGCTTCAGAAGTACCGATATTGTCGAGATACGTTCGAACAAGCTTATCAAAAGGATATCTATACCTGTAAAGAATGATATCTATAACCCGTTTCTTGATATATTTCATTATTCCCAGCCCATGTTTATACAGTTTATTGATCCTTTTTACCGTTTTGCCAAAGATTTTTTTGATCTTACAGGTATTAGTTCATTCGTGGCCTATCCCATTAAATCCACTCAGGAAGAAATAGGGATTATAATAGCTGATAATAAATTTACCAACAAATTTCCCTCAAATGACGAACTGCAGCTTCTTCAGACAATAATACTTCAGGCTTCAGCAATAATCCAGAATGTCAGACTCTATGACCAGCTTTCTCAGAAGATGGAATCAATAAAATCAGCTCAGAAAGAGATCAATGAAAACAGAGAAAAACTGCATAAAGCAGAAAAATACTCCATTGCAGGTGAAATATTGGAAAAGATCGCCCATACTATAAAAAATCCGCTTGTTACTATAGGTGGGTTTTCAAGAAGCCTTCAAAAGCCCAATATTTCACCCCAGAAGAGAAAGAAATATGCCGAGATACTCCTTAAGGAGGTTCAAAGAATTGAGAAGATACTGGAAGATGTTCTCAATTTTTCAAAGGAAACAGCTCCAGTGCTGAACCTGGAGGATATAAACTCTATCATAAGGGAGTCGCTGAATATACTTGCTGATGAGATAAACCATGAGAACGCAATGATATCATTAGAATTAAACAATCTTCTTCCAAAAATACCTGTAGACAAAAGCCAGATAACACAGGTACTTATTAATATTATAAGGAATGCCTTTTATGCTGCAAAAAAAATGGGGAAAATCCCTGAGATCAATGTTGAAAGTCTAAAGTCCGGGGATTTTGTCGTAATCTCCATTGCTGACAATGGTATTGGGATACCGGAGGAGGATATCGACAAGCTGTTCAATGCATTTTTCTCAACAAAAGAGATAGGGACAGGCCTTGGCTTAACAATCAGCGGTCAGATCATAAAAAATCACAAGGGGCATCTGACTGTAAAAAGCGAGCCGAATAAGGGTTCAACCTTTAATATACACCTTCCTATTGAATAATTGAGTCTTTGGGAATATGGTATCAAACAGACGATGAGCTTAATACTTCCTCCAAAGTGACCAGGCCATTCAGGGCTTTCTTAATTCCATCCTGAAGCAGCTGCACCATTCCGCCCTTTCTTGCTGCATTTCTTATATCCGCTTCAGATGCCCGTTTTATAATCATTTCCCTTATAGAATCATTTACCATCATTAATTCAAAAATACCTATTCTCCCCTTTGTACCCTTATAATTACAGTATTCACAGCCTCTTCCCCTGAAGAAAGAAATCTCACTGGCATTAAACTGAATTCCAAATTTCTCAAGATAATCAGAAGATACTGAATATTCCTCCTTGCACCTGTCACAGATCTTCCTTATAAGCCTTTGAGCTAATACACCAATAACAGAAGCAGAGATAAGAAAAGGTTCAACACCCATATCCATCAGCCTTGTTATGGTCGCAGGGGCATTGTTTGTATGCAGGGTCGAGAACACCAGATGCCCGGTAAGTGCTCCCTGGATTGCTATATTAACTGTTTCAAGATCCCTCATTTCACCTACCATTATAATATCGGGGTCCTGCCTTAGAATTGACCTTAAGCCGGCTGAGAAAGAAAAGCCTGCTTTTGGATTAATCTGCCCCTGGTCAATACCCTCAAGCTGGTATTCAACAGGATCCTCCAGAGTGACAATATTTTTTTCCACATCCTTTATCGCATTCAATGATGAATATAATGTCGACGTTTTCCCGCTTCCTGTTGGCCCGGTCACCAGGACCATGCCATTTGGCCTGTAGATGATCTGGTTCCATTTTTCAAGCATATCAGGATCAAAACCGAGGTCAGAAAGCTCGATCTTCATCTGGGATTCATCCAGAAGCCGGATAACGATCTTTTCACCTTTTACAGTCGGGAAAGATGATACCCTGAAGTCTATATTCCTTCCCATAACCTTGACCCGGAACCTGCCGTCCTGCGGAATCCTTTTTTCAGCAATATCCATTTTGGAGAGAATCTTCAGCCTTGAGATAATTGCAGGTTCAATAGATTTAGGCAGTCTGTCCTTTTCAACGAGCTTACCATCTATCCTCATCCTCAACCATAAATAATCATCCTTCGGTCCGAAGTGTATATCTGAAGCCTGCTCCTGTATGGCCATGGACATTATCTGTTCAACAATTTTCGGTGCATTTGCCTGATTTTCATATATATTATTATCCATCCGCTAATTACCTTCTGAATTTATTTCTTCCAGAAACCTCTTTGCAATCTTATTCTTTGGATCAGATTCAAGAACCTTACTGAACTCTCTTTCTGCTTCCTCATGCTTTCCAATTTCTTTGTAGCTCATAGCAAGATGCAGTCTTGACAGCACAAATTCCTTATTCACTGACAGGCAGCCTAAAAATGAATCTATAGCGCTCTGATAATCTTTAAGCTCCATGTAGCATACCCCCAATATATGCATAACATCAGCATATTTTGGTTTATACTGAAGATATTTCTGAAGCTCCGGGACTGCCTCTTTATATCTCTGTTTATTAAAGAGTTCTATTCCAAGCCTCAAATAAAGGCTGGTATAGTCATCCTTATTCTGCATTATATCCCTCAGCATCTGGAAAATCTGCTCCTTATTTCTTTCTCCAAGCCTTTTTTTCAGGCCTGCTACCAGTTCTTCTTCTTTTCCCTCAGCAAGTCTCCCGAGCCTTTCGGTCTCTTTTTCGGCTTCATCATACTGTTCCTCTGTCACATAAAGCCTTATAAGATTCAATATAGCATCCTTATAATTTGGATTTATATCAAGTGCTTTCATAAGATGCTCTTTGGCGGAATACAGGTCTTTAAGCGAAATTTTCAAGCTGGCTATGGAGTTATGTATATCAGGAAAAGCAGGTGCAATTTCATTAATACTGGAATATATATCTAATGCTTCTGTAAGATTACCATTCTGCTCCAGCTTCTTTGCATGCCTTATACCTGATTTGGAGAAAATAGAGAGGGCAAGTTTATAGGACAGGCTGTCCATTTTGCTCTGCTTAGCCACAATATCCCTTAACATATTATATGCTTCCTCAAATTCTCCAAGCTGAAGCTTTAATGCTGCAATATCAATTTTTTGATCTTCAGAAAAATTTAAGAGCCTTTTAAAAAACACTATAGAGCTCCTTTCTCAAGTATTTAATCCAGATATTCAAAATCTATTTTTTCTACCGGCTTCTTTTGATATGAGATAGGTTTCAGCAGCGGATCGATTTCAATGAAAATGGTTGTATTATCATCATCAATCTTAAATTTTCTTTCAAGGTTAATATCATCATATGATACTATGAATGAAAAGGCCATTTTTGGCAGAATAAAGCTTGCATATCCGTTATAATTGGTAAATTTTGTGATATTCAGTTCCCTTACCATTACCTCGGCCCCCTCCAGATACTGGTTTTTTCTGGTTACATAAACCTCCACATAGAGCTCTTTTGAAAAATCCAGCAGTATTTCGCTTATCTCATTCTTTTTAATATTTACCGGTTCTTTCATTCTAAAATCACCAATTTCCCTTTCCTCATCCATGACTTCATCATATCTGGTAAGCATGCCGCGGAACAGGGCCTGGTAATCTCCGACAACAAGGCGCGTAAAAAGGACCTCCCCCATGTCAAGGGTTGCTATTCTCTTAGTGGGGCTTAATGTAACATTCATGGGAATTCTACGATTAGCGGGGAAAATTATCTTTATTCTCAATGCCCCGTAACCCCTCTTTATTGCCTTATATTTCAGGTAACCATATACTCCTCCGCTAAAAAAGGCTGCCACAGCAAAGATTATTCCAGCATAAAGCAGTATAACACTTTTCTGGTAGGCTACTGCGATCGGAACAGCAAATTTCTCTGGAGATTGCATTCCCCGCCTGTAAAAGTGTATATTTGAAAGAATATTTCCCTGCTTGTATGCCTCTGAATCATCCTGAGGAGTATTTGTCAAATCTATAAAAATTATCCCGTCGGATTTTAAGTGGGATATAAATTTATTCAAGGAATTATATGATACAAAGGATGCAGAATATATATCAACATTGCTGTTATTGATATATTTAACCGTATTTTCAATAGATTTGATCCTCAGTCTGGCTGAAATTATCTCTATAAGGAAACTCTGAAGGGATTTCTTATCGTACTTTTTGCCTCTCAGATCAAGGACAGCAGTATTTAGTGCCCCCTTTTCCGGCATTGCTATAACAAGGCTGTATTCATCACCATGCTGCAGCTGCAGATCATCGAACAGCCCGCTAATGGCCAGATAGGTCTTAACCCCCGGATTATCAATCTTGATATTTCTATTTAGCATGAAGGCTTTCTTAAGATACTTGATTCCGGATTCGTACTGGCACCTATCAAAGGCCATTATACCCCTGATATAGAAATATTCATAATTATCATTCATCTTGTCTTCAATGCTTTTAAGTATCTTTATCGCTTTTTCATAGTCCTTCTGGTAATAGAAGATCTTTGCCTCCGAAAAAATAAATTCAGGATTCTCCGGCTCAATTTCCAGACCTTTACGAACAGCACCCATTGCGCTTTTTAATCTATTTTGCAGCAGGTAGATTGAAACCATGTTAATTAACATATCAGGTTCGTAAAATTCCATTTCCTCTGCTTTTTGATAATGATCTATTGCCTGGTCATAATCTGCAAGGCTGTAATATAGATTGCCCATCTCATAATAATATAAAGGGTCATCTTTATTTATTTCGTGTACTTTTCTGTAATACTCCTTTGCTTTTTCAAACTCATTCCTCCTTTTATAAAGGTTGCCTAGAGTAATATAGATATTGTTAAGCCTTTCATCGCCTGCATCACTGTACACTTCAGCCAGCTTTCCGTACACATTCACGTTTTCAGGATCATATTTGACTATTGTGTTATAAAAATATGCCGCATTGCTGTAGTCCTTTTTGCACACATATATGTCACCGAGAAGCTCCAGGCTGGTAATGCTGTTTTTTTCTTTCGAGATTATCCCGCTAAGGATGTTGATAGCCTTATCATAATCCTTTTTGAGATAGTATATAAATGCAATCCTGTTTTGAATTTCAGCATTATCCCCGCTTAATGAAAGAAGTGCCCTCAGCTTTGACAATGCATTATCATAATCACCCTGCTTTGTATATGCATCCGATATACATGACAATGCTTCATTATTTTCAGGCTGAATAGATAATATCCTGTCAAGAACCTGTATGGAGGTACTGGTTTCATTAAGCTTGAGATAGCTTTTCCCCAGCCTGAGAAGAATATCAACATTACGGTCATTATCCTCTAATATGCTTTTATATATATTTATGGCGCTTTCATAATTATCAGCCTCAAAATATAGATCACCCTCTTTAAGATTAAACTCTTTAACATCACCAAAAACACTTTTGCCGTCCTGTATCACCTGCAGAGCCTTTGTAAAGTCCCCATGTATCATATAAAGGTCTATAAGCTTCATGTAGTTATCTTTGTTCAGCCTGGAAAATTTTATAGAATCAGTATAGAATCTTTCCAGGTTCCTGAATACATTCCTGTAAAGCGACATAAGCAAAGAAAAGCTGCCGTCAGCAAGGACTCCTTTTGCCAGTGTGTCAAATAATTGGAGGTTTTCAACGCTTTTCATCATTTCAAGAGCATCTCCATAATATATAAGAGCATTAAGTGATTCTGTAGATACCTTTATATGGTTTGAATACTGCTCTCTTGTAGGTTTCAGTTTTAAAGCCTCGATTACTATCTGAAGAAAATCTTTCTGAACCTCATAAAAAACATTGCTTTTCTTTTCAAGGCTTGCCTTGCTTCTCAGGTTACCGTGTATAATTTCTATATATGCTGTAAATTCCCCATCGCTTTCAGCCAGGCTTATGGTAATATTGATGTCAAAATCTTCATCCATAACACTCTGGAAATAGGGAAGCTTGAGAAGGCTGGTTTTGAAAATCTCAAACACCGCCTTATCGATATTTTTATACCTTTGTGTAGATATGCTTGATTCATCAAGCTTAAAATATACATTATAATAGCCTTTACCAGATTCACCACCTGCCATGTCAGCTGGCATGAACAGCATTAGAAAAACTGAAATGAACAGAATAAAAGCTTTATTAGCAAAAGGCATTTTTCACCCGTACCATTTAAAGAAATTACCTGTATATTCTAATCTAAAAACCTGATAGATGTCAATATTCTAATCATTATACAGTGTTTTTAACAATTATTTTTCAATTTATTGAATTATAATTAGATGATCGGATAATGCAAAAATAAAATAGCCTGCTTAAAAAGAAACCGGCAGGAGATTTTCTCCTGCCGGGAGATATTATTTTTCTGCTGACTTATGGCTTTCTCCAGTATTCTTGCTTTACAGGATGTTCTGCCATCTTAAATATGGGTATTCTATTTCCTAAAAAAGCATCTTTCAGCTAAAAGCTGGCATTAGAACCTGTTAGGATCTCTGCTATTGCCTTTTCGCAAGATGAGAATCAATCATAAACATGCCATTAGGGCTCTTCTGAACCATCTTCATCTTCTGAACGATTTCATCAACAGATGCTTCTTCTTCTACCTGCTCATCTACAAACCACTGCAGAAAACTGAAAGTAGCATGGTCTTTTGCCTTTATGCTTGCATCAACTATAGTGTTTATCATATTGGTGACCTTTTTTTCATGCTCATATGCTTCTTCAAATATTGAGATCACTGACTTCCATTCTGTTTTAGGGGCTTCAATTGCTGTAAGAACCACTCTTTCACCACGATCATAAATATAATCATAGATCTTTTTTGCATGGGAAAGCTCTTCCTGGTACTGGATCTCCATCCAGCTTGCGCACCCGTCATAATTCTGATCTCTCAGATATGAAGCCATTGAAAGGTATAGATATGCTGAATAAATTTCTGCATTTATCTGCTTATTTAATAGTTCAAGTATTTTTTTGTCCATATCTATGCCTTCCATAATCCATGTACATTACAGTATTCTCTTGCAGTAATCTGGTCTGCGTCGATATTGAAAACTGCTTCAGGCTTCACCCCGGGTTTTAGAAAAACCCTGTAGGCCCTGTTGTCTGCAATAACCTGAATCCATTCGATATAATGCTTCTCCTCCATTGGGTGGTCAACACTTCCGACCTTTACCCTGAAGCCTCCTTCAATCTTTTCGATAACGGGTACATGCTTCTCTTTCGCCGCATCTACAGTATTTTCATTATACAGTTTCATCGGCTGGCCGCAGCATATAAGTTCTCCTTTGCCTTCATGCAGCATTTCGACAATATTGCCGCATATTTCACATTTGTAGATCTGCATTTTCTTAGTCATAATAATTTCCTCCTTTTATTACCAGTTTTCTCCTAGTATTTCAAAATATGCAATTGGATGGGCACATGCAGGACATAATTCTGGAGCCTTTTTCCCCTTATGTATATACCCGCAGTTCAAGCATCTCCAGGTTATCTCCTCTTCTTTTTCAAAAACAGCACCCCTTTCCAGGTTTTCCTTCAGCTTCCGAAACCTTCTTTCATGCTGTCTCTCTGCTATTGAAACAGCATCAAATAATCTTGCAATGGCCGGAAATCCCTCATCCAGCGCTGTTTTTGCAAATGACGGATAAAGCACGCTGTATTCATGATGTTCACCATCTGCAGCCTGTTTAAGATTATTAATGGTTTCTGATATTGTTCCCGCAGGAAAAGATGCGGTTATTTCCGTTTCACCTCCCTCAAGAAAGCTGAAAAAGCGCTTTGCATGCTCTTTTTCCTGGTTGGCTGTCTCTTCAAATATCATGGATATCTGCACATAACCTTCTTTCCTGGCTTTGGATGCAAAATAGGAGTATCTGTTTCTCGCCTGTGATTCTCCTGCAAATGATATTAGCAGATTTTTCTCTGTTTTTGTCCCTTTTATTTCGGCCATTCATTCCTCCTTTATGATTTATTCAATATCCTGTAGCATTTCATGCAAATGCCTGTATATTCAATATTGCATTGAATCTCTTTAAACCCTGTTGTCTCTGTTATCCGCCTGAGAAGAGGATTCGCTGTATCACACGGTATATCCTGCAGGTGGTCACAATATATACACCTGATATGGTAATGCTTTTCTGTATTTCCATCATATCTCCTCTGGGAATATCCAAAATCGAGCTTTTTTATGAGCCCCTTTCTTTCCAGGAAGTTCAGATTTCTATATACGGTTCCCAGACTAATATGAGGAAGGTCAACCCTTAGTTTCTCAAAGATTTCAATAGCTGTAGGATGATCAGATGAATTTCTAAGTATGTCCAGAATATAATCCCTGTTTATGCTCTTTCTATCCATTTTACCCTCAACAAACTAATAATGATTCCCATTATTGATTAAAATTCCATCAATGTCAACAAAAATATTAGCTGAACCAATACTACGGTTCATCTCTTTTTAGGTCATACTCATCCAGATAATATGAAATTTCCGCAGCTTTATTTATTTTTGAAAGAATTCCTATGAGCTTTTCAGCAGTATGCAGGGTTACTTTATGCTTTTTGCCGAATTTAAGTTCATTAATCCGTAAAGCCTCCTTCAAACAGGACAGGGCTTTTTGATTTTCTTCCATCTCTTCATAGGCTGAGGCAAGATTGGAAAGCGATATGGCGATATTTGGATGGTCTTTGCCTAAGGCAGCTGATAATGTCTTGAAGGCCTTTTTATAGAATTTAACTGCATTGAGAAACTCCCTCTTTCCGAAATATGCATCGCCAATACTGTCGTATGATTCACCAATTGAGTGGTGATTACCATCAAAAAGCCTTCTCCTTATCTCCAGCGCTTTCTGAAAGGAGTCGACAGCCCTGTCATAATCCCCTTTGCTGTTGAAAATATATCCGATTGAATTAAGGCAGTAAGATACTCTCAGGTTATTATTACCAAAAAATGAGATATATATCTTTAATGCTCTGTTGTAGTACCATAATGCCTTTTCATATTGATCCTTTTCAAAATGGATAAGCCCTATATTCATATAAGAATCTGCAGTCTGTTCATGGTCTTCACCGTATATTTCCCTTCTCATGCTTAAGGACTTATTATAATATCTCAAAGCCTTATCATAGTTCTTTGTCTTATAGTAAAGCACTCCAATATTATTTAATGCTTTTGCAATATTTAGATTAAACCTTTTATAAAAGGTCCTCTGAATTCTCAGGACTTTCTTGAAATATCTCAGTGAATCATCATACCTGCCCTTATGAAGCAGGACTGTAGCAATATTAATATAATAACTGCACAGCTCTATATTGTTCCTGCCTGAATGCCTTCTTTTAATCTCAAATGCTCTGCTGTAATAATCCAGAGCTGTTTCAAACTCTCCGCACAGGAAATATACATTACCAAGACAGTTTAACGGGGCAGTAACCTCAAGAGAGTCCTCTCCGTGTATATTCTCAAAAATTGCCAGGGATTGGTCAAAATAGTTCTTTGCACGGGAATAATCTCCTTTTGCAAAGAAAACATCGCCTAAAAACATCAGGATTCTTGGTTTTTGCCCTTCTGTATTGCCTGGGCTTTTTTGTTTCTGCTCAATACTCATTGCTTCATCGAGATAAGAGAACACCTTTGAGTATTGACCGGCCTGCAGGTATACATAGGCTTTATCCACAATCAGCTTGACATATCTGCTGTTATAGATTCCACTGTTTCTTTTTATTATGCTGATTGCCTTATCATAGCAGTCTAAGGATGCTGTAAATCTGCTTTCGTCAAAGAATACCCCACCCATAATTTCTAAAACTTTTGAGGTCTCTTCGCTCTCTGCCCCATGGTACTCATTTGAAAGTGACAATGCCCTGTTCAGGCGGTTTAGCACTATATCTGCATCCTTTGATCTGTTCTTAATAAAATTTGCGCTCCTGATCAGATAGAATACAGCTTTTCCAGCATCCGATGCGCAGTCATAATGATAGGCTATCTCATCTGCATACCTGTCGAGATTATTGCTGAATATTCTCTCAAACCGTGAAGCGACATATTTATGATATTCTCTGCTATTTTTCATATTATTAATTATTATATCCCTGATAATTGTATTAGCAATGCGATACATGATCTTCAGTTCATGAATCTCTGAAACCCGCTCTGAACTGATTAATTCATATTTTTCCAGCTCAAAAATCATCTTTCCGGCATAATCCCTGCTGAATTTGTCAAACAACATGCATATATCATTAAAGGACAGAGGAATCCTTATCACTGCAAATATCCCAAGAAAAAAACCGAAGTTGCCCCTTTCCAAAAAATAATTTACTCTATTTATTGTAATATCGCCAATATTCTCCGGCAGCCTGATCTCCCTCACATCAACATTCTGTCCCCATCCTTCCATTTTTCTGTCAATAATGCCGCTCTTTATTGCAAATTTTATAAATTCGCTGAGAAAAAGCGGGTTGCCACCTGATATATTAGAAAATTCACTTATATTTGCCTTAATTGACCTCTCAATTCTGTTCTTCCCAAAAACATTATTGAAATATTCCTTAATGTCCCTTTTATTGAATGGTCTAAGCCCTAATATGGATATTGCATTCATTGACTCAAGCTCACTTATTTTATCTTCTATCAGTGATAAATCCTCATTTCTTGCACTGGCAAACAGCTTTAAGCTGTTTCTTTGACTCCTCAGGACATATAGTATTTTAATAATAATCTCGAGGCTCTGTTTATCTGCCCATTGCAAATTATTGATATATATAAGCGCTTTATTATCTAATTGAGAACCAGATTCCAATAAAAGGTTTACAATTGACTGCAGCAGTATTTCATAAGAACTCCGGCTATCCCTGGCATAATCGTATTCAGATGCAGTGGATGCGCTGTATATGCCCAGTTTCTCAATATATTTCCGGTATTTATCCTCTAATGCAGGACTGATAAACTGAATCAGCTGCATAATGATCTGGTTAACTGTATAGAAAGGGCTTTTTACATCCTTAGAGCAGTCTGATTCAAAAAAATATATATTTTCCAGCATGCAATATTTCTTTATTTCTTTATATACCATGCTCTTTCCCATTCCCTGGTTTGAAACCAGAAGAAAAATACTGCTCTTTCCTTCATCTGAGTGAATCCTTTCCCTTATTATGCCGAGCTCCTTTTTTCTGTCTGTAAAGCTAACTCCTAAAACATATGCATCCTTTGTTTCATCTGTCTCAAGACTATAAGAAAAACCCAGTTTTTCATTTATATCGGAAATTATGTGCATGCAGGATTTATACCTTCGGTCAGGATCATAAGCAGTCATTTTTGAAACAATACTGCATAACTCTTCAGGAATGATCTCTTTCAGTGCCCGTTTTTGGATTTTTATGAACTGAGCGTGATCGGAGAGAATGTCAAGGATCTGGCTGATACTGGCTGTTTCTGAATAAATAGTCCTTTTTGTAAGCATCTCCAGAAATACTATTCCCAGAGAATAGATGTCAATTCTATAATCCCCTGATTTTAGTAAAACTTCAGGTGCAATATACGATATTGAGCCCTTCACTTTGCTGTGATCCACAGCTCCAATGTCTGATATGCCAAAATCCATGAACTTTGCCCTTCCATTGCATATAATAATATTTGAAGGCTTTATATCCCTGTAAATAATATCCCTGCTGTGAATAAACTCCAGACCCCTTAAAAGTTCGACAATAATATCTAAAGATTTATTGCTGTCCATCTTATCCTGCTTCGAGATGATGCTTTTCAGGCTGCTGCCGCTGAGGTACTCCATGGTTATATAATAGCAGGCATTTTCTTTATCATAGCCAAAGAGGTAGACATCTACCAGGTTTGGGTGCTTAAGCTTTGTCATGATCTCAAATTCCTTCTTAAACACCCTCAGCACATCTCTGTTGTTTATTATTTCAGGCCTTATGGTTTTCAGCGCTATTACAGCATTGCCTTTCAGGTTATCAAGTGCCTTGTAAACGACACCCATACCTCCTTCACCGACAATGCTCTGAATAATATATCTTTTGTTTATTACTGAATTTTCATTATAGTATCTTCTTCTCTTTGGTTCCATCTGCTTCAATTCCTCGGCCAATGCAGGCATTTCCTGTTTCAATTGGGGACATTCATACTGTAATCAAGTGATGAATTTATAACTTGAAAAGGAATAAGCAGAATATTGAAATTTAAAATTTCAGTAATAAGAAAAATAAATATAAAGGTTTGCAATATCCGCTTTCCCTTTTATTTTGTGAAAAGCCGCTGGATATCTATATTCAAAAAAATAGTCTAGTTTATAAAATGTATATTAACAGCTTTGATATCCCAAAGAGGCTCAAGCCTTTCAACAATCTCCTCCTTCAGGTTCGCGGCAAACTGGTGATTATCCGGCATATTCAGGCTTATATCAATAATGCCTTCATTAAATAAAATATCTGAGACCAGGTCTCCAGAAAGCACATCCTTGCCTGTTATCGGATTTATTACTCTCTTAAGCCTTTCCCTGATTACTCCTGCATCGGTTGGCAGCCTGTCCTTTATCAGGCCATGCTGCATCTCGTAGTTTTCAATAGCTGTTCTGAGCGCTTCCGTGGACAGAACAGCACAATGAACCTTTACCGGAGGCAGACCGCCCAGATTCTTCAGTATATCTTCCCATGATATCTTTTTGGCTTCATCGAGTGTTTTATTCTTGGCAAGCTCTGTTACCACCGAAGAGGCGGCAATATTTGATGCACAGCCAAATGATCTGAACTTGATATCCTTTATTATAAGAGTATCCTTATCAACCTTGATATAAAGCTTTATCATGTCACCGCATGCTGGAGACCCTTCAGTTGCAGTAGCATCAGCATCCTTGATCTCACCAACATTTTTAGGGTTGAGAAAATTTTCAATAGTCTTCTTTGAATAAGGTAAACTCATCTTATTATACTCCTATTCCTTGTTATACAGCGGGCTTAATCTTCGCAGGTTCTCCACAATGCCCTTAAGTGACTCAAATGTATAATCTATATCCACTTTTTTCAGGTATTTGCTTGTAGAGAACCTTACGGAACTATGGGCTCTCTGATGGCTGAATCCCATCGCCATAAGGATATGGCTTGCCTGAAGGTTCCTGGAGAAACAGGCAGATCCTGTAATAGCAGATATGCCTAACAGGTCGAGATGAAGGACAATAGATTCTCCTTCGATAAACCCAAATGAAATATTCAGGTTATTCGGCAATCTTCTCCTGAAATCATCAGAGCCATTAAGATTCACGTTTTCAATCCCGGATATAATTCTTTCATATAGATAATCACGTATTGATTCTGCAATTTCTATATCACCTCTGCTCAGTATTTCCACAGCTTTCCCAAAACCTGCAATACCCGGGACATTCTCAGTCCCTGCCCTGAGATTGTTTTCACTAAAGCCTCCATGGAGGATCTTTTTAATCTGAATGCCTTTCTTTAAAAAAAGTGCACCAACCCCCTTTGGGCCGTAAATTTTATGTGCAGTCATACTCAGCAGGTCTATTCCCGATTTTTTGACATCAATAGGTACCTGCCCGAAGGAAACTGATGCATCTGTATGAAAATACGATCCTGCATTATGTGCAATTCCTGATATTGCTGATAAGTCCTGTATTGTACCCATCTCGTGATTTCCATGGATTATGCTTACAAGCAGGGTATTGTCATCTACAATAGTCCCAAGATGCTCCATATCTACAAAGCCCTGCTCGTCGACTCTGCAGAATTCCAGCTCAAATCCGTTTTCCCGGAGCATCTGTGCTGTGTGCATTACAGAAAAATGCTCTATGGGCGATATTACTAGCTTCTTCCGTTTGCCATCTTTATTCAGCTGGAAAAGGCCCTGCAATGCAAGATTATTTGATTCAGTACCCCCCGATGTAAATACAATCTCCCCAGGTTCTGCATTAATCATCCCGGCAACCTGCTGGCGTGCAACCTCAACTGCATCTCTTGCCCTGATTCCCATACTGTGCGAGAACTGCGAGGATGCAATGGCATAATTATCTTCAAAGAAGCCCCTTATAAAATCTGCAGTCCTTTCATCAACCTTTGTGGTAGCATTATTGTCAAGGTATACATTCCGCTTCTCAGCCATATTTAAGACCCCTGATATTTTGATTTTACCATTAATATCTATAAATTCAAATATTTAATATGCTCTTTATATATACATTTATCCATGACAAAAAGGATATTTTCCCTTTCTGAAAGCCTTTTCATGCCTTCACTTAGAACACCCTCAGGAAGCCAGACTGCTTTGGGTTTCACACTGATAACATCCTCTGTGAACTGCATGATTTTGCTGCTGTTTAAAAAAAGCAGTACCATATCGATCTTATCAGGAATTTTGGAAAGGCTGTCATAGGTTTTTTGTCCCAGTATCTCGCCGGAATATTCTGGATAAACAGGATAAAGCCTGTAACCCTTCTTAATAAGGTACCTTCCGATCCTGTTTGAAGTTTTCTCCTTTTTAGGAGATAATCCCACAAATGCGATCGTTTTGACCAAATCAAAGATTTTTTTAATGGTTTCCTGTTCCTGGTGCAAATTAATATCCTCCATTATATTTTCATAAGCTAGACCTATTTATTATAATACTTTGGATGCTTTTTCAACTAAATTTAATTCTTCAGCATTAGTACTGAAACTTGGTTTATACCTTTTAAGCAGAAGGGACAGGCTGACAACGGTAAATGAGCTCATTGCCATTGCAAAACCTGCGTATTCAGGCCGGAAAATTGTATTGGTAAAGGGATAAAGCAGTCCGAAAGCAACCGGAATCAGGAGCATATTATATAAAAAGGCCCAGAATATATTTTTTCTTATCCTGTCCATTATCTTCCTGCTAAGCTCAAACACAACCGGAACATAAAGCAGATTATTCTTTGCAAGGACTATATCGCCTGTTTCAATAGCAATATCTGTCCCGTTTCCAACGGCTATACCCAGGTCCGCCACTGCCAAAGCAGGTGCGTCATTTATCCCGTCACCAATAAATGCAACCTTATGGCCTTTTCTCTGCAGATCTTTTAAAAATTCCGCCTTCTGGCCCGGAAGCATATCAGAAACAAAGCTTTTAATCCCGGCTTTCCTGCATATTGCCTCTGCTGTGGCTTTATTATCGCCTGTAAGCATGTGAATACTTATTTTATTGCCTGATAATATTTTTACTGCCGGCCCGGCTGTTTTTCTCAATCTATCACTCACAGTCAGTATTCCTGCAGGTTTGCCTTCAACAGACGCCAGTATAATGGTATTTGAATCCCCTTCAATATCATCTATGCTTTTTGATATATCTTCAGGGATTTTGCCGGTCATTTTCTCTATATATTCTCTTTTTCCTATATATATCTCTTTGCCGTCAACCAGCCCATAGACACCCATTCCATCTACCGTTTCGAACCTTGAAGGGACTTCTCCCTTGATGCCGTATTCCCCTGCCTTTTCCACAATAGCATCAGCGATTGGGTGCTGAGATTCTCCCTCAACGCTTGCAAGATAAAATAAAAGTTCCTTGATCCCGATGCTGAAGTTAATAATGTTTCTGACAACAGGCTTTCCGACAGTTATTGTCCCTGTCTTATCAAATACAGCAGTATCAATCTTCTCTGCAATCTCAAGTGCATTGCCATTCTTAATAAGGATGCCGAGCTCTGCTCCCTTTCCGATACCGACTGTTACTGCTGTTGGGGTTGCAAGTCCAAGGGCGCATGGACAGGCCACCACCAGTATTGCAATCATTGAGTTTATTGCCAGCAAGAGGTTATTCCCGGATACCGGACTGTCAGGAACAATGAAATACCATACCAGAAATGCACTGACAGCAATAGCAAGGATTACTGGAATAAAATAGGAAACTACTGTATCGGCAAGCTTTTGTATAGGCGGCTTTGAGCCCTGTGCCTCCTCAACAAGCCTTATTATCTGGTTGAGCATAGTCTCTTTGCCAACTTTCTTTGCGGAAAACCTTATTGTACTGCTGATATTAATGGAGCCGCTTATTACAGAATCTCCCTTGCTTTTTTTTACTGGATTTGACTCACCTGTTATAGTTGATTCGTCAGCATATGAAACCCCGCTGATAACCTCGCCGTCCACCGGAATCCTGTCTCCTGGCTTTATTATGACAATATCATCTACCATGATTTCGTCAATTGGGACATAGACAGATCCATTCTCTCTTTGGACAAGAGCATTCTTAGGCACCAGGCCTATAAGCTTCCTCAGTGCCTGGGATGTTTTCCCCTTTGCTTTTTCTTCAAGGTACCTTCCAAGTGATAAAAATGCAGCCAGCATGATAACTGTATCATAGAATATGAAATCATCCGGTGGCAGCACACCAAATGTAGCCAGAAGGCTTGATAATAATGCAACAGAGATCCCGAGAGAATACATTACATCCATATTAAGGGACCTGCTCCTCAATGAAATGAATGCTGCCTTTATAATAGGAAAACCAACCAGAAAGAATGCAGGCATAGTAATAGCAAGCATTATATAATAGATATGATTATGGAACAGATGCACCCGGTTTAATTGATGCACTAAGATGAGGGCAATGCTGGCTATAAACCCAATAACCGTCGAATTAAGGAGTTTTTTTTTACTTTTTCCCGCCCTTCTGAAGCTTCATCATAGTCAAATACCCCGTTAAATCTATATCCCAGATTTTCAATGGTTTGTCTTATGATTTCCCTGGTTACCCTTGTATCGTCATAGTCAATATCTGCCTTCTGAAGTGAAAGGTCGATTGACACATTGTAAATTCCATCCAGTTTCATCAGGGAATCATTGATCTTCTCTGCACAGCTCACGCAGTTCATATTCCCTATCCCGACAGAAATATGGCTGAATTCCAGGTCATAACCTGTATTCCTGACAGCATCATATACAGAGCCTGGACTGAAACTGCTGTCAATCTTTATAATTGCTGTACTGTTTGCAAGATTAACATCCGCCTGCAGAACACCTCTGGTCTTTTTCAGGGCTTTCTCCACATTCAGGGCACATGAAGCACAATGCATGCCTTTTATTTTATATTTAATTGTCTCCTGCTTATCCATTCTTTTTCCCACCTGTAAATTATTCTGCTTTAAGCCTGCCTGTTGATAATATTTCTTCTGCAGGCAGCCTGTCCGGTCTTTTCAGTTCCGTTTCCCTGTTTTTTTCAGATAAATTCCCCAATTCATCTATCTCATGCCTGCCTACTATTACAAGAGCAATGACTGTCTCCTTTTCAGGGATCTGCAGTATTTTCTTTACTCTTGATTCGTCATAACCGGCAATAGGATGAGCAACAAGCCCCAGCTCAGTCGCCTGCAAAATCAGAAAGCCGGCAGAAATCCCGGAATCAAACAGATAATAATCCCTGCCCTTGATCCTGCAATCCATGTCAATATTTGAATAAACTGCTATAATCATAGATGAATTAAAAACCCACTCATTTCCTTTTGACATAGCGCTATAAAGCTCCTTTAGAAGGTCCTTTTCATATGCGAAAACGTACCTCCATGGCTGCTTGTTAAAACAGCTTGGTGCAAGCTGTGCAGCCCTTATAAGCTTCTGGATGATCCTGTCGCTTATCTCAATACCTTTAATGGCCCTGTAGGCCCGCCTTTTTTCAATGGCTTCCTTAACATCCATCCTTTCTCCCCCTTAAGATTTATTCCTTTTTGCTCTGCTTACCATATTAATATATACCAAAAGGATCATGAAATTGTTTAATGAGAGCTCCCTTATTTAGAGAGCTCTTCTAATTCCTTTTCTTAAACAGGTTCAAACTGATCCTTGCCTGCACCGCATACCGGACAGACCCAATCATCAGGCAGGTCTTCAAATGATGTGCCGGCAGGTATGCCGGATTCTTTGTCCCCTGCTTCAGGATCATAGATATAGCCGCAAAGCATGCATTCATACTTTTTCATATTTCCCTCCTTTTTCTGTTTCTATCAGTATATATACGCAAAAAACAAATAAATGATAAAAATAATTAATACCCTGCTGTGATTCTCCGCTCAGACCACAATCCTCGGAAGGGAGCTGTTTAACAATGTGACTATCTCATAATTAATGCTGTTTGCAAAACCTGCCAGGCTTTCTACACTGATGGATTTTCCTTCTTCAAAGCCTATCAATGTAACCGTATCATACGGACGAATATCGGGGATATCGGTAATATCGATCATGCATAAGTTCATGCAGACTCTTCCTATCACCTTTGCAAACCTGTTATTCACAATCACGGAAGCCCTGTTGCCAAAAGCTCTCAGATACCCGTCTGCATACCCCACTGGCAGAACACCTATTCTTGTCCTCCTTGTTGTAATATAGCTGCATCCGTATCCCACAGGAGAATTCTCACCAATATCCTTTATCTGTACTATTTTTGTTTTAAGCGATAAGACAGGCTTAAGACTATCATCCCCATCATGCCTTTCCCTGTATGAAATAAGTGTTTCCCTGCTTGGCCAGAGCCCATAAAGCCCTATACCTGAACGAACCATTGTAAACTGTGTTGAATCGAAAAGTAATGCAGCTGCTGTACAGGCACTGTGGATATAGTCAGGAGTAAAACCGCGGAATTTAACCCTGTTAACAGCTGATTCAAAAATGTACAGCTGCCTGTAAGCAAAACTGTGGTCAAGAGTGTCTTCAATATTGGCAAAATGCATGGATAAGCCGGACAACTCAATATTATGGCTTTTTTTTATCAGATCAAGGAAATTTTCAAGATCCTCTGGCATAATTCCCTGTCTGGATGTACCGGTATCAATTTTTAAATGAATCACTGCTTTGGTATTCATTCTTTTTGCTGTATTATCAAGGGCAGTTATTGTATTTCTGTCATAAACCGTTAAATGCAGCCTGTTGAGCAGGGCATATTCCATGTCTCCCGGCAATACCGGCCCCAGAAGCAATATTGGGATCATGTCCAGCCCACTTTCAATAAGCTCTTTCGCTTCCCTGATTTCATGAACAGCAAAAAGGTCTGAATATTCGGCAATAATTCCTGCTGTTTCAATGAGGCCATGTCCATACGCATTGGACTTCACAACAGAACAGAACCTGACTCCCTCTTTCAGATGGCTCTTCAGGAAAAGGATATTGTGAATCAGGTTATCTTTTGACAGCTCTATCCATTTATGGTATTGATTATTTAACATCTGGTTGGCTAATGATTTTACACTTATATTATAAATCAAATCAAGAAAAATAAGACTTCGTTTCCCTAAGGCGCTATATGATCTCAGATACAACCTTTGGCAGTATATTACGATCCACAGCCAAAAATTGTGGATTTGACCTTGCAGGTGTAACAAAACCCTTTGTTTCTGCATATGTGGATAAGCTTCGCGAATATGTGTCATCCGGAAAATATGAGGATATGATGTGGCTTGCTGATACTATGGAGAAAAGAATAGATATCAGAAAATCCTTCAGTGGTACGAGATCAATAATAAGCCTGGGGGCCTGTTACAGGAAGGGGAAAAGGCTCTGTGACAACAGGGCTTTTGCCTATATAAGCTGCTATGCAAGGATAAATGATTATCACAGGGTATTAAAAGATTCTGCAAAAAAATTCATAAAAATAATATCAGAGATTATGGACAGGGATATCAAATATCGCATATTTGTTGATTCAGCACCCATACTTGAAAAGGAGATCGCCCAGAAAGCCGGATTAGGCTTTATCGGGAAGAACACTCTCCTTATCAATCCGTATTTAGGTTCCTTTATATTTCTTGCTGAAATATTAACTGATATTGATATTGAGTATGAAAACGAATATGTTCCTGCAAACTGCGGAGACTGCACCAGATGCATTGAGGCATGCCCTACAGGAGCGCTTAGTGAGCACAGGCTTGATCCTTCAAGATGTATTTCTTATCTTACAATTGAAAATAAGAAGATTATCCCTGATAATATAAAGAAAAAAATGGGAAATATGATATTCGGGTGTGATTTATGCCAGACCGTGTGCCCGTACAATAAAAGAGAGGAGTATCCTGGCAGTCTATTTAAGGCAGGCCATTTACACCAGGTTGACAGGGATAAACTGCAGGAGCTCCTGATGATGGATGAATCACATTTTTACAAAAGGTTCAGTGATTATCCTATATACAGGGCCGGCTTTCATGGATTTAGAAGGAACCTTTTAATATGCATGGGAAACTCAGGGATTTCAGCTTTAAAGCCCCTTATCCAGCCGTTTTTAAGCGACCAGAATTATGTAATAAAGGATGCTGCAGCTTACGCACTGAACGAGCTGGGCTGAAAAACATGCCTGGTATATGGAAAACGGGGCCGACGAGGCTCGAACTCGCGACCTCCGGCGTGACAGGCCGGCATTCTAACCAAACTGAACTACGACCCCGATGGGCGGTATAGGGCTCGAACCTACGACCCTCGGCTTGTAAGGCCGATGCTCTAGCCAACTGAGCTAACCGCCCGTGTAAAAAGTGAGAATATTAATTTTAGCAAATATGTCAATAAAAATAATTCCTTATTTATTTATTTTCTTTGCATGAATATTCTGCTAATATTTTACTGCATTTTTAGCCTTATTGATATTATCATGATGAATTATATCATTGAAAATAATAAAAATTGCAATATGATTCACTAATTTGAAATAAACAATATAAATGGGAGGTGCATTTTGTCTCAGATATCAGAACTAAAATCTTTCTGCAAAAAAGAAAATATAGAAATGATTGATCTAAAAGCCATTGACCTTAAAGGTAAACTGCATCACATTACCTTTCCTGCAGATGAACTTACTGATAATCTGCTAATTGACGGCATCGGATTTGATGGGTCCAGCTATGGTTTTGCAAAGGTTCAGATGTCGGATATGATCCTGATTCCGGACATCATAACTGCTGTGATCGACCCCTTCAGAAAGGTGAATACTCTATCAATATTTGCCAATATCCATATTACCGATAATGACAGGTCACGATTTCCTCAAGATCCGAGGTTCATTTCAAGAAAAGCTGAAGAATGCCTTAAATCTCTTGGGATTGCTGATGAAGCTTTGTTTAACTTCGAATTTGAATTTTTTCTTTTTAATGATATCTCAATCTCGACATCAACATTTGATACCCATATCAAGATCGAACCTGGAGAAAAAATGCATTTTAATGCATACCATATTTCCAATCCTGATGACCTTTACTGCGAATTCAGGGATAAGACGACACAAATGCTGTTATCATACGGAATACCGATAAGGTACCATCATCATGAAGTTGGAGGCTTTGGACAGCAGGAAATTGAAACCACGCTTCGGCCTTTACACAAAAGTGCAGAAAATGCGATTCTGGCAAGATATATTATGCAGAACATAGCCTATGAAAACCAGATCGTAATTACCTTCATGCCTAAACCGCTGTATAATCATCCTGGAAGTGGGCTGCACAGCCATATGATGCTTAAAAAAAACAAAAAGAACATATTCTATAAGAAGGGGGCATATGCAAATCTCAGTCAGACTGCCTTCAATTTTATAGGCGGTGTACTGGCTCATTCAAGCAGCTTATGCGCTTTCACAAATCCAAGTACCAACTCGTTCAAACGCCTGGTTCCCGGCTTTGAAGCTCCTGTAACAAAAACATTTGGCAGAAGCAACAGGTCTTCAGCAATCAGGATACCGGCCTATATAAGTGAGCCTGGACAGGTAAGGTTTGAATACCGGCCCCCTGATTTCACCTGTAATCCCTATCTTTCTCTGTCTGCAATACTCATGGCGGGTATAGATGGCATAGTCAATAAGATCGACCCCGGGAAGGCCGGATTCGGACCATTTGATACCAACCTCTATGATTCAGACAGGCATGAAATAAAATTTCTGCCTCAGCATCTTGACCAGGCACTCAAAGAGCTAAAAACTGACCATGCTTACCTTTCAAGAAATGATGTGTTCCCTGAAAGCTTTATAGATCAGTATATAAAGGTTTTGAAAAAGGATTGCGATGATATAAGCAATTATCCGAATCCTAAGGAATTTGAGCTCTACTTCAGCTGATAAAATGGAAAAAATAAAACAGGATCTGCTAAAAAAAATAGATGCTGCACCGGTAATCCATATCATTGGAATGACAGGAACAGAGGGCGAATCTGCACTGAAGTTTCTTGCTGCCAATACAGATAAAAGGCTTATGGCACATGATTTTTCAGGAAGGAACTATCTGTGGCACTCATATAGAAAAGCAAGGGAGTTCTTCTCAAGGTCATCAACTGACCGGGATTTTCAGGAACTTATGGATATAAGGGCTGAATTGAAGCTTGACCAGGATTATCTGAGCGGCATTAATAAGGAGGATATTATCCTTCTGCCTCAGGACTGGGACAGATACCCTGCAAATAAAGAAGCGGTTAAATCCCATAGCGATAAAGGCGGGACTTCATTTTTGATATTCGACCTTTATTACCTTTTTTTCAAAGGGACAATAATAGGAGTAACCGGAACCAAAGGGAAAACTACCTCTTGCCACCTTGCCTGCAATCTCTTAAAAAACTGGGGGAAGAAAGCATATATATCAGGAAATGACAGGTATTCAAGGCAGGCACTGCCAGTCATCACAAGCTATGCCAAAGAATCATATCTCATACTTGAAACATCAAACAGGCATCTGAAACATACTTTTTTCAGGCCGCACATTGCAATGCTTACAAATATAGATGCAGACCACCTGGAAGAGCATGACTCGGATATGGAAAAATATGCCTTTACCAAGCTGAATATTTTTGGAGAAAGATCCTGTGCAATTCTTCCTTTGGAAATATACCAGAGATACAGAGACTGGATACCCTCCCGTCCCATTATATTATTCAGCACCAAAGCAAAGGACGATGAGATGCCTGCGCCTGATATCCCTCATATTCTCATAAAAGATGATAAGGCTATCGCCAGGGAGAATGATAAATTATGCACACTGCTGGACATTTCAAAAATCGAATCAAAAACACACACAGCAAACATTCTCCTGATATCAGGGCTTGCCTACATGCTTAAAATACCCTCCCCTATACTTCTTAATACTATAAATTCCAGGCTTGAAATCAGGAGCAGGCTGGAATATATAGGAAACAAATCAAAAATCCAGTTCATTGACGATCTTTCTGCAACCACGCCATTTGCTGCAGTTCATGCAATTGAATCAATAAAAGATAATATAATCCTTATATGCGGGGGAGATACAAAGGGGAATGATTACAATATTCTGGTTGAAAAACTCAATTCAAAAAAGGTCAAAAGGATATACCTCCTGCATGGCCCTGATTTAGAAAAATCTCTTATTTATGAGCTAAAAGACAGAATAAGGGATTTATCCAAACTGGTCATTTTCGACAGTTTTAAAGATGCCTTTTTTTCTGCATACTCAAGTGCAGAGAAGGGAGATACAATACTGCTAAGCCCTGCTTCTGCCTATTTTTACTCAAATTTTATCAGATCAGCAAAAAATAGCATGAGAGTTTTGTTTAAAATGCTGAAAACCAGATAAAAGGACTATTTTATAATGAAGGATGGAATTTGGAGTTTCGATCATGTGTTCAGCCTGGATATTCCGGAAAAGCAGAGGATTACTCTTGGTGAATGCAATAATACAGTATTAGGATTCAGACATAATGATCATAAGAGGCTTTTTGTACTAAGGGAGGATGAAAATCCTTCAGGTTCTCACAAAGACAGATATATGGCCTATACTCTGTCATACCTTCAGAAAGATAACTCTTCAGGTTATGTAATAAGCACATCAGGAAATGCTGGAATATCTCTGGCAAGGTACTCACAGCATATTGGAAAACCCTCAATAATCTGCCTGAAGCCTGACTCATCTGATGAGATTATTGAAAGGATACTGTACTATAAAGGCCATCCTGTCCTTACCGACAAACCTATAAACTTTGCAAAAATAATAAACAGGACGCTCGGTTATCTCGATATAAGAGCAGGCCTTAATCCATTGTCAGACGAGGGTTACCGTTCAATTTCCGCTGAGATTTTTCAAAAAGGATGCCCTGTTGATTCTATCTTTGTCTTTTCAACATCGTTTTCAACTGCTTTGGGTATCCTGGAAGGATATAAATACCTCAATAAGCTTTTTGGAGTTCAGATACCAAGGGTATTTGCCGTTCTTTCAGGTGATTTTCATCCCTTTCCGGATATAATATCGATAACCAGGATCAATGATTTCCTCAATAAAATTGTCTGCAAGGACAATATCCGTTTTACGGCAATAGGCTGCAATTCTGAGACTCTTTGGAATGATAAAATACGCATCGGCGGGTTCTGCAAGCCTGAAAGGTTCAAAGAGGCTTGCTCCAAGCTTTCCGAATTCAACGGGGAGCTGATATATGTCAACAGAATGGATAATCCTGAGATCAGGTCTTTCTTTGATTATTACAGTATCAATACATCCTACCAGAGTACATGCGCATTGTACAGCGCCTATCTTCTACAAAAGCTCAGGATCGTATATGCCCCGATTGTCATTCAATCAGGATTTCCTTCTTCAGCCGCCAGTTCAGGAAGGTACAGCAAATATATAATAAATTCCCTCAAAGATCTGATGAGTTACATGGATAAAATGCGATGAATAATTGTAAACACCGGATATATGACCACAATAGCAGCCTTATCAGGAATACTGTTTCCAAAATTCTTGACAGATACCCGGTAAAAAAACCCGTCTATATTATAGATAAAGATGATCATAAGCTATATATCTCTGAACAGATTTTCCCCGGTTTATCCCTGATATACAGCAACTGTTCAGGCCACAACTCATCCAAGGAAATTCTCAGGAATTTAAAAGGCTATGAAAAAGGATCTTCTGTTATCTTCTTCAAGCCGACATTTGAACTTATTGATTTAGCCGGGAAAATGGGCCTTGTACCTCTCCAAAATGACTACAGCAATAATCTTCGAATTGAGAACAAGATATTTATATATAAGAATGCACCTGTTTTATCAAAAGGCCTGTTTCCACCCTCTCTCATCTCAGAAATCTCAAATGTTGATTTTCAGGAGTCTGCGCAAATTTTTGGCATCCCATTTTTTGTTCAGTTCAGCTCAGGATATAGCGGTAAAACTACCTTCAAGATAGGTAATCCTGAAGAATTGACAAGGCTTAAATCAATTTATAAAAACCTGCAGGCAAAGATATCCAGAGCAGTTCCTGGAGAAACATATACCCTTAACGGCTTTTTTCACAGGCATAAGTTCATTTATTCTGACCCTTTTATTCAGATATCAGGAAAAGGGGATTTAAATCCAAATACCTGCGGGAGTGCGGGCAATATATTCAGATATCTCGATCTGGACAGGGCTATCTTTTCATCTTTTATGGATATGGCCGGAAAGCTGCTTGAAGCAAACAATTTCCAGGGATTCTTCGGAATTGATTTTATAAATGATAAAAAGCCGTATCTTATTGAAATAAACCCGCGTTTCACAACATCCGCTTCAATCCAGTCCGAACATTCCATACTGAAAGGAAGGATGCCGGAATTTGTTTTTGAGATCATCCGTCTGATACTCACTTCAAAAGGAGAAGCAGCATTAAAATATGGAATTGATCTGCTTTCTGAAACTGAAGCAGATATGATCTCATACAGCTCGAAACTGAATATAACACAGCTCATACAGTATAACACCGGCAAAGATGATTACATTGCTGATGGCATGCTTGATACTGGAACATATAAAATCAAAGGCCGTTTTTTGAGAAAATATAATTCAAACATTCTGATCTCAAAAATAAACAGGGAAGATATAATCCTTTTTGCACCCATACCGGGCAGGAGAATCTCCTATGGAAATGAGATAGCCCGCATAATATTTAATTCAGACAGCTTTGGCCTTGATAGAATGATAAATATTCTGAATAACAGATTTTGCCGCTGATACCCTATAATCCATCAATGTTTTTTTAAACAAAAGCCTGCTGAATTTCGAACTATATAAATGTAAGATGAATTAATTAATGGAGGTATTTACAATGAAAAAGATCATGGTATTAACAGCAGTTTTGTTGTGCTTTTCAATGATCTCAGCTGCGGAGAGCGAATTTGTATTTAGAAGGACTCTCACAGAGTTTCCAGTTGAAGAGATCAGATCAATATCAGTAATGAATATTAACGGGGGGATAAAACTGGAAGATACATATGAAAAAAGCATCTCAATTACTATTTCATCAAAAGACCCTCTTTTTTCAGAAGTAAAAGAGGATGATTTCTGGAAAGAGTATTTTTCAGTCTCAATGAAGGATAATATTCTCTGCCTGAGTGTTGAAATGAAAGAACAAAAGGAAAAAGGCTTATTCGGGCTCAAAAACAGAGAAAAAACACCCTGCCTTGATATTATTGTACAGATACCTGATAAGGAATTTGATATAGCATTTGAGACAGTCAATGGAGGAATAGAACTTATATCATTTAAAGGCAACATTAAGGCAAAGACAGTAAACGGGAACATTAAAACAGAGGACCTTCATGGACAGGTAAGTATAAAAACCGTCAATGGAAGCATTAATCTCTATATTGATGAAATCTCGGGTGAATCAAGCATAAGGACCGTTAACGGAAGCATTAATGCCTACTTAAATCCTGAATTGAACCTTAGTGTCGACACTAAGAACGTTAATGGCCTGATAAAGATCAATAACCTGGAATTTAATGAAACAAAATCAAATAAGAGATGTATAAAGGGGGTACTTAATAAACCGGATAGCAGTATGGTAATAGTTACAGTAAACGGCAATATTACATTGAATAATATTCTTGACAATTAGAGAAAAAGTAATATATTGGATATTGTAATAAGGGAAATTAGGGGCTGTTCAAGGTAGAAAATATTTGGTCTTTTTAAGAATTGTAGAAGATTGACCTAGGGATAGACATGCATCCACTTTATTTTTTTATTTTCTTTTCCCAAGAAAAAAGAAAAATTCACCTATATTACCTCATACTCCAATACAAATCCCATTGCATGAATATCCCTAGGTTTTTTATTTGAATATATCCTTTGTTTTACGATACCAGAATACAAAATCAAGATACCTTACATCAATCCCAATGGCCTTTGAAAAACGGACCAGCTTCTGTTCAATCTCAAGATAAGCTCCTCTGCTGATGCTTTTTGGAAATTCACAAATACACCCTGTATCACATAATCCCTTTAGTATATGCCTGTCAAGGATAGCTATGCCCTGGCCTCTCCCGATATTTCTAAGAAAATGGCTTGCCTCTTTATAGCCATATCCTACAACATTCTGGACAAGAAATTCTCTTATCTCGATATTGCAATTTTTTAAATTGGTAATATATTCAAAATTTTCAGCTGATAAAAAAACAGGACGGTTCCGGATTATATAAGATGCTTTATTATTATAGAACCTGACCCTTTTTAGCAGAGGCTTTATCTCAGAAATGCCACCCTCTGAAAGCAGGTTTGCCTTTTTTAGCCCTTCGACAGCCTTATCGGCTTCCCTTGCTTTGGATTGAGGTGTCAACAGGCAGAACACAAATTCAGATATGAACCTCTTCTGGTCTTTATAACGACTTATTTTATCCATACTTTCCAAAGTAATGCGCACATCTTCCCTTATTTTCATGTATATGGTTCTGATCTCTTCAGCAGTGCATATAGTATTCATTTTAACCTCCTGGCGGTTATCTTAACCGGTTTATACATTCGTTCTTGATAAATATATCATGAAGTTTGATTTACCTGAAATTTATAATAAATTTACAATCCTGCAGATGATGTATATACAGGATTAGCAGGCAGCATATCTATTAATAGTCTTGATTTTCTGAGGTGAAAGCCCTGCAGAAGATTTTTTTTAATCCTGAGGATGATAACAGGAACAGCAGTACCTGAATAACTGTCATAAAAGGGAAATTTAATGTAGGTGCACCCTGCTTCAACAATATAGAAACATGAAATTACTAAAGGGCCAGGTTTGCTTAAAAGGGCTCTTCCCCTGATTGCAGCCAACCCAGGGCCCTTTTTTCCCAGTCAGGGTACTGGTTTGCATCAATATATCTTTCATTAGCTCCAATTTGGGTATTCTTGCCGATTTTTACAAACTGAAGTGCTACAATATTGCTGTTTAAGATTACAGCAGACCTTTTCATCCCCTTTTTCCTGTACAGCACCTGACCTTTTTCCATAATCTCCTTCGCCTCGACATCAAGCGGCTTCAGATTCCTCATATCAATAAGCACACTGAATTTTTCAGGTTTATCTTCCTTAAAAATCCTCTCTGATTCCTCAAGCCACTGCATCATCTCTTTTTCCGGTATCTTATCAGCAAAGAAGAGCCTGTAACCAAATTCTGTTCTGTTTATAGAATACATCTACATCAGTTCTCTAATCCTTATTTATTATTATTTTCAGTATTTTCACGAGCCTTAAGGGAAATACCATATGCTTCCTCTGCATCCTTCAATCTCCCCAGTTTTGAAAGGATATCACCTTTCAGATCGTAGTATTCATTCAGGCCATCTTCTTTATCCTCGTCTCCTGTAATACCCTTTTCATAAAGGATTATCCCCTTTTCAACAGATTTTAAAGCAGAATCAAATTTCCCGAGCTTTTCCTGGCACATCGCCAGCCATAGATAAGCATCTGTATGATCCTCCTTGACCTCAATGGATTTAGCCAGTGCCTCCTCGGCCTTGTCATACATTTCCAGCCTGTAATAAGCCTCACCCTTATGTCTCCAGGGACATGACCATTTAGGCATCTCCTGATTGATCATCTCATAGACTTCTATCGCTGCCAGATAGTCATTTTTTTCAAGTAGCATGTTTGCTATAAGGAACTTCTGACTGAAATTCATCTCTTTAACATGCTCTTCTGCTTTACTTAGAAGATAGTCCGACTTCAGGCTGTAAATATAGCTTTTCAGCCCGAGAACATATCCTTTATGGTGATCCTCCTTTATAAGCCTATCCATCTCATTGACTGCATTATCAAAGTTTTCTTCAACTGGTTCTACCCTGTACTTATTTATCATTTCTGTAAGTACCTGAAGCCTGGTTTTTTCTGCAGTCTGATCAGCTAAGACAGCCACACAAAAAATGAGAATAATTAAAACAGAAATAAAATTTTTCATATTTTACTCTCCTGAATCCTGTTTTCTTTACTATAAATGAATTTATTTGTATTAGCAAATACTTTTCAAAGAATATTGGTAATCCCTCAGGCAAAAGAATTTTGCAATATATGGGCAAATATAATATAATCAAACCTCATAATTAAAAAAAGGAGCATATTTATGGGAGGAATCACTTTTTTTGGCACAGAAAACCTGGACAGGATTTCAGAATTTTATATCGAAAAAATCGGAATGGAACTATGGCTTAATCAGCCTGGATGCAGGATATTAAAATACAAAAACATGCTTTTAGGATTCTGCAGCAGCAAGAATACTGAGAAATGCGGTGTGATTACCCTTTTTTGCCATACAAAGGCAGATGTGGACATTTATTATGCCAGATTTGCTGATAAATCAATTTCAAAACCCTGTATTAACAAGGATTATAATATATATAATTTTTTTGCCCGGGACCCAGATGGAAGGAAGATAGAATTCCAGACCTTCCTTCACCGCATTGAGCCTTATATGGATGGATGCCAGCTTCTGAAGACCAGGAGGAGCATCAGGCATTTCTCAAAAGAGCCTGTATCAATGGAGATAATTGAAAAAATAGCGGAATTATGCAGATATTCACCAACATCGAGGAATACTCAGGGTTATTATTTCCTGATAATTAAAAACCAGGAGAAGATAGATTACCTTGCTTCTTTGCGAGGTTCCAGCAGTGATCCCATAAGAAGGGCACCAATGGCTGTTGCAGTATGTTCTGACCCGTCAGTCACAAAAAGACCGGAGGATGATGGAATAATCGCCTCTTACCACTTCATATTAAGTGCAGCTCTGCACGGGCTGGGAACCTGCTGGATCGCTGCCATGAACATCAATGAAGCAAAAGAATGCCTTCAGATACCAGAAAATCACTATATAGCAACAATCACGCCCCTTGGCTATCCATCTGAAGATCCTGATATGCCTGAAAGAAAGGACAGAAGCAGTTTCTGCAGGGTGATTGACTAATGACGCTTAAGAGGCTTTCCTGACTCCTGGCAGAAAAGCATGAAAAACAGCCAGATACTCGGAAGATACAATATTATAAGGCAGATAGGCACTGGAGGAGTGGGGGAGGTGTTCTATGCCTATGATACTTTTCAGAAAAAGCATGTTGCTATCAAAAAGATCAGGCAGGAACTGTCAGGCTTTATAAAAAATGATATTCTGCAGTATGAATTTAAAATCATATCTAAAATAAAGGATCCATACCTAATTTCAGTGTATGATTTTTTCATGCTTCCCTATAATATTGATTCCTTTTTTACCATGGAATATATAGATGGAACTGTTTATGACCGCCTGATACCATCCATACCGCTAAGAGACCATATCCTTATTGCCCTGAAAGTATCAAGGGCTCTTAATACACTTCATCAGCAGGGAATACTGCATCTTGATATAAAGTCCTCGAATATCATGGTCAGAGAAAGCAATGGTGAACCTGTCCTGATGGATTTTGGACTGTCCCGCGAAAGAGGTAATACTGCGATGTTTTTCATGCAGGGCACATTAAATTATATGGCTCCTGAAATAGCCGAACAGAAAGATATTGATATATATACCGATATCTATTCTCTTGGTATTCTTTTTTATAAAATCTTCACAAAAAGATTCCCTTATTCTGTCTCCAGGCATGCTGATATATCAGGTCTCTCTAAAAACAGGCAATACAAAGAGCCATTACAGCTAAACAGCAATATTCCGGACCCCCTTAATAACCTTATTCTTGACATGATAGAATATGAACCGCAAAAAAGGCCAAAAAGCATTGATCCTGTACTGAGGACTCTTATATCTTTAATTGGCAGGAATCAGAATGAAATTATCAAACAGAATACTTCATCATACCTGTTTTACTCACGCACAATAGGCAGGGAAAAAGAGCTTCAGAAAACCAAAAGTGCCATAACAGACCCTTCTGCGAACCTGCTAAATATTATAAATGTCAGAGGTCAAAGGGGTATAGGCAAAAGCCATTTCTTAAAAGATATTAAATTCTTCCTGCAGTCCAGGGGATTTTTTGTAATAAGCACTAATTGCATAAAATCCCTGGAGGGAAGCTACTATGTAATAGTTGATCTGCTCATGAAGCTTCGCAATCTCGTTGATTATCTCCTGCTGCCAATGGGTAAAACAGATTTACCATCAGGGCATGAAAAGCCGTCCAATATCGATGATTCGACTATCTTTGTAAATTCCATACTTGAGACACAGGAAATCCTTGAAAAGAAGGCTCCTTTCAGTTTCAGGGAAGATCTTAACCCAAAAAGGCTGCAGGAGCTTTCATTAAAGATAAAAAACGCAGAATTGCAATATAGAGAACCTGCCACAATCAGATCGTCAATGGACATTATATACCCAAGATCAATAAAAGAGCTGTTCTACAGATCATTTGATATTCTAAGAGAAGCAAGCGAAATTATTAAAATTGCAATAATAATAGAAGATCTTTCCTTTGATAAAAGCATTCAGTCATTTGCAGGATATTTGAACAGCTACCTTGACAATACGAGAATACCTGATCTCTTAATCCTTATTTCCGATGGTTCAGATAGCCTTCATATATTTAAGCCAGATAATAATACAAAATCACTCACAATTAATCTAAAGGCTTTCGGCGTTGAAGAAACACAACTCTTTGCATCCACCATGCTCGGATATAAGATAGATCAACGATTTGGGAAGCTCATTTTCCGGTTCACAAAAGGAAATCCTGACCAGATACAGGAATTTTTAAGGTTTCTTTTTAACAAACGCTGCATAGCCTGGAACGAATCCAGGTGGGAGATACGCAAAATCCCTGACCTGAAACAATATGACATGAAACACATAGTAGTTGAGAACCTGAAACATCTAAATAAAAACCAGCTCAATATAGTAGCAATACTGGCAATAGCAGGGATCCCGCTGATGCAGGAGATATTGGAGAAATGTTTCAATAAGGCTGCCGGTCTTATTGAAGAGCTTGATCTACTTGAGAGACTGAGGATTATAGAAAGCAGGTACCTGATTACTGGACATAAGTCTTATTCACTCTCATTTTATGACTACAGCACTCATTTAATGAGCATTCTCACAGATTCTGAATATGAAAACCTGATTCAAAATTTAAGCTACAAAATGGTGGATTATTATTTCAAATCAGGCAACTATTCAGAAGTAATCTCTCTGCTATGCTACAAATCAGGGTTATTCCCCTGGAGTTATGTATTTTCAAAACACACAGCAGTCAGGCTGATAGATACCTTCTCATACAAAGAAGCACTCAGGCACCTTAACCTTTCCATTTACAGTCTGACTGCTGCAAAGCATCAGAAGCCTGAAAACCACGACAGAAGGCTCCATAAGCTTTATACCCTATATATGTCACTGTTCCACAAAACAAATAACAGGGAAATGGTCTTCGTATACCTGAAGAAATCTCTCAGGCTTGCATACAAAACGAAAAGCAGATACAAGCTGTGCGATAATCTCATCTTCAGATTCAATTATTATGTCATGAAAAGGGATTATAAGAAAGCATGCATAAGTCAGAAAAAGGCAATACCTGTTTCTATGCATATGAACCTGGAGAAATATGTCAAAGTGCTGGGAAACTATGCCATAACCTTTTATTATCTGAAAGATATGGCTAATTATATTAAAGCGATGAAGAAGCTGGAAAAGCCTCTTATAAAACTGGGCAACAAAAAAATGTCCGGAATATTCTATATAAATATGGGTGTATACTTCAGAACCCAGTATGAGCTTGATAAAGCATACAAAAACTATGAAAAGGCATTAGCGATAGCGGAAGAGACAGGGTCGCCCTACCTGTTTTCCCTTTGCTATGGGAACCTGTCAACCTGCTATTTTTATAAAAAAGATTTTGAAAAAGCTGTTAATTTTCAGAATATATCCCTGGCTTATTCAAAAGCCATATCAGATCTGTCAGGAATGGTATATTCAACAGGCTTGCTGCTTATTTATCTCTTTTTTGCAATGATGTATTCCAAAATTGAGGAACAATTTCTCCTGATGATATCAGATATCAGGAAATATAATATTCAGATCGAGATATACAGGCTTGCTGAATCCCATGTCCTATATCTTTTGTCGCTATATAATACAATGAATCTGACAGGGTTATTCTCCTGTTCTTCAAAAATCAGGCTATCAGATACTGATGATAGAGTGAAGAATACTGTAATATTTAACAGACAGCTTGCATTGCTTTACTATAACCTGTTCATTCTATATTCGCGAAGCAGGACCGCTTCAAGCCTTGCCGTTCTCAGAAGCAAGATGAACTACCTTGAGCTTAATAATATAACAGGCTCCTTTGAAACTGAAGAATTTAGAAAAATATTCAATATAATTGAGATCTTTTGCAGGTATATCGAAAATTTTGATACCCGGGAAGAAAATAAGATCATAAAACTTATCAGGGACCTTAATGCAGATATTCATTATAACCCGATTTTTATTTTCAATAAAACCATGCTTATTATAAATATTGCTTTCCTTAAACTCATCAGATACCGTAAGGATGCACCAGACAAAAGCATATCCGCCTGCATTGATCTGCTTGTTTCAGAATCATTTTATATCTCAAAGCCGCTTGCACTATTTTTCCTTTCCTGCTATAAAATCCAGGCCGGCATTGAGACCGGCAGTAACATACACTCTCTTATCTCATCATATAAAGAGCTTAAGCACATGGAGAATAAATACCAGTTTCTGGTTGCTTGCTTGCTTTGCAAAAGAATTTTATCAGTCAGGCCCTCATATTTTTCTGACGAAGAATCATCCCGTATATCTGAGGATATTAAAAGCATTGAAAACCAGATCATCGTCCAGCTCCCGGAACAGCACAGAACATCATTTAATAGAATCTTTACCTCCCAGCAGCAGTCTTTATTTCTTTGACAATATATAAATATTAATTAACAAATTATTGAAATATGAGCCGAAAAACAGACAGGTTTTTTGATCTGCCAATATACTTGCTGATCAGGTTCTTCCTGTTTTTGCTTGGAATATCTTCACTCTTCAGGCAGAAACTCCTTCCTGAGATTCTGGTCCTGGCTTTTAAAAGGCACAGGAAATACAATAGAATAGTCAGAAAAAATATTGAAATGACAAATATTATAAGCGACCCTTCTGAGATCAACCCATTTGTTGATAAACTTTACAAAAATATTGCAGTAACTGCCCTGGAAACAATAGAATATATGAACAAGCAACCTGAAGATGTTGATATTGATTTTATTTTCGAAGATCATGAACTAATGTACAGACTAAAAGAAAAAACATGCATTTATATGACAGCACATATAGGGAATTTTGAGCTTTTTGCAAGCTTCTTCAGAAGATATGGCATAAAGAACAATATCATTGCTCGAAAGATGGACAATCCCTACCTGGATAAGATGACCAGGAACAACAGGGAGAAGTACGGAAACAGGGTCATATATCAGGAAGGTAGCATATACTATATCGGGAATGGTTTTCAGCACAAAGAGAACTGCTTTTTGCTGGCAGATCACAGAGCACCAAGGGAATACGGTGTATGGGTCAATTTTTTTGGCCTTCCTGCCATAACCCTGACTATTCCTGCATATTTTGCATTGAAAATGGATGTAAGTATTGTCCCAGTTTTCTGTATAAAGGAAAAAAACAGCTACAGGATCATTGTAATAGAAAATGTGCCTGTTATACGCGAATATTCAAAAAGCTACAATATATGGGCAAATACCCAGAGATACACACAAATAATTGAACAGATAATAAGAAGGTACCCTGATCAGTGGCTTTGGAGCTATGAGCGCTGGAGAATTAAACCAACAGAGCAGGAACTTGAAACCTGTAATCAAAATTATTATAAGTTCATTCAGGAAGGGCTTTCATATAAACTCTGAAATGACCTTGGCCACTTTTCCCCCAAAAGCAGTGATAATTTATAACCGTTTTTTCACATTTCCTTATTTGCCTTGATTTTTGCCTGTTTTGGAGTGTATTATATGTTTAAAGGGGTTTTATTTTATGGGATAAAGAGGATTGAAACGATGAATTCGAGAATCCTTGCTGCATTTATAATTCTCCTGCTGCTTGTCAATGCTGATGCAGAAGCATTGAATGATCCTGAATTTATATGGGCGTCAAGTGCGGGGGGAATCTTGAACTCCTCAGGCAGAAATGCAGTAATTGATAATTACGGCAATATCTATATAACAGGGTGTTTTGAAGGCATATCATATTTTGGAGGCATTGAACTCGCTTCAGAGGGAAAATTCGATATCTATATCGCAAAACTTGATAATTCCGGCCAGTTTATATGGGCAAAGAAGGCCGGAGGAGCTGAAAATGACAGGGGTACAGGTATTTTTGCTGATTATTACGGAAATATCTTTATAACAGGCTACTATGAAAGTACTGCATCATTTGGCACATTGCAGCTTATATCAGAAGGCTGCAGCGATATTTTCATCGCCAGGCTGAATCAGAACGGGGATTTTATCTGGGCAAAAAGCGCAGGAGGACCTCAGGTTGACCATGCTTATGGTATTTCAGCAGACTCCTCAGGAAATATATTTATTACAGGATATTTTGAAGGAAATGCTGACTTTGGAGATACCTGTCTGGTATCAAGCGGAATGTCAGATATCTTCATTTCAGGTTTGGACCTCAGCGGCGGCTTTTTATGGAGCAAAAAGGCCGGCGGACTGCTTGATGATTTTGGCATAGGCATTTCATCAGGAAATGACAACTCAATATATATTATAGGTCATTTCAGCGGCATTTGCGGTTTTGACGGTACACAGCTCTCTTCAGCCGGAGGGTTTGATATCTTTATGGCAGGGATTGACAAGAACGGGAATTTTATCTGGTCAGAAAGGGCAGGCGGACCTGGCAATGATTATGGCATTTCAATATCCTCTGATGATGATTCCTATATATGCTCCACAGGTTATTTCTCCGGCACTGCTGTTTTTGGAGCAGATACTCTTGTTTCAAATGGTGGTTTTGACATATTCGCAGCAAGGCTTGATCCGGAAGGCAGCTTCATCTGGGCCAGACAAGCAGGAGGAATAAGCTATGACCGGGGTTATGCCATAGCTTCAAACAGTTCAGGAAGCTCATACATTTCAGGATTTTTCAGAGACACAGCTTCCTTTGGCAAATCTATTCTTTCATCATCTGGGAGCAGTGATATTTTCATAGCAAAGATCGATAAGCTGGGAAATTTCCTGTGGGCACAAAAAGCAGGAGGAACTCTGGATGAATCAGTATATGGGATCTGTATTGATAATAATGGTAATTCTTTTATTTCGGGCTATTTCTATGGTACAGCCCTGTTCGGTGAATTTGAACTTATATCACAGGGCGGGCATGATTCATGCATTGCCAGTCTCACTGACCCGTCTTTTTTCGTCGAGATTGAATCTTTTTCTGCAAATGGTTCAGGAACAGAAGCCACAATTGCCTGGGAAACCTGTTTAGAACCGGATGTCCAGGGATTCTGGCTTTACAGGCTTATAGGAAAGAAAGTCAGCCCATTTGTTTCATATGCCCCTGTACTGCTTAATCAGACAATGATACCCGGACAGGGTACAGCCTCTGGAGGATATTCATACAGCATTACAGATCATGTAAAGCCTGGCTCTATTATCTTCTATATCCTTGAAATAGTATCAGCCAGCGGAGATACACTGGAATATAAGACAAGGCTGCAATGGCAGGAAGTCCTTTCAAGGTAATTACCTAATGTATTTTATAATTTTATTTAAAAATTTAATTTCAAATAGCAGTCTTATTATATTATAATAAAAAATAGAAAACCATAGATTCAATATCAGAAAATTTCCTGATAAGGAGGGTTTTGTATGAATACTGTTAAAACATTTGCCTTAGTGACAGTGATTGTCTTATTATCTTTTACACTGCTTAAGGCTCAGGATGCGATCATAATAGACCATAACTGCACTGATTACACTCAAATACCTGAAAGCTGGATACAGGCAGCCAAAAGCAGCCTGAGAATAGGCTATGGCCATACATCTCATGGAAGCCAGCTTGTTACTGGAATTGAAGCTTTCAGAGATACCTTTGGTGGCAGCTGGAATTTTCAAATAACATACTGGGGGCTGAATACTGGCATTTTTTTCAATGACTACTGGGCTGAAGGTGATCTTGGCCATTATGGGGACCTTACCTGGAGAGACAACACCATATATATGCTGAATCTGCCTGATAATGACAGAAATGTTGTAATGTGGTCATGGTGCGGAGGCTGTTCTGATAATACTCAAGCAGGAATAAATACATATCTGAATGCAATGAATCAGCTTGAATCAGATTATCCCGATATAACATTTATTTATATGACTGGCCATCTTGATGGTACCGGCAATTCAGGAAACCTAAATCAGAGGAATAACCAGATCAGGGCTTATTGCCAGGCCAATAACAAGGTTCTTTTTGATTTTGCCGATATTGAAAGCTATGACCCGGATGCTCTTACCAACTACATGCCCCTCTACTGCAATGATAACTGTGATTATGACAGCGACGGAAACGGCAGTCTTGATTCCAACTGGGCCCAGGACTGGATTGCAGATAATCCCGGGGCTGCATTGACTACAATAACTTCAAACTGCGACAGCTGTGCACATAGTCAGGGCCTGAACTGCGTGAGGAAAGGCGCTGCCCTCTGGTGGATGCTTGCAAGAATTGCCGGATGGGAAGGCCCTGGTTCAACATTTGTCGAGCTTGAAACATTTTCTGCAAATGGTGCCGGAAATACTGTAAATGTCAACTGGACGACGGTATATGAAGATAATGTTCTGGGTTTCTGGCTTTACCGGCTGGTAGGAAAAAAGATAAGCCCTTTTATATCCTATGTCCCTGTGCTGCTTAATTCATCAATAATCCCGGGACAGGGTACACCATCAAGCGGGCATGCATATAATTATACTGATTATGTAAAACCTGACAGTAAAATGTTTTACATCCTTCAGGTTGAATCAGTATACGGGCAGATCATTGAATACAGGACAAGGCTGCAGTGGCAGTAGCCCAGGTAAGTATTCATAATTGCCTTTAAGATGTTCTGATCAAGGAAGTATAAAGAAAGTGGCTCCCCCAGCCGGGCTCGAACCAGCAACCCTCCGGTTAACAGCCGGATGCTCTACCATTGAGCTATGGAGGAGCAGATAGTAGAAAGTATATCTACACTAAATTGGATTAATAGCAAGAAAAAAATCAAGATTTTTATTCAATTGAACAAAATTTCATGAACCTTGATTCAGGGATATGTTTTCTTTTTACAAAAAGACTCCTTTCAAATCTTCTCAGATTTGAAGCCATCTCAGTTGCCTTTGAAAATCCCCTGTTATATATTATATCTATCTTCTTGAAATCATACCAGTTCAAATCATCCAGCTGAGGCCTTATCAGGATATCAGCAAGATTAGTATTATCAAAATGAAATCTTCTGGAAGCAATCTTTTCAATACGTGAGAAAATATCAATTGCATTGTTGAACTTATCAACCTCCTTAAATGCTGATCCTACATCAACTGCAATTATTCTGTTAAATCCCATCATTACAGCCTGAGCCACAGGCAATTTTGCTGTTGTACCTCCGTCTATAAGCATCCTGCCCTTATACTCAACAGGAGGCAGGACACCTGCAATAGATGAGCTTCCCTGTACAATAGGGGATAGTTTGCCTCTGGTGAATACAATATCTTTTCCTGTTATCATATCAGTAGCAATTATATATGTCCTCACAGGGAGATCCTCGAGAAAAGTGTCTCCGAAAAAAACATCCAGCAGTTCTTCAAACAGTCCCCTCTCAATAAGCGACTGCCTGATGACGCCTCTGATAACCCAGGCACTTTTTTTTATGCTGTAATACATATTTCTTACTGTATTTTTAATTCCTGGTTCACCATCTGCCTGCACTTTCTCAAATTCAGGGAAATCAATGTCCTCAATAACTTCCCTGTATTTGAATAATGCCTTTTGAGCATCCTGGGTCATTGCATAAAGAGACCCGAACAAAGCCCCTGCTGATGTTCCAAAAACTGCATCAAAGCTTATATGATTCTGCATGAGATATTCAATGACCCCTAGGTGAGCAATACCCCTTGCACCGCCTCCTCCAAGCACCAATGCTGTCTTTTGCCCGAATGGATTGAATTTATCTAAAATATTTTTCATTTTCTGGAATAATAATAAAGAGAATATAATTGTAAAGAAATTAGAGTTAATACCTTATAAATTGACTTTATCTGGATTTATGATTTTCCTGCTGAATAATCCTTCACAGCTAATCCTTTCCGTGTGTGATCTCACCGTCACAAATAGTATAGAGGACCTTATACTTTTCATAGCCCTTTTTTATAATATCTTCTATATTATCCGATAAGACAACCACATCAGCCAAAGCTCCCGGTTTAATTTCCCCCCTTGCAGATTCCTCGTATGAAGCATATGCAGGCACCCTGCAATATGAAGCGCAAGCCTGTTGTAAGGTTAAAGCCTGGTTTTTTATACCAGGAAGCCATGGTTTTCTGGTAACAGCATGGTATATTCCCTGTAAGCAATTGCATGGTACTATCGGCCAGTCACTGCCAAATATGAGCGGATTGCATATCTCTTTCAGGCTCTGCCATGGAAAAGCGTTTTCCCAGTATTTTTCAGGTACCATCTTGTGCCAGAGGGTCACAGGTTCCCTTTCATGCAGTGATTGCATTGAAGCAATAGTTCCGGTCTTATAGAATCTTTCAATATCCTCAGCCCTGCACATTTCTATATGTTCGATCCGGTGACGGATCAGATGGCCTCTTCTCTTATCCAGAGCCTTATTTTTAAGTCTTGCTGCTTCAATGGCATTCAGGACATTTCTGACTGCTCCGTCTCCTATACTGTGGGTGGCAACCTGCAAACCAAGGCTGTCTGCAATTGCGACAGCCAGGTTAATATTCTGCTGAGAAAAGGCAGGAATACCTTCCAGGGTCTTTTTATCTAAACGAAAGGCAGTGTCTTTCTCAATTACTCCATCCATAAACAGTTTAACAGAATTCATGCTGATTTTGCTGTCTTTTGGAATATACGAGTTTCGGCTGTCCGAAAGACGCTGTTCAAGCCTTTTAAGATGTGGATGCAGGTGAATATTATGCATAATCTGTTTTAGATCATGAGATGCCTGGTGGAGCATTCCTGCAAGAGGGTGAGTAAGGTTGTGCGTATGATGCCTTAACAGCTCGCTGAGGGTGTTATGGCGAAGTTCAACTGCTGCTTTAAGGCTTTCAATTAAAAAGGAATGAATCTCAGCTATGCTGAAAATTCCCTGACGTGCCTTATGCAGCATATCACGAATTGCAGATGCTTCAATTATATCAGTAAGCATATGTTCATCCGGAACTACAGAAAAGGATGAATATACTCTAACAGGCAATTTTTTTGTTTCTTCAAGCTCAACCAATAATAATATAAGCTCAATATCTTCAGGAGGAAGGTCCAAACCCATCGAGAATACTCCTGTCAAACCTTTGCCTGCTAAATATGAGCAGGTATTCTGCAAGGCTGAAAGCTTTTGTTCTGAACTTAAAGGGAATTTAGAGCGCAGGACTGACTCAACCGTAAAATATACTGGAGGTTCAAGCAGTTCACCAGTCGGCAGGCCTTCATTATCCAGCGGCATATTATGTTCAAGGTCAAGCGCATGGATTAATCTGGGAAAAGGAGGCATTACCCGCATGCAATCAGCTTCCTGCAAGGCTTTACTGTTTGCCCAGCCTGTGTGCAGGTCATGAGCAAATACAAACAGCGGTTTGTCGCTGACAATGCTATCCAGGAATTTTCTTGCATTTTCAGGCGGTATCAGGGGTGGATCCGTATAGTGCGCACCATATACATATATAACCGGCATTTTATTATTCTGCCTGCTGAAATCCGATATCATAAAGGCTAGATCATCCTGATTTTCGGCTTTTTCTGCGTCACAGCCCTGTAAATGTTCCGCTCCTACCATAAGATGGACATGGCAATCGTTAAATCCAGGCAGGACTGACATACCGCCAGCATCCAGGATAATTGAATCCCTGGATAGTATACTGTTTTTCCCTGATGGAGCAACTTCAGCAATGTAATTCGAACTTATGGCAATATCTACAAGCTGTCGGTTTATTAAACGCGCATTTCTTATAATAATATCAGGCTCTCCCTTTACTGAATTCATAGCTGCATGGTGCAAAAGGGACCTGGTAAAAGGTTTTGGCAGCGGTTTTCTTACTATATAGCCTGGGAGGTCAAGTATCTTCCGGCGCACCCTGTGCATTGAGTTACGGACAATTGGACATGCCCTCGAGTGATAATACATGAGCATTCCTTTCTTGGTCTATATTTTTGAATTAATAGAAAATGAAGCAAAAAATGAAATCTTGTGCATTTTGACCAGCCTGTTTATTATTCTTTTCAATATCAATTCAATATAATTTTGCACCAGCCAATCCTTCATATTATAAAAGGATGGCTTCCTGTATCCTCTCTTTTAGATATGTAAGCCTGTCTCCTCTGCTATCCCTGTTAATCGCAATTGCAACTGCCCTTTTCGAACCTATTATTATAGCGAGTTTCTTCGCCCGGGTTATACCGGTATATATCAGGTTTCTCCTGAGCATCATATAATGAGAGGTTATAATTGGAAATATTATAACGGGAAATTCAGAACCCTGGCTCTTATGTACTGATATAGCATAGCTGAGAGTCAGCTCATCCAGCTCATTGAATGAATATTCAACGCTCCGGTTTTCAAACCTTACTGTAAGCACCCTCTCTTCAAAATCAATACCCGTAATAATACCCCCATCTCCATTAAATACCAGCTTTTCATAATTATTGCTTATCTGCATGACCTTATCATTTACCTTAAATAGCCTGCCAAATCTGGTAACAGATCTGTTTGACGGGTTGAAGTATGCCTGCAGTACTGTATTGAGGTTATGGGTTCCGCATACTCCGCTGTTCAGCGATGTAAGAACCTGTATATCAGATAAGCTGTTTATCCCTGATATCTTCGGAACATCGTATTTTATTATTTTTATGATAATATCGGGGATATCATGAGTTTTTTCCGTACCATAAGCCATGCTATCTTCACTTATTCTTCCATTACCCTGGCTAAGCTTATTATTTTTGTCCTTTCTGTCATCAATGGAATAAAGATAGAGATCATTTCTGTTATCTACCTTATAATCAGGCAGATAGGGAAAAAGTCCCTGCCTGATCCTGTGGGCGGCAGTAATAATCCTGCTGGATAATATCTGGCGGAAAATCTGATTAAGCTCCGCTGAATAGATCCGTTCAGATTTTAATATGCTGTAAAGAACATCACCAGGGCCTACAGAAGGCAACTGATCTGCATCGCCTATAAAAATAAGCTTGGTATGGCTATCTACAGCTCTCAGTAGATTGTAGAACAGCAGGATATCAACCATTGAAAATTCATCAATTACAATTATATCATAACGCAGCCTGTTGTTCTCGTTCTTGAGGAATCGGTTATTCTGAGGGCTTGTGCCAAGAATCCTGTGTATTGTTGATGCAGGATAAGATGTTATTTCTGATAGTCTTTTTGCAGCTTTTCCTGTAGGAGAAAGAAGGGCAATTTTTGCCTTCTTTGCTTTATATATTGTATGTATTGCTTTTACTATCGTTGTTTTTCCCGTTCCTGGCCCACCTGTAACTACTGATATCTTATTATTCAATACACCGGCAATAGCTTCTTTCTGATTGTCTGTAAGCTTAATGCTGATCCTCTCCTGAACCCACCTGATTGCCATATCAATGCTTTTTATGGATATGTAAAAACGGCTTTTCAGAATATTCCTCAACATCCCGGAGGCTTTTATTTCAGCAAAGAAGTATGCAGGCAGGCTGTAGCAGCTCAGGTCTTCCTTCTCGATAGTGTACAGCTTTTCTTCATTCAGCATCTTTTTAATGCATTCCCTTATCTTTTCAGGGCCTATATTGAGAAGCTCTTGGGCTTTGCTGATCAATGCCTTATCCTCTGTCATGGTATTTCCGTTTTCAGCATCGCTAAGGAGAACATAGAGAATCCCTGACATAATCCTTGATACTGAATCCTCTTTTATATTTAATTTCATTGCTATTGAATCGGCAGTCTTAAAACCAATTCCCCTTATCTTCTCCGCAAGTATATAAGGATCTCTCTTAAGCTGTTCAATTGAATCAGCGCCAAATACCCTGTAGATCTTGAAGGCATAATTCAGATTAATATTGTGCTCTGAGAGAAACATAATAATATCCCTGATTATGGCCTGGGTATTCCAGGATTTAATAAGCTCCTGTATCCTTTTTTCTCCAATACCCTTTATTTCTTTGAGTTTCTCAGGATATTTTTCAATTATACTAAATGATTCTTTACCAAACCTGTCAATTATCATTTCTGCATAATGTTTCCCGATACCCTTCACCATGCTGCTTGAAAGGTATTTTACCATTCCTTCTTTTGACTGGGGAAATTTCCTTGAAAATGAATCAAAGGAGAACTGTATGCCATATTCGCGATTATTGACATATCTGCCTTCAAGATAGACCATTTCCCCTGGATAAGGCTGGAAAATATTCCCGCAGGCTGTTACAGTATTCATCCTGTTTTTTTTTCTGACCGATATTTTCAGGACTGAATATCCATTCTCTTCATTATAGAATGTTACGGTCCTGATTTCTCCTCTCAGGCTCTCCTTTTCACCTGCAAAATACCTATTTTCCAGCAAAATGGATCTCCCTGTCTTTTAGAAAAACTGTTTTAAGATGAGATTTTCCAGCTTCATGCAGATAAAATATTTCGTATCTTCCACTTTCCAGCCCGAAAATACTATAGGTAAGTATCCTATCTCTTCTAAGCCTGTAAATAGCGTCATTTCCCGTTATTAGTATTTCTTTGTAATTATTTTCCCTGTCAGATATTACAATACCATTTTTATTCGTTCTCTTATTATGAGCGGCAATAAGAATGTCAAGGCCATTATAGCATTTTTTGTCAATGGGCGTGAAATTATAATCGTTGTTCAATATCCTTATTTCCTGAAGTTTTTCCTTTATAGGGAAATCATAATATGATTTGCTATATCTGTTATCCTTTTTAATAAAAAGATAATTCGGCGTCACAAAATATAAAGATGCAAGCGGATCCAGCTGTATAAACTGTCCTTTGCCATTATCAAATTCAATCCATCTGTGAAGCACAATGCTATGGTTATCAATTACCATTCCCCTGATTATATTATGCCTTATACCGCAGGCATCAAATAATTCACTCAGGACAAATATAATATCAACACAGGTGCCTTCCTTTTCAGCAAGTATTTCCCTTATGCTGGTGGGTTTCCTTGTCATAAGCCCTGCATTGTATCTGATATTATTCCTTAACCAGAAGACCAGGCATTCGACTGCCTGGTTCAGGTATACGGACCCATCGGTTATTTTTCGCGCAAGGCTTATTATATATTTATCATCATAATCTCCGGGATTGAAAACAAACCTTCCTGAAGGTATATTAGAGCTGCTGATACTGGAAGAGACCCTGACAAGGTAGTTGCCGTCAATCTTTACAACTTTCTGTTCATAGCCCACAGATTCATAATCAGAAAGGATATCATGCTTTGAGTAGATCTCCAGGGTGCCGGAACCCTTGACATATAAAAGGTCTGAAAGGGCTATTAAAGGCATAAAAAGGATTATAAGCAGTGCAATAAATCTCATCATAAATATAGCTGATCAGCTATAGGTGATCTCTATTTCGTCTGTTGGAGGCTTACTGGATAATTTCGCCTTTATCTTGGTGATAAATACCTTGGCTATCTTGTTATCCTTATCAATTGTCAAAGCCCGGAAGAAGTATTCCTGAGCCTTTGCAAGCTTTTCCTGCTTGAAATATATTTTGCCCAGTAAAAGCAGTACCTGGAGATAATTCTGGTTTATACTGCAAGCCTTGGTCAGGCTAAATATTGCTTCTTCGTAATTATTAGTATAGTATTCAATTAAACCCAGAATATAAAGCATATCCACATAATTAGGCTGAAGCTTAAGCAGCTTTTTGATGGATTCCCGTGCTTTGTCGAGCTTTCCTTCGTAGAAGTATTGTTTCGAAATATTTGTATAATCGATAAAATATGGAATATCATCAAGGGAATACCTGCAGATCTCCAGCAAAAAAGGATTATATTCAAAAGCTTTTGCTATAAGGTTCTCAGCTTCACTGCCCCTTTTCAGTTTAATTGCCTCTATTGCAGCATTGAACCGGTTATCATTTATGAAAGGATTAAGCGCTTTTGCCTTTCTGAGAAAAGGAAGGGCCTGGTTTAGATTATTGGTCCTTATCAAAAGAAGAGCTGTAAAAATATAGGCATCCAGGAATCTGTTATTGTTTTTCAGAGCTGACTGAAAGTACATATATGCCTTCTTATAGTCCTTTTTAAGGCAGTATAGCCTGCCAACAAAAAAATTTATATCTACATAATCAGGGTGTTTCTCTAAAAGTGACATGGCTGATGCCAGGACACCTTCGATATTCCCCTTTTTCAGCTCAGCATTCCATTCTGATATCATTATCTCACGGCTTGAAATATGGAAATTAATGATTTCATCTTCTGGCTCTATTTTTATGAACCGGTTTACCTTATAGGATTGTATCTCAATAATAATACTGTATAATTCCGGTTTGAGCGCAAATATAACTGGTTTTGCATTCTTTATGAATTTGGTCATCTGGGTTTTTGGTATTGTCACAGATGCTTTATCGACAGTCTGATTATCAAGACATACCATGAACTCAACTGAGATCTCCGAACCCAGATTAAATGTTATAATTTTCTCGTCATTTGGTTTTAAGTCAACCTCTATCACCTGGGAAAATTCACCCGAGCTCTTTTCTGTTTCATGGTAAATATCCAGCTCCAGAATATCCCCTTTCAAGACAACTTTGTATTTACCCGGGGAAAGGTGCTTAATAGTTGCATGCGCTTTGTTCTCACCGACAATTCTGGTAAGGTTGTATCTTTTCCTGATGGGAAGCAGTTCAACATAAAACTGTGTATTTTCTTCTCTCTCAGAATATAATACATTAACCTTCAACTTGCTTTCCTGTGTAGGGTCGTATTTTACTTTCATTTTGTACCCCTTCCTTTGCAGCTGTTTTTTTGAAGGCTATTTCAATCAGCCTACGAATTCAGCTTTATCATCATGGAGAATATATATCTTCATCAAAAGCGTGTAATCAATATTATTAATAAAGCTCTTTATCTCCTCTATAGTATACCTTTGTGAAAAATGGGTCAACAAAAGAACCTTTATCTTTTTCTTCCTAAGCTGCAAAAGAAGCTCTTCAAGCGAAGAATGTGAATCAAATCCTCTATCTGAGGAATAGAGAAATGTTGAATCAAATATCCCTATATCCAAATTATCTGGTGAATGAGCATTGAGAAGATAAGAATCACCTGAATAGAATAACCTGCATCTTAGTTCACTCCTGAACAGCTCATCATGATCAATGCTTTTTTTTAATTGGATGATATTTTCCCCTGAATATCTTTCTTTGAGCTTAGTATTCCTTTCAAAGAGAGCATAGGAAAAACAGTGATTATCATGTTTTACGGGATATGCTTTTATAAATGAGTCCCTGCCCAGAAATACTTCAGAGTAGTCATTCACTCCAATAAGCTTCAGGTCATATTGCAGGGGCAGTTCAAGTGAACTGAAATACTGAATCCATTTTAGAATATAGTCATTTTTTTTCGGGTAAAATATCCTTAAAGGGTTTTTTGTGCCTCCCTTTACAATATTCCTTAAATGCAGAAAACCCATTAGCCCTCCAAAATGGTCAGAGTGATGATGCGTAATAAATACCCTGTTTATTCTCAGGACTCGCTCCTTAAGAAAAAGCGAAATCCCTTCCCCGCAATCAAAAAGTATATTATAGCCTGATATTAAGTAAAAGTTTGAATATAGTGCTTTTGCAAAGAAGGATAAGGATTTGCCAGCTATATTTATGTTACCGTATTTTATCAATTTCCAAAAAATTTCTATTTTACTTGATAATAAATTCAATTTATTATAATATTAAGCAGATATCAATATTTATTATAAAACAACTATTAAATATTGGAATTTAACAGAGGTGTTTTATTATGCATCATATAAACTGCAGTTTTTGCGGAACAAAGCTGAAAATAAAAAAAATACCGGAAGGTAAAGAATCCCTGAGGCTTAAATGCCCAAAGTGCATGAAAATTTTTACAATCGACCTGTCAACAATTCTTGATAAAAAGCCTCACGAACCGGAAACTGTTGCAAACAAGCCAAAAACAAACGGTATCTCTGAGGATTATCTTGACGAGTTATTATCCAGCACAAAGAAAGAACCAGCTCCTCAGGCTAAAAAGGAGAAACCGATAAGCAATCTTTCAGACCTTGTTCCAGAAGAACCTAAGGATATATTTGCTCATGAAAAGCCTCAGGAGCTTTATTCAGTCATAAAGGCAAATGGCAAAAGGCTTGGCCCGATGAGCTATGTAGCTTTACTTCAAAAAGTAAAGGATGGTGAAGTAATAGGCATAGATACAATCGAAACACAGTCAGGGCTTAGAAAACCTCCAATAAGCTTTATTGAGATAAAGAGGATACTGCAGGAGAAGATCAGAGAACAGAACATGAGAAGCGAAGATTCACTGGGAATTGATATGTCATATGGCGTAAGAAAGGAAAAGAGGAAGGTAACACTTTATCTTCTGTTAGCTCTTCTGGGGATCATGATCCTGATATATGCCTTAATTACAGTCCCAGGCTATTTTAAGAGTGAACCCGGCCGGCAGGCAGACAGCATTGAAGAACCTGCCGGATCAGATTCAGAGAAGAGCCTGGCCTCAGTTGAAACCCCAGACAAGGAAGAATCCGCAGTTTCGGAAGAAAAAACAGTAAAAATAATTAATTTCTCAGATGAATCAATAAGGAATTATTTCTCTGCCTCAGGAAGCTATTACAGGGATGCCACAAATCATTTAAGAAGCCGCAACTACTCTGAAACCCAGAAGGATTTAGACTATATACTGCTCAGCTCAGGCTCAAACCCTACTACAATCCTGCTTAAACTTCAGGTTTACCTTATGTCAGGTGAGCTTGAAAAGGGATTTGATGATTTCCAGACAATGATAACAGTCCCGGCGCTTCAGGATGATATTTACATCAATCTCGGGTTCGGCGTCATCAATACAATGCTTGGAAACTTCGATGATGCAAAAACTCACATTGAAAGGACAAGATTTGTAGAACCCAATAACCCTTTTATATTATTCTACAGCAGTATACTTGAGTATAGACAGAAGGAATATGACAGGGCCATTCAATATATGCAGGATGCAATTGACAACTCTCCTTCTGATTTTATATTTCTGAGAGATATGAGAAATATGCTCAGAGAGTTTCAAAAAACCAAGGAAGCTTCCTGATACAGGAATAGTACCCTCTATTAAACCTCTGTATTAAAACAGCCTGCCTTTATTTTATTGACCTAAAATTTTAAACTGTTAGATAAATAATAGCTTCACGAAAAGCACTAAATATTTTATTAAGGAGGAAGATTGAAATGCCGAAAGAAAGAATAGTTATTATGGGGGCTGCAGGGAGGGACTTTCATAATTTCAATGTTTATTATAGAAATAACAAAGATTTCGAAGTGGTTGCATTTACTGCCACACAGATTCCGAACATTCACGGCAGAAAATATCCCGGTGAACTCACAGGGGAACTTTACCCTGACGGGATTCCAATCTATCATGAAGACGATCTGGGAAAGATCATAAAGGAAAAGGATATAGATACAGTTATCTTCTCCTATTCAGATGTTTCACATGATACAATCATGAGGAAAGCAGCTTATGTAAATGCTCTGGGTGCAAATTTCACCCTTCTGGGTGTTGAAAAGACCATGATAAAATCAACCAGGCCTGTAATATCCGTATGTGCTGTAAGGACAGGCTGCGGGAAAAGCCAGACTACCAGGAAGGTAATAAAGCTTTTAAAGGAAAAAGGAAAAAGGGTTGTTGCTATCAGGCATCCCATGCCTTATGGAGACCTTGCGAAACAGGCTGTTCAAAGATTTGCAAAATATGAAGATCTTGATGTACACGAATGCACAATAGAAGAAAGAGAGGAATATGAACCTCATATAAATGCAGGAATTGTGGTTTATGCAGGTGTTGACTATGAAAGGATATTAAGACAGGCAGAACAGGAAGCTGACATCATATTATGGGATGGCGGAAATAATGATACATCATTCTACAAATCTGACCTTGAGATAGTTGTTGCAGACCCCCTCAGGGTAGGAGACGAGATGTCTTATTACCCAGGCCATACAAACCTTTGCAGGGCTGATGTAATTGTTATTAACAAGATTGACTCAGCATCCCTTGAAGAGGTTGATGAATTAAGAAGAAATATCCATTCTGTAAACTCAAAGGCTGCCGTAATCGATGCTGCAAGCCCACTTACAGTTGACAATCCTGGATTAATAAGAGGTAAAAAGGTTCTTGTTATCGAGGATGGTCCGACACTGACCCACGGAGAAAGCCTCTTTGGTGCAGGTGTTGTCGCAGCAGAAAAATACGGTGCAAGTGACCTTGTCGACCCTAAACCTTATGCTGTGGGCAGCATTGCAGACACCTTTGAAAAATACACTCATATACAAAGCCTTCTTCCTGCAATGGGATACGGAAGGCAGCAGGTTAAGGACCTTGAGGATACTATAAACAGAACAGAGTGTGATATAGTAGTATCTGCTACACCGATAAATCTTAACAAGATTGTTAAAGTAAACAAAACAATAGTGAATGTAGCCTATGAACTCGAAGAGATTGGCTACCCAAAATTAATAGATGTTCTTGAGGATTTTATAAAATGAGCACTGAAAAGATTGCTCTTATAGCTTTCGGGGGGAATGCTCTTCTCCCCCCCAGCTCATCAGGGACAATCGAAGAACAGCTGAAAGCTGCTGAAGAGACAGCTAAAGACCTGATAGAAATAGTCAACTCCGGATATAAGCTCGTAATAGTACACGGAAATGGTCCCCAGGTTGGAAATGCCCTTATCAGGGCAGAAGAATCTACAAACAAAGTCCCAATGATTTCGCTTGATGTCTGTGTTGCACAAACACAGGGTGAAATGGGATACCTGCTTACCAGGGGGCTGTATAATGAACTGGGCAAGCGTTCACTCTCTCTGCCGATAGTAACTGTAGTTACTCATTGCCTTGTTGATAAACTGGATCCATCGATTCAAAATCCTTCCAAGCCAATTGGCCCTTTTTATGCCCAGCATAGAGCTGAAGAACTTAAAAACACCAAGAACTGGAATATAATTCAGGACTCTGGAAGGGGATTTAGAAGGATTGTAGCATCACCAAAACCAGTATCAGTAATGGAAATGGATTTCATCAAACATATAATAAATTCAACCGAAGCTATCCTGATCTGCGGAGGAGGCGGGGGAATCCCTGCCTACAAGGAGAATGGAAAGCTGTACGGAATAGAGGGGGTCATTGATAAGGATTTTACAGCAGCCCTTATTGCAAAAGAACTCCAGGCAGATCTTTTTATTATTGTTACTCAGATAGACAGGGTTGCAATTCATTTCAATACCCCAAACCAGAAATACCTTTCGAGAATATCGCTTTCCGAACTGAAGGAGTACCAGCTTGAAGGGCATTTCCCCCCGGGAAGCATGGGGCCAAAGATTAGAGCTTCCATCGATTTTGTAGAAAGCACGGGAAAAGAGGTCATCATAACTAAATCTGACATGCTGAAGAACTCGCTTTCGGGAATGAACGGCACACATATTATTCCAGATAAATAACCCGGATGCATCTCGAGATAGGAAGCAGCAATCCTTATTTGCAGACAGCCTTTATACATGCAGCCGGATGCAGAATTGACAGATCATCTTCCGAGCTGGTTGAATTTATAAATAAGGCAGCTGATTCTGCCAGGAAAGAATCCTATTCTGCAGCCTGCAATAACGCGAAAAAAGCAATCAGGGATATGCTGCGATGGGGTGGTTTCAAGCCAGCCGGCAGGAACAAGCCAGCCTCTGAATACATAATAAATAACTCAATTACAGGGAATTTTCCTTTTATCCTTAATGCCGTAGATATAAATAATCTCATATCCCTGCTCTACTATTTGCCTGTCTCAACAATCGACGCCTCAAGAACATCAGGTAATTTCATAATCAGGGAAGGTGCTGATCAGGAAGGTTATATATTTAACTCATCAGGCCAGTTTATAGATATTGAAGGACTTATAACCGTATATGACAATGGAGTCCCGACAGCCAATTGTATCAAAGACTCTCAAAGAACCAAGGTTTCCCGAAATACTGATGAAATAGCAGTCTTTCTATATTCATCAAAATTGCTTTATAATGATCAGCAGCTTTCAGGTATTCTGGATATTTATTGCTCTCTGCTGAGGGATAACCTATCCTGCATTATTAGGACTGCTGAATTATATTAGCCGTCTGCTGGAAAAGTCTGTTGATTTGAATCCGGCTTATGATATATTAATAGAAATAATCAAGCGAGGTGGAAAAATTGGATAAATGCAGATATGTATTCTTAATAGTACTGCTGGTTTTTAGTTCAGTTTGTATCTATCCGGCAAGCAGGCGCGGGAAAAGAGCCCTTCTTATTGAAGACTACAGCAGGGCACTTGAGATATTCAATAAGGATATCAATAAACACCCCGATGACTGGGAGGCTCATTCACTGATAGGCTATATTTATATGCAGGAAGAGCTTAAGGATAAATCAAAAGCGCTCTTCCACCTGCAAAAAGCCTTTGAACTCAATAAAAAGGACCCCGTTACTGATCTCTACCTCTTTATATTATATGTAGATGATGGAAGGTACGGTGATGCCCAGGGAATACTGTCCTTTATTGACCAGAATGATATAGAAAAAATGGATGAAAAATACCTTTTTTACCTTTATAAGGGTTTGCTGTACGCCGGGCAGGAAAATACAGAAAAAGCTGAAGAAATGATTATAGAGGCGATAAAGCTGGAACCGGCCTGTGGATTATGCAGAAAGCACCTTGGGCTTATCTATTACAATAATGATGATTATGCAAATGCAGATGCTGTACTTAGCAGGGCTATCGGCTTTTTCCCAGATGATAAGGAGATAAATAAGGCCCTGGCAGATATCTTCCTAAGTGAAGAATACTTCAGGCCCACAAGTGCAAGGCTGCATATAGATAAACTAAAGTCAGTGACTTCTGAGAAAGATATGGATATACTGCTTCTTGAAGGCAGGTATCTGCAGCTGACCGGAAATTTCAAACAGGCTGTTGAGGTTTACAAGAAGGCATCCATGATAGATGAGGATAATTGTGAGGTCAATATAAGCCTTGCTGATCTTTACCAGAAAAGAGAAACACAAAATCTGTCGCTTTCAAAAAAGCATTTAAACAGGGTGCTGGAAAAATGCAAAGGTCATGAAGACCTTCACATGCTGCTTGCAAACTATTATTATAATATTAATGAGCCTAAAAAAGCTGTATCGGAATATCAGGACCACCTTGCAAAATATCCCGATGATACATTGGCAATGGTAAAATTAGCTCTAATATATCTCCAGAAACCTCTTCAAAATCCCGGCAAAACTATAGAACTCGGACTTAAAGCATTATCAGTTAACAGCTCCTATCTGCCGGCGGTCCGGATTCTTTCCACAGCATATTTTCTGACAAATGATTTTAAAAATGCAAAGAAATATATCGAACAGGCTTTAAGCATCTCTCCAAACGATTCAGAGATGCTTGGATATCTCGCATGCATATATTTTTCCGGAAAGGAATACAGCAAAGCAAAAGAATACGCCCTGAGTGCTGTCCGAAATGCAGGTAACAATATTCGCGCCCTTTCTGTCCTTGGAGAAATTGCATACAGTGAGAAGGATTATCAGAAAGCAATAGGCTATCTCCAGAATATTATCCACTATAAAAGAAATGATTACAGAGCATCATTACTGCTTGCATATATATACCAGGAACCAGGCTTCACAGATTACAGAAAATCATATCATTTTGCAGAGATAGCATTAAAGCAGAATGAAAGTGATGCAAATACATGGAAACTGCTGGGAAATGCATATATGAATGACAGGATGCTCTCAAAAGCACTGGATGCTTTTGAAAATTCATTGCTGTACAATCCGAATGACAGCTGGGTAAAGGCTCAGGTAGCTGATCTTAAACGAAGGCTTGGAAAAGAATAAAATATTAAAAGGAGGAAAGATTGGACAGAGAATATCTATTTTTTGGTGTTGGAAATGCCCTGCTTGATATCATAATAAATACCGATGATAAGCAGATCGAGAGGCTTAAACTTTTTAAGGGGACCATGAAACTGATATCTTTGAAAGACCTCACAGATCTTTCATCATTCATTGAATCAAATGCGAATAAATCCATGATCCCTGCCGGCAGTGTTGGAAACAGTGCAAAGATAACAGCACTGCTGAATCAGAAGGCTGTTTTTTTTGGAACTGTTGGAAATGATGAAAATGGCAGGGCATATGAGCAGGGAATGCAAAGAACAGGGGTTCTTACCTGCCTTAAAAAGATTAATGAACTGCCTACAGGAATTTGCCTAAGCCTGATTACTCCTGACGGCGAAAGGACAATGCTTACATTTCTGGGTGCTGCAGGTGAACTGGATCCTTACATAATAGACCCGGACATATTCAGAAAGACCCGGTTCCTTTATATTGAAGGCTATCAGTTTACGCATCAAAAAGGTATAGATACCATCACAGAGCTTATTAAAAACGCCAAAAGGACAGGGGTAAGAACTGCATTTGACCTTTCTGACCCCTTTGTAGCATCCTCCCACAAGGATAAGATACTTGATATTCTTGATATGGTTGACATACTTTTCGCTAATGAGAAGGAAGCTGAATCTTTCAGCGGTACATGCGACCCGGAAGAGTCAATACAGTACCTTAGAACCCTTGTCGAAATGCCTGTAATAAAGCTGGGAGACAGAGGCTCGATGACCTATCATAAAGGAAGAACTGTTTACAGGGATACAAAGCGTATCAGCCCGGTAGATACAACTGGCGCAGGCGACAGCTACTCAGCTGGTTTCCTGACTGGATTGTCGAAAGGGATGGAGATAACGGAATGCCTTCATTTGGGGAACCTTATAGCCGGGGAGATGGTAAAAATATATGGTACGGAATTGAAAAAAGACCATATAAAGGATATAGCAGAAGGCTTTGGAATATAGAATGAAAAAAAGGTTTTTTCAAATGCTTATGCTTTGTCTGCTGTTGATATCCCCATTATATACAAACTGCATTGCAGAACAGGGCAAAGACCCCTCCCAGGATAAAACAGCAGAAGAAAAGCCTGTAAGGCAGAACAGTGGATGGCTTGGCGTCAGGGTTACAGATCTTGCCAATTTTATCAGGAATCCTGAATTATACGCTGAGTACAAAGAAATCATAGATACTTATAAGGAGAAAGGCGAAAGCCTTTTTGGAATAGTGGTAATTGAAACTCTGCAGGGAAGCCCGGCTGAAGAATACGGCATAATACCAGGCTATATAATCAAGAAACTGCAAAATGTAAGGATAGATAATTCATTCACTTTCAGCTTCATTATCAGCAGGATAGAACCAGGTGAGATGATTGAACTGGAAATATGGAACCCGAAGGGGAATTATATCATTTATGCAAGGATTGGAGAAAGGCCGGCAGGAAGAGAAAGGAATGCTGACAGCCAATACCATGAAAGACTCCGAATGGAAAAATCAAGGCCAGAAAAGCCTGATAAATAATTGGCTATTATTTCCTCACTGACAGATTAGGGATTTATTATCTTTGCAATCCTGTGTTGGTTCTGATTGTTATACAGTCCAATTTACCTGAGATAAAGAACAGGCTATACTACCCTTAATAATGGCAAATAAATAAGAATGTCCAGGCAGAGAGCATTCAAATTCATATCATAGTACCGTCAGGAAGCATTTCATCAGGATGATAGATGCCTTTCTCCTCCATCTTGTATCTCATACAGCTTGGCCAGTCCCCTTGGCAGTAAAGCTCAATCCATTTCCGTTCCAGTATGCCCTCTTGAAAATATCTTTTCATGGGGCATACCGGATACCATTTGCAATCCTCCTGAAAAACGGAAACTTTACTGAATTCTTTTTTCATTTTTTGCATAATGGACGGATTATAAAGCACAGATGAGGGGTGAGGCAAGGGGTATACCTTATACCCTCCTGAATAATAAAGCTTTCCAGTAATATCCGGTGATAATTTATAATCGTTTATATAAATGCTGAAGATGTATCTTGTTGCGTAATAACCAAGGGGAATCAATACTTTCGGACTGACAGCCTCGATCTCCCTTTCAAGAAAATAACTGCAGGCTTTGATTTCCCCCTGCTTAGGCCTGCGATTCTTTGGAAGCCTGCATTTTATCATATTTGTCATATATACACCGGCTCTTTCCAAACCACTCTGCCTGAATAATTCATCAATAACATTGCCTGATGGCCCGACAAACATCCTGTTTTCCCTGTCTTCCACAGCTCCTGGGGCCTGTGCTATAAAAAACAGCCTGGCCTTCAGGCTGCCTTCGCCGCATACTGCGTGTATCCTTTTTTGACTTAAACTGCATCGGCGGCATTCCGTTATCTCTTTTTTAAGGATCTCTATCCTGTTTATCCGTTCGTTCATCTCAGCAGAACTGAACATCTTCAATTATCATCTGTTATTCCGTTAATATTATATTAGATATCAGGAAAATCCTGTCAGTGCCTTATATACACTTTGCCCTGTATCAGCTTGTTTGCAGGACGCCCATAGATCATCGTGTTTCGCGCAAACTTCTCACCGCATACAGGGCATATAAGATCACCGGCTGTATTGTCTTCAAGAATATTATCCAAAAAGCACTTAACAAGGTGCCCTTCCCTGGCTTTATAATATTTGTAAAGAAGAGTACTGCATTTTGAACAGAATATTTTTTTTATCTTGCCGCTCATCTTAATTCCTGATTAAATCAGGATCATGCTAGTATCTGTAATGAATCCAGAACTTGCTGTCAGTTGTAAGCAAATATGAGATTATCAGCATCCTTTCTCCGTCAGAGAGGTCCGTATCAATGAACTCCAGCCCATAACACCTCTTATTCTCTATAATGGCCTCTGAAATGGGTATTTTTATCCTGGATATTTTCGCAACTGCTCTCGATCCCCTGTTAAAGATATATGAATTCCCCTTGCCGGACACAATAATGTTTTTTTTGTCATAGCCTATCCTGCCCTTATAGAGAAAATGCATTATGCTTTTCTTTATACTTCCCAGATATACGGACTGCAGGTATGTATTACGCCTGTCATACACATTATAGCAGAAAAATTTCAGGATCCCCGGATCAACCTTTATCTCAATACACGGTCTGTCCTGATTATCATCAACAAGGATTCTTGCAGTCATGATCTTGCGGTATTTTTTCCTCGATGAGTAGTCCTGGTTGGGTACTATTGAGAGGAACAGGAATGAGTTTACATAATTGGGGTCTGTTTTCACCCTTGCAATAACAGCATCTCTATCAGCATCCTTGATTATTCCTGAATAATAAAGCCTCTGCTGGGATGAATTGATCAGCAAAAGCCTGTTTTTATGAAACCATTCCTCTTTTAATGGATTGAGGCACTCATTCTCTGATCTGTCTTCATCCTCAATACCCTCCCTGTGAATTCTGTCCAGGAGCAGGAGTGGAAACCATCCGGAATCACTCCTGACAGATATGAATATATCCTTATTAAAGAGATCTGGCGGAATATCCCTGAATTTAAATGTGCCGATTTTATTATTGCCTTTCCTTAAAAGGAAATTTCTGTCCGGGTTTTCAAACTCCTTTATTATCCCTTCTGCTTTGGAGATGAACCACTCAAGTTCATCCCTTTCAATGGAGCCGGACCCATCCAGGTCAAAATACTCTCTTAGATACGGGTTTTTGAGAATATATTCTTTTATGTCATCTAAATTCATAAAATGATTGCATTGCCTTCCCTTGCAAACTGCAGGGAAAAACTGCTGTTGAGATTATCATGAATATAGGTCTTAAGCTGAGTTTCGACATTCATCAGGTAATCATCGGTATAATTCGGGTCATAGTGAATAAAGACAAGGTTCTTTACTCTGGCCTTATATGCAATTTCAATTGCCTTGTAATAACTGCAGTGTCCCCACCCGGCCTTTCTGCTATAATCCTCCTCATTGAACTGCGCTTCCATAATGAGATAATCAGCACCCTCAATAAAACTAATGAGTTTTCTGGTCATTATTTCCTTGATCTTTATTATCTGAGTATCTTCATTATGGAAAAAATTCTCATAAGGCTCATGGTCTCCTGTGAAACATATCTTGCCTGATTTAAACTGCAGTGAATATCCGAGAGTAATTACAGGGTGATTCACAAATTTAGCCTGCACGGAAAAATCCAGAAAATTCAGCAGGTCGCTTTCCTTGACATCAAAATATTTTATGTCAGCAAGCAATTCGCTCTGCCTTACCGGAAAGAACAGGCTGTTCATCTGAATTCCAAGAAGCTCTTTTATGCTCTTGTCATTGGTCTTTGGGCCGTAAATCTCTATCTTATATCTTGGGTCATACATTGGTAAAAAAAAGGGTATGCCCTGAATATGGTCCCAATGAGGGTGAGTAATGAAAAGTTTAATATTCTTTTCATTATAATGGTTAATAATCTCATTTCCAAGTGCTTTAATGCCAGTTCCACCATCAAGGACAATGAGGCTGGAAGGGCTTCTTACCTCAATACAGACAGTGTTTCCACCGTAAAGAACGGTATTTACTCCCGGTGTGGGAATAGATCCTCTTGTACCCCAGAACCTGATAATTACTGCATCGCTTTTATTCAATGGCTTCCTCGAAATAGATCCTTAGCAGAATAATAACAGCTATTGGTGAACAAATAAAGGAAAAAATATTGATATTTTACAAAAAATTTACATAATACAGGTACATAATGTCATGTAAATAATAGTATCTTTCAATGGAGGCAAATATGATTAGAAAGGCCATATTCCCGGCTGCCGGCCTGGGGACCCGCTTTTTGCCGGCTACAAAGGCCCAGCCCAAAGAGATGCTTTCTCTTGTCGATAAGCCAATAATTCAATACGGAATCGAAGAGGTAGCTCAAAGCGGAATCAAAAGCGTTCTGATAGTGACCGGAAGAGGAAAATCTGCAATTACAAACCACTTTGACTCGTCATATGAATTGGAATCCATCCTCAAAAACAGAAACAAGAATCTGTATCTATCAAAGATAAAGCATATTTCCGACCTTGTTAATATATTCTACATAAGGCAGAAAACCCCTAAAGGGGTAGGAGATGCAATATTGACAGGACAGGATTTCATCGGTGAAGAACCATTTGCTGTAATTTTCAGCGATGATATCATAGACAGCCAGAAACCTGCCTCAAAACAGCTGATGGAGGCCTACTGCAGGTATAAAAGCCCTATTATAGCAGTAACAGAGGTCCCCATGGATGAAACTGACAGATACGGCATAATAAAGGGCAAACAGATAACTGACAATATATACCAGGTTGAAGACCTTGTTGAAAAGCCAGCCATTGGTACAGCTCCGTCAAACATTGCGATCATCGGAAGATATATCCTGGAACCTTCGATCTTCCCGGTTCTTAAGCATACAAAAGCCTCGGTAGGAAATGAAGTACAGCTGACTGATGCCCTGAAAATCATATTGTCAAAAGGGCCAATCTTCGCCCTTAAATTTGAAGGAAAGAGGTTTGATGCCGGGAATAAGCTTGGATTCCTTGAGGCTACACTGCATTATGCATTAAAAAATCCCGAGTTTGGTGATGGATTCAGAAAATTAATAAAAAAATATGCTGATTCGATCTGAATGCTCATAAGGCAAAGTCTTCTTCGCTAAAGACAAGGGAACCAAACCTGTGTATCTCAAGGCCTTCCTTCTTCCACTCATCCTTCGGCAGGCCGGCTTTCATACATGTATGGGACAGGAACTGGTACCTGTCCCAGCCATATTCCGTCGCAACCTGAGGCAAAAGGAGTCCCTGCCTGTAGCCCTTCTTGACAATGAGCCCATCCCTCCCCACCTTGATGCTTTCAATATCGTTCAATGGTTCGATTGGCGTAAGCACACTAATTTCAATGGTTATATCCCTTAATTCATCTGCCTGCACAGAATGGAACCTGAAGTCTGAAAATGCAGCATGTACGGCATTCTCAATAACTGCGAGGTATAGTGGTTTTATAGGGTCGATATAGCCAATACAGCCCCGCAGATCTCCTTTTTTTCTGAGTGTTACAAATACACCCCGTTTTGCTTTCAGATTTTCAGTAATGTCATACTTTTCCACAGCCTGGGCCTTTATTTTGTCCAGATTTCCTGACTTCAGATAGGTTTCAACAGTATATTTAGCCAGGTCCAGAAGTGTTTTCTTCTCTTCTTTTTCAATCAAATTCATCATATTTCTATCACCTCAAGTAATTATTTCTAACCGATATATATGGGCTTTGGAATAAAGCACAGGATAAAGATGACAATATTGACACCTATTAAAAGCTTTTCCCTGGCTGTAAGAGGCTTATCTTCATCATAGACCCTGGGATGTTTTAATCCTATTATTATCAGCATTATAGCCCATATAAACCAGCCGGGCCACAGTATGCCCAGAGGGATTATCAAAAAGAATGCTATCTTTGAGAATTTGTTATAATGCCTGCCAAGCAGTGAATAGACCAGGTGCCCTCCATCCAGTTGCCCTATGGGGATAAGATTGAGGGCGGTTGCAAAAAACCCAAACCAGCCCGCAAAAGCAAGAGGGTGAAGATATATGCTGCTTTCGGGCGGCAGGGAATTTCCAAAGACAAGCCTGGATAATAGCTTGAATAATATTGATTCACCAAAAATCAAGCTTTGGCCTGCCGGTTCCGCGATAACAATCCTTGATAATTTCAAACCGATAACTGTAATTGGGATTGACAGCAGAAAACTGGCGATTGGGCCTGCAGCACCTATTTCAACCAGAGGCTTCCTGTAATTGATAGGTGATTTGATCTTTATGACAGCCCCGAAAGTGCCAACCAGGAAAATGAAGGGTGGGGCCGGGATAAAATACGGTAATGTAGCGTTTATCCCGTATTTTCTGCAGTGATAGTAATGCCCCATCTCATGGAATCCAAGGATAAGAAGGATAGAGACTGAATACCCTATTCCTGAAATAAGAACATCCGGGTTTGCATTAAAATACCCGAAAAACCCATTGCTTATAATAGCTTCCGGGTCAACCACTGCCAGCTGAATTCCTGCCAGAATTGTTGTAATAACTGTAAGAATAAAAAGGAGTACATGAATACCTGAAGAACTCATGATGCCCCTGCGATTCTTTTCTTCTAAAACATCATTCATTTAGGGTTATTCTAATCTTGATATTGCAAATAACAAGAAAAATGCAACATGTAATGATATATTCTTGTAATTATTATTAAATTGACTTTTGAGAAGTGATTCATTATAAGTATTAATTCAAATTTCTTATTGACAAGAGGGGCTGTTTGAAATGGTGATAAAGAAAAGATCCTCAGAACCAGCGGTATGTTCTTTCTGTGAAAAGAACCAGTATCAGGTTAAAAGGCTTATTGCGGGGCCTGATGCCTTTATATGCGATGAATGCATCAAAATATGCTATGAGATAATAAATGAGACGGTGCATAAGGACAGCAGGGAAAAAACAAACCTGTTGAAACCAAAAGATATAAAGAGGCTGCTCGATAAATTTATTATTTCACAGGAAATTACTAAAAAGGTTCTTTCCGTTGCAGTATATAACCATTACAAGAGGATAGAATACTACCAGCGGCATAAATCCAAGGACGACCTGGACCTCGATAAAAGCAATATACTGCTCTTAGGCCCTACAGGATGCGGCAAGACGCTTTTAGCAAAAACACTTGCCAAAATACTCGATGTCCCATTTGCCATAGCTGATGCCACGACACTCACAGAAGCCGGCTATGTAGGAGAGGATGTTGAGAACATACTTCTGAGGCTTCTCCAGAATGCTGACTTTGATGTTGAAAAAGCCCAGCGGGGCATTATATATATTGATGAAATTGATAAGATATCAAGGAAAAGTGAAAATCCGTCAATAACAAGGGATGTAAGCGGAGAAGGTGTTCAGCAGGCTTTATTGAAAATAATTGAAGGGACAACTGCAAATGTACCTCCTCAAGGAGGCAGGAAGCATCCTCATCAGGACTTTATCCAGCTGGACACATCAAATATTCTTTTTATTTCAGGCGGAGCTTTTGTAGGCCTGGAAAAGATTATTGAAGAAAGAATCAACAAAAAGAATCTCGGTTTCGGGGCAATGATTCAATCCAAACAGGAAAAGAACATCAGTGCAGTGCTTGCCCAGGTACAGCCGGATGACCTGATCAAATACGGGCTGATTCCTGAACTTGTGGGAAGGCTGCCCATTGTTACAGCAATACACGAGCTTGATGAAAAAGACCTGAAGAGAATCCTGACAGAACCGTCCAACAGTATAATAAAGCAGTATCAGAAAATATTTGACATGGAAGGTATTAATCTTAAGTTCACTCAGGATGCAATCAAGCTCATCGCAAAACAGACAATGGAGCTGAAAACCGGAGCGAGGGGTTTAAGAAAGATTATAGAGGATATAATGCTGGAAATCCAGTATGACCTGCCTGATCTTCAAAATGTTCAGGAATGCATAATTACAGATGAAGTAATCCTCAAGAATGAAAACCCTGTTATACTCTATAAAAAAGCAGTCTGATAACAGCTATTAGCTGGCCTCTTTTCGTTGATCAGCCTTTTCGGGTAACCAGAAGGTAAAAAATGAGCCCGAAAACAGGAATAAACCAGATTATTATTATCCAGATAATCTTGATCAGACAGCCGTCATCAAAGCGTTTTATCACATCAAGTGTCGCCCATATATTCAGGATAAAAAGGATTATACTGCTCAATCTAAACAAAGCTCACTCCGTTCAATATACTATCTGATCACTGAAGTAACAGATCTTGCCGTTCACAACCGTCATCAGTACCCTGCCCTTAAGTTTCCTTCCGAGAAAAACGCTGTTTCGAGATTTTGAAAAGAAGAAATCACTGTTTATAGTGCTTTCAGCTTCTGTGTCTATTAGCGTAAACCTGGCGAGAGAACCTTCCTTAATAGCGGGCGGTTCAATATTAATTATCCTGCATGGATTGTAGCACATTTTATCAACTATCTCTCTCAGGCTTAATATACCCTTGTGATATATCTCAGTGAGAACAACAAGTATCATAGTCTCAAGCCCTATTGTGCCATTAGGTACATCAGAGCTTATATTCAGCTCTTTTTCGGCAGTAGTATGCGGCGCATGATCAGAAGCTATAACATCAATGATACCCTTTTTCAGGCCTTCCTTTAGTTTATTTACATCATTTAAAGGCCTTAAAGGAGGGTTTATCTTTGCGTTTGTATTCAGGCTCAGCAATTCTTCTTCGGTCAGAGCAAGATGATGAGGGGTTATTTCAGCTGTTATCTTTGCCCCTCTTAATTTCGCGCCGTTAATAATTTCCATTGATCTTTCTGTTGACACATGGGCAACATGAAGGGGAACCCCTAAATATTCAGCCAGAGCTGTATCACGATATACGATTATGTCTTCTGCGACTGAAGGTATCCCCTTCAGATTGGTCTTGAGGCTGACCCTTCCTTCATTTATTACTCCATCCTGTGAAAGATTCATATCCTCGCAGTGGGATATGATAGGCTTATTAAATATCTTGCTGTAATCCATGGCCTTTCTCATCACATTGGAGTCCATGACGCTTTTTCCGTCATCTGAAAAGGCTACAACCCCGGCTTTTGAAAGATCATACATCTCTGATATCTCTTTTCCCATACTGCCCTTTGTTACAGCTCCGATAGGGTATATATTGCACAGAGCTTCCCTGGCTTTATCGTATATATATCTTGTAATAGTGGAATTATCATTAACAGGTGTCGTATTAGGCATACATGCCAGGTCTGTTATACCTCCCTTGACAGCAGCCATTGACCCTGTAAGAACTGTTTCCTTGTCTTCCCTGCCTGGTTCACGAAGATGCACATGTATATCGCATAATCCTGGCATAAGGTATTTGCCATCCATATCATAGATATCAATATCATTCTCAATGCTGATGTCTTTGTCTATTTTCGCTATAATTCCGTTTTCTACTAAAATATCACATACTGCTTCAATTTCTTTTGAGACTATACTGCATTTTTTTATGAGGAATCTATCTTTGCTATTCATACTAAATCTCCTGTTATTCTTTCATAGCTTTAGATGAAAATCCGGAATAAAGGTATAGAAGGGCCATCCTGATCGCAACACCATTCGTAACCTGCCCAAGTATAACAGACCTTTCTCCGTCAGCAACCTCAGGCTCGATCTCAATACCTCTGTTAACAGGCCCGGGGTGCATTATGATAGCATCCTGTTTCATCATCCCTGCTCTCTTCCTGTTGAGACAGTACAAAGAGCTGTATTCCCTTATATTAGGGAAATTAAATCCTGAATGGCGCTCAAACTGCACTCTCAAAATGATCACAAAGTCCTGTTCAGCCAATACATCATCTATTCCATAATGCACATCAACACCAAGCTCTTCAATGTACATAGGCATCAATGTAGGCGGACCGGCAATTGTGACATTTGCCCCAAGGGTCTTGAAGCAGAAGATATTGCTTTTTGCAACCCGTGAATGGAAGATATCCCCGATTATTAGAACATTCTTATTCTCAAATGTATCTGTCATCTCGTGAAGAGTAAAAGTATCAAGCAGCGCCTGTGTCGGATGCTCATTATACCCATCGCCTGCATTTATAACCGAGCTATTAAGCCTTTCTGCCAGGAATTTCACGGACTGGCTCTGATTATGCCTGACTATTATTATATCTGTTTTCATTGCCTCAAGGTTATTCGCAGTATCAAGCATTGTTTCACCCTTTTTTATGCTGGAGGTTGAAGCAGAGAAATTAATGACATCAGCTGAAAGCCTTTTCCCTGCAATTTCAAAGCTGGATTTTGTCCTTGTCGAAGCCTCATAGAACAGATTAATAATAGTCTTTCCCCTGAGAGCAGGAACCTTTTTATTGTCCCTTTGAATAATCTCCTTAAATGCATCGGCGGTGGCAAATATTTCACTGATATCTTCCCTGCTCAGATCAAGAATTGATATTAGGTCTTTTTTTCCTTTATACATTTTATATCCCTTCTTTAAGGTGTTTGTAAGATTACACTGTCTTTTTCTTCTTTGTCATATTCATGAAGCATTACCATTACATTCTCATTCCACGCAGTATTTATCGTCGCTCCAACATAATTTGGCGCTATGGGCAGTTCCCTGTGACCCCTGTCGACAAGCACAGCAAGATAAATGCGTTTAGGCCTTCCGATATCAAGAATCTCTGTAAGAGCGGCTCTTATAGTCCTCCCAGTAAATAATACATCATCAATCAGGACTATCTCTTTATCATTGATATCCCTCGGCATTTGAGAAGGGCCGACTGAAGGATAATAATCTATGGTGGAGAGGTCATCCCTGTATAGATTTATATCCAGAGAACCGCTTGGAACCTTTATATTTTTCTTCTTTAATATTAATTCCTGTATTCTCTCCGCAATAACAACGCCTCTTGTTTTAATGCCCACCAAAATAAGGTTCTCAAGAGAGATGTCCCTGATGATAAGGTTCGCAAGCTTTTCTAAAGTTCTTTTTACCATTTCATCATTAAGTACGACGCACTCTTTGCTAATTTCCATGGTTCACCTTTCAAACTGGTTATTATGATTTTAAGTATAATAATTTTTTATATACGGAATGTCAAATTTTAATTTTATTGCAGTATTTATCAAAAATACAGTTTTCTGTATGCAGTTACATGGTTTTTCTGATTGCGTAGCTTCCAGAAATTTATATTAATCCTGATGTCCTGGTCTCATTCTGTCCATATTTCTGTTCCTGTCCCGCAGTTCATGCTCAAACCTTCTGTCAAGGAGTATGTATAGGAATGCATCATTTGGCTTTATGAGTTTTATGAGCTGGTTGAACTGATCCTGATTAAGCTGTATGATCTCCTTTTCAATATCAAAAAGCCTGTTTATTACCTCTTTAATCTGTTTTTCATCGACATCATGCCTGTTTAGCTTCCTTATCCTGTCAAGTATATCCTTTTTCTTAACCATGCTGTTCAATATCTTATTCTTATTTGCTTCAAGCACGGCATTTACTCTGTCCTTTACCTCATTCTCATACTTTATGATGTCCATATACTTCAGCTTCTTCAGTTCGAATATCTTTTCCAGCCTCTCCCTGAAAATTTCTTCATCACACCTGTCATCAGCATAACAAAGAATTGAAAAAACAAGTACTGCTGTTACAATTATGATATTTTTAAGCATTATCTCTCTCCTGATGAGTTTATATCTGTGTCAAGGCTTGAAAGAAGCATGGCAAATTCTGTTTCTGTCATCTTTTCAAGCTCCATATTGTAATAAAGGTCTCCGGGGTTTTCTATATACATTGCAAGTTCATCATTTGCTTCAGAATATGAAATACTATTTGCTGTTTTTGCATCATCATATGCACCCTGATTTGTATATATATAGTAAATCCCGAGAATAGCAAAGCATAGGATTACTGCAGCTGCCAAAGTCCTCTTATAGCTGATGAACCTCTTTTTTGCTGTTATCTTTTCAAAAAGAAGCTCCTTTTTTTTCTCGATATCAGGTAATGATGTTTCGCACCTGTAATCCTCCAGTATAAGCTTAATGTTTTCATTATATGATCTGCATGAAGTACATGAAAGAATGTGACCCTTGACCTGCTCATCCTTGATAAAGCCAAATTCAATGATCTCATTAATCAGTCTTTCTCTTATTTCATTACATTCCATAACCATGCTCCTTTAAAATATCCTGTAGCTTTCTCAATCCTGTTGATAACTGTGCTTTGACATTCCCCTCGCTTGTTTCCAGAATCTCTGAAATCTCTCTTATCTTAAGCTCCTTAAACAGCCTTAAAGAAAGAATAACCTTCTGTTTTGCGGGAAAGCTTTCCAGGGCATTCTTTATTATCTCTTTCAGCTCTTTGTTCTGCAGTTCATTGCCTGCTGCATTTCTGTCAGGCTTTTCCTGTTCAGCAGCCTTTGTGAAAAATGATAATATTTTATTATTCTCTCTCTTTTTCTTATTTTCAAAATTAATGATCTTATTAACTGCAATCCTGTATATATATGTCTTAAGGGACGATTCATGCCTGAATCTTTCTATTGATGAATAAAAGGAGGAAAATGTATCCTGGGCAATATCCTCAGCATCATGATAATTCCTGGTCGATTTTGTTATAAACATCAGTATTTCACCATAATATTTATCAATAGCGTATTTAAGGAACTCATCCTTATCCTTGAAGATCATATTACTATCGAAGTATTTCATCCTCTATCCCATAGACAAATTCAGTTCATATTTGGTTTAAATCTTGGGTCTAAAATATCCCTGAGGCTGTCACCTATGAAGTTCAGGGATAATACAGTAAGCATTATGAACAAGCCTGGAAACATGACCATGTGGGGAGCTTCCCTTATATAAACAAGCGATGAAGCAAGCATGCCTCCCCATGACGGGTAAGGCGGGCTTATTCCAAGTCCCAGGAATGAAAGAGAAGATTCTGCAATTATCACGCCTGCAATTGAAAGTGTAAAATGCACAATTATAGGGCTCAATACATTTGGAAGTATGTGTTTGCCCAGTATTCTCAGCCTGCCGGCACCTGCTGACCTTATAGCAAAAACATAGTCCATTTCCTTGACGACCAGAACATTAGCCCGTGTAATTCTTGCAAAGCCAACCCAGCCAAGAACAGTCAGGGCAATTACCAGATTAAAAGCATTCTGCCTCAGGATCGAGGCTATTGCAATAGCAAGAAGTATACCGGGAAATGCAAGGAATACATCTATCAACCTCATTATCAACTGGTCCAGGACTCCTCCGCAGTATCCTGATATAAGGCCTATGGATATCCCGATTATTGCAGAAAGACTAACTACAATAACACCTATGGCAAGTGATACCCTTCCTCCAAAAACTACCCTGGCAAAAACATCCCTTCCGACCTCATCAGTTCCAAATATATTGGTTTGGCTTGGCCTGGCAAGTCTTTCAGATAAGTTCTGCTCATAATATGAATGCGATGTAAATAAGGATGGGAAAAATGACAGAACTATAAAAACAGCAAGAACTGAAAATCCAAAAATAGATAATGGATTTTTGAAAAGGTTTTTTATCATAGCTCTATTCTCGGATCAATAATTGTATATATAATATCAGTAAATATATTAACAATTACATATGTCAGGGAGATCAGTATTATTGCGCCTTGTACCACAGGATAATCCCTGTTTTTTACTGCACTGATAATGGTATCGCCCAGGCCGGGAAGTGCAAAGACCCTTTCTGTTATGACTGCTCCCGATAATAGAGCCCCAAGTTGAAGTCCTGCAACTGTAACCACTGGTATCAGTGCATTTTTAAGAATATGCCTGAACAAAATGTTGAATTTACTCAAACCTTTTGCATATGCTGTAGTTATATAATCCATTCTATAAACATCCAGCACACTTGATCGAGTCTGCCTTAGAAGAAATGCCCACATAGCTGTACCAAGAGTAATTACAGGCAATACCAGATCATACCAGTTATTAAATCCGGAAACATTGAATATATGGAGTTTTATGCTGAACAGCAGTATGAGCATTGGCCCGAGCCAGAAATTGGGTATGCTGACACCAAGAAGCCCTGTGACCATTAAAATATTATCTGTTATGCTGTAGTGCTTAATTGCCGAAAATATTCCCATTGGAATACTGAAGGCTACAGCAAAAAGCATGCTGAAAAACGCCAGCAACATTGTTAATGGGTAAACCCTCAGGATAATATCCTTTACAGGTTCACTGTTCTTAAGAGATCTGCCGAAATCGAATCTTATAATCCCGTTAATATAGCTGTAAAACTGGTCCAATATCGGTTTATCGAGCCCCAGCTGAGTCCTTATCCGAACAATATCTGCAGGATTTGCATACTGCCCCAGCATCTGCTCCACTGGATCACCAGGTGTAAGGCGCAAAAGGAGGAATACTATTATCAGTACACCTGCAACGGTGGGAACAGCAAGCAAAAACCTGTATAATATTATCTTTAACATCAGAGAAGTTGAAAAGACACGAGAAGATTAAATATTACTTTCCGTGTCATTCAGCTGTTTCTGTAAGCGCCACTTCCGATTCGCTTTTCTGCTCTTCTGCAGTCTCATCAGCAGCAGTATCATCGACGGTAACATCATCTGTCCCTGCCTGCTCAGCTTCATCAGAAGAAGTATCCATTTTTTCAGGCATTTCGTCTATTGTTTTTTCTTCTTCATCATCCTGGACTGCCGAAGATACTTCCCCTGCCTGAAGCAATGCAAATGTCTTGTATTTTTCAGCTTCACTCTTCAGCATGCTATCCGGATATTCGTTTATCAGGAGGTCAAATTTCTCCTGGGCTGAGAGAAAATCCTCTATACTCATGTACAGCAGCCCAGTCTGAAGAAGCAGACTTTCGGCAGGGTAATTAAACACAAAATCCTTTTTAGATAGATAGTTTTCAAGGAAATCTATGGCTTTCTGATTTTCCCCTTTAATTTCATATAATGAAGCAATGTTCTTAATGCAAGGAATAAAAAATGTTCCATTTTCACCATATTTTTCAAGGTACTTATTCAAATAGTCAAAGCTGGAATCGATCTCATCCTGCTTATAGCTGATATATCCAATCATATAGAGAGACCTTTCTCCAGAGTTTGTAGCTGGATACTTTTCGTAAATATCCCGGTACTGCTTCAGGGCTTCACTCATCTTCTCCTCTTTGCTTTTTACCAGTTCATTATATTCATCCGGCATCTCATTCCTGGAATCTTCGGAAGAAAATTTCTCTGCTATTTCATTTTCAATATCCAGATAATCCTTGAAAAATAGATTAATGGCAATCTTTTCCATGCTCTGGGCCTTATTATGCTTATATCTGCTATAATTTGTGAGTCCTACTATTATCAGAATGATCAGGACAACAGCTACAGCACCACGGATAAACCATTTTTTGTTCTCTTCAATAAAAAGCCTGCTTCTATCCAGGAGGCTGACAAAAGCGTCTTCTTTAAGGTGCAGGTCCTTTTTCTTAATCTTTGACATCAACTATGCTCCTTTTGTAATATTAAAGTTTATGATCCAGATGAAACCTTGATACTCTCTGCCTGAGGTCATCAAACATTGACTCATCAATAAGGGAAACACATGCCCTTATCCCATCATCCCGGCAGCTTCCCGTTATTTTAAGGCTGATGGCGCTGATGCCGTAATACAGCAGCTCATTAACAAGCATATCGCTTTTCAGGCCGGGATAGGCAACTGTAAAATAAAAACCATCTGCCAGGGGTTTTCCAAGGTCATTGTTATATACCAGATAAAAGGCGTTATCAAGAAATATCTTTTTCATAGCTTTTGCTCTTTTTCCATATTCTCTGGCCAGGGATAACAGGTTGATCTTCTTTTCATTAACAGCTTTTAAAAGCGTATACAACCCTCTCTGAGAACTTTGAGGAACTCCCGAGGTGGTAGGATAGATCCCTCCGTGAATGAATGCATGCCCCAGGTCATCAGTATTAAAATACTGTCTTAGATTTTCTCTCCTGGTTCCATACATCTTTGGGCTTATAACTGTAATACCGATCCTTTCTCCCGCAAAACTGAAAACCTTTGAAGAACTGATAATTGTAATATAAAGGTCTGCATACTTTGCAATTGTAGGCTGATAGGGCTCTTCACCAGGAACGCTGTAATCCTTTCTGAAATCCATTCCGAAATATGCAAGGTCTTCAATAGGTATGCAGTCATATTTCCTGCAGAGTTCAGCAATTCCTTTCAGTTCTTCTTCGGACAATATAAGCCAGCTCGGGTTATTAGGGCTTGAATAAAGCAATCCTCCAATATCGTTCCTGCTCAGCCTTTCATCAAGCGCTTTAAGCAATGCTTTTCCCCTTAAATCATAAAGGTCGATACTGTCGCTTTTAAGTCCCAGAACCTTTGTCTGTATCTTATTGACAGGAAAACCTGGTTCAAGGAATAGTATCGTATCCTTATCTCTGAAGGACCTTCCTGCTATGGCAACTGATATGAAACATCCCTGCATTGCCCCTACAGTCGGGATACACGATGAAGGAGGCACGTCAACATCCATGAACAGCTTTACAAACCTTGCTGCTTCTTTCTTCAATTCGGGTATGCCGTCAAATGGAGGGTATATATGTGTGAAAGCATTATCCCTGACCTGTTCGATCATACCATTAATTCCCAATGGATCAGCCTTAAGTCCGGGAATTCCAAATTCCATTTTTAGAAATTGTATCCCTGTTTTCTCTTCAATCTCGCTGACCAATCTGTTCATTTCTCTAATTGATGCATATGCAGGGTTAATATCAAGTTTACTTTTAATACCGTCAACAAGCGCCTTATCCAAGGGATTAAATACCATAATAAGCCTCCTCAAAAATATTTGTTCATATTATAACCGGTAATTCCAATATTTCAACAAAAAGCATCTTATTCTACATGCATAAAGCTGAGTATAAAAATAATATTGCCATATCAGAAATACAAACTAAAATATAATTATAATTAAAATAAATTAAGGATCTGTCAATGAAAAGCTATGAAGATCTTCTATATAATATATGCACGCTGAAAGGGGAATTATCCAATAATCCTCTCATAAATGAATACCCTCTTTCAGAAGGGCTGAATGAAATAATAAAAATATTGCATGAAAAAAAGATTAATATAGAGGAATACCTTATGCATCTGTGGGATGAACCTGATTTCCAGATAAGGGTACTTGAGGAATATTGCTCGGATAAGCTTAGCTACCCCCTGCTTAACACATTCTTCTTCATGCACTACACAAAAATGCTGTATAAAAACATAAGCAGGCTGAAGGGATCTCTTGCAAATCAGTCAAACATTTTCCCCCCATTAAAGAAATTCGTGCTTGATATAAAATCCAGATTTGATCTTTTATTAAAGGGGACCTTTTCCCGTATATCAGCAGGATGTTTTGACAATAAACGGATGCAGAATATTACATTTCTCAAAACAAGGAATTTTCATTCATTCAGCAGTATCACCACGATCATGGTAACGAACTGCAAGCCAGGTGCTTACAGGCAGCTTAACAAGCATTATATCTGCTGCAGGGATTATATATCCGGAAACCTGATACCTCTCAGTAATGCAATCCCCTCTTCAATATCACGGAAAAAGGAAATAATGGCATTGGATGAATTTATAGATATTATAGATAATTCAACAGACTACAGCATAATAGACAGCATTCTCTCTTCAAGGCATCTGCTCGGGAGCGTGCACCTTTATAATGAAATAAGGGGCATTATTATTGAAAAGTTCTTTGACACTCAAAAGCAGATGGATATCAGGTACAGATATCTCATGGATGGCTGCAGCAAAATAGTCCATAATATAGAATCGCTGAAGGAATCAAAAAATATAAGCATAATAAATCTGCTGGATACAGCCTCTTTTTTATCTACAATGGCACAGATACATTATCAGATACACAGGACAAATTTTTACGGGATAATGGAAAAGCTTAAAGTAATCTATCAGAAGAACAACCTGAATGTCGACAGAATATTCATGATTGAAAATTCTGTCCTCTTTTTCAACTTTCTCTATATTATGAACAGTTTTTTCAAGGGTACTGAAATCGATACATTTACCGATTCAGTCCTGAATGATATATCCGATCAGTTCACCAGGGTTACCCCATTTGATAAAAACTACATAAGAAATAATATTGAATCACGGTTCGAAGAACTTTTATCAGCATTGGAAAGTGAGTTTGAGCATCTGAAGGGGCTCATTTTTAGCGGAGATATATCATAGAGTATATGGAGGTATTTTATGTCTAAAAAGCTTTTTAAATCAGGCGATAAAGTTGGTATAATATTCTCTGGCGGACCTGCTCCCTCGGCAAATGCAGTTATATCATCATGCGCGCTGACCTTTTTGAACTCCGGCCATCAGGTTATTGGTTTTTATAAAGGCTATGAGTACCTCCAGAACTATGATCTTCATAACCCTTACAGCCTTGTTGAAGAAATGCATTTTAAGAAACTGGGAGTAGAGCAGACCAAAAGCAGGAACAAGAAAGGTGTTCTCCTCAAGACTTCCAGGGCTAACCCGGGAAAATTAATAAAGACAAAGGATGATTTAAAGGATCCGGAAAAAACAAAATCTTTGATTAATATCCTAAGCGCACTCCAGACACTTGGTATAGGCTGTCTTATATCGATCGGAGGAGATGACACGCTTAAAACAGCAAATTACCTCAGGCTTCTCGGGCTGCCGGTCATTCACATACCAAAGACTATTGACAATGATTATTACGGTATTCCATGGACATATGGATACTGGACAGCTGTTGATGTAGCAGGAAAAGAAATACAGAATCTAGCTGCTGATGCAGAAGCAACAGAAACCTATTTTATTGTTGAGCTTATGGGCAGGAAAGCAGGCTGGATAACATATGCAGCAGGAATAATGGGAGAAGCTGTAAGGATGATATCGACGGAGGATGTGGAAGGGGAGCTTGATATTGACAGTCTTGCTGAAGAGATTGTAGACCTTATCATACTTCGGGAAAGGGTTTTCAAACCTTATGGTGTTATTTGCATTTCAGAGGGTCTGGCAGACAAGCTGCCTCCGGAGCTTAAACCGAAAGAAAGAGACCGTCATGGAAACATCATTTTCGGCAAGGTAGAACTGTGTAAAATGCTTGCAGACAGGATAGAATATAAATATAAAGAAAAAACGCGCAGAGAAAAGAAGGTTAAAGCCAAGCAGGTGGGATACGAAACCAGATGTTCTCAGCCAATAAGCTTCGATGTAATTTTGGGCTCTATGCTTGGATTTGGTTCATATAAGCTTTTTGAACAGAAGCTTTTCGGTCATATGGTTTCTGTTTCTGAAAAATTTGATATCATTGCCATACCCTTTGATGAGCTTATAGACAGAGAAACCCTGCTCACGAAACTTAGAAATGTTCCCAGTGGCAGTGATTTCTACAACCTTAAGGAAGCGCTCTCATTCAAGATAATGGATTAATATCGGAGGTTAATATATATGTCAGGACATTCAAAATGGTCTTCAATCAAGCATAAAAAAGCCAAGGAAGACGCCAAGAAAGGCAAGATTTTTACCAGAATTATTAAAGAAATTACAATTGCAACAAGGCTTGGAGGGAAAGATCCCATGAGCAATCCAAGATTGAGGGTAGCAATTGATAAGGCAAAATCAAGCAATATGCCCTCTGATAATATAGAAAGGGCAATTAAGAAAGGTGCCGGAGAGCTTCCCGGAGTGACATATGAGGAGTATATTTATGAAGGTTATGGGCCTGGAGGGGCAGCAATACTCATAGAAGTAGTCACAGATAACAAGAACAGGACAGTATCTGAACTGCGCCACCTTCTGACCAAACATGGAGGAAACCTGGCTGAGGCAGGCAGCGTCAGCTGGATGTTTG